>CAKZPF010000004.1 GCA_937138625.1 uncultured Caulobacteraceae bacterium | reverse complement strand
CCCCAGACCCCACCACCTCAGGCCTCAACACCCCAAACCCAAACCACAACGCCAGCGCCACACACACAATCCGTGCGGGGCGTGATCTATACGGTCATGGCGGCCCGCCACAATGGCCAACCGATGGCCGAGGTGCGCGTGGGCGGCGAGCTGATCGCGCGGCTTGCGATGACGGGCCCAGGCCAAAACCTGGGGGCGCTCCTGAGCACCCACGCCGCCCAAATCCAGGCCATGCAATCCCTGATCGCCGAGGCCCAACACTCCGGCCAAACCCAACGCGCCACAGACCTGCAAACCCAACTCCTTAATGGCGACCTCTCCGCCGTCAACCAAGTCCAAGACGTCACCAACATGGCGGGGAGTGCTGAATACAGCCCTGTGATTGGCCCTTGGGGGCGGAATGATATCCCTGCGTATTTTCGGTATGGTTGTGTTTTGATGCAGGATGCAGATGGGGAGGCCATTTGGGTCCAGTTTCGTGCTCGATCTGCACAGCAAATGGTTCTAACTCTGGGTAGGATTGAAGATTATACCTCGGGTATTTATCGCTTGCCCAAAGATCAGGATGGGAATCCATATTTCTTCCTTTCCCCTGATGGCCGTGCCGAAACTTTGGTCAGCTTGGGGGCTGATCAAATCCGCGACTACCAGTTTACGGGCCAACGCCAGCAAGATTTGCAAATCCGACGAGAGATCTATCCCAGCCTGCTCAGGCAACCGGCACAAGGGTATGACTCGCGGGTTCAAAATCTCGCAGAGGTCGATGACACGGAACCCTTTGAGGACTTTTATATTCAGCGACAGGCTGAGGCTGAGCCGCCAGCCCCCCCACCAAGAGAGACAGTGGTATCAACGCCCGTCGGCCCTGTCAGCGGAGAGGGGCCCGTTCGCTATTTGAATGTGGCGTTGATGACAACAGATGGCAAGCTGGTTTGGGTGCCTGTGCGGTCTTTTGGCTATAATCAATTTTGCGAAACATTATCAAATTTGAATGACATGGTCAGTGTGGGGCAATTGCCTGAAGAGGCCGGAGAATACATCTATCTGATTTCTGCAAACCCCAATGACCCTGACGCGGAAACTCTGACGCATACGGGTTTGGATTTGCGCATTGGCTCATCTCAGTTGGTCCAAGCCTATGGGCTGGCCCCTGAGGAGCCTGTGACCGGGCCTGACGTTGCCTTGCAACAGGCCGCGGCCGATGCCGTTGATGGGGCTCAGGTTTTAGCGAGTGTGCGTGAAAACTATCCAGCGGGATACCGACAGCAGGTGGGTGAGAATATTGTCACAGCAAGCTTAGAGGTCAGCACCTTGCCTGATGGTTTGCCCGAGCCGTTGGTTCTGGGACTGTTGCGTGATGCCATGGAAAGCGCCATCGGCCGGACACGTGTGGAGCCCCCACGGGTTTACAACCCCAATGCCAATCAACCGCAACAGATCACCCTGCCCATGGGCGGGCAGACCTACCGCGTTGAATATACGACCAGTATTCTTTCATCAGGTCAGGCGTATTTGACCATTCGCCAGATTGACGTGACGGGGAACTGATCATCAAACGTATGCCAATCTATATCCTGTAGAAATCCCAGGGCGGGGCACTAGACCTGGGGGGGCAAATGCCGCATGCTGAGGGGGTAGAATCATAAACGAGGTTCAAAATGAGCACCCCAGCAAAAACATCTGCCCAAAAGCCCGGTTTGTTGACGCCGTCACATTCCTATAAGCCGTTCCGTTATCCGTGGGCCTATGATTTTTGGAAGCGCCAGCAACAGGTGCATTGGATGCCAGAAGAGGTGCCGCTGGGTGAGGATTGCAAAGACTGGGCCCATAACCTGAGTGATGGTGAGCGCAATCTGCTGACCCAGATTTTCCGCTTTTTCACCCAATCGGACGTTGAGGTGAACGACAATTACATGGAGCGCTATTCGCGGGTGTTTAAGCCCACGGAAGTGAAAATGATGCTCTCGGCCTTTTCCAATATCGAGACCATTCACATCGCGGCCTATGCCTTGTTGCTCGAGACGATCGGCATGCCCGACAGTGAGTTTTCGGCCTTTTTGGAATACGAGGCCATGCGCGACAAGCACGATTATATGCAGACCTTTGGCGTTGAGACCGAAGCCGACATTGCCCGCACCCTGGCCATGTTTGGCGCCTTTACCGAGGGGCTGCAGCTGTTTGCCTCGTTTGCCATGCTGATGAACTTCCCGCGCTTCAACAAAATGAAGGGCATGGGCCAGATCGTCAGTTGGTCGGTGCGGGATGAAAGCCTGCACTGCGAAGGCATGATCAAGCTGTTCCATGCCTTTGCCAAGGAAACCGGCTGTGTGACCAAGGCCGTGGCTGATGACATCGTGGCCAATTGCGAGCACGTCGTGGGCCTTGAGGACAAATTCATTGACCTGGCCTTTGAAATGGGGCCGGTGGAAGGCATGAAGGCCGAGGATATTAAGCAGTACATTCGCTATATCGCCGATTGGCGGTTGCGGCAGTTGGAGCTGCCGACCTTGTATGGTGTTGACAAGCACCCCATCCCCTGGCTGACCGAAATTCTGAACGGGGTGGAGCACGCCAACTTCTTCGAGGCCCGCGCTACAGAATATTCTAAAGGTGCGACCCAAGGTGAGTGGCATGGGGATGAAGGCGTCTGGTCCAATTTCGATCGTTTGCAAAAAAGCAGTAAAGATCTGATATCGCAATAAAACAGCACGGGCTGGGCTTGGCCGATGGACCATTTCCGGTTAGTGTGAACAGACAAAACAGGACAGGACACCTAAAACATGAGCGAGACCGCCCGAATTCTTCACCTGGATAGTGTTGATAATGTTCGTGATATTGGCGGTTATGACACGGTGGATGGGCAAAAGCTGGCTATGGGCCGGCTGTTCCGCGCTCCACAGTTTCACAACATCAAAGACAGCGATAAGGCCAAGCTCGATACACTGGGCATCAAGCTGATTTGTGACCTGCGCACCCCATCCGGGCGCGAGCGGGCGCCGCTGGAATGGCCCACCAAGGGTGTGGAGATTCTGACCTCGGACAAATTCGCGGCCAAGGGCAACCTGCTGGAGCGGTTTTTAAACGAACGCAAGCTGACCGAAAAAGACGCCCGAGCTTTCATGACCGAAACCTATGCCAATATGCCCTTTGATCCTGGGCATGTGGAGCTGTTCTCGGGCCTTTTGAAGCATATGTCCCAAGGCCTGGTGCCGGCGATGATTTTGTCGGCAGGGGGCAAAGATCGCGTGGGGCTGTTCGCCACCTTGACGCTGATTGCTCTGGGCGTGTCCCGCGAAGTGGCCATTTCCGATTATTTGCTGACCCATGTGGTGGTGGATCCTGCGGCCGAGGCGGCGGCGGCCATTGCCCTGCTGGAAGAGCGCGGCTTTAGCCTGTCGTCGGATGCGGCTGTGGCCCTGTTGGGGGCGGATCGGCGCTACATCGAAGCCGCGCTTGATGCCATCCGCGCCAAACACGGCACGGTTTATGGCTATTTGCGCGAAGTGATCGGCCTCGATTTTGAAGAGAGCGAAGCCCTGCGTAAACATCTGCTGGCCTGAGGGTGGCACTGAACACACCGCCGATTTTTTCTGACTCTTTGCCCTGGCACGACCCGGTGTCGGCCTTTGCAGGCTTTGCGGATCAGCCCTATGGGCTGTTGATGTTGGCCGATGGCTCGGTGCCCTTTGGGCGCTGGAGCTTTCTGTTGCCGCCGCCTGATGATGTGATTGAAATTGAAAATCTATTCTATGGGCAGCAAGGTTTCCGCCAAGCCCGGACCTGGTTGGCGGATCCGTCGTTTCCCGATGCCGCTCCCGACCACGACGCGCCGCCGTTTCTGGGCGGTGTGGCGGGGTTGATGGGCTATGAGGCCGCCAACGCCAGCGAGCGCTTAAACCTGCCCCCAGACCCTCAGGGTTGGCCGGCGCTGGTGTATGGCGTTTACCGCGATGGCCTGGCTTATGATCACCAGAAACGCGTGGTCTGGGTCTTTTCCCGCAATTCCCAAGCGCGGGCGGACAGATTGGCGCGCACGGTGGCCGAGCGCCTCGCGCATAGCCCACAAACCGCCCAGCAGGGCGCAGGGGATGAAGTTCGGGCCACTATGACCCCTGAGCCCCCAGCATGCTATCAGGAGGCCGTGGCGGCCTGTGTGGCGGATATCTGCGCCGGTGAAGTGTTTCAAGCCAATCTCAGCCGAGCTTGGTCAGGCCAGTTGGCATCGGGCCATCCCTATGATGTGTTGCGATATCTGTCACATCACAGCCCGTCGCCCATGGGCGGGTATTTTCGCCTGCCGCAGCATGCGCTGGTCAGCAATTCGCCTGAGCGCTTTTTTCAGGTTTGGCCGGAAGGCGGTGACAGGTGGGCCGAAAGTGCCCCCATCAAGGGCACCACCCCGCGCGGCCAGACGCCTGAAGACGACGAAGCTTTGGCCAAGGCCTTGTTGGCCAGCGAAAAAGACTTGGCGGAAAACCGCATGATCGTCGACCTGATGCGCAACGATTTGGCGCGCTGGTGTGTGCCGGGGCAGGTGACGGTGTCGGAATGCGCGGGCCTTTATCGTTTTGCCCATGTGCAGCATTTGATCTCCCGTGTGCGGGGGCGACTGCGGCCTGGGGTGACGGCCTTGGATGTGTTGGAAACCACCTTTCCGGCCGGGTCGATCACAGGGGCGCCGAAAATCCGCGCCATGGAGATCATTCGCGATGCCGAGGGTGCGGGCCGCGGGCCCTATTGCGGCAGTCTGTTTTGGGCGGGGTTTGATGGACGGTTTGACAGCAATGTGTTGATCCGCAGCCTGATGGCCCGTCAAAGTGAGGGTGGGGATTGGGATTTGCGCTTTCGTGCGGGAGGCGGCATCACCGCCTTGTCTGACCCTGTGGCCGAGTGGCAGGAAACCGAGACCAAGGCCCTGGGTTTGCTGCGGGCCTTGGGTGTTCGTGACCCCGCAACGGCTTAGTTATAGGTGACGTATTCCGAATCCCTTGGCGCATAAAAGGCCGTGGTGGTGAAGTTCAGGCCATTGGGCATGAACACACTGGTGGCGGCCGAGGTGTAATGATAGGTCATGGTCACGCGCACCAGGCTGGACTCTGTCGAAGGAAATAAGGTGGTGGCCGGTGTTGTGGTGGTGACGCCCGAGCAGCCATCCTGCCAATCCAAATACACCGTGCCGCCTGAATTTTTGCGATAATATTGTACGCAAACCGCGTTGCCAGACCCTAAGGTCCAGGGCAGGGGATAGAGGATATCATCGGAAATGGCGCGAATGGCGCTGACGTCACCGGCACTGACTTCCTCGGAGCGCGCCACCAGGTCCGCCATGGAGTCAGCCGCTTGGATGACTTTGCGTTTGGCAATCACGGCCTGGCAAATTTCAGAACACCCCAGATAAAATAGGATCATAACCGGGGCCACCAGGGCAAACTCGACAGCCGGGGCTCCGTGGGTGTCGCCCAAGAAACGACGCAGAGGCTGACGGCAGCGCGAGACAAATTTGGCGAGTGAGATCAACATGGCCTAGCCCCTATCACCAAGGAAACGGTTCATTGCGGAACACGATGGTCGAGACCAAAACGCGCTCGCCGTTATTGGTGCTGGCAAAAATCTGATCCACCAGCGGCACAAACAACGGCCATTTATAGGAAATTGTCACCACCACAATGTCGCCGCCACTGCCCGTGTCGATCGAGGTCAGGGCGTCATTAAAGCTGCCCCCTGTGATGCGGTTGGCGTAGGTGATATTGTTGTAATCTGCGGCCACGCTGACGTCCACGGCCAGATTGTTAGCGCAGTTGGGGATGCTGGTGGCGTTGTTGCAAATCAAGGTTTCAAACGCCGAGGCCGCCCCAGTTCCCGTTGAGGAATAGGTGGCTTGAAACTCGCCGGTGCGGATCAAGCGCCGGGCTTCAGCCGAGGCGTTATCAAGATCGGTTTGCACAAAAAAGATCAGCCCGATTTGCAGAATGCCCATCAGCAAAAACAAAAACGGCAAGGCCACGAGGGCAAATTCGACGGCCACTGCCCCCTTGGTGGCCTTCAGGAAGGATCTGAATTTTGATGCCATCATGCCCTGTATCCATTGCCATGGGCGGTCAAAGTGCGCCCAGAATTGGCCTTCACCATGCCCGATTAGGCTTAATATCGACTTAATGAAGTCGCTGAAATTTCGTGCAAAACCCAGGCGATTTTGGCCGAAATACAACCCAAAGCTCATCGATTATTTTTGGGCAATTTTTCTGCCTATATAAGACACTGGTGACGTCGAAGGGGAAAACGACGTCATGATCAAAACCATAAAAAAATTCTTCGGGTGTTCTGCAGGCGGTGTGGCCAATATCTTTGCCATCACGGCCTTGCCACTGAGTTTGTTGATGGGCGGGTCCATTGAACTGACCCATATGGAACTCTCGAAGCGCCAATTGTCATCGGCTTTGGATGCGGCGGTGTTGGCCGTGGCCCGAGAAATCACTGAAGACCAAGAAGAGGCCAATGCCCTGGGGTATGCTTTTCTGCAGGCGTCGCTGCCGGAGGATTTGAAGGATAGGATCACGGAATACAATTTCCAAATCACCGATGCTGATGTCACGGGTTCAGCCAGTCTTTCCGTACAGCACGTTATTTTTTCTCAACTACCCGGCATCGACACGGTGAGCGCCCATGCCGAGGCGTTGCGTGAGGCCAAATACGTGGAAGTGGCTCTTGTGTTGGATAACACAGGTTCCATGGGCGGCAGCAAAATATCATCATTGCGCAGCGCCGCGCATTCTTTGGTGGATATTCTTTTTGGAGATCAAACCTATCCAGAATATCTAAAGGTTGGCGTTGTGCCCTATGTGGCCACGGTCAACATCAAGAATGAGCACTTTAGCGAAACCTGGATGGATGTTTATGCTCTAAACAGTCGCCATGGCGAAAATTTTGATGAAAGCGAAGGGAGCGTCAACCATTTCACCCTGTTCAATCAGATGGGTGTGGAGTGGAAGGGTTGTGTTGAATCGCGGCCTTCAGGCTATGATGTCACCGATGACGCGCCGACCACCACGGATGTCGAGACGTTGTTTGTGCCCTATTTGTGGCCTGACGAGCCCCCCCATGAGGGTAATGATCATGACTATGATAACAATTACATCTATGATGATGGCCTGGATGAAGACGCCACACCCGCAGAACGTCAAGCGAATGCAGCAAAGTATGTGGGAGGGGTCAACACATACGATGAAACGCCATCCAACACTTCGGGTCCCAACAAGTCATGTCCAGAGCCCTTAACGGCGCTGACAAATGACCGATCACGTGTCGAAAGCGCTATCGACGCTATGGATACATGGAATGACGGAGGAACCAACGGGGCTGTAGGCTTGAAGTGGGGGTGGGCTGTTTTATCACCGGGTGAGCCTTTTTCTCAAGGTGCGGCCTATGATGATGATGAAACCCGGAAAGTTCTGGTGATGATGACGGATGGTGAGAACCAGATCTGGGGCGGGTGGGATAATCACAATAAGTCTCACTACAATTCATATGGCTATTTGGGCTTAGAGCATCTTGGCACCAGCAGTAAGAACTCTGCAAAAGCTGAAATCAATGATCGCATGCTTACGCTGTGCGACAATATCAAGGCTCAGGGCATTCAGATTTACACGATCACGTTCAGGGTGAATTCAAGCGCTTTGCAAGACACGTACGAAGCCTGTGCATCTGATCCCAGTATGTATTTCAATTCGCCGTCGGATAATGAGCTGAAGTCTAACTTCAAAGTGATTGCCCGTAAGATCGCCAATCTGCGATTGACCAGATAGCCACCAATATTCCGCGGAGGGATACAAAAAAGGCGCCCCCCGTGGGGCGCCTTTTCGCTGTTGATCAAGCCTGGGCCTTAGTAGTTGCGGCCGGCGCCTTGGCCACCGCCCCCATTGAGGGCGCGGCCGGCGTAGCTTTCATAAGAGGTCGAGGCTGCACCATAGGCATCGCCATCTTCGCCCGGCATGGGGTAACGGGTGCAGCGGGGATTACAAGCATAGTTGTTGGGGCTGCTGCCTTGGTACATGGCGACAATGCCTTCTTCAGGGGGGATGACCGCCACTGTGGTGTTGATGATGCTGCGGCCATTGCCATCGAGCACGATCAGATTGGTTGAGCCATAGCCACGGCCCTGAATGAACAGAATGCCACCTTCCAGAAGCTGCACATCCGCAATCGCCGGGTTGCCGATGACGGCGGTGGTGGGCATACCCTTGATGCGCACCAGTTTCGAGGTGTCGATTTGCACATGAATGTTGCTATCGGCCTCGGCGTTCACGGCATGGCGCTTGGCGCCATGGGTGCCATCCGCCAGGGCCGGTGTCGCCACCAGACCCAGGGCTGCCACGGCCAGGGTCAGGCAACTGGCGCCTGTGATCAATTTGGATGTCAGTGTGCTGGTCATGGAATTTGCCTTTCCCATCAGTTTGGTCATTGTGCCGGCTTGTGGCGTGCAAAGCGCACGACGGACCACAGGACACCAGCGATCATAGTCCCACTTAAAGGCTGAATCGTCAAAAAAGTCTAAACACAAGACCAGCCGTCCTGTTTTTTTTGCTTATGTCATTATGTAAGGCTCTTATAGGGAATAATCTTGGGGTGGATTGGCCCTGTGGATTTAATGATTTGTTAAGTATATAATTTTGCTAAAGAAAACGGATTTTGATTCATGCTCTCTTAAATGTGCTGCGTTACAGTATGGGCAGGCTTGAAGACTTTCAAGTCTTTGTCAGGACTGATTAGGAGAAAACCAATGAAAAAATTTCTGGCTCGCCTGCGTGGCGATGAATCAGGTGCTACTGCCATTGAATATGGTCTGATTGCGGCTTTGATTGCTGTTGTGATCATCGCGGCTCTGACCACTCTGGGTACAACCCTGAGCACAAACTTCAGTGGTATAAGTTCAAGTGTTTCTGCTGCTCGCTAAGAGCCCGGAGACCGGAACACCGGATGAAAAAGCTGCGCTTCGGCGCAGCTTTTTTTATGCCTGAAATTTGACTGAACGCGACGATCAAAAGCGGCACTGCAAAGTGGCCGCTTTGTGTGTGTTGGGCTGTGAGCCTTGGCGGTTGAGGGCCTAGGCTTGGGGCCTGGCAGCCGTTGAGGTCGTGTTCTCTTGCTCTTGGCGGGCCTGAAGGCCCAAAAGGCTGCGTTTTGTCACCCGTGCCCAAGACACGGCGAGGTCATCTATGCGTTTGAACAGGTGCGTGCCCACAATCGACAGTCCTATGGCCGTAAGGATGGCTAAGCCAGACGCCACGGGGATGTTGATGGTGCTGGCGGCCAGCACGAAAACTGCGGAGGCTGGACCAAAAATGAAAGCCCAATGGCATAGATACAAGGCGAATGAATAGGCCCCCAGTGTGCTGAGCCGTGGTGCAGAGAGCTTGTGGCGCAACCATTGCACCTGGGTAATGCCCACAAAGATCAGGCAAGCGCCATAGATTTTTTGCATATGCATGGCCGTGGCTTGGGGCATGACGGAGATTTGTGGCTGGGCGGCCCAACTGAAGACGGCAAAAGTGATGTCTTCAGCGCGCACACACAAGATGACCCCGAGCGCGATTAGCCCCCAGCCTAAGACTGGGTGCATGCGGGGCGCGCGCTCGGCCACCTGATAGTGCGCCATCAGGTGCCCCACAAGGAAGGGCAGCATGTACATATTAAAAAACACAAACCCCAGCACCAGCAACACGCCCCACCACAGGGCCTTGTTGATCTTGCGGCTGGCACAAAGGAAATAAACAATCAGGGCGCCATAGAGCTCGATGCTCAGCGTCCACATCGGTGCGTTATAGGCAAAGCTCGCCGGTGGCGGGGCGCCCAGTCCCGGAAAGCCATAAAGAAACGAAGCGCCGCCATAACCCACAAAAGGTGCTTGGATAAAGGCATCTTTGAAGGCCCCCACCACACTTAGATCACCGGCTTGGTTCGTGCGTAGCCATTCCGAGCCGACAAGGGCCCCGGCTTCGGCGTTGGCCCCTGCGAACATCAGGGTGATGCCATAGGCGACCAGCACCGAGAGCATCACCGGTACCGCCAATCGCACGACGCGTGCACTGGCTAGAATGCTGAGGGACGCTGGCCGTTTGTCAAAGGCCCGGGTCAGCACATACCCACTGAGCACAAAAAACAAATACACCGCCGTATAGCCATCAAACAGGAAAAACAGGGGTGAGTGATGCAGCCGACCCAACAGCCCTTCGTCCGCAGCCCCAAAGGCCAGCAGCGGCAAAAAGGCCGAGATCAAATGCAGGAAAAACACCTGCAAACACGCAAGGCCCCGCACGGCCTCGAGGTAGGTCACGCGCTCTTGGGCTGTATCTTGGGCGGCAGCGGTCGGCTGAGGCTTTGACATAGGGGGGCAGGGTAGCAAACAGGGGCTAAGAAACCGCTAAATGACACCCGTTTGATTTTCTGGTCCCGGTCAATCTTTCCTTCATTCCCACGGCGTACACTGCCGCGGATGATGATCATGGCCTATATCCTGTTGGTGGTGTTTTTGCTGTTGATGGCGACGGCCGCAGCCACGGATGTGGCGCAATATAAAATTCCCAATTGGATCAGTCTGTCGGTGGCGGTGTGTTTTGCGCTTTATGCGCTGTTTGCGGGCATGGCCTGGCCTGTGTTGGTGATGCATTTGCTGACCGGGGCAGCGATTTTGCTGTTGGGGTTTGGCTTGTTTGCGCTGGGGGCCATTGGTGGCGGAGATGCGAAACTGTTTGCGGCGGCCAGTTTATGGTTCGGTTGGCCTGGGGTCACGGATTACGCGCTTTGGGTGGCGCTGAGTGGTGGGGTTTTGGCGTTGGTGATTCTGCTGGTGCGGCGATTGCCCCTGAAAAATGGCCCTAAAATCTTACCAAAAGTTTTTAACCCGCAGTCTGGCATCCCCTATGGGGTGGCGTTGTTTATGGGGGCGCTAATAAAAATTAACATTTAATTTCAGGCCATTATCCTTTTTGGCCAAAAAAACGACACGAGAGTTAACGCCGTTAACCTTGTCTTGATGGTTTTCGGGTGAGTTAGAAAGCGAGATCTAGAAAAGCGGCCAGTGCGCCGCATTCGGGAGCAGGAATATGGAGCGGATTTTACGGATAAGCATCTTTACGATCGCGGCTGTGGCGGCGGCGTTCTTGGCCTTTATGTTGGTCATGAACATGATGGGTGGGAATAACACGCCCCAGCCCGCCACGCAAACCGCGCAGGCGCAACCTCAGCAGGCCCAACAGGCCGCAGCCCCCACCACACGGGTGCTGGTGGCCACACGGGACCTGAACGTGGGCGAGCGTGTATCGCCTAACGATCTGTCATGGCAGGCCTGGCCCGAAGCGGCCCTGAATGCGGCCTATATCATTGACGGTGGCGATCCGAACCTGTTGGGCCGTTTGCGCACCGCCAGTTCGCTGCAGTCGGCACAGGGTGCGGCGACGGCCACCATGGCCAGCCTCAGCGGTCCCCAGTCCATCAGCGCCTTGAACAACGCTGTGGTGCGGGTGCCCATTTTGCGCGGCGAGCCTGTTCTGGAAAACAAACTGGTCAAAGCTGACGGCGTTGGTGTGATGTCCGCCGTGCTGACCCCTGGCAAAAAAGCCATGGCCATGCCGGTGTCTGTTGATAACGCCTCGGGCGGGTTCATCCTACCTGGTGACCGTGTGGATTTGATCCTCAGCAGCACGGTGGATGTGCGCACCGATACAGGCAAAAAACAGTCCTATGTCTCGGATACCATCCTGCAGAACATCAAAGTTCTGGCCATCGATCAGAAACCTGCCGCTGGCGAAGAAGAAGTTGCCATTCCTGGTGCTACGGCCACTCTTGAAGTTACCACCGAACAGGCGGAAGCTTTGGCAGCGGCCTTGCCGATGGGGCGGATCAGTCTGGTGCTGAGAAGTATGGCAGATGTGAACGATCCAACAACCGTTAAGAACCCAGGCTCTGCGCTTGGGGGAGCCGGTGGGGTGCGCGTCATCCGGGCCGGACGTTTGTCCAACAGCTGATAAGGAGCGAGAGGCACAACAATGAAACGCTTTCGCAACACCATAAAATCCGCCGGCCTTACGGCCAGCCTGGCTGCGGCCCTGGGTTTAATGACCACCACAGCCTTGGCTGATGGCGCCCACGGCATGAAACGCGAAGCTCCGAAAGAGGAGCCCAAAGCCGAGGCCATGCCCGAGGAAATGAAAACGGTGAAAATCGACACCGGCTATGGCAATGCAGCCCACCAAAGCCTGCACCTTGCTTACGGTCGTGCCGCCATCGTCGAGCTGCCAGTGAACGTCCGTGACGTTCTGGTGGCCAACCCCGGTGCCGTCGAGTCGGTTCTGCGCTCACCGCGTCAAGTTTACATCATGGGGGCGGCACCTGGCGCCAACACCAATGTTGTCTTCTTTGATGCTGCGGGCAAACAGATCCTGAACCTGGATGTGCATGTGGGCTTTGACACCCATGCCCTGCACAATCTGTTCAGTCGTTATATCCCCGGCAGTGGCATCAAGGCCGAAGCCCTGAACGGCTCGCTGGTTCTCTCGGGTCAGGTGGCCTCACCTGCCGAAGCGGATCGTGCGGTTTTGCTGGCGCGTCAGTGGATGGCCAGTGCCAGTGGTGCAAACGCCGAGCCGTCGATTGTCAATCTCATGAGCATCGCCGGGCCCGAGCAAGTCATGCTGAAGGTGCGCATCGTCGAGATGCAACGCACCTTGCTGAAGCAGTTGGGCTTTAACTTTGCTGCTGCTGGCTTCCTGGGTGACACGGCCTTTAGTGTCATTCAAAACAATGGCGGCTTCAGCCTGGATGATGGCGGGAACTTGGTTTCTGGTCTGACCTCGGGCACCAATGTGGCGACCTCTTACACCGATACGGATGGGGGTTTGCGTTCACTGGATACCGCCATCAAGGCTCTTGAAACCTTGGGTCTGGTGCGCACCTTGGCCGAGCCGAACTTGACCGCCATCTCTGGCGAGCAAGCCGACTTCTTGGCTGGTGGCGAAGTGCCGGTGCTCTCGACACTCGATCAAAATGGCAACGCCATCATTGAATACAAGCCTTTCGGGGTCAGCCTGGGCTTCACACCCACGGTCCTGAGTGCGGGGCGTATTGCGATGAAGCTGAGCACCGAGGTCAGCGATGTGGGCGCCACCACAGGCGACAATCCCACCTTCACCACCCGCCGGGCCAACACAGCCGTTGAGCTGCCGTCAGGCTCGAGCTTGGTGATCGCCGGGATTTTGCAATCTCGCCTCGAGCAAACCATGAACGGCATGCCCGGTGTGAAAGACATTCCGGTGTTGGGAGCTTTGTTCCGCTCGAAAGACTATCAACAAAGCGAGACGGAACTCGCCATCATCGTCACACCGTATTTGGTGAACCCGACGCATCCCAACAAAGTGGTTTCGCCCACCGATGGCTATCAGGCCGCCGATGACGCTGAAACCCTGCTGATGGGCAAGCTGAACAAAGTCTACAAAGACGGGGAGACCGCGCCAGATTGGCAAGGCCCCGCTGGGCAGAGCTACTAAGGAGAAGAACCCATGGCTAAACAGATGTGCACAGTTTCTCGCACGCAGGCAACGGCCGGTGTTTCGCTGGCTCTGGCCCTGACATTGGGGGCCTGTGCGGGCACGGGTCACAACACCACGGGTCCCGTGGATGTGGCCCCGCTGGATCACTACGAAGTGACCGTCACCGAAACCCAAGAGACCCTGGATGTCATGCCCAGTGGTTGGATGTTGGATGCTGACACCAAGGCCGCTTTGGATGCGTTCGCCCGCACATACGTGGCACGGGGCAAGGGCAAAATGATGATGACCGCGCCGGCTGGTGCTGAGAACGCGGACATTGCCTATGAAACCGCCAAGGCCGTTCGGGCTTATCTTCGCGAGCGTGGTGTCAATGACGCCCACATCTCGGCCGAGATTGTCGATGCATCTGGGCAAACCAACCCAGGTATCAGCCTGACCTTCATGTCCACCAAAGCTGAAGCCCCGGAGTGTGGCAGCTTTGATGACATGACCAAGTCGTACCACAATGTCACAAGTCGCAACTTTGGGTGCGCCACCGCTGCCAACTTGGCCGCAATGGTCGCAAATCCCCAAGACTTGGTTGAGCCTCGCGCAATGGACGGTGGCAACGCCGAGCGCGCGGTCATGGGCATTGAGGCGTATCGCACCGGTAATGTTGAGGCCTCTGAAGTGGGTGTCACCAGCGCCGAGTAGAGTTTGAAGAAAGGGGACGGCCGCAAATGCGGCACGTGTCAAACCAAGAAGGTGGTATGACCATGAGCAAAGCACACGCGTATAAAGACCAAGATCAACCAGAACATATGGATATGGAACACGAGGATTATGACTCGGTGGCCGAAGATCTGCTGAACCCGCAATCGGGTGTCAGTATGACATTGTCGCCGATGGCCGTTCCCTCGGCTGGTGATGAAGCCAAAGAACCTGAGCTCGGGGAGCAACCCGTGCCACGCATCGCCATTCACGCCTTTTGTGAAAAGCCGGAAACGGCCAACCTCATCCAACAATCGGCTTCTGACCGTCGCTTGGCCAAGGCCCATGTGACGGTGAAAATGGGGGGTGTGCAATCGGCTGTTGATTACTTTGCCGCTAACCCTACGCCCGAGCTGATCATCGTCGAGAGCTTGAAGTCTGGCCAGGTGCTGCTGGATCAAATCGATGCCCTGGCCGAAGTGTGTGAGCCCGGCGTCAAGGTGATTGTGGTCGGCGCCGTTAACGACATTCAGCTCTATCGCGATCTGATGAAGCAGGGTGTCAGTGAATATCTGGTGCCGCCGTTCACACCATTGAATGTGATCCGTACGGTTTCCAACCTGTTTGTCGATCCATCTGCACCCTTTGTTGGGCGTGTGGTGGCGTGCATTGGGGCCAAGGGGGGCGTGGGCTCCTCGACCATTGCGCACAACATGGCCTGGTCGGTGTCGGAAAAGCTGCAAGCCAACACGACCTTGGTCGACTTGGACCTGTCGTTTGGCACGGCGGGTCTAGATTTTAACCAAGATCCCAACCAGGGCATTGCGGATGCCCTGACCAATCCGGATCGTGTGGATACGGTTCTGCTGGAGCGTTTGTTGTCTAAGTGCACCGAGCGCCTGGGCCTGTTTGCCGCCCCTGGTACTCTGGATCAGGAATACGAAGTGGACCCCGAGGTCTATGAGCGTGTGATCCAACAAATCCGGGGCACTGTGCCGTTTGTGGTGCTGGACCTGCCGCACACCTGGTCAAAGTGGGTCAAGCAAACCATTTTGAACGCCGATGATGTGGTCATCGTGGCGACACCGGATCTGGCCAGTCTGCGCAACACCAAAAACATGATTGACCTTGTGCGCGCGGCGCGCCCCAACGATGCGCCACCACAAGTGGTCTTGAACCAGGTGGGCGTGGTCAATCGCCCGGAAATTCCTGTCAAAGACTTTGCCGAGGCTTTGGGCGTCGAGCCTGCCTTGGTGCTGCCTTATGATCCGAAACTGTTCGGCGTGGCCGCCAACAACGGCAACATGCTGTATGAAATCAACGCCAAGTCCAAGGCTGCAGAAGGCATTCTGCACCTGGCTTCGGCCCTGACCAAACGGGAAGTGTCCGAGGGAGCGACCAAAGGGTCAAAATCCTCGCTGTTCTCGTTCATGCGGTCCTAAGCGAAAAGCCTACGGGGGAATTCAGAGTGTTTGGAAAACGCACAAGTGACGCAACGCCACAAAAAGCCGCGGATCCAGCCCAGGATCTGAACGCCCCCTTGAAGGCGTCGATGGCAGAGCCCAAGATGGCTACGCCGCCAGCAGTGGCCCAGGCGCAGAAAATTGCGCCCATGGCCCAAGCCGCGGCTGCCCCTAAGGCCAAGCGCACCAGCGACAAGATTGCGGCCAATGACCGGCCCACCATGTCGGTGGATAAAAATCAATCTGAGGCCTACTACAAAACCAAGACAGTGATTTTCAACGCGCTGTTGGACACCATTGATCTGGGGCAGTTGGCCTCGATGGATCAACAAGATGCCGCAGACGAGATCCGCGACATCGTGGCCGAGATCATTTCGATCAAAAACGTCAGCCTGTCGGTGGCCGAGCAAGAACACCTGCTGCAGGACATCATCAATGACATTCTGGGCTATGGCCCGCTGGAGCCTTTATTGGCACGCGATGACATTGCCGATATCATGGTCAATGGTTCGGGTCGTGTGTTCATCGAGGTGGGCGGGAAAGTCCAGCTGACCAATGTGCGCTTCCGCGACAATGATCAGTTGATGAACATTTGCCAACGCATCGTCAGCCAGGTGGGCCGGCGTGTGGATGAATCCAGCCCCATCTGTGACGCCCGCTTGCCTGATGGCTCGCGTGTGAACGTGATCGTGCCGCCCTTGGCGCTTGAGGGGCCCACCCTGACCATCCGGAAATTCCGCAGAGACAAATTGACCATGCGGGACCTGGTGGATTTCCAATCCATTTCGCCTGAAGGGGCCCGTGTGTTGGGCGTCATCGGGGCCTCGCGGACCAACATCTTGGTCTCGGGCGGAACTGGTTCGGGTAAGACGACGTTGTTGAACTGTTTGACGGCCTTCATTGATCCCGGCGAGCGTGTGATCACTTGCGAAGACGCGGCGGAATTGCAATTGCAACAGCCCCACGTGGTGCGCCTGGAAACCCGTCCACCGAACCTGGAGGGCAAAGGTCAGGTCACCATGCGGGACCTGGTGCGCAACTGTTTGCGGATGCGTCCCGAGCGGATCATTGTCGGTGAGGTGCGCGGACCCGAGGCCTTTGACCTGCTGCAAGCCATGAACACGGGCCACGATGGCTCCATGGGCACCTTGCACGCAAACTCCCCGCGTGAGGCTTTGTCACGTTTGGAAAGCATGATCACCATGGGCGGCTTCCAGCTGCCGGTGCGCACCATCCGCGAGATGATTGTGGGCTCTATTGATGTGATCGTGCACGCGGCGCGTTTGCGGGATGGCTCGCGTCGAATAACGCATATCACCGAGGTCTTGGGCATGGAGGGCGATGTCATCGTCACCCAAGATATCTTCCTTTACGACATTTCGGGCGAAGATGCCGATGGCAAGATCATCGGCAAGCATCGCTCGACCGGGATTGCACGGCCCCGTTTCTGGGACCGGGCACGTTACTTTGGCTTGGAAAAAGAACTGGCCGAGGCCCTGGACGCTGCGGAAAGCTAAGACGCGGAAGGCTGAAACATGGCATTTGACGGCAACCTGACACTATATTTCCTTCTGGCCTTGGTATCGGTCGGTGGGTTTGGCTGGCTGCTTTATGATCTGAAGTGGGCAGACCGCTTCAAAGCTGCATCTCGTGCCCATGCCGTGGTGGCCACAGGAGGGCCCAGCTTGCGCCGCAAGGGGGCGGATGACGAGACCACGCGCCGTCGCAAAAAACTGGCCAAAGACCTGAAGGCCATGGCCGAGGGGCGCAAGCAAGCGCAGAAATTCAACATGAGCGACCGCGTGGCCCAAGCGGGCCTTGAGGTGCCCCCCGCTGCCTATTTTGGCCTATTTGCCGGCATGGGCTTGCTGGTTTTTCTGCTGGCCATGTTTTTCTACAAGGCTCATCCGTTTCTGGCCATGGCTTTTGGTGCCACGGTGGCCTTTGGTCTGCCAATTTGGGTGCTGAACTTTTTGCGCAAGCGCCGCATGAAGGCGTTCACCGCTGAGTTCCCCAACGCCATGGACGTGATTGTCCGCGGGATCAAATCGGGCCTGCCAGTGCAGGAATGTTTGCAGATCATTGCCCGGGAAAGCCCCGAGCCTGTGCGCAGCGAGTTCCGTCGCTTGAACGAGTCGCTGGCCATGGGCGTCGAGATCGAGCCCGCTTTGAACAGGATGTACGAGCGCATGCCCACACCGGAAGCTAACTTTTTCCGGATCGTGATTACCATTCAGCGTAAGTCGGGCGGGAATTTGGCCGAGGCTTTGGGCAACCTGTCTGCCGTGTTGCGCGCCCGAAAAATGTTGCGAGAAAAAGTAAAAGCCCTGGCCGCCGAGGCCGTGGCGTCAGCCATGATCATTGGCTCGTTGCCTGTGATTGTGATGTTGCTCGTGATGATGACATCCAAAGGCTATATGGACCCCATGTTCCACGATCCGCGCGGTCAAATGATGCTGCTGGGCTGTTTGTTCTGGGAAGTGATGGGCATCATGGTGATGCGCAAAATGATCAACTTCAAATACTAAGGCGGCGATTATGTTTCGTGAGCTTGCCAACAATCTGATGAGCCAAGAATTCCTTGTCGCCCTGGCGGCGGCGGTCTTGGCCACCTGTACGGTTATCACCCTGCTGATGCCCATGCTGAAACGCGATCAGTTCAAAGACCGCATGAAAGCCGTGGCCAATCGTCGCGAGTTTTTGCGCCGTCAAAATCGGGCCTCGATGGCCAATGAGCAAGACCGCCGCCTGCGCCGCCAAGAAAGCGGCCTGTTTAAAGGCATGGTGGAAAAGTTTGACCTGCAGCGTATGCTGGAAGACCCCAAACTGAATGAACGCCTGATGCAAGCGGGCTATCGGGGGCAGACGCCTGTGCACGTGTTTTACACCTTGCGCTTTGCCTTGCCGTTTGTGTTTTTCCTGGTGGGTCTGTTGTATCTGTTTGGCCCCGCCAATTTAGAACTCAGTGTTCTGCAAAAGGTCTGCATTGGCATTCTGTTTGCCGGCATCGGCTTTTACTTGCCGACCATTTATCTGGCGAATAAGGCTCAAAAGCGCCAAGAGGAAATCGTCAAGGGCTTCCCGGATGCGCTCGACCTGCTGTTGATCTGTGTGGAATCGGGCATGTCCATTGAGGCCGCCTTTGCCAAGGTTGCCGACGAGATCCAATCGAGCTCGCCCATTCTGGCCGAAGAAATTGCTCTAACAAACGCCGAGCTCTCGTACTTGCAAGATCGCCGCCAGGCCTATGATAACTTGGCCAGACGCTCGCCGAACCCGGGCATCAAAGCGGTGGCCACATCCTTGATCCAATCAGAGCGCTACGGGACGCCGCTGGCCTCGAGCTTGCGGGTGATGGCCAAGGAAAACCGTGATATGCGCATGGCCGCCGCCGAGAAAAAAGCTGCGGCCCTGCCCCCAAAACTGACCGTGCCGATGATTTTGTTCTTCCTGCCGGTTCTGTTCGTGGTCATCTTGGGACCCGTGATCATGAAGGTCCAGGATCTGGATTAATCCACATCCGACAAACATAAAAAAACCGCGCCAGGTACGCCCTGCGCGGTTTTGTGCTTATTATGGCTGGATTAGGGTAAGCGCACCTTTTGTTGGCGGCGCTTGATGGCGGCTTGGGCGCGGAATTTGTCCACCAGATCCCGGGCAGCTTGGGCGGGCAGGTCCTGACGAGCAATGGTTTCCGCTTCGTCAAAGCGCCCAGCCAAACACAGCATATAGGCCAAGTTCTGGCGGGTTTTCATTGTGGCATCGGGCGTTTCGGCCGCTTGGCGCATATACTGTACAGCGTTATCAATGTCGCCAGCCAGCGCATAAGAATAGCCAATATTGCTGAGGATATCCGGGTTGTTCGGCGACAAGCCTAGGGCGCGGGCATGGGCTTCGAGGGCGCGACCCGATTCCCCCACCTGATCATAAGCGACACCAAGCGCGGTGGCGGTGCGCCAGTTTTTGGAGTCCAATTTGTTGGCTTGGTGCAGAGGCCCCACGGCCTCGGATCCTCGGCCAATGGCAATCATAGACCGGCCCTGCATCTGCAGCAACTCGGCGCTGCGGGGGTGGAAGGTCAGGGCCTGTTCGGCCACATCGGCGGCACGTTTGAACTTGCCAAGGCTGAACAGGGCGCGGGAAAGGTTCACGGCAGCCTCTTCGTTCCGGGGGTCCCGCTGCAGCACATTGCCCCAATAGGCCGCCTGGCCCAGGGGATCTTTGCGCTCAGACAACAGTTCGGTATCCGCACTAGGGCCGGCATCGGCTGTGGCGCCCTCGGTTGATGGCGCAAGGGGGCTCGCGCAGCCCACCATCATCACGCCACCCACTATCAGGGCCATCATAGACAAGGGCACGCCTCCATGGGAACGGCGTTGAGCAGTGGCGGGCAGGCAGTGGCGATGCATCATAAAACTCTCCTTGGTCACAAAGCCTAGGGCGGTTTGTCAAACGCTGTCCAGGCTTTTGTCGGGGCCGGTTGAGGCGAGTGGCAAGGCCCCTGGCCAAGGGCTGAAAATCTCGCTAAGTCAGCGGCAGACTCTTTGACACGCTTCTTGTCTTCCACCTTCCGGAGGTTTTTTTATGACCCGCACCTGTTTTGCCGCTACCACCCCTGACTCTCTTGGCATCACTGCGCTCACGCCAGCCGAGGCCGAGGCGCATGTGGACAGTTTGCCAGCGGGCCAGGCGGCCTTTGCGCGCGCCGCGAAGTTTTCCGGCAAACCGGGCCAAACGGTGTTGTTGCCTGCCGACACCGGTGTGGGTGGCGTGCTGGTGGGGGTGGGTGATGAGTCTGATCCCATGGTCTTTCGGGTTTTGGCCCTATCCCTGCCTGAAGGCGTTTATCACCTGGCCCAACTGCCTGCGGGCATGAACGCAGACCTCGTGGGCTTGGCCTGGGCGCTGGGGGGCTATCAGTTCACCCGCTATCGCCAAGCGGACCGGGCACCAGCGCGCTTGGTCTTGCCCGATGGGGCGGATGCGGATCAGGTGCAGCTGACCGCCGAGGCCAGCGTTCTGGCGCGGGATCTGGTCAACACACCGGCCATGGATATGGGGCCCATAGAACTGGCGGACACCATCAAAACCATGGGCAAGACCCACAAAGCCAAGGTGACCGAGGTGACGGGCCCCGCTTTGGCCAAAGACTACCCCTTGGTCCATGCTGTGGGGATGGGTGCGGAGCGCGCCCCGCGCTTGGTTGAGCTGAGCTGGGGCAAATCCGGACCCCATATCGCCGTTGTTGGTAAGGGCGTGGTGTTTGATACCGGCGGGCTTGATATGAAGCCCTCTGCGGGTATGCGTCTGATGAAAAAAGACATGGGGGGCGCGGCCCATGCCATTGCGTTGGCGCAAATGATTATGGCCGCCAATCTGAAGGTCCGCTTGACCCTGTTGGTGCCCACAGTGGAAAACGCCGTGTCCGGCAAGGCCTTCCGGCCCAGCGATGTGATCACGTCGCGCAAGGGTTTGACGGTCGAGATCGACAACACCGATGCTGAAGGGCGCCTAATCTTGGCTGACGCCCTGACCCGTGCTGAAGAACTGAAGCCCGATCTGACGCTTGATTTCGCCACCCTGACGGGGGCGGCGCGGGTGGCGCTGGGCCCGGATGTGATCCCTTTTTACACTGCCCAGGATGATGTGGCCGCCGAGCTGATGACCAGCGCCAGTGCCGTTGCGGATCCCCTGTGGCGGATGCCGCTGTGGTCGGGATACAAGAACACGCTCGATAGCCCCATTGCTGATATTTGTAACATGGCTGGCGCGGGGGTACAGGCGGGTTCGGTGATGGCGGCGTTGTTCCTGCAGCGTTTTGCCCCGAAAGCATGGGTGCATTTCGATATTTACGCCTGGAACCCGCGCGGCCGGCCGGGGTACCCTGTGGGTGCCGAGTTCCAAGCGGTGCGCGCGGCCTTTGAAATGATCAAAGCCCGGGCGCGCTAAGCCAACGATTGTCGCCAACAGATTGACAAGGCCGCCATATTGGGAAAGCATGCTGACCCAAGAGGGAGGCCGGCGATGCAATCAGAAATCCAAAAGGCCCTGACAATCTGGACCGATGTGATGATCGGCACCGTCCGCGACGAGGCCCCGGATCTGTCGGCGCGGCAATTGGCCTTAATGCTGCTGGTGTATAATCAGCCGGGGCGGCACACGGTCAAAAGCTTGGCCATTGACCTGAACATTTCCAAACCAGCGGTGACCCGCGCCCTTGACAGTTTGGGGCGCTATGGCTTGGTCAAACGGCTGCGGGATGAAAACGATCGTCGCAATGTTTTGGTCGGGCGTACGCCGCGTGGGCTGCAGTACGTCAATGATTTGGCGGATCGCTTGCAGGCCGCCTTGTTGAAGCACCCAGCCCCCCAATCAGAAGAGAAAGCCGCGTGAGCCCGATTTTTGACCCGCGCATCACGCCCCTGCGGCTGGACATTGCGGCCCGCGTTCTGGAGGGCCAGGTCGAGGTCCCCCAGTTTGCCGATGCCAACCTGAAGCAGGTGCGTCTGCCCACCGCCATGATGCTGAAGGCGGCCGACCCCGAAGCCGAAGCCGTCAGTCAACTTTTGTACGGCGAGTCTTTTGATGTCTACGAGGAAAGCAACGGCTGGGCCTGGGGGCAGTCTAAGGTCGATGACTATGTGGGCTATGTGCGCACCGAAGCTTTGGGCGCACCACCCGAAGACGAGCCCAACCACTGCATCAAAATGGCGCGCACGCCGGTGTTTTCACGGCCGTCGGTGAAGTCGCATATTCGTATGCTGTTGGACCTGAATGCTCGGGTCTATGTGGCGCATAATCATGACCGGCTGACCGATGACCGCTATACCTTTATCGAGGGGCTGGGGTGGGTCCTGACAGAGGCCCTTCGCCCCATTGACCAGCCTGAAGGCGACCCCGCGGCCGTGGCTCAGCGGTTTTTGGGGGCGGCCTATGTCTGGGGCGGTCGCTCAACGGTGGGCTGTGATTGTTCGGGGCTTGTGCAGGCCAGTTTGCTGGCCTGTGGCATTGAGTGCCCACGCGACGCGGACATGCAAGAGGAGGCCCTGGGCCAAGAGGTGGCCTATGGCCCGAATTACACCGGCCTCAGGCGCAATGACCTGGTGTTTTGGCGGGGGCATGTGGGCATTATGCTGTCGGATCAACATTTCCTGCACGCCAATGCCCATTTCATGACGGTGACGGTTGAGCCCCTTGTCGAGGCCGCTGACCGCATCAATCGCTCGACGGGGCCGGTGACCAGCATCAAGCGCTTGCCGGGCTACTGATCTTGACATTTATGTTTAAATGAGGGATGCCAAACCCAAGATGTTTGCAAAGGCATTTGATGTGTTTGGTCTGTTTTCAAATTCCGATCGAATTCCAAGCTGGGTCACCTATTTGGCCGAGCACGCCGAGACGGATGGCTGTGACGGCATTTCTGATGAGGAAGCCTGCGCGTTTTTTGAAACCCTCAATCCCAATGGGGGGCTGATCAAACGCTCGGAAATCCAAGGTTATTTTGATGCCCAAGCCAAGACCGCCCAGGATCGGATCGACCAGGCTTTGTCCGAGTCCTATGCCTATCGCTCACGGTGCCCGGATCCGATGGACCATCGCACCATCAATGCGTACACCCGTGATATCATCGATGAGATGACAAAGGTTTTCACCGAGTCTTGGGACGCTGAGCGTTCTTTACGCGAGGACACAGACCTCGATAATGGCTCGTTTTGGCGGCGACATAGTCTGAGCGAGGATCAGCTAAAAGACTGGATGCAACAGTCTAGCGGCCAATATGATTGGCAGGCGGTCTTGAAAACGCGTCATAGCCATTAGGTTTGTCCTGGCCCTGAACTTGACATAAATATTTATTCAATTTATCCTTATCATAAATGTAATGACATTGGGGTATTTATGACTTTTGATTATCCGTGTTGGGCTGCAGCCTTGGCTTATTTGGCGGACGGTAACCAAGACCGAAACATTTCAGACCGTGAATTTGAGTCTATCATGGATCGTGTTGACGAGAACCAAGATGATGTCGTCACCCGGCGCGAACTTTATGACTATTTCAAAAGCCAAGAGGCATATTGGAAAAATCAAATGGAGAAGGGAACTTTGCATGAGCGGTTCCCCGATCATTACAGCCAATTTTTTGAAGACTATAAAAAAGGGTACGCTTTCATTGGCCGGTTGTGCACAAGTTACAGCCAAGATGGAGATCTTGATGACGACTTTTGGAACCTCAAAATCAATAAGGTGGGCCAAGATCAGGTGAGAGACTTTATGCAAAAGGCTGCTGATAATGAGTACAAATATACAGAGTAGTTTGGACTAAAAAAACGGGGCCATCGGCCCCGTTTTTGTTCGGACTGGTGGTGCGGTCGATGTTACTCGGCGACCGTTTCCGCCGCAGCCTCTTCGCCTTCAGCTTCTGGGGCGGGTTCAGGCTCCGCTGGTTTTGGCGCGGGGACCGGAATGGGGTTGGCGTCCAGGCTGCGCAGGTAAGCGATCAGGGCCACGCGCTGGTCAGACTTGCGCAAGCCAGCATAGGCCATGGCGGTACCCGGCACTTCGCCTTTGGGGTTTTCCAGGAAGGCATACATGGTTTCGTAATCCCATACATGCGTTTCCCCATATGCTTTCAGAGCATCAGAGTACCCAAAACCTGTTCCACGTCCTGCGGGTTTGGCGCCCATTACGCCCCACAGGTTCGGGCCCGTTTTGTTGGCGCCACCTTGTTCGAAGCTGTGGCAGGATACGCATTTTTTGGCGACCTTTTCACCGGCGGCGATGTCTGCGGCCGGAATGACGGTGCCAAAGTCTGGAATTATCGGCCCCGTATCTTGGGCGGCCCCGGCGCTGCCGCTGTCTTCGGCGATTTCAACCATAAAGCCGGGGGTGTCGGGTTGTTCCACATGATACAGGCTGTCGGCCAAAATGCCCACGGCCATCACGCCCAGGCCAGCGCCCAGCACGGCCCCAAAAATCTTGTTAAACTTCAGATCGCTCATGGTTTTGATCCTTGTCGTTTGTCATCCCGGCGCTGTGACGCCTTGCCCATGATGCCCCGGCCTGAAGGTGTGCCTGATCTGCAAATGTGACCATGGCATATGATTCGACCCGAGGCTTATCTCTTGCCAAGGGTGCTTATGCCGCGCTAGGGCACTGTCTGTCCACCGCCTTTTTTGCCGCAGCTCCAGGAATTTTGTATAAGTGCTGAAACGAGGTCACAGATGACAACCGCCACCACACCCCTGATCATCATCCCCGCCCGCATGGCGGCGCAGCGCTTGCCGGGCAAGCCGCTCGCGGATATTGGCGGCGTGCCGATGATCGTGCGCGTGCTGCGCCAGGCCGAAGCCGCAAACCAAGGCCCGGTTTGGGTGGCGGCAGGAGACGCGGAAATTGTCGACGCCGTTCACGCCCATGGCGGCCAGGCGGTGTTGACGGATCCCGATCTGCCCTCGGGCACCGATCGCGTCAAGGCGGCTGCTGACCGCATCGACCCCCAGCGCCGGCATGATCTGGTGATCAACCTGCAAGGGGACATGCCGGCTGTGGACCCGGCCGTGGTCTCGGTGGTGGTTGAGGTTTTGCAGACCGAGCCCGCCTGCGACATCGCCACCGCCGTGGCACCCGAGGGGGATCCCACCGAGCGCACCACCGACAGCGTGGTCAAGGCGGTTCTGGCCTTGGCGCCGGGTGCACAGCATGGCCGGGCGCTTTATTTCACCCGTTCGACTTTGTATGGCGACGGGCCGATCTGGCACCATTTGGGCATATATGGCTATCGACGGGCGGCTTTGGATCAGTTTGTTGCCGCCCCACCATCCCCCCTCGAGCAGCGCGAGCGCCTAGAGCAGTTGCGCGCCATGGAAATGGGTTTACGCATTGACGCCGGGATCGCGCCTGCGGCTCCCATTTCGGTGGACACGCCCGCGGACCTTGAAGCGGTGCGGGCGCAACTGGCATCGGCTGCGCCCGTGGCTTGATTTTTCGGTTTCTAAGCCGCATATAAGGGCCGGGAGGCTGGCGATGGACAAGGCCGTCGCCAACCCGGTCAGGTCCGGAAGGAAGCAGCCGTAACGATTGGTGTTGGGTCATTGTCCAGTCTCCCACCTTCTCCTTATCCTTAACGACTGTGGCCCTCACGGGTGGGGCGGTGATGTCTGTGGGGGTGCGCGTCCGGTGACAATTTGCCAAGGGGATGCGGATTTTCTGAATTTCCGCTTGTGATTCTGACGGCCTTCCCGCATTTTCGTGTCATGAGTGACGCCCTGTTTTCCGAAGACGAGCTGCCCAACACGCCCTATCAGGTTTTGGCGCGCAAATATCGCCCGCGAACATTCGCTGATCTGATTGGGCAAGAGGCCATGGTCAAAACCCTGACCAATGCCTTTGCGCGCGGGCGCATTGCCCATGCCTTTATGATGACCGGCGTGCGCGGGGTGGGTAAAACCACCACGGCGCGCTTGCTGGCGCGGGCCTTTAATTACGAAGCTGACGGCGTGGATAGCCCCAGCATGGATCTCGCCACGCCCGGCCGCCATTGCGCGGAAATTATTGACGGGCGTCACATGGACGTTCTCGAGATGGATGCGGCCTCGCGCACCAAGGTCGAGGATATGCGCGAGCTGTTGGATGGCGTGCGCTATGCGCCGGTTTCGGCACGCTATAAGGTTTACATCATCGACGAGGTGCATATGCTTTCGGACAAGGCCTTCAACGCCTTGCTGAAAACCCTCGAGGAGCCACCACCGCACGCCAAATTTATTTTTGCCACCACTGAAATTCGCAAAGTCCCCATCACCATCCTGTCACGGTGCCAGCGTTTTGACCTGAAGCGGGTGACGCCTGACCAACTGGTCAGCCACCTGAGCAAGATTTGCACAACCGAAGGCATCACGGTGGACGCGGATGGCTTGGCCCTGATTGCCCGTGCCGCCGAGGGTTCGGTGCGCGATGCCTTGTCTCTGTTGGATCAGGCCTTGGTGCAAGGCGAGGGGCAAGCCGCCGTCAGCCTGGACGAGGTGCGGCAGATGTTGGGCCTGGCGGATCGGGGGCGGACGCTGGATATCCTGGAACATGTCATGGCCGGTCGCGTGGCTGAGGCCTTGCAGACCTTTGCCGATCTTTATGTGGATGGGGCCGATCCGCAGACGGTGATGCGGGATCTGCTGGATCACACCCATGCGATGGGTTTGGTGAAAATGTTGGGTCGCGATGCCGTCCAGGCTGGGGCCGATGAAAAAGACCGCTTGGCGGAACTGGGCGCGGTGTTGGGGGCGGGGCTGTTGTCACGAATGTGGCAAATGTTGCTCAAGGCCTATGACGAAGTGCGCCTGAGCCCGGATGCCAAATCCGCGGTGGAAATGGTGCTGATCCGCTTGGCCCATGCTGTGGACTTGCCGGGCCCGGAGGAGGCCCTGAAGCTGTTGCAAGCCGGTGCCACACCACCTGCGCCACGCGGGCCGTCGACACCGCCGCCATCTGGTGGTGGCGGGGGCGGGGCCTCGGTGGCGATGCCGTCAGCCGCGCCCCAGGGGCAGACCACGCCGGCGGTGACCTGTTTTCTGGATGTCGTTGACCTGATCAGCCAAAAACGTGACATCCGCCTGCGCCATGATGTGGAAACCTATGTGCGGCTCGCGGCCTTTCGCCCGGGGCATATGGAATTCGCCTTGGCCGAGGGCGGCCCCAGTGATTTGCCCCAACGCCTGAGTCAGCGCCTGCAAGAATGGACCGGCGAGACCTGGTTGATCTCGACAGTGGCCGAAGGCGGCGAGACCCTGGCCGAGGAACGTGCCCGCCAAAAGGCCACCACCGAGGCCCAGGTGCGGGCTCATCCGGCCCTGAAGCCCGTGTTCGCCACCTTCCCCGAGGCCAAGATTTTATCGGTGTACACCACGCCCACATCTGCCGATGGGCACAGCATTGACGACGAGGAGACAGACAGATGATCAAAGACCTTGGGGGCTTGTTGAAACAGGCCCAAACCCTGCAAAAAAACATCACCGAAGCCCAGGAAAAGGCCGCCGCCGCCACAGCCGAAGGCGCGTCCGGTGGCGGCTTGGTGCGCGTGGTGGTCAATGGCAAAGGCGAGATCGAAAGCCTGTCCATAGACCCCAGCCTGATGACGCCTGATGATGCCCCGGTGCTTGAGGATTTGATCCGGGCTGCCCACGCCCAGGCCAAGCGCGAAGTGGATGAAAAGGTGGCCGAGGAAATGAAGGCGGCCACCGCGGGCATGGGGCCCTTGCCCTTCCCTATGCCAGGTATGAAATAGCGTAAACATCTTATGAGTTATCGTCCCCCCAGTGCTGCACCCGGATCGTCATCCGCCACTTCGCAACCCCAGGCGATGACGGATCTGGTGCGCTTGCTATCGCGTTTGCCGGGCCTGGGGCCCCGTTCGGCGCGGCGGGCGGTTTTGCATCTGCTGAAAAACCAAGACAGCCTGATGCACCCTTTGATGACGGCGCTGGATCAGGTGGCCGCGACGGTCAGCAAATGCGAACGCTGTGGGGCTTTGGACGAGACCTCGCCGTGTCAGATTTGTACGGCCCCGAACCGGGATCACAGCCGCATTTGTGTGGTGCGTGACATGGGGGATTTGTGGGCCCTGGAACGTGCGGGCGCACACAAGGGCGGCTATCATGTGCTGGGGGGGCTTTTGTCGGCCTTGGACGGCATTGGGCCGGACAAATTGTTCATCGAGCCCTTGTTGCAACGGGTGTCGGATGTAGAGGAGGTCATCTTGGCCTTGCCGGCCTCGGTCGAGGGGCAAACCACCGCCCATTATCTGGGCGATCGCTTGCGGGCGGCGGGTGTCGCGACCATCACCCGTCTGGCTTATGGCGCGCCGGTGGGGGGTGACCTCGAGTTCTTAGACGATGGCACCCTGGCCATTGCGCTGAAATCCCGGCAGGCGGTCTAGGGCATGGCGTGGGATTTCAATGTTCTGGTCATTTTGGTTCTGCTGGTGGCCTTGGCGGGGCTGGGTGTGGCGGCACTGTTCATGTGGCGGGATCATGCGCGGTTGCGGCGCAATGCCGAAGAACTGGATGCAGCACTTCTGGAAGCCCGCGAGGCCCGAACCCGCGCCGAAGAACGGGTGCGGCATCTTGAAGAGGGCCAGGCCGCCATGGAGACCCAGTTTGCCGCCACCTCTGCCAAGGTGCTGGAACAAGCAAGCCAAGCCTTCCTGCGCCAGGCCGAGGAAAAGTTCAAAGCCAGTGGCGAAAAAAACAGCCAGTCTCTTGAGGCCTTGGTCAAGCCCATGCGTGAAACCTTGGCGCAGTTTGACACCCACACCCGGGCCATCGAGGCCGAACGCCAAAAGGCCTATGGCGCCTTGCAAGAACATCTGAACGCCTTGAAGTCGGGACTTGAGGCCACACACACCAGCACCACACGGCTGACCGAGGCTTTGCGCGGCTCGTCCCAGGTGCGCGGGCGCTGGGGCGAGGAAAGCTTGAAAACTGTACTGGGCCAAGTGGGTATGACCCAGCATATTGCCTATGAGACTCAGGCCCATATGCAGGGCGAAGGCGGGGCACAGCGGCCCGATGTGGTGGTCAATCTGCCCGGCGGTGGCAAGTTTGTCATCGATGCCAAAACCCCGCTGAGTGCCTATTTCGACGCCCTCGAAGCTCCTGATGAGGCCGCTAAAGCCTTGGCCATGAAGCGTCACGCAGGCGACATGCGTACGCACATGAAACATCTCAGCTCGAAGCGCTATATGGACGCCCTTGAGTTCACGCCGGATATCGTTGCCATGTTTGTGCCTGGCGAGAACTTTATGGCCGCGGCCCTCGAGGCTGATTCCAAGCTTTATGAAGATGCCTTTGGCGCGCGGGTGATTTTGGTCACGCCCAGCACGCTGTTTGCTCTGTTGAAGTCGGTGGCTTATGGCTGGCGTCTTGAGGATCAAGCCAAAAACGCCCGCGAAGTGGCGGATCTGGGGCGCGAGCTTTATAAGCGCATCGCCAAGATGGGTGATGATGTGGCGGGCATGGGCAAGCAGCTGGATGGGGCCATGCGCAAATACAACGAGTTTGTGGGCACGCTGGAGCGCCGTGTCTTGCCACAGGCGCGCAAATTCGAAGATCTGGGCGTGGATCACGAGGCCAAAGAGCTGAAGGCCTTAGATCCACTTGAGACCATGCCCCGGGCCCTGAGTAAGCTAGAGCCATAGGGCGCTGTTGGCACGTCATAAACTTGAAATTTACCCCTAATGGCCCATATATAGCGTATGGCTGTTCGTAAGATCCTGACTGCGCCCGATCCCATTTTGCGCGAAATTTCAAAACCCGTCGCCGAGGTGACGGACGAAACCCGTACTTTGGTGGCGGATATGTTCGATAGCATGTACGCCGAGCGTGGCATTGGCCTGGCCGCCGTGCAAATTGGTGTGCCCTTGCGCATTATTGTGATGGATCTGGCGCGGAACGGCGAAGAGCCGCAAAAGCGGGTGTTCATCAACCCCGAAATCCTGTCGGCGTCCGATGAGATGTTCACCTATGAAGAGGGCTGCCTGTCGGTGCCCGAATATTTTGACGAGGTGGACCGCCCAGCCCAAGTGACCGTGCGCTATCTTGATGAGGACGGCAAACAACACGAGGAAGAGGCCGTGGGCCTGTTTGCCGTGTGTATCCAACACGAGATGGATCACCTGGAAGGCAAGCTGTTTATTGATTATCTGTCCAAGCTGCGGCGTGGTCGGGCCATGGACAAGGTGAAAAAAGTTGTGCGCCAACGCGAGCGCAACGCCTGAGATTTCCCGAATGTTTCCGGATAAAATAAACCCCCGCCGAAGCGGGGGTGTCAGTAGGGATAAAAGAAAAACCAAAAAATATGTGCGCCTGACCAAGCATAGGGCTGTATCGAACCCCCCAGGCCAAAAGACAAGAAAAAAGTGGTAAAGTAAGGGATAGGTGTCCACGCGAAACAGCCATGCAACGGGCGAACAGAATATAGATGATCTGTGGGGGAAGATACGCCGAAGAGTTCTGATAACAGCCTGGAGGCTCAGTCAAGCGCACTATTACTATCTCAAATTTTAAGGTGATCGTCAAGGGGGGATGAGGTTTGGGCGCTTGGTTCCTAAAACAGGCCTTAGAGGTCGTGCGTTTTTTCCTTGGGGGCGGGGGGCAAATCTGTGCTAGTTTGCGCGCATCTTCAGCCCTGTTGACCCGGATCTTTTCACTATGGATGCCACCTGGACGCCGCCAGAACGTATAGAGGAAAAGGTCAAGTCCTGGTTGGTGCCACCGCGCCTTTATATTCGCTATTTGCATCAGAAAATGAAAACGCGGGGCGAGGCTGAGCTGCACCTGGTGCAGCATTTGGTGACGCGGGACAAGGTCGCACTGGATATTGGGGCCAACAAAGGCACATACAGTTATGAATTGGCCCGGCATTGCGAGGCTGTGCATGCCTTCGAGCCCAACCCGAAAATGTTTGCAATCCTGCGGCGGTGGGCACGCAAGCCCGTGCAGGTGCACAATCTGGCCCTGAGTGATCAATCGGGCCAAGCCGAGTTGCGGGTGCCGCGCTCGGCGCGGGGCTATTCCAATCAAATGGGGTCGCTGAGTGCCGTGACGGTCACGGGGGATTACAAGGCCGTGACTGTGCCCACGCGGCGCTTGGATGATTGGGTGGCGGATCAAAACCTGGGGCCGGTGGGTTTTATCAAGATCGATGTCGAGGGTTTTGAAATGGCGGTGCTGCGGGGGGCGGAGCAGACCCTAAGACGCGATCGCCCCAATTTGTTGATTGAACTGGAGGAGCGCCACACCCATAGCCCCTTGCCGGATTTGATCGCCGAGGTGTGCGGCTATGGCTATCAGGCTTATGTGATGCTGGGTGGGGCGTTGCGGCCGTTTTCAGATTTGGATCTTGTGCGTCATCACCGCCAGCCCGCCCGAAAGACGGACTATATTTTCAATTTCATTTTTCTGCCGACCTAGTCATGCCCACTCGCGCCGTTTGTGGTGTGGGAACTCCACACCCCGGTAAATTCGTGGGTTTATCAAGAGGCAACCATTGACCCCGGTTCACCCCCGTTTCATGATCCGCCGTGTAAACCTGAGGTTCCATGAACACCATCGCCCAATCTGCTAGGCCCCACGAGGTCACCCAACGGCTGCTGCGCAAAGCCCGCAAGCGCACGACCTTTGTGCGCGCCATGCGGCTGATGTTGCCGGCCTATATTGTGGGGCTGTTGGTTTTGGCAGGCTGGATGGTGTACCAGGCCACGCAACGGGCAATCATTCAAGCGGCCCCCGATGCCTCGGCCGCAAGGATGATCAATCCCCGCTTTGCTGGCCGGGATGCGGATGGCGAAAGCTATACTGTTGAGGCCGCCGCCGCCATTCGTGACCAGGAACAAGATGGCCTCATCCACCTCGAGAGCCCGGTTCTGAGCCGTGGCGAAGGCGAGCGCACCCTGACTGTGGTGGCCAACACAGGCACTTTTCGCGAACAGCAACAGGTTTTGTATTTGCAAGAAGATGTGGTCGCCGAGACGCGTTCGGGCGCGCGCTTTGAGACTCAAGCCGCCGAAATGAACGTGGAAACGGGGCGTGTGCGGGGCAACCAGTCCATATCCGGACGCACGGCCATGGGCGTGATCCGCGCCAATCGCTTTGAAATCATTGAAAATGGAAGTCGCGTGGTGTTTACAGGCAATGTGAAGGCCCGCATCAACACACAGGAGTGATCCCATGATTGCAGGTGGGAAGACAAGAACACATTGGCGTCGGCGTTTGCCGGGCTTGGTTGTGGCCGGGCTGTTGGGGGCTGCGGTTGTGGCGCCGGCACAGGCCCAAATCGGCCGATCAGAGGGGCCTATTGATATCAGTGCGGACCGGCTCGAGGTCGTTGATAAGGACCGTATCGCCCTGTGGACGGGGAATGTGGAAGCCAAGCAGGGGGTGAACACGCTGCGCTCTGATCGGATGCGGGTGTTTTTCACCAAAACCAATACCGCCACGGGCAATGTCGGCGAAAGCTGGGGCGAGATTCGCACACTGAAGGCCGAGGGCAATGTCTTTTTTATTACGCCCGAAGAGGTGGCTCGCGGCGAATTTGGCACCTATCAGGCCGCTGAGGATGTCATCATCCTGACCGGCAATGTGGTGGTGACCCGGGGGCAGAACGTCTTGAAGGGGGACAAGCTGATCGTTGAAGTGACCACGGGAAAATCTGTGCTGGAAAGTGCGGATCAACAGGGCGATGCGGCCACCAGCAAAAAACCCGAGCGGGTGCGCGGCGTGTTTTATCCCAAATCTGACGATGCGCCCAAAGATGCGTCAGCTCAGCAGTCGGGCCCCCAGGGGGCACCTGAAAACCCATAAGTCAATCAAAGCTTAAGATCAGAAAAAATATCGCCAGAGGTTGTTTTTGAAACCCTCTGTTAATATTGTGTTTTTCTTGGCGAAAACTGGTCCCGCTTTAGGGATCGTTAAGTGGACGCTCGCAAAATGAAGGGTATGGATATGGCACACACCATTGTCAGTCAGACGGCGCTGAGCCACGGCCTGGTGGCCGAGGGACTGAGCAAGTCTTTTGGGCGTCGCCAAGTCGTCAATGGTGTGACTTTGTCGTTGGAACGTGGCCAGGTCATGGGCTTGCTGGGGCCTAATGGCGCGGGGAAAACCACCTGTTTTTATATGATTACAGGCCTGATTGGCACGGATGATGGCACCATATGGATGGATGGCGAGGATGTTACCGCCCTGCCCATGTATCAGCGCGCGCGCCTGGGATTATCGTATTTGCCGCAGGAGCCATCGATTTTTCGGGGCCTCAGCGTGCGAGACAATGTCTATGCCGTGGCCGAAATGGTCAACAAACACAAGTTTGAAGCCTGGGAGCGTACCGAAGCCCTGTTGGATGAGTTGCGCATTGGACACCTGGCGTCGTCACCCGCTGTGGCTTTGTCAGGCGGTGAGCGGCGGCGTGTGGAAATCGCCCGCGCCTTGGCGACGGATCCGTCATTTATCCTGTTGGATGAACCGTTTGCGGGTATTGACCCGATGGCGATTGATGACATCCGCGAGGTCATTGGCTTTCTGAAAGCGCGCGGGATTGGCGTTTTGATCACGGATCATAACGTTCGGGAAACCTTAGACATAGTAGATAGAGCCTACATCATTGCATCGGGGGAGGTGTTGTTCGAGGGCACACCCCAAGAGGTGCGCACCAACAAAACGGTTCGAAAAGCCTATCTGGGGGATCGGTATCAGTAAGATGGCACGGGGGCGAACATGGCACTGAATACGCGCCTGGAAATGCGCCAGGGCCAGTCCCTGGTCATCACGCCCCAATTGCAACAAGCCATCAAGCTGTTGCAGCTTTCCAATCTGGAACTCAGCGAATATTTGGCGGACGAGGCGGCAAAAAACCCGCTGTTGGATGTGGATGCCCATGATGATGCGCCCACGCCCGAGGCCAAAGAAAATTTTGAAGATGTGAAAATTGCGGACGGCGAGCATTCCTCAACTGCTGAGTCGGCTTTGGATGTGCCGGCGCAAGATTTGTACAGTGACGCCAGCCCCGGGGACGCTGCGGAAAACGGCCTGTTGGGTGGTGGTGGTGGCCTCGTGGACTGGTCCAAGGCGGGATCGGGTCGTGGTGGCGATTCCGATGATGGGTTTGAAGACAACCGCCAGCGGGAAAAGACCTTGGCTGAACACCTTGGCGAACAGGTTACCCAGGTGGGCTTTACGCCAGCCGAGCGTTTGATTGCCGCGGCCTTGATTGATTTGGTTGATGATTGGGGTTATTTGCGCGGGGATTTGGCCGAGCTAGCCTTTAAACTGGGTTGTGATATGGCCATGATCGAGGGCGTGTTGGCGCGCTGTCAGGGTTTCGAGCCCACCGGTGTTTTCGCTCGCGACATTCCCGAGTGCCTGGGTTTGCAGTTGAAAGAGCAGGGCCGTTTTGATCCGGCCATGCAAGCCTTGGTCGAGAATTTGGACCTGTTGGCGCGCCGAGACTTGAACGCCTTAAAAAAGGCGTGTGAGGTCAATGAAGAAGACATCTTGGAGATGATCGCCGAGGTACGGGCCCTGTCACCAAAACCTGGTCTGGCCTTTGGCCCCGCGGGCGATGGGGCACCCATTACGCCGGATGTCTTTATCCTCGAGACCAAAAATCATGGTTGGCACGTCGAGTTGAACACCGACACTTTGCCCAAGGTTTTGGTCAACCAGCGTTATTACGCGCAAATTTCCGGCAAGGCGAAGTCTGAAACCGATAAGGCCTTTTTGTCTGAGTGTCTGAACTCGGCCAATTGGTTGGTAAAGAGCCTGGATCAGCGCGCGCGCACCATTTTGAAGGTGGCGTCAGAAATCGTGCGACAGCAAGATGCCTTTTTCACCGAAGGCGTCGAGAAGTTGCGCCCGCTGAATTTGAAAACCGTTGCCGATGTCATTGGCATGCACGAAAGCACGGTCAGCCGTGTGACCTCGAACAAATATATGGCCACACCACGCGGGGTGTTCGAGTTCAAATATTTCTTCACCACGGCCATTGCGTCGGCAGATGGCGGTGAGTCCTATTCCGCCGAGACCATTCGCTACAAGATCAAACAATTGGTCGAGGACGAAGCCAGGCCAGAAGATGTCCTGTCGGATGACCGCATTGTGGAAATTCTGCGGGAAACCGGCGTTGAAATCGCCCGCCGCACCGTGGCCAAATATCGCGAGGCCATGCGCATCCCGTCATCGGTTGAGCGCAAGCGCATGTTGCGTAGCGTGATTTAGCTGGCGCTAAAACTCTCATTCTTAATTCTGCACATTGCCAATCGGTGTGGTTCAGTCTGGGCGGCCGACACTGGTGTACTGCAGCCCTGCGGCGGCGACTTCTTCGGGCCGGTAAATGTTGCGCAGGTCCACCAGCACGGGCGTGCGTAGGGTTTGTTTGATGCGCCCCAGGTCCAATGCGCGGAACTGATCCCATTCGGTGATGATGACCAAAGCATCAGCATTGTCTAAAGTCTCATAAGGTCCTGATTTATAGTCAATATCCTTAAGGATTTTCTGTGCCTCGTGGGTGCCTTCGGGATCATAGGCTTGGATCGTGGCGCCCTTGGCTTGCAGGGCCGGGATGATATCCAGTGAGGGCGCATCGCGCATGTCATCTGTATTGGGCTTGAAGGTCAGGCCCAGAACGCCAATGGTTTTGCCGCTGACATCGCCACCACAGGCGGTGATGATTTTTTCGGCCATGGCCTTTTTGCGGTTGGCGTTCACATCCACCACAGTTTCAATGATGCGCAGCGGCGTGCCCGCATCTGTAGCGGTTTTGGTCAGGGCTAGGGTGTCTTTGGGGAAGCAGGACCCCCCATACCCAGGCCCCGCGTGCAGAAACTTGCCCCCGATGCGGTTATCCAGACCGATGCCCTTGGCCACCTGCTGCACATTGGCGCCCACGGCTTCGCACAGGTCGGCCATTTCGTTGATATAGGTGATTTTCAAAGCCAAAAAGGCATTGGCGGCATATTTGATCAGTTCAGAGGTGCGGCGGCTGGTGAAGACGATGGGGGTCTCGTTCAAATACAGTGGGCGATACAGCTGGCGCATGACCTCTTGGGCGCGTTCATCCTCGGTGCCGACCACAACGCGGTCCGGGCGTTTGAAGTCATCAATGGCCGCCCCTTCGCGCAGGAATTCTGGGTTCGAGACCACAGCAAACTCGCCATCGGGCCGCACGCGGCGCAGGATGGTTTCAATCTCATCACCCGTGCCGACGGGCACGGTGGATTTGGTCACCACCACCGTATAGCCCTCCATCAGCTGGCCAATTTCCTCGGCGGCGGCATATACGTAACTGAGGTCCGCATGCCCATCCCCACGCCGCGATGGCGTCCCGACGGCAATAAAAACGGCGTCCGCCCCCTTAATGCCTTCGGCGGCATCGGTGGTGAAGCTCAGGCGGCCTTCGCGGACGTTTTTGTCCACCAGCGCCTCAAGGCCGGGTTCGTAAATGGGAATTTTGCCGCCCTTAAGGGCTGTGATTTTGCGCTCATCTTTGTCGATGCACACCACATCGTGGCCAAAATCAGAAAAGCACACGCCCGAGACCAGGCCCACATATCCCGTTCCAATCATCGCAATGCGCATGGCGTATCCCTTTGCTGGTGTTCAGGGCGCTTGTAGCGGCATCTGGATCTGATGAAAAGCCTTTCTCGGACATATTGCCCCGCACGATATGAGGGGGAGAGTCGTGGACGGATGGCGGGGCAGTCGCTAAGGTTTGGGGATGGATGTTATCCAAACTCTCTACCGGCTGCTTGAACCGCTGACCCACGTGCCTGTGAACATTTGGCCGTGGCTGTTTTTGTTGGTGTTGCCAATTTTGGTATTTTCGGCAAAGCCACAACATTCAGTGTGGTGGCGCATAGGTCGCTTATTGTTGGCGATTATTATCGGCTATGTGCTGCTGAATCTGATGCTACAGACGCAGTTACACCTTAAATGGCAAGAGTATCATGCCTGTTTTGCAAAGTGGGGCATTGACTTCTCGGTCGAGATACCCGGCGACCTTTGGCAATTGTGCGGGCAAAAGGCACCGCTTGGCGTGGGTGCAAAGAACATCTTCTATATATATGCCTCCTGGATCTTTGCTGTTGCCTATGTGGGGCTGTGGGATCGGGTCTGGTATCACCTCTATAGAAAAAAGATCGCATCTCTTGGCAAAGCTTACAAAGGCACGTGGTTCAGCTGGCTTGTTGTGGTGATTTCTGTGCCTGTGTGGTTGTGGACAATATTCGCAATAGGGACATATGCACTGCTGGCGATTTGTCCGCCATTTATCCCTACTCATACTTGCTTGCCGCTGGGTCTAGAAGCACGTATGCACTGAAATCCATCGTCCAGTGTTCATATATTTCGTAATAGGTGCCCCCAAAATCACTGATAAGTCGCTCGCCCCAATTGGCTCCTATCGGATCAGAATCACCGCTCCATATCTCCCTTAGATTCAGTACGTCCGTAAAGGAATCGCCATAGTTAAAGATAATATTTCCATTGATTCTGATGTATGCGCCGTCAGGCTCTATGGTACCCGAAAAATCACCACTGGCCGTGCCGCCGCCAAAGAACGGATGATAAGTGCCAAATTCGGAATAGCTGTTCTCGAAGTGGTATGACGTGGCACCAGATTTCCTGCTTCTCGCGACCTCTATGATCTGTCTCGCTATACGCTCAGAGGTATTATGCCGACCCCTCGAAATTTTGTATAAATAGAATATAAGAAATGAGAAGAAGTGTCCGATTTCAGACAATCGTACACTTTGTCCATTCCCTGTATAAAAATGCTTGATAAATTCCGGTCCCCACCATTTGTTTGGGTTATCAGAGGGGTGCCCTTTCAGTACTAGTCGTGCATACTCGGGTTTAATTTCATCGGGCACAGGCTCGGCCCAGCATCGGCAGTTGTGATCGTCGCCTGGGTGTCCAGTGGGTGGCGGATTATCCCAAGCAAACACTTTGCCGTCATTTTCTGCGTGCCGATTACGAACGCGGTTATCGCCCACAGTTCTCCAGGTATATCGGGGGGTTGTGTGGTTCTCCAGCGTTTCACCACGGCGCCCCGCCTTCATCTCCCGCAGCCACGTTAGGTGGGCAAAGCGCTCTTGGGCGCGGTGATAGGCGATGGGGTCGCCCGCCTCCAGGCTGGTGGTCATCGTCCGCAGCAGGCGGGCTTGCTCGTGCAAGATGTCTGGGTCGGTGTCCGGTGTGTTCATACGCACAGTATGACCGAGGCCAAAATGGTGGGGGATAAGTGCTCCTAAATCACTTAGTATCTATATCTCTTGGTCAAACGCCCCGATTTCGCGGCACATCAGCCCATCAAGATCGTGGACGATAAATCTGATACACACTAGGGTTGGGCATGGATGTTATCCAAACTCTCTACCGGCTGCTTGAACCGCTGACCCACGTGCCTGTGAACATTTGGCTGCCCTTGATGTTTGTAACCGCCCCCGTATTGGTGTTTTTGGGCAAGCCCACAACAGATTGGCGCGTATTGGCAGGGCGGTTGTTACTGGCGTGGGCGCTGACGTATGGGTTTGCCATACTGGCAATTGAGGCGTATGTTCGCCACGCCTGGGATGCTTATTATGCGTGCCAAAGCCAGTTTCCTGATGGGGGTGTGCAGCAGAATGAGGCATGTTGGGATGTTTTGCCGTCCGGTGGTGCTGGGGGTATTATATTTAAGCTCTTGGGGTGGTGGCCTGCATTAGGCTATGTAACAATTTACGAATTGGCCTGGCGAATCTGGCATAAAAATAGAATGCTAAAAATCAAAGCAAGTTATCGTAGGGTCAGTACGTTTCTTATGATTATTGGCTGGCTGGCAATTTTAGCGCTTCTCACAATTTATGGTATTTTCTTTTTTCTGATCTTATCAGGTGCTTAATTAGCAATTGTTTTTGCTTTATATTGTGTTTGCCATTGGTCATAAATACGGAAGGGTACAGCAAGGAAATCATCGATGCGATCCACCATGGATTCAGCGCGGTCTCTATCAACGCCATATAGAATTTCCGCCCAATCAGCAAAATCCAATACATCAGTAAATTCATCATCAAAATAATAGGTTATTGTGCCATCTATCTCGAGATATTTGCTGTCAACTTTTGAAGTGCCGATAAACACACCACTAACTGTGGACACATTTAATGAAAACTTTCCACCAGAAAATAGTGTCCAAAAGTCGTATGTATTGTTGAAATCATAGCTGAATCGACCAAGTTCCGTATTCTTGGCAGCGTCGACAATTTGCTGATTGATGCGGGCAAAGGTACCAAGGCGTTCTCCATAATGGTGGATAACATCACGCAAATAGCCAATTTCTGATAACCGCAAACTCTTGCCGCTTTGGCTGTAATAGTGTTCCAGCAAATCAAAATCAGACCATTTTGGCCCATCCTTGACGCTGCTGATCAAGGTTTGTTTTGCGAATTCGGGTTTGTCTTCGTCAGGCATCGGCTCAGCAATGCACCGACAATTTGGGCGCCAACCTGGATGTCCTGTGGGTGGTGGGTTGTCACGTTTGAAAATTTTACCATTGTTGGCGGCATGTTCTGGGCTGACTTTGTCATCGCCACGTGTCCGCCAGATATATCTTTCGGGGATGCTATCGGGATCATATGCTTTTAACTCCCGCAGCCACGTTAGGTGGGCAAAGCGCTCTTGGGCGCGGTGATAGGCGATGGGGTCGCCCGCCTCCAGGCTGGTGGTCATCGTCCGCAGCAGGCGGGCTTGCTCGTGCAAGATGTCTGGGTCGGTGTCCGGTGTGTTCATACGCACAGTATGACCGAGGCCAAAATGGTGGGGGATAATTTAGCCTCCCGTGCCTTTCCAGGTTTTTGCGTAGGCAGGCAGCAGCTGATCATAGGATTTGGCATCACGCCAATTGTACTGGGGTAGGCCAAGTGCCTCGAGGCGCGTATCTAGCTCGGACCGTTTCAAATGCTGCGTATCCGAGCAATCGTGACCATACTGACAGATGAAATAATAGTACTCTCGCCTATAGCCATATATATAATCTTCAGCCAGCATAATGTCCCTGACATCGCCGTTTACAACTGGGGGCTGTTTATCAAATGTTGGATCCTTATCAAATAGAGCGTATTGCAAGCGTTCCTTGTTATGGTCAGTGTCATACACAAATTTATTAGGTAGAATGATAGAGAGTGGAGCAGGTGCCATACCATTATAAGCAATCACGTATATGCCATAGACAACAGGCCCCGTCACAGGCAAAGACAGGGTAATCGTGCCGACGATGGTAGCAATAATCACATAGATCTTGAAAATGCGTTGCATGAGAGGATGTTGTATGGCCATGGCCATACTCTAGCACTACTTTCAGTCTGAATACCAGCTTGGGTCTGGCTGCACATGGGCCTCAAACTCAGTTTGCCATGTGTCCTTGATTTCATAGGGTATGCCATGTTTATCACCGCTGTTGCCAACTCTTTCAACGGCTTCATCACGACTGATACGCAAAAAGCGCTGCGTCCATTCAACGAAACTGAGAGGATCTTCAAACCGGTCATAAAAATCTTATGTTATAATTCCTTTGATCACAAGGACATTCCCATTAAACGAAGACTCACCCTCGAAAGTACCTTTGACCGTGGAGCCGCCTAGGGAATAGAGGGTGGTGCCCCAAACGCCACCAAACTCATAAACGTTTTCGAACTCATAAATGAAATACCCAAGTGGTGAGGTTTTGGCTTTATCGACGATTTGCTGATTGGCGCGGCGATAGGCACCAAAACTGCGATCGTAAGCATTGATGATGTCACGCAAATACCCAATTTGTGAGAGGGTCACGTCGTTGCTCGGCCCAAAATAGTATTTCATTATGAGCTCAGTATTCGTCCGTTTAGGTCCATCATTGATGGCGGTGATCAACGTCTGCCTGGCAAAAACAGGATCATCACCCAAGTAAGGCTCGGCCCAACATCGGCAGTTGTGATCGTCACCTGGATGTCCAGTTGCCGGCGGCCTTGACCAAGCAAACACTTTGCCATCATTATCTGCATGTCGATTACGAACGCGGTTATCGCCCACTGTTCTCCAGATATATCGGGGGGGTGTATGGTGTTCGAGTGTTTCACCACGGCGGTTCGCCTTCATCTCCCGCAGCCACGTTAGGTGGGCAAAGCGCTCTTGGGCGCGGCGGTAGGCGATGGGGTCGCCCGCTTCCAGGCTTGTGGTCATGGCCCGCAGCAGGCGCGCTTGTTCATATAAGATTTCTGGGTCGGTGTCCGGTGTGTTCATACGCACAGTATGACCGGGGCCATAGTGGTGGGGGATAAGTGCCCAAAATCACTTAGTATCTAAATCTCTTGGTCGAAGGCCCCGATTTCGCTGAATTGACCCAGGCGCGGTTTCATTTCCTCGCGGAACAATTTGGTCATGTCATCAGCCGAGTTGGGGCTTTCCACCACCACCACCAACACGGGCTTATTGGATGATGGCCGCACCAGAACCCAGGCTCCATCCTCAAGCGTGACACGCACCCCATTGACGGTGTTCACATCCGCGATCTTGCGCCCCAAAATGGTCTCGCCTTTGTCCAGCATAACCTTATAGGCATCGGTGATCTCGTTCACGACCTCGTATTTGCGCTCGTCGGCGCATTTGGGCGACATGGTGGGTGAGGTATAGGCCACGGGCAGGGCGGATTTCAGCTCAGAGAGTTTTTGATCCGGATTGCGATCCAACAGACCCAAAATGGCGGCGGCGGCCACCAGGCCGTCATCGTACCCGCGGCCATAGGGTTCGTTGAAAAAGAAGTGACCGGATTTTTCAAACCCAGCAAGTGCGCCCAGCTCCTTGACGCGGCGCTTGATATAGCTGTGGCCGGTTTTCCAGTAATCGACCGTGACATTATGATCTTTCAGAACGCTGTCGGTCATAAACAGGCCCGTGGATTTCACATCCACCACAAAGGTGGCGCCATCGTGCTGTTGGGCCAAATCACGCGCCAGCATCAAACCGATTTTATCGGCGAAAATTTCCTCGCCGGTGTCATCCACCACGCCGCAGCGATCGCCATCACCGTCAAAACCAACGGCCAGATCCGCGCCATGCTCGCGCACCACTTTGGCCATTTCGTGCAGCATTTCCAGGTCTTCGGGGTTGGGGTTGTAGCGGGGAAAGCTGTGATCAAGCGCGCAGTCCATCTCGATGACGTCCGCTCCCATGGCGCGCAGGGCTTCGGCGGCAAACGCCCCCGGCGTGCCGTTGCCGCAAGCGGCCACCACCTTGATGGGGCGGCTGAGCTGCACACGTTTGGCGACATCGGCGATGTAGCGTTCGCGCACACCGGCAACGCGCTCATACCGGCCACCGTCGCGGGGCTTGGCTTCGGCGTTCAATACGATCTCTTTCAGGCGGCCCATTTCATCGGGCCCAAAGGTCAGGGGCGCGTTGGCTCCCATTTTCACGCCGGTCCAGCCGTTTTCATTGTGGCTGGCGGTGACCATGGCCACGCAGGGCGCATCCAGATCGAATTGCGCGAAATAGGCCATGGGCGAAAGCGACAGGCCGATGTCCAAGACCTCGCAGCCGCCTTGCATCAGACCAATGATCACAGCCTGTTTGATAGCCTGGGAATAGGAACGGTAATCATGCCCCACCACGATGCGGGGCTTGACGCCAATTTCATGGATATAATGCGCCAGCCCCAGGCCCAGCGCTTGTGCACCCAGGGGGTTCAACTCTTCGCCAAACAGCCAGCGGGCGTCATATTCCCTGAAGCCTGTGGGCTTCACCAGGGCTTCCATTTCATATTCATAGGTGTTGGGTTTCAAATCGCTGCGGGGTGTGGTCATGGCGATGTCCTTCACGGCTGGGGAACGGATTTTGACACCCTTTTGACTTAAACCAAGCCGATGCGCAACAGGTCATGCAGATGCACAATGCCCTGGGGGGCACCGTGGGCATCGGTGACAAAGACCTGGGTGATGCCCTGGGTGTTCATCAGCGCCAAGGCTTCAGCGGCCAGGGTGTTGGCGGTGAGCGTTTTTGGCTGGGCGGACATCAGGTTTTGGGCGGTAGCGGTGCCGAGTGTTCGAATATGACGCCGCAAATCTCCGTCCGTGATGATGCCCACCAGGCGCTGACCGTCGACAACACCCACACAGCCCAGGCGTTTTTCCGTCATCACCACGGCGGCCTCGGTCATCGGGGTTTCGGGGGTGACCAAGGGCAGGTCGTCGCCAGTGTGCATCACATCGCCCAAGGTTTTCAGTTGTGCGCCCAGTTTGCCGCCCGGATGGAAGGTGCGGAAATCCTGAGCGGTGAAGCCTTTGTGCTCAAGCAGCGCCACCGCCAAAGCATCCCCCAGCGCCATGGTCAGGGTCGTCGAGGTGGTGGGCGCGGCCACAACCTCGGTGGCTTCGGGCACTTTGGGCAATACCAAGCAGACCGTGGCGGCCTGGCCCAGACTTGAGCCCGCATCCGCCGTGATGGCCACCAAAGGGATTTTGAACCGGGTGGCATAGGCCAGAACATCGGACAGTTCTTGGCTTTCTCCAGATTTAGACAAGGCCAAAATCACGTCATCGGGGCTGATCATACCCATATCGCCGTGGCTGGCTTCGGCGGCGTGTACGAACTGTGCCGGTGTGCCCGTCGAGGCCAATGTGGCGGCAATTTTCTTGCCCACATGCCCCGACTTACCAATGCCGGTTACGATCACACGCCCGGGCGCTTTGGCCATCAGGTCAACGGCTTGCGCAAAGGCGGTGTCCAGATGATCGATCAGGGCGCGCAGCCCCGCCAATTCAGTTTCAAGGGCGCGTTTGCCGGCGGCTAAACTCGTCATGAGTCCAATCCGATCATGTGCAAAACGCGTTGGATCTCGGGCGGGTTTTCAGCTCCGATGCCCACAGGCCATACCAGGGCCGCCAGCACCACCAACAGGCTGAGCACAAACATCAAGGGGTAAAAGATCCGATCGGGCATAGGCGGTCTTTAGCGCAGTTGTGATGCCAAGAAAAGCCAGTTCAACCCTATCGGCAGTCTCTATCGCCAATCGTGCGAGCCGTCTTGCCATTTTTGACATAAGTTCTTATGCCTTTGGCATCTTACAGCACAGGAGGAGCCCATGGCTCAGCTTATTCTTATCCGTCATGGCCAAAGCCAATGGAATTTGGAAAATCGTTTTACGGGTTGGGTGGATGTGAACCTGACTGCGGACGGCGAGGCCCAAGCCCGCAAAGCGGGGCAGCTGATGAAACAGGCGGGTCTTGAGATCGATCAGGCCTTTGGCAGCGTGCTGACCCGTGCCGTGCGGACCCTGTGGTTGTCCCTTGAGGAATTGAACCAGGTGTATGTGCCGCAAACCCTGGATTGGCGCCTAAACGAGCGCCATTACGGCGCTTTGACCGGCTTGAACAAAACCGAGGTTGCCGCCGAACATGGCGAGGCGCAGTTGAAAATCTGGCGGCGGTCCTATGACACCCCCCCGCCCCCTTTGGCAGCGGACAACCCGGTCAACCCCTGCAAAGACCGGCGGTACGCACATTTGCCCGCCGAAGCCTTGCCGGCGACAGAATCGTTGAAGACCACATTGGATCGCGTGGTGCCCTATTGGCAGCAGGAGATTTTCCCCCATGTCCAGGCGGGAAAAACCGTTCTGGTCGCCGCCCATGGCAACAGCTTGCGGGCTTTGGTGAAGCATCTGATGGGCATCTCGAACGAGGAGATCGTCAAGCTGGAAATCCCCACTGGTAACCCCATGTTGCTGAACTTGGATGCCCAGGGCACGCCGAAAGCCGCGCGCTATCTTGATGCGGAACGGGCCCAGCCACTGCCGGAATTTGCGTGATCGACAGCCCCGATGATCGCCGCTTTATGGGGCAGGCTTTGGCGTTGGCCCGCGCCCAACAGGGCCGCACCGCTCCCAATCCGGCCGTTGGCTGTGTGATCGTCAAGGCGGGGCAGGTGGTAGGCCAAGGGGCTACCGGTGATGGCGGCCGCCCCCATGCGGAACCCCAAGCCCTGCGCCAAGCCGGTGCCCAAGCTCAAGGCAGCACGGTTTATGTGACCCTCGAGCCCTGTGCCCATCACGGCCAAACGCCGCCGTGTGTCGAGGCCATCTTGGCAGCCAAGCCCGCGCGGGTGGTGGTGGCGACCCCAGATCCCGATCCGCGCACCGCTGGCCAAAGTCTGGTGCGACTTCAGGCCGCAGGCATTGCCACCACGGTGGGCGTGATGGCTGATGAGGCCGCCGAGGTCATGGCCGGATTTTTTCATAAACTGCGCACAGGGCAGCCTCTGGTGGTGGAAAGCCTGGATGGGCAAGGGTGTGATGCGCCGTTTGTCCTGCGGGCTGGAGAAACCGCTGAGCAGGCGATACAACGATACGCCCAGGGCCCCGAGACCTGCTTGTGGGTCAAACCGGGCAGTCCGGAAGCCATTTAGGCGCGCAACCATGGGTTGATGTCGAGCTGAATTTTAGCGGTTCCTTAAAGGCCCTCTTGTATTGTGGTCTTTAGGTGTTTTTTTAAGCCGCAGAGACCCTTATGAACAATGCTCAGCAAAAGCCCGTTGACCTGATCCAATGCCGAGACATCAGCCAAACGGAAGTGGACATCATTTGTGCCAAACATGAACGGTTGTGGTCGGGACGGAAGGGCGGCGAGCGCGCGGATTTGTCTTATGTGGATCTCTCGGGCCTGGATCTCTCGGGCCGGAACCTCCAAGACGCCAATTTTACCGCCAGCGTGCTGTTTGAAACCAATTTACAAGGGGCCAAGCTCGACAGTGCCATTTTCTATGGGGCAGACATGACGCGGGCCCAGCTGCAAGGGGCGGGGCTGCGACGGGCTGACATGCGTGGCGTGATTTTGCGCGGGGCCAACATGACCAACGCTGACCTTTTCGAGAGCGACATGCGCGAAGGGGTGGTGGCCGAGCGTGACCCCGAGCACGGCTTCCGGGTGTTGCACCATCAGGCGCGCGCGAGCGAAGCCGAAGGCGCCATTTTCCAGGGGGCAAATCTTGAACGTTCACGCCTGCAAGGCTTGAAAGCCGGACAGGCGGATTTTCGTGATGCCATACTGCGGGGGGCGCGCCTGGTACGGGCCAACTTACAAGGAGCCAACTTCTGCGGCGCCAATTTAGAAAACGCTGATGTATCGGGCGCCAATATGAAAGAGGCCAATTTGCGCGATGTCGTGCTGGTGGGCGCACGCCTGCAGCAGTGCAATCAAGAGGGCGCCGATCTTGCCGGGGCTTTGACCGATGAACCCCAAGGGCCCGCTTTTAAGATCTCAGAGCTTGAAGCCATGGTGGCTGCTCATGAAAAATGGTTGGAAACCCAAGGGGCCGAGGGTGGTGCTGCGCGCTTTGATGGGGCTGATTTGCGGCGGCTGCAATCCATGATGTCGTACAGTTTGTCGGACCTGCAGGCACGGCGCGCCATTTTGTACGGTATGAATTTAGAAGGCGCTCAATTGCAGGGCGCACAAATGGACTATGCAGATTTGCGTATGGCCAATTTGAAACGCGCAGATTTACGAGGCATTCGCTTGCGTGGTGCGCGCCTGCAAGGCGCGGATTTACGCGGTGCCGATGTTTCGCCGTTGTTGCTGAATGGGGATCGGATTTTGCCCTCAGACCTCAGCGAAACCTGCCTGCGGGATGCGGACTTTAGCGGTGCCAATCTCAGCCAAGCCGTGTTCAGCCAGGCAGACCTGCGTGGGGCCAATGTTACGGGTGCCAATATGAACCAAGTGTTGATGGACGATGTTTTATCCGACCGCTTAAAGGGTCTGACCCTGAACCAGATGTAAAGTCCGTCATGGTGGGCAAAGCCAATTGACAAGCCACACTCTGCCGCTTAGCCCTGGTATATGTCAAAGATGTTTTCTTGTGCACGATTAACCGCCTGTGCTGGTCTTGCCATCAGTTTGACCTTGGCGGCGTGCGAGCCTGCGCCCCCAACTTCTGACTCAGAACTCAATCAGCCTGTGGCCACGCCTGAGGCCCTGTTGGACTGGGCCATAGATGGCAAGTGGCGCAGCCAAGATGCTGGCCGCGACCAATGGCGTCACCCCAAAGAGACCTTGCAGTTTTTTGGGCTACAGCCGGATATGACCGTCCTGGAGCTGTGGCCCGGCGGCGGCTGGTACAGCCAAATCCTGGCCCCCTACTTGGCACGTGGCAAAGGGCAGCTGATTGCCGCCCACTTTGACCCCAAAATGGCGGAAACCAATGCCTTTGTGCGCGATAGCCTGACTGAGTATCAGCAGAGTTTCGTCCAAGGTCCCGTGCGTTATGGCGATATCACGCTGGTGGCCCTGGGCCCCGACAGCAAGGCTTTGGCGCCTGAAAACAGCGTCGATCTGGCCATGACCTTTCGCAACATCCACAACTGGCTCAATGCGGGATATGCGGAAAAGGTGTTTGCGGATGTCTATGCCGCGCTTAAGCCGGGCGGGCATTTTGGCATCGTTGAGCATCGCGCCAACGCCGATAAGCCGGCTGACCCTTTAGCGCGTAATGGGTATGTGCGCGAGGCTTATGTCATGCGCCTGGCCAAGGAGGCGGGCTTTGAGCTTGTTGACAGTTCCGAGATCAATGCCAATCCGGCAGACACCAAGGACCACCCCTTTGGAGTCTGGACCCTGCCGCCGGTGCGGCGATCATCAGCCCCTGGCGAGGCCCCAAACCCTGAGTTTAATCACGCGCCCTATGATGTCATGGGCGAGAGCGATCGCATGACCCTGCTGTTTCGCAAGCCTTCAACAGACGGATAATCACACCACAGGAGACCACCATGTCAGACGATCTTGAAATGATTACGGGCCGCATGCGCGAGGCCGTCGGTGACGATGCCGGCATCGGCAAAACCCTGAAATTTGTTTTTCCGGACACTGGCGTTGTCTATGTGGACGGTACGGGAGTGCCCAACACGGTGACCAATGAAGACAAGGACGCCGATTGCACCATCACCGTCAGCATGTCGGATTTCAAAGCCATTGTCAGCGGCCAGATGGACCCCACCATGGCCTTTATGTCAGGCAAATTGAAGGTGGCCGGTGATATGGGCCTGGCCATGAAACTTCAGCCGTTATTGGCCAAGGCGCGCGCTTAGGCGGTACCGGGCAAATCCAGAATGAAACCCGAGGTGGGGCCCGCTGCGCCCTTGACCTTTCTGCCCGGGGCGCCAACGCCCCAAGGGATCACGGCCCATTGGCTGGCGGGTGAGGCGGATGTGCCCATCCGCTGGGCTTATGCCCCGCCGTTGTCTGACATCCCTGCCAAAGGCGTGGTCCTGTTGTTGTCGGGACGGGCGGATTTTATCGAAAAGCACTTCGAGACCATCTGTGACCTACAAGGTTTTGGTTATGGGGTTCTGACGCTGGATTGGCGTGGACAGGGGCGTTCGGGCCGCTTGCTGGACGACCCTATGAAGGGGCACATCGACAGCTATGAGGCCGCACTTAAAGATCTGCGCCGTGTTTTGACGGCCTCGGTGTCTGTCTGTGGTCGTCCGCTGTGGGTGTTGGCTCACAGTATGGGCGGGGCCTTGGCGGTGCGGGCCTTGCAAACGGGGATGTTGGATGTAAAGGCGGCGGTGTTGTCTTCGCCGATGCTGGGCATCAATACGGGCGCTATATCATCTCAAGCCGCGCAAGCTATCGTGAGTGTGATGATGAGGATGCGCCTCGGCACAGCTTATGTTCCCGGACGAGCCACGGACCCGTTGGTGGAAGTTTTTGCCAAGACCACGCTAACTCATGACGAAGCGCGCTTTCAACGTTCACAAGCCTATATGCGTGCCGAGCCGGCCTTACAGCTCGGCGGGGTCACAGTGGGGTGGTTGTCGCAATCTTATAGACTTCTCAAGCATATTTGGGCACCGGCAGCCTTTGAGGCGATCTCAGCCCCAATATTGGTGCAGTCGGCGCGTCCGGATGCCTTGGTCCGTGCCGATATGGCCGAAGCCGCGTGTGCACGTATATTCCACGCCAAGTTTGTTGCGTTTGATGGCGCGCGTCACGAGCTGTTGCATGAAACCGATGATGTGCGTGCACGGTTTTGGCAGAATGTCCAAGACTTTCTGACCCCTCATATCCGCTAGATTTCATAGTTAGGATTTCACGAATTTATGATCTGTAAAAGCGAGGTTGGCGTTCGGTTTCTTTTCTCTTTTCTTGGTATTTAACCTCTTGATGACCTCTTTTTTTGTTCTGAAAACCCATGGTTAATGCTTATGGGGCATGATGCTGCCTAAGCAAAAGAAAAAACCATAGGGTTGGTGGCCCCACATGTTTCAAATTATCGGCATCATAACCTTGTTTGCCATGGTGTTCGGCGGGTACCTGCTGGCCGGTGGACACATGGATGTGATCATCCAGGCCTTGCCGTTTGAGATGATGATGATCGGCGGCGCGGCCATTGCGGCCTTGTTGACCGGTAACAGTGTGGTGGTGATCAAAGGGACCATGGCCGGTTTGGGCAAGATCTTTGCCGGTCCCAAGTGGAAAGCCCAGGACTATCAAGACCTGCTGTCACTGCTGTTTTTGCTGACCAAGACGATGAAATCCAAGGGTGTGATTGCCCTTGAAAGCCACATCGAAAATCCAACAGAAAGCGCGATTTTTACGCGCTATCCCAAAATCGTCAAAGACCATTTCGCGGTGGATTTCATCTGTGACACCTTGCGGATGATGACCATGAACCTCGAAGACCCACACCAGGTCGAAGACGCCATGGAAAAACAGTTGGAAAAGCACCATCACGAGGCCGATGCTCCGGCGCACACGCTGCAAAACATGGCGGATGCTTTGCCGGCGCTTGGGATTGTGGCCGCCGTGTTGGGGGTGATCAAAACCATGGGCGCGATTTCCGAGCCGCCCGAGTACTTGGGGAAATTGATCGGCTCGGCCCTGGTGGGGACCTTTTTGGGCGTGTTCTTGGCGTACGGCTTGGTCGGGCCCATGGCGTCACGCCTGAAGGGCATTGTCGAAGAAGAGGCTGCCTTTTACCAAATTATCCAATCTGTCTTGGTGGCACATCTTCATGGTAACGCGGCGCAGATTTCTGTGGAAATCGGTCGCGGCAATGTGCCCTCGCCCATGCAGCCCAGCTTTGCTGATCTCGAGGCTGTTTTGACCGCGATCCCGCCAGATGCTGGATAAAACACGGCTTTTGTCGGCTCAGGTCCGCTAAATTTCAAGAAAAAACAATTGTCTGCTGTGGGCTTTGTGCAACAGAGAAACGCTTGCGTTTCATATGATAACGCGCTAATGGCGGAGGCTGCGCGTGCGTAAGCGCGCAATCTGGATGCAAGTTCCAAATACAAGTGCACAAAGGAAACGAAAATGACTGAAGCTCTGCGTAAAGTTCTGTTCGCCGGTGGCGCCGCTATGGCCCTGGCTCTGACCGCCTGTGGCCAAGCTGCCCAAACCGCCGACGAAGCCGAAGCCGGTGCTGGTGCTGAGACCATGACCGAAGATGCCGCTGCTGCTGCTGATGCGGCTGCCGCGTCTGTGGCTGATGCCGCCGAAGATGCTGCCAACGCTGTGTCGGATGCTGCTGATGATGCTGCTGCTGCCACCGAAGGCGCCATGGAAGACGCTAAGGAAGCCATGGACGGCGACAAAAAAGACGAAGCCGCTCACTAAGCGCTTAGTAATTTTGGAAAAGGGGCTGCTGCGGCGGCCCCTTTTTTTTATGCTGGGTGCTCACGACAGCATGAGGTTTTGAGATGTTGGGAAAAGCGGACCTGATCTGGACCCGTTCTGGACCGATCTCTCGGCAAACGGGGGATGTCTATTATTCTGCCGAAGGGGGCTTGGCCGAAGCCCGAGATGTGTTCCTGCGGGCATGCGATTTCCCCGAAGCGTTTGCGAACCAAGCCTTGACGCATGTCGTCGAGGTTGGCTTTGGCACGGGGCTGAACATTTTGGCCTTGTGGCACATGTGGCGCGCGCATCGCCCCGCCGGGCACCGTCTGCACGTCACCAGTTTTGAAGCCTATCCCATGGCACGCAATGACGCCGCGCGGGCCCATGCCGATTTTTACACTCTGGATCCCGAAATCGAAACGCTGTCACAGCAGCTTTTGGCGCAATGGCCCCCGCAGGCGGATGGTCGCCACCATCTGGCTTGGCCTGAGGAGGGGTTCAGCCTTGATGTGCTCCACCAGGATGTGGTGCCAGGTCTGACATTTTTGACAGGAGCGGTGGACGCTTGGTTTCTGGATGGCTTTGCTCCGCAAAAAGGGCCGGAGGCCTGGCGGGAGGACATCTACAAAGAGATGGCCCGGCTGTCTGCGCCCGGCGCGCCGGTGGGCACCTTTACGGTTGCGGGCGCGGTGCGCCGAGGCTTGGCGGCCGCAGGATTTACGGTTACCAAGGTTCCAGGCTTTGGTCGCAAACGAGAACGTCTCGAGGCTCGCTGGCCAGGGCCTTTGGCGTCCCGGCCCGCTGGGGCAAAATCAGTGGCCGTTGTGGGGGCGGGCATAGCCGGCGCTTGTCTCGCGGCCCAACTGCACGGGGCGGGACATAACGTAACGGTGTTCGAGGCCGACACCCCCGCCAGTGGGGCCAGTGGCAACCCCGTGGGATTGGTCAGTCCTCGTCTGGATCGCGGGGATGGGGCCTTGCCGCAAAGCTATGCCCAGGCATGGCGGTATGCGACGGGCTTTTACAATCGCCATTGCCCCCAGGCCATATCGGGGCGCGGGCTTTTGAAGCTGGCGCGCTCGGATAAAGATGGGGACCGTTTTCACGGTCTTTTGCAACACTGGCGATATGCGGATGGGGAAATATCGGTCTTGACTGCACAGGAGGCCTCGGCGCGGGCGCAAACCCCAATTGCGATGTCCGCCCTTTGGCTGCCGGAGTGTCTGCATTTGAAACCAGTTCAGGCCATTGCGTTGCTGTTGCGCGATGTGCCCCGTGTGAAGGCGCAGGTGACGGGCTGGCAGCGAGCGGGGACACATTGGCAGGTGGCCACAGCCACCGAAACCCACGGCCCCTTTGACGTCATCTGCCTAGCCAATGGGGTGGATTTGGGCAAGTTGACGGACCTTGAGATCATGCCCAGCATGGGTCAGGTCAGTGTGGCGCGGCCCGATCACCCCTTGCCGGTGGCGCTGAGTTGGGGGGGCTATGTGGTACCGCTGGGCACGGATGTTGTGTTTGGGGCCACCCACGAGGCGGAATTTAAGACCGTGGCCGTCACGCCCCAGGGCCACACGCATAACCAACACACCTTGGCGGAGGCCTTGCCCGCGTTGGCCTCCGAGCTTTCGGAGCCGCACACGGGGCGTGCGGGTGTGCGGGCCACCACGCGCCATCGCTTGCCGATCTGCGGGCCATTAGCAGACGGGATCTATGTGCTGGGGGGCTTGGGCTCTCGGGGGTTAACCTTTGCGCCCATATTGGCGGCACAGATTGTCGCTGAGATCAGCGGCCGCCCCCAGCCCTTGTCATCGGAGGGTGTACGGCACTTTCATCCCACCCGGTTTGTGCGGGCTCATTTTCCTGACTAGGGACGCCAAGAAAACAGGGTCAGACCACCAATCTTCAGACTGATGTCATTGCGGGCGCAGCTGTCACCCAATCCTTGGCCGAGCGCGCAGGCGCTGAATCGCATGTCCAAAAGCCCAGCAGTAGGGGAAACGCTGGTTGTGAAAACGCCAATGGCCAAAAACAACACCAAGCTGATGGCCAAAAAAGCCCCCAGTATATGTTTGGTCAAATGTTTCATGGTGTGCTCCCAGCGTGTCCTACGCGATATCAGACTAACGATGCCACAGCGGGCGTCAAGTTGAACTGCGTCAAGTGGTCGCCTGGCACAGCACCATGTGGGGTGTTAATTTGCCATATGGATATACTCGCCATTTTGATTCCCGTGGCTTTGGGCCTGGGCGCGCTGGGTCTGGGCGCGTTTTTTTGGTCTTTGAAATCAGGTCAATATGATGATCTGGACGGGGCCGCCCACCGCATTTTGATGGACGATGACGATCGGCCCTTGCCCTGACTTTTTTCTTAAACGCCTATTTTGTCACGTTTCTTGCGGAAGCTGGGATTGAGCTCAACCTTGCGCAGGCGAATGGCTTTGGGCGTGACCTCCACCAGCTCATCATCGCCAATATAGGCCATGGCGTCTTCTAAGCTCATGCGGCGCTTGGGGGTCAGGCGCACAGTTTCGTCCTTGCCCGAAGCCCGCACATTGGTCAGCTTTTTCTCGCGCACCGGGTTCACATCCAGATCGTCTTCGCGGCTGTTTTCGCCAATGATCATGCCCTGGTAAACGGTCTCGCCCGGTTCGATGAACAGCTGTCCACGGTCTTCGAGGGCGACCAGGGCATAGGTCGTCGAGGTGCCATCGGTATTCGAGACCAACACCCCATTGCGCCGCCCAGCGATAGGACCACGATAGGGACCATAGTGCGAGAACATGCGGTTCATCACACCTGTGCCTCGTGTGTCGGTCAGGAATTGGCCATGGTAGCCGATCAAAGAACGCGATGGGGCGGAGAACAGCAAACGGGTTTTGGCTTGGCCAGTGCCCGCCATTTCCTTCAGGTCCGCTTTGCGCGCCGTCAGGGTTTCAATGACCACACCTGAAAATTCCTCGTCCACATCAATGGTGACATCTTCAAACGGCTCTTGGCGTTCGCCATCGATTTCGCGAATGATGACTTGGGGCCGAGACAACGAAAGCTCAAAGCCTTCGCGGCGTAAGGTTTCCATCATCACCCCGAGCTGCAACTCCCCACGGCCCGAGACCACAAAGGACTCCGCACTTTCCGCGTCTTCAACGGTCACAGCCACATCAATTTCAGCCCAACGCATCAAACGGTCGCGAATGACCCGGCTTTGCACCTTGTCACCTTCGCGCCCGGCCATTGGACTGTTGTTGATGCCCACCAAAATCGACAAGGTCGGCGGGTCAATGGGCGGGGCAGGGATGGCGGCCTGGAGGTTTGGATCGCCGATAGTATGAGAGACCGTGGCCTCCGCCAAACCGGCGATGGAAATGATATCACCGGCAACGGCTTCCTCAACGGGTACGCGTTTCAGGCCGCGGAAGGCGAGGATCTTGGCGATCCGACCCCGCTCGATCTCTTTGCCATCTCGATCCAGAGCCTTGATGGCCATGGTGGGGGTGATGCGGCCACTTTCCACCCGGCCCGTCAACAGACGCCCCAAATAAGGATCGGAATCGAGAATACTGACCAGCATCGTGGGGGCCTCGTCCTTTTTGTCCACGCAGGGGGGCTCGGGGGTATGGGCCACGATACGCTCAAACAGAGGTTTCAGGTCGGTGCGCGCATCGCCCAGATTTTCAACCGCCCAGCCATCCCGGCCCGAGGCATAGAGCACGGGGAAGTCCAACTGATCATCATCCGCCCCCAAAGAGGCGAAGAGATCAAAGGTGGCATCGAGCGCGGTGTCGGGATTGACGCCTTCGCGATCCGCCTTGTTCAGCACCACAATCGGTTTCAAGCCCAGCTTCAGGGCCTTGCCCAGCACGAATTTGGTTTGCGGCATGACGCCTTCGGCCACATCTACCAACAGCAAGCAGCCATCCACCAGGCCCAAGACCCGCTCGACCTCGCCGCCAAAATCGGCGTGGCCTGGGGTGTCAATGATATTGATGCGCACCATGTCATCACCTTGGGGCCACTCGACAGATGTACATTTGGCCAGGATGGTGATGCCCCGTTCCCGTTCCAAATCGTTGCTGTCCATGGCGCGTTCATCGACGGCTTCGTTGTCGCGGAAGGTGCCCGACTGTTTCAGCATCTGATCCACGAGGGTCGTTTTGCCGTGATCGACGTGTGCAATGATAGCAATGTTGCGCAATGACATGGTTTGTTCCTTGTAATTTTCTAAGTATCCCATGCCTGAGGAAATTTTTTTCCGCAAGAATGAAATTTTCTGGTTGACATCTTGTGCGCCGCACACTAAGTACGTGCCCATGATGCTTGTGCATCGACGCCGGTACCCGGCGTTTCCTCCCTTATCAAACTTTTGCGCCGCACACACGTGCGGCGTTTTCTTTTTCTGTACGGCTGTTATCATACTGGGGAACAGTTTTCATCCAGGCCTTCACGCCCCCTTTACCAATTCTGGCGTTTACTCAGGGTCTGTACGAGACAAAAGGAGTGCCCCATGGCCCGGATTTTATTGGCCGAAGATGATGACAGCTTGCGCAATTTCCTCTGCAAAGCGTTGAAACGCGCGGGTCATGATGTGGTGGATTGCCCCGATGGGGACAGCGCCATCGAAGCCTTGGAAGACGGCACCTATGATCTGCTGTTGACCGATATTGTCATGCCGGGTGCTGACGGGATTGAATTGGCACGCAAGGCGGCTGATCGGGATGGGGATATGAAAATCATGTTCATCACGGGCTTTGCGGCCGTGGCCTTGAATCCGTCAAGCCAGGCGCCGACCCAGGCCAAGGTTCTCTCCAAGCCGTTCCATCTGCGGGAATTGGTGACCGAGGTTGAGCGCATGATCGCGGCCTAGGGCTGCATCAATGGGGGCGTTTGCCCCCTTGCCAAGTTATTGCCGAATGCGTATAGAGCCTGCCTGACCTTGTCGGGGCGGTTAGCTCAGCGGTAGAGCACTACGTTGACATCGTAGGGGTCACTGGTTCGATCCCAGTACCGCCCACCATTTTTTGCGCCGCCTCATGGCGGAAAATTGATCCAATGAATCAATTTTAGCAAAAAATGCCAAGCGGCTTTGCCGCGCGGCAGGGCTGTTTGCTTTCGAAAATATACAACCAACGCAAGCGTATCCTCAGACTGGGATCTCCCTTTTATTTTTTCAACGGGTTCGCAGGGGCTCACCCTAGGTCCAGCACCGCCCGCCATGTTTTGCGCCGCCTCGAGGCGGAGTTCAGCCCTCAAATTCTCTAAATTTGCTTCCGTTTTCATCGACACCTTCCCTCGCGCTTGATGGGGGTGCGCGCTCACGTTTTCGTGATCGGGGAGAATTTTGCCCGCTCGTGGCCCGCCGCTTGCTCCGTAACAGGCGAAGTCGGCCAAAGACTTCGCGTCATGTCAAAATGAAACACCCGCGCGTTTTGCCTTGAAACGAGCTTCGGGACCGAAGGGTTTTGCGGCCAAACGCGACAGAACAACAGAAAGACACGAACCCAGTAAGGAAGTAAACACAATGGCCAATGACATTGATTACCACGTGGGCAAGCGCCTGCGACGCCGACGCCGTTTGTTGGGGCTGACCCAGCAGCAATTGGCGGAAAGCATCGGCATCCGGTTTCAGCAAATTCAAAAATACGAATGTGGTGCCAACCGCGTCTCGGCGGCCCGCATTTTTGAATTGGCAGAAGCCCTGAACGTGCCTGTTCAGTATTTTTACGATGGCTTGCCCAGCAATGTGGCACATCGCCCGGCCAATGACGGCCTGTCCGAGCCCATCGCCGATCTGATGGCGCAAAAGGAAACCCTGGATCTGATCCATGCCTATTATCAATTGGGCGAGCGGCCCCGCCGCCGCCTGCTGGATCTGGCCAAGGCCTTGTACGAAGAGGGCACATCGGCGGCGTAAGCGCCCAACCCGTCTTAGGTAAGATCCTTTCAGATCACCCCCCTGTGTTTCGGCACAGGGGGTTTTGTTTAGGTACTGAACTGCAGGCGCGCCAAGCGGGCATAAAGGCCATTTTGGGCCACCAGGTCATCATGGCGGCCTTGCTCGACGATATGGCCGTCATCCAACACCAAAATCCGATCCGCCTTTTTCACGGTGGCCAAACGGTGGGCGATCACCAAAGTGGTACAATCCACCATGGCGGTATCGAGGGCCTTTTGCACCAGGCGTTCGCTTTCCGCATCGAGGGCGCTGGTGGCCTCGTCCAGCAACAGCACCGGCGCGCGCCGCACCAAGGCCCGCGCGATGGCCAGGCGCTGGCGCTGACCGCCCGACAGGGTTTTGCCTTTTTCCCCCAATGGCGTGTCATAGCCCTGGGGCAAGCGAGAGATAAAGTCGTGGGCCTCGGCGGCTTGGCCGGCGGCGATAATTTCGTCTTCGGTTGCCCCTTCACGACCAAAGGCGATGTTGTCCCGCGCCGAGGTGGAAAACAGGGCGGCGTCCTGGGCCACATGGGCAAATTTCTGGCGCAAGGCCTCGGGGTCTAGGGTGCGTAGGTCGTGTCCGTCCAGCGTGACCACGCCGGATTGCGGGTCATAAAAGCGCTGCAACAGGCGAAACACGGTGGACTTCCCGGACCCCGATGGCCCTACCAGGGCGACCGTTTCCCCAGGCCTGATCTCAAAACTCAGATGTCTTAATGCCGGCAAGGCCTCGCGGGTGGGGTAGGCGAAGGTGATGTCATGAAAGGCCAGGGCGCCCTTGACCGGTTGTGCCAGGGTCACGGGGGTGTCAGGCGCGCGGATTTCCGGTACCTCGATCAAGATCTCGGCCATGCGTTCGGCGGCGCCCGCGGCCTTTTGCACATCCCCCCAAACCTCACCAAGTGAGCCAAATCCCGAAGCCGCAAAGATCGACAACAAGACAAACTGTGCCAGCTCCCCGCCGGTCATGGTGCCGCGCATCACCGCCGTCGCCCCCATCCACATCACCAGAGCAATGCCGCCAAAGATCAAGGCGATGACCAAGGCCGTCATGATGGCACGAGCAAAAATCCGCCGCTTCGAGGCCGCAAAGGCCGCGTCAATGGCGTCGTCGTATTGCTGCTTCAGGCTGTGTTCGCGGCTGAAGGCTTGTACGACCTCAAGGGCTTCGATGCTTTCGCCCGCAAGCGCGCTGGCGTTGGCCAATTTGTCTTGGGTTTCCAGCGACAGTTTGCGCACTGTGCGCCCATAAATGAACAAGGGCACGATTGTCAGCGGCACCACGATCAGCATAATCAGCGTTAAACCGGGTGAAGTGAACAGCAACAGCCCCATCGCCCCCATGACCATCAAGCTGTTGCGCAAGGCGATGGAAGCTGAAGAGGTGACCAAGGTCTCGATCAAGGCCGCATCGGTGTTGAGGCGCGAAAGCGCCTCGCCGGTGCGGACCTTTAGGTAGTATTTTGGCGACAACTGCACCAGTCGGGCAAACACCCCTTGACGCAGATTGGCGACGATGCGTTCGCCCAGCTTGGTGACAAAATAATAGCGTAGCGCCGAAAAGGCGGCCAACGCCAGGGCAATCCCCACCACCACAAAGAAGTACCGGTTCACCGCCTCGAGCGTGCCGGTGGCAAAGCCTTGGTCCACCAGCGCGCGCGCCGCACTGGTCAGGGACAAGGACGCCGCTGTGCCCAAAACCAAAAACACAAGCGCCAGCACCAAATCTACGGGGTGGCGGCTGGCCAACGGCCATAACATGGCCAGGGGTTTGAGGTTGCGGCTTTTGCCTCGCTTTTTGGCCTCTTTTTGCACATCGGCAGCAAAGGCGCTGCCCCGCGACGGGCGATCGCGGGCACTATCATGGCGGGGCGTGGGCTCGGTCATGGGCCGCTTATGACGGCATGCCCGCACAAATGCAATCTTACTGGGGGGCAGAAGCCATCACATTCCTGACAGGTCCCGTGAATAGGGTGTTGCCTTTTGGTCCCCAGAGGGCTATAAGCCCGCCTTCGAATTGTGAATTGCCAGACCTGAGATGGATCAAGACCATGGCCAAACGTGACCACAGCCTCGAAGGGCACCCCGATTATCACTTCATCACCGTGGTGATGACCAATGGCGAGAGTTATCAGACCCGCTCGACCTATGGCAAAGAAGGTGACACCTTGACGCTGGATATCGACCCCACCACGCACCCGGCCTGGACGGGTGGCAACCAGCGCATGATGGACCGCGGTGGCCGTGTCAGCCGCTTCAACCAGAAATTTGCGGGCTTTATGAAGAAATAACTCCGTCCTTGCGGATGAGAGATTCAAAAAAGGCGGCCTTGAGGCCGCCTTTTTTTCTGTCAGGAAGAGGGTGTGGGGCTAGTGACCCGCTGAGGGCACGTCGAACGCAGTTTTCAAGGCGTTGAAATACTCGTTCACCGGGCTTTCCTTGGGGGTGTCTTCGGCCTCGATATACATCCGACGATCCAGGCGCAACACACGCTCATACAGGCGGTCGGCCTGGGTGATCAGCTCGCGCAAGGTTTCCGGAAGATCGTCAAAACCTTCGGCCACGGGTTTTTCGTCCCGCATAGGCAGGCGGAATTTGGGTTCCTGGGCCTCTTTGACGGTCATGTCGCCTTCTTTGACGGCGCGCTGCACCAGCAACCAAGACGCCACCTGCATCAGGCGAGTGGTCAGCTTCATGCTTTCCGAGACATAGGCCAAGGCCGCCGTACGAGACAGCAGTTTGGACTCAGCCCGTCCTGGCCCATCCAAATAGGCGGCGGTGTCTTCCACCAAGCCCATACCGTCTTTGAAAAGACGTGCGAACACCTCGGAGCGGGCAAAGTCAGCAGCAGCGCCTGCGCGGAAGGTCATGGTGTCGTCGTCGTTGGCGGCAGAAATAAGATCCGTCATAAAATCGTTCCCGTAAATCGTTCCTGTGTCATCGGTCTGTCGGGGGTCGTCGACAGCTTTGGTCAATGTTTTGTTTTGGCGCGTTTGCCTGTGTTCTGCCTTGGCGGTGCAATGGCTGTGCCAGCCATGGACGTATGGGCCATCAGGATTTGAAGATGGCGGCAGCGCTTTCTGCTGATTTTTTCTTTTTTTCAATAGCTTGTTTTGTGCGTGTGATCTCGGTTTCCAGACGATCAACCCGGTCTTTCAGGTCCTCAAGGCTCAGGGGGCTGAGGTCTTGGCTCTCCAGCGCTTTCAGCTGACTGTCCCGCCCTGAGGCTGCGGGTGCGTCATCCTCGAACATAATGTGGCCCCTTGGTTTTTGCCCTTTGCTTCGGGCTTTGGTCTTGCCTTTTGATCCCCAATCCCCATCACTATAGACGGGTACTATCCATTAAACGCCAAAACCTACCCCCCTGTCCAGACGGAGCCCCCATGTCCGCCCGCCTATCTCCCCCCAAGACCATGCCCGCCATTGTGCAAGCCGAGGGCAAGACCGAGCCCGAGGCCTTGTCTTTGGCCGAAATGCCCACGCCAAATCCTGGGCCCGACGAGGTCTTGATCCAGGTGGCGGCCGCCGGGGTTAATCGCCCGGACCTGGTGCAGCGCAAGGGGCAATACCCCCCACCGCCTGGGGCGTCGAGCCTTTTGGGTCTTGAGGTTTCAGGGTGCGTGGCCGCAGTGGGCTCAGGGGTCAGCCAATGGAAAGTGGGGGATCCGGTTTGCGCTCTGCTGCCGGGTGGGGGTTATGCGGGTTATGCGGTGGCCCATCAGGGCAGTGTGCTACCAGTGCCCAAAGGTCTGAGCATGCTTGAGGCGGCTGCCGTGCCCGAGGTGGCCTTTACGGTGATGGCCAATGTCTTTGATTTGGGGCGTTTGCGGCCTGGTGAAACCCTATTGGTGCATGGGGCCAACAGTGGCATTGGCATGTTTGCCATCCAAATGGCCAAGGCCCATGGCGCCAAAGTGGTGGGCACGGTGCGGCGCCCGGAGTTGCTGGACCGTTTGGCTGCCTTGGGGGCTGATGCCGTGCTGAACACCGCCACAGAAGATTGGGTGCAGGCCCTAAAAGAGCTGGGCGGGGCTGATGTGGTGCTCGATATGCTGGGGGGCGAGATGACAGCCCGCAATCTGCGGGCGATGAACGCGGGCGGGCGGTTGGTGCAAATTGCCTTTTTGACGGGCCGCTTGGCCGAGGTGGACCTGGCGCGCATCATGACCAAGGGATTGACCCTGACCGGTTCGACATTGCGGGCACGGCCGCCCGAGGAAAAGGCGCGCTTGGCCATGCTGGTGCGCGATCGGTTGTGGCCATGGCTCGAAGACGGTCAGGTGCAGGTGCCCGTGGACGCCACCTTTCCCTTGGCCGAGGCCGCCCAAGCCCATCAACACCTTGAGGCCGGTGGGCACGTGGGCAAGGTGGTGCTGAGGGTTGCTGATCTGTGATCACGTCGCCCGTTGCGCTTTGGACGCAGGCACGGTATAAAGCCCCAAAGCCCGGCCCGAGTGCCGGGCCCTCTTTTTATGACCAACGCCGATCCCGTGCTATCGCCCCCAAGGAGGGACACCGCTATGACCACCGTTTTGATGCCAAAAGCCACCGCCGTTTGGCTTGTGGACAACACCTCGCTGACCTTTGAGCAAATCGCCGAGTTTTGCGGCCTGCATGTGCTGGAGGTCAAAGGCATTGCCGACGGGGACGTGGCCCAAGGCATTCGGGGGGAAGACCCGATTTCCGCCGGTCAGCTGACCCGTGACGAGATTGAAAAGGCGGAACAGAACGCCGATTACCGCATGAAGGTGCATGTGGGTCGCCACAGCCGCCTGCAAAAAACTGAACGCCGGGGCGCGCGCTACACGCCGATTTCCCGCCGTCAGGATCGCCCCGATGCCATTGACTGGATGGTGCGCAACCACCCCGAGGTCAGTGACGCCCAAATCGCCAAATTGCTGGGCACCACCAAAACGACAATCGAGGCCGTGCGCTCGGGCAGCCACTGGAACAGCCAAAACATCAAGCCCACCGATCCGGTGGCGTTGGGGCTGTGTACGCAAATCGAGTTGGATGCCATTGTCCGCAAGGCCATGAGCAAAAAAGAAAAAATGATCGAAGAGGCCAAGGCCAAGGTCGAAGAAGGCCCCAGCATGAAGCCCAACAGCGGCGCGAAAATTGGCGCAGGCGTGATCATGGCTGATGATGATGCCTTTGTGGACGAAGCGGACCTCGATGCGCCCCCCGCCGATGTTATGGATGAGGCGTCTTATGATGAGTATGACAACATTGATCCGGAAAGCATCTTTTCAAAATCCACCAGCAACACGGAAGACGAGACCACAGACGAAAGCGAGACAAAAGACGCGCACTAAGGCTTGGATCTTCTCGCTTCCAGCATATTGATCAGAAAACCCCGCTGGTGCGCCAGCGGGGTTTGGTTTTTGTCATCAGGCTTGTGTGTTAATGCCGGGTTTTCAGTTCTGAAATCTGATCTTTCAGCCAGAGCTTCATTTGTTTCATGCGTCTGAGTTCTATGGGATCCACGGCGGGAGAGTTCATAGAGTGGGTGATGCGGGTTTCTAGGTCTTTGTGTTTCCGATCCAAAGTTTCAATCCGTGCATCAACAGTCATTGAGTTCCTCCTCTTATGAGATTGACCCAGGGCCGCATTCAAATGGTTAACGGCAAACCGGGTCGGGTTGCAGATGACAGCCCCCAAATTCAGTGTTTTCTTTTGGTTTTTATAAGATTGGCTGTACCCTTATCGTGTTTTTTATGGTTAACAGAGTGATTAGATCATAAAATTGGCAATCTGTCAGTTCACGTTTCTTTGACAGCTCTTTGGCATAGCGATGCAGATGACAGCAAAACCGATCATTGTGGGGATTACGGGGGCTTCGGGCAGTGTCTATGGTCTGCGGGTTTTGGACGCCTTGGCCGAAATGGACGTGCCCAGCCACCTGGTGATGTCCAAGGCCGCCGAGCTGACCCTGAGCCTTGAGACCGATTGGACCGCCCATGAGTTTCGCGAGCGGGCGACAGTTGTGCACAAGGTGGGCGATATTGGCGCCACGATCGCATCGGGCTCGGTGCCCATGGGTGGTATGATCATTGCGCCCTGTTCCATCAAAACCATGTCGGAAATCGCCACCGGTGTGACCGGCAATCTGATCAGCCGGGCGGCGGATGTGACCTTGAAAGAACGTCGGCCCTTGGTGTTGATGGTGCGCGAAGCGCCGTTTCATCTGGGGCATTTGCGCACCATGACGGCCTTGGCGGAAATGGGCGCAACCATTTGCCCGCCGGTGCCCGCCTTTTACACGCGACCACAAACCGTTCAGGATCTGGTGGATCAGTCGGTGGCGCGGGCTTTGGCGGGCCTGGGGCTCAGCTGGTCCGCAGGAAAGGTGTGGCAGCCGCCGCATCATCAAAATGACTAAAGCCCCGCCAAACGCCGAAGGTTTCGAAGCCCTGTGGTCTTATGTTTTGGCCATGTACCAAGACCCCGAGGTGCGCCGGGATTGTCTGATCTTGCAAGACGAAGGCGGGCATTGTGTATCGTTGCTGTTGTGGGCGGCCTACGAGGCTTTGCGTGGGCGTGACGTGCCCGCCCAAGCCGAGGCGGCGGTGGCGTTGGCGCAGATGTGGGAGGCCGCCTTGCGCCCCTTGCGTCAGGCGCGGGATCAACTGAAACAATCGGGCGAGGGCGCGCAGATGATCCTGACCACCCAGGTGCGGCAACAGATCATGAGTTCAGAACTGGCTGGCGAGCGGGCGATGTTAACAGGGCTGGCGGCTTTGTCTGGCGCGCGTGTGGATCCGGCCGACGTGGACACGCTGTTGGGTGTGTTTCAGCATTTGGCACCCATGATGGGCGCAGACAAACACCACCCAAAACTGCGGGCTTTGTCAAAGCGTCTTGTCGCCCTCTTCGCAATGCATTAACCTTTTGGTGGTAAAGGTAAACGTCAGGTTTCACCGCGCGTGCACAACAGGACATCTCGATGACCGAACTGACCCAAGATCAGGCCCATATTCAAGAGTTAAAAACCCAGGACCTGAGCCCGGCCGAGATTGAACGCCGTCTGCATGATTTGCGTGAAGAACACCGTGATCTGGACGCCGCCGTCAGTGCCATGATGCAGGCGGAAAACGTCGACCAAATCCGTTTGATGCGTCTGAAGAAAAAGAAACTGATCCTGCGCGATCAAATCCAATATTTCGAAGATCTGCTGAACCCCGACATCATTGCTTAATCACCCAAAGGCTTATCGGTCTCGTTGAGTCTGATAAGATTTGCGCGTCAGCATGCGGGCGTCAGCCTCAGCCAAGATGGCTTCGGCGTCAGGGGCATCGGTGAAGGTGCGCAAGCCATAGGTGATAGACAGGGGCAGGTGACGCCCACCCGTCAAGCGCAAGGGGTGAGCGGCGATGATGGCCTCGAGGTGCTTGGCCTTGTCCTCGGCCCCTTTGGCATCGGCGGCGGGCAGCAGCACACCAAATTCGTCCCCGCCCAGACGGCCCAAAATGTCCGTTTCCCGGATGTGGTCCTTGATCACATTCACCACATGCTTCAGGGCGGCATCCCCCACGGCGTGCCCATGTTCATCATTGATGGCTTTGAAGCGGTTCATGTCAATATAAACCAGGCTGGCGGGCATGTTATGACGAGTGGCAAAGGCCAGAATGCGTTTCAGCTCCCGCATAAAGGCGCGGCGATTGAAAACCGGCAACAAGGGATCAGTGTCGGCTAGGCCTTCGAGCTCCCGGACGCGGTTTTTCAAGCCGTCATTTTGTTGGCGCAGGTCGTGAACTTCGGCCATCAGCTGCTGCAGGGCAACTTGCACGGGCGGTGTCAGGTCCCGCTGGGGGATGCCCATGATGCTGACCTCGTCCCGCGGCGCGGCCGAGGGCGAATGGGTTGCGGCCTCTTGGCGTGTATAGGCCCGCATGGCCGTGCCCCGGCGTTGGGGTTCGCGGCCGGGCAGGTTGGTTTGATTGTTTACGGGCTCAACCATATCTCTATAGCGTCATGATATCATGTTTTCGTCAAGTCTTCAGCATGCTGTGCCTTGATTTTTCGTGGCAAATCCGCTAGGTGGGCGGCTTCCTTTCACCAAGGGTCAGGAGGCCCCAATGGCAGACGTGGCGTTGATTATGGGAAGTCGATCGGATTGGCCGGTCATGACCCATGCCGCTGAAATCCTGACGGAATTGGGTGTAACGTTCGAGGCCAAGGTCGTCTCGGCACATCGCACGCCCCAACGCTTGTATGAATTCGCCAGCACTGCCAAAGACCGGGGCTTTCAAGTGATTGTCGCGGCGGCGGGTGGGGCGGCCCATTTGCCCGGCATGGCGGCCTCGATGACGCCATTGCCCGTTTTGGGGGTGCCGGTGGCGGCCACGGGCTTGCAGGGCTTGGACAGTTTGCTCTCGATTGTGCAAATGCCCAAGGGCGTGCCCGTGGGCACCTTGGCCATTGGGCCGGCGGGGGCAAAAAACGCAGGCCTGTTGGCGGCGCAAATTGTGGCCTTGCAAAATCCTGAAGTGGCAAAGGCTTTGGTGGCTTGGCGCCAAGCCCAAACCGCCAGTGTACCCGAAACCCCGACAGACGAGTCTTGACGGTGATGTTGGCCCCTGGATCCGTGATCGGCATCTTGGGCGGCGGGCAGCTGGGGCGCATGTTGGCCTTGGCCGCGGCCGAGATGGGCATGGACGTGCATGTCTTTGCCCCCGACGCCAACAGCCCGGCCTTTCGGGTGGCGGCCCAGCACACCTGTGCGCCGTATGTGAACCTCGAGGCCGTTGAGAGATTTGCGCAGGCTTGTGATGTGGTCACTTTGGAATTTGAGAATGTGCCCTTGGTCACGGCCCAGGCCGTCGAGGCCACGGGTGTGCCGTTGCGCCCTGGTGTGAAGGCCCTCGAGGTGGCGCAAGATCGTCTGATCGAGAAACAGTTTTTCCAAAATTTGGGTGCCGAGACCGTGCCCATCGCGGCCGTTGACAGTTTGGCGGATTTGCAGGCGGGGGCCCAAGCCGTAGGTTTGCCCGCCATTTTGAAAACCCGGCGTGAGGGCTATGACGGCAAAGGGCAGTTGCGCCTGCAACCTGGGGCGGACCTGTCTGCGGCCTATGACACCTTGCAAAAGCGCCCGGCGATTTTAGAAGGCTATGCGCCCTTTGTCCGGGAGTTTTCGGTGATTGTGGCCCGCGGCGTTGATGGCGCGATGCAAGCCTATGAGGCCGCTGAAAATGTGCATGAGGGTGGTATATTGCGCACCTCGACCGTGCCTGGTGGCATGGGGGCGCGCAGCCTGGCGCGCGGTGTGCAAATCGCCCAACAGGCCGCCGAGGCCCTGGGGTATATCGGCGTGCTGGCCGTTGAGTTTTTCGAGCTTGCGGATGGCAAAATTCTGGTCAATGAATGTGCGCCACGGGTGCACAACTCGGGCCATTGGACCCAAGATGGCTGTGCCACTTCGCAGTTTTCTCAGCATATTCGGGCCATTTCCGGTTGGCCTTTGGCGGTGCCTGATCGGCATGCGGATGTGATGATGTTGAATGTGATCGGCGCGGCGGCCGAGGACTGGACCCACCATTTGGACCACCCCCATGCCCATTTGCATTATTACGGCAAAAATCAATGGCGAGATGGCCGAAAAATGGCCCACATCAATCTCTTAAAAAACAAATCCTAAGCGGGGCTTCGTGCTAGGTATGGGCCCGGTGCCGCCAGGCCCCCAGCGTGCCCATCATCCCCTCTAGGTCAAACGTCGGCAGTTTGCGTTTGAAACCTTCAAAGCGCATGACGTCATCAATGCGGCGATCCAAAACCTGTTGGGCCGCATCTTTGCCGTCAGCAATGGCCGTCAGCACAACCTGTTTCCAAATGCCCGCCAGCAGCGTGCGCTTAGAATAATAATTCTCGTCAAGGGACGGATCCCCTATGCCACGCCAAATGTGGTCGGCAGTTCGCCACAACAGCCGCGGGCCTTGGGTGCCCGCGTCCGGCAGCAGCAGGCGTGCGATGGCACGGCGGGTGGCCTCGGGGTGGGCCAGGTCGTCCTCAAGACGCCACAGCACGCCAGTGCGGATGCGGTTACGGATTTTCATCTCGCTCAGGTCTGTATTTTTCAAGCGCTGGAAAGTGGTCTGATCCGCCCGCAAAGCGATGTGATCAATGGTCGCCACGGGTCCTTGTGGAAAGACAGCGCGCGCGACCTCGGGCGGGTGACCCAGCGCATGGGCAGCGGCCTCGAGAGTTTGCCAGGTCCAGCCCTGGTGGGGGGCGCGTTCACGGGCGGCCTCGGCCAGGTCATGGGCCAAGGCCTCAAGGGCATTGGGGGCAGTATCGGCGCTCATAGGCCAAGTCTTAACGCAAGGACGGAGCCGCCACAATCCAGATCTGATGGGCACCGGACCACAGCTGGCGAAAAAGCCCCATGCACGGGTAAAAAACGTTTGGACAAGATCGCCTAGGTTTGCTAGGAGACCCACCAACCGACAAGTTTCGCTTGTGAAGTGTTAACGTTTTGTCTGTATCCTGCTGGGTTGTACCGGTACAGGCATGTCAAAGGAGGGATGACCCATCGTACAGATTTTTGTGCGTGACAACAATGTCGATCAGGCATTGAAAGCGCTGAAGAAAAAAATGCAGCGGGAAGGCACGTTTCGCGAAATGAAACGCCAAACCCATTATGAAAAACCATCAGAAAAACGCGCCCGCCAAAAGGCCGAGGCCGTTCGCCGTGCGCGCAAATTGCAGCGCAAGCGCATGCAGCGGGATGGTTTGATCTAGGCTGTCATTCGACGGGTTAAGATTGAAAAAACGCTCGGGCCCAGGGGCTGCCGAGCGTTTTTTGTGGTCAGAACATGTGTTGCCAAGGGTTACCAAGGGGTGCCAAGACAGAAGCTAGAATAATAAATAATAAAAAGCCCGCATTTTTGCGGGCTTTTCTATCTCTGGCTCATATCGAATGAGCGATCAGTGCCCTTTGGCGGTCAGCAGGTACCAGCCACCAACAACCGCCACCACGCCTGACAAAAAGGCCGCTGTGAACCAGCTGAGCGGAGAAGCCAACCACGCCGAGAAAAACAGCACACCAACGGCAATGATCAGGGATCCCCATTTCGAGATGGCCATAAAGGCATCATAGGTGGCTTGGTGGTTGGTGACGTCGCATTCACCGCGTTTGTAGGTTTTGGCCATGGTCAGCTCCCCAAAAGATGATCACATTCTTTTACTGGGCGGTTGGGCCCGTGGTCAACACATCTTGTAGTGGTTTTGCAATGGCGGTGGCGATTTTTTCCACACCAGCGGCGTTATAATGGCAGGTGTCATGACGGAAATCATGCCCCAGGGTGTCAGTGTTGATGGCGACAATGGCCGGTTGCGCCCCCAGGTGCACGGCGGCCTGGGCGGCTTGTAGGTGGGTATCCGGGGTGCGGCGACCGCAAATGGTGGATTGGGTGACGATCAGGGTGGCGGTGTCACGGGCGGCAATGCCGTTGAAAACCAGGTCCATGGCTTTGGAAAATTCGGCCTCATAGTCCGTGGTGGTGTGAGCGTCTTGTTCGCCTTGGATCCAGACCATGGCTTCCAAGGTCAAGCCCTGGTCTTGCAGGCGTTTCAGCTCTTGGTTGGTATAGGACGCGAGCTCAAAGTCCGGATTGGCCCAATCAAGGATCGAGGTCGAGCTCCAACCCGTGGTCAGGAATACCAAGGGTTTGTCCACATCCAGCTTGCTGGCGATGGCCGGCATCAAAGACTTTGCGTGATTGGTCGCCCCCAACACGGGGTCCTGCAGCGCATAACATTGCCCATCAAAGGCGTTGTAGACGTTGCTGTGCTGATAGTCATCAGCCATGAGGAAGTTGGCGCTGTTGGACTGACCCGTGACCAGCACCAGATGGGCGTCCGTGGGGCAGGGCACCGCTTGGCGGCCCCTTGTGTCCGTGTTTCGGCCGTGCATCTTAAAGGGCGCTTCCACCCGACATTGAAAATAGCTCAGGTTCAGGGTCTTTTCGATCAGATTGATCATAGCCGGAGAACAGCGAAAGGCCGGGGCCTGGGCCACCAACACGCCCAAGCTTAGGAATACCAGCGAGACGGCCACGCTGCCCAGGCCCTGTCTCCAGTTGCGCTTTTCGCTCATCAGATCACTCCACGGTTACAGATTTGGCCAGGTTGCGGGGTTGGTCCACATCGGCCCCCTTCAGGCGCGCGGTGTGATAGGCCAACATCTGAATGGACGGTGTGGCCACCAAGGGCGTGATCAGGGGATCACTGGCGGGAATTTCAAGGCCGGCGGTGATCACACCTTCGGCGCGTTTCAAGCCCTCGGCGTCTGAAATCATAATGATTTTTCCGCTTCGGGCGGCGACCTCTTGGATGTTGGAAAAGGTTTTCTCAAACACCTCGTCGGAAGGGGCCAGGGCCACAATGGGGGTGTGCTCGTCCACCAGGGCGATGGGGCCGTGTTTCAGCTCACCGGCGGCATAGCCCTCGGCGTGGATATAGGAAATCTCTTTCAGCTTCAGTGCACCCTCATAGGCGAGCGATGCCATAGCACCACGCCCAATGTACAGCACGCTTTGCGCGTCCAACAGCTGATGGGCGATGGCTTCGGTTTGGGTTTCGCACTCTATGGCTTCAACACACAGGCGGGGCACTTCCAGCAAGTGTTGAATGGCCTCTTGGGTTTGGGCCTCTGACAACACGCCTCGCGCGCGTCCGGCGGCCACCACCAGCGCCGATAGGGCCGACAGCTGGGCGGTAAAGGCTTTGGTCGAGGCCACCCCAATTTCGGGGCCCGCATGGGTGGGCAGCATGATGTCGGCTTCCCGCGCCATCGAGCTTTCGTGAACATTGACGAGGGCCGCGGTTTGCAGGCCCTGGGTCTTGCACCATTTCAGGGCCGCCAAGGTGTCGGCGGTTTCGCCGGATTGGGAAATGGCCATGGACAGGGTGCCTGGGGTCATCGGTGGTGTGCGGTAACGAAACTCAGAGGCGACCTCGATGTCCACCGGCAGGTGGGCGTAGCGCGCAAACAGATCACGTGCGACCGCACCCGCATAATAGGCCGTGCCGCAGGCGATGATTTGAATGCGGCTGACGGCGTTAAAATCCAAGGCCTCGGGCACGGCGATGTCACCCCGGGCGGCGTTGACATAGGCCGATAGTGTCCGGGAAATGGCCTCGGGCTGTTCGTGGATTTCCTTTTGCATAAAGTGGCGATAATTGCCCTTTTCCGCGAGTGCTGCACTGGCCGCCACGGTTTTCACGGGCCGCTGCACAGTCACGCCCTGGGCATCAAAGATGTGCGCGTCCGATTGGCTCAGGACACACCAATCGCCGTCTTCCAGGTACATCACCCGGCGGGTGAAGGGGGCGACGGCAATGGCATCAGACCCCAGCACCATCTCGTTCTCGCCCAAGCCCACCACCAATGGCGAGCCCTGGCGCGCGCCCATCAACAAGCGGTCTTCGGCAAAAATCACGGCCAGGCCAAAGGCACCCGTCAACCGCCCCAGCGCCTGATGAAAGGCCTCGGCCGGGCTGTGGCCAGCATCGAGCGCCATATCGATCAAATGGGCAATGACCTCGGTGTCGGTTTCGCTTTCAAAAACGCGGCCCTGGCTTTCCAATTCAGTTTTCAGCTCGCGGTAATTTTCAATGATGCCGTTGTGCACCAGCGCAACACGGCCAGACAGATGTGGGTGGGCATTGGTTTCGGTGGGCGCGCCGTGGGTGGCCCAGCGGGTATGGCCAATGCCAAGTGATCCTGGGCAGGGCCGGTCGCGCAGAACGGCTTCGAGGTTGCTGATCTTGCCCGAGGCTCTGCGACGCTGAAGCCCCTCATCGGTCACCGTGGCGATACCCGCACTGTCATAGCCGCGATATTCCAGCCGCTTCAGGCCCTCGATCAGGTGCTCGGCCACATCATGATGGCTGTTCAGACCCAAAATTCCACACATAGGCGTGCTCCGTCTTGTTCAGCGACTTTATATATAGGGCGTGAGGGGTCTTGACCAATCACAGCCGATGTCGACCTTTTACATGTTTTTTGTTGAAGGGCACTTTATCCGCTTAGGTTTAAGTCGGTGTTTACAGGACTGTGCCATCATGGGTCATCAGCAGACAAAAGATCTGCAAAACCAATAGATGGTGGGTACAATATGGCTTCTAAGACCATCCTGATTGTGGATGATGACCCGACGCAACGCCGGTTGTTGCAAGCGGTGATTGAACGTCAAAATTTCAAATCGATGCAAGCCGATTGCGGTGAAAAAGCCCTCGAAACCCTGACGGGACCAGACGGGGCCAGCATTTCGTGCGTGATCATGGACCTGACCATGCCAGGCCTGAGCGGCCAAGAAACCATTGTCGAGATGCGCAAAAAAGGCATCGAGACCCCGGTGATCGTGCTGACGGCTTCGGGCGGAATCGACACGGTTGTGGGGGCGATGCAAGCCGGTGCCTGCGATTTCTTCGTCAAACCAGCTTCGCCCGAGCGCATTGCCGTTTCGATTAAAAACGCCATGCAGCTGCAGGCCTTGACCGGCGAGGTCAAGCGCCTGAAGCGTACCGTCAGTGGTCAGCTGACATTCAAAGATATGATCGCCTCGGCGCCTGCGATGCGCCCTGTGGTGCGTCTGGCCGAGCGCGCGGCAAAATCCAACATCCCCATCCTGATTTTGGGGGAAAGCGGTGTCGGTAAAGAGGTCATCGCTCGCGCCATTCAAGGGGTGTCCGACCGCGCCGGCAAGCCGTTTGTGGCGGTGAACTGTGGCGCTATTCCTGAAAACTTGGTGGAAAGCATTCTGTTCGGTCACGAAAAGGGCGCTTTCACCGGCGCCGTCGACAAGCACATTGGTAAGTTTCAAGAAGCCGATGGCGGCACATTGTTCCTGGATGAGGTGGGCGAGCTGCCCCCCGCCGTGCAGGTGAAATTGCTGCGCGTGTTGCAAGAGGGCGAAGTGGATCCCGTGGGCGCGAAAAAGCCCGTGAAGATCAATGTGCGCCTGATCGCCGCCACCAACAAAGACTTGGCCCGCTTGGTCGAGCGCGACGAGTTCCGCGAAGATCTGTTTTACCGTCTAAATGTCTTCCCCATCGAGGTGCCACCCCTGCGCGCCCGTAAGGATGACATCCCCGCTTTGGTGGATCATTTCATTCAACGCTTTAACGCCGAAGAGGGCAAACGCATCCAAGGCGTGACGCCCGAGGCCATGATGGTCCTGCGCCAACATGACTGGCCGGGCAATGTGCGCCAGCTGGAAAACACCATTTACCGCGGTGTGGTGCTGGCGGATAGCGAAGAGCTGAGCCTGGAAGACTTCCCGGCTTTGGCAGGCAAAATTCCATCAGCCTTTGCTTATGCGCCCGCCGCGCGCAGCACCGATGCGCCGGTGTCGGGGTCGCAAGGCTTATCGGCGAAGGGGCCTGCGCCCCATAACGCCAATGAAGATACTGATGACCAGCGCCCGGATCCCGTGGCGCGGCCCGAAGACAGTGAAGACTTGGCGCCGGCTGTTCAGGCCATCGCTGAGGTCAGCCATGACACAATCAGCCAAGAGCAAGACTTGGCCTTGGACGCGCCCGTGAACATTTTGGATGGCACCGGGCATATGCGCACCCTGGAGGACATCGAGCGCGATTTGATTCAATTCGCCATCGAAACCTATGCCGGTCACATGTCGGAAGTGGCCCGGCGTTTGGGGATTGGGCGTTCAACTTTGTATCGCAAGGTCCGGGAACAGGGCCTGGATGTCAAACTCGCGGCCAATGACGAGCCCGAGGACGAAAACACAACAGGATCGGAACAACGGGGGGTCTCATCATGACTCAGGATTTGAACGCAGAGCGTTTCAACGGCGTGCGTGTGCGCCACATTTTTCGCGGTTTTGGCTTGTCTTGGGCCTTTTCCCGTCGGGCATCGGGCTTCTTGGTGCCAGAAATTTCCTTAAGTTTCAGACCTTGTCGCAAGGACAAGGGCGCACACATGGCTCCCTTATCAGGGTCGGCAAAGGCCTTGCCGTATATGTTGAGCCGCTCTTCGACCGAGCTGAGGAAGTCTTCTTCCCAGTCGCTGAGCGTTTCCCCCCGCATCTGAGCCTTTTTGCGCGCACGGGCCACGGCCCGCAACGCCCGCTTGGTCAGTTTCGGATCGGTGGACGGTCCTTTGGGTGACGGATGATCATCTGACGGGTGGTCGTGCGCCATAGTCCCAAGATGCCATGGCTTATCTTAGGCCGCAAGCATGGTTAGCTTTCCACCGCACTCAGATATAGATCCAGCAGGGCCTCTTCTTCGGCGCGTTCGTGGCTGTCTTTTTTGCGGATGCTGATGACTTTGCGCAAAATTTTGGTCTCAAAGCCCATGGATTTGGCTTCGGCATAGACCTCTTTGATGTCTTGAGCGACGGCGGCCTTGTCTTCTTCCAGGCGCTCGATACGGGCAATCAAGCTTTTCAACTGGCCTTGGGCGGCGGTGCCCAGATTGACGTCTTCGGCGGGGGTGTCGGTTGGTGTGTTGGCGTCCATGGTGTGTCTCCTGTGGTGTTGGGTTATGAACTACGGAATGGGGGACATGAGCGCAAGCCCCGATTGCACACCGTTCCACGATCAAGAGACGCTAGGCCACGGGGCCATGCAAATGGCGCTGAGTGCGGCGCAGGCCATCCTTGGCCAATTTCAAATGTGGATGATATTTCAGCGCTTGATTATAGGCCTTTTCGGCCGCTTCATAGAGCTCTAGGTCCTCGAAAATGGCGCCCAAGCCCACCCAAGCGCCAAAATGCCGAGGGTCAAGCCGCAAACAGGCCTCAATGTCCTCGAGGGCGCCTACGGTGTTGCGCTGTCGGTAGCGCAAGGCCGCGCGTTGGTCATAAGCGGGGATATAGTGGGGATCGAGAGCAATGATTTCGCCATAGGCCTTAAGAGCCCCTTGGCTATCCTCGAGGCTCTGGGCCATGGCCGCTTGGCTCATCAACTCGGGGATCAGGGGCAGGGGGGTGCGCTGCCATTCCTGCCAGATCAGGTGTTCAAGAATAAACGCATGCTGTGCTGTGGGCACCGCCCGCAGAGCCCGAAACAGGTCGATCAAGCGCCCCTGTTGGGCCGGCGTAAACACGGCCGGTTTGGTATCAGAATGCAGGGTGGTGGCCGCCAAACCCAAACAGAAACCACTGAACAGGGCCATAAGCCCGCCCAGCAGTTGGGATTTGATACGGTGGCCCTTAGCCTTGTTTGGCTTTGAAGCGTGGGTCTGTTTTGTTGATGACATACAGACGCCCCTTACGACGCACGACACGGCAGTCGCGGTGACGGGACTTCAAAGATTTGAGCGAGCTTTTGACTTTCATAACGAATATCCACGATCTCTGTGTCAGCTGTACGGGGCGGCACCGGGGCCTTCGCCGTCTTCATCCTTCAAGGGCGCGGACCATATCTTGAAGACCGCCTAAGGTCAATCCCAGATATGAAAAACACAAGACGGTGATATTGGGGGCGTTCTGATGGGGGCATGCCGATCATAATGGCCTGTTCATGTGCGGGCGGCTATGTAAAGACAATGCAAAACCCCCCAGATGGAGATCCTGCCGATGACCCGTTTGCGTTTGCCCCGTGTTCGCACCCTGACAATGTTTTTGGTTTTGATGGTGGGGGTGATTAGCGGGGGCAGTCAGGCCCAGGCTGAAACCTTTGAGGATTGGCGGAAAAGCTTTGTAGACAAGGCGGCCGCTGCAGGACTTGAGGCCCGTTTCGTCCAAGCTCAGCTGGCAGATGTCACACCCAACGCGCAGATCCTCGAGCTCGACCGTCGGCAGCCTGAATTTTATAAAAGTCCCGGCGCCTATGTGCGCGGTGCCGTAACGCCTGAGCGCGTGGTCAAGGGGCTGAACATCAAAGGGCAATATCCCAGTTTATTGCGCCGTATTGAACAGAGCTATGGTGTGGATGCCGAGGTGGTCCTGGCCATTTATGGCATCGAGACCGCATATGGCGCCATCACCGGCAACACGGATGTGGTGCGGGCCTTGGCCACCCTGGCCCATGATGGCCGTCGCCGCGCCTGGGCCGAGGGCGAGCTGATCACCGTGCTGCGGATGATGGAGGCCGGCGACGTGCAGCCAGGCTTGCGCGGCTCTTGGGCTGGGGCGTTTGGGCTGACGCAATTTATGCCGACATCAGCAGCACGATATGGCCGTGATGGCAACCGCGACGGACGCGTCGATCTGTTTATGGTTTCGGATGCCTGGGCTTCGACGGCGCATTATTTGGACGAACATGATTGGCAGCCCCATCAGCCCTGGCTGGTTGAGGTGCGGTTGCCCCATGGCTTTGCCCTTGGCCAAACTGATGGCCGTCAACAGCCGCTGAGTCATTGGGTGTCCCAAGGCGTGCGGCGTACCGATGGCAAGGGCTGGCAGCCCCATCATTTGACCCTGAACACGGAAATCTTATTGCCCACGGGGCGACGAGGCCCGGCCTTTGTGACCTTTGCCAATTTCGACGTGATTAAGCGCTATAACAACTCAACCGCCTATGCCTTGGCTGTTGGGCATCTGGCCAATCGCTTGTCGGGTGGGGCGGACCTGTCCCGAGACTGGGTGGATGTGAAATGGCCCCTCGAGACCGTCAAGGCGGTGCAGCAAGCCCTGAAGGATCAAGGGCATTTGGACGGGGCGGTGGATGGCAAAATCGGGCCGCAAACCCAAGGGGCCATCCGCGCCTTTCAGGCTCAAAACGGTCTGTCGCCCGATGGGTTTTTGGATGAGGTCACGCAGCAGGCCATCGTGAAGCGTTAACGGTGTCGTATAAAATTCAATTTACAAAAACCAGCCTTTTCTGTAGGTTGAAGTGGCTATTTTAGCATTTTTATTGATTTTGATTATGGAGATTTTCAATGACGTTGCCAAATGCCAATACAGATATGTCTGTGCAGATTCACGATAATGAAGGTACTGCAGTTCCCCAACATGATGCCTTTGCCGGCATGGTGGGGGTTGCCCAACAGCATGAAACCAAGGCCCGAGAATGGGAGGATATGTCCCCTGATGCTCAGCTGGTTGTTCGTGGTGTGGCAGGATTGAATACACCAAAGCTTGAAGAGAAGGATGGCCCAGCGCCAGAGTGCGATATATGCAAGGAGGTCGATCCGTATTCTGATCCCATGGAAGAATTGAACCGCATCGATTAGTCGTTTCAATTGACATAAAAAAAGCGCCCCCTGAAAACTCAGAGAGGCGCTTTTTTTGTGTCGTTGGTCGTTTAATACATGTGCTGGCCGCCATTGATGGAAATGGTCGAGCCCGTGACAAAACCCGCATCATCAGCAATCAGGAACTGCACACCGCGGGCGATCTCTTCGGCCTTGCCCAAGCGCCCGACAGGAATGCGGGCGACGATTTTTTCCAAAACATGACCAGGCACCGAGGCCACCATGTCGGTGTCCACATACCCAGGGGCAATGGCGTTCACCGTGATGTTGCGGCCAGCGCCTTCTTGGGCCAAGGCCTTGGTGAAGCCATGAATGCCGGACTTGGCGGCGGCGTAGTTGACCTGACCGTATTGCCCCATTTGACCATTGATCGAGCCAATGTTGACGATGCGGCCAAAGCGACGCTCCAGCATGCTGTCCCACAGGACCTTACACATATTGAAGCAGCCACCCAGATTGGTGTGCATCACCTCGTCCCAGGCTTCGCGGGTCATATTGCGCATGGTCATGTCACGGGTGATGCCGGCGTTGTTGACCAGAATGTCAACGGGGCCGAGCTCTTCGGTGATTTGCGCCACCGCCAGTTGGCATTCTTCGAAACTCGAGACATCCCACTTATAGGTAGAGACCCCGGTGCTTTCGGAAAAGGACCGGGCCTTTTCATCGTTGCTGACGTAATTGGCAGCGACTTGATACCCCATCACTTGCAAACGCATGGCCACCGCAGCCCCGATTCCGCGGGTCCCTCCGGTGATGATGGCGACACGACCTCCTGTCATTTTCTTCTCCTGATTATGGTTTTTTTTGGTGAAGGGGGCACCATGCCGAATCAAAAATCAGGAGTCCATATAAATCGCGTTACAGGCGTAATCTCTGGACTTTTTGTCGGGGCATATGCCAAAGTGCAGCGCACAAAACCGCCAACTTAACGCCTCACGGAGCCTTACATGGACCGCACCCAAGGTCACACCGCATCCGGCACCGGCGCATCCGATGATGTGATCATCATCAAAAAATACGCCAATCGCCGTCTTTATAATACGGCCCAAAGTCGTTATGTGACCTTGGAGGACCTGGCCGAAATGGTGCGTGACGGTCTCGAGTTTCGTGTGGAAGATGCCAAAACCGGCGAGGACCTGACCCGGGGTGTTCTGACCCAGATTATTTTCGAGCAAGAAGCCAAAACAGGGCAAAACCTACTGTCCACCGAGGTCTTGCGGCAGCTGATCCAATTTTACGGGCATCAGATGCAAATCATGGTGCCGGATTATTTGCAGGCCGCTTTGACGAATTTTACCCAAAACCAAGAGGCCTGGGCCCAACAGTGGCAAAAGGCGGCCCAAAGCCACACGCCTATGAAAATGTTTGAACAGCAAGTCGAAGCCAACATGGCACTCTTTAATCAGGCCATGACCGCTTTCAATCCGTTTGCGCCTAGCGCCAAACCCCAAACGCAAACCACCGAGGCCTCATCTCAAACGTCATCATCTCAGGCGCCATCACCAGAAGCGTCTGCGGGCAGTGACTTACAAACTCTGCAAGCACAGCTTTCGGATTTGCAGGCGGAGGTGACACGGATGAAAAACAGTCAACAAGGGCAAAAGCCCTAGGGCGACTGTGACCCCCTATAGCTTGAGATCAGGCTTGCCTAAATAAAACCCTTGTAGCGCATCAAGACCCAAGTCTCGGAGGGCTTGTGCGTCTTCTTCGGTGTCCACCCATTCGCCCACCGTCTCGAGGCGGAAGTTTTTCGCCAAATCCACCAAGGTGCGCACAAAGGTTTGATTTTGCGGGTTCTGGCTGAAGTCCTTGATGAATTCACCATCGATTTTCACTTGGTCAACGTCAAAGGCCAATAGGTTCTGGAACGAGGTGTAGCCAGCACCAAAATCATCAATGGAAAAGCGGGCGCCTGCTGTGCGGAGGCGACGTACAAAATCAGCGGTGCGTTTGCGATCGGTGGCGAGACTGGTCTCTGTCAGCTCGACAATTAAGCGTTTAGCGAGATCCGGCCGCGTTTCGATCAGGCTTAGGTACGGGTCAGCCGTTTGCACGTCTTGAACAGACGCCGCCGAAACATTGACGGCCAAATGGATATCGGGTCGGGCCTCAAGCTGCTTGAGGGCGATTTCCAAGGCACGCACGTCCAAGAGGTGAATCAGGCCCAGGGCTTCGGCGGCTTCGATAAATTCACCGGCCGGGCGGATCTCGCCTGCCTCGTCTTCCATACGGATCAGGGCTTCATAGTGGCGCACTTTGCGGGTGTGGGCGTCGACAATGGGTTGATAAGCCAGGTGAATGCGCCCCTCGTTTAGGGCACAGACCAGCCCCTCGGCCAAGGAGGCATTGCGGCGACGGCGACCTTGTTTGCCGACCTCATCGGTGGCGAGTTCAAAACTGCCGCGCCCGTTTTGACGAGCGCTTTCCAAGGCGCTTTCGGCGGCGGCCATGGTGGCTTCCGAGGTCGGCCGGTCCTCGGACAGCCAGACGGCACCAATGGAAATGCTGGTGGCCACGGGGCCGGCCGAGGTGTCAATCACGGGCTCGCGGACGATGGCGATCAAATGTTGGGTGATTGTTTTCAGATCCTGGGGGGTGTTCAAGCCCATCACCAGGCCAAACTTAGCGCCGGCGGCGCGGCCTACACAGGCATCTTCATCCAGGTTTTGGCCCAAGCGCCGCGCCACGCCGGCAATGACCTGGTCGGCGACATCAAAGCCATAATCCGCATTTACAAATCCCAATTCATCAATGCCGGCCAAGATGTAAACCCAGTGGCGTTTGGAGCGGGTGGACTCGGCGATTTTGTGTTCCAATTCTTCGCGCAGACGGGTGCGGTTGAACACGCCTGTCAGCTCGTCGTGCGAGGTTAAAAATTCAAGGCGAGCTTCGCGGCGCTTGCGCTCAGAAATCGGACGCAGCACGGCCATAAGACGCGGCGCCTTCGGCCCTTTGCGCCAACAGCCTCGTTCCTCGAGCCACACGCTTTGGCCATTAGGCCGGGTCAACTGATATTCAAGACGATAGCTGCTGCCACGGGCTCGCGCGGTTTCCATCATCCGTTGGCGCAACAGGGCCTGGGGGCCAATGGCTTCGTGCAGGGCGGTTTGTGTGGAAAGGGCCTCGATTTCCGCCTCAGGCAAGCCCAAGCAGGTCCAGGTCTGGGGCTGCCAAAACAAAACACCGCTGTCGTCGGATTCAAACACAGCATAGCCCGCGAGATGCAAGGCATCCCGCAGCACGCCGTCTTGATCGGCGGATGATGCAGCCTGTTGCGGCATTTTCATGGAGGCAATATTGGCATGAAACCCTTAAAAAACACCGAGTTTCCACCTCCTTAATGTGGCGCAACTTTAGCGAGTGATGGCTTTGGCCCCTCTCTTGCATGGGGAAGGGCAGGAGGAAGGCATGGAAATCGGCCCCATCAGACCCACAGACCCCAGTCGTCGCGATCGCAAATTGCGTCGACAGAAGATGTCAGAGCCCGAACGGCATACTGACAAAGACGAGCCAGGCACCGATTTGGTGCCAGTGGGCGAACGCCAAAGCCATGATCAGCCCCAAGGGGATCGCCACCACCAGCATCCGGAAGAGGGCTATGGCCCCCTGGCCAGTTTGGGCGCTCAGGCGCTGTCTGGGTCTGAACGCCGGGGTTTGCGCGCGGGGCCCGTGGTGCGCCAGCAGGCAAAAAAAGCCTATCTCAACCGGGAATATTCTGGCCCCGATGACCGCCGTCCCTCGCGCGGCAAGCACGGCGAACGGGACGTTTAAGACCAATGATAAAACGCATGGCCCCTCGGATCTTACTGCCCAAAGATCGAATTTTGGACCTGACACTGGCAACGGTGGTATTTTTGCTGTTTGCCTAATGCGGCGCTAGCCCACATTCAAATCCCGCCGGGCCGCCAAAATGGTGACGATAAAGCCCGCCAAAACGTCCAACAACGTCATCATCATCAGAATGAAAAACACCGAGGTGGCAAAAGCCTCGAACAGCAGAAATTCCACCAAACAGGCAATGAACAGCAGCATGGAAAACGAGTGATTGATGATCGCCACCTTGTGCGACGAGGTGGACTTCAACAGCTCGACGAACAACAGCGCCAAGCCCATCACAATCAACAGGTCGGCCGCACTGATGGTCCAGTCCATTCCGGAATGCATCGGCACAATGATAATGGCCTCATTCAGGCGTTTGACCACAGTTTCTGGGCCTTCCAATGCCGAACCGCCAAAGGCGATGACATTGTAAAGCACAATGGGAATCAACAAGAGTGGAAACGCACCCAGCATGATCGCAGGCTAGCACAAACTCTTAGCAAATTCGAAACGCATATCGCCGGGGCTGTGGGTTTGACTCACAGCTCATGCACCTGGCCGTGTTGGCGACGGCGGCTGCGCAGCCACATCACCCCCACCAGATCGCTAAGTGCGGCAAACAAACGCCCCAAATTCGTATATTTCGAGGTGCCCGTGGTGCGGTGGCGGTGGTCGACATCCTCAAAGGCCACCAACAACCCCTCTCGCACCACCAGGGCCGCCATATAGCGGTGCATGTGATCAAAATAGGGCAAGTTCAAAAACACATCGCGGCGAATGGCTTTCAGTCCACAGCCCGAATCATCAGAGCCATCATTCAGCAAACGCTTGCGCACGCCATTGGCCAAGCGCGAGGCCCAGCGCTTCGAGGCGTTGTCTTGTCGTTTGGCACGGCGGCCCTGGACCATGCCCAGATCGGGCGCGAGCTTCAGCCGTTCCACCAGTTTTGGTGCGTCATGGGGTGGGTTTTGGCCATCTCCATCCAGGGTGACAATGATAGGGGCTGCGGCCTTTTCCACCCCGCTGCGGATCGCGCGCGATTGCCCGGCATTTTGGGCGTGGGTAAAGGGCCGCAGCTGCGGGTAGGTGCTTTTCAGGCCTTGTAAAATGCTGCGGGTTTGATCGGTCGAGCCATCATCAACCACCACGATTTCATGGGGCGTGCCTTGAAAGGCGGTTGCAATCTCCGCCACCAAGTCGGCGATAGCGCCCTCCTCGTTATACACAGGCAAAACCACCGAGACTTCGGGGGTTTGATCAGCAGAAGCAGAATTGGGCATTTGACAGATGATCCAGTTGGCGTCAGTGAATATGAACCTGTCATAACCCCTGAGGCGGCATTGGACCAGAAAAAACCACACACCGATTGGTTGGGCATGTTCTTGGCGGCTTTTGTGGTGCTGGCCTGCGCCCTGCCGCAGGCGGTTTTGCTGCCGGCCCTTGATCGTGACGAGTCGCGCTTTGCCCAGGCCAGTCGGCAAATGGTGGAAACCGGTGATCTTTTGGATATCCGCTTCCAAGAGGCCCCGCGCTATAAAAAACCGGCGGGCATCTATTGGTTGCAAACCGCCAGCGCCACTGTGACGGGTGCGGTGGATCAGATTTGGTCTTATCGGTTGCCTTCGCTTTTGGGGGCGATGCTGGCTGCTGCTGCTGTGGTGTGGGGACTGGGCGGGGCCATGCCCATGTTGACCGCACGGCTGGGTGGGATTTTGTATGCCAGTTCCCTGACCTTGGGCATTGAGGCGGCGATTGCCAAAACCGATGCCCTGCTAACGGGTCTGACCACAGTCGCCTTGATGGTGGTGTTGAAATTGTTCCTCGAGGGGCAAAAACCCCAAGCGGCCAACGAGACCCACCCGCGCCCTTTGGCCTGGCTGAGTGTGGTGTTTTGGATGGCGTTGGGGTTGGCGGTTTTGGTGAAGGGGCCGGTGGCCCCCTTACTGGCGGGCTTGATGATTTTGGTTTTGGGCATGGTGCGGCGCTGGGGGTGGGCGCGGCCATTGCTGAACCTGTGGGGGATCGGCTTGTTCGGGCTGTTGGTGGTGCCCTGGGCCGTGGCCATCACCCATATTACGGATGGGATGTTTTGGCAGTTGTCGGTGGGTGGCGATCTGGCGCCGAAATTGGCTGGCGGCCATGAGCGCCATGGCGGACCCTTTGGCCTGCACACGGCCCTGTTGCCGTTTGGTTTGTGGCCCGCCTCCGTACTGTTGCCCGCGGCCGTCTATGCGGGATGGGTGTATCGTCGCCAGCCGGTGGTGATGGCCCTGCTGGCCATGAGCCTGCCGGGGCTGTTGGTATTTGAACTGATGCCCACCAAGCTTGCCCATTATGCTTTGCCGACCTATGCGGGGGTTGTGGGTTTGGGCCTGATGGGGGCCATGCCTTTGGGGCGCTGGCGTCGTGTTCTGGGGGCCTTGGTGGTGATGCTGGGGGCCGTGGCCTTGGCGGCGGTGATGATTGTTGTGCCGCAACTTTATAGTGGCGACCCGATGGCGGGTTGGTTGTTTGCGGGCTTTGTTTTGGTCGGTGGCGCGTGGGGGGCATGGGCTGTGTTTCGCAACGGCTTTGCGGGTTCTGTGATGATGTTGACGGCGGCAGGTTTCGTGGCCCATTTGTCGCTGACGGTGGTGGCCGTGGGCGCACAAGATTTGTGGGTGGCCAAGCGGGTGAAAGAGGCCCTTGTGATGTCAGGCTGGCAAGGCGAGACGGTGGCGAGCTCTGGCTTCAGCGAGCCCAGTTTGGTCTTTGGCTTGGGCACGGAGACGCAGTTGGTGGAAACCCCGGGCGAGGTCTGTGGCGCGCCCTATGGGGTGCTGGACGCCAAGGCGCTGCCGATCCTTGAAGGTTTGTGCCCGTGGCGGCCTGTTCTGACCACAATTTGGGGATATAATTATTCCAAAGGTGATCCGGTGGTGCTGGCCATCATCGGGCCGGAAGACAAACAACCAGAGACGGATCATGCGCAAGATTGAGATCATTGATGTGGGCCCCCGCGATGGGCTGCAAAATGAAAAGGTGCTGTTCAGCACACAAGACAAGATTTCACTGATTTCTAAATTAGAAGCGGCTGGCATCAAACGGTACGAGGCCACATCCTTTGTGCACCCGAAGTTGGTGCCGCAAATGGCAGACGCCGAGGATGTGATGGCAGGCTTGGCACCCAACCCAGATGTGACGCGCATTGGCCTGGCGTTGAATGTGCGTGGGTATGCCCGCGCGTGCGATGCGGGCGTTGACGAGGTCAATGGTGTGCTGACGGCATCCGATGGATTTGGCGTAAAAAACCAAGGCGCGGACCGGAACAAGCAGCTCGATATCTTGGCCGAAATGGCCCACGCCGCCCGGGCGGATGGCATGCCGTTGACGGTGACGATCTCCACGGCCTTTGGCTGCCCCTTTGATGGGGATGTGCCGCCTGCGGACGTGGCGCGTATGGCCAAGGCCGCGGCCGAAATGGGCATTGTCGAGATTGCCATCGCCGATACCATTGGCGCCGGTACGCCCTGGGCGGTGACCGAAGTCATCAAAGCCGTGCGTGCGGTGGCGCCACAGGCACAGTTGCGGGCTCATTTTCACGACACCCGCAACACGGGGCTGGCCAATGCCTATGCCGCGGTTGAAGCGGGCGTTGATATTTTGGATGCCAGTGTTGGCGGCATGGGGGGCTGTCCGTTTGCGCCCGCGGCCACGGGCAACATCGCCACCGAAGACTTGGTGCATATGTTGCATCGGGCGGGATTTGAAACCGGTCTGGACCTAGAGGCCTTAATTGAAACCGCCCATTGGTTGAAGACGCCTTTGGGGCGGCCGGTGCCTTCTAAGCTGTCGAAGGCGGGGGTGTTTTCCGGCCAAGCGCGCGTCGCACCAAAGGCCGCGCCACAGACAGCCCAATAATCAGGGGCGCCAAAGCCAGGGCTGCCAGTTTGCCCAGAGGGGATCGGGTGTGCTTCAGGAAAAAGCGCACCAAACCCTTGCCCTTATGCCATTCGACAAAAAGCGGGCTGACGGCGCTGGTGGCCCCCAGATGCGTGACCTCGGCCAGGGGATGGAATCGTACGCGCCCACCGGCATCGCGCACCCGCCGGCACAGGTCAAAATCATCGACATGGAAGAAAAAGCCTTCGTCCATACCACAAAGATCCCGGTAATCGGCTGCACGAATCATAAAGGCCGCGCCCGAGATGGTGGGCATGTCCACCGGGCCCTTGGGCAGAGGTTCATCTTCGCGATGAATTTTGAACCGATGACCGGTAGATTCAAAAAAACGCCCCAGCCGCAGCATCACCACCATGGCCCCCAGCAAGGTCAATTCACCGCGGCGACCGCCGCGCTGCTCACGGCCATCGGGGTGCAGGATGCGCGCGCCCACTAGGGCGGGGCGGGCCATTTTCATACATTCATCACGTAAGCGTTTCAGCGCTTCAGGTTTGGGAATGGCATCGGGATTGAGGAACATCAGAAAGGTGCCTTGTGCAGCCTTGGCGCCCCGGTTGCATCCGGCGGCAAAGCCCACATTGCCATGCCCACTGATCAACCGCAGGTGATCATGATGGGCTTCTGCTTTTTGTAGCGCCGCCAAATCCGCTTGGGATGATCCATTGTTAACTAAGATCACTTCACGCACTTCAGGGCTTTCTAATATGACGGCCAGGGTGTCAAATAGGCTGGGCCCCGCATAATAGGTGACAATGACAACGCTGATCTCGGCCTCGGGTGTGGGGGCAGTGGTCATACGGTGGTCTCGGTCATACGGTGGTTTTGGGCTCGCGTGCCAGCAGCACCGCCAAAACCCCCACGGTTATGGTCATGATCCACCACTCTTGCCACAGGCCAAAGCTGAAATTGGCAATGACAAAAAAGCTCGTCAAACTGGCCAGAACCATAGCCCGATCCAGACGCGACAGCGGCTGCAAAAGTGGGGTCAGGGCGAGAATGGTGAACGAGGCCAAAACCGACCCGATCGCCCCCAGTTCCAGCCAAATCTGCAAGGCGGCATTATGGGGATGCAGCTGGATTTGGGTCATTTCAACCCCCCGCACCGAGATCACCTTCTCGAAGGTGCGGCTGGCATCCAGCCCATAGCCCCACAGGGCATTCTGGAAAATCTGATCGACCGTGAACTGCCACATCACCACCCGCTGCAGCCAGGATGTGGGCAAGCTGTCCTGGGGCAAACTGCCCAACAAGGCGCTCATCAGGGCGGGCATGCCAACGATGGATATGGCCATCAAAGCGGGCACCAACAGGGTCATCACCTTCGAGCGCCACAGCGTGGCCGCAAACACCACGCCTGAGGCCAAAATGGCCATGATTTGCGCCGACCGATCAAAGCTCAGGGCGCACAACCCTGTCCCCAGAACCAAGCCGATCAACCACTTTTTCTGTTCCCACCGGTACAGCAACACCGCCACTGGCCAGAACAACAACAACAGCACATAGCCCCCTTGGCCCACGTTGCGTATACGCCAAGCCAGGTCATAATCTTCGCCGATTTTTGTGGTCAGCACGCGGTAAAATTCGGCCCCCGACAAAGCCTCAAGACCCAGGATCAGGGCTATCAAGACGGTACTGGTCACGAGCGTCACACGCAGCCACCGCCGCCAGCGATCTGTCAGCATGGCCAAGCTGGTGATCAACGCCGTGGCGGCCATCACCAACAGCACAAGTTTCAGGATCTGAAGCTTTTCAAAGGCCGCGTAGCTTTCAAGAGGCGGGACGTCGAACCGACCCCAATTCATGCTGATGCCCGCCCACAGCACCAGGCCATATAAACACCAAGCCACCTCGGGCGGCCAAGACCAGTAGTAGGACTGCGGCATGGCCAACAGAGCCGCCAGGAAGACCCAGGGTGCAATGCCCATCGAGCCAAACGGTGCCAACAGCACCAAGCCCGCAAACATCACACATAAGACAATCCCAGCCCGCATGGATCGTCGCTCCTTATTTGGTTTTCAGGTCCGGTGGCGTTGCCTCCGCGACAAGGGTGTTGATCACCTCGTCCAAGGCCAAGACCTCTTGTTTCTGCGAACCCAGACGCCGCAAAGCCAGGGTGCCATCCGCCGCTTCATTTTTACCGATGGCGGCGATGACAGGAATCTTGTTCACGGAATGCTCGCGCACCTTATAGCTGATTTTCTCGTTGCGCAGATCCATATCCACCCGCAGACCCGCGTGCTTAAGCTTTTGCTCAACTTCACGGGCATAATCATCAGCTTCGGAGGTAATGGTGGCCAGCACAATGTACACGGGCGACAACCACAGGGGCATGGCGCCGGCGTGGTGCTCGATCAGAATGCCGATGAAACGCTCCATCGAGCCCAAAATGGCCCGGTGCAACATCACGGGATGTTGTTTGTTGCTGTCCTCGTCAATGAACTCAGCGCCCAAACGTTCAGGCAAAACAAAGTCACATTGCAGCGTACCACATTGCCATTCCCGCCCAATGGCATCTTTCAAAACGAACTCGAGCTTAGGGCCATAAAAGGCCCCTTCGCCAGGGTTCAATTCCGGTTCAATGCCAGCCGCGCGGGTGGCGGCCAACAGGGCCTCTTCGGCGGCATCCCACACCGCATCAGAGCCCGCACGGGTTTCTGGACGATCGGAAAATTTGACAGCCCATTCCGGGAAACCAAGGTCGCGATAGCAGCTTGATAACAGGTCGATAAAGCGTTTGGTTTCGGACTCGATTTGCTCTTCGCGGCAGAAAATATGGGCATCATCTTGTACAAACCCCCGCACCCGCATGATGCCATGCAAAGCGCCCGATGGTTCGTTCCGGTGGCACGATCCGAACTCGCCCATACGCAGGGGCAGGTCGCGATATGATTTGATGCCTTGTTTGAAAATTTGCACGTGCGCCGGGCAGTTCATGGGCTTGATCGCCAAGGCGCTGTCATCGGCTTCGCAGATGAACATGTTCTCGCGGAACTTGTCCCAGTGGCCCGACTTTTCCCACAGCGCCCGGTCCAACATGATCGGCGTTTTGACCTCTTGATAGCCATCGGCGCGGGTGCGGCGGCGAATATAGTTTTCAAGCTCTTGCCAAATTGTCCAACCCTTGTCGTGCCAAAAGACCTGACCACGGGCTTCGTCTTGGATGTGGAAAAGGTCCATATGCTTGCCCAGTTTGCGGTGGTCGCGCTTCTCGGCCTCTTCCATACGGGTGACATAGGCTTGCAGATCATCCTCGTTGGCAAAACAGGCCCCATAGATCCGCTGCAGCATGGCGTTGCGGTGATCGCCCCGCCAATAGGCCCCGGCCAACTTGGTCAGCTTGAAGGCTTTGCCGATATGCCGAGTTGAGGGCAGGTGCGGCCCGCGGCACAGATCGTGCCAGCTGTTGGGATCGTCCTTGGGGCCTTGGTAGTAAATGGTGATGGTCTCATCCGCCGGCAGGTCGGAAATGATTTCGGCCTTATAATGTTCGCCCATCTCTTTGAAATGCGCGATGGCGGCATCACGATCCCAGACCTCGCGCGTGATCGGCAGGTCTTGGTCGACGATTTTCTTCATGCGCTTTTCGATGGCCTCAAGATCATCAAGACTGAAGGGCTCGTCTCGGGCAAAGTCATAGAAAAAGCCATCCTCGATCACCGGGCCGATGGTGACTTGGGTGCCGGGAAAGAGCTCTTGCACGGCTTGGGCCAAAACGTGGGCGCAATCGTGGCGAATGACTTCAAGTGCCTCAGGCGCCTTGCGATCCAGAATACGGATTTTGCCGCCCGCCTCGATGGGGCGATGCAGGTCATAAAGCGCGTCGTCAATGGCAATCAGAACCGCTTTTTTGGCCAGTGATGGCGAGATGGAGGTCGCGACCTCGTGCCCAGTGGTGCCGGGGGCAAAGGATTTCAGGCTGCCATCAGGAAATTCCAGGTCAATTTGGGCTTGGGTCATGGTGGTCATCGGTGGTCTTCTTTGGCAAACAAACGGGTGGCACAGGATCATAGCCGCGCCCCCCCAAGGGATGACAGCGACCTATGCGTTTTACACCCATCCACGCGCCACGCAAGGGACCATGTCGGCGCACGGCCTCGGCGGTGTAATCGGCGCAGGTGGGCATGTATCGACAGGTCATGGGGATCAGGGGGCTGATCGCCTTTTTGTACAACCAAATCGCGCCAAGGATCAGACGGGTGAGCATGGGGCAGATGCTGGCAAACCCATGACCAAAAAGCAATCAGAGACGCGCTTGCGCCCCCTCGATCGCCGCGACGGTGGCATCAAACGCCAGACACGTCGAGGCATGACGCTGCGGGTAGTCTTTGATGGGTGCCAAAACCGCCAAGTCAATAAACCGCCCGCCGGGTGGGGGGGCGCCCTTTTTCAACATGGCGTGCAGGGCCTCGCGGGCCTCGGTTATTTCCGAAACCTTCGCGCCGATGATGTGGCTGGCCAAAATGCTGGCGGCGGCCTGACCCAAAGCACAGGCCTTGACCTCGTGGGCATAGTCGGTGACGCGATCGCCATCGAGACACAGGTCCACATGAATGCGGCTGCCGCACAGTTTGGCGATTTTGTCCGCCGAGCCCTGGGGCGCGTCCAGCCGGCCAATGCGGGGAATGTTGGCTGTCAGTTTCAGAATCTGTTGACTGTAAAGATCATCAATCATGATGACGATGTGCCGCTTTCCATTAGGGCTTTCAAGGTGTCGCATTCCGCCTGAATGGCTTTGGTATAGTGCGCCCCATGGCGACGCAGCCAGCGCCGGGCCAATGGGCCTTGGAAAATTTCGCCACTACAAAAAATGGTGCCTTGATCATACAGCTTTTCAAGCTCGTAGTAACGGATCGAACGCACGCCCGCCCGAATGTGATCCCGCCAGACGATTTGCGCATCGGGTTCCCATTCGATGATCTCAACATGGATTTCCCGACTGAGGGGGCCCAACGTATGCTGCAGCTTCAGCCGCTCGCCAAAACGAATAACGCCCTCTGCGCCCGTGCACAGGGGGCTCCAGCTTTGCCAGGTGGTGGGATCACTCAGCGTCTGCCAGATGTCTTCTGCCGCCGCTTGGATACCGATGCGCTGCTCCAGCGTGATGCCCTTAGGGCGCTGTGGCGGCGGGATGGGCTGTTTCCAAATTTTCTGAAAACCAAACATGCGAACGGCATACTCCCGTAAGGGCTAGGCGGCAAGGGGCAAGACGACCGTGGGATTCAGACCTTCCGCCAGGTGGTGCCTTGGGGGCCGTCCAAGACCTCGATACCCATGGCGGTCAACTCGTCGCGGGCGGCGTCAGCCGCGGCCCAGTTTTTCTCGGCGCGGGCCTGTTGGCGTTTGGCGATCAGGGCCTCGATCTTGGCAATGTCATCGCCGTCGGTGTTGCCCGCAAACCAATCAGCAGCATCAGTCTGCAAAAATCCCAGCAGATGCCCCGAGGCCAAAAGCTGTCCTTTTCGTTCTTCCTTTTCTTCCGGGGACGAGGCGGTCTCCAAAGCCTTGGCCAGGGCAAACAGCTCGGCATAGGCTTGGGGCGTGTTCAGGTCGTCATCCATGGCGGCCACCAATGCGGGGCTAGGGGCGCCAGGGGGGGCGTGGATATCATCCGCCCGCTGCAACACACCATACAGTTTATCCAGGGCGCTTTTGGCTTGTTGCAGACCGGCGTCTGTCCAATCCAGCGGGGCGCGATAATGCCCAGCCAGCAGGGCCCAGCGCAGCACTTCGCCTGGGTAAGTTTTGATCAGGTCATGCACCAAGGTGACATTGCCCAATGACTTGGACATTTTTTCGCTGTCCATAGTCAAAAAACCATTGTGCACCCAAAACCGGGCATAGGTCTCCTCGCCGTGGGCACAGCAGCCCTGGGCCACCTCGTTTTCGTGGTGGGGGAAAATCAGATCGTGTCCGCCGCCGTGAATGTCAAAAGGGATGCCGAGGTTTTTGGCGATCATGGCTGTGCATTCCAAGTGCCAGCCGGGCCGCCCCGCACCAAAGGGGCTATCCCATACGGGCTCGCCAGGTTTCGAGGGTTTCCACAACACAAAATCCGTCGGGGCTTTTTTATAGGGCGCCACCTCGACACGGCTGCCGGCGATCATATCATCGAGATTGCGACCTGAAAGCGCGCCGTACCGTTCAAAAGACCCGGTTGAAAACAGCACGTGCCCCTCGGCGACATAGGCATGACCCTTGTCCACCAAGGCCTGGATGGTGGTGATCATCTCGGGGATGTGATCAGTGGCGCGAGGCTCGAGTGTGGGGTCGAGCATGTTCAAGGCGCGCATATCATCTTGATAGATTTCGGCGAATTTGTTGGTAATAACAGAAATGTCGACGCCCTCGGCTTGGGCGGCGGCGTTGATTTTGTCGTCCACATCCGTGATGTTGCGGGCATAGACCACATGGTCGGGCCCGTAATGGTGGCGCAACATGCGAAACACCAGATCCCCCGCCATGGCCGCGCGGGCGTTGCCAATATGGGCATAGGAATAGACGGTGGGCCCACAAACATACAGCGTCACGCGCTTGGGGTCGATGGGCACAAAAGGCTGCTTTTTGCGATGCAAAGTGTTGTAAAGATGTAGGCTCATGGCCCCTGATTTGCCTTAAGCCTGACCATTTTGTAAAGTTGAAAAGAAATTTCCGACTTTTCTACTGGGTTTTTTCTGTGTAAAGGACGGGGGTCGTGGCCCCTTGGTGCTTAGTCATATTCAAGCTGAAGACCCCGGGCCCAATCGCATTGTGAACGAAAAGACCAGATCTATGGCTGAAACAAAGGACCCAAATCTGATGGATACCCAAACGCACGGCGCCTCTCTGATGGCCACTGCTCGCCCGACCAAAGACGAGGCTATGGCCGCCGTCCGCACTTTGCTGGCTTGGGCTGGCGATGATCCCACGCGTGAAGGGCTGATCGACACGCCCAAGCGCGTGGTCGAGGCCTATGAGGAATTTTTCTCGGGCTACAAAGCCGATGCGGATCATGAGCTCAGCCGGACCTTTGAAGAGGTCGAGGGCTATGATGATATGGTCCTGCTGCGTGATATGGATTTCGAAAGCCACTGCGAGCACCACATGGTGCCCATCATTGGCGTGGCGCACATTGCCTATTTGCCCAATAAACGTGTTGTGGGCCTGAGCAAGATTGCCCGCGTTTTGGACATTTTCGCCAAGCGTTTGCAAACTCAGGAAACCATGACCGCCCAGATCGCCGATGCCATCACCACGGCCCTTGAGCCCTTAGGCGTTGCGGTTTTGGTGGACGCCAAGCACCAGTGCATGACCACACGTGGCGTGCACAAACCGCGCGTTTCGACCACCACCACCACCTTCACGGGCGCCTTTAAGACCGATGCCGAGTTGCGCGGTCGGTTCCTGCGTTTGATCGAGCAAAAGTCATAAGGACTTGACCGTGATGCTGATATCCCCGACATCCCGCGAAGAGGCCGTGGCTTTGCTGCGTCACGCGGCCCAAGATATGTCGCCGGATGCCTTTGCCAAAGCCTTGAACGGCGAGGGTGCAGGGGCCAAGCTGCGTGATGATTTGGTCGAAAAGGGTTATCAACTGGCCCTGCAAACCGAACAAGACTTGGATCATGATGGCGTGCCGGAATATCAGCTTTACCAGCTGGCCAATTCCGAACGGGACGTGATCCCTGTCCTGGATGTGAATGTTGAGGAAGCCACCGAGTTGATGGAAACCCCGGCCTTTGGGCAAGGGTTGTATGGTGATTTTTTGAGTGCACTTGACGAGCTATATCGCCGTCAAGCGGACTTGCCCAAAGCAGAAACTGAACTTGATCAGGATATGGCGGAAACCAGTGTGATGCTACAGGGTATGGCCATATCAATTGCCGCCCATGAGCTTCCCCAGGATCACGAGCTTGCCTACACGGCGCATGCCGTGGCTCTTGCCGTCAGCACCCAAGACGTGGCCGTGCATGAGACATCGCACATCGCGGTGCTTGACTAGGCCGTGACCTCGAGCCCAGACGACCACACCTGCGGCACACCGCATCGCTGGACCGTGACAGAAGATCAGGCTGGTGAACGTTTGGACAAATGGCTGGCGGAGGTATCAGTCTTCAGTCGGTCCCGGCTGCAAGCTTTGATTGCCGAGGGCCAGGTGACGGTGGCTGGGCAAGGCGTGACCACGCCAAAACATAAGGTGCAAACGGGGGACGAGATTGTTCTGATCGTGCCCCCTGTGGCACCAGCCAATCCCATGGCCCAGGACATACCGTTGGATGTGGTGTTTGAAGATGCGCATCTGATTGTCATCAACAAACCGGCGGGCTTATCGATGCATCCAGGGGCTGGTCAGCCCGATGGCACAGTGGTCAATGCTTTGCTGCATCATTGCGCCGGTAGCCTTTCAGGCATTGGTGGCATCGAGCGTCCGGGCATTGTGCATCGTCTCGATAAAGATACCTCTGGCATTGTCGTCTGCGCCAAGACCGATCAGGCGCACCAGGCCCTAAGTGCGCAATTTGCCGCCCGCACCACCAAGCGCCTGTATCATGCAGTGGTGCGGGGGGTGCCCAAACATGATGGGGGGAAAATCACCACGCATTTGGCGCGTTCGCGGTTTAATCGACAAAAAATGGCTGTGGTCAGCGAGGCCGCCGGCAAGCTCGCCATCACCAATTACGACACCCAAGAGGTTTATGGCGCTGGTCAAAACGCCGATGCTGCTTTGTTGCATTGCCATTTGGAAACGGGGCGCACCCACCAGATCCGGGTGCATATGGCCCATGTGGGACATCCGCTGTTGGGGGACCCGGTTTATGGCTCGGGCCATCCCAGCTGTGCGGTGCAACAGGTGCTGGCGCAAACTGGGTTTGCACGTCAGGCTTTGCATGCCGCGCGTTTGGGCTTTGTGCACCCAGAAAGTGGCAAGCCCCTTGAATTCCACCGGCACCCGCCCCAGGATATGCAGGACTTAATCACCGCCTTACAAAGTCTTTAGACTTATCATGTGGCTGGCCACAGTTTTGCCGCAGAGGAAGGTCATAAGAACCCTATGAGCAACCTAACCCCAACCGCCACTGCCCTAACCCTGTCCCCTGAAGACGGGCTGAGCCGCTATTTGGCCGAGATCCGCAAATTTCCCATGCTCTCGAAAGACGAGGAGTTCACGCTCGCCAAGCAATGGCAGCAAGATGGCGATTTGCAGGCGGCCCAAAAGCTTGTGACCTCGCATTTGCGTCTGTCGGCCAAGGTGGCCATGGGCTATCGGGGGTATGGTTTGCCTATGGGCGAAGTGATTTCCGAGGGCAACATCGGCCTGATGCAGGCGGTGAAAAAGTTTGACCCGGACAAAGGGTTTCGTCTGGCCACCTATGCCATGTGGTGGATCAAGGCCTCGATTCAGGAATATGTCTTGCGCTCTTGGTCACTGGTGAAAATTGGCACCACCGCGGCGCAGAAAAAACTGTTTTTCAACTTGCGGCGTCTGAAAGGCAAAATTCAGGCCTTGGAGGAGGGGGACCTCAGCCCCGAGCATGTGAAAAAAATCGCCCAAAAGCTCGATGTCAGCGAGCATGAAGTCGTGGACATGAACCGCCGGATGTCAGGCGGTGGTGATAGCTCGTTAAATGCCAGTTTAAAATCCGATGGCGATGGCGCCGCCGAGTGGCAAGACTGGCTGACCGACGACAGCCCCACCATTGAACATCAACTGGCCGAAGACCAAGAGTATGATGCCCGGCGAGAGATGTTGATGAGCGCCTTGGGCGAGTTGAACGAACGCGAGCAGCGCATCATCACCGCCCGACGTCTCGAAGAGCCCGCTTTAACACTCGAAGACTTGGCTCAGGAATTCAACGTCAGTCGCGAACGTATCCGGCAGATCGAAGCCCGGGCGCTTGAAAAATTGGAAGAGGCTGTGCGCGTTCAGGCCGCAGAGGCGCGCGTCTAGTTCAGAAATCCCTAAAGCCCATGGGCTTCATATCCCCGTTCCGTAGCATAGGTTCTGAGGATTTGTCGGCTTTGGCTGCCACCCCTGAGGTCAAAGACCAGGGGAAGCGTGAAATTGTTTTCTGCCCACCAGGCGCGTCCATCTGCGGTTGATAACAAAGACTGCAGGGTGCCGCGATGCTGGAACTGCGCGGGGATCGCTTCCTCAAAAGGGTGTAGGTAGGTATCAAACCCCATCCGTGGCCACACGGTGGCCCCGCCCGCATCTTGGTAAATGGCCCGTGGGTTCATGCCGGGTGGGTCATAGTATCCTTCCGCTTTCATCCGGATGGATTTGGCCCCATCGCGAACCCCGAAACGCACCAAATCCACTAAGGTCTGCAATCCATGGCCTTGTCCCGAGGCACCAATGTCTACATACAGCTGGTCAATGATGATGGTTTCACAAGACGGCATCCCTCCAAACTGCAGGGGATAGACAAAGTCTACGACATAACCATGCTCATCAAAATAAGGATGGTTGACCGAGACTTGATAGCTCATCATTGGTCGAGAATTGTGCCGAGTGATCTGCTCATAGACCGTGACACGGGCTCCGTCAGGAATATACATCATACCGGCCAGAGTCTCGGCGGCGGTTTCTGCCGTCATAGGCGACACATACCCTGCGGGGAGGTTAGGGTGGTTGGGAGAGACGTAGCTTTCAAAGCGCGTGGTGAAATTTTGAGAGGTCCCACTGGGACGGGCGGGAGACATCGCCACCGCACCGCCCATGGCGCCCGTCGTCTGACCGGAAATCAAGCTGGGCGCATTGATCGCGTGGGGTGAAATTTGGCCAGAGGTGTTGGGAGCTAAGGCGCGGGCGGCACCCGGTGTGATATCGATGACGTTTGCAGCTGTCCCAGCCCCCACAACGGTTGTTTCCTGTGCCATCAAGCCTGCGACAACCGGCCGGTAGCCCAGGGCACCTATGCCACCCGCCAGCAGATGAGCAAAAGCGCGGGCAGGAATGCGTCCGTCGTTGGTCAGCTGGCGGGCATAGGTGCGAACCTCTGGCAAGGTGTCGAACTCTGTGGCGTTTTTCAAAATGCCCATCAAGGCACCTGTCAGAAAGCTGCCAATCCCCAGAGCGACCTTTCCCGCCGCCGTGGCCGCCGCCGCACTGCCGCCAAGATAGTGGGACAGGCCGGCCCCCACAACAGCGGATAAAGTCAATTCACCACTGACAAAGGCGTCGTAAGCCTCTTCGGGCATTTTTTCTCCCATCAAGACCAGGACTTCTTTGAGGAAAGTGGCGATTTTTTCGCGATTGTTAGGGCGTTGAGCTATGGCTTCAATCCCAGGCAGATCAACTTGGGGCGTGGTCAAGAACACCAGGCCTGCTGTATCCACGGGGGTCTCGTTGGGCAGGTTTCGCATATCGATGGCCGAGGCCACAGCTGGAAATAAGCCGAAACGCTCAGCGTTCAAAGCAATGAAGGTATCGCGTGTCAGTCTTGGGTCCAGCTGTTGGGCCTCCTGCCATAGGGCCCCGAGGGAGGTTCCGGCCGACACATATCGAGCACGCACTTGCACGCCGTTGCCATCCGAAATTATGGGCACGCTTGGGGTGGCAGTGTTCTGAAAATATTGGGCTGCCGGGTTATAAACCGATCCAGATGGCAAGGTGATGGATAAATATTTTGGCTGTGAAGGCGTGAAAACTATATGGTCTAAAGCTTGACTGAAATTTCCCACCTGCTGACGAAGATCGGTTTCGAGATGTTTGCGCTCGGTTTGGTTCAAGCCATACTGGGCCGCGACCTTATCGACGATTTGAGCTAGGGTTTCTCGCCCCATACTGCCGGCCAAATATGTGATTTGATGCTGGGGATCTGAAAAGGCTTGCGGGATGGGTTGCCCGGCGTTTGCCATCACCCCACCAAGCGAGGAAGGGGCGTCAAAACTGGCCACCAGCTGACCAATCCGATGGCCACCGCTCATAAAGTCATGGGGGTGTGGATAGGTAAGGGTGCTCATGTCCCAACTCCGGGGTGTTTAAAAAATTAATTCCCCATTAAGGAATTAAAAATTCACAATCAAGCCCCAAAATGGCTATCAGGTTGGGTATGGGTCAGAAAAAGCTGTGGTTTATGAAAATATGGGCCCCCGCACGATGACATCTTCGCGCTCGGGGCTGGTGGAGACAATGGCCACGGGCGCACCGGTCAAGACTTCAATGCGCAGCACATAGGCCTGAGCCGCCGCCGGCAATTTGGCCCAGTCACGAATGCCATGGGTGCTGTCGCTCCAGCCTGGCAGGGTCTCGTAAACAGGTTTCACGCGCGCCTGCAGGTCAGCCCGCGCGGGCAAATAGTCCAGGGTTTCCCCGTCAAGTTCATAGCCCGTGCAAATTTTTAAGGTCTCAAACCCATCCAACACATCCAGCTTGGTCAGGACCAAGCCGGTGATGCCGCCAGTTTGGACGGCTTGGCGCACCATCACAGCGTCCAGCCAGCCGCACCGCCGCTGACGGCCTGTGACGGTACCAAACTCGTGGCCACGCTCACCCAAACGCTGACCGGTGTCATCTTGCAACTCGGTGGGGAAGGGGCCTTCGCCCACTCGCGTGGTGTAGGCTTTCACCAGGCCCAAAACCTGTCCCACGTCCCCCGGGCCCGATCCTGAACCGGCTGCGGCTTGGCCCGCCACCGTGTTGGAAGAGGTTACATACGGATAGGTGCCATGGTCCACATCCAACATGGCCCCCTGGGCGCCCTCAAACAAAATGCGTTTGTTCTGTTGGCGGGCGGTATGCAGGGTCCGCCACACGGGCGCCAGATAGGGGATCATGTGCGGGGCAATGTCCAGGAGCGCTTGCAGCAGATGGTTCTCATCAATCTCCGGCAGGCCAAAACCTGCGCGCAAACCATTGTGATAGGCCACCAAGGCTGGCAGTCGGGTGCGCAGCGTGGCCTCATCGGTCAGGTCGTACATCCGAATGGCCCGACGCCCGACCTTGTCTTCGTATGCTGGCCCGATGCCGCGCTTGGTCGTGCCGATGGCTCCACTGGTGGCGGCCCCTTCGCGGGCGCCATCAAGATCACGATGAATGGGCAGGATCAGGCTAGCACTTTCGGAAATTTGCAAGCTCTCAGGCGTGATGGTGACGCCCGCCTCGGCCAGACGCGCCATTTCATCTTTCAAAGCCCAGGGGTCCACCACAACCCCATTGCCAATGATCGAGACCTTGCCCGGCCGCACCACGCCCGATGGCAGCAGCGACAGCTTGTAGGTCACGCCATCAATCACCAAGGTGTGGCCCGCGTTGTGCCCCCCTTGAAAGCGCACAATCAGGTCCGCTTGGGCGGACAGCCAGTCTACGATTTTTCCTTTGCCTTCATCGCCCCACTGGGCGCCGACAATGGCGGTGCTCGACATTCTGTTGATCCTGTGGTTTAGGGTTTCCTAAATTAAACTATTGCCCAAAGCGACGCACGTACCGCAGGCCCAAATTGTCCAGACCTTCGTTGGGGCCCGAGGCCAAAATTTGCCCATGGCTGAGGTGCAGGTACGAAAGCTCGATGGCATTTTGGGCATCCAAATCCCAACCAAAGGCAAAGGCGGTTTGGAACAACACCCGCGAGCCAAATTCAATTTCGGTATCGCGCAGAGCCACGCGGCGGGCCACCTCGGCGGGTGTTTGGGTGCTGGCGTCAACGGGTGGCAGGTCCGCATAGCCATCATGAATGGCCAAACCAAAAGAGGGGCGGAAATAAAGATTGTCATGGAACCAATCTGGCCGGAATTCCCACGCCAAACCCGTGGAGGCAAAATTGGTATCCCCCTTCAGGTTGACACTGCCCATCACAAACACACTGGGGTTCCAAATGCGTTTCAGGGCATCAGGTTTGCCAAAATCCCACTGGATGGCCAGATCTTGGCCGTCTTCTTTGCCGGCGGCCCCGATGCCCAACACATCGACATCATGTTGATAGACCCCCAGGCGCAATTCGTCAGCGGTCGCGGGTAGGGACAGGCCCAATGCCACCGCAGCGGCCATCATCAGTTTGCGCATTTTCAACTCCCCAGTGTGCAAAAACCGCGCGACTTTACCGATTGTCTCTGAGTCTGTCGATAGTGGATCTGCCCTTTAGGCCTCGGCGATTCAAATCATACATGGCCGCTTGGACTTTGATTTCCAGCAGGCCTGCGCCAAGGGCTTGTATAGGCGTCGGTCCCGTTTTGCTGACAAAGGCATACTCGGCTTGATCAGCAAAGCCGGCATGATCGAACGCGCCAGGCGAGGACAAACGGCGCCGGGCCAGCCATTGGGCTTGCCATGGGTTGTTATAATAAAAACCACAGTGCAAAATTTGGACGTCAGGGTGTCGCGCCTGTAAGGCCTTGGCCACGCGGGCTTGCCCAACCTGATTGCCGGCAGAATCCCCGATCATTATGACGCTGGTGATGCCATGGGCCAGCAGGCTTTCGATGGTGTCGCGCAACAGGGCTTCGAAAGTTTCAGGTCGTGCACTGATGGTGCCGGTGAGGCCCATGTGACCTGACCGGGTTGAGATATCGCCCTCGGGTACAAACTCAATGACCGGGGCCACCAGAGTCTTGCCCAGCCGGGTGGCCAGTTCTTCGGCGGCTTTGCTGACTATGTGTTTGTGCTTATCCAATGGCAGATCGGGGCCGTTGTGCTCAATCCCCGCCGTGGGCAGGATGACCTGTGTGTAGCCTTGCTCAATGGCAACCTGGAGCTGCGGGCCAGTCAGATCGGCCCAATGCACAGGCGATGACGGGCTTGCCCAAACCTGCAGGGGCAACAGCAGCCCCAACGCCAACACCATGCGTGCGATCATGTGTTCTCCACCGCCCAATCGAACCAGGGCATCAAGGCTTGAATGTCCTCGGCCTCGACGGTGGGGCCGCACCAAATGCGCAGGCAGGGCGCGGCCTTGCGGTGCCCCATCAGATCAAACCCCGCCCCCGCATCCGCCAGACGCTTGGCCAAGGTTTGGTAGGTCTCTCGGTCGCCGCCATCTTTCAAGGTCAGGGTCATGGATATGTTCGAGCGATGATCCGGCTCCACGGCAAACTGCCAATGCTTGGAGTTCTCAATGGCCTCGCTTACATGTTGTGCATTGGCCCGGGTGCGAGCCATCAAGGCGTGAAGCCCGCCCAGCCCCTCGGCCCAATCCAACAGCCATAGCCAATCGGCCACCGCCAGGAACGAGGGCGTGTTCACGGCCAAACCGCGCAAATATTCAGGACGCATGGTCATCATCTTGGGCAAGGGGCGATAGGGTCCGGCTTCAAGACGCGCCAGAGCTTTGGGACTGAGGATCAGCATCCCGTGTTGGGCTTCGCCGCCCAGGGCCTTTTGCCAGGAAAAGCCGGCCACATCGATCGTCGACCAGTCAAAATCATGCAGGAAAGCGGCCGAAGTGATATCGACCATGCTCAGGCCCGGGTCATCGGCTGCGCGGGCGGGCGGCAGTTGCCAGGTGCCCGTGGGCGTGGCGTTGACCACCATCAACCCATCTCGCTTTGGATGCAGGGCCCCAAGAGACGGCACGGAAAAATCCGAAGCTGTGTGCACATGGGCGCGATCGCCCAACAGGCTGCGCCCGTCCTGAGCCCAATTGTGGCCAAAGGGATCGGCGGCCAACACATCGGCCTCAAGGGGACCCAGCAGATTCCACAGGGCCATTTCCAATGCACCGGTCGCCGAGCCTGGTGTCAGCATCAGCACATAGTCATCGGGCAGGTTCAGCATCGCATGGGTGCGGGCACGGGCTTCGTCCAGCAAGGCCTGGCACGGGGGCGCGCGGTGAGTGCGACCCAGCGGAAAACGTTCCGCCACCGCCTGGGGCGACCAGCCCACCGGTTTGACGGTGGGGCCGGATGAAAAATACGGGCGTTGGGGTTTTCGTAATGACGCGAGTGGGGTGCTCATGATCTGTCGCCGGTTTAGGGAGCGGACTGGGCCAAGGCCGCTTCAATGGCTTGGCGCAGGCGTTTGGCATTGGGCTTGGTCATGGAGCCAAACCCATCAAGTGCCTGACCATCCCGACCGATTAGAATTTTGTGAAAGTTCCACCCCGGCACCCCATCGCGTCCCAGCTGCGCCTTTGACCATTGATAAAAGGGGTGGGCATCCGCCCCCTTGACCGAGACCTTTTGCGTCATGGGAAAGGTAACGTTGAAATTGACCGTACAAAAGGTTTTGATCTCGGCGTTGGTGCCGGGCTCCTGGTTACCGAAATCGTTTGAGGGCACTCCCAAAACCACCAAGCCTTGATCCTTGTAAGTTTCCCACAATGTCTGCAAGCCATCATACTGTTTGGTGAAGCCACATTTCGAGGCCGTGTTGACCACCAACACCACTTGGCCCGCAAAGCTTGATAGCGGCAAATCTTGGCCGTCAATGCCGACAAATTTGATCGCGTCCACACTGGCGGGCGCGGCGGCAATCGCGGGCGTGGAGGCCAAGCCGAAGGCGGCCAAAAGACGGGTGAAGACTTTGCGAGACATATGAACCTCCCTGGTTCCTCAAGGGCTGATGATCCATTTGGCACCAGATCACAATTGTGCTGGCCATGGCAAGTCAGACAAGCTATGGGCAGGGTCACGTCGCGCTCGCAAAGGTTTCAAATGCCGCAACACCCCACATGGTTGGATTGGTTGGTTTTGTTTGGCCTGTCCATCTTGTGGGCCGGGTCTTTCACCTTGATCAAATGGGCGCTCATAAGCTTTTCGCCAGCGGCCATCACGGCGTCCCGAACGGCCATTGCGGCGGGCGTATTGCTGATGGTGCTGATGATCAAGGGCAAACGCTTGCCGCCTGTGTGGCCACGCCCCGATCCATTTTGGGGCTGGGTGGTGGCTATGGGGGGCTTTGGTTGTACCTTGCCCTTCACCCTGTTGAACAGTTCCGAGCAAGTGATCTCATCGGGCATGGCGGCGATTTTGAACGCCACCACGCCGATGTTTGTGGCCATTGTGGCACCTTATTTTTTGCGCGGCGAGCACTGGACCTTGCCCAAGGCCATTGGCATCAGTGTCGGGTTTGCGGGGGTGGCCATTTTGGTGGGCGTTGAGATCTTCCAGCAACTGGGTGGCCCGCGTTTGTGGGCGCAACTGATGGTCTTGGTGGTGGCGGTGTCTTATGCCATCAACTCGATGCTGACCCGCCGGATGCCGCGAATGGACCCTTGGCTCGTGGCCACAGGCACCAGTTTGGCGGCCGCGATCATGTCGCTGCCGCTCTTTGTGGTGTTTCCCGTGTTTACGGGCCCTGTGGTGCCCGAGGCTTTGGCGGCGGTGATGGCGTTGGGGTTGGGGGCAACCGCTTTGGGTTCGGTCAGTTTGATTTGGTTGATCTCTCGTACATCGGCGCTGTTTGCCACAACGGTGAATTACATCATTCCCTTTTGGGCTGTGGCCTTTGGCGCCTGGTTTTTAGGCGAGCAGTTGCCGGGGCGGGCCTTTGGGGCCTTAGCTTTGATTCTGCTGGGCATTGCCATCAGTCAGTGGCGGTTGCGGCCGGATCGACCAGGGACCAGTTATGGCCCAATGGTCCCGGGCCCGCTCCCAGGCCGGGTGCATGGCGGATCGCCTGATGAACAAACGCGGCGGCCTGATTAAGACTGTCGGCAAGCGTCGCGCCACGCGCCAACCCTGTCGCCAAGGCTGCGGCAAAGGTGCAGCCCGTGCCATGGGTGTGACGGGTGTACAATCGCGGATGTTCCACAACCGTGTTGCCCTGTCGTGTGATCAGCCAGTCTTGTACGGTGTTCCCCGTGCCGTGACCGCCTTTCATGACAACGGCTTTGGGGCCAAGGGTCAACAGATCGTGACCCGCGGTGAGGATATCGTCTTTGGTCGTCAAAGACCGATTCAACAGGGCCTCGGCTTCCGGCAGGTTCGGCGTCAGCACGGCGGCCATGGGCAACAGCTGACGTTTCAAACTCTCGATCGCATCTGGGTCCAATAGGGCGCTTCCCCCCTTGGCCACCATCACAGGATCAAGCACGATGGGGATATCAACAGACCTCAAGTCCTCGGCAACCCCGGTGATGATCTCGGCCGTGCCCAGCATACCGATTTTGATCGCGTCGGCTCCCAGGTCATCCAACACGGCACGAATTTGCCCCCGGATGATGGATGTGGGAATGGGGTGAATATCAGAAACCCCTAAAGTATTTTGCACAGTAATTGCTGTGACCGCTGTGGCGGCATAGCCGCCCATTATGGTGACGGTTTTGATGTCGGCTTGGATGCCGGCGCCCCCGCCACTGTCCGAGCCCGCAATGATCAGCACCCGGCCGGTCATGATATCGCCTGCAAAGCCTGATGCACAGCCACAGCCTGTCGCGTTTCAAACACGTCATGTGTTCTGATGATCTGTGCCCCCCCGGCGATGGCGGCCAGATGGGCGACCAAACTGCCCGCGAGCCGCCGTTTGGCCTCGGGGCTGGGGCTGAGGGCGTCGATGAAGCGTTTACGACTGGCCCCCACCAAAACCGGGAATCCCAAGACCAACAGTTGGTCCAGATGCCGCAAAAGGCGCAAATTGTCTTCGGTGCCTTTGCCAAAGCCAATGCCGGGATCAAGGCATATGGCCTCGGGCTTTACACCGGCCGCGAGGGCGACGTCGACCCGCGTCGACAACGTCTCACAAACCTGCTGGACAATGTCGGAGTTGTCAGGCGGGCTGGGCATGCCCTGAAAATGCTGGCCCGCATGCATCAAAATGATAGGGCAAGCCAGGTCGGCGGCCACGGCGGCGCTGTCGGGGTGGTGCGTCAGGGCTGTGACATCGTTCCAGATCACCGGTGTGATCTTGGCCGCGGCGATAATGGTTTCGGGATTGCGGGTGTCCACAGATATATGGGCCCCTATATCGGCACCGGGGCTCTCCGCCACCAAAGCTTGCAGCACAGGTAACAAACGCGCCCGTTCTTCTGTGGGGGGTACCGGGGTGGCATGGGGGCGGGTCGACTCGGCCCCCAGGTCCAGGATGGCCGCCCCGTCCTTGATCAACTGATGGGCATGATGACATGCGGCATCGGGGGTTTGGTGATCCCCACCATCGGAAAAACTATCAGGCGTCAGATTGACCACCCCCATCACCAGGGGGCGTGAAAGATCCAACCCGGCCCATAGCGTGGGGATTTATGCCTCCGCTTCGGGTGGGGTTTTATCGTCGCTGGATTTGGAGCTGTCTTTGGTCTCGGTTTTGGTTTTTACCTTGGGCACGGCGGCGCGCTTGCGGGTTTTCTTCTCTGCGGCGCGTTCCCGCTCGGGCACGGTGCCATCTTTCAAGAGGGCGACGATCTCATCTCCCGACAGGGTTTCATACTCAAGCAGCGCCTTTGCGAGAGTTTCGAGATCCTTCTTTTTGCTCTTCAGGATCTTGCGGGCCTTTTCAAAGCCATCATCCACCAGGCGGCGGATTTCGGCATCGATCATTTGCGCCGTTTGCTCGGACATGTTTTGCGAGCGCGAAACGGAATGACCCAGGAAAACCTCTTCTTGGTTTTCGCCATAGGCCACGGGTCCCAGATCATCGGAATAGCCCCAACGGGTGATCATGGCGCGGGCCAGTTTTGTGGCCTGCTCGATGTCGCTAGCGGCACCTGAGGTGATTTTCTCTTTGCCAAAAATCATTTCCTCGGCCACGCGGCCCCCAGCCAAAATGGCCAAGCGCGAGGTCATTTGCTCGTAATTCATGCTGATCTGATCCCGCTCGGGCAATTGCAGCACCAGGCCGAGCGCACGTCCACGGGGGATGATGGTGGCCTTGTGCACAGGATCCGAGGACGGCACGTTCAGCGCCACAATGGCATGCCCCCCTTCGTGATAGGCGGTCAGTTTTTTCTCATCTTCGGTCATGGCCATCGAGCGCCGCTCCGCCCCTAACATGATCTTATCTTTGGCGGTTTCAAAGTCATCCATGCCCACATTCTTGCGGCCACGACGGGCAGCGATCAAAGCGGCCTCATTGACCAAGTTGGCGAGATCTGCACCGGAAAACCCAGGTGTGCCGCGGGCCAAAATGCGGGCTTCCACATCACTGGCCAGCGGGGTGTTGCGCATGTGAATTTTCAGAATCTTTTCGCGACCATTGATGTCGGGATTGGGCACCACGATTTGGCGATCAAAACGGCCAGGACGCAACAGGGCCGGGTCCAGAACATCGGGGCGGTTGGTGGCGGCGACCAGAATGATGCCTTCGTTGCTTTCGAAACCATCCATCTCCACCAGCAATTGGTTCAGGGTTTGCTCACGTTCGTCATTGCCACCCCCAAGACCAGCACCCCGGTGACGTCCCACCGCATCAATCTCGTCGATGAAAATGATGCAGGGTGCATTTTTCTTGGCTTGGTCAAACATGTCCCGCACACGCGCGGCCCCAACGCCGACAAACATCTCGACAAAATCCGAACCGGAAATCGAGAAAAACGGCACATTGGCTTCACCGGCAATGGCACGCGCCAACAGGGTTTTACCAGTGCCTGGCGGGCCCACCAACAGGGCCCCCTTTGGGATTTTGCCACCCAGACGTTGGAATTTGCCGGGGTCTTTCAAAAAGTCGACAATTTCATTCAGCTCGTCTTTGGCTTCGTCAATGCCGGCCACATCATCAAAGGTCACACGTCCGCGCTTTTCGTCCAGCAGGCGGGCCTTGGATTTGCCAAAGCTCATGGCCTTGCCGCCGGCGCCTTGCATTTGACGCATGAAAAAGATCCAGACGCCAATCAGCAACAGCATCGGGAACCAGCCGATCAGAATGTCCATGAAGGTGCGCTGACCGGCAAGCGGTGTGGCCTTGATTTCAACGCCCTTGGCCTCAAGGCGCGGCACCAGGTCCGTAGGGTTTGGGGGCGCGAAGGCATAAAAACGATCGCCATTGGCCCCTTCGGCGGTGATTTGCTCGCCTTTGATGTTGACGCTGGCGATCTGTCCGCTGTCAGCCTTGGCCAACAGGTCGGAATATGACAGCTCCTGCGCGCCGGATCCCGCGCCAGGGCCTTGCAGCACATTGAACAACATGACCAGCAAAACCAAAGCCAGTCCCCAAAACATCAAATGGCGCATATTCATCGGCGTTCAGACCTCGTCAGTGTTCTCGAAAGAAACAGATGGGGGTTTATGGGGCAAATGTCCAGGCCCTGGCAAGTCTTTGCGGTGTTGCTCTGGATCCATGATGGTTTCCAGCAGACCTTTGGGCAGTTCCGTGCGGGTTTGAAAGCGCACAGCATCAAAGGGCTGATCTCGGTATTGGGTGGAGACCCGGCCCGTTTCTTGGGTGATCAAGGTGTTGGGCCCTTGGCGTTTGAACTGGCAGCCCCCCAGTGTGGCTATACTCAATTGCCCCTGAGCGATCTGACAGTCCAAGCCCGCCACACGCGGCCAGGGTGCCGCCCGGTGTCGGTGGGCCAAACACAGGCTCAGGGCCTGAAGCAGTTTGTGTCTCACGGGCGGCGGCGCACTGAGATAGGCCGTGGTGTGGAGCGTCAAGGCCGTGCCCTCGGAGGTCACACACCGCAACGCCAAACGACCAGCCGCTTGCCATCCCGCCCGATCCCAAGCGGCGATCCGGTCTCCCAGTGTGGCAAGGGCAGGCACCAGATCGCGGCCTTTGTCAGCAGCCTGGGCCAAGGCTTGACGGGCTTGGATGCGCCGGAAACGCAAATCATGATTGCTGGGGTCGTCCCGCCAGTTTTGGTGATGACTGCGCAGATACTGCCGCAAAGCCTCGCGGCGTAGACCCAGCAACGGCCGCACAAGCTGTAGCCCGCGCCCTTCCGGGAAAATCGGCGAGGGCGCAAGGGGCGCAATGGCGCCAAAGCCATAAAGCCCACTGCCGGCTTGGCTGCGCATCCAAACGGTTTCGGCTTGGTCGTCTTGGGTGTGGGCCAACAGGATGCTGTGGGCACCGATGTTTTGCGCCGCTTGGGCCAGCAGGCGGTGGCGGGCTTGGCGGGCCGCGGCCTGCAGACCGGTCTGAGGGTAAGGTCCAGACCAGATCTTGGTCAGATGCGGCAAGCCCAGGTCCTCGCAAATGTCGGCCACAAAGGCACATTCGGCCTTCCCTTCAGGCCGCAAGCCATGATCGATGCTGACCACATGGGCTTGGGTCTTTGCCGCGAACGCAGACTGAGCCCACAGGCGCAGCAGCGCCACGGAGTCCGAACCGCCGGAAACGGCCAACATCACTGGTCCTGAGGTGGAAATGAGGTGAGGGCAGGTCGCTGATAACGCGGTTTCTAACAGGGGCAGCGCATCCCCGGCCGAGGTGCTCATGCCTCACAGCCGGCTTTTTGCCACTCCGCCTCTGCGCGCTTTTGTACCGAGCGCGCGGGCTGAGGAAAGCGCATGTTCAACTCACGCAGGGTGCTGCAGGCCTCGGTGGTTTTGCCCAAGGCACGCAAGCTGGCGGCCAGTTTTGCCATGGCATCAGGAGTGCGCACACCCTTGGGCGCTTGTTTTACCGCCATCAGATAGTGTTGGGCGGCATTTTGTGACCGGCCTTGATTATAAGCGATTTCTCCAAGCCAATAATGGGCTTCGGGTGTGTGGGGGCCTTCTGGGTGGCTGTAGACATAGGTGTGCAGGGCTTGCTCAGCTCCTGAAAAATCGCCAGCCAGCAGCAGGCCTCGGGCCTCTTCAAAGCTGACGCTTTCGATGTTTTGTATAGGGTCTGTGTCGCCTTGCGCTTGTTGGGCTTGCGGGGGCTGGGTGTTCTGAGTGGGCGACTCTGTTGCATGGGCGGCGGCCTGCGTGGCCTCAAGGGTATAGAAGCGCGTTTCCAAGGCTTTTAGGTCGGCTTCTAGGCGCGTGATGGCTGCGCGTGCCTTTTCAAGCTCATGACGCAGTTCTTCGTTTTGTCCCGTTTGCTGCATCACCTGACTTTCCAGCTGATCAAGGCGCTGCAGAACTTGCAGACTGAAGGCGGGCGGCATCGCAGGATCTACATCAGTCTGTTGTGCCCACGCCGAACCTGATAGCAGGATACACAAAAGCCCACCCAACAGGGAGCTTTTGATCAGCCGGGTGCGGATATAGTGATCGGTCATGGACAATGAGCAAGCTGTGCTTTGGTGATGGCCAGGGGACTACAGGGGTTGGGTTGCGCCCTCGATGACCACCGTTTGGGCGTTGCGGTTTTGCGCCCAAGCGGCCTCGTTGGAACCGGGGTCCAGGGGGCGCTCCTTGCCATAAGAAATGGTGCTGATGCGGTTGGGCTCCACGCCTTGCGCTACCAAAAAGTCTTTGACGGAATTGGCGCGCTTGGCCCCGAGCGCTAGGTTATACTCGCGGGTGCCGCGTTCGTCGCAGTTGCCCTCTATGCGCACATCCACCATGGGATATTGCAGCAGCCATGCCGCCTGCTGGGCCAGGGTCTCGGCGGCGTCGGCACGGACGCTGTGGCTATCGAGGTCAAAAAAAACGATGGGCGTGGCCGCGTTATGAAAATCCTCGATCGATCCAGGCAAGACCTGCATGTCGGCATAGGGATCATTTGTGGCCTCGGCGGGCGGCAACATAATGCCTTCCTCCGGTGGTGGTGGCGGCGGTGGTGGCGGCAGGAAGTCATCGTTCATTTCAGGTGGCGGTGGCGGCGGTGGCAGCGGGGCGGGTTCGCCACGGCGGCCGGTACCACAGGCGCTGAGGGTGAAGGCCAACAGACCGATGCCGGCCCACATAGACAGTGATTTCATACGGCTCATGTGCAGATGTCTCCCAAGAATTTACTTGACTAGTCTTAGCGCAAAATCCCCGATTCGCGCCAGGGGCGAAAAGATGAACTTCTCTTCAGTCCTCCAGTTATCCCCTTAATTCAACAAAGGTGACCACGCAGGATCGGAGGCGGCCCCCACGCCCTTGACCCGTTGCAGGTTTTTGCCTGTCAGGTCCACCTGCATCAGATACGGGTCCCCACCAGGATTTTCCCGGAAAAACATCAGAACCCGCCCATTGGGGGCCCAGGTGGGCCCTTCATCAAGATAGCTGGTGGTCAAGATCCGCTCGCCCGAGCCATCGGGCCGCATCACCCCAATGTGGAACTTGCCGGCACGCTGTTTGGTAAAGGCAATTAGGTCTCCGCGTGGGGACCACACCGGGGTCATATAGGACCCAGACCCAAACGAGATCCGCTTCACGCCGCTGCCGTCGATGTTCATCACATAGAGTTGCGGCGAGCCGCCACGGTCAGAGTTGAAGACAATGCGCTTCCCATCGGGCGAAAAGGATGGCGAAGTGTCAATGGCCGGCGACCTGGTCAATTGCACGCGTTTGTGGCTGCGCAGGTCCATCAAAAAGACATCGCTGTCACCGCCCTGTTCCTGAGAGTAGACCACGGCCTTGCCATCAGGCGCAAAACGCGGCGCAAAGGTCATGCGGCTGCCGCTTTGGATGGCTTCTTGGCGGCCGGTTTCAATGTCGAACAAATAGACGCGCGGCACGCCGCCCCGATAGCTCATATAGGTGATCTGCTGTTGCGTAGGAGAAAAACGCGGGGTCAAAACCGTGTAGGAGCCATCGGTCAAATAGGTCAGATTGGCGCCATCCTGGTCCATGATGGCCAGGCGTTTTACACGCTTGGCCCGTCCGCCACTTTCGGCAATGAAGACAATGCGCGTGTCGAAATAGCCGCTCTCGCCCGTGATGCGTTCATAAACCGCATCGGCAATTTTGTGGGCGATGCGCCGCCAGCTTTCGGTGCGGGCTGCGAATTGCAAGCCCACCATTTGCTGGCCGGCATAAACATCCCACAAGCGGAATTCCACTTGCATGCGGTTGTCATCCAAAATCTGCACGCGGCCATTGATCAAGGCTTGGGCCTTGATGGCGCGCCAATCGACAAAACGGGGCTGCACGTCGACACTGGGACTTTGCTCGACAAAGGCTTCGGGGTTCAGGCTGCGAAACAGGCCCGATCGTTCAAGATCTGCTCGGATGACCTCGGCCATTTGTTTGCCGATTTGCTGGGGGTCAGGGGTTTCACCCACATCAAAATCGGTCACCGCCAGGGGCATGGGTTGCACCACCCCTTGGGTGATATCCACCTCAAGCGCGGCCCAAGCGGCCTTGGGGGCCGCAAGACCAAAGGCGCAAACGCACAGCATCGAAACCAAAGCGCGGTGGACGAAAGCAATCATGGTGACCTCTCAGCGGGCCGGGGCCCAAATGTCTCGGGTTCAAGTTTATGTGCAGACATCCTGCGGGTCAAAACGCATAATGATGTCTTTCCAGTTCGAATAGGCATTCTGAGGCAACACATAGGGTGCACAACGGTCTACGGCGCGCACGGCCCGCTCAGCCGCTGCCCGCCAGGCCGATGTTTTCGGTGTGCCCACGATCTCGGCCGGGCGCAGCAAACTGCCATCCCGGTTCAGGTAAACACGCACCTGCACTTCGAACGTTTCGGCCTTGGCCGCCCCACAATCCGGGTTCCAACAGCGCTGCATTTTGGCGCGCAAGGCGTCAATCTCGGTGGCACTCAGCGTTGAGCCGATGGGCCCGCGCGGGTGGGGCGATGTCTCTTGACCGATGGCCGAGGCGATCTGGTCAAGATCGAAACCACTGCTGGGTTTGTCTTGTGGTTGCGGCAGGTTTTTGGCCTCCACAGTCTCGGCGGTTTTGGGTAAGGGTTTCAGCTGGGCTTCGACTTCGGTTGGCAAAGGGTCTTCCGTCACTTTGGGCTCATCGGCCACATCCGGCAGCTGTGTATCAATGTCAGCGACCTCGGGCAGGTCCGCAAGCGCGGCTGTGGTCTCTGGCAGGGCTTCGGTGGGCTCGGGTTCCGTGTCGGCGCTTGGCAAGGTGCTGCTGACAGGGCCGATCAGCTCAACGGCCACGGGCTCGGGTCGGGGCTCGATGGGTTTGTGCAAAAACGGCCAGGTCAACAGGGTCAGGGCAAAGGCGCCCGCGTGCAACCCCACAGATGTGCCCAAGGCCGCCGTGCGCATGGGCTAGGACTCCAAAGGCTCGGTCACCAAGCCAATGTGACGAAAGCCCGCTTGTTGCAGGCGGGCCATCACGTCAGCCACCAGGGCGTAATCCGCATGCCCATCGGCGCGAACATACACCCGCGCCTCGCGGTTTTCCCCTAATATGGCACTCATGCGGGTGATCAAATCCGAAAGCGCAATGTCTTCGTCTTGCAAATAGGTCTGGCCATCAGCACGGATGCTGATGGTCAGGGGTTCGACCTCTTCCCGCATAGGGGCGGCACCGGTTTTGGGCAGATCAACGGGAATGCCCACCACCATCAAGGGGGCTGCCACCATAAACACAATCAACAACACCAGCATCACATCCACTATGGGGGTGACGTTGATTTCGCTCAGGGGCTTGCGGCGGGGTTTGCGACGGCTGCGGGGCATCACATTCTCCGGCTCAGGAAGGCATAAAACTCGTCGCAAAAGGCCTGCATGCGATCGGAAAATCGGCCAATGCGCGTGGTGAAGCCATTGTAAAACATATAGGCGGGAATGGCGGCAAAAAGACCCATGGCGGTGGCGAACAAGGCCTCGGCAATCCCAGGGGCCACAACCGCCAGCGATGTGTCGCGGGCGGCGGCAATGCTTTCAAAGGCGTGCATAATCCCCCACACCGTACCAAACAGCCCAATAAACGGCGAGGCCGTGGCGATGATGGCCAAGACCCCAAGACCGCGCTCAAGGCGGCTGATTTCGCGGGTGCTGGTGGCCTCCATCACACGATCGATGCGTTCTTTCAGGGATCGAGCGGCGACCTCGGTCATAGCGCCCTTGTCGCGCATCACGCGGATTTCCCGCATGGCCGCGGTAAACAGACGGGCCAGCGAAAACGATGGCCGCTCGGTGCCCAGGTCTTCGTAGATTTCGTCAAAGGGCTTGCCGGACCAAACTTCAGCTTCGAAGCGATCCGACAGGTCTTGGTTTTTCCGTAACACCAGAAGGCGGTCAATGATGATGGCCCAGGACCACACCGACGCCGCAAGCAACATCAGCATTACCAGCTTCACCACAATGGTGGCGCGCAGGAAAAGGGTCAACAAGGTCAGATCTTGGGCGGCATCCATAAGCGGGTCTCCGGTTCACAGCTCTTAGATACTAATCATGGCGAAAGTCTGTCATGCAATGTGGCGAATAGGTCACCGTCGAGACGTTTTGGCCGCCCGGCGGTATCCATCACCGCCACATGGACGGTGGCGCTGACCATAATGTCTTGGTCTCGCAATAGACGTTGGGTCATCACCAGCCGCGCGCCCTTAAGGGCCGTCAATCGGGTTTCCACCGTCAGCAGATCATCCATACGCGCGGGCTGATGGAAGGTGATCTCCATTTTATGGACCGCAAAGACGCGGGGGTCGGGGGCTTCCATCAAAGCTTTGTGGTGCAGGCCGGCGTCGCGCAACAGCTCGGTGCGGCCGCGTTCAAAAAACCGCAGATAACTGGCATGATAGACCAGACCGGAAAAGTCAGTGTCTTCGTAGTAAATGCGGATAGGCAGATGATGCGTGCTCATGGCCCGCACATAGCCACGGCGTCACATCAGCGTCAAACCGAGAATGCAACCATCCACAGAAGAGGGAATGAAGGGGAGGTCAAGGGCCTTCAAACAGCCCCGGTGTATCCGCCGGTGTCGGGGCCGCAAGACCCATATGGGTCCAAGCCTTGGCGAGTGCCGCCCGCCCGCGTGGCGTGCGTTGGATAAAGCCCTGCTGAATCAAAAAGGGCTCGATGACATCCTCAACGGCATCTCGGGTTTCGGCAATGACGGCGGCCAAGGTTTCGACACCCACGGGACCGCCAGAGTTGGTTTCAATCAAGGCCTGCAAATACCGGCGATCGAGGGCATCGAGGCCAGCGCGGTCGACTTCCAGCCGATCGAGCGCCATGGCCGCCAGCTTTTGGTCCACATCATCGCGGTCGGTGGCGGCGGCAAAGTCTCGCACCCGGCGTAAAAGACGCCCGGCGATGCGGGGGGTGCCCCGGGCGCGGCGGGCGATTTCCAGGGCAGCATCATCATCCAGACCCAGGCCCAGTTTGCGGGCATTGCGCACGACAATGGTTTTCAGATCATCATGATCATAAAATTCCAGGCGAATGGGGGCGCCAAAGCGATCCCGCAAAGGATTAGACAACAACCCCGCCCGCGTGGTTGCCCCAACCAAAGTAAAGGGCGGCAGCTCGATGCGCACGGTGCGGGCCGATGGCCCCTCGCCGATCATGATATCAAGGGCGTAGTCCTCCATGGCCGGATACAGCGCTTCCTCGACGGTGATGGGCAGGCGGTGAATTTCATCGATGAACAAGACATCATTGGGCTCAAGGGCGGTCAGTATGGCCGCAAGGTCGGCGGCTTTGGCCAGCACCGGGCCCGATGTCGAGCGGAAGCCCACCCCCAGTTCGCGGGCCAAGATTTGCGCCAAGGTGGTCTTGCCCAAACCCGGCGGGCCAGAGAGCAACACATGATCCAAAGCCTCTTGGCGGCGGCGGGCACCAGCAACAAACACGCCCAAATTGTCTTTGACGCTTTGCTGGCCAATGAAGTCGTCAAAACACAAGGGACGCAGGGCGCGGTCGTGGCCTTCGGCGGGGTTTTCCGGTTGGGCATCCATCAGGCGATTGGGGGGTTGCATGACTTAGGCCTTCACCTGTTTCAGGGCGGTTTTGATCAGGTCTTGCACGGGCGCCGCGTCCCCATGGGTTTTCAGGGCTTGGTCGACGCCCCGTCGCGCCAAGGCATCGTTCAGGCCCAACGAGACAAGGGCGGCCACGGCCTCACTGACCGTCGCGCTGACAACAGTGGGCGCAAAGCCTGCCGCACTGGTGTCGGTTCCAGCCAGGGGTTTGTCTTTCAGCTCGGTGATCAAACGGGCTGCCAGCTTGGGGCCGACGCCATTGGCGCGGGCGATGGCGGCTTTGTCATCAAAGGCAATGGCCTTCATCAGGTCTTGCGGGCTGAGGACATCCAAGATCGCCAAGGCCGCCTTGGGGCCAACGCCCTGGACATTGATCAGGGTGGTGAAGGTCTGCCGCTCGCCCCGATCCAAGAAACCGATCAGGCGCGTGCCATCTTCGCGTGTCAGACTTTCGATGTGCAAAATGGTTTCTTGACCCGGTTGCAAGCGCGCCAGCGTACGCGCTCCACACTGCACCACATAGCCCACGCCCTGAACCTCGATCAGGGTGTGGCCGTCTTCGACCTCTAAGATTTCGCCGCGTAACCGTCCGATCATGGTTTCACTTTGGCCAGACTTTGCCAGGATTGGCAATGGGGCGCGCGATATGACGGCAGCGCGTGCGCCATAAGCGTGCGATGGTGGGCGTGGGTGATGGCCACCGCCAAGGCATCGGCGGCATCGGCACTGATGGTTTTGGGCAGGCTGGGCAACAGCTGGCGCACCATGGCCGCAATTTGAGTTTTATCAGCAGACCCAGTGCCCACCACCGCTTTTTTCACCAGTCGTGGCGCATATTCTGACACGGGCAACTCGGCCGCCGCTGCGGCCAACATACCCGCCGCCCGCGCGTGTCCCAGCTTGAGGGTGGAGGCCCCATTTTGGGTGGCAAAGGTCTCTTCGATGGCGGCTTCTTCGGGCTGATAGGCTTGGATGACCTCGCCTAGGCCTTGGTGCAAACACAACAGGCGTTCAGATAGAGGAAGCTTGGTGTCCGGGGAAATTGTGCCCTGGCCAACGGCGCGCAGGCGACTGCCCTCGGCGACGATCACGCCCCAGCCGGTGTGGCGTAAGCCGGGATCAATCCCCAAAATACGAACGCTGTTCATGATGCCCCCTGATGTCTTGGCACCATAAATCATGTTCTTCTTTTGTTCAAGTGAATTGTGGTCAGCTTGGATTAGATATCCAGCTTCGCTAGCTCTTCGTCGGGGATGTCACAATTGGCATAGATGGCCTGCACATCATCGTCGTCTTCAAGGGCGTCCATCAGCTTGATCAAGGTCGAGACCTTATCGCCCGTGACGGTGATGGTGTTTTGCGGTTTCCAGACGATGTTGGTGGAGAGGGGATCGCCGAATTTTTCACTCAGCCCGTCGATGACCATTTGCAGATCTTCCCGCGCTGTCCAGATGATGTGGCGCTTGATCTCGTTGCCGTCATCGTCGGTGTCGATGTCATTGGGCTCGACGTCTTGGGCGCCGGCTTCGATGGCGGCCTCGAACATATCGTCTTCGGACGCGACGTCGGCGTCATAAATGATCTGTCCCAGGTTATCGAACATAAAACTGACCGAACCGGTCTCGCCCAGATTGCCGCCGTTTTTGGAAAAGATCGAGCGCACAGCGCCTGCTGTGCGGTTGCGGTTGTCGGTCAGGGCCTCGACGATGATGCCGATGCCCTCGGGTCCAAACCCTTCATAGCGCACATCTTCGAGGTTATCGTCCTCGCCTGACGAGGCTTTTTTGATGGCCCGGTCGATGTTGTCCTTGGGCATGCTTTGGGCTTTGGCGTTGTTCACGGCCAGCCGCAGGCGTGGGTTCATATCGGGGTCGGGCATGCCGGATTTGGCGGCCACAGTGATGTCGCGCGCCAGTTTGGAAAACAGTTTCGAGCGCTTTTTGTCCTGCGCCCCTTTGCGGTGCATGATGTTTTTAAATTTACTATGGCCGGCCATGGTGTCCTCAGTGAAATGATGATGCCTGCTTTTATACAGAGGGCGTGGTCTCTTTCAAGCGCCCCCCAACACGGACAGGCTCGACGCGCGTCGCCAGGCCCGTTTTGTCATCGGTTTCCACGAAGACGCCACACAAGGTGCCCGGACCCTCGGCGGGGCGCAGGCGTTGGCCGCGAATTTTGCTGACAAAGCGATTGACGGGTTCGTCGACCTCCATGCCGATCACACTGTTATAATCCGCGCAGGCTCCGGCATCAGTTTGATAGGCTGTGCCGTTGGGCAGGATTTGCGCATCCGCTGTGGGGATGTGGGTATGCGAGCCCACAACCAGCGACGCCCGGCCATCGCAATAATGCCCCATGGCCATTTTTTCTGAATTGGCCTCGGCATGAATATCCACAACCACGGCATCGGCAACATCGGCCAGCGGACAGGCTTCAAGGGTGCTGTTCACCGCGGCAAAGGGGCAGTCCAGGTTTTCCATAAACAACTGCCCCAGCACCAAGACCACCAACACCCGCCGCCCATCGGGCAGGGTATAAAGGTTGGCGCCTTTGCCGGGGGCCTCGGCGGCTTGGGGGTAGTTCAGGGGGCGCAGCATTCGGGGCTCGCGCTCAATAAAGGTCAGGGCCTCTTTTTGGTCCCACGAGTGGTTGCCCAGTGTCAAACAATCGGCCCCGGCCAAGAACAAGGCATTGGCAATGGCTTCGGTAATACCAAAACCACCGGCAGCGTTTTCAGCGTTGATGATACAAAAATCGATTTTCAGCTCGCGTTTCAGGTCGGCCACATGGTCTTCGACCACACGGCGGCCCGCCTTGCCCACAATATCGCCAAAATACAAAAGTCGCATTCGTGCCTCTTTTTAGGTCATCGTAGACTGGACGTTAGAACCAGCGAAAGCCCGTTTCTGTCAGCAACCCATCCAGGGGCACATCGTGATCTTCCCGAGGAATACGATCCAGCTTTTGCCCCGCAAAGGCCAGACCAATCATCGGGCAGTGTTTGTGATCCCGGGCGGCGCGAATGGCCCGGTCATACCAGCCGCCGCCACGCCCCAGGCGGGTGCCGGTGTCGTCATAACCCAAAAGGGGGGCAAGAACCAAATCGGGCACGACCTCTTGGCCGCCATCATCCATAAACACAGGTGTTTTGTGGTCGGGGTGGGGCATGGCCACCTGCCACAACTTTTTTTCGAAATGAGCGAGCGTGGGGCCAGGGTCGATTTCTGAGCCCATGGGGATACAGGCCCCCACAATCCCAGAGGGGACCAGGACCTCTTCGGGCAAAAAGCTGGCGGCGCGTGTGGCGGCTTGGGGATGAGAAAGGGCCAGAGCTTTGCGCTGTTCCAGAATCTGTTTGCGGAATTGGGCTTTGTTCATCGATCTCAATGTCTTTGGTGGGGTGTGGCGGCGCCATAAGAACCGTGGGGGCGTTGCATCCCCTCGGACCTGGTTAACCAGGTGGGTGCCATATGCCCAAGTGCGCTTCGATGGACGAACCAGCATCACGCCCAAGGGCAGGGACAGCTCCCGTCGAGAAGATTAAGGTCCCCGGGATGTGTGTCCCCACGAGAGCCACAGCAAACCGCCACACAATTTATGTAGGCGGCTGTGTGCCCCGCCACAAGGGGCAATTCAACGCCCTTGGGGTTGTGAAATACGGGCAATCTTTAAAAGGCTGTGGCGCGCTGGAACCAAAGCGAGTCTATGAAGACGTTATATTGGCAGAGGGGGAGCCGCCTAGAGCTTCGATCTTCCGGCTGGCGTCTTCCAATAGGCGCGTGGCTTTTTCTGCAAGTTTGGCGTGATCCTCGGCCCAGTCGTCACGCTCGGCTTTCAGGCTGGCCATTTCCGCCTTGATGTTATCAACGCGGGCTAGGGCATCCGAGAGCTCATCGGCCACCATCAGGGACGCCATCAGAAACAAGCGCACCTCACCCACCTGGCCGACTTGGCCCACCAGTTCCTCGATGTGGCGATCGACATGGGCGGCCAGGCGTTTGAGGTGGTCTTCCTGACCATCCTCGCAGCCGACCGCATAGTGTCGGCCGTTCAATGTGACCATCACCTTAGCCATGGACCGCCCCCACAGCGGTGTCCTGTGTATCGATGCCCCTCAAGCTCATATCCTAGGCCATCTCTTTCAAGGCTTCGCGCACCTCAGAAATGGCACTGTCGAGGGCCGCAGAAGTTTCCGTGATGGCCATATTCAGCACCTGTTCGCGTTCATGGGCGGCGGCCAAGGCCTCCAGCAAGCGTTCACGATCGGCATCAATGGCGCCGTGTTCATTGGCGGCGTGATGGGCGGCGGCGTCCATCCGGTTGAGGGGCTGGGTGGTCTCTTCCAATCGATCGACAGCCCGCATCAGGCGGTCTGCAGCTTGATCAAACAAATTCAATTGGTCTGCATTGCGTGCGGTCACGTCCGTCTCCTGAACATGTCGAAGGGCCACCTTACCCCGTTTGGCGGAAAAAACCACACCACTTCCAGGGCAAAGCATAGACAATTTGTGATTTGAGGTGTAATCGAGCCCGAGAAGGTTGAAAACCCTTATTTTCAGTTAAGATGCACACACGTCAGACGAACTTACAAAGGAGCTCCACATGACTCTGAGAATCGCAATCAATGGTTTTGGCCGCATTGGCCGTTTGGCTTTGCGCTCGATGATGGAAACCCAGCGTGACGGCCTGGAGGTCGTGGCCATCAATGATTTGGGCCCCATCGAGACCAACGCCCACTTGCTGCGCTTTGACAGTGTGCACGGTCGCTTCCCCGGCGAAGTCAAGGTGGATGGCGACACCCTGGATTGCGGCGCGGGTCCCATCAAGGTGACCGCCATTCGCAACCCCGCCGAACTGCCCTGGAAAGAGCTGAACATTGATCTGGTGATGGAATGCACCGGCATCTTCACCAGCCGTGAAAAAGCCGCTGCTCACCTCGAGGCCGGGGCCAAACGCGTCTTGGTTTCCGCGCCGTGCAGTGATGCCGACAAGACTATTGTTTATGGCGTCAACCACCAAAGCCTGACGGTCGATGACATTGTGGTCTCGAACGCCAGTTGCACCACCAACTGCCTGGCCCCTGTCGCCAAGGTGCTGAATGACCTGGTGGGCATCGAACAAGGCTATATGACCACCGTTCACGCCTTCACCAATGACCAGCCCAGCTTGGACCAGATGCACAAAGATCTGTACCGTTCGCGGGCGGCCTCTTTGTCGATGATCCCGACCTCAACGGGTGCCGCCAAGGCCGTGGGCCTGGTGCTGCCAGAACTGGCCGGCAAGCTTGATGGCTCGGCCATTCGCGTGCCCACGCCGAATGTGTCGGTGGTGGATCTGAAGTTCAACGCTGGCCGCGAGACCTCGGCTGAGGAAATCAACACCGCCATCACCAAAGCCGCCGAGGGGGATCTGAAGGGCGTGTTGGCCGTGCATGACGCGCCATTGGTCTCCATGGATTTCAATCATGATCCGGCCTCGTCCAATTTTGCCCTCAGCCAAACCAAGGTTGTTGATGGCAAACTGGTGCGCATCCTGACCTGGTATGACAACGAGTGGGGCTTTGCCACGCGCATGTCCGACACGGCCTTGGCCATGGGCGCCTTCATCAAGGCCCCTGCCTACGCCTAAGGAGCAAACAGCATGAGCGGTTTTCAAACCCTGGATGACATGCGGGCCTCGGGGCAGCGGGTTCTGGTGCGTGTGGATTTCAATGTGCCTATGCGGGATGGCGCGGTGTCCGATGACACCCGCCTGCGCGCGGCCTTGCCCACCATTCAGGGCCTGATTGGCAAAGGGGCCAAAGTTATACTGATGGCGCATTTTGGCCGTCCGAAGGGTGAACGTGTGCCCGAGATGTCGTTACGCCCAGTGGCCCCCGCACTGCAAAAGCTGTTGGGCAAGCCGGTGGTCTTTTCGGATTTTGAAGGCGATGCCCCTTCTGAGGCCATTTCTGCGATGCAGGCGGGTGATATCTTGCTGCTGGAAAATCTGCGCTACCATCCCGGCGAAGAAAAGAACGATGCCGACTTTGCCAAGCATCTGGCCAGCCTCGGGGATGCGTACGTCAATGATGCTTTCTCGGCGGCACATCGGGCCCATGCCTCGACCGATGGGGTGGCGCAGCTGTTGCCAGCCTATGCGGGCCGCGCCATGCAAGCCGAGCTTGAACATTTACAGGCCGCCTTGGGGGATCCTGTGCGCCCCGTTGTGGGGGTTGTTGGGGGGGCTAAGGTCTCCAGCAAAATCGACCTCCTGAACAATTTGGTCAAACGCTTGGATCACTTGGTGATCGGCGGCGGGATGGCCAACACCTTTCTTTATGCCCAGGGCTATGATGTGGGGGCGTCCTTGTGCGAGATGGACCTGAAAGACACGGCTCTACAGATCCTGGAGGCGGCCAAACAGGCCGGCTGCCAGGTACACCTGCCCCAAGACGTAGTGGTGGCCCAAGCGTTCAAAGCCCATGCCGAACACAGTACCAAAACCCTGAGCCAAGTCAGCGGCCAAGAGATGATTTTGGATGCCGGCCCTAAGACTGTGGCCGCCTTCGAGGCCTTGGTGAAAACCGCAAAGACCTTGGTCTGGAACGGGCCTTTGGGTGCGTTTGAGCTCACGCCCTTTGACACAGCCACCGTGGCGGCCGCCAAGGCTGCGGCCCAAGCCACCCTTGACGGGGATTTGGTCTCGGTGGCGGGTGGTGGCGACACTGTGGCGGCTTTGAACCATGCCGGTGTGGCGGGACAATTTAGTTTTGTCTCCACGGCCGGTGGCGCGTTCCTGGAATGGATGGAAGGCAAGGCTCTGCCCGGAGTTGAGGCTTTGAAAGTTAAAGAAACCGCCTAGGGGTGTTGCCCAGACCTTGGGCTTGGAAACGAATAACGACGAGATGGACGAAAAGGAAAAGACGATGAATTTGGATGTTCTCAATACGATTGCCCGGCGCATGGTGGAACCTGGCAAGGGCATTTTGGCGGCAGATGAAAGCACCGGCACCATGGGCAAGCGCATGGATGCCATCGGTGTCGAGAACACCGAGGACAACCGCCGCGATTACCGCGAGATGATGTTTCGTTCCGATGAAGCCATGAGCAAATATATCTCGGGCGTGATTCTGTTTGACGAGACCCTGCGCCAAAAGGCGGCCGATGGCACACCCCTGGTGAAAATCATTGAGCAAGCCGGTGCCGTGCCGGGCATCAAGGTCGACAAGGGCGCGAAACCCTTGGCCGGCTATGAAGACGAAACCATTACGGAAGGTCTCGATGGTCTGCGCGAACGTTTGCAAGAGTATCATGGCCTGGGTGCCCGTTTCGCCAAATGGCGGGCGGTGATCAACATCGACGAGGATATCCCTACCTGGAACGCGGTGAAATCCAATGCCCATGCGCTGGCGCGCTATGCGGCACTGTGCCAAGAAAATGGCCTGGTGCCCATCGTCGAGCCCGAGGTGCTGATGGATGGCGATCATGACATCCTACGTTGCGAGGAGGTCACCAGCTGGGTGCTGAACACCACCTTTGCTGAGCTGTTCGAAGCCGGTGTGGCCCTTGAGGGCATGGTGCTGAAGCCCAATATGGTGATCTCGGGCAAAAAATGCCCCGAGCAAGCGGGCGTTGATGAGGTGGCCGAGCGTACCGTCAAAACGTTGAAATCTTGTGTGCCCGCGGCCGTGCCGGGCATTGCCTTCCTGTCGGGTGGCCAGTCTGATGAAGACGCAACCGCGCACCTGGATGCCATGAACAAGATCGGTGGTTTGCCGTGGTCTTTGACCTTCTCTTATGGGCGCGCACTGCAGGCTGCGCCGCAAAAGGCTTGGTCCGGCAAAGCAGAAAACGTGGCCACAGCCCAAGCGGCCTTCACCAAGCGCGCCCGCATGAACGGCCTGGCGTCGTTGGGAGAATGGAAGCCTGAACTCGAGACTGTCTCCGCTTAGCCACAGCTTGTAAAAATCATCAGTGGTCGGAAGAATTGCCTTGCGCAATTTTGAAAACCTCGCCAGCATACCAATGTTTCATAACGGAGGAAACGCATGAAGCATTGGTTGTGGGCTTTTTTGGCCTTGGGTCTGTTTATCGTGGCGGCGCCAGCAATGGCCGAAGATCACGAGGATGGCCAACACTGCGATCAGGGCGATGAGCACTGCGAAGATCACGATGATCATCACGGTGAGGAGCATTAGTCCCTAAAACGTTACGTCCCGAAAAAGCCCCGGTTCGCCGGGGCTTTTTTTATTCACCGCTTTTGTTTCCCTCTCAGGCGCGGTAAAGCCAAGGTCAAATGTTTTGATCACAATGAGGCCCCCATGACCTGCGAGCTTTATCTGATCACCCCGCCCGCCGTGCCGGATGTGTCCGCTTTTGTGGGTCGGTTGCGCCCGGTTTTGGAAACTGGGGCGGTCGCGGCTTTGCAACTGCGCCTGAAGGATGTGGACGATGATGAAATTTTGACCGTGGCCGCCGCGATCCGCCCGCTGTGTCATGACAATGATGTGGCCCTGTTGATCAATGACCGTGCGGATCTGGCCGCCAAGGCCGGGGCTGATGGGGTGCACCTGGGACAACAGGATGGCACGGTTGCCGAGGCCCGGGCTTTGCTGGGCGGCGAGGCCAGCATTGGCGTGACCTGTCACAATTCGCGGGATCTGGCTGTGGCGGCGGGGGCCGCGGGGGCTGACTATGTAGCCTTTGGCGCTTTTTTTGCCACCCAAACCAAAACCGTTGTGCATCAAGCCTCGCCGGAAATCTTGCGCTGGGCCCAAGATTTCTTGACCATCCCCTGTGTGGCCATTGGGGGGATCATGCCGGATAACGCCGCCCCCTTGGTGACGGCGGGTGCGGATTTCCTAGCGGTCTCGGGCGCGGTGTGGCAGTCTGAAAATCCAATTGAAGTGATTCAGAATTTTCAGCGTGTGATGCAAAAAGAGGGCGATCATGATCAATAAAGTGCGAGGCCTTAACATGCGAAGTCTTAACATGAGAAGCTTTGGCGTGGCGGCGGTGTGTGCCGCCGGTTTGACTTTGGCGGTGCCGGCAGGCAGTGCGCCCATCGAATCGGCGACCTATGATTTGGCCGCCAAGGCTTATGCCAACGAAGATTTCGCGGTGGCGCGGGATCTTGCCTATCGGGCGGCCAAGGATGGGGACGCCGATGCCCAGACCATGTACGCCTTTATGCTGGCTACCGGCAAAGGCGGCGAAGTAGATGAGACCGCCGCCGCCGGTTGGTATGGCATGGCCACGCGTCAAGGCAACAAAGATGCCTATTACGGTCTGGCGATGATGGCCCAAGAGGAGCTGGGCGGCGTCGAGCGTCAGCACATGCTGGGCTATTTGCGCGAAGCGGCCTTGGCGGGTCACGGAGAGGCCGCCCGACAGCTGGCGGAGTACTATTATTACGGCCAAGAAGGCTTGCCCAAAGACCCCGAGAAAATGCTCTATTGGCTGATGACGGCGGCTTATCATCTGGATCCGCAGTCGGCCTATGCGGCGGGTGTGTTTTTCGCCGAAGGCATCGAGGCCGGCATTCAAGCCAATCCGGAAATGGCGGGTCGTTATTTGAAACATGCCGCCGAGCTGGGTGTGGTGGACGCCATGGTGGATTATGGCCTGTTCCTGTACCAAGGCCGCTATGGTGAGCCCAATCGTGGCCAAGCCGCCCTGTGGTTTGAAAAGGCGGCCAAGGCGGGTGATGTGGGGGCGATGTTTATGATTGCCTATGTGCTGTCTAAGGCTGAAGGGGTCGAACAGGACTTGGAGCTCGCGTACAAATGGCTGGTCAAAGCCGACAGCACCGGCAGTGAGGTCGATCAGGCCTCACGCGACAAATTGATGGCTGCGCTTGAAAAGTTTATCCCGCCGCCCCGTCGTGCCGAGCTGACGGGCGAGATTTATGGGGCCTCGGGTGTGCCGGTGAAAGGCTCGAAGTCAGACGCATCACCCGCTGGGCCGCCTGCGGGTTTAGAAAAAGAAGCGCCAGAGGCGAGGCCCCTTGCACCCACCCCGCAAGAGGGTTAGGGTCCCGGCGAAATTCGGTGGGCCAAACAGGGTTCACAAAAACCAGATCAGCCAAAGGGATCTCGTATGAAAATCAATGGCAACGCTGTGCGCATCGGCAATGTGGTTCAACACGACAACAGCCTGTGGGTGGTGGTGAAGACGGCAGCCGTCAAGCCGGGCAAGGGCGGTGCGTTCAATCAGGTGGAAATGAAAAATCTGCTGAACGGCTCCAAGCTCAACACCCGCTTTCGGGCCGATGAAATGGTTGAGCGTGTGCGCCTGGAACAACGCGAGCACACCTTCTTGTTTGCCTCGGACGATATGTTGACCTTTATGGACGCCGAGACCTATGAGCAGATCGAGCTTCAGCGGGATTTTGTCGGGGACCGCGCCGCCTTTTTGCAAGACGGCATGGTGGTCACCGTCGAGTTCCACGAGGAAACGCCTATCGGCATCTCTTTGCCCGAGCATGTCACCCTGACCATCGAAGAGACCGAGCCCACTATCAAGGGCCAGACGGCGTCTTCATCCTATAAGCCGGCCATGTGTGACAACGGCGTGCGGGTGATGGTGCCACCATTTGTGGATGTGGGGGATGCCATTGTGGTCGCCACCGAAGACACATCCTATGTCAAGCGGGCCGATAGCGCCGACGCCTAGGCGCGGATCCCCGCCTCACCAACCTAACGAGAACCAAAATGAAAATCAGCCCGTTGATGTCGGTCATGCAAGCCGCCGCGCGCAAAGCCGCCAAACCCTTGAAACGTGATTTTGGCGAGGTGGAAAACCTGCAAACCTCACGCAAGGGTCCGGGGGATTTTGTCACCGCGTCGGACAAGCGTGTGGAAGACATTTTGTTCACCGAGCTGAGCAAAGCCCGCCCAGGCTATGGCTTTTTGGGCGAGGAGCGCGAGGAGGTCATCGGCACCGACACCACCCACCGCTGGATTGTTGACCCCATCGACGGCACCACCAATTTCATTCATGGCTTGCCGCATTTTGCCATCAACATCGCCTTGCAGCGGGATGGGGCCATTGTGGCGGGCGTGACCTATAACCCGATTTCCGAGGAAATGTTTTGGGCTGAAAAAGGTCATGGCGCTTTTGTGCAAGACCTGAACGGTTTGCAGCGACGCTTGCGGGTCAGCACCCGGCGGGATTTGGCAGATAGCCTGTTGGTCACCGGTTGGCCCCATATGGGACGGCCAGGTCTGAAGACCTTTTTGCAAGAGACCGAGATCTTGGCACCTAAGGTGGCGGGGTTGCGACGCACGGGCTCGGCGGCTTTGGATCTGGCGTACACGGCGGCGGGGCGTTTTGATGCCTATTGGGAACGGGATCTGAAAATCTGGGACATTGCGGCCGGTATGATTCTGATCCGCGAATCTGGCGGCATCGTGCTTGAGCCTGATGGCGGGGAACAGGTTCTCGAGCATGGGCGCATCGCTGTGGGCAACGAGGTGTTGCTGAAAACCCTCATCCGCACGTTAAACCCTGCCTATGCGAGCTGACCACAGTTTTGCCCAATTCTTGCCCAACTGATGCGGAACACTAGCACCATGCGTGATCTGCGTTTTGATGTCTGTTTAGGCTCGTGTGTCTGTGTTTTGGCGATGCCCATCGCGCTGCCGGCGGGCGCCGAGGGGCCCCGCAGCCTGCGCGAAGCCTATTTCGGCCACCCTGTGCAAGATGGCCGGGTGCAACACCCCAGGGTTTCGCATTTTGTGACCGAAGATGGCCTGGGCTTTGTGCTGGATCGCACCGGTGTTGGTGCGCGTATGAAATTCGATGACGAGGCCACGGTCTATCACCTCAGCCCGCGCAAGGGGCCGCGCCCTGGGGATGTCAGCTATTACGATCGCCAAGGCGTGCTGATGGCGCGCATGATGGCCTTGGGGGGGATGATGCTGTACGCACGCGGCGAGCCACGGCCAGCGATGTGCCATGGTCCAGGCGAGCCCATTGTTATCCCACAAGAGGATGCCGCCATTGTCGATCCAGCCCCAGAGGCGGAATTGCAAGCCCCACCTTTGGCCGCATCATATTAGACCATTCTAATGGATGTTTTGGCCCGGGCTCCAGCCGCTAAAAGGCGTCTTTCGCTTGTCGGACTGCCGTGAACTCCGCAACCGTCTTTGCCCGCAAAAATAAATTATGGGCGTGCTCGTCGGCCACGGTGGTGGGCACGGTCGGTTGCCCTTGGGCGCGGGTGGCCTGTATCTGTTCGGCGCTGGTTTGCACGGCGGGGTCATCAGGCGCATAGGCACAGGCAAACGCCGCGTTGGCTTCTGAATATTCATGGGCACAATACAAAGTGGTCTCAGGCGGCAGGGCGCCGATGCGCTGAAGACTGTGATGCATTTCGGCCATGGTGCCTTCGAACACGCGACCACAACCCATTTTGAAGATCACATCGCCGACAAAGGCCAAACGCTCCTGGGGGGCATGGTAAAGGATGTGGCCATGGGTGTGACCGGGACAGTGCAAAACCTCAAATTGACTTTGGCCGAGGCTAATGATGTCACCATCATGCAGCCAGCGGTCCACGCCCTCGATTTTATCTTGGTCACCAATGGGGGCGAAAATGTGCGCGCCCGTTGCGGTTTTCAACGCCACATTGCCGCCGGCATGATCCGGGTGCCAATGTGTGTTGAGGATCAGATCCAGCGTCCAGCCTTTTTGCTGCAGTTGGCGCAAGATTTCCTGGGCATCGGGGGTGTCAATGGCCGCCACCTGGCCGGTGGCGGTGTCGCGGACCAAAAACCCATAATTATCTTGCAAACAGGGGAACTGATGAATGTCGAGGGTCATACGCCAGATATAGCGCCCCCCTGTTGGTTTCCCAACCCCCATATAAAAACGGCGGGCCCATAGGCCCGCCGCCAGATCAAAATACGGTCAAAAGCTTAGGCACCGCCGTTGCCGTAATCACGAATGTCGCCGCCACCTTCGGGGCCACCCATGTTTTCGGTGGGTACGCACTCAGGACCATTGCCGCTGGTTTGTTTTTTTACAGCTTGGTCGAATTGCTCTGCGGTGGTGCCGCGGCTCTGATCGCTGCTGGTGGTGCCACCCGTTTTTTCGGACGAAGAGGTCGTCTGCTGGCGCTCGTAGGGCGCGCTGTTGTTGCCATAGCCACTGGTCTCGGTGCCACTGGACTGTTGATAGCCTTGTTCAAGGCCTGCGTTTCTCATCTGAGATCCAAAACCAACCATATCATAACTCCCTTGTTTGTTCAGGTTTTATTTGTTTTTGTTTCGATTTGCGCAACATAATATAACGTATTTGTGGCTATGTCCAGGGCTTTTTGTCATTTGGGTGGTCCTGTTGCCCCCAAGGGGTGAATTTTCATTGGTTGTTGACGCCCTTTGCGCTCATATGGGGTATGCGTCAGGATATTGGCAATTTGCAGAGCTTTTATGCCTCGGATCTCGGGCAATTGGTGACCCAGACCGTGTGTACACATTTGCAAAACTTGTGGGGGGACGAAGGGGGCGCTGCGCAGGCCTCGATATTGGGTTTTGGCTACGCGACCCCGTATCTGCAGGAAATGGCACTGAGGGGGTGGCGCACGGTGGCGGCCATGCCCGCCCAGCAGGGGGCGGAAGTTTGGCCATCGGGCGCGCCCTCGGCCACGGTTTTGGTGGATGAGCAGCATTTGCCCTTTGCCGACGAGCAGTTCGATCGCGTTGTGTTGGTGCATGCCATCGAGGACAGCCCTGACCCGCAAAAATTGCTGCGAGAATGTTGGCGGGTGTGTGCACCAGAGGGTCGCTTGGTGCTGGTGGTGGCGGCGCGCGAAGGGCTGTGGGCGCGGGCTGAACACACGCCTTTTGGTCATGGTCAGCCGTACTCTCGGGGGCAAGCCACACGCCTTCTCAGCCAAGCGATGTTCGAGCCCCAGGCCTATGCGCGGGCTTTGTATATGCCGCCGTGGCCCATGTGTTTGGGTCTGTCGTGGGGACAGGGCTTGGCGCGATCTTGGGAACAGGTGGGCCGTTTGTTGCTGCCCAGTTTTTCAGGCGTGATCATGCTGGAGGCCAAAAAGCGCCTTTATGCCCCGACCGGTTTGGTGCGCGCCATGGAACCTGTGCGCAAACCGGTGCTGGCCCGCCGCAGCCCGCACGCGGATCCATCCCGAAGCGTGCCACCAGCTGTGTAGTCCGCGCATCGGTTGCGCGAATTTCCTGTGGTATTTCGTCTCGGACGCTTGTTCCCAAGGGGCTGGCGGGTTAAGGAAAACCAACAGAAACGCACGGCTGAAACCGGCCAAATTTGTGACGAGGACACCATGACCGTAGATGAAAAACCCGCCCCCCGCGCCAAGCCCTGGATTTATGAAGCCCCAGTTTATAAGGGCGGTCAGGCCGAGATTGACGGGCAGCGGGCGGTGAAGTTGTCGTCCAATGAAAATCCGTTCGGCTGTTCGCCCATGGCCAAGGAAGCCTATGCCCGCGCCGCCGAAGATCTGGCGCTCTATCCCGAAGGCTCGGCCGCTATCCTGCGCAAGGCCATCGCCGAGGCCCATGGCGTGGACCCCGAGCGCATTGTTTGCAGTGCTGGGTCGGATGAGGTGTTGTTCCTGTTGGCGCGGGCTTACCTGACGGAAGGGGACGCCATCATCAAAAGCGAATATGGCTTTGCCATTTATGGCATTGCGGCCCGCCAAATGAAGGCGGAAATTATCAACGCGCCCGAAGACGATTTGGTGCCCAGTGTCGATGCCTTTTTGCAGGCTATGACCCCAGAGGTGCGCTTGGTGTTCGTGGCCAATCCCAATAACCCCACTGGGGCTTATCTGCCGTTTTCCGAGATCAAACGTCTGCACGCGGGCTTGCCCAGTGATGTCGTTTTGGTGATCGACGAGGCCTATGCCGAATACATTGACCAAGAGGATTATGAGACCGCGCTCGAACTGGTGGAGGGGGCTGCCAACATCGTGGTCACGCGCACCTTTTCCAAGATCCATGGTTTGGCAGGGTTGCGCATCGGCTGGTGTTATACCTCGCCAGAGATCGTCGATGTGCTGAACCGCGTGCGCAGTCCGTTCAATGCCTCGGTGCCGGCGCAACAGGCCGCAGCCGCCGCCCTGAAGGATAAAGAATTCATTCATGCCTCGTTTAAGCACAACGCCATTTGGTTGCGCACCATGACCGAGGAGATCAGCGCCCTTGGCTTGCGGGTCTATCCCAGTGTGTGCAATTTCGTGTTGGTGGAGTTCCCAGAAACCTTAGGCAAAACGGCGCTGGATGCCGACCGATATTTGCAATCCAAGGGCTTTATTGTCCGGCCGATGACCGGTTATGGTCTGCCCAACTGTCTGCGCATCAGCATCGGCAAGGAAGAGCACTGTCGCGGCGTGATCAACGCTTTGACGGAGTTTCAGCAAGCAAGCGGTTCGTAGCCCCCTCAAGATCCGCCTCGAGCCTGGTCATAAACTCGGCACGGCTGAGGCCCGCCGGGATTTCTGGCAAAATCTCAAACACCACGTGGCCGGGATGGTTCGGCAAGCCTTTGGCGGGCCACACCGTGCCTGTGCTGAGCGCCATGGGTTGGCAGCCGACGCCCAGGGCTTGGTACAGCCCGTAAACTCCGGTTTTATAATCGGGGGCGTCGCCTGGGGTTTTGCGTGTGCCCTCGGGGAAGATGATCACGTCCCGCCCTTGTTCAAGTCGCAGATGAGCCGTTTGTCGCATAGCCCGCAGCGTTTTCGCCCCGCCGCCGCGATCAATGGGGATCAGCTGAGCCTTGCGCGCATGCCAACCATAAATGGGGATCGAGAGCAATTCCCGCTTCAGAACAAAAGCCGGCGTGCGGGGGAGAAATACAAACGGCGCTACGGTATCGAGCATGCAAAAATGTTTGGCGGCGATCAGCGTGGGGTGGTCACTGAGGCGATCAAGGCCGCGCACCTCGATGGTGACCCCCACAATCACCCGCAAAGCCCAGACAACCCCCGCCGACCACAACCGAATGCCCCAGTGAATACAGCGCACGGGCAACAGCAAAAACGGCAGAAACATCAGCCCCAGCACCAGAACGCTTAGGATCATCCAACTGGCAAATAACACCCGCCGCACTTACGGGATCTCCGGCGAGGGATCGGGTTCAGCGGGGGACGCCCCTGACAAAGACTGCGGCAAAGCAATGGGCTCTTCTCCGCTGAAGCGTCCGCCCACGTCCAAAACCCACTCGCGCGCCCGCACCAGCAGATATTTTGTGTACTCGAGCGCTAAACGGGGTGCGGAGAATCCATCTTGCCACCAATCTTCAGGGTTGGCCGCCGAGGTGCGCACGGCATGGGGCACAAGCGCCACATTGGGCATACGGGCCTTCAGTTCAATCAAGCTGCGGGGCATGTGAAAATCAGCGGTGACCACAATCAAGGTTTTCACCCCTTGCACCTGAACCCAGCCCGCGGTTTCGGCGGCGTTGCCAATGGTGTCTTCGGCTTGGAAGCCCAAATCAATACAACAGGCATAAAGCTCATCACTGCCGCCGATGGCCTGTTGCAGATCCGCCTTGGTTACGGTTTTGTCGACACCGGTGATCAATAGGCGCCCCCCTTTGCCATCTTGCAACAGTTTCAGTGCGGTTTCGAGCCGCGCGTTCGATGCCCCCGTTAGCGCCACAATGGCGTCAGCGGGGGCCGGCAAGGGGGCAGGCGTCAGGGCTTTGACCTTGTCAACAAAGACCAGCAGGCCCACAGCCCACAGGAATATCACGGCAAGGGTTAGAGATGCGCCTTTCATAATCAGATCATTATGACAGCTTCGAGAGGGCGTGCAACGCAGCAATGCGTGTCGACACCAAGGCCACCAACGCAAGCGCTGGCGGAATCAGCACCAACCGCACCACATCCCCAAAGGTCAGTCGCAAGCTGGGGGCAAACGGATCATGACCACCAATAATGGCAATGGTGATGCTGGCCACCAAAGCCAGTCCGGCCCCAAGGGCAGCCGCTTTGAAAACCAGTTTGGCGTATCGCCGCTCAAAGACCTGAGCCACCACACTGTCACGGGCCCCCACCAGATGCATCACGTCCACAATATGTCGGTGCGTGCTGATGCCAGAAAGTGCCGCAAAGGCCGACAAAGCCGCTGCCGTCAACACCAGGGCCAAAAAGGCACTGTAGGTCAGGGTGCGGATGGCCCCAGACATGCGAGCCAGTGTGGTTTTGAAATGGCCATAATCATCGACCAAGGCGTCAATGCCTTTGTCCTTCAGGGTGCGGGTGATGGCCTCGAGCGTTGGGGGTGCCCCAGGATCGGTTTCAAGCTCAACCACGGTGGGAATGGGCAGGGTTTCTATGCCCTTGGCTCCGAACCAGGGTTGCAACAAAGCTTCGGCTTGGTCCTGGGGCATGGGGGTGGCCATCAGCACACCGGGAATGGTCATCAGCACATCCGCAGCGGTGGTGGCCGCCTCCGCGGGGTCTGTGACACTGCCCGCTGGGATGATCACACTGAGCGAGCCGGCAATCTGGCTTTGCCAGTGCACCTCGGCGCGTTTGGCGGCGTCGGCAAAAATCAACATCAGGCCCGTCAGGGCCGCGATGACGGCAATGGCAAAGCCCAAACCCAAATGCCGCACATCGGGGCGCGGCAACATCGGCGGATCATGGGGGCGATGACGCCATATATGCCAAAGGCGTTTGATCATGATGCCCCCCCGTGATGATAGGGATCAATCACCGGCCCGCCGTCGGGCGTGGGTGTGTTGTGATGAAGCTGGCCGTCTTGGATGTGCCAGGCCTGTGCCCCGACCTGCAGGGCCATGGTGGGGTCGTGGGTGGCGATCACCAAGGTGGCCCCCAATTTGTTCAATTCTGTGAACAGGCGCATCAGCCGCTGCCCCATTTCGGGGTCCACACTGCCCGTGGGTTCATCGGCGACAATCAGCTGGGGTTTGGCCACAATGGCCCGAGCAATGGCCACGCGTTGACGCTCGCCGCCCGACAGGGTGGGCGGATAGGCATTGGCCCGATCCCCCAGGCCCACCCAGGTTAACAACTCCACAACGTCTTCGGCGTAAGAAGATTTAACAAGACCTTGTAAGCGCAACGGCAGAGAGACATTTTCAAACGCGGTCAAATGATCCAGCAAGCGATAATCCTGAAAGACCACCCCAATGCGACGGCGCAAGTCCGCGCGCCCATTGCGACGAAGCCGCATCAGGTCTTGGCCAAACAAACTGGCCCCACCGCTGCAGGGTTTGTGCGCCAGGTACAACATCTTCAAAAGGGTGGATTTTCCCGCCCCAGATGGTCCGGTCAACACATGGTAAGATCCGGCCTCAAGGCGAAAGTTGATGTCGTGCAATACGGTGGGCCCACGGCCATAGCGCGCACTGACGTGCGAAAAGATCGCCGTCGGCACGGGGGCTTGAGCCCTATTGTTGCTGGACATAATCGGCAAAATCAGCGACCTCTATGGTTTGCGACTGTGAGGTGATTCGGGGCTTATGATACTGACCTGTCCAGCATGTTCCACACGCTATTTTGCCGACGACAACACGTTGGGGGCAAAAGGCCGCACCGTGCGCTGCGCGGCTTGTGGGCATTCTTGGCATGCGCGGGCCGAGGCCTTTGAAAAAGAAGACGAGCGCCCGACCTTCAGCAGCGCCAATTTTGACACCGGCGAGGATGAAGCCCCAGCCGAAGAGGCGAACGCCGCAGAAGACGTTACCAAACCCACCGAGCCCACCACGCCCCATGCTGTTTTTCGTGCCAAACAGGCCGAGCGCAAACGCCGCACAAAATTGATGGTGGTGGGCGGGGCCTGGGGCACGGTGGCTTTGGTTTTGGTTGTGGGACTGATCCTAAGTTTTGTCTTTCGCCATCAGGTGGTTGAGGCTTGGCCCAAGACCGCCAGTGCCTATGACCTGATCGGGGCCACGGTCAATCCCTATGGCTTGGAGTTCGAAGGCGTGAAAATGGAGCGCCAAGTGGTGGACGGCTCGCCGGTTTTGGCCATCAATGGTGCCGTGCGCAACGCCACAGATGACGAACAGCAGGCCCGGCCTATCGAGCTGGCGTTGTTGGATCATCGCGGACGGCGTACCTATGCCTGGACCGTCGAGCCCGAGGAACGTGCCCTGAAGCCTGGTGAAGTGGCTAAGTTTTTGACCCGGATAGCCGATCCCCCGGTTGAAGCCATGCAGCTGGAAATGACCTTGTTGGATCGTGCGCCGAAATCTCCTGCTGCTGCTGAACCTCAGGCAAAAGGGGCGCAGACCTCGAAAGGGGTTGAAGATCACAAGGCAGATGATCACGCCGAGGCGGATGAGACCGAAAGCCCGGAGCCCACTGATTATGCCGAGGTCGAGAGTGCTGAGCCCATCGAGGATGTGCATGTCGAGGACGCGGATCATGTAAAGACCGAGGACCACAGTGAAGCCAAGCCCAAAACCGTGGCCAGAAAAGACGAATCCCAAAAGACCGAGCGTGTGCTGATGTTGCGGCGGGGGGATGACAAGCCCGCGGGCAACCAAGACACCTATGAGTAACACCACACCCCCGCCCGGAACCGTTGTTTTGTCTGCTGATGCGATTGCGGCGGGCATCAAGGATCTGGCCCAGCGCATGGCCCCTGAGGTTTCGGTCAATGCCACCTGTGTGGCCTTGATGAACGGGGCCTTTGTCTTTGCCGCCGATCTGATGCGGGCGTTGTATCAAGAAGGTGTGGACCCGGTTTTCGATGCCTTGCATCTCGAAAGTTATGGTGATGCCCGTCAATCCCAAGGGCGCGTGCGGGTGCGTGGGGACCTCAGCCGCTCGGTGGCGGGTCATCAGGTCTGGGTTTTGGATGATGTTTTTGACAGTGGGCGCACCTTGGCCTTTGCCAAAGCGCACATACTGGCCCAGGGCGCGGCAGAGGTGAAAACCGTGGCGCTTGTGGAAAAGCCCTGGGACGGCGAGCGCCCCATCACGCCAGATTATGTCGCGTTCATGGCCCCCGCTGACTTTCTGGGGGGCTATGGCATGGACGAGGCCGGTCGCGGTCGTGGTCGTCCGGAGATTGTCACGCTATAAAATCCAGGAGTCCGTTAGGAACCCGATTGTGTGCGTTCGGCCGGGGCCGGATCACCCCATAAGGGACCGGGGCGTTCGAGATCGCCACGTTTGCCACAGGCGCTGAGGGCCAGCGCCGCCAACACCAGTGGCAAACCCAAACGCACCCAACAGCATATGTTGATCGGGTGTGTCGAAATCTTGGTGCGATGATGTAGTGTCATGGCTTGACCCTTGTGATGATGCCCGTCATTCATACGCTGTTTGCTACATATGACAAGAGACGAGGAGCGAGCATGAAGATCTGGCAGAAGGCTATGATCATCTTTGGTGTGGGTGTGGCCATTGGCATAGGTGTGAAATGGACCGGCGAGCGGGTTATGAGCCAGCTGCCCATCGAAGCAGCAATATCGCCAGACGCGACCCAATCGGAACGTTTGCAATCCGTCTTGGGGGCTGCTGATTTTCCTGTGTCAGACGGCGTGGCGGTGATCAACATTTGGGCCACTTGGTGCGCACCATGTGTCGAGGAATTGCCCTCTCTCGAGCGTTTGTCCAAAACTGCGGACGTTCCTGTTCTGGCTATCAGCATCGACAGTGATGCCAAGGCCGCGGAGGCGTTTTTGCGGGATGCGGCGCCAAGCCTGAGGTTTGCTCATGACCCCAGCATGAGTGTGCTGCGGGCCACGGCGCTAAAGGGGGTGCCCGTTACCTTGGTACAAGATGCCCACGGCCGCATTCGTATGATGGTGCCCGGGGCCACCCAGTGGGACGATCAGCAAGTGGTGGCGTATGTTAAAAACCTGCAGGCTGAAAGTGGGTCTTAACGCCATCACCGTGTGATTTAGCTGAAATCAATATCATCCAAACCAAAGGGCCGAACGGCCGGACCATGGGCGTGGGGGTCTGCGGCTTCTGGCGGTAGGCTGTCCTGGGCCATACCATCATAACCGGGAGGGGCAAACGGGTCTGCCCCATACGGGTCATAGGCCTGATCGGTATAAGCGGCATCATAAGTTGCCGTGGCTTGTACGCCTGGGGTGTAAGGCGATTGCACGCCTTCTTTGCCGATGGCGATCTCGGCGGGGCCATTGGGCAGATTGACATGAATGGCCGCCAATTGGTTGGGCGAGGTTTCGTAATGGCCAGGCTCTTCAACGGGCTGTTGGCCACCGCTTATGGAGTTTGAAACCGCGTTCAGGGCCTCTTCTGGTTCCGCATAGGCCAGCCAACGGTCCGAACTGGCAAAGCGCCAATCTTCGGTGCTTTGGGGGGCACCGACGGGGGTAACAGGGGCCTCGGGCGCGCTGCCACCCACGCCGATCCCGTCAAAGGAGCTGGCGGCGGCCTGCAAAGACTCTTTGGCATCCGAAAGCCGACTGTCTGTTCTTCGCGGGGCTGAAAACGCGCCAATGCCCGAGGCGCGCCGCAACGAGACCAGCATATTGGTCTCGAGCGCCTGCTGCGACAGAGCGGCGGCATTGCTGTGCAGGTCTGGCCTGTTAACCACACGATTGGTCGGGCTGGTCATGCGTTAGTGAACCCCAAAATCCATACAAATGATCCTCATGCCTATGATATGGGGTGCGGTTTCGCCCCAAACAAGAGGATGCATAGGCCCAAGACTACACCAATGAGCTTAAAAAGCCGTGAGCGTTAACCCTGTATGGCGGCTAGGCCAGGGTCTCTTCGGCAATCTCATCACTATAGAGGTTGGGCTGGGGATCGGGGTAAAGCTCATCGACAGGGGGGAGGGCCTCGTCATTATCCGCCACATACCACCGCAAGTGCAAAAATTGGCGCTCAAACGGGGTGGCAAACTGATCATAGGGCCGTGGTGCGGACCACTGCAAATACAAGCGTTGCCCTGGATACACCTGGGGTGGCGGAGGAATGCGAAAATTGGGGTTAAAGGGGTAGCCGCGCAGGTACGGGGGGATGGGGGGCACCCGTTGGTATTGTGGTGGGCATTGGTTGGGCCAATTGTTATAGGGATAGTTTGGAAAGTATGGGTAATTCGGATATTGGGGATAAGGATTCTGCCACGGATTTTGCTGTTGAACGACAGGTGTACCCTGTTCCCACTGATAACTGGCGGGGTCGCCGTCTAGGTGGGTGTTGTCATAATAAAAATTGAAGGTGCCTTGGTTACCACTGACGGTGACCGAGACCAAATCCTGTTGATCGGTGCGGTTGTTCCAGTTCAGGTCTTGTACGCGAATTTGGCTGGTGGCGACGTTGCCAAGGCCAGAATACTGATATTGGCGGACATCCACTTGGCCGGGGGTCAGCTGCATGGCCCGCTGCCAAACATTCACTGGGGGTTGGTTTGTCGCGGCTGGTGTCGTGATCACGCCATTGTTAAAGGTCCAATTGGCGGAAAGGCCAAAAACATTTTGCTGGTGAAAAACGGCATAAGACATAGAAGACCTCCGGGTCGCATGTGCGCCCGAAGTGTACACAGTTTCTATGCGGTGTCTATCACAAGTTGATGACGGTCAATTAGCCGTACATGTGGTTATAATAATTCCACAGCGGATGATTTCCCCCACCATTATAATTGGTGCCACACCAGTTCACATTGGTGTTGGTATTGGAAAAATTGTTCCAACTGGGCGTCCAGGGCTGCCAGCCATTGTTATTATTGTTATTGTTGCCGCACCAATTGTTGTTCCACCAATTGTTGCAGTTGTTTTGTGGTGGCTGACACCAAGGGGGCTGATAGCACGGCGGTTGTTGCCAACAGTTGCAGTTGTTTTGCGGCGGCCATTGTTGCTGTTGGCTTTGGGCCGGGAAGACCCAGGCCTGACCGGTTTGGTCGACACGGGCCATCACGTTACCAAGGCCGGGAATGAAAAAGTTATTCAGCACTGATCCTGGCGGCAGGCCCATATTGGACAAGCGGCTGGAGCGATAGGCCACGCCAAACGGGGTTTGGGCCATGTAATCGGCGATGCCATCGGCATCAATGTCCATTTGCCCAGAAAACGGATACTGTTGCTGGGGATAGGGGAACTGTTGCTGCGGGAAGGCGGTCGGGAACACCGGCCCGTTGTTTGGCCATGGCGTAGGCCACGGAGTGGGCCCTGGCCCTGGCCCCGGTCCTGGCCCCGGACCCGGAGGCGTTACATTGTTGGGCGTGCCCTGTTTCCAGGTGTTGTCGGCATTGTCCAGATACACTTGGCCTTGGACGTTTTGCACGCCTTGAGTGACATCATAACCATTATAAATGATGCTGACGGTGTCGCCGGTGATGGTTTCCCCGGCATCATAACGGCCGTTGCCATTGGCATCATCATAGGTCAGTTTGCCATCGCCATTGCCATCTGTGATGCTTAAGGTCACTGAGGCGCCGATAGGCAAGTTAGACATCTGACCTGACAGCTGACCACTGGCCGCGATATCGCCCAGCCATTGGTTCAGATTGACGTTAGAGACGGGATTGTTGAAGGCGTTATAAACATTGATCGAGGCAGATGTGGTATCAATCGATACCTTCTGCGCAACATTATCATAAAACTTTGTGCCGGTTACGGGCATGTGGCACCTCCCATTTCATCAAAGAACAGCTTCGCCACCGCCATCCCACTGCAGGGGGGGATCACGGGAGGGGGAGGAGCAGTCAAAACGACGGTGGCGAAAGTCATAATATTGTTCTCAAATTCAATTGGTTAAAAGTGTTTCTGTCTAAAATTAGAACTATCCAAAGATATAGCCTTGGCCATTTTGGCCCACCGAGCCCGGCATCCAGCGGCCATTCATATTCACCGCAAATTGTGTGCCAGGGGGGAAACCGATGGGACCGCTGGAGGCCAGCATCGAGCCGTTGGGCGTCTGTGCCACTGACCAGCTGGTGCCCCCGCCCCAGTTGTTGTTAAAACTGTTGAAGCCGCCAGAGCCAAAATTGGACCCGCCGCCCCCAATCAGTTGGCTAAAAAAACTGTTGGAGTTGTTCCAACCTCCATTATTAAAGGCGAAATTGTTGTTACCGCCCCAGGTGTTGAAATTGTTGTTCCAGCCGCCATTGTTCCAACCACCGTTGTTCCAACCACCGCCTTGATTCCAATTGGGGAAGGGCCACCGGTTTTGCTGTTGAGGCCATTGCTGTTGCTGTTGCATGCGGCCATCCATGGCATAGACCATGCCATTCTGATCTCGCCAGACCAGGTCGGGAATGCCATCCATGGTGACGTCAAATTGCATGGGCTGCCCCACTTGCATTTGCATAGCGAGAGCCTGATTGCTGAGCTGATACACCCCATTATACTGGGGGTTGTAGGCGCCCAAGTGATAATCCGGAAGTTGATCTCCATCATTCAGGTATACCACTTGCCCCTGGGGATTAGGATTAGGATTAGGATTAGGGTTAGGGTTGGGATTAGGGTTAGGATTAGGATTGGGTTGCGGCGGGGTCGCGGCCGTCCATTTGATATCGCCATTTTCATCGACAACGCCGTTATAAACCGCCTTAGTGCCATCGGGCTTGGTGGCGGTCATTTTTAGGTTATCGCCCTCGCTAAGGTTAGAGGTCTGGTCATTGTCAACCAGCTCGATCGTGACATTCGAGTCTGGGTCCTTGGTGTCAATGTAGGTATCGGGGATGACCTCGAAATGATCATCTAGTGCACTGGGGTTGTTAACCAAAAACTGGTTGATAGTATCGGCATTGACAAAATTGACAGCTAACAAGTTGTCATCCTTGTCGCGCGACGTTAAGCGCCCCGTGGCCGTATCAAACTCCAATGTTCCTTTGGGATCAGGAGTGGGGTTGGGATTAGGGGGCGCTGCTTCTTGCAGTTTCCACTTGCCAGGCTCGATTTGGACAAACGTCTTGTCCCCGTACGGCGTACCAGAGCCACCATCACGGCCATGGATAACCATAGTCACTTCGTCATGACTGATGTCGCCATCACCATTGGCGTCATTAACCGTGACCGTCACTTTATCCCCTTCCAGGGTATTCATGCCATCGGTCCAGGTGGCAGTTAATGAGCCGTTATTTTTGGCCTGGTCGATAAGCTCGTTAACCTTATCATTGATTTCATGCTTATCTTTGCGGTCTTCATTGCCATCAATGCCGTACAGAAGGCCTGTGTCTGTATTGAAATACCAGTCGTAATCCTTGGAACCCAAGGCTTGAAGGTGCCATCCAGTGTTGTGAACTTGTACAATTGTCATTGTTGGCCTCCGAAATGTGCCAAAGTCTTTCGACTAAAAATTTTTGTGTCTAAAATTTGAACAACCTTATCATATAAGGATACTGTTCCGCAAGTGCTGTGCCAGTTTCCGCTTCTCCAGCCTGTGGCTTGGCGGGAAATGGTGCAAGGGCGGGGCTGTCTGAGGGGCGGGATGCGATAGCCCATCACCCCAAAATCCTGACCCCAGCTATGTCCGCGCAAGTGGCGCAAACGGCCATGGGCGTGCACACAGATTTGCCATGAAAACGGGCAATTTTCTGTTGATAATGTGCTGGGTAGGGTGCGTACGGTCATAATCCTTCGTCCAAACTCAAAAGCAAATAACAAAAAAGCGCCTGTTCCTTGACATGTGCCCGCAGTCATCACAAACGGAGCATGTCATCGAACAGCCGCCAAAAACTGATCACTGTGTTGCCGAAAACGGGGGCAATCACACATTATGCGACTGGTTTCATCTTACATAAATCGCAGAAAAGTTCAAGGTATTTTTCGTTTCGAAAATTTTAAGGATTTATTTTGACTCATGCACTGCTGCTGTTGCCTTTGTGAAGTGGTTTTAAAACAATGAGTTGCTCGTTTGTAAAATCGTCCTTGTGCGGATAATAAGTATAAAGAGGATTGTTATTTTTTCTTGACTTGGCATGCAAATAGATTTACTTGGCGCGTGCAATCTAGACGCACGGGTGGCGATGATGAGTATGGGTTTTTATTCTGGATTGACTCGGGAGAGTACAAAGAATATCGGCACGGGTGCAGAAGCGTATTTTGTGCCTTCTGCAAACGCGATTGCTAAAAACATCAGTTTTACTGAGCCTTACCCAGATGAATACGTTATTAAACGCGGTGATACGCTGTGGACCATTGCCCGTTTAACTTACCAGGACGGCTTTTTTTGTGATGCTTCCATTTCAGAAATTGTTGAAGCCCTAAAGGCTTGGAACCCTGGCCTTGATCCGCAAAACTTAAAGTCTGGCCAGGTGCTGCGCCGCTCGCCGCCGGAAACGCAATCGGCCGGATCGCCAGCGATTCCTTATGTCTCGTATGATGAGAACCTGTTTGAACGGCGCGATGGCTACATGCAGGCCATAGCCCAACAAAAAGATCATAACAACCGCGTCGTCGAGATGGAGGAGGAACGCTGTGACGCCGAAGGGCGCGTCATGAGCGCGGACAATTTCAACAGTAAGGTCAAAAACAAATCCCCCTCGGGTGCGGGGTGGGCGTATCCCACGGCCCGGGATGCGCGGATTGATATGTTGCGCTGGGCTGATGGTGGTGCGCTCAGCCCCGCCCAGGAGGCGTTTGCCGGCCTTGAGTTCGCTGGCAAGATCAAATTGCAAACTGTCGATCGGGATGATGCCATGTACCGTGGACGTTCCGGCAATTGGCGGGCGGTGCACGGGGGCTCACGGGCATCCGGTTGGATTGACCGGGCCATTGAAAGTGTGCCCTGGGTCAAACGCTTCAACGAAAAATATGGCGGTTTTGCCATCTCTGCCGGTTTCAAGCCCGCACGTGTCAGCGCGGGTCGACCTGACGTGCAGGGAGATGGTCATATTGCAACCGAAGCCCCCCGTTGGGAAGTGGAGTTTAAGGTTGGCCCCGTACTTGAACATGGCCGCGGCGCGTTGGATGATGTGATGATGGCCGCTTTGGGGCCGAACACGGCGTCGGCAGGGCGGTTACAGGCCCTAAATGGCCGAATTGCTAAACTGCCGCTGCCCATTTTGAAAAAGATCTCGGTGCAGTATTCTGACTATCTGGCTTATGACGGTGTCGGCCCTCTGCAGTTTTACAAGCCCGACAATGGCGGCCAGGAAGTGACGCGTGGCGACCTGGGGCGCATGGGTCTCAAGCATCCTTTGCCGTTTAAGGTCCTCGGGTTGGATACGGCCATCAAAATGCGCTTCAATACCCATGGCGAGTTTTTGGGTTTTGACCTTCAGGTTTACAATAAGCAGCTCGATGAAAACGCGCTGGAGTTGGTCTCTAAAAAATTTCCCTCACTCAAGCCCTTGACCCGCATGTTGGGCACCATTCGGGGGGTGCCGGAACTGAGCATGGAGTCGGGCTTCAACCTGCCCATGCGCATTTATCAGGATTTGAACGGCAACTGGTATATGCGCTTTCCTGGCCTGAACGGGGTTTTGCGTTTATTCGGCGATGACAACGCAGGTCTAAAGCCGTTGCTGGTGGGACTGGGGATCGAGCCCGAAGTTGATGGCAATATCCACACCGAGCCTGATGTCAATTTCAAAGATATTGCCTATATTGAATTGCCAGGCATTCCCGATGGTCTTCTGGATATTATGGACCAAGCGGGCGACTATCTGAACCAACCCCGCGGGGCGGCTGTTGCCCACATCACCACAGCAATCGGAGGTGGTTCTGAACAGGATCGGGCCCGTGCCTATGGCGAGCTGTCCACCGCGATGGACGCTGTGGCCTCTAGCAATCCGTTGCAGGGCGGCAGTCCCAGACGGTTGAAGGGTGCCATAAAAGACTGGGCTTCGGATGATCAGTTTCGCGGTGAAGATGCCGCGGGCTGGATCCAGCAAAACCAAACGGCTGAACGACTGCTGGATTGGCTCGAGCCTGCCTTTCGGTCCTACTCGCTTGATCCGTTCCATGCTTATTACAGCTTTGCGGAAGTGCGGTACTCGGGCGGACAGCACACCATGCACGAAAGCGCCACACCAGCCCAAGAACAACGCATCAAGGATCGGTATAAAGGCATAGCCAGCGAAGTGATCCGCACGGATGCGGTGTTGGGCTTTATGGATGCGGTTCACACCTCGCTGCGGGAGTATGCCCTGTTGCAGCCCGCGGAGTACGTACAAAGCCCCGAACATATGCAGCAGCTTCTGTATCAGGCCAAATGTGATCTGCCGAAAGACAAATATCAGGCCATGCTGACAGACTTGGCCAACCCAGGCGTGGACATGGGTGTTGGCGATTGGGCCGAGATCAATGAGGCCCTTTATGGCTTTGGGCAGCACCTGCGCGTGCCCCAAGACGGGGTTTGGCTGATGAAGGGGCGCTATCTGTGGGATCAGACCAGTGACAAGACCCTTGGCCCCATTGTTGGCACCAGCGAAAGTGGGGATTATAACCCCGACGCTCCGCAGCCCTTGACGGCGTTTCAAGCCGAGCAGATCTGGAAAATGGATCCTGAAAAAGCGGCCTTTTCCATAAACCAGATTTTGAAATCAGGGCGTGCTGGTGGCTTTCAGTTGATGAAGTTGCTGAAAGAGACACAGCCGGAACTTAATGACCTTAAGACCGTAAGCTGGGCAAATTTGGCCTTTACAGTGCAGCAGCCTGTGGTGGGCGGACAGCCTGTCAAACCCAATGATGGTACCAAGGCTTTGGCATTGGTTTTGAACTTAAACACGCACCTTGATGCTTGGAGAAATCTGGCAGGCCAAGATGGATTGACTTTGCCCCCGGTCAAAGACTGGAAAGATGTATCTCCTTTCTTAGATCAAGCACGACAAGTATATGCGGAACGCAATCAAATGCATATCTATTGGTCTCAGGTGGACAAAATGGCGCGGGCCTTAGGGCCTTCGGGTCTTGAGTTCGGTAATGCGGATTTGGCCATGCGCATGAAGCGCATGGGCTTCAGCGGTGAAGACAACGAGATCCTGAAACAATATGTTTACAACGCCCCTCGGGCTTAGGCTGATAGCAAAAACGCGTGTTAAAAAAAGACCGCCGTGAAGGCGGTCTTTTCGAATGGGAACAAGGCTATTCTAAAGAAAGTTTGTGAATATCCACTCGCCATCACGATGGTTGATATATTGGTAGTTTTGGTAATCATGACCATGATTGTCGCGGCGCCCCCGAATGACAGCGGTGACTTCCATAGATTCAACAATGTTGTCACCATCATCATGCCATGTGACGCAGACATTATCGGTCTCGCCTGAATTCAGCATGATGACTTGCCGCTTTGATGCCCCTTCACCGTCGTTGACAAAATGATCCTGCACCAAGGCGTTCAGGTCGATATTCTGTGTGGTTTCCCCGGTCTTGTCTTGCCCTGAAAACATGCCCGTTTCGGGATTGAAACACCAATCCAACTGACGGCCAAACAGGCCATGCCCGCCCGTGTTGTGAAATTGGAACTCTTCGCCGAAGCTGATGGGGGGTAACATATTCATCTGTGGTCGCCTTTCTTGCAATCAGTCTGATGTATGGCTGAGTTTCCAGCCTGTTTCGGTGTTGGTGAACAGCATTTGCACCTCTTGGCCATCGCCATTGGGCTGGCCTCGGACACCCAAAACCGCCTCGCCGGGATCCAGTTCTTGGTCTCCATCCAGATCAGTGGTTCTGAGATTATAAACAGCATCACCAAAGTGGCTCAGCGTTCTAACGTCAATCGCCTGGGCGGGCTCGGCGTTGGGAATTTGAAGCCCACCGATCATGGTGTTCTGGGCTTCGGTGGTTATGTCCACAGTCTCAACAAGCGCCCCCAAAAAAGTGGAGTTTTCCAACAGGCCTGTATCGGGATCGAAGGTCCAAATTGCTTGGAAGCCCCAGCCACGGCTTTCTTGATGGACGATGATGGGATCTGTGTTCATGCCAGTTGCTTCCTTGCGCATTTGCAAGGAACATGAAAAATGTAAATCTTTTTGTCAAGTCTGTGATGCCCGCCAGGGGGATCACCGCGTGGGGACTGGGGTCTCGCCGCTGTAATCATAAAAGCCTTTGCCGGTTTTGCGGCCGTACCATCCAGCTTCGACATATTTCACCAACAGCGGGCAAGGGCGGTATTTGCTGTCGCTCATGCCCTCATACAGAACTTTCATGATGGACAGACAGGTATCGAGGCCAATAAAGTCCGCAAGCTCCAACGGGCCCATGGGCACATTGGTGCCCAGCTTCATGGCGGCGTCGATGCTGGCGATGTCCGCCACCCCTTCGTGCAACGTATAGGCGGCCTCGTTGATCATCGGCATCAGGATGCGATTGACAATAAAGCCGGGGAAATCCTCAGAAACTGCCGTGATTTTGCCCAAGCGCTTCGAGACCGCCTCGGCCATCTCATAGGTTTCATCCGAGGTGGCAATGCCGCGAATGATCTCGATCAGCTTCATCACCGGCACCGGGTTCATGAAATGCAGGCCAATGAACTTTTCCGGTCGGTCGGTGTTGGCGGCAAGGCGCGTGATGGGCAGGGATGAGGTGTTGGTGGCCAAAAAGGCCTCGGGCTTCAGGTGTTGGCAAACGGATTTGAAGATCTGACCTTTGATCTGTTCGTTTTCCGTGGCGGCCTCGATTACCAGGTCGCAGTCCTTCAGGCTGGCGTGATCCACGGCGGCAGCCAGACGACCAAGGGCGGCGGTTTTGTCATCAGCGCTGATTTTTTCCTTTTTCACCTGCCGGTCCATGTTCTTGCCAATGCCAGCAATGGCGGCTTCCACACGATCCATCTCAAGATCCACCAGCACCACCTGCATACCCGCCAGCGCCGCCACATGGGCAATGCCCGCGCCCATTTGTCCGGCACCGATGACACCAACAGTGTTGATGGATGTGGTCATGATCTTTTCCTTTTTTTCTAGTCACATCGGACCCCGGATTTGGGGGCCAATGCCGTCCTCTGCACACGCTGTCACAATCAGCCTGTAGGCCGCACCATCAAAGCGCGGCTTCAAGCTCCGGCACGGCCTTGAACAGATCCGCCACCAGACCATAATCGGCCACCTGGAAGATCGGCGCTTCGCCGTCTTTGTTGATGGCGACGATGATCTTGCTGTCTTTCATGCCGGCCAGGTGCTGAATGGCGCCAGAAATGCCGATAGCGATATAGAGCTCAGGCGCCACCACCTTACCGGTTTGGCCGACCTGATAGTCATTGGGCGCATAGCCCGCGTCCACCGCCGCACGCGAGGCCCCAACGGCGGCCCCCAGCTTATCAGCCAAGTTCTCGATGATCTGGAAATTTTCCTCTGAGCCCAAGGCCCGGCCACCGGACACCACCACCTTGGCGGCGGTCAGCTCGGGGCGGTCGCTGTCTTCGATGGCTTCCGAGACAAATTCGGTTTTGTAATCTCCGCCCGGGGCATCGATGGTCTCAACGCTGGCGCTGCCATCGGTGGCCACAGCTTCAAAGGCCGTTGGCCGCACGGTGATCACCAGCTTGCTGTCCGAGGTCTCAATGGTCTCAATGGCATTGCCCGCATAAATGGGACGCTTGAAGGTCTTCTGGCCCTCGACAGCAATGATGTCGGAAATGGGGGTGACATCCAGCTTGGCGGCAATGCGGGGGGCGGCGTTTTTGCCGGTGGTGTTGGCGACAAACATCACCGCCTCATAGCCATCCATCATCGGGGTGATCAGGGCCTCAAAGGCTTCGGCGATGCCATGGCCAAGGGCGCTGCTTTCTGCGTGTAGAACTTTGCGCACACCGTTGATGTTTCCGGCGGCTTCGGCCACGGCGCTGGCGCCTTCTCCGGCCACCAGCACGTCCACATCCCCACCCAGCGCTTGGGCGGCGGCCATGGCCTTGAGTGTGGTGTCTTTCAGCTCGGAATTGTCGTGATCGGCAACAAGCAAAATGCTCATGACAGCACCCCTGCAGTTTTCAGTTTTTCCACCAGCTCACTGGCACTTTCCACTATTTCCCCGGCGGTGCGTTTTGGCGGCTCGGTCACCGATTTCACACTCAGGCGCGGGGCCAGGTCCAGGCCATACTCGCCAACCGCTTTGGTGGCCATGGGCTTGGAGCGAGCCTTCATAATGTTGGGCAAGCTCGCATAGCGAGGCTCGTTCAGACGCAGGTCAGTGGTGACAATGGCGGGCAGGCTGACCTTGACGGTTTGTAGGCCGCCGTCCACTTCACGGGTGACGTGGGCACCGCCATCCACCAGCTCGAGCTTCGAAGCAAAAGTGGCTTGGGGCCAATCCAACAGGGCCGCCAGCATCTGACCGGTGGCGTTGTTGTCACCATCAATGGCCTGTTTGCCCATAATGACCATGTCCGGGTTTTCCTCGGCGATCACGGCTTTCAGAACCTTGGCCACCGCCAGGGGTTCAAGGTCGTCATCGGATTGCAGCAGGATGGCGCGATCGGCACCAATGGCCAGCGCCGTGCGCAAGGTTTCTTGGGTCTGCTGCACACCAATCGAGACCACGACCACCTCGGTGGCTTTGCCAGCTTCTTTCAGGCGCACGGCCTCTTCGACGGCGATCTCGCAGAAGGGGTTGATGGACATTTTCACATTGTTCAGGTCAACGCCTGAATGGTCTGGCTTGACGCGCGCCTTGACGTTGTAATCGATCACCCGCTTCACAGGCACCAGGATTTTCATGGATCTCACCCTCGGTTTTTTAGATGTGGCGGGAAGCTAGCAGGGTGGGCGCATGTGTCAATGCCCAACATATGAAATCAGCGGCAGACGCGCGGTATTGGGGTGTAGTCTAGCGTGTTTGACCGGGGACCCATTTGACGTCGGCTTGGCCGCGGTCGTTGGCCCAACGCGCCAAAGTGAACAACAGGTCGGAAAGGCGGTTCAAATACATAAAGGCCGCATCCGAGACCTGTTCGCCGGCCTCGGCACGCAAGGTGGCCACGTCTCGCTCGGCTCGGCGGGCAATGGTGCGGGCCATGTGCAAATGCGTCGAGCCAGGGGACCCCGCCGGCAAAACAAAACTATCAAGAGGCGCAAGATCGGCGTTGAAGGTGTCGATGTCACGCTCCAGCTGGGTTACTTGATCGGGGGTGATGCGCAGGGCCTCAAAGGGCAAGGGCTTATCGCCCTCGGGGGTTGCCAGATCCGCACCCAAATCAAACAGCTCATTTTGCAAGCGCGCCAAGAGGGGATCAAGCGTGTCAAATTCCGGTTCGTTGCGGATCGCCAGGCGGGCATGACCCAGCGCCGCGTTGGTCTCGTCCACACTGCCAATAGCCGTGAAGCGGGGGTGGTGTTTCGGCTTCCGCTCGCCGGTCACCAGGCCCGAAGTGCCGTCATCACCGGTTTTGGTATAGATCTTGTTGAGTGTCACCATGATCGCACCTTAGGACTTCAGCCAATAAAACCCGGCCAGCAAAATGATCACCGCCAGAAACTGCAACAGCACCCGCGCGCGCATCAGCTTGTTGGACCGTGACGCCGATTTGGGATCGGTGGAAAACATGTTCCACACCCCGAAGCACAACGTCACAAACACGGCCGCAATGGCCACCATCAAAACGATATCAATGACACGCATCGTGAAGTGTCCTTTCTATGATCGCCAGCGCAGTGTGGCAGGCTTGACCGGGTTTTCAAAGGGGGTCTGATTGGCCACCGACGCCGCCCAGGCTTTTTTCAATTGGTGGTACCATTTGGCCTGGGTATCCGCATCATCAATCCAGATCAAATTGGGATCGTGCTTCAGGCCCAGTTGCTGCAGGTTCACCATCTCGCCATCCTGCGCCAAGAAGGCCCGCGCACCCTTGGCCAGCAGCGGCTTGATTGCAGACAAGATCGGCAGGTCCCAATAAAAAATCTGGGTGATGTCGGTTTGCTGGTCATGGACAGGGGTCAGGCAGGTCAGCGCCAGCACGGTTTTGTCACCCACCCGAATGTGTTCCCACCGCAGCCCCGGCAATTGAAAGGTGATCTCGGTCACGGGCTTGCCGCCGAGAATGGCATAAGCGCGGCTGTTTTTCGACGGGCTGTGGGGCTCCATGGCAAAGCCCCGTTCGCGGGGGCCAAAAGCCTTTTCCTTTACAAGTTGCTGTTTGCGTGACCGCCACCACCATTGCTGATGCACATAGGGCCCATGGGCGGGGTCCATCAGGCCGACCACGGCGTGATCAATATGACACGCAAAGCTGTCATGCAGCACCAATTTGGGCAGGCCAGGGGCCATATCAAACTGGGGCGGCGGCACCACGGGACCGGCCCCTTGACGCAGGTTTTCAGGCACATACACCCAGATCAGGCCTTGGTGCTCGTGAACAGGATAATGCCCAGCCTTGATGCGTCCGGGCTCGATGTTTTGCCCTTCAACACAAGACGGGATCTCGCGGCAGGCGCTGTCGGGGCCAAAGGTCCAACCATGATACGGGCATTCGATGCGGGCTTCACCGCCGTCCTCGATCAATCGTCCTGCCGACAAGGGCGCTGCGCGGTGGGGGCAGATGTCGCGCATGGCAAAGACATGACCATCAGACCCCCGGGCCAAAACCACGGGCGCGCCACAGATCTCTTGGCGTTTCATCTTGCCGCGCGGTAGGTCCCGTGACGTGCAGGCCAAATACCAAAGGTTGCTGAGTAACATGAGGCCCGTTGTGGCCCAGCCGACCCATCAGGGCAAGGGTGAAAACGTCGCAGGCGATGCGCCCCGTTCAAGCCAAAACAAAACGCCCCCTGATGACAGAGGGCGTTTAATGTCTATATCGAACGGATCGCTCTTATTGGCGTTCCCAGATGTGACCACCGCCTTGGCCAGGGTCCCAATAGGTACTGCGTTCGCCTTTGCGGGCAATGTATTCGTGATCACCCTCTTCATTTTTGATGTAATAGATGCGGTCCTTGACGTCATCGCCATCCAGATCTATGCGCATGCCCTGTTTGAAGTTCGCAGGCTCTTCCAGATTGCGGAACAGGGTCTCGCCCTTCACTACATTGATGGCGTTATTGGGTGTTCCTGCCAATGGGAAGGTTTCATTATAGGGCATTTCCATTGTTTCAAGGGGGGTGCTGGTGGTGATATTGACCATGGTGCTCTCCTGTGTGGTGTTTACTTTCGAAAATGCGGCCTTGGTTACCCAAAGCCGCATCTTCTATATGATGTTTTCGGGGCTTGGACTTAAAAGCCACCGGGGTAGAAGGATGGATCCTTCATGATTTTCTTTTGGGCAGGGTCGTTGTAAAGGCAATCACGGCCCTGGTCTGTGGTGTCACGTTGAACAGGCGGGGCCATAAAGGTGTTGCCACCTTTGACTTCCGTAGCCTCAGCTTGAACCTGAGAGGTGTGATTTGCGTTGCCAGCGCCTTGCTCGGCATTGTCCACAGCACCAGTAAAGGCTTTTTCCTTAATGGCGATGTCGGTATGCCCCGAAGCACCGGGCATAATGCAATTGGAGACTGATTTGTTGGGCATATGAATTTCCTTCCTTATCGATTTGATGTAATTCTGATTACGCTTCGCAATCTATCACAAAGAAATTGTGAAGGCAATGTGCTTTTTTGTGACGATCTTTATTTGATGGTTTCGACTTTCAAGATCCCATTTTCCCGGCGGATGTTGATTTCAACGCCGTCAATGGTGGTGTTGATGGGGAGGGTGCCCAGGGTTTGCACCTCGGGGTTTTTGACCATCAGTTTCATAATACCGCTGTCGTTATAAAGCTCGATCGAGAAGCTATTGCCATTTTGCTTGATGACCGCGCGGTCATATTTGTCCCCTTGCCAATGCGGGAAGCTCGCAACGGTTTCGCCTTCAATGGAAAAGCCAGGATCTGGCTGAATGGTCGAGGCGGCAACGGTGTTCATGGGGGTGATGGTATTCATTTCGATATTTCTCCCTTTTGTTTCGTGATTATGACGATATCGCAACGGTTGGGGTTTGTAAAGGGGGAGCATTTTGAGGATGCGATTGATAAAAAAACGCCGCCCCGAAGGACGGCGTTTCTCGTCAGGTTCAGCAGTCAAGAGTTACCAGCCGCACTGTTCGCCTTTGTTTTGCTCTTGCAGCCAAGCGGTCAGGGGCGCGTAGTACTCGGCCACGGCGCTGGCGTCCATTTGCCGGGTGCCCGTAAAGGCCTCCAGCGCATCAGGCCAGGGCTGGGACATGCCCATTTCCATCATGGCGTTGAACTTCTCGCCAACCTCTTTGTTGTTATAGATCGAGCAGCGATGCAGGGGGCCTTCCCAGCCGATCATGTCACAGGCGGCTTTGTGGAACTGGAACTGCAGAATGTGCGCCAGGAAATACCGCATATAAGGCGTATTGCCAGGAATGTGGTACTTGGCACCGGGGTCAAAGTTGGCTTCGGTGCGGGCATTTGGCGGCACGATTCCTTGGTATTGGGTGCGCAGGTCCCACCAGGCGTCATTGTAATTCGCCGGCGTCACTTCGCCTGAAAACACCTGCCAGCGCCATTTGTCGATCAGCAGACCAAAGGGCAAGAAGGCAATTTTGTCCAAGGCCGACCGCAACAGGTAAGCCGTGTCCGCATTGCCCGACGTGGGCACCTTATTCAGCAGCCCGATTTGGTTCAGATAAACAGGGGTTTGTGCCGACAAGGCGATGAAGTCCCCAATGGCTTCGTGGAAGCCATCATTGGCCCCGCCCCGATACAACACAGGCTGTTCATTATAGGCCCGCTGATAGTAGTTGTGCCCCAGTTCGTGGTGGATGGTATAGAAATCCTCACCGTTGACTTTGGTGCACATTTTCACGCGCAGATCATCGACATCGTTCACATTCCAGGCCGAAGCGTGACAAACCACTTCGCGGTCTTCGGGCTTGGTGATCAGCGAACGCGTCCAGAAGGTTTGCGGAAGCGGATCCAGACCAATCGAGGTATAAAACTTCTCGCCGGTTTTCATCATCTGCATGGCATCGTAATTTTTGGTCACCAGCAGATTGTCGAGGCTGTAGCCTTTCTCGGCCCCTTTGGGGGCCACCAGCGGATAGACATTGCCCCACTGTTGCGACCACATATTGCCCAGCAGGTGGGCTTTGATGGGGCCCGTACGGGGTTGCACACCGTCACCATATTGATCATTCAGGCGGCCACGCACATAGCAATGCAGGTCTTTGTAAAATGGCTCGACCTGCATCCACAGGCGATCCACCTCTTGGGCGAAATCCTCGGCCGGCATGTCATAACCCGCGCGCCACAAATCCCCCACATCCTTGAAGCCCAGCTCGCGGGCGCCTTCGTTGGCGATTTCCACTTGACGGGCATAGTCGTCTTTCATTGCGGGTGATACCGTGCGCCAACCTGTCCAGACCGCTTCCAGCATTTTGGGGTCACGCGACTGGGCCAGAATTTCCTCGGCTTGGCCTAGATCCATGGTTTTGCCGTCAATGGTGAATTTTCCCGCGCCATAGACCCCTTCCATGCGCGAGCCAATGGTCGAGAGTTCCGCGGCCGCCCCGTCCTTTTGTGGAGCCGGCAGGGTGATGGCGGTTTTCAGAATTTTCATCTGCCGCGCAAGATCGGCGGGCAGGTCCACATCATTAAAGCGCTTGGCGTCATTGGCCAAATTCACCATCAGCTGGGTTGATTCCGCGCCCGCCTTGGCGGCCAACCACTGTGTATCTTCAGTGATGAAATTGGCCTGCACCCAATAGGCACGGGCTGCATATTCGCTTTGCTTGGAAATTTTCTCTTGGGCATCTTCCAAAAAGGCCCGGGCCTCTGCCACAGTGGGCTTGGCTTTCATCTCGGCGGGTTTACTGGTCATGGCGGCCCCAAATCCAAGGGCCACAACCGAGACCGCAACCGTTAACAAGGCTTTGGTGTGTTTCATAGTGTGATTGTCCTTATCCCATATCAAAAGCGTGAGCTTTCCCCCACGAGGCGAGCAGCAAACGGCATTGTTAACAAAAGGTCAAGGGCGAACCTGATGGTGCGGCGGACGAAAAGTCTATTGTGAATTGTCAATAACGCGCAGAAAAAATGTACACATAAGTTCGCATTGGTATTTACGCAGTTATGTTAAGAGATGGTCACCTAAAACCACAATGGAAACCCATGCCGTGACCCAGTTTGGTGACAAATTAAACCCCAATTCTTCGTTGGCTGAAGCGCAGTCCCGAGATTTTGTGCGTTCAAGAATGAACTACGATGAGTTTCTGGTGCATGTGTTGAATGAAGGGGGGGTGGTCAACGAGGCCTGGGATCTCGGGGCGCTGTTGAATGTTGAAGACGATACGGACTACAGCCGCGATAAAATCAATGATGGCATTTATGAGTTTTCTTCCGGCACACGCCTGCTGGTCATCAGTCAGGAAGGAGACGGTCGTTCTGTAGAACACATTCGTCACCCCCGTGAGGATTTCAATAAAAATGGCATTAAAGAAGACAATCCCAATGTGATTTTGTACTATCGCGATACGCCGTTCTCCATTTTCCGCGAGCAAATGTCGCCCGAAGATGTGCAAGAACTGAAAGACAACGATTGGCGCGCACAGGACCGTAGTGACGGCCTGCAAGACGTTTATCACTATGAAAGTGCACAATGGCGGACCAATACCGTGTCGGTACTGTCAGAACGCAGCTTGGACAGCGCCCGTGCGCGCCTGGAGCACCAGCGCCTTAAAGATCTTGAGAAATATCAACACATACCGGACCTTGCGGCTTTTCAACAGCGCGTGCTAAGTGACCGTGGAGACATCAACCAGTTTCATGAATTGGGCCGTGTGATTGGGGCCCCCACGGACCAAGAGCTCAGTCAGGACGCTACGCCTGACAAGGTCTTCACCTTCACCTCAGGCAAGAAACTCTATCTGATCAGCAATTATGGCGACCAGCGCTGGGAAGCCAAATCCGGGTACACACGACGTGATGTCTATCTGGCGCAACAATCCCTGTGGGAGATCAAAAGTAATAAGGCGGCTTGGATCGCCGAATACACCCAAGCCAATACCCGTTTTTACGGTGACCCCTATGGCAACGGGCCGATCATCGATTCCCCGGGGCAACCTCGTGTGATCGTTATCCCTCAAGGCCCCACGCCCCAGCAGGCCGAGCAAGCCTGGCAACAACAAGTCAAGGCGCGCGAGGCGCAGCTGAACCGGGTTGCCGAAAAGGTAGACAAGGCCAATTGGGAGGACATCAACGACAATTGGGTGCCAGAGACCGTTATAGGCTCAGTGAAATTCACCAGCGGCGAGCTGAAGGGGAAAACCTTCACCCTTCTTTTGGAACAATAGATTTGCCCCCTGGCCATTTGGGCATAACCTGCTAGATAATCCATATGGTTACGATGCTTGATGGTCCGCGGTTGTTGCCGCAAAATGGTGCCGCGCCCGAGGCCTTGGTGGTGATGCTGCATGGCTTTGGCGCCGATGGGGATGACCTGATCGGTTTGGCCCCCAGTTTTCAAGACATTTTGCCCAAGGCCGCAATCGTGGCTCCCCATGCCCCGGACCCGGTGCCGGGATATCCACAGGGGCGGCAGTGGTTTGATTTGAAAACCTTGTCATCGGATGAAATTGCCCTGGGCGCACGTTTGGCCGCCCCGAATGTGCAGGCTTTCCTTGAGGCCGAGGGGCGCAAATACAACCTGCCGCTATCGAAAATGGTGCTGTTGGGATTTTCGCAAGGGTGCATGATGGCCTTGCATGTGGGCTTGCGCTTGCCCCAACCTGTGGCAGGGATCATTGGGCTGTCGGGGCTGTTGCCGGACCCAAAGGCCCTGAAAACCGAGATCAAAACACACCCGCCCGTGTTTTTGGCCCATGGTTTGGTGGATGATGTTGTGCCTGCGGATATGACGCTGTTGTCGGCGACGGTGCTGGCGGATGCGGGTTGCTGTCCGCAATATCGTTTGGTGCCCAATTTGCCCCATGGCATTGACCCTGAAACGGCCACCTTTGCCGCCAGGTTTGCGGCGGACGCGTTGTCGGGTCGGTGTGCCGGTCAGGTGCCGCCTGAGCCGGTGCGCAATCCGGTCTCGTCATAGGCCGGCAAATCGTCTAGAGTAAGGTCAGAATCAGAAGGAGAGCAGGTCTTCACGGTATTCTTCGGTACGCCACACGCTTACCACAGCCAGAATAGGCAGGGGGCTCCGCATGGGAGTTGAGGCCACATTGTCCTCTCATCCCGCCCTGGTGCTGAATGCGGATTACCAGCCGCTCTCGTATTTTCCTTTGTCATTATGGTCTTGGCAGGACACCATCAAGGCGGTGTTCCTGGAACGTGTTCATGTCCTCGAGGAATATGAGCAAGAAATCCACTCCCCCAGCTTTGCCATGCGTTTGCCGTCGGTCGTTTGTTTGAAAGATTACGTCAAACAAAAACCAGCGCCGGCCTTTACGCGATTTAATGTGTTTTTGCGGGATGGCTTTGCCTGCCAATATTGTGGTGCGCCGCAGGATCTAACGTTCGATCATTTGGTGCCCCGGGCACGCGGCGGGCGCACAACCTGGGACAATATCGTCACCGCCTGTTCGCCGTGTAATTTGAAAAAGGGCCGCAAATCCCTGCGCGAAGCCCACATGAGTCCTCAGCATTGGCCCCGCCAGCCTAGCGTTTTTGAGCTGCGCGCCCAGGGCCGCCGCTTTCCGCCGCAATATCTACATGAAAGTTGGCAGGATTATCTCTATTGGGATGCCGAGCTCGAGGCCTAGATCTTTTCACTGGTTTTGATGGCCAGTTTGCAAATCCCACCGATGACGCCTGAAATCAACTTATAGCCAGGGGTGTCTTCGGCTCCCCCCTCGAGCGCGATGTCGCGGTGGTGCAGTTCATCCTCGCGGAATTGCGCCAAGGTTTTGGCGAGCTCGGGGTCTGTGTCTTCAATTTCGGCGATCTGGTCGGCGTAATGGCCCTCGATCACGGTCTCGACGGCGGCGGTGCAGGCATGGGCTGCTTTTTCTCCCATCAGGGCCGTGGTCGCGCCCATCATAAAACCGCCCAACCGCCAAAATGGCGCAAGCGCGGTCGGGCGGGCGCCCCGGGCTTTGAGCAAAGCGTCGAAATGGGCCAGGTGTTCTTCTTCATGACCCTTCATCTCGTCCAATTGTTCAGCGATCTCGCGCTTGTGGGCGGTTTTGGCAAACACCGCCTTTTGGCCACGATAGATGTGTACAGCGCCATATTCCCCAGCGTGGTCCACCCGCAAGATTTCCTCGATGCGGCGTTTAACGCCCTCGGCACCGGGGGGCAGGGGGCGCGGTGGTCGTTTGGTCTTGGGGGTGGGGTCAGGAGCGGTCATGATGGTGCAAATCGTAAAGCCGGACGCCCACAAAGGCAAGCAACCCCACAAGGACAATTGCGTTCCAGGCCGCCATGCTGAGGCCTAAAAATTGCCAGGCGATATCGGCACAACTGGGGGCCCTTACGGGGGCGTCCAAGGCCGTGGTCAAATCCAGCCCGCTGAGGTTTGCGGCCCCCGCGCTGCAGGCGGCCGGGCCGGGCCACCAGCCCTGTTCCACGCCCACATGAAACCCCGCCATGCTCAGGCCGTGCACCAGCCCGAGGCCAACAAAGGCTTGCGCTGTTTCCACCCGCCGGGGCCTGATTTTCGCCAGCACCATGCCCAAGGCGGCAAACGTCAGCACCACCCAATAGGACTCGCGCTGGCGCAGACACAACAGGCAAGGATCGAGCCCCAAAAGCCGTTCAAAGCTATGGGCCGCCGCCAGCATCCCTAGGGCCACGAGGCCCACGCCCCAGATGCCAATGGTGCGCCGCGTGATCATGAAGGCAAAACATATTTCAAGCTCAGAAAGCCCAAGACAATGGCCACAAAGACCAGTGCGGTGATCAGGCCCAAGCGCTTGTCCAGGATCTCGCGCATTTCATCGCCAAATTTCCGCAACACAAGGGCTAGGAAGAAAAACCGCGCGCCTCGTGTCAGGAAGGAGGCGACGAAGAAAATCCAGATGTTGAACTGTGCCGCGCCTGAGGCAATGGTGATGAGCTTATAAGGGATAGGTGTGAGCCCCGAGGCCACAATCGTCCAGATGCCATAGGTCTGATAGGCTTCGCGGAAGGTCTCGAGCCCATCGGTATGCCCGTAGAAGGCAAATATCGCCTCGCCAATGGTGGTGAAAAAGAAATAGCCAATGGCATAGCCAAAAAGCCCTCCCATGGCTGAGGCCATTGTGCAGACAAGAGCATAGCGAAAGGCCTTGTCGGGACGGGCCAACATCATGGGCGCCAACATCACATCCGGTGGGATGGGAAAAAACGAGCTTTCGGCAAATGAAACAGCGGCGAGCGCCGGCTCGGCCCGTGGGCTTTCCGCCAAACGCAAAGTCCAATGATAGAGTTTTTTCAACATGAGCGCAGGCTTAGCAGGTGTCCCCCCCGTTGCGAAGTCAGAAATCGCGGCCATGTAAAATCAATGATTGACCTCGGGGCGCAAATGACTAGGATGCGCCGCACGCGTGCCCCCGTGGCGGAATTGGTAGACGCGCTCGACTCAAAATCGAGTTCCGCAAGGAGTGTCTGTTCGAGTCAGACCGGGGGCACCATTTCCTTTCAGATGTGATGCATTGGCTTTGTGCAAAAAAAAACAGGGACCATACGGTCCTTGAGTTTGAGGTATGCTTGGTGGCCTGTTGGCCTATGAGGTACGCTTGTGGTCTCAGAAGGTTGGCACCTGAACAGGGTCGGCATCGCGCTCTGTCACGGGCTCGGGCCAGTTTTTCTCGTCCGTTGTGATGGGCGTTTCCAAGGCCACCTTATCCGTGTAGGTCACACGAAAGCCGTCTTGGGGGCCGTCAAAATACAGATGAAAGCGACCAGGTGTTTGGTCGCCGGCCTCAAGTGACGCGCCCGAGAATTGCAACACGGCGCGATCTGGGTTGATTTCCGAACCATAATATTGAGCCGTATCGAGGGCAGGTTGACCTTCGATCCCGCCGCCATAGCGCTGCACAAACACACTGAAATCAATGCCGTCACCGGTTTCGTAGGCAATGGCCCGCACATGATCGAGGGCACCATCTTGGTTGACGTCAGCCCAAAAATTGACCTGGCTTCCATGGGCTTCTCGGGTGCCATGGGTGTCCGGTAAATGGGTTTCCGCTAAGGTGTTCATGATTTCACCTATCGCAGATCAACGGCTTGCGGATTTGCCAGCTTGAAACCGTCGGACTCACGCCATTGACCGTTTACTTTGCCCGAGGGAACAAGCACACGATCTGTATATTGAACTTCGAAGCCGCCATCGACGCTATTGTCAAAGCTCACTTCAAAAAAGCCCGGTGTCAGGTCATCGGTTTCTAGCGCGCCAGAGAACGTCAGCACAGGGCCCTCACCCAGGGCCTGACCCGGGCGCGTGTCGGTGGCGATGGCGGCGTTACCAGGCTGTGAGCCATTCCCATAGCGCTCGACCAGGGCACTAAAATGATGGCCATTTTTGTCTTCATAATGAACCAGTTTAACCTGATCCAGTGTGCCATCGTGATCAATGTCGGCTTGGAAGCGAGCTTCGGTGCCATGCTGTATTGGGGTTGCGTGAATGCTCATGGGGATCCTCCTCTTATATATTGTGTTCCCTACAGGCACTTTACTATGGTTTTTTTGTGGGTCAATGACATTTTTAAAATCGTTATAGGGGCGTTCGAAAAGTTATATGCGTTTAACGTGAAAAAATGGCAAAATCGGTCCGTCAGGTCTAGGCAAACGCGGCAAAGAGACCTATCTACAAGCCCATGACTAGAAATCGCTTTCTTGACGTCTTCCGCACCGATGCCGCCAGTGGGTTGGTGTTGGCCGTTGCCGCTTTGACGGCGCTGATCTTGGCGAACAGCCCGCTGACCGATGCGTACCGGGCTTTGTTGGATCACCCTTTCCGCTTTCAGCTGGGGGGGTATGTGGTGGATATGTCCATTGCCAAATGGATCAAGGATGGCCTGATGGCCATCTTCTTTTGGGTGGTGGGCCTTGAGATCAAACGCGAGATTGTCTCGGGCGAGCTCTCCAGTTTCAAAAAAATGGCGCTGCCGGCTTTTGGGGCTGTGGGGGGCATGGTGGTCCCGGCGCTTGTTTATCTGATTTATAACGGCCAAGCCGGTGGCGTGTCCGAAGGCTGGCCCGTGCCCGTGGCGACCGATATTGCCTTTGCGGTGGCGGCTTTTGCCATGGTGGCTCGCCAAGCGCCCACCAGTTTGAAAGTGTTTTTGCTGTCTTTGGCGATCGTAGATGATTTGGGGGCGGTGATTTTGATCGCGGCTCTGTTCACCTCAACCATCCATTGGGGGGCCTTGTTTGGGGCGTTGTTGACGCTTGGGATTCTGGCGCTGATCGGCATGGGCCGCAAAGCGGACAACTGGGTCTATTTTGTGGGCTTTTTCATTGTTTGGGCCTTTGTGCACGAATCCGGTGTTCACGCTTCTGTGGCCGGTGTGGCTGTGGCCTTGACGGTGCCATCGCGGTCGCGGGGGCCTGGATTGGATAGTGCCCTGAACGAGATTGAACACGCGCTGCGACCATGGTCGGCCCTGGTGATCATGCCGTTGTTCGCCTTGTCGGCAGCGGGGCTGTCCTTGACGGGCTTGACGATTGATCAATTCTTGTCGCCGGTGACCATGGGCGTTTTGTTGGGCCTGTTTATTGGCAAGCCCGTGGGTATCTTCCTCTTTGCCTTTCTCTCAATTGTTCTCGGTTTGGCACACAAGCCCAAAGGGGCCAGCTGGTTCCAAATTTTGGGTGCCGGGTGGTTGTGTGGTATCGGTTTCACCATGAGCCTATTCCTGGGCGGCTTGGCATTTGACTCCGAGCTCTATTTCGCCGAGGCCAAACTGGGTGTCCTGGTGGGCTCGATGATGTCCGCGATTATGGGCGTGGCTTTCTTGGCCATGAAGCCCAAAAGGGTCGATAACGCCAAGGTGGATGCGGCCCTGCCGCAGGCTCCTGTGCCCCCGAAGACCCCAGATGCTTAGCGCGCGAATCTCTAGACACGACTCTCCAATTAGGAGATAGTTCATACTTCTTACGAGTGTTGAGGAGAGGGATGATGCGTGCAGGGGTTATGGCAACCGTATCGGTGGTAGCGCTTTCATGGGCAACTTGGGCCAGCGCCAATTCTGATCTCCAAGGTGATGCTGCCGCGGTCCCATCAGCTACAGAAGAGGCTCCAGCATCATCGTCACCCTCCTTGCCTGAAGCAGCAGGCGAGGTGGGCGTGATCGTGGTCACAGCCCAAAAGCGTGAGCAACGCCTTCAGGACGTGCCGGTTTCGGTGGCCACGTATGACACCCAAACGCTTGACGATGCGGGGGTGCGAGACATTAAGGATCTCAGCCAGATTGCGCCAGGTTTGGTGGTCACCAGCACCACCGACAGCTTCAAGACCACGGCGCGCATTCGGGGCATTGGCACGGTGGGGGAAAACTCGGGCCTTGAGTCTTCGGTGGGGGTGGTGATCGATGGGGTTTATCGACCCCGCAATGGCGTGGGCTTTGGTGATTTGGGCGAGCTGAAACGAATCGAGGTCTTGCGCGGCCCGCAGGGCACGCTGTTTGGCAAAAACACCTCGGCCGGCGTGATCCAGGTCATCACCCAAGACCCGTACTTTTTCCATGAAACCGAAGTGGAGCTGACCGCCACCGAGCACGAAGGCTATGGCGTGGCGTACTCGGCCACGGGACCGTTCCCCGACTCAGACGACACGGCCTATCGGGTGTATGCCGTCAAGCGCCAGCAGCAGGGCACCATGGATGTGCGCACAGGCGGGATGACGCGCCCCACCGACAGTTCTGACGAAGATTTTTACAGTCTGCGCGGCACGATTTTGTCCGAACCCCGTGAGGATTTGACGGTTCGGGTGCGGGCGGATTTTACACAAATCGAGGAAGACTGCTGTTTGGGCGTCACCACGCGGTTGGGGGCGACGGCTCCCTTTACCGATGCCTTGGCGGCGGATAGCGGTGTGCAAATGCCCGCCAACCCCGAAGCCCGCATTGCTTATGCCAACCGCCCCAATCCCCAAGACATCGAGGATTATGGCGCCTCAGTTCAAGTGGACTGGGACAACAGCTGGGGCACCTTAACCTCGGTCACCGCCTTGCGGTTTTGGGATATGGTCAACGGCCAGGATGCGGATCTGACATCTGCTGACATTCTGTGGCGGCCTGCTGATGGCACCAATGGCCAGGATTACCGCACCCTGTCGCAAGAGTTCCGCTTGCAAGGCCAACGGGGGCCATTGGATTGGCTGGTGGGCACCTATTGGGCGCACGAAGACCACACGCGTCGCGACAGTTATCGTTTTGGCAGCGTGTATGGCGAATTCCTCAGTCTTTTGGCCACCAGTGGTGGCAGCACCACGGCTTTTGAAACGGCGCTTGGGGGCACCAATGCCGCCCTGTTCCCGGTGACCGGCGGGCAGACCGATGTGCATGAACAAGACGCCACCACATGGGCCCTGTTCACCCACAACACTTATGACTTTACAGATCGGTTGACCGGGTCATTGGGTCTGCGCTTCACGCGCGATGAAAAAGAGGTCCAAAGTGTCTATCGCACCACGGCCCCCGCCTGCGCGGCCTTTGAAACTGCCTATGGCAATGACCCGGCCAGTGCCGCCCCCACCGCCACCTTGCAGGCCCTGGCGGGCCTTGCGTGTTTGCCTTGGGCGCGCAGTGTGTTTGACGCCGCCAGCCAGTCGCGCACGGAAAACGAATGGTCGGGGACGGCCAAACTGCAGTACGACTTCACGCCCACGGTGATGGGCTATGTCTCGTATGCACGGGGCTATAAGGCGGGTGGGTTTAACCTCGACCGGGATTTCACCAGTCTGATGAGCGTGGACACCAGCTTTGAGGCCGAGACGGTGGACAGCTATGAAATCGGCAGCAAATCCTTTTGGTTTGACCGGCAGCTGATGCTGAACCTGACGGCCTATTATCAGCTCTATGAAAATTATCAGCTCAACACCTTCACCGGCACCTCCTTCATTGTCTATGCCATCCCCGAGGTTGAGGGGCTGGGCAGCGAGCTGGATTTTCTTTATCGCACACCGATTGAGGGGCTTAAGCTCCAAGGCGGTGTGGCCTATACGGAAACCGAGTATGGCGACCAGGCCTTTTCCATCGGTACCAATGCCCGGGGCCCCCGCGCACTCGAGCGTAACCTGCCGGGCTCGCAAGTCTCTTTGTCGCCCAAGTGGATTGTGACTTTGATGGGGGATTACGAACGGGCCGTGCCCAACAGCGATCTGTTGTCGCGCTTTGTTTTGGGTACACGTTATTCATCAGGTTATAACACCGGCTCGGATCTGTTGCCGTTCAAATACCAGGACGAGTTTATGGTCTGGACGGCGCGGGTGGCGGTGACCCCCAGCGAGGAGCAATGGTCCTTCGAGCTGTGGGCGGAAAACCTGTTCGATGAAACCTATAAACAGGTGGGGTATTCCACACCGCTGCAGGGCAATGATGGGGTGCCCTTGGCACCGGCGGCCAATGTTTACAGTGCGGCGGGCGATACCACTACCTATGGGGCGTTTTTGGGGGCACCCCGGACCATTGGGGCAACATTTCGGCTGCGTTTGAATTAGGCTGTTAGTGAACGGTGGGCTCGCCTTCGAGCTCCAGACGGCCCAACATCAGGTCTTCGAGTGTGGATTTCATCAGCTTCCACATCTGCACGCCTGTGGCATCGCCATCGGTGGTTTTTTCGGCGATGGCTTGGTCCACATGGCCCAAGGCATCAAAGCCATATTCTGACATCAGCACCAAAGCCGCCGTTTTCAGCTCGGTGGCTGTTTGAAACAGCATTTGCATATCCATACCCCAGGTTTCTGTTGTTTGGTTTTTTTGAGTGCGACGGCATTTTATGCCGCTGACCGCAAGCCGTTGGGACAGAGGGCTCATGATGATACCTCCTTTTTCATCACCGGGGATAAGCCGGTGTGGGGGGCTGCGGATTTGGGTTTTTCAAACCAGCTGGGTGCGAAGGGATAGACCATTTGTCCCAGCAGGTTCTCCGGCACCGGATCATGAGGGGTGCCAAAGCTTTTGGGCTGTTCGCCTTTGGGAAAGTATAAGGTGCCGAACAGCCAATCGATAAAAGGGAAGGTGGCCGCGAAGTTTTTGTCAATGGCCTCGGGTTGATCACTGTGATGCCAGCGGTGGAACACGGGGCTGGCGATCCACATGCGAAAGGGTCCGAAATCCCAATTCAAATTGGCATGAACCAGTGCTGACCAAATGATGTTGAAGGGGGCCAGAAACACCAAAGTTTGTGGTGAAAAGCCCATCATAATCACCAAGGCGTTCACCAGCGTCGTGTAAAAGGCCACATTCAACGGGTGAAAACGCACACAGGTCAGCCAATCCACTTGTTTGGGCGCGTGGTGAATGGCATGGAAACGCCACAACCGGCCCTTGTGAAACCAGCGATGCGACCAGTACAGCATCACATCAGAAATCAGCAGCACCAACAGCGCCTGCAGCCACAAGGGCAAAGCCCGCAAGGCGGGCACGCCGGTGGCGAAAAAGGTCAGGATTTTGTCTTGGTCGCCGCCAAACAGGGCCCCAAGGCCCAGGTTCAGCCAGGCCGTTTGCATCAGCCCATACAGCAAGGGAAAGACAAACCAATAGGCCATATCGGCGCTGATGGCGCCTTTGGGCAGCAGGGGGCCGCGATCAGCAGCCGCAAAGCGCCGACTGAGGATCCAAAAGACCCCCATGAAGCCCAGAAACCAGGCCGCGCTCTCTAGCCAATACGACACATTCGGCATGTTCCACCCTTTGTCTTCGGGCAGAATAACGAGATGACTTTAAGATTCTCTGACTGCCGCCTGATCAGGCGCAGCCACAGGCCTCGTCATCGTTCAGGATGCGCATGTCGGCGGGGTGTGGGCTTGCGGGCGGCTGAGGCGGTGGGGGGTCTGTTTTCTCTTCTTCAGGGCTTTGTGCCCCATCGAGCCACTGGGGGCTGTTATCATCCTCGCTGAGGCGGTATTGGACGGGTTTAGCCTTGGACTTGCTTGGCTTTTGGTCTTCAGGATCGGTGTATATAGGTTCGGTGGCACGTGCGGGTTCAGTGGTATTCCACGGTTCGGGATAGGTGTTGTCGTCAATTTCATGGGCCGGGCGTGGACAGGCGGGTGCGCCCTCTGGTGGGCTAAGGCGCACCAGCTCACAGGCATCGGGCGTTCCTTGGGCCAGCTGAGGATTGAACCACAGCAGCTTATCTTCACTCAGAAAGATCCCTTCCTGGCGGGCAGCGTGCAAAATGTCCTGCACGCTGTCACCGCAGGTGACACGATAAAAGATATCGGGGGTCATGAGGCCGCCTATGGGCTTGGATCAGATTTGGGCTTTGAATGCAGATCGAACTGCTGTTCTGGCGACATCGGCTCGCCGTGAATTTTTTCGTAGATGATTTCCTGGTCGATGGCGGGGTTGCGCGCCTCGGCTGGGATCGGGTTTTGGCGGCGCTCATACGCACGGACATGGGGGTCGTTAGGACTGCCGCCCCCTTTGACGGGCTCGAAGGTCTCGTTGGGCAGGGTGAATTTTGGGTCAGTCGTGCCCGTGCTGTCGACGGGATGGGGCCCCGGATTGGTGGTGTGAATTTGCATTGTGTTTCCTCCCTGTGCTGTTTTTTTCTCTGCACAGGTGAAATGCTATCTTCACAAAATCAGAACCGTCAAGTCATCTGATGCGAAAGCGTTAAATAATGATCGCTTTGCTTTCGCTAAACTCTTGAAAAGCTTCGATACCCCATTCTCGTCCGTTGCCGGACATTTTATAGCCACCAAAGGGTGCCGTGAAGTCGGGCTGGGCATTGTTCAGCAAAACTTGGCCCGCTTTGATTCGCCGCGCCACGGCCTTGGCAGCATCAGGTGTGGGTCCCATGACATAGGCCGCCAGCCCATAGGGTGTGTCATTGGCGATGGTGATGGCTTCTTCTAGGGTTTCATAGCCGATGATGCACAAAACGGGGCCAAAGATTTCCTCCCGAGCGATGGTCATGTCATTGCGCACATGGGCGAACACAGTGGAACGAATGTAAAACCCACCTTCGGGGCAGCCCTTGGGGTGTTCAGCCCCGCCAGCAACCAGCTTGGCCCCTTCTTTTTGCCCGGCTTCGATATACTGCCGGATGCGGTTGCGCTGGGCTTGGTTGACTACGGGGCCCATAACCATGTCTTCGGTGTCGGGGTGCCCGGGCACGGTTTTGGCCGCCACGCCAGCAGCGATTTCAGCGGCGGCGTCCATTTTGTCGTGGGGCACCAACAGGCGGGTGGGTGCGTTGCAGGACTGGCCACTGTTCAAAAACAGACTGCGAGCACAGCCCACCACAGCTGCTTTCAGGTCAGCGTTGGGCATCACCAGATACGGGGACTTGCCGCCGAGCTCTTGGTGCACGCGTTTGACGCTGGGGGCAGCGGCTTGGGCCACGGCCACACCCGCACCCGTTGAGCCCGTAAAGGAGATCAAGTCAATGTCCTGGTGCGCAGCCATGGCGGCCCCCACACCCGGCCCATCACCATAGACCATGTTAAAGGCACCCTGGGGCAGGTCGGTGGCGCTGATGACCTCGGCCAGGATCTGTGCGGAATGGGCGGCATATTCTGATGGTTTCCACACCACGGGGCAGCCTGTGGCGATGGCGGGCGCCAGCTTGCAGGTGATCTGGTTCAAGGGCCAATTCCACGGCGTGATCAGCCCGCAAACGCCAATGGGCTCTTCGACAATCATGCCGTCATTGTGGGGCCGTTCAAAGGCATAGGTTTTCAAGGCCGAGGCCGCAATTTTCAAATGCGCAATGCCAGCGGGCACTTGGGCCTTGTGCGCCAGCCAATTGGGCGCGCCCATCTCGAGGGTGATGGCCTGGGCCAGGTCATCAGCGCGGGCGGCCAAGCCCTCGGCGATGGCTTTCAACCAGGTGTGGCGTTGCTCGGGCGTGCTGGCAGCCATTGCAGGCACGGCGCTGCGGGCGGCCGTTACGGCTTCGTCAACGCTTACGGGCGTGGCCATGGCCACTTGGCCCGAGACTGTGCCCATGGCGGGATTGATGGTGTCAAAGATCTGGTGGTCTGCGGGCAGGACAAATTTGCCATTGATGAAACTTTTCAGGGGGCCGGTCATAAGGATCTCCGCGTGCTCGAGGGGGGCATAGGGCTTGATGCTTGACTAGCGCCGCCAGGATCGCGGGGTCAAGGCCACGCGCGTATGACGGACCCGTCAGACCCGGAAGCTGCCGGTGCGGATGGCCTCAAGGGTTTCGGGTGTCAGCAGTGTATAGCCCGCCTTGGCATCCCGCACCCAGACCTCGGCGCCCAGACGTTCAGGGTCATACCCGGCCTTGGCCAAATCCCCTTTGCGATATTTGAAGGTGCCGGTGGTCTCAAGGGCTGGCAGACGGCGAATGAACAGGGGGATGGCATAGTCCGGCAAGCTTTGATCAAGATGCGCGGCCAGATCCGCCCAATTGGGCTCGTCGTGCATCACCAGGGCGGCCATGCCGGCCTTGCCTTCGGTGTGGGGGACCGTGACACCATAAACGATGGCCTCGTCGATATCGTCACGCAGGCCTAGGGCGGCTTCCACCTCGGTGGTGGCGACGTTTTCGCCTTTCCAGCGGAAGGTATCACCCAGGCGGTCAACGAAATAAAAATAGCCGTGTTTGTCGGTCTTCATCAAATCGCCTGTGCGGAACCAGCGGTCGCCTTTGCGCAGAACATCCTCGGCGATTTTGCGCTGGCTTTCCCGTTGGCTGGTATAGCCGACAAAGGCCTCGCGCGGTTTTTTGCCAATGCGCCCCAGCGCCTCGCCCACTTCACCGGGCTTGCAAACCACGCAGTGGCCATGGGCGTCACGCACCAGGGCCCCCGTTTCGGCATTGTATTTGACAATCACAACATTGAAGGCCCAGCTGAGCCAACGGGGAATGCGCCCCACAGCCCCCTGTTTGCCATCTAGATTAAGAAGCGAGACATTGCCCTCGGTCGAGCCATAGAACTCAAGGATGCGGGGGATTTTGAACCGTCGGTCCATCTCGGCCCACACATCCGGCCGCAAACCATTGCCAAAAGCCAGGCGGATACTGTGGCGATCTTCGCCGGGACGTTCGTCTTGGTTGATCAGATACCGACAAAGCTCGCCGATATAAACAAACATGGTGATGTTGTATTTGGTGACATCGGCCCAAAACTGGCTGGCGGAAAACCGCTCGCGCAGCACGGCCGTACCGCCCGTCAACAGCGCAGCTCCCAAGGCGCACAAGCCGCCGGTGGCATGATACAGGGGCAGGGTGATGTAGATGTTATCCTCGGGCCGGGCGCCGGTGCCCCCGGCAAAGCCCCGCATATAGGTCAGGGCCTTCATATGGGTGACCTTGGCGGCTTTGGGCAGCCCGGTGGTGCCGGAGGTGTAGATATAAAGTGCGATGTCCCCTTGCTTCAGGCCGAGCCGAACATTGGCATTCACATTGTCAGCCGAGGACGACTGAATATACGCATCAAGTGGGCGTGCGCCCTCAATCTCGCCACAAGCCGACCACACGGTCAGATCCGGTGGCAAGTCGTCACGAATGGTCTCAAGGGCTTCGTGAAGGGTGGCATCGACAAAAAGGTGTTTCGCGCCAGAGACATCCAACGAGTGCTTCAGCGCGGCCCCCTGAAGATTTGAATTGATCAGGGCCGTGCGCACGCCGGCTTTGGCGATACCGAACCACAGGCCGACATACTCAGGCCGGTTGGGCATGAACAGGGCGACCGTTTCCCCGCGTTTCAGACCCAAATCCAAAACAAAATTGCCCACGCGATCGGCATAGGTTTTCAGATCGGCATAGGACCAGCTGTCGGCCCCACATTTCATGGCCACGTGCCCCGGCCAGGTGGTGCAGGCCAAATCAAGCTCGTCGCACACCAGCCAATCCGACTTGGCTTTCAGAGTCATCACCCGTCTTAAGGTGGCGAACAGGCGATTGATAAAGACCCCATCGCGCTTGAGCTGCTCGAGCATACTTGGCACTCCCCTAAAGCCCAGAAATACGGTGTGTGGGGGCCGGGGGTCAAGCGGGAGTCGCAAAAGGACAAAATGCCACAGGTGAAGAATTTATGTTGATTTGCGAATTAATTTATATCATTCTGTACGCGGATAAGAGTAGGGATAAATATGTCAACCGTCAACGAGAACATACGCCATTTTATTGCCACGGTCAGTGGTGCCAGTGATGACCCAAACGCGTCTATTGGAGACCAAATCCGTTTCGAGCATTGTCTGATCAAGACCCTGAGCACTGATGGCGATAATCGTGTCTCGGTGAAGGAAATGATCGACTTCATTCGCGAAGACTATGCTTACTTCGCGCAGAAATATCCCAATATTGTGCCCACCATGAATACGTTGCTGGGCGAGCTTTCACTCCAGCCAATGACAGACTGTATCTATTCCTTTGACCCCGATAATCCGGCGTTTGGGGGGCCATGGTTAGATGAGGGCGAAGGTTCCCCGCGCGAATTTACTGTGCGCGCCTAGGCCTCAGACCAAAGGTCAACTGGATTGCGGTACATACACCTCGCCACCGGTTTCTTTGAATTTCTCTGACATCTCGTTCATGCCTTGCTCTTGTTCTTTTTTCTGGGCGGCATAATCGCGCACGTCTTGGGAAATTTTCATCGAGCAGAATTTCGGCCCGCACATTGAACAAAAATGCGCCACCTTGTGGGCGTCCTTGGGCAGGGTTTCGTCATGATATGCCCGCGCTGTATCGGGATCGAGGCTGAGGTTGAACTGGTCCAACCAGCGGAACTCGAAACGTGCTTTTGAAAGGGCATCATCGCGGATCTTGGCGGCGGGGTGCCCCTTGGCAAGATCGGCTGCGTGGGCCGCGATCTTGTAGGTGATCACACCGGTTTTCACGTCATCGGCATTGGGCAGGCCCAGGTGTTCTTTGGGCGTGACATAGCACAGCATGGCGGTGCCGAACCAACCGATCATGGCCGCGCCGATGCCGCTGGTGATGTGGTCATAGCCCGGCGCAATGTCGGTCACAAGCGGGCCTAAGGTATAAAAAGGCGCCTCGCCACAGCATTTCAGCTGCTTGTCCATATTCTCTTTGATTTTGTGCATGGGCACATGGCCGGGGCCTTCGATCATCACCTGGCAGCCCTTGTCCCAAGCCACTTGGGTCAGCTCGCCCAAGGTCTCGAGCTCGCCAAACTGGGCCGCGTCATTGGCGTCGGCAATGGCGCCTGGGCGCAAGCCATCGCCCAAGCTGAACGAGACATCGTATTTGCGCATCAGGTCGCAGATGTCGCCGAAGTGCTCGTAGAGGAAGCTTTCCTTGTGATAGGTCAGGCACCACTTGGCCATGATCGAGCCACCACGGCTGACGATGCCGGTGACCCGCTCGGCGGTCAGGGGCACATACTGCAGGCGCACGCCCGCGTGAATGGTGAAATAGTCCACGCCTTGTTCGCATTGCTCGACCAAGGTGTCTTTGAAAACTTCCCAATCCAGCTTGGCGACATCACCTTTGACCTTTTCGAGCGCTTGGTAGATGGGCACGGTGCCAATGGGCACGGGCGAGTTGCGCAGGATCCACTCCCGCGTGGTGTGGATGTTGCGCCCGGTCGAGAGATCCATCACCGTGTCCGCGCCCCAACGAATGGCCCACAACAGTTTGCGCACTTCTTCCTCGACCGACGATGTCACCGCCGAGTTGCCGATGTTGGCATTGATTTTGGTCAGAAAGTTGCGCCCGATGATCATAGGCTCAAGCTCGGTGTGATTGATGTTGGCCGGAATGATGGCCCGGCCGCGGGCCACTTCGTCACGGACAAATTCAGGAGTAATGAATTCAGGAATGGCGGCACCAAAGTCCTCGCCGTCGGCGCGCATTTCTTTGGCCAAATCATGAGCCTGTTGCCGTCCGAGGTTTTCCCGTGCGGCGATATAAGCCATCTCGCGGGTGATGATGCCCGCTTTGGCAAATTCCATCTGGGTGATGGGAGCGTCGGCAACGCCGCGCATGGGCTGGCGTGTGGATGGGAAGACACGGGCGGCATGGGTTGCGTTCACAAAGCCATTGTCTTCGGGTTTGATCTCGCGACCGGTGTAATGCTCAACGCCGCCTCGCTCTTCGACCCAAGATTGACGCACAGGCGATAAGCCGGCCTCAAGGTCAATTTTGACATTCGGATCTGTGTAGGGCCCGGAAGTGTCGTAGACGCGTACGGGGGCTTCCTTGGGGTCACTAAGGGCGATTTCGCGCAAGGGCACCGCCATATCCGGGTGGCCAGGGACGGGGGCGTACACACGCTTCGAGCCCTCGATGGGGGTGCGCATGTCGCTCAGGTGGTCAATCTCGGGGCGGGGGGTGGCGTCCATGGGGGTCTCCGTCAACAATCAAGAAGTCTGCAGTTTGGCTGTATGATCCTGTCATACCGACTCAGGCGTAAAAAACCAAGCACCCAAGTTGGATAAAGCTAAGATGAGACAGGCGACCTAAATTGATCCGGATGCGAATTGATCCTTGTGAAGCTTATAAAAATTAACGACACCGTGCCGTCACAAAAACAAAAAAAATAATCGTTGACTTTTTGTGTCGATACGGTACTCTTAGTATGTCGATTGCTTGGAGTGATCACTAAAGTAAGGCAATCCAAAAATATAATAAGTCCTGAGGAGGAAACATCATGACTGCACGCACGGTAAGCAATACATCTCAAGCCCAAAGCACTGGATCAGCTGGTTTCAAGGGTGGTGAGGTTGAAAACCTGTTTAGTAAGGATTTGATCGAGGTGATCAAGAATAACCCTCCGCCGAAAACTGAAGCCAGCGATAGCAAAGCCGAGCAAGCGAAGGCTGAGCAATAGTCTAAATGGTGGCGTATTCTTAGGGGTGGCCACGTAACCCTTTCGCAATTTTATCCATCTCCACAATCACACAAGGAGGTTCCTATGGGTGCCGCTAAATCTGTAAGTAATCCTGTTGATACCGCCGGGTCCAAAGGTGCTGAAGCCGAACAACTGTTCAATCAAGACCTGTTGAAAGCCGTAAAAACTACTGCTGATAATGCTAAATCCGAAAAGCCAGCCGAGAAGGCGCACATACCGGCCAACCCTAAAAGCCTGGACGATGTCATGACGCCCAATGCCGATGGCTCGCGTCTGAAAATTTAGTGTTGTTGACCTTAGCAATTTCACCACAGAAGAAAGTTTGAGTGATGAGTATTTCCCCTGCCGTCTCTGGTCCGCCAAGCGGTACCGTGGCAGACCCTGAATTTGGCTGCTATTATACTGTGAAATGTGCTGATCTCGGCACAGATTTTGATGGGACTTTGCAGAATATCGCCAAGGCTGTTTCCAAAGGTGGCGGTTATCAAGTGACGGCCCAGCAAATCCTAGAGGGCAACCCTCAGCTCAGCCAAGACATCTATGAGTGCCAACTTTTACATGTGCCGTGTGGTCCGGCTGGCTATGATGACGCCCTTAGGCAGGCGCGTTCGTTTTCGGGTGGTAATCCCGTGCCTGCAGGTTTCAAGGGTGGCGAGGTCGATCAGTTCGTGAAACCTGTGATCATAAGCGCCCAAGACAGGTACGAGGTTAACGATTATCTCCGTACAATCGAGGCCCGCCAGGGCACAGAGATTTCTCCTGGCGATTGCGGCTGCGAGACCTAGCTTCCGGCTCGGCCATTGACAATTTGACGCAAGGTCTCAACCCTTGACCCCATTCCCTTCGCGGCCCACAACTGGTGCGAAGGGAGTTTTTTTTATGGACGCCAAGACAGATCAAAACACACCACAGGACACGGGCATGACCTATGCCGAGTATTTGTCGCTGGACAAAATTCTCTCGGCGCAGACTCAGCTGTCCGATACCCATGACGAGATGCTGTTTCTGATTATCCACCAAACCGCAGAGTTGTGGATGAAACAAATTTTGCACGAGGTCACATTGGCCCAAAGCTTTATCCAGGCCGACACGCCGGGTGCGGCCCACAAGCCCTTGTCGAGGGTCTCGCGCATTCAAACCATTATGACCCTGGCGTGGGATGTGCTGTCGACTATGACCCCCACGGATTACTTGACGTTTCGGGATCAGCTGGGAACGTCATCGGGGTTTCAGTCCTTTCAATTCCGCGAGCTTGAATACCGTCTGGGCCTAAAAAATCCCAAATACTTGGCCCCGCATGCGGGTGATGTGCGTGCGCATCTCGAAACGGTTTTGGCCGCGCCCAGTGTCTATGATGAAACCTTGATGGCGATGAGGCGCGCTGGCTTTGATATCCCTGAAGCGGTAGCCTCGCGTGATTGGGCAGAGCCCTATACACCCTCCGAGGCCATTGAAGCCGTTTGGCTTGAGGTCTATCGTCATCCTGAAAAACATTGGGAATACTACCAGCTGGGTGAGAAACTGATGGACCTCGAGGATGCCTTCATCACCTGGCGCTTTAAGCACCTGACCACCGTCGAGCGGATCATCGGCCACAAAATGGGCACGGGTGGCTCGGCGGGTGTTGGCTATTTGCAAGGCACATTGTCGAAGCGCTGTTTCCCAGAGCTGTGGTCGATCCGCACGCAACTCTAAGAGGCTCCATGTCCGATTTCCGAAAGCTATTCAGCCGCAGTTTGCAAGCGGCCCCTGGGCGTCTGCATTTCGCCGCCCATTCCCATCACCTGTGGCCCGATGCCAGTTTTGATGGGCATACGCAGGCCTGGGAGGATGCCGCCCGGTTCGCTGACCACAAGTGGGACAAAATCGCCGCCACCGTCGTGCCCGAAGCGCAAATGCACCTCGAGCGTGAACTGGGGGTGCCACGGCAAAGTGTGGTGTTTGCGCCCAACACCCATGAGTTTGTTATGCGCCTGATGAGCTGTCTGAAACCCAACGCCCGCGTGTTGTGCACGGACGGCGAGTTCCACAGCTTCCGCCGCCAATCCCAACGCCTGGCCGAGGAGGGTGCCATCGCGCTGACGGTGATTCCGGTTGCGCCTTTCGCAACCTTTGCCGAACGCTTTACCGAGGCTCTAAGCCAGCAGGCCTTTGACCTGGTGTTCGTCAGCCACGTGTTTTTCAACTCGGGGTATGTGTTTGATGGGGCCCTGGATCTGCATCGCCATGCCCACACCGACACGGGTTTGATTGTGGTCGATGGCTATCATGGCTTTATGGCCGTGCCATCGGATGCTGGGCAGGCGGCGCATCGACAGTTTTATCTTTCCGGGGGATATAAGTACGCCATGGCGGGCGAGGGCGTGTGTTTCCTCAGCTGTCCACCTGGGGACGAACGGCCGCTGTATACGGGGTGGTACGCCGAGTTTGAAACCCTGTCCGATGCTGTTGGCGATCAGGTGGCCTATCCAAAATCGGCTGGGCGGTTTGCGGGCTCGACTTATGATCCCAGTGGGCTTTATCGCTTCAATCATATCCAGCGGATGTTGACCACCGAAGGCTTGACCACCGCCACCATCAGCCAACATGTCCAGCCCCTGATGCAGCGCTTCGCCGAGGCCGTGGCCAGCCGCCGCGCAGGCGCGTTGTGCGAGGCTGAGCTGATCAATCCGATAACCGACACGGATCGCCAGGCGCGATTTCTGGCCTATCGCCACCCACAGGCGGCGCAATGGAAAGCGGATCTAGAAAGTGGTGGCGTGATCACAGATGTGCGTGGCGATGTCCTGCGCTTTGGCTTCGGGCTGTATCATACCGCTGATGAGGTCGATGAGCTGATTTACCGCTGCCAAGAGGTCATAGAGCCAGGTTCGTGATCAGCGCCCCTGGACCAGCATCACCACCGCCGTCAGGATGATGATCACCGAGAGCGCTCGGGACAAGGCGCCCTTGATGGTCGCCAAATGCTGCGCCACCCGCACCCCCACAAGGCCGCCCAAAAATCCACCCAACACGAACAACAGCGCCACGGGCCAGTCCACCAATTGGGCGCGCGTATAATTGGCCGCTGTGGTCAAACCAAAAGCCGTCACCCCCACCAGGGATGACCCGACCGCGTTCAGCATGGCCATGCCCGAGGAAAACCGCAAACCGGGCACAATCAAAAACCCGCCGCCGATGCCAAAAAAACCAGACACCATGCCCACCCCGAGCCCCGTGCCCGCCAACGGCGGCACCATTCGGGCGTGCAGCCGCACGCTGGGATCCCCGTCACTTTTGCGGGGTAACCACATGAAAATCCCCACCGCGATCATGATGCCGGCGAACAACCGCAACAACAGGGGCCCGTGGGTTTGGATGCCCAGGCTTGAGCCCAGCCAGGCCCCCACCATGCCGCAGGCGGCAAACACGGCGGCGATGCGCCATTTCACAGTGCCACGACGCGCGTGCGTGATCAGATTGGCAAAGGCGCTGGCGGCCACAGCGACTGCCGAGGTGCCAATGGCCATGTGGGTGTCCGGCATGCCCACCACATACAACAACAAGGGCACCGCCAGCACCGAGCCCCCGCCGCCCACAAGGCCCAACACAAGTCCGACAGCCGAACCCGATACAATGGCCAACAGGCCCAATGTGAGACTGAGATCCAAACTGTATGCGCCTAGAGGCCGTAAGCCCCATCACCGAACAAGGCGTCCAACAAGGACAGCACCGCTCGCGCCTTGTGATCCACCAGACGATAATACAACATTTGCCCTTCGCGGCGCATGGTCACCAGGCCCTGGATCTTCAGCTTGGCCAAATGTTGGGAAGTTGCCGATTGCGACAATCCCGAAGCCGCCACCAGCTCCCCGGCGCTGGCTTCTTCTGTATGACTGAGGAGGTGAATGATGCGCACGCGCCCAGGGTGTGCCAGCGCGCCCAAAAGGTCGGCGGCCTCGTCAGCATAGGTGTCAATGGATGATGTCATGGTGGTGCCCGTCCCTGGAGTGTTCGTGAAGTTTAGGGTTTCATGAGACGCTGAAGTTCGCTATCCCTTTAGTTTAGTGATCCCTTATAAGCCTCGGGCTTTTGGGAAAGCAAGTCTTTTCCGCGCCTGTGGTTCGGGGAAGTAGACCCACAACAATTAGGAGGCGCCCATGCCCTGTGCATCCCCACGCGTTCACGCCCATTTCCATGACGAGACCCACACCATCAGCTATGTGGTCTGGTCAGAGGGTGCGCCCGAGGCCGTGATCATCGACTCGGTTCTGGATTATGATCACAGCTCGGGCCGGACCTCGACGCATGCGGCCGATGCCTTACTCGAGGTCGTGCACCAGCATCAGCTGAAGGTGGCCTGGATCCTCGAGACTCATGCTCATGCCGATCATCTGTCTGCGGCGCCCTATCTGAAGCGCATGACCGGTGCCCCCATCGGCATCGGCGAACATATCCAAGACGTCCAAACCGTGTTCAAGCCGATTTTTGCCGCCGAGGATGTCTCCGGTACGGGGGCGGAATTTGATCGCCTTTGGAAGGACGGCGAGACCTTTGCCGCCGGGGATCTCGAGATCGAGGTCATCCACACCCCTGGCCACACGCCCGCTTGCGTCAGTTATAAAATTGGTGATGCTTTGTTTGTGGGCGACACATTGTTCATGCCGGATTATGGCACCGCCCGCTGCGATTTTCCGGGCGGGAATGCGCGCACGCTTTATGCTTCGATCCAGAGGCTGCTGACCTTGCCAGACGAGACGCGCGTGTTTTTGTGTCATGATTATTTGCCAGAAGGCCGTGCCGAATATGTCTGGCAAACCACCATCAAAGCCGAGCGTGAGCACAACATTCATGTGGGTGGTGATGCCACCGAAGACGAGTTTGTGGCCATGCGTGAAGGTCGCGATCAAACGCTGTCGATGCCGCGTCTGTTGTTGCCATCCGTCCAGGTCAATATCCGCGCCGGTCAATTGCCCCCGGAAGATGACAAGGGACGGGTGTTTTTGAAGCTGCCAGTGGACGCGCTGTAGGGGGTGCCTCGCGGTCTTTTGCCCCGCGTCCATTCGCTGTGCTCATTGGCGGGGCCATGAATGAGCGCTTGTCGTGAATGGTTTTAAAAATAAGCCTTCCTATGCAGTGGTGTAGGGGCGTGACTCGACATCTCTGCCCCATTGCGCTGACCTAAAGGTCAGTCTTATGGGGCCCCGACGTACCCTTTCACTGACAAAAACGCCCCAGCCGGGCCTGTGGCCCAGCTGTGGCGTTCCCGGCTTGACTCGCGGTCTTTTGCCCCGCGTTCATTCGCTGTGCTCATTGGCGGGGCCCCGGTGTGTTCTCGTCCCTGCTGGTCACTGGCGTTCCCGGCGTGACTCGAACACGCAACCCCCGGTTTAGGAAACCGGTGCTCTGTCCCGTTGAGCTACGGGAACGCCGTAAGTTTTGCTTACATCATTTCTGAAACTCTGCCTAGAATGGGACATGATGTATGTGCTTGGTCGTCGTGCCCCTTTGTGTTTCGGGCTGATTTTGGTCGTGTTGGCGATGGCGCTGATGATCGCCCCCGCACACGCCAAACCTCGCGCCGTCTGGCAATCGCTCGAGCCTGGACCCACAGGCCGCGTGGTGCGCGTTGTGGATGGTGACACCCTCGAGATGGCCAGCGGCCGCCATGTGCGGCTGGTGGGCCTGTCTGCCCCCGAACTGAACGGTGCCGGTGGGCCCGAGCTGGGCGCCTTTATGGCGCACAAGGCGCTAGAAGACATAGTTTTGGGCCATGAAATTCAGCTGTTTTATGGTGGGGCACAAACGGATCGCTATGGCCGGGCCTTGGCGCACATTTGGCGCTTGAAAAACGGGCAACCGGATCTGTGGGTGCAGGCGGCCCTGCTGCGGGCGGGGGCGGTGCGCGTCTACAGCTTTGATGATAACCGCGCTTTGGTCGCCGAGATGCGGGCTGCCGAGGCCACGGCCCGTCAGCACAACAAGGGCCTGTGGGCGCATCCCTTTTACGCCATTCAGCCCGCCGAGGCCGTAACGGCCCGCAACCGTTTCACCATCGTTGAGGGCACAGTCAAAGCCGCCAAACGGGCGCGTAAACATGTGTTCCTGGATTTTGGCGAGGATTGGCAAACCGACTTCAGCGTGCGCATCGCCACCAAAGACCTCAAGCGGTTTGGGAAAAAACAGGCCCCCCTTCGGCTCGAGGGCAAACGCGTACGGGTGCGCGGCTGGGTGTTTTATAAAAACGGTCCCAGCATGCAGATCACCCACCCCGAGGCCATCGAGATCCTAGCAGATTGAAGCGAGATATGGATTGCAAAACAAAAGCCCCCGCGCCAGGCGCAGGGGCTTAATGTCTTCAAGAGCCGAAATGCTTTAGGAGGCCACTTTGGTCAAAGTCTTTGAGAGTTTGGCCACGGCCGCATCCCGGTCGGTATTTTCAGCCGCCGCCAGCTCACGGGCCATGCGATCCAAAGCGGTCTCATACAGCTGACGCTCGGAATAGGATTGCTCGGGCTGGTCGGCATTGCGGTGCAGGTCGCGCACCACTTCGGCCACTTGCACCAGATTGCCAGAGTTGATCTTAGCTTCGTATTCTTGGGCGCGGCGTGACCACATCACGCGTTTGATGCGGGCGCGACCTTTGAGGGTTTTCAAAGCCGAGCTGATCACATCCGTGCTGGCCAAGCCCCGCATACCGGCGGCTTTGGCTTTGGAGGTCGGCACGCGCAGGGTCATTTTCTCTTGCTCAAAAGCGATGACATACAACTCGATGTCAATGCCCGCCACCGATTGGGTTTCGATGCCGACAATCTGGCCAACGCCATGGGCGGGATAAACGACAAAGTCACCGGTTTTGTAGTCATGCTTGGATGTCATGCTGGTTTTGCTAGCCTTTTTGGTTGTGTCTTTTTTCGAGGTTGCGGGCTTATCCGCGCTCAGAGTGGTCATATATGTACTCCCCACGTGTTTCACACCTTAGGTGTTTTTCACCTTGACGAAGAAGTCGCCTTTCGCCATCAGAGACACGAAGTCCTTGGTCCGGTGTGCGCATATATGGGAACCCTGCAATCTGGCAGTCTATCCTGATTCTCGCGCTTATGTCCGGATCACAATGCTCGGCTGTATTGCGAACCCCTTTTGACGATTTATTATCGAAAATAAAACCGTCAGTCGTGACAGTCTTGTTAACACATTCTCGGGCGCTTGTGAAGCCCCCTGCAGTTAATATTGCGACTTTTGTCCTAGATTGGAAATTTAGCCCTCTTCTCCGGGCTTGGGGGAGAAATATTTTTCGTACTTACCGGTTTCTTTTTCATACTTTTCAGCATCCGCGGGCGGCGTGCCCTTGGTGGTGATGTTGGGCCAGATGTTGGCGTACTTGGTGTTGATCTCCAGCCACTTGCCGTTGTCGTCTTGGGTGTCGGGCACGATGGCCAGCACGGGGCATTCGGGCTCGCATACGCCACAATCGATGCATTCATCGGGATGAATCACCAGCATGTTTTCACCCACGTAAAAACAATCGACAGGACACACCTCGACGCAGTCCATAAATTTGCATTTGATGCAGGCATCGGTGACGATGTAGGTCATCTGGGCCTCCGGTAAAGTCTTTGGTGGCGGTGTGCCGTCTTCGCCTTAGCGTGTCAAGCTGGCAGACGCCTGCGCCCCTGAGGTCTGTGGTCGCAGGTGATCCAGTTGTTTCAGCTTCACCACCGCCGAAAACCACCCCATGTCGGCTTCAAAGCGGGCAATGGCGCGGTGTTTTGCCCCGGGAACCTCGGCGATCCACACCGTGATGGGGGCGCGGAAGGCCTCGTCGCGATCGAGCTTTTCGTCATAGCCCGCCACTTCTTTGTAGCGCATCAAACATTTGTAGCCCGGACCCGAGACGGCGGATGTGATGTTGGGCGTGATCTCGACCGGGCCCAGGGGCTCAAGGGTCAGATCATAGCGCTGCTTGCCATCAAAGGCCGCATAGGTGGCGTCACAGGCCTTACTGAGGTCGACGCCAGGGCGGGTCAGGGCGGCTAAAATGGTCAGGGTATCTGTGGCCTCGAGTTTTTGTTGTGTGCTGGCGGGCGGGTTGCCCAAATTGCCGTGCGGGGGATTGGCGGTGGCGATCACGGTGTCATCTGTCCAGCGCACCTGGGTGGAGCGCGTTTTTTTGCCTGTATGCGTATGATTAAACTCGACGGGGCGCAGTTTGGGTTGCGTATAGCCCGTGACCGTGGCGGCGGTGTCGAACTTTCCGAACAAAGCCGCAAATCCCGTGGATTTCATGCGCACAGAGCTGCGATAGGTCTGCGGGGCATAAATGGATTTCAAATCCACATCGATGACTTTCAAAGGGCCCAGATAGCCCGAATATTTGGCATGCAGATCCGTTTCCAATGCGGTGACGGGATCAGCGGTCGCTTGCGTGGTGCTCAGCGCCATGGCGACGGCCCCAACGGTCAGGGCAGAGCGAAGGAAATTTGGCATATGGCCTCCTAGAAAGAACATCATACTGGCCTTATAGCGCACAAGCCTTGAATGAAGCCTGAATGCTTGACGCCGGGTCAAAAAAACGCTAAATGCCCCTTTTTCCTGGACAGACGTCCAGCAGGTGACAACATTTTCCCATGCTTTGGGCTTTTGGCTTACGGCTTGGGGAATTCAAAAGAACGCTAAGGAACACAGAATATGTCTCGCGTATGTGAACTGACCGGTGTGGGCCCCATGGTGGGGCACAATGTTTCCCACTCCAACCGCAAAACCAAGCGTCGGTTCTTGCCGTCTGTGTTGCCGGCAACCTTCCGCTCTGAAGCTTTGGGCCAGGCCTTCCGTCTGCGTGTCAGCCGTGCCGCGCTGCGCACTGTGGACTATAAGGGCGGGATTGATGCCTTTCTGACAGGGGCCAAGGCTGCCGATCTGTCACCGCGCGCCCTGAAGCTGAAAAAGCAAATTGCGAAAAAGCAGCAAGAAGCCGCCTAAGCCCTGCTTGCAAATTTCGAAGATTGAAAAAGCCCGCTTCAGTCGCGGGCTTTTTTTTATCGGATGCTCGTGATTGCCCCGGTTATTGCCCGAAAAGGCGGGGCACCGTCATGGGGATGTTGGCTGTCGAGAGGTTTCGTTGATGACCAAACTGGAGATTCTCTATGTATCCATGGGGGTTTCTCCCCCTGCTCATCCATATTAGGCTGGCGGCTTGGGTTTGCTGCACTTGTTTGGGCGTAAACTGCCCAGATGAATTGGGCGTAACCGAGGCCGCGAGCCGGGCCCCCAATTGCTCGCCAGGCATGCGGTGATACATGGCCACTAGCTGTTGTGTGGGCGTGCGTTGGGCCTGAGGGATATTGAGGATGCGGCTAACTTCTGATTGGGCAACAGACCGCATATGCTCAGACACAACAATTTGGTTTGGGTACTGACTGCGTGTGGGTTGATTATAGGCGCGGTCTTCTCGGCGGGTGTAAAAGTCATAGTCTCGGTGATAATCACGCGCGCCAGGCAAACGCGTAGTTTCCGGCAGTTCATAGCGAACATTTGCGGTTTCCAGCCATTGTGGCGATTGACTGGTCATGGGGATCGAACGGGCCGCTGAACTGTTGATGCCATAGATATGAGTATGGGCATCAATCCCCCTTGAGGTCAGAATGGTTGTGATCACCTCAATATTGGCACGAGCGTTGTTCATGCCAATCGGTGATGAGGCCGACAAGGTTTCCAATTCCCCCAACAATTCTGGGGTGCTGCGGTGTCTGTGCAGCTGAATGCGGCTGAGCAGCTGAAGCTCCCACTGGGACTGGGTATTCTGAAGGCGCGTGGTGACACCTTCCAGTTGTCTCATCGCCTCACGTTGATGGGGCGCGGGCACGGGATAGGTCTGGCGATAGCGTGTATCTGTGCGCTGTTGTGTGCTTTGTATATTAACAGGTTCTGGAATTCGCGTTTCTCTGATCTCTTGACGGACGCGTTCTGGCGCAACGGGAATTGTGCCGCCGGCAATAGTGTTGGCGGGTTCTAGGGCGTATTTCACTTGATTCGTTTGCAGGTCCTTGCGGCGGATCAGGGTTTGGCCATCATTTAACGTCCGTCGCATTTCAATGAACTGCATCTGGGGACGAGCGCCTCCCGGCAAAGCCCGAGGCGCAGCTGCGCCGAACCCACCCAACATAACCAGATCCCAACCGCCCCCACCACCGGGAACAGCATGGCTGGCGAATGCCAGCATGATGGGGCCCCAGGTCTCGCCATATTCTTGTTTGAACAGGACTTTGGATTGTTGTTGCGCTTGGAGACTTTTCTCAAATGCACTGGGCAAATAGGCGCCTTGGGATTGCATCACAGCTATCCGATATGTGCTTTCGGCATGGGCCAACACTTCAAGGGCCCCGTCTTCGCCCAAAACGTCCACAAGACCGTTGAAGGCCTGTTGAAAGAAAACACCATCATGGCTGAGGGCTGTGTTGTCACGCTGGAAGTGATTGAGATCAAATCCATAGCGTTTACCTGTGGATCTCAGGGTTTCAAGGTGTTGGTGTACGAGGCTGCGTTCCAGAGTTTCGGTGTAAACTGTCAACCCCCCATCACGAGGCATTTCAACATCTGGATCCAGATACAGGGAGATATCAGGGCTGTCGTTATCTGACATCGGCAAGGTGCTGGGATCTTGCAGATAGATCGTCATGCCAGCTGGCAAAATCACATTTTTGGGCACATCCACCAGAATGCCGTTCCAGGCCAAGAACTCGGACCAGCTTGCCTGTTGGGCCTTCTTATAGAGGTCATAAAGCGCTTCACCTCCTTGGGTCTTATATGTTGGATCGGCAGTGGCGCTGCTTTGGTCTTGAAGATCAGGCCTCAAGCCTTCCCCGGTGGCTTCAACAGTTTCAAACCCAATATGCGAAAATGACGTGTTTGATGTATCGATGGGATGAAGAGGCTTCATATCTGCATTGTTTCCATGTGAATTTTATTTTTATGTATAAAAAATAAATACTGTCGTCAATTGCGCGCCTGTATAAACACGCCTTCTAGTTCCTGCATCAGGGTTTCGCCTAGGCTGTCGACGTCGGGAATGGTGACGGCGCGGCTGTAATAGCGCGTGACATCATGACCAATACCAATGGCCACCAGCTCGATAGGCGAAAGACGCTCGAGGTAGTCAATTACACTGCGCAAATGGGACTCGAGGATATGACCGGGATTGGTGGACAATGTGCTGTCGTCCACAGGCGCGCCATCTGAAATCACCATCAAAATCCGGCGCTCTTCTGCGCGGCGCAGCAGGCGGGTGGCGGCCCAAGCCAGGGCCTCGCCATCGATATTTTCTTTCAACACCCCTTCGCGCATCATCAGGCCCAGGTTGATCCGCGCTCGCCGCCAGGGGGTGTCGGCGCGCTTATAAATAATGTGGCGCAGATCGTTCAGACGACCGGGGTGGGGCGGCTTGCCGGCGGCCATCCAATCTTCTCGTGATAGGCCGCCTTTCCAGGTGCGGGTGGTGTAGCCCAAAATCTCGCACTTCACGCCACAGCGTTCAAGCGTGCGGGCCACCACATCGGCGCACAAAGCCGCCACCAACATCGGTCGTCCTCGCATCGAGCCTGAATTGTCCAGCAATAAGGTCACCACCGTGTTGCGCGCCTTCTGGTCACTTTCTTGTTTGAACGACAGGGGGGCGGTGGGGTCGGTGATCACCCGCGTCAGACGGGCGGTGTCCAGCAGGCCCTCTTCAAGATCAAACACCCAGCTTTGTTGTTGCTGGGCGATCAAACGCCGCTGCAAGCGATTGGCCAGGCGCGCGACCAGCGGGTCCAGTTTTTGGCTTTGGGTGTCCAGATATTGCCGCAAGCGTTGCAGCTCTTCGGCGTCGGCCAAGTGCTCGGCACCGATCACTTCGTCATGGGCTGAGGTGAACACGCGATAGGTCACATCCGTGCCGGGCAGGTTCAGCCACTCGGGTTGGGGCCGTGGCGGGGCGAGCTCGTCGTCCTCTTCAGGCGGCCCTTCGGTGCTTTCGTGGGGATCTTGGCTGGCGGTGTCTGCGGGCTCTGGGGTTCGTTGCTCGTCTTGGCCGCTGTCCGGTTCCGTGTCCGGTTGCTCTTCGTCCTCCGTGTCGTCATCTGGGTCCGGGGTGGGATCTTCTGGGGTGTTGTCGTCGGGCTCGGGGGTGGCGGCGTCTTCTTGCTCGTCGATACCGAAGTGGACCAGCAGCTCGGCGACCTTTTGGCCATAGGCCGCTTGATCGTTCACCAGTGGTTTCAAGGCGGCAAGATCATCAAAGATCACAGACGGCAATTCATCACGCAGGCGCTTCAGTTGGGCCTCGGCGCCTTGGGGGGGCGCGATCCCCGCCACGGCTTCCCGCAGCAGCAAGGGCATCAAGGCCTCAGGCGCATGGGGTTCGGCCCGGCGCAGCCAGTCTTGCGCCGCCAGGGCCTGCAAATTGGCTTTGACGCCCCCCAGCATACTCGCCCCAATGGCTTCGGTACGCACGGCTTCGAAGGTATCAAACAGGGTTTGGGCCTCGCCGCCACGGGGCACGCGTGTGGCGTGCAGGTCTGCATCATGGTGGGCAGCTTTCAGGGCCAGCCGGTCGGCTATGCCCCGAATGCTGGGGTCACTGTCCGGTGGTGGCAGCGACAGGCGATTGCCCACCAGGCTGGGGGCCGCCGCCAAAAAACTGACCTCGAGGTCCGGGCGTTCCGAGAGCGCCCGTGCGGTTTTGGCGATGGCCTCCTCAAGGGGGGTGTGGGTGTCGTCTTCGGCCATGGCGTAACGGCCTAGGCCATGTGAACGCGCTTGGCGGCCTCGGGCAGATCGGTGCCAAAGGCGCGTTGATAAAACTCAGCAATGATCGGCCGCTCCAGCTCGTCGCATTTGTTCAAGAAGGTCAACCGGAAGGCTTGCTCGAGATCACCAAAAATCGCGGTGTTTTCCGCCCAAGTGATGACGGTGCGTGGTGACATCACCGTGGAAATATCCCCGTTCATGAAGGCATTGCGCGTCATATCCGCCACCCGCACCATATTGGCGATGGTCTCGTCTTGGCCCTTCAGGCCCTGTTTGACCTTCGAGGCCACGATGCGCTGTTCGACCTCGGGCGCCAAATAGTTCAGCCCCACCACCAGCGACCAGCGATCAAGCTGCGCTTGGTTGAGCTGTTGCGCCCCCTGATAAAGCCCCGTGGTGTCCCCAAGGCCAATGGTGTTGGCGGTGGCAAACAAACGGAAGCCAGCATGGGGATGCAGCACACGGTTTTGATCCAATAGGGTCAGGCGGCCCTCGGCCTCCAACACCCGTTGGATGACAAACATCACATCAGGACGGCCCGCGTCATATTCGTCAAACACCAGCGCCACAGGCCGTTGCAGGGCCCAGGGCAGCAGACCTTCGCGAAACTCGGTGACCTGTTTGCCGTCTTTCAAGACAATGGCGTCCTTGCCGATCAGGTCGATGCGGCTGACGTGGGCGTCCAAATTGATGCGTACGCACGGCCAGTTCAGCCGCGCGGCCACCTGTTCGATGTGTGTGGATTTGCCCGTGCCATGATAGCCCTGGACCATCACCCGACGATTGAAGGCAAAGCCCGCCAAAATCGCCCGTGTGGTGGCGGGGTCAAAAATATAATCCGGGTCCAGCTTGGGCACATGTTCTGATGGCGCGGCTTTGAAAGCGGGCACATCGAAGTCCACATCAAAGCCAAACAAGGCCTTGGTGTCGGCGGTGGTGTCGGGGGTGGCCTCCAACAAAGGGTCAGGCGTGCTCATAGGGGGTCTCCGCAGCTGTTCTGGGCTATGGTTCTACCGGGCGCTGGGGCCGGATGCAACGGGCTGGCCAGGATAACCGGCCAAAGCCCTAATCCTTCAGCACGCCACCATTTTGCAGGGTCTTGTAGGCTTTGATAACGGATTGCAGGCGTTCTTCGGTGGTGCGATCGCCAGCGTTGTTGTCGGGGTGGAACTTTTTCACCAATTCCCGATAGCGCACGCGGATCTGTTCGCCCGTGGCCTCCTCGGTCAGATCAAGGTCCGCCAGCGCTTGGCGCATCAAGCGCCCCAGTTTGGGGGCACGCGCCTGGGGGCGTTCGGGCTCGGCTTTGTCACCAAAGGCTTGGAACACATCTTTGAACTGCCCCCGGGCCATGCGCATGGCGGCAGTGACGGATTCCCGAGATTGGCCCGAGGCTTTGAAATCCCAGGTGGGCAAATGGCCGGTGATGATGCCCGCTTGGAATTGACTGATTTGGCCAGGGCTCATGTCTTTGAAAAAATTCCAGGTGCGATTGTATTCGGCGGCGTGCTCTTGGCAGAACCAATAGCGATCGTTGCTGTCGACAGCATTGGGTGTTTTTGGGGCCGGGCACTCGCCGAGCTTTTCACAGCCCTCTCGGTCACAGCGTTGCTCGTCGGCGCGGGCGCGGCGGCTGGTTTTTTTGTCGGACTTCGGCGGTTTGACGCGGATGTCGATAAATTTTGGTTTGTACGTTGATCGTCGATCCATAACCGGCCAAGTATGATGATGATTGGTGTCCACCACAAGAGAGAGCCGCAGAAAATGACTGATTCCGTCGCCGAAACCATGAAAAAAAAGCTGGAAGCCGCCTTCGCGCCTGCGGAGCTAGAGATTATTGACGACAGCCACCGCCATGCCGGGCACGCGGGCGCTCGGCCCGAGGGCGAAAGTCATTTTACCATTCACATGACGTCTGCGCGGTTTCAGGGGCTCAGTCGGGTGGCGCGGCACCAAGCGGTGCACAAGGTCCTGGCCACTGAATTGGCTGGCCCCGTGCACGCCTTGTCGTTAAATCTTAAATCCGATCAGACGCCATAGGGGCTGAAACTCGCAATCCTGTAATTTGGTTGCGGCGGCGTCGCAGAATCTGGAAGCGGTGGCCATGGAAAACAAAAACCTGTCCCGGCTCGGGGATGGTTTGGGCCTCGTGAATCACCAGGCCCGCGATGGTGACGGCGTCCTCATCGGGCAGGTTCCAATCCATGGCCCGATTCAAGTCGCGAATGCTGACCACGCCATCCACATTCACGCTGCCATCCTTTTGGCGACGAATGCCTGTGGAGGCCACGTCGTGCTCATCGTCAATTTCACCAACGATTTCTTCCAAAATGTCTTCAAGGGTCAGCAGGCCCATCAGCCCACCATATTCATCCACCACCAGGGCGTTGTGGGCTTGGCGTTTCAAAAAGGCGTTCAGCTGATCTTTCAGACGTGTGGTTTCTGGCACAAACCAGGGCTCGCGCATGATCCGGGTCATATTAATTTTATTCGCCTTGCCGCCAGCTTCGTTCAAGGCGCGCAGCAGATCCTTGGCGTGCAGAATACCGATGATGTTTTCTGGCTCGTCCTTCCACATGGGCAGGCGGGTATGGGCGGCCTCCAGCGCTTGTTGCACAATTTCAGGGGGCGGCAAGCTGGCATCAATCATCGAGATGTTTTTGCGGTGAACCATGACATCGGCAACCGTCAAATCTGTCAGATCCAGAACCGCGCCCAGCATATCACGATCCCGCTTGGGCATCAGGCCTTCTTCGTGATGGACCTCGATCGCGCCGCGAATTTCATCGTGGGCGGCCAGAAAGCTTTGGTCCTGGTCCACATCGATACCAAACAGGCGCAAGGTTCGACGCACCACCCCTTGGACAAACCAAACCGCGGGGGCAAACAGCACAACCGCAAGTTTTGCCAGTGAGGACAATCTCATGGCTGCGGCCTCGGGGCGCGTGAAGGCCAAGGTTTTTGGCAAGACCTCGGCGAAGATCAGCACCAGCGCCGTCATCACTCCGGCCGCGATGGCAACGCCTGCGGGACCAAACAAGCGGGTCAGGAAAAAAGTGGCCAAGGATGACGCCAGAATATTGACCAGATTGTTGCCCAGCAACAGGGCGCCCAACATATCTTCGGGCCGTTCGCGCAACCGGTTGACCCGTGCGGCGGCGCGGTCACCATCTTTTTCAAATTGGTGCAGACGTGCACGAGAGGCTGCGGTCAGGGCGGTTTCCGTACCGGAAAACAAACCCGACAGCATCAGCAAAACCAAAATGGCCAATGCGGCCAAAATCAGGGTCATGGTCATGATGGGATCTTAGCCTACAGTCCTTAAAAGCTTGAGTATAGCCTCTACCACCCGATCCGGCGGGCCGTCACTGCTCTCGACGCTGAGATCGGCTTGGGCATAAATGGGGTCGCGGTCATGCATCAGTTTGCTCAGAACCTCCTGTGGGTCGCGATTGTGCAGCAGCGGGCGGGTGTCGCGGCGGCTGACCCGCTCGACCAAAGTGTCCAAATCGGCTTTCAGCCAAACGGTTGTGGCCTTGGCGTGCAGCAGCTCGCGGGTTTCGGCATTCAAAAACGCCCCCCCGCCAAGGGCCAGAACATGTAGCCCTTCCTGCACCAGGCGGGTGATGACGGCGCGTTCGCCACGGCGAAATTCCTCCTCGCCAAAATCTGTGAAAATGTCGGCGACACTGCGTCCGGCCGCGGTCTCGATTTCACGATCCGCATCAAAAAACGGCACCGCCAAACGTTTGGCCAGACGTCGCCCAATCACCGACTTCCCCGCACCCATCATGCCCACCAGGGCCACAGGTTTGCTGAGTTTCGGTGCCGGGCGCGGGCGGTGGCGGGGCGGTCTGGTCATGGCAGGGGTTTTAGGGTTTTGCCCGCCCGCCCACAAGGGAAATGTTCGGAATTCGCACTTGTCGACGGCCGCGACGCTGCCTAATGTAGGGCCCATGAAACCTATTGTGATCTTGGCTGGGGGGATTGGCGGGCTTTTTCTGCTCGTGATCGTGGCGTTGTTTGTTTTGGGGGCGACCGCCCAACCGGAACAGGAAGAGGTCCGATATGCGTTGCCCGATACCTTCCAAGACTGATGTCATCGGCACCCTTGTGGGGGTTGTATTGGCGGCCAGTACGGCCGCGGCGGATCCGCTGGTGCCCAAACCGGTCTCGAGCCAGCCCATCGCCGATGTCCAGCCCCTGAAGGCTGGTAGCACAGACCCCATTCCCCAGGTTTGGGGCGACAGCACGCCCGAGGTCTTGCGCCCGATGCTGCGTCCCTATCTGGCATCATCAGACCCGGAACAGATCAACCGGTGGGCACCGGTGATCCAGCGTATGTTGACCGCCAAAACCGATGCGCCCACAGATCCGGATCGTGCAGCGCGTTTGCAACGCTTGCGGGCTCAGGCGCTGTATCGACTTTCGGCCATCGAGGACCTCGGCCAGCTGTTGCGGGTTGTGCCGGCGCGGGACCATCAAGATTTGGTGGAGGTGGCAGCCGATGTGGCTCTGCTGCAAAATGATCTGAAAACAGCCTGTGCCTATGCCAATGGTTTGGCGGCCGGTCGAGATTTGCCCTATTGGCTGAAGCTGCGGGCGGTGTGTGCGGTGTGGGCAAAAAACGAGTCAGCGGGCATGGCCCTTTCGCTGGTGGAGGGGCAAGGCCTGCGAGACGAGGGCTTTTTATCCGCCCTAGAAGCGGTGAAGGACGGCACTGGTGGGGCGACGCTGACGGTGCGTTATGCGCTCGATTATGCGGCGGCGCGCTTGTGGGGACGTTGGGATTTGACCCAGGTGCAAAGCCGACAACCCCATGTCTGGGCGGCGGTGGCGCGCACCGAAGCCGCACCGTGGGATTTGCGTCTAAAGGCCGTCGAACAGGCCCGCCATGTCATGCCCGCGTCCGAGGTTTGGCGCGTGGTCGCGGCGGGTCTTGAGCGGGATCATACGCCCACAGGTGACTTGGCGGCGATGGTGGATATGCATCGCGTGGCCTTGGGGGCGCAGGCCCCCGATGTGGCTTTGGCTCTGGAGGCGATGGTGAAGCGTCTTCAAACCTACAGCGATGTCGAGATTGCGCGTCAGGTGTTGGCGCTCCACGCTGCGGCCGTGCGCGCAGCCGTGCCCTTGATCACGGATACGGCTCTTCAGGATCAGGTGCGGTATGTGGCAGGCCTTGAGGGCGAGTTGCAGGCCCCACGCTATCGTCTGATGCGGGCACTGATGAATGCCGATGCGGCCGCCACCAAACGTGCGGCTGTAGCCATGGCCGAGAGTCTCAGCACCAAACACCTTGTGACTTTGGTGGCTTTGGGTATGCCGGCATCGGAGAGTTTGTGGGCACGGCTGGATGGGCAAACCACAGCCGCCTTGCCTGCTGCTGACATGCTGAAATTCGAGCAGGCCTTGGCCGCCGGCAATACCCTCGAGGCCGTGCTGCGGGGCGTGGATCTGTCACGTGACGAGGCCACGGTTCACCATTATCGCCTGATGCAAACTCTGGTGCGGCTGGGCTTGACGGCGGAGCTGCGTGACCAGCTGTTGGCGGATCTGTGGGCGGCGCGATAGGTCATGACCAGCGCCGACCAGCGCGAGATGTTTTTCGATATGCTAACCGCCGAGCGTGGGGTCAGTCCCAACACCCTTGATGCTTATCGCCGAGACTTGAACGATTTGTCCGGCTTTATGAACCAGCGTAAGCGCCCTCTCGATCAGGCCAATTCAGCTGATTTGGTGGCCTATTTTTCCCAACTTTTGGACCAAGGCCTCAGTGCCGCCACGGTCTCTCGGCGGCGGGCCGCGGTGCGGCAGTATTATAAGTTTCTGCTGGAAGAGGGCCACATCCCTGACGACCCCAGCCGTCAGGTCTTGGCCCCAAAGCCCGACAAAGATTTGCCCCAGACCCTGACGCTTGAGCAAATTCAAAGTCTGCTGGCAGGGTGCGATGACACGCCCCAGGGCAGTCGGTTGCGGGCGATGGTGATGTTGCTCTATGGCTCGGGCCTGCGGGTTTCAGAGCTGCTGAGTTTAAAGCGTCAGCTGTTTATCCGGCCCGTTGAGCACATTCAGATCACCGGCAAGGGCGGGCGGCAACGTCTGGTGCCCATCAGTCCGAAAACCCAACAGGCGCTGACGGCGCACCTGGCCAATGTGCCCACCAAGGCCACTTGGGTTTTTCCCAGCCGCAAAGGCACGAGCGCCATCAGCCGCCGTCGGGTGGGGCAGATGCTGGATGATTTGGCTGACCAGGTGGGGTTGGACAGGGCGCTGGTGCATCCCCATGCTTTGCGCCACAGTTTCGCCACCCATATGCTGGAACGCGGGGCCAATTTGCGGGTTTTGCAAACCTTGTTGGGGCATGCCGATATCTCCACCACCGAGATTTACACCCACCTCAGCAGTCAGCATTTGCGCGAAACGCTTTACGCTTCCCACCCCTTATCGCCAAACCATCCTTCATCTGAGGGGGGATCGGGCTTGTGAGCCCGGCCCACAGCCAGTAAAGTGCGCCGCTGAGCCGGAGGAATCTGTATGTCTGCCCACAAAACCTATTTGGATTTCGAAAAACCCATCGCCGAGCTGGAAGCGAAAATCGAGGAACTCGAAGCCTTGTCCGAAGGCTCGGGCGCCGAGGTGGGCGACGACATCAAAAATCTGCGCAAACGTGTGCAAGACGCCCGCGCCAAGGCCTATGCTGGCCTGACGCCGTGGCAAAAGGCCCAGGTCGCCCGCCACCCTGAACGGCCCCATGTGGTGGATTATATCCGTGTCTTGATTGATGATTTTGTCGAGCTGCGCGGCGATCGGGGCTTTAGTGATGACCAGGCCATTGTTGGCGGTTTGGGGCAGTTCCGTGGTCAGGGCGTGGTGATCATGGGCCACGAGAAGGGCACGGACACCTCATCACGCCTAAAGCACAATTTCGGCATGGCCCGGCCCGAGGGCTACCGCAAAGCCATTCGCCTGATGGATATGGCCGAGCGATTCTCTCTGCCTGTGATCAGTTTCGTGGATACGCCGGGGGCCTATCCGGGCCTGGGTGCTGAAGAGCGCGGCCAGGCCGAAGCCATTGCCCGCTCGACCGAGCGCTGCCTGACCCTGGGCGTGCCCATGATTTCGATCATCACGGGCGAAGGCGGATCGGGCGGGGCCATTGCCATCGCCGCGGCCAATTCGGTGTTGATGCTGGAGCATTCGGTCTATTCCGTCATCTCGCCCGAGGGCTGTGCCTCGATTTTGTGGCGGGACAGTGCGCGCGCCGCTGACGCCGCCGAGGCCATGCGCATCACCGCTCAAGATCTACACAAGTTGGGTGTGATTGACGGCATCATTCCCGAGCCGGCAGGTGGGGCCCATTCCGCGCCCAATGATGTGATGGACGTGGCAGGAGAGATCTTGGCCAAGACCTTGGGGGACTTATCGGCTTTGGATGCCGAGGGCCTGAAGGCTCAGCGCCGCGATAAATTTCTGAAAATCGGCCGCGTTTTGGATATCTGATTTATGGGCCTGGGGTATATTTTCTAAAGTGCGTTTCGCGGCCGGTGAGTTTGAAATTCAGCTTTTGAAAGACATCCAAAATGGTGGTGTTGCTGGCCCCTAGGCCACAGGTGATGCGGGTGACTGCGGGGAAAGTCTCGAACACGTGTTGGCAGGCATAACTGTACAAAAGCGGCCCAAAGACAAAATTCTGCTGGTCGGGATCGACAGCCCCGTTCACCCCGTCCGCCAGCGTGCCCGTGATCTGGAATTGGAAAAAGCCCGCAGGCGGCGCGTCAGGCCAGGTGCGGGCCACAAACACCTGATGCCCTGGTTTTTGGAAATAGGATCGCACCCGGATGGCGTTGCGCTGACGGGCCAGATCTTGGGGGATGCGATGATCCGCCACAAAGGTGGAATGGTCATGAACCCGCCCGGCAATATCCAACAGGGATTGGGCCAAATCGGCTGCCGGTTCCCCCACACAGGTATCGATGTGCACGCGGGCCTTGGTCTTTAGGGGGGTGAACTGTTGGCGTTTGCAGACCACGCTTAGGATGTCATCGACATAACGAAAGCCTTGATCCTCAAGGAAGTGAATCATGGGCAGGTGCCGGGGCGCGCGGAAGGTGCACAGGCTAAGGCCGGAAAGGTCTGCGGCCAAATCATTAACGGTGCCCACCTCGGCGATTTGCTTGTCATTGATCTCTACAAGCTCGAAAACTGGCTGTCCAAACAAGGCATCATCATAGGCTTTGTGCAGCAGACCATAACGCCGACCGAACAGGTGATAATGACGGGCGGCGGGGATGGCGCTGTTGGTGTCAGGCTTTTTTGAAACGGTGACCATAGGTGATGCTGTCCACTCGATAGCGTTTGGGTTGCATGTGTGCTTGCAAATGCGTTTGCATGTGCTGTTTGAATGCGCCCAGATCAAAGCCATCGCGACCCGAGGGCTCGACGGTGATCTCGACGTGTTGACCAGTGATGGGATTGGTCTTGGCGGTGACCTTGACCATGGCAACGCCTGGGTGTTGCAAGGCCACACGCTCGACGTCCGCGGCCATGAACTTCAGACCGCCGACATTGATGACATCATTGGTGCGCCCAACGACCTTATAAAGGCCGTCTTTTTCTTCGACCACGTCACCGGTGTTGTACCAGCCCTCGGCATCAAACGGCGAGGGCGCATTCAAATAGCCCAGCATGCGGGTCTTGGATTTGATCTCCAGCACGCCATCAACCACACGGGTTTCCACACCTTCGCCACCAACACGCATAAACAGACTGTCGCGGGCTTCGGACTTTACGCGAACAATCCCCAGTTCCGACATGCCAAAGGTCTGGCGAAAATCCACCTCCGGCAGTGCCGCGCACAGGGCATCGAGGGTAGGTTGGTCCATGCGCTCGGTGCCATAGGTGATGATTTTTAGGGTGTTTGGCACATCCTCGGGCAAACGGCCGCTCATCAGCATCATACGCAAAAAGGTGGGCGTGGTGGGCAGCACCTCGACGTCATGTTGGGCACAGGTGTGCAGAATGCTGTCGACGGTGCGGGCTTCGGGCGCGATCACCACCCCGCGATTATATAATGTGTGCAGTAGGGTGTTGATGCCGCCGATGTGATCGAACAGCAAAAAATTCAGGGTACGCAGGGATGGCCGCGGCGTGCCATAGCGCTGCAGAAACAAAGTCAGGTCATGCAAAATGGCCTTGGGCCGCCCCGTGGTGCCGGTGGAATAAAGGATCAATCCGGCATGATTTTGATCGCGCAGTTGCTGCAACAACGGGTGGCTGTCGTCATGGGGGCGACGCGTGACCGATGCCCCTTCAATAGCCACATCCACCAGGCCCTGCTCAAAGAAATACTCGTGCTGCGATCTGGTCTCGACAGTCAAGGGCATGACCACGGCCCCAAGGTCGATAACCCGCAGCAAGGTCAGGATGGCATCCGGTGTGAAATCCCCGATCAAGGCCACCACATCACCAGGCTTGACGGCCGACAGGTCCACGGGCTGCTGATCAAGAATATCTTGAAAGCGCAGGGCCGTGTCCCCGCACAACAAAAAGGGATCTTCAACGCCAGCCCAAATGTCAGTGAGCGTAGAGATGATGCCCATTACACGCCCCCCACATGCAGCACTTGGCCGGACAGACTGGCGGCTTTGTCGTCCAACAACACCTCCACCAGGTCGCAGACATCATCAGGGGTAAAACGCTGCGGCAACACCTGACGGGCGACAATGTCGTCAATTTGTTGATCGGTGATGCCTTTTAGGAGATCCGTTTGAATGGGGCCGGGGGCGATGCAATTGACCCGAATGTTAAAGTCCGCCATCTCGCGGGCAAAAGCGCGGGAGAAGCCTTCCACCCCCGCCTTGGAGGCCGCATAGACCGACTCCCCCTTCAAACCCAGGGCCACCGCGATGGTGGAAAAATTAATCATCACGCCGTGTTTGGCCCGCATCATCAGGGGGGCGATCTGCTGACAGCAATAAATGGTGCCCAGCAAATTGGTCTGGATCAGGTTTTGGCTGACATGGGGTGGGGTGGTGACCGCCAAATTCATCGAGGCAATGCCCGCGGCGTTCACCAATCCTGTGATGGGCGTCTTGCGTTGGCGCAGGGTCTTGGCAGTGGCTTTGACGGCCGCGGGGTCACTGACATCACAGCTCAGGATCGGGACGTCGCCGTCGTCGGTGGCGGTCCGCGCCAGGCCCACAACCTCGTGACCAGAGTTGTGCAGCCGCTGGCAAATCGCTGCCCCCAAACCGCGACTGGCCCCGGTGACGATGATCATGAGGGCTCGGCCTGTTGGCGGTGGAACTCGTCTGCGAGGCTGCCGATGGTGCGAAAAATACTGCGGGACTTTGACATGGCGGTTTCTGACGTCCAGTCAAACTCAAAGCCCATGTCACTGGCTTGATCCTCAAGGTACAAACACAGCTCCACCAGTTTCATCGAATCCAACACGCTGTTGCCGCCAATTAGGGGTGTGTCTGCGGTCAGATCTGTCAGTTTTTCGGGCGGAAAGGTTTCGTGCATCCAATCCGTGATCAAGCGTCGCGCGCTGCCGGTTTCCGGTTCGGTGGTGGTGTTCATGCCTGACGTGCCCCTTTATGCAGGATGCCGCGTGTGCGACTCATCACTCAGCATACCAAGCTGGTCACGCTCAGCAACCAGAACCTCAGACTCAGAAGCCGCGTCTTAAGCGTTCGTGAGCGTGCCGTGGCAGTGCTTGAACTTGCGGCCCGAGCCACAGGGGCAGGGCGCGTTGCGGCCGGTTTTTTTCCAACTGTCCGGCAGGCGTGCATCGGGCGGCAAGGCCGCGCCTTCGGGCAGAGCCTCATCATCTTCGTCGACATCCTCGTCGACATTTTCAGCCGCTGATGCGGCTGGTGGCGTCGGCGTAGCGGCAGCCGGGGCTGTTTTCCCTTCTGGGGGCGTGCCTTCGGTGCTTTTCGGGGCGGATTTGACCTGCAGATTGATGCCGTTGCTCATGTCTTCGGGGGGCTGGGTGATGATCTCAAGGGTCATCAAGGTGCGGGTCACCTGTTGGCGCAGGCCCACCAACATGGCCTCGAACAGGCTGAAGGCTTCGGATTTATACTCGTTCAGCGGATCCCGCTGCGCATAGCCTCGTAGGCCCACGACCGAACGCAAATGATCCAGCTGCAGCAAATGCTCGCGCCAGCTGTGATCGATGGATTGCAAAATGATGGCCCGCTCCAAATGGCGCAGGCGCTCTTCACCAATGAGGGCCTCGCGCTTTTCATAGGCCTCATCGGCCAACTCCATCATCCGTTTCAGGATGTCCTCTTGGTCAACTCCATCTTCTTTGGCCCAGTCCGCAAGGGGCATTTCAAAACCAAAGGTCTGGTGCGCTTCCGCGGTGATCGCCGGGATGTCCCATTGCTCGGCGAAAGTTTTTGGCGGCATGTGGCGACTGACGATGTCCTCGGCGGTTTCATAACGGAAGTCCGAGATGACATCTTTCAGGTCCTCGCTGTCCAGCACGTCTTGACGCTGTTCGAAAATGGCTTTGCGCTGGTCGTTGATGACGTCATCGTATTTCAGCAGGTTTTTGCGCATGTCATAGTTGCGCGCTTCGACACGTTTTTGTGCCGTCTCGATGGCTTTGGTCAGCCATTTGTGGGTGATAACCTCGCCTTCCTCCAGACCCAAGCGGCCAACAATGGCCTCCAGACGGTCAGCGGCGAAAATCCGCAACAGATCATCTTGGAACGAGAGGTAATATTTCGAGGTCCCCGGGTCGCCCTGACGGCCTGTACGGCCCCGCAACTGGTTGTCGATGCGGCGGCTTTCGTGTCGCTCTGAGCCCAATACGAACAGCCCGCCCGCATCCAGCGCTTCGCGCTTCAGATTTTCAATTTCACGCTGCAGCTTTTCGCGGATTTCAGTTTTTTGCTCATCGGGGGCATCCGGTGGGCATTCGGTTGCCATGCGCATGTCCAGGTTACCACCCAGCTGAATGTCGGTTCCGCGGCCGGCCATATTGGTGGCGATGGTCACGGCCCCCGGCACACCGGCCTGGGCCACGATTTGGGCTTCTTGTTCGTGATAGCGCGCGTTCAGCACTTTGTGGGGGATGTTTTTCTGCTTCAGAAACTCAGACAGGCTTTCCGATTTTTCAATCGAGGCCGTCCCCACCAAAATCGGCTGACGGCGTTTATAGCAGTCGCTGATCTGTTCGAGCATGGCGTTATATTTTTCCCGCTCGGTGCGATAGACTTCGTCTTCGTGGTCGATGCGCTGAATAGGTTTGTTGGTGGGAATTTCCACCACGCCCATTTTATAGATGTCCATAAACTCGGCGGCTTCGGTGGCGGCGGTGCCGGTCATACCACTGAGCTTGCCATACATCCGGAAATAGTTCTGTAGGGTCACCGAGGCCAGCGTTTGGTTCTCGGGCTTGATGTCGACGTGCTCTTTGGCTTCGATGGCTTGGTGCAGGCCATCGGACAGGCGCCGTCCCGCCATCATGCGGCCGGTGAACTCGTCGATCAGCATCACCTCGCCGTCTTTGACAATATAATCTTTGTCCTTGTTGAACATCTTGTGGGCCCGCAGCGCCTGGTTGGCGTGGTGCACTGTCGAGACATTGTGGGCGTCATAGAGATCACCTTCCAGCAGTCCTTCGGCCCGCATCAGATCCTCTAGGAACTCGGCCCCTTCCTCGGTGAACATCACCTGGCGGTCTTTTTCGTTCAGCTCGAAATGATTGTCGCTCAGCTGCAGGATCAGTTGATCCATGGTGCGGTAGAATTCTGAGCGATCATCTGTGGGGCCTGAGATGATCAGCGGCGTGCGGGCTTCGTCGATCAGGATGCTGTCCACTTCGTCGACGATGGCGAAGTGGTGACCCCGTTGCACCATCTCGGCGCGCTCATAGACCAAATTGTCCCGCAGATAATCAAAACCAAATTCGTTGTTGGTCCCATAGGTGATGTCGGCCGCATAGGCAGCCTTGCGGGCGTGGGGCGGCATGCCACTGATGATGCAGCCGACCTCAAGCCCCAAAAAGCGATGCACCTGGCCCATCCATTCGGCATCCCGTTGGGCCAGATAATCATTGACGGTGATGACGTGCACACCTTTGCCCGCGAGCGCATTCAAATAAGACGCCAGAGTGGCCACCAGGGTTTTCCCCTCACCGGTGCGCATTTCCGCGATCGCCCCATCATGCAGAACCATACCGCCCACCAGCTGCACATCATAATGGCGCTGCCCAAGCGTGCGTTTGGCGGCTTCGCGCACGGTGGCGAAGGCCTCAGGCAGTAGACGGTCCAGCGACTCGCCGTTGGCCACACGAGCACGAAAGTCCTCGGTCTTGGCGCGCAGCTCGACATCTTTCAGGCTTTCGAATTGGCGTTCCAGGTCATTGATCTGGCCCACGCGGCCTTGGTAATGGCGCAGCTGGCGGTCGTTGGACGACCCAATCACGCGTTTCAACAATGAGAACATAACGTCACCACGGGTTAGAGCTTTAATCTGTTTAGTTAGGAGCGCCCCTGCCAACTGTCAACGTCACAGACGGTCGCGCCCCTCCCAATGGCCTATGCAAATGGACATTGTGTCCGGGTGTGCTAAGGAGCCGTCATGAGCGATGAGACCCAATCCCGCCCCGCGATCACGACCGTAGTCGCCGCCGCCCTCGTTGACCGTGATGGCCGCGTTTTGATTCAAAAACGTCCCGACCACAAGCCCATGGGCGGCTTGTGGGAGTTCCCCGGCGGCAAGGTCGACCCTGGTGAAACGCCGGAACAGGCCTTGATCCGTGAATTGGACGAAGAGTTGGATGTCTCAGTTTGGGAAAGTTGTCTCGCGCCCTGTGTCTTTTCTTCGCACAGTGCGGATGGCATGAACCTGGTGATTCTGCTGTATCTGTGCCGAAAATGGCACAAAACCCCCCAATCACGACTTGGCCAGCCCCTTGCATGGGTCAGGACATCACAACTTGGTGAGTACGACATGCCCCCGGCAGATGTTCACCTGGTTGCGACTTTAAAGGACCAAATCTAAAGGGGAAATACAATGCACAAGTTCGTGAACAAAACTCTGAAAGCTTTCCGCAAAGACGAAAACGGTGCCACCGCCATTGAATATGGCCTGATCGCCGCTTTGATCGCTGTCGTGTTGATTCTGTCGCTGACCCTGACCGGGAACGCGCTGTCCAACACCTTCAGCAACATTGCTGACGAAGTGGAAGCGGCTTCTAACTAATTCCACTCTTCTCAGTCAGTTCTGAGTTCTCAGCGCCTCGGCCAAGCTGATGTCAGCTTCGCCGGGGCGTAATGGTTTTTGCTGGCTGTCATGGGGTGCCCAGCCAGACGCCGTGACAATTTCCAGTGTCGCCCGTACCCGCCCATCCGAGTCCGTATAGCGGTCCTGATATATTTCAACGGCACGGACGAGAACCGCTTTCTTTAATGGTGCTGGTGATGTGCTGAGCATCAAGGTCTCGCCCAGATGCCGCAGATCCTGCAGCACCGCCAAGGGGTGGTCATAGCGCACCACATGGGTGTCGATATCGGTCACCGGCAGGGCTAAGCCAGCCCTTTGCAACAAGCTGCCCAGATCCCGCACATCAATCAGGGGCGCAAAGCGTTGCGCCGCCCCGCCCGTCAGCTCCAGCTCGGCGGTCATCAGGCTGTCTCGCCATTCTTGTAGAGTATTGGGGCCGTACACCGCGCCCAGAAACAGACCATCCGGTCGCAAAGCCCTACGAATTTGGATTAAGGCGCCGGGCAAGTCATTGATGACATGCAAGCTCAGGCCCGCCAGGATCAGATGAAACTGTTCGTCTTTCAGGGCAAAATGATCTGGATCCAGAACCAGGTCTTGGTCTGGCGTAAAATCAGCCACCCAATCCGCTTGGATCAGGGTTTTGATCTTGGCCTGCGCGTCGGGACAGGCCTCAAGGGCACGGGCCATCGCGCCGGTGCGGCAGCCCAAATCGAGCGCGAGGTCGAACGGGCGATTGATCAAAGCAATGCGCTCAGCGAAATCGTCAGCCACAAGCTGTTTGAAGGTTTCAGCTTGGCCATAGGTGCGCCTCGCCCGTCGCAAATGCTGGCGGTAACGATCCATATTGAAAAGGGGTGCGTGGGCGCTCATTGTGTGCATATGACCCGTCAAGCCCTGAAAAGCAAATCCCAGCTGCCGGCTGTGCCCCAGCGCCTGGCCCGCCAGGTTGTGGACCTGCTGGTGCCGCCCACATGCCCGGTAACCCTCCAGCCGGTTGCTGAGGCCGGGCACCTGTCGCCTCAGGGCTGGTCTCAACTGCGTTTGCTCGAGGCCCCATGGTGTCAGGCCTGTGGTTTCCCGTTTGAATTTGCCCTAGATGCCGAAAGCCTGTGCGCCAAGTGCACAATCGAGGCCCCGGTGTACCAACAGGCTCGATCGGCCTTTGCCTATACCGATGGGGCCCGGGCGATGATTTTGCGTTTTAAACATGGGGGTCATGCCGATGGTTTGGCGTTTTTTCTACGGCAATTGCAGCGCGTGGGACAGGATTGGCAGGCGGACACCGACGCGCTGATCCCCGTGCCCCTGCATGCCACCCGGTTGTGGGCTCGGCGGTATAACCAGGCCGCCGAACTGGCCCGTGGCCTGGGGCGGGCCTGGGGCGTGCCCATGATCAGCGGTGCCTTGTATCGTGTGCGCCCAACCGCCAGCCAAGGTCACAAAAGCCGCGCCGATCGCCTGGCCAATGTCAAAGGGGCCTTTGCTGTGCGCCAAACCTCGAAAATTCATGACAAGCGCCTGGTGCTGGTGGATGATGTGATGACCACGGGGGCCACCGTCGAGGCCTGTGCGGCCACGCTGCTGAAGGCCGGTGCCCGATCTGTGCGCGTGCTGACGGTGGCGCGGGTGTTGCCTTCGTCAACCTAAGGCGGGGCGAGCGCCACCCTTGTGTTTTTCTGCAATTGCGCCCATGTAAAGGGCATGAAACCAGTAACCATCTATACCAAGCCGGGTTGTCCCTATTGCGTGCGGGCGATGGAGGTCTTGCAAGAAAAAGGGGCTGAAATCGTCGAGATCGTGGCCTCGGAAGATCCGATCAAGCGCGAGGAAATGTTGGCCCGATCCCATGGGCGGCGGACCTATCCGCAGATCTTCATTGGTGACGAGCATATCGGCAGTTGCGACGATATGATGATGTTGAACTATTCCGGTCGTTTGGACGAGAAATTGGCGGACTAGGTCATGCGTGTCGCCTGCGTGCAAATGTGTGCGGGGGTGGTGCCCGCTGATAACCTCAAGGCTCTACAGGATCTGGTGCGCCAAGCCCACGCCCAGGGCGCTGACTGTGTCTCGACGCCTGAAGGCAGCAATCTTTTGGATCGTGACATCACCCGTCTTAGGGCCAATTTGCGCCCGATGGATCAGGATGTGGTGGTGCAGGCCGCCAGCGGCTGGGCGCAGGATTTGAACATCTGGCTACATTTGGGTTCGGTGATGGTGCAGGGAGCGGATGGCCGCGCGGCCAACCGCAGCCTGGTGTTTTCACCCTCGGGTCAATTGGCGGCTCAGTACGACAAAGTGCACCTGTTTGATGTAGATTTGGATGGGGGGGAAAGCTATCGCGAGTCGGCCACCTATGCCCCCGGCGATCGTTTGGCCACAGTCGACACGCCGTGGGGACGGTTGGGACTGAGCATTTGTTATGATGTGCGCTTTGCCCAGCAATATTGGCGATTGGCCCATGCCGGGGCCCTTGCCCATTTCGTTCCCGCCGCCTTTACCGTGCCCACGGGCCAGGCCCATTGGCATGTGCTGACACGAGCGCGCGCCATTGAAACCGGCAGTTTCGTCATCGCTGCGGCGCAAGGTGGACACCACCAAGATGGCCGCCGCACCTTTGGGCACAGTTTGATCATTGGCCCCTGGGGTGAGGTTTTGGCAGAAAAGCCTGACGATCAACCGGGTGTGATCACCGCTGACATTGACATGACGGCTGTCCACGCCGCGCGCAGAAAAGTTCCCAACCTGCAGCATGAGCGCCCCACCACCGGGCCTGGTGACACGGGGTTGCGGTCATGATCAAATATGATTTGCTGTGTGGCCAAGACCATCCGTTTGAAGGCTGGTTTTCATCGAGCGATGATTTCAAAAGCCAAAATGATAAAGGTCTGATCACCTGTCCGCTATGTGGCGATAGCGCCATTCATAAAGCGCTGGTGGCACCAAACATCAGCACAGGGCGCCAACGCGAGGCGGCGCGCCACGCCCTGGCCGAGCAGATCACCAAGGCCAAGCACACGATCAAAGAGACCTTCACCAATGTTGGCGAGAACTTTGCCAAAGAGGCTCGCGCCATGCACGAAGGGCTGACGGCCCCCAAACCCATCTATGGTCAAGCCAGCCAAGATGAGGTCAAGGCGCTGATCAAAGACGACGTGCCCATCGCGCCCCTGCCAGATGTATTGAACCCTGACGACCGTCACTTGAATTAGAACTCACTAAAGCGTGGCGGGCTCAACGGCTTCATCATCTGTGGAAGCGGTTTCGACGACGGGGTTCCGCGCCACCATCATATAGTTGACACTGGTGTCTGTGCTGAGCGACCATTTCCAGGTCAGGGGATTGAAACTGACGCCCACCGGGCTGTCCAGCACCAGCGGCGTATCGGCCAACAAGGATTTCAATTCGTCCGGACGCAGGAATTGCCGCCAATCGTGCGTGCCCCGGGGCAACCAACGCAGGATATATTCGGCACCCACAATGCCCAAGGCAAAAGATTTTGGGGTGCGGTTCAGCGTGGCCATGATCATCACCCCGCCAGGTTTCAACAACCGCGCACAACTCTGAAGAAATAACCCGGGATCGGCGACATGCTCGACCACTTCCATGTTCAAAATCACGTCAAAGGGCGCGGTTTGGCTCGCCACCAGATCTTCGATGGTGGTGTGACGATAGGTGACCTCTAGGCCTTGTTGCTCGGCATGCACCTGGGCAACTTGGGTGTTTTTCTGAGCCGCATCAATGCCCGTGACTTCGGCCCCCAAGCGCGCCATGGGCTCAGATAACAAGCCCCCGCCGCAGCCCACATCCAAAAGCCGCAACCCTGTGAAGGGCGTGGCCCCATCCAGCGGTCGGTCAAAATGTTCGCACACCACCTCGCGGATAAACTTCAGGCGCGTGGGGTTGAAAATGTGCAAAGGTTTAAACTTGCCATGGGGATCCCACCACTCATCGGCGATGGCGGAAAACCGGGCGATATCGGCGGGATCAACGGTGCTGTTCTGGGCCTTTGTCATGGGCGCATGAATAGCCTGGCTTGATCCCTGTGGCCAGCATAAAGTAAAGCCAAATGATGATACCTACACCCCGCAGTGCAAGTCCCCAATGATGCCCAGACCCCACAGCCGATTGGTGATGAAATTCGGCGGCACATCGGTCGCCGATATGACCCGCATTCGTCGCGCGGCCGAGCTGGTGGCCGCCGAGGTCAAGGCCGGCAAGGCCGTGGCGGTGGTGGTTTCGGCCATGGCTGGGGTGACCAATCAATATGTGACCTGGACGGATGTGGCGGGGCCGCCGGCACCGGGTCTCGGGGATGGCGAGGATGAGTATGACGTGGTGGTCTCATCCGGCGAGCAGGTCACGGCCGGCCTGATGACCATGGTTTTGCGCAATTTGGGGGTGGCCTCGCGATCCTGGCTGGGGTGGCAAGTGCCCATTCACACTGACACCGGCCATGGCCATGCCCGCATCACGGGCGTCGAGGCGGACACCTTGGGCCCCGCCATTGATCAGGGTGTGGTGGCGGTGGTGCCGGGGTTTCAGGGCTTGGGGGCCGACGGGCGCATCACAACCCTGGGCCGTGGGGGCTCGGACACCACGGCGGTGGCTTTGGCCGCGGCCCTGCACGCTCCGTGTGATATTTATACGGATGTGGATGGCGTCTATACAACCGATCCCCGCGTCGAGCCCAAGGCCCGGCGTTTGGCCCAAGTTTGCTATCCCGAGATGCTGGAAATGGCGGCCATGGGTGCCAAGGTGTTGGCAGCCCGCGCTGTCGAGCTTGCCTATGCTCATCAGGTGCCGGTGCGGGTGCTGTCGAGTTTTTCTGAGCCAGGCCAGCCCCGAGGCGGCACCTGGATTTTGAACGAGGATCAGATCATGGAACATCGCTTGGTCAGTGCCGTAGCGCACAGTTTGGACGAGGCCAAAGTTACTCTGCGTCATCTGCCCGATCATCCCGGCACGGCGGCACGGATCTTCGATGCCTTGGGGGCGGCGGACATCAATGTTGATATGATTGTCCAGGCGCGATCCGAAGCCCAGGCGCGGGCGGATTTGGCCTTCAGCGTGGGGCGGCGGGATGCGCGCAAGGCCATGAACGCTGTTAAAGCCGCGCAAGAGGCCATCGGCTTTTCCGAGGTGCTGCTGGATGAGGGGGTGGCCAAGGTTTCGGTGATTGGTGTGGGCATGCGCTCACACGCGGGGGTGGCCCAAACCTTGTTTGCCACATTGGCCGCACAGAAAATCAATGTCCAGGCGATCTCGACCTCAGAGATCAAAATCAGCGTGTTGGTCGATGAGGCCCAAGCTGAAAGTGCAGTAAAAGCCTTGCATGCGGCTTATGGCTTGGCTGAAGTTTCCACCCAGAATTGTGCCGCAACCCCTTAGGCTAGCATAAAAAATCCATAAGCTTTTGCCGAAATCCGCCATCTGTTTGTGTATTTTTAGATTTTTCGGTATTATCTAGGTGGGTATTCGTTGAGTCGTTATGACCCACGCCCACCACATAACCCGTTTGATTGCCGATGAGCCTCATCACATCGCCGCACGATCGTCTTCGTCCCAAACTGCGTTTGGTGGCGACCGATGATCCCGAGTTCGATCGCCCGTCTACGGTGGGGGATGAGCTGAAGGCCGCGCGTGTGCGCGCCGACCTGAGCGTTGAGGACATCGCTGCGGCCACCAAAATTCGCCTGCATTATCTGCGCGCCTTGGAAGAGGGCAAAACCAGCCAATTGCCGGCCTTGACCTATGTCTTGGGCTTTATTCGATCATATGCCGATGTGGTCGGGTTGGATGCCCAGGTGCTGGCGGCACGCTATCGCACCGAAGTCACTGGGCCTGACGACACCGCTCCGCCCAAGGTGGTCAGCGGTGTCAGTGAAATGCGCCGGCCAATGGACTGGCCCAAGGGCACGCCCTTGGCCTTGGGGCTGTTGGTGGTGGCCATTGTCTTTGCGGGCTGGCGCGGCCTGAACCCGCCGGATGATGTGGCCGAAAATGTCAATGACGCCGAGGCCTGGTCACCCGTTGACCCGCGGCTTTTGGATCCAGAGCCAATCCAGCTCAGCGCACCTGTGCCGGCACCGGATCAGCCTGTGGTCGCGCCCGAGGGGCAAAACATGGTGCCCGCCGCAGCTGATTTGCCGACGGTGGCCAGTCTGAGCGCGCCGGGCGATATCTCGGATCGTCTGCCGACGATCAAAACACCGGCCCCGAAACCTGAACCCAAACCCGTAGCCAAACCGACCCCCGAGCCAGAGGCCGTAGTGGCGGCGACGAGCTCAGATGCGGCGGCTGATGACGCGGCGAGCACGACGTCATCGAATGACGACACCCCTGCCGCTGAGGCACCGGCCACGGTGGATGCCGCCAGCGCGCCCAGACCGCGCGTGGCCATGGAGCCCATCCCTTCGGGTGAGGAGTAGTGGCTTTGCTTGCCGCAACGGCATACTCAGCGCCGTAAAACGCCTAACCCGACCTTAGTTCGCGGGACGGGATGGGGGCATAAGCCCTCTGGTCAAGAATTTCGTGGTGATGTACAGGACTGATATGTCATCGTCAGCCGACCATATTCGCCCATGGCGCACCATCACCCGCCGTCCCAGCCGCAAGATCCAGGTGGGGTCTGTGGCCGTTGGCGGCGACGCGCCCATTTCTGTGCAATCCATGACCAACACCCTGACGGCAGACGCCCAGGCCACCATCGCCCAGGTGAAGGCATTGGAAGACGCCGGGGCGGATCTGGTGCGGGTCTCGTGCCCGGACGAGGCTTCGACCGAAGCGTTGAAGTCCATCGTCAAGGCCGCACAAGTGCCCATCGTTGCCGATATTCACTTTCATTATAAGCGCGCGCTCGAAGCCGCCAAGGCCGGGGCCGCGTGCCTGCGCATCAACCCCGGCAACATTGGCTCGGCCGCCCGTGTGAAAGAGGTCATCCAGGCCGCCAAAGATCACGGCTGTGCCATTCGCATTGGCGTGAACGCAGGGTCACTGGAACACCACTTGCTGGAGAAATATGGCGAGCCCTGTCCCGAAGCCATGGTGGAAAGTGCGCTCGACCACGCCCGCATTTTGGATGACCATGATTTTCTGAACTACAAAATCAGCGTCAAAGCCTCAGATGTGTTTTTGGCGGTGGCCGCCTATCAGGGCCTGGCCCACGCCACCGACGCCCCCTTGCACCTGGGCATCACCGAAGCGGGCGCCTTGCGCATGGGCACGGTGAAGTCCTCGATTGGGATGGGCATGTTGTTATGGTCTGGCATTGGTGACACCATTCGCGTCAGTTTGGCTGCTGATCCTGTGGAAGAGGTCAAGGTTGGCTTTGACCTCCTCAAGGCCTTGAACCTGCGTCATCGTGGGGTGAACATCATCGCGTGCCCCAGCTGCGCCCGCCAGGGCTTTGAGGTGATCAAAACCGTCGAAACCCTTGATGAACGTTTGGCCCATATTGCCACACCCATAACGCTGTCGATCATTGGCTGTGTGGTCAATGGTCCGGGCGAGGCCGCACTGACAGACCTGGGGTTCACCGGTGGCGGTGCGGGATCGGGCATGGTCTATGTCGCGGGCAAGCCGGATCACAAATGCGCCCATGACGAGATGATTGATCATATTGTTGAGCTGGTGGAGGCGCGTGCCGCCGAAATTGAAGCCGCCTCTGATAAAACCTCAGAACCCGCTTAGCAGATTTTTGAAACGCCAAAGGACCTGATAATGGCTCTGCCCGAAGACAAACTTGATGCAATGCTAAAACGTTTCCAGGATCTGGAATCCGCCATGTCCGAGACAACGGACGGCAGCAAAATTGTCGAACTGTCCAAAGACCGCGCGCGTCTCGAGCCCACTGTGCGTGCCATCGAAGCCTATCGGGCGGCGCGTGATGAAGTGGCATCGCTGAAAAGCCTGATCGCTGAGGAAACCGACAAAGAAATGCGGGGCTTGGCTGAGGCCGAGCTGGAAGAATTAAAAGACAAACTGCCTGAGCTTGAGCACGACGTAGAGCTGCAGTTGCTGCCCAAGGACAAGGCCGATGAGTTCCCCGTGATCCTGGAGGTTCGGGCCGGGACGGGCGGTGATGAGGCTGCTCTGTTTGCCGGTGATTTGTTGCGTATGTACCAGCGCTATGCGGCGACCCAAGGCTGGCGCTTCGAAGTGGTCTCGAGTTCTGAATCCGATCGCGGCGGCGTCAAGGAAGCCGTCGTCAATATTGACGGTGACCAGGTCTATGGGCGTCTGAAATTCGAAAGTGGTGTGCACCGGGTGCAGCGTGTGCCTGAGACGGAAACCCAAGGGCGCGTGCATACCTCGGCGGCCACTGTGGCGGTGCTGCCCGAGCCCGAGGATGTGGACGTTGAAATCAACGAGGCCGATTTGCGCATCGATGTCTTCCGCGCGTCCGGGCCTGGTGGGCAGTCGGTGAACACCACCGACAGCGCCGTGCGCATCACGCACATCCCCTCGGGTTTGGTGGTTAGCCAACAAGACGAAAAGTCTCAGCACAAAAACAAAGCCAAAGCCCTGAAGGTTTTGCGCGCACGCCTGTTTGATTATGAGCGTGCCAAACAAGCCGCGGCACGGGCGGCAGATCGCAAAGGCCAAGTGGGCAGTGGCGATCGCTCAGAACGCATCCGCACCTATAACTTTCCCCAGGGACGCCTGACCGACCACCGCATCAATCTGACGCTGTATAGTTTGGATCAGATCATGCAAGGGGCGTTGGATCCCGTTATCGATGCCTTGGTCACCGAAGATCAAGCCGCCCAGTTGGCCCAGATGAATGAAGAGGCCTGAAGCAACGGCGGGGCTCGTGACCTGGCGGGCTTTTGTTCAGCAACAATTGGGCTCGGCTGGGATTGAAACGGCGCCTTTAGATGCGCGGTTGATCCTGCAATCGGTCACAGGGCTGGATCGCACGGCGATGATGGTCAACCCAGATCGTGCGTTAACTTCCGATGAAATTAAAACCCTCGAGGCCATACTGGCGCGACGTTTAGCTCACGAACCCATGGCCTATATTCTGGGCCAGCAAGAATTTTGGTCCTTGTCCTTTGCCGTGGGGCCGGGGGGGCTGATTCCGCGTCCGGATACTGAGGCTTTGGTCGAGCTCGCCTTGGGGCTGAAATCGGATGCACAGCGCGTTCTGGATTTGGGCACGGGCCCGGGCACGGTGTTGTGTGCCCTGCTGCACGAACAGCCCAAAGCCCACGGGGTGGGTGTGGACCTATCACCGGTGGCCGTTGACTATGCCCGCAAAAATGTGTCGGCTCTGGGGCTTGAAGATCGCGCGCTTGTCCTTGAGGGCCGCTGGCTTGATCCTGTGACCGGGCAATTTGATCTGATTGTTTCCAACCCGCCCTATATACCGGCCCCAGATGTTGCGGATTTGATGCCGGATGTGCGGGATCATGAACCCCATTTGGCACTTGTGGGCGGGGAAGGTGGCCTGGATGTCTATCACGAGTTCGCGAGGACGCTGCATCACGCCTTGGCACCCGGGGGTGTGGTGTGTCTTGAAATTGGTGCGGGGCAAGATGCGGATATAAAGGATATTTTCCAAGGTGCGGGCTGGAAATTTTTGCGCCAACACCAGGATTTGGCCGGTCACATCCGTGCCCTAGGGTTTTCAAAAATCTGAAAAAAGACTTGGAAAGTGGAAAAAAAACAGATAGGGTGGTGTAGACTTCGCCAGTAAACGCAGTGTACGCGTTTTGGGGTGCTTGTCGAAATCCATTTCAGTTTGTTTGGTTTCGATGGCTATGGGGCGCGAAGCTTTAGTGACATAGCTTTGGGGTTTAACACGGAACACTCCCGTTTGCATTAAGAGGTACTTATGAAACGCTCTCGTGGGCGCCGCCGTCACGGTGGCGGGCAGAACAACAACCCGAACCGCAGTTACGACTCGAACGGGCCTGACGTTAAGATCCGAGGCACAGCCCAGCAGGTCTGTGACAAATATCAAAACTTGGCTCGGGATGCGTCGGCTTCTGGGGATCGCATTTTGGCGGAAAGCTATCAGCAGCATGCCGAGCATTATTTGCGTGTGGTCAAATCCATTCAGGCCACCCGCCAGCCGTCGGTGTCTGATCAGCCCCAAGCCCATGCCCAATCCAACGGGGCGTCGAAATCTGGCTCCAAATCCAATGGCAAGGGGCAGGACAACAGCCAAAATGCTGAAACCTCAAACGCCGAGACCAATGGCATGGAGGTGGTGACGCCTTCGGAAAATGGCTCGGATATTTCTGCCCCCAATATGGTGGACGGATCGGGGCCGCAGCCTGAGGCGGACCTGCCGGCCTTTTTGCAAAAGCCGGTCACGAGCTCTGCTGATACGGCACGGCCCAAGCGGCCTCGTAAAAAGGCAGATGACGCCGCTGAGGGTACAAAGGCGGATGCCACTGACGAGGATCAGCCTGCTAAACGCCCGCGGCGCAAATATACACCCAAAGCCAAAGCCGCCCCTGAGGCCGAGACCGCTGCCGCTGACGCGAAGCCTGCGTCCTAAACCAGAATACACACCAGACGGTTATGCCCGGCCATTTGGTCGCAGCGTGCGCCGTGCCCTTGCATATCGACCCAAGTCATCCCAAATCTGTCTCAAAGAGCAAGATTTAGGAGACCGACCACATGAACACAGAAAAATTGACAGAACGCGCCAAGCAGGTGATGCAAGGCGCGCAGACCCTGGCGTTATCGCGGGGGCACCAACAATTCGTGCCCGCCCACATTTTGGCCAGCTTGTTCGATGGCGATGATGGGCATTTGCAATCGGTGGTGAAGTCGGCGGGCGGTGACGTGAAACGCCTGTTGTTGGAAGCCAGCGATTTGCTGAAAAAGCTGCCGGTTATCCAAGGGGGCTCGGGGCAGCTTTACATGAGCCAAGATTTGGCCAAACTGCTGACCACCGCCGAGGATGCCGCCAAGGCCGCCGGCGATCAGTATGTCACGGTCGAGCGCTTGCTGCAGGCCCTGGCCAGTCTGGGCGGGGATATGGGCAAAGCCTTTCAGGCCGCGAACCTGACCGCGGACAAGCTGGGTGAGGCCATTGCCAACATGCGCCAGGGCCGCACCGCCGAAAGCGCCAACGCCGAAGAGGGCTTCGAGGCTTTGAAAAAATATGCCCGCGACCTGACCGAGGCCGCGCGCGAAGGCAAGCTTGATCCCGTCATCGGCCGCGACGAAGAAATTCGCCGCACCATCCAGGTGCTGTCCCGCCGCACCAAAAACAATCCGGTGCTGATCGGCGAGCCAGGGGTGGGGAAGACCGCCATCGTCGAAGGCTTGGCCCTGCGCATCATCAATGGCGATGTGCCGGAAAGCCTGAAAGACAAGCGCGTGCTGTCCCTAGATATGGGGGCGCTGATTGCGGGTGCCAAGTTCCGTGGCGAGTTCGAAGAACGCCTGAAAGCGGTGTTGAAAGAAGTCGAGGGTGCCGCCGGTGCCATCATTCTGTTCATTGATGAAATGCACACCTTGGTGGGCGCGGGCAAAACCGATGGGGCGATGGATGCCTCAAATCTGCTGAAGCCCGCCCTGGCCCGCGGTGAGCTGCATTGCGTGGGGGCCACCACGCTGGATGAATATCAAAAGCATGTCGAAAAGGATGCGGCTTTGGCGCGTCGTTTCCAGTCGGTGTATGTGGATGAACCCACCGTCGAGGACACGGTCTCGATCTTGCGCGGGCTGAAGGAAAAATACGAACTGCACCATGGCGTGCGCATTGCCGATAACGCGCTGGTGGCGGCGGCCAGCCTGTCGCATCGCTATATCACCGACCGCTTTCTGCCCGACAAAGCCATCGACCTGATGGACGAAGCCGCCAGTCGTGTGCGCATGGCCGTCGACAGCAAGCCTGAGGAATTGGACGAAATTGACCGGCGCTTGGTGCAGCTGAAGATCGAACGCGAAGCCCTGAAAAAAGAAACCGACCAAGCCGCCCAAGGTCGCGTAGAAAAACTGGATGAAGAGATCCGCGATCTGGAAAATCAGTCAGAAACCTTGACCCGACAATGGCGGGCGGAAAAAGACAAACTGGAAACGGCCGCCACGGCCCGCGAGGAGTTGGATGCTCTGCGCATTGAACTGGCCGAAGCTGAGCGTGTGGGCGACTGGGGTCGGGCATCCGAGATCAAATACGGCCGTATCCCCAAGCTCGAGGAGCAGTTGGCCGATAGCACCGAAGAGGATGCCCCCGCCAACCTGGCCCAAGAGGTGGTGGACGAAGAGGAAATTGCCCGCGTGGTCAGCCGCTGGACCGGTGTGCCCGTTGAAAAAATGCTGGAGGGCGAGCGTGAAAAGCTGCTGCAGATGGAAGACCATTTGCGCCAGCGCGTGGTGGGCCAAGACCCTGCACTTGTGGCGGTTTCTGACGCTGTGCGGCGGGCGCGGGCGGGTCTGAAAGATCCCGGTCGGCCCATTGGCTCGTTCCTGTTCTTGGGCCCCACCGGCGTGGGGAAAACCGAACTGGTGAAAACGCTGGCGGCCTTTTTGTTTGATGACGAGGCGGCGGTGACGCGGCTGGATATGTCGGAGTATATGGAAAAGCACTCTGTCAGCCGCATGATTGGTGCGCCTCCGGGGTATGTGGGGTATGATCAAGGGGGCGCTTTGACCGAGGCCGTGCGCCGTCGCCCCTATCAGGTTGTGTTGTTTGACGAGGTCGAAAAGGCCCACACCGATGTGTTCAATGTGCTGCTGCAGGTCTTAGATGACGGCCGCCTAACGGATGGGCAGGGTCGCACCATCGATTTCCGCAACACCCTGATTGTGATGACGTCAAACTTGGGTGCCGAACACTTGGCCAGTCTGCCGGAAGGGGCCAGCGCCGAAGACGCGCGCGCGCCCGTGATGGAAGCCGTGCGGCATCATTTCCGGCCGGAATTTTTGAATCGCATAGACGAGATCATCTTGTTCAGCCGATTGGGGCGCGCACAAATGGACGACATTGTGCGCATTCAAATTGGTCACCTTGAGCGCCTGTTGGCTGATCGCCAAATGACCATCCAGCTGTCCGATGCGGCCATCGGTTGGATCGCCGACAAAGGCTATGATCCAATTTATGGCGCACGCCCCCTTAAGCGCGTCATCCAAAAAGAACTGCAAGACCGCATTGCCCGCGCCATTTTGGCTGGCGAGCTTGCGGACGGTGCGGCCATCACGGTGGATGTGCAGGATGATGCTTTGACGCTCGAGACCTGATGGGAACATAACCAAGTTGATCGACGTGTATCGTCTATAAAAAAAAAGCCCCCGATTGGGGGCTTTTTTTGATGCCTTGAGCTGGCTCTTATTTTGAAGCTTGGGCGAAGGCGTTGTCAGGCTTGGCCTCTTGCGCTCCTTTTTGCTCCAGCTCCGCGAGGTAAATTTCCGTGATGCGATCTGCGGTGGGGGCCATGGCCAGCTGGCGTTCCAGCTCGGCTTTCTTGGCGTTAAAGCGCCGCAGATCCGCGCCGGCCAGTTCAATGCCCGATGGCACCTTGGCGCTCATGGGGTTGACGTGGCGACCTTTGTAAATGACTTCATAGTGCAGGTGTGGACCCGTGGACATACCTGTTGAGCCCACATAACCAATGGTTTCGCCCTGACGCACACGTTGGCCGACTTTCAAGCCTTTGGCGTATCGGCTCATGTGTCCGTACAGTGTTGTGTAGCCCTGACCGTGACGAATCTTGACGTACTTACCGTAGCCTCGGCCCCACTGCACCTTGGTGACCACACCGTCACCCGAAGCCATGATGGGCGTGCCCGTGGGGGCGGCAAAGTCGGTGCCCTTGTGCAGGCGAGAATAGCCCAGCACGGGATGCTTGCGGTATCCATAGCCAGAGCTGAGACGGGCCCCATCCACAGGGGTGCGCATCAGGAAGTGACGACCACTTTTCCCGTCGGCGCTAAAGAAACCCTCGCGGCCTTGACCATCGTAGCGGTAAAATTCATACGGCTTACCCCGAGCAGACAAAGCCGCGTACAAAACTTGGCCGGTGCGCACGGCCTCACCGTCTTCATCCAGGAAAACTTCGTATAGCATGGTGAACTCGTCACTGCCGACCACATCGCGCTGCATGTCCACGCTGTAGGCAAAAGCCTTGGTGAAATTGCCAATGGCTTTGGGGCTTGCGCCCAATTCACGCATGGACTTGTACAAGCTTGTGCGCACACGGCCATCCACGCGGACAACCCGGCGCTCCAGCGGGATCACCACTTCTTTGCCTGTGAACTGACCTTCGGCATCGCGCTCGATGGCGATGGCACGGTCCACATCCACTTTCAGGCTCAGGCCACTGAAGACACGATCTTCGGCATCGGGGTCAAAGCTAAGGGTGACCTCTTGGCCGGGGCGCAGGGTGCGCAGGTTGACCACTTGCTTCAGTGCCCGGATGGCCAGATTAGATTCATCTGTGCTCAGGCCAACGATTTCCAACAGCTCGGAAACGGTTTCACCATGACCCAGGCGCATGCTCAGACTCAAGGGGCCTTCCGAGGCACGCACATGATTAGCTGCCGCAAAGGCCATATGTTCCATAGCGCTGGGGCTTTTCACAGCCGCGTGCGCCGAACCCGCGGCAAACACACTGGCCAAATAGCCCTGAGCCGTCCGTCCCAATTTCGAAAACGTTTTTTGCAGAACCGAAGGCTCGGTCACGGTCACGGCTGTTGGCTCGGGCTGTGGGGCGGAAACCCCGATCGGCGCAGTGGCATCCAACATGGCCACCTGCACAGGGGCAGGCATGCCGGCATCTGCAGTGTTCAGTTTCTGTTCAGGGGAAATGGCGTCTAAAGGCATTTGAGACATGGCCAACGGCGCAATCACAGCACTGGCCAAAAGTTGACGACGCCACCAGGCGCCTTTTGGCTCGCGTGGGTCAAATCCTTTGCCGAAATCGCCCAACTGTTTCATGTCGCTTGTGTACTCCATGCCACTCTATTAAGCCGCAATAGCCTTAACGTTCATTTACTGTGCCATAAGCGTCAGTTTGGAAAAGAAAATTTCCCGTATTTGACGCCAACTGCCTATCAGTGAACGGAAGGGTGCTCCTTTTGTCAGCTCAATACGTATCCTGCAAAGCGTATGCCGAGGACACACGCCATTTGCAACCGTTGTTTATCAGGAATTTTCCTGACCTCCCATCCATATCTTGTCGCCAATTTTTTCCCATATGACAAGCCCCCAATTGCCATTTTCACCCCTCAGGCGAATGAGGTCTTGAAATGCTTAAACAATAGGTGGAGAACACTTGTCATGACGTCAGCCGACCAGAGCCCTGTATCAGAAAAAAACACCCATAAGGGGAAAATCCTATTGCGAATCACTTTGGGGCTTGTTGCCGCTTTGATGGTCGTCGCTATCACATTGGGTGTGGCGCGCAAGTCTGTCTTGGCGTTTGTGTTGGAAAGCGCCCTGGCGCGCTACGCTATGGTCAGCGAGGTTTCCGTTGACACTCTGGACCGCCGTCGTTTGGTGTTGTCTTTGGATGGGCAAACGGGTCTGGATAGCCGCTTGGTGCTACGAGATGTCATGGTCAATTGGCGCCTAGGGCTTGGTGGTGTTCACATTGAGTCCGCCCGCATTGGTCGTGTCGAGTTGCCGATGCGTATCGACGCCCAAGGGGTGCGTCTGGGGGCTATAGACGATGTGCTGGCCAGCCTGCCCGTGGGGGGTGGAGATGGGCCCGCGCCCGCCTTTCTGATCGAGACTTTGGTTTTGCATGTGATCACTGAGGCCGGACCTGTGAAATTGAAGGGGGCAGCTGGGCATCACGATGGGCGCTATTGGTTAAACCTGCAGGCAGACCCCGCGGCGTTTGAAGCGGATCAGGCCAAGTTGAATTTGGCTTGGGCCCATATCAAAGCCTATGCCGATGAAAGCCAATTGCACCTCAACAGCCGGGTGCGTCTGCCCGAGGCCCAATTGCCGCAGACGGGCTTAGGTGCTCAGGGGTTTGAATTTGTCGGCCGCGTCAAAGGGGTAGTCGGGTTTCAGGATTTGATGGAGACCGCACAAGACGATGCCATGCAGCTTCTGCGCTTACCGGTGTCGTGGCTGGGCAGCGTTCAGGCGGATCATGTCAGCTATAATGGTTCGCAGGTGCGGGGGCTGATGGCGCAAGGCCAATATGATGCGCGCAATGGCACATGGGCCCAAACTGAGGAGAAGAGCAACGAGACTGACCCCGAAATTTTAGGCGGTGGCCATATGAACGCAGTTGGTGAGATGCGACTGAGTGCCGAGGCCCAAAACAAAGTGATCGCTGCGGTGCCGCCCAGTTTGGCGCAACCCTATGGCGCGGCCATTCGGCGTCTGATAGATGCTGCCCACATAGACGGTGCCCTTAGCTTGGCACGGCTGGCGGATGAACGCTGGCAGGTGCGCATTGATGAGCCCCTGCGGGTGCGCGGCAAATCCGGTGGACGCGTAGTGGTAACAGCGTCTTCGCCCGCGCGGCTGGAGCTGTCAAAAAAGCGATTGATCAGTCCGTTATCGGTGACCTTGCAAGGGGGCGGTTTGCCCCAGCTCACGGCCACACTGGGTGGGCTGACAGCTGACTGGGCCCAGCAGACCTACGCGCTGACGGATTACAGGCTGCGCTACAGTGGGCAGTTCGATACCATGGTCTTTGATGGCTTAACGGTGACGGGGGATCGTGCCACCCTCGACCTGACCTCCGGTGTCAATCTTCAGGTTCGCCAGTGCCAAAAGGTTGCGGCCAATCGCGTGACGCTGGGGGATCTGCCTGTGACTGACGTGTCGGGCTTGGTATGTCCGCAGAGACAGGGGGCACTGTTTCAACTGGCGGATACATCTTGGTCGGCGAATGTGTCTGTGCGCAATGGCGGGCTTGGTCTGCCCACCCAAGAGATCCGCGCCACGGGTTTGGATAGTGCCGTGCGGGTCACGGGCAGGGATGACGGCGCCATCTCCATGACCGTTCCCATCAGCCGTGTAACGGTCACCGATCAGATGGCGGCTAAACGCTTTGGAGCAATGAAATTGCGAGGCCGGGCCCAGTATGATGGCCAAGCCTGGACCGGCAAGATGACCCTTTATGATGGGTATGGCGATTTGGGGCCAGTCGAGTTTACCCACAAGGACACGGGGGCTGGGCAGGCGACTTTGCGGCTGCCAGATGTGAATTTTGCGCCCGAGGCCCGCACCGTGGCCGCCGTGGTGCCGAGCCTGGTCGATGTCGTGCAGAACACAGAGGGCAGTGTGGATGGCGAGATTACGGTGAACTGGACGCCCGAGACGATCACGGCTCCGGCCCAGTTTAGCACCACGGGCCTCAATGCCATTGTGGCCGATGGCATCGCCGCCACAGGCGTGTCGGGCGATATTGAATTTGTGGATCTGTTCACTTTGACCTCCAAGCCTCAACAGACGGCCACGGTGGAGGCCTTGCAGGCTGGGGTGCCCCTAAACGATGTCAGACTGACCTATCAAATCGAGACCGAGGCCTTAGCGTTGCAATCGGCCACGGCCCCCTTTGCCGGTGGGACCTTGAGCCTCGAGCCTATGCGGGTGCCATTTGACGGTTCGGAAACCCGTGGTGAAGTCAATTTGAAAGGGGTGACGGCCCAGGCGGTCATTGCCCTTCTCGAGGCCAAAGATCTTAGTGCAACAGGCACATTTGATGGGCGCCTGCCGTTTATTTTAGGACCCGAGGGAGCCCGCATTGACAATGGGGCCTTTGCCGCCTTGGCACCAGGGGTCATTCGCTTTGATGGCCCCAGCACGGGGGGCACGGCGGACCTGGCGATGCAGGCCCTGAAGAATTTTTCCTATGAGGTTTTAACCGGTGATGTCAGTGGCGATCCGGGCGGGGAGATGACCTTTAAGCTGACGTTTGTGGGCAAAGCCAATGAAACGGTCAATTTGGAAAACGCCTTGCCCGGGGGACGGACAGCAGCCATTGCGGGGGCGCCGTTTAAGTTCAATTTGACCACCAGCTTGAACCTGGCGCGACTGTTGGAAGGGGCGGCGGCCGCTGGCAACGCCACCGGTGAGTTCCAAAAGCGTGTGGAAGAGGGCCAAGCCGCGAAAAACCAATCCGAAAATTGATGGTCATCCTCTGTTCAGCTGATCTGTGACAGGGTATGACAGAAGGGCAGTGGATTCGCCGATGCGCGGTGCGTCCCTGACGGAATTTTTTGGAGGACCGCATGACGTCTCAGACCCCTCGGACTGCTCAGGCCTTGGTTGGCACCGCTGTTGCGGCGCTGATGGTGGTGGCTTGTACCCCGACCATTAAGGTGCAAGCCCCAGACAAACCCATCGAGATCAATTTGAATGTGAAAATCGATCAGGAAGTGCGCATCAAACTGGATAAAGAAGCCGAAGACCTGATCCGTAACAACCCGAACGCCTTCTAAGGAGGTTCTTATGAACGCTTTGAAAACTCTGATTTTGGCCTTGGTGACCACAGCTTTTATGATGGGCGCTGCCCATGCCGATGCCGTCAAAGATGCCATTGATGCCGCCAAGGCATCTGGCACCGTGGGCGAGCGCTGGGATGGGTATGTTGCTCCCGTCAATCCACCTGTGTCCGCCAATTTGCAGCAGGCCATCGATACCATGAACCTGCGCCGCAAGGATATTTACGAAAAAGCTGCCAAAAAGACCAACGCCACTTTGGAACAAGCCGGTGTGGTCTTTGCGGAGAACATCATCACGGGCTTGCCTGATGGCTATTATTATCTGCCGAAAGGGGAGGGCTGGACCCAGAAGTGATGCGAAATCCTCGCACATTGATTTGGATTTTGGCAGGCCTGTCCGTTCCCTTGGGGGTATGGGTGGGCCTGTCGCTTGTGGGGCTATGGGATGATATGGCCCTGCTGACCTGGCATGGTTGGCTGGCCCTGGGCTTGGGGGCGGGTTTGACCATGGCTTTGGGCGTGGGTTTGATGGCCTTGGTGTTTTTCTCAGCGAGACGAGGCTATGATGATCAGGTGATCACCTTTGAGTCCGACAAACGCGACCAGGCCACAAAGGGGGGCACCCGTAAATCCCGCGCCGAGTAAGTCATCGGCTCGCCTGAGGCGGAAAACACCTCGCCACCGACCCCCAGCACCAAGGCGTGACCTGCGGCGATATCCCATGACATGATGCTGTTGGCTCGGGGGTACACCTGGCCTTTGCCCTCGGCCAGGTGCACAAACTTCAACGACGATTTCACCGTGCGCGCAAAGCTCGCGCCAAAGTGGCGCTGCAAACGCTCTCGGTTCGGTGTGTGTGTCGAAACCAAAGCCGTACGCGTTCCGGGTGTGCTGGCGGGAGTTGGCGGCAGGCGTGTTGGCTGTTCGGCCTCGGGGTGTTGCAAAAAGGTTTGCCCCCCCACGGCCCATGACATCAGCCGCAGGGCCGGGGCATGGATCACACCCGCCACGGGGCGACCGTTCTCAATCAAGGCAATGTTAACTGTGTATTCTGCCCCGCCTTTGGCAAACCCACGAGTGCCGTCTAAGGGATCGATCAGAAAATAACGTCTCAGCTCGTGCTCGTGGGGTGTACTGGCGCTTTCTTCGGCAATGATCGGAATTTCAGCAAAGGCTGCGCCCAGGTGACGAATGATAATCTGTTCGGCCTCAAGGTCAGCATCTGTGGCAAAGCTGCCGTCGGCTTTGGCATGGCGTGGGGCCTCTGCGGCGACGTGACGCAGAATCGCATCACCGGCCTCTTGGGCGGCGGCGCGCAACACCTGAGCCAGGGCATCAGGAGCGAGAGCGGCGGAGGATATAGGATCTGACATGTCCTTCTCTTAGACCCTCTTGCATCAAAACGAAAACACGGAAATCTTATTCGTAAATCACACTCGGTTTTCATTTGCAGGCCGTAACGGTCGAGGGGGCATTATGAACAGCGCACTGCCAACACAAAATCCGTTTGAAGATCCCGAGGTTGAGGCCGGGCCAGCAAAAATCGTCGAACTCAGTGCCGTGGATTTGGCCGCGTTTTTGAACTCGCGCCTGTGCCATGATCTGATCAGCCCCACCAGCGCCTTGACCTCGGCGCTTGATCTTTTGGAAGATCCCGATGCCGAAGATATGCGCGATGATGCGCTGGCGTTGATCAAGTCTTCGGTCGAGCAACTCAGTAGCAAATTGTCGTTTGCGCGCGTGGCGTTTGGGGCGGCCAGCACCTCGCACAATTTTCCTGCCGATGACCTGAAGCCCTTGGTGGAAACCGCCTTTGCTAAATCCAAAGCCGAGGTAAAATGGCAAATGGAGAATTTACAATTCTCCAAGCCCGCCGGTCGGGCCATGATCAATCTGGCCATTATCGCCGCCGAGTGCCTGCCGCGCGGCGGGGAAGCCACCTTTGTGGCCACCGAAGAAGACGACGGTTATCGCGTGCACATCACCGCCACCGGGCGTCGTGCCAAGCTGCGCAAGGAGACCGGATCGGGCCTGCGGTCTGAAGAAGCGCCCACGGGTTTGGTGGGGTTGTGGGTGCAGCCCTATTATACACACGCCCTGATTGCATCTATTGGTGGAACCGTCGAAGCCGCGTCGGAAGATGAAGTCGTAACCCTGAAGGCCTTCCTACCAAAAGAAGAAGAAACAACTCTGGGTGGTTAACGGAATTTTTACTGATTTGGTTCCGCCAGATTTAGCCGGTTTTTAAGATCTTAGGTGCACAGTCCTTGTCGCATGGGGATAACCCCACACAAGATAAGGGTATGAGGGCACCATGGATGACCTGCTGAGCGAGTTTCTGACGGAAACCAACGAAAGCTTGGAAATAATTGACGCGGAGCTTGTGAAATTCGAGCAAGATCCCGAAGATCGCGCCACATTGGATAATATTTTTCGGCTGGTGCACACCGTCAAAGGAACCTGTGGCTTTTTGGGCTTGCCGCGCCTTGAAGGCATTGCCCACGCCGGTGAAACCCTGCTGGGGAAATTTCGCGATGGGGTGCTGAAGCCCACCGAAGACAGTGTGACGGTGATCCTCGAGTCGATCGATCGCATTAAAGAGCTTGTTCAAGAGCTCGAGGATGCCGGTGGCGTCGAGCCCGAAGGCAATGACCAAGATTTGATTTCTCAGCTCGAGGCGTTTTCGAGCGGGGCAGCAGTGGCGGCCCCGGTTGAGCCCGAGCCAGAACCTGATACCCCCCTGGCCGAGGGTGATTTCGATCCTGAGTTGAGTCGTGAGTTACGCCCTGGTGAGGTCAGCATGGCTGAGCTTGAGGCGGCGTTTCAATCGGCCGAGGCCCCCCAGACTGAAGCGGTGAAAACAGAAGCGCAAAAGGCGGTGCCTGTTGAAGCCAAGAAGCCTGAGGCCGCGAAGGCTGAGGCCCAGTCCGCCGCCAGCAGCCAAACGGTGCGGGTGTCATTGGATGTGCTCGAAAACCTGATGACCATGGTCTCGGAGTTGGTGTTGACCCGCAACCAGTTGATGCAGCTGGCGCGCAACAATGAAGAAAACGAATTCAAGGTGCCCCTGCAGCGTCTTTCGAACATCACAGGCGAGTTGCAAGAAGGCGTGATGAAAACCCGTATGCAGCCCGTGGGCAACGCCTGGAAAAAGCTGCCGCGGATCATTCGCGACATTTCCCGTGATGTGGGCAAAAAAATCAATCTGCAGATGGAAGGCGAAAGCACCGAGCTTGACCGCCAGATCTCGGAACTGATCAAAGATCCGCTGACTCATATGGTGCGCAACTCGGCCGACCATGGCCTCGAGATGCCCGAAGATCGCGTGAAGGCTGGCAAGCCTGAGACGGGCACCATTTGGCTGCGCGCTTATCACGAGGGTGGGCACATCATCATCCAAATCCAGGATGACGGCAAAGGCCTGAACACAAAACGCATCAAAGAAAAAGCCATTCAAAATGGCGTGGTCACTGCCGAAGAGGCCGAAACCCTGACGGACGCACAGATCCATCGCTTTATTTTCGCCGCAGGGTTCTCGACGGCGGATAAGGTCACCAATCTGTCTGGGCGTGGCGTCGGTATGGATGTGGTGCGCACCAACATTGAACAAATCGGTGGTACCATCGATTTGAAATCAACCGAGGGTCAGGGCTCGACCTTTACCATCAAAATTCCGCTGACCTTGGCCATTGTTTCGGCCCTGATCGTGGCCGCGGGCGGCGAGCGCTTTGCCATCCCGCAGCTGTCGGTTCTGGAGTTGGTGCGCGCGGGCGGCAATTCCGAACACAAAATCGAAACCATCAAAGGCTGTCAGGTGCTGCGCCTGCGCGACCGTTTGTTGCCACTGGTGGACATGTGTGGGCAATTGGGACTGGAGAGCAAAAGCGAGCAGAACCAACACAACGCTCGCTTTGTCGTGGTGCTGCAGGTGGGTGGTCGGACCTTTGGTGTGATCGTTGACGATGTCTTTGACACCGAAGAAATTGTCGTCAAGCCGGTATCGATCCCGCTGAAGTCTGTATCTCTGTTCTCGGGCAACACGATTTTAGGCGATGGGTCGGTGATCATGATTATGGACCCCAATGGCTTGGCCGAGGGGCTGGGCGAAGTCCAAAGTCAGGATGACCAAAAAGACGGCGAAGTCGTCGAGATGGGACATTTCAACGCCGAGCGCACCGACATGCTGGTCTTCCGCGCCGGTGGCGGCGAGCCTAAGGCCGCGCCGCTTGCGCTGGTTACGCGCCTTGAGGAAATCAAAACCGAAGACATCGAGGTGGCCGATGGTCGCCATGTGGTGCAATACCGTGGCCGCCTGATGCCATTGATCCATGCCGCGGGTCAGCATGCCTTTAAAACCGAAGGCATCCAACAGGTTCTGGTCTTTACGGATCGGGATCGTGTGATGGGCTTGGCGGTTGACGAGATCGTCGACATCATCTCCGAGCGCGTGGACATTGAACTGAAAGCGGACCACCCTGGCATTGTCGGCACCGCTGTCCTGAAAGGGCATGCCACGGAAGTGATCGATGTTTCGCATTTCTTGGTGCAGGCCTACGAGGATTGGTTTGCCCGCTTTGACGAAGAGCAATGGACTCGCCAGCGCAAGGTGCTAGTTGTGGATGACAGCTCGTTCTTCCGTAACATGATCACGCCGATGATCGCGGCGGCGGGTTATGAGGTCACAGCGGTGGATAGCCCGGAAGAGGCTTGGGAGCTGCATGAAAGTGGCGCCGAGTTCGACATCATTGTCTCGGATATAGAAATGCCGGGCCAAAATGGCATCGAGTTCGCCAAAGCGCTTTCACAAGACAAACGATGGGGCGGAACGCCACGTGTGGCCTTGTCATCCCTGCCACCTGAAATCTTTGCCGAGCGGGCCCCTGATGGCGCGTTTGCCGAGTTTGTTCGCAAGTCGGATCGCCTGTCTTTGGTGTCTGTTTTGGATCACACTTTGAAAATCGACCGGAGCCAAGCCGCATGATTACTGATTCCAAAAAGAATGAAGCCACCCGCGAATTTGTGACCCTGATGATTGCTGGGCAGGTATTTGGTGTCGAGGTCAAAGACATTCATGATGTCTTTCAACCCGACCGCATCACGCCGGTGCCGTTGGCCCCGCCCGAGATTTGCGGCGTTTTGAACCTGCGTGGTCGTGTGGTTACGGCTGTTGATGCGCGGGTGCGTTTGGGCTTGCAGGTGGACGAGCAAAGCGATCAACCCATGGCCGTGGGTGTGGATTGCAACGGGGAGTCTTATGGCTTGATTGTCGACTCGGTCAACGAAGTTATGCGCCTGCCGGACTCGGCCTATGAGGCCAATCCCGTCAATCTGGACCCGCGTTGGCAAGAGGTTTCGCAAGGCGTTTATCGCCTGGAAGACCAATTGTTGGTGGTCTTGGATCTGGGACGTATGCTGCGCTTTGGTGAAAAATCCGAGGCCGCTTAATCCGGTCGTAAGACCTGTTCAGTAAAATCTAAAGTGACACACAATAAACGATAAGGTGGGATGTCATGAGAAGCTGTCTGGTGGTTGACGATAGCCGCGTTATTCGCAAAGTCGCGCGTCGTATATTAGAAGACCTTGAATTCAAAATCGAAGAGGCCGCTGATGGCATGGAGGCCCTGACCGCCTGCCGTGGGCAGATGCCGGATATGGTCCTTCTGGACTGGAACATGCCCGTGATGAACGGTCTTGATTTCCTGAAAGCTCTGCGTCAAGAGCCCGGAGGCGACAAGCCTGTGGTCATTTTCTGCACCACAGAAAATGATCTCGATCATATCACCCAAGCGCTAGAAAATGGTGCCAACGAGTACATCATGAAGCCGTTTGATGGGGATATCATCGAAGCCAAATTGGCAGAAGTGGGTCTGGTTTAAGCCTCTGGCTAAGCCGTTCTGAAGGAGCCCCCCGTGGTCTTTACCCCTGCCATATTTGCCGGCAATCCGTCGCCGAAAACCCCTGTCCGCGTGATGGTGGTAGACGACAGCGCGGTTGTGCGCGGTCTGATGACACGCTGGTTGGAAGCCGCCCCTGGCTTTGATGTGGCGGCCGTGTGCCCCAACGGCAAGGTTGCCGTTGATCGCGTTAAAGATATCGACCCCGATGTCATTGTACTGGACATCGAAATGCCGGTGATGGACGGGCTGACAGCTTTGCCGCAGCTGTTAAAGGCCTCGCCACTTTCTAAGGTGGTCATGGCTTCGACCTTGACGCGGCGCAATGCCTCCGAGACCATCAAAGCCCTTGAGCTTGGTGCCACCGATTATGTCACCAAGCCCGAAGCCACCACCAGCTTGGCTGGCAATGACTATCAAATCGCCCTGCTGAACAAGATCAGTACACTGGGTCAAGCGGTTCAGCGCCGCCGGGGCCAAGACAATTTGCGCAGCAAAGGCGTACAAACGGTTACCCGACATCAGCTGCGCCCCTGGACCCCCATGAGACCCGCTGTGATTGCCGTGGGGTCGTCAACGGGTGGTCCCCAGGTTTTGCGCAAAGTGGTCGAAGATCTGCGCACCACCTTGCCGGTGCCCATGTTGATTACTCAGCATATGCCGAAAACTTTCACCACCATTTTGGCCGAGCATTTGGGCAAGCTGGGGCCCAACCCCTGTGTCGAAGCTCAGGACGGCATGCCGGTGTTGTCTGGCAAGATTTATTTGGCACCAGGTGATTATCACATGCGGGTCAAAAAGGCCGGTGCCGGCGTGATCATCAAGCTGGATCAATCGCCGCCTGTGAATTTTTGTCGCCCGGCTGTTGATCCCTTGTTTGAAAGTGTGGCCGAGGTCTTTGGTAAAAGAACCTTGGGCGTCATCTTAACAGGCATGGGACATGACGGGCTTGAAGGCGCGCGCATTGTGACCCAAGCGGGCGGGCAAATTTTATCCCAAGACGAGCAAACCAGCGTGGTGTGGGGTATGCCCCGCGCGGTGGCCGAGGCCGGGCTGAGCGGGGCCATCAAACCCGCTGACGAAATCGCAAAATCCATAAACACAATCCTGCGTGGGGAAAAACCATGAATAAAGACGACATCGAATACTTGGCAAAAATTGTCTATGACCGCTCGGGCATTGTGTTGACCCAAGAGAAGGCTTACCTGCTGGAAAGCCGTCTGGCACCGATTGCGCGCAAAGAGGGGTTCAATTCCATAGACGATCTGGTCAGCACCCTACGTGGCCGTGCGGACGAAAAAATGGCCTGGCAAATCACCGATGCCATGACCACCAACGAGACCTTTTTCTTTCGCGACAAAACGCCTTTCGACAATCTGAAAAACCATGTTCTGCCAGAGCTGAAAGCCCGCAAAAGCGCAGGCAAGGTGCGCATTTGGTGTGCGGCGTCTTCGACAGGACAAGAGCCCTATTCGATCGCTATGTTGCTGAACGAAGAAGCCAGCAAATACCCAGGCCTGAGTTTTGAGATCACCGGCACGGATATTTCGAACCGCGTGGTCGAGAAGGCCAAATCAGGCTTGTATAGCCAATTCGAAGTGCAGCGGGGCTTGCCCGTGACGTCATTGGTCAAGTACTTCGACAAGGTCGATGATATGTGGCAATTGAAGCCCAACATTCGCTCGCAGGTGACCTTTAAGCAAGGCAATCTGCAAGACGATTTCACCAGCTTGGGCAAGTTTGACATCATCTTTTGCCGCAATGTGCTGATCTATTTTGACCAACCCACCAAGGCCAAAATTCTCGAGCGTATGGCCACCATGATGCCAGACAATGGCTATCTGTTCCTGGGGGCTGCCGAGACGGTTATGGGCTTGACGGATGCGTTCAACAGCAGTCGCGAAGTGCGCGGGGTTTACACACGTCAGGCCGGTTGGACACGGGCCAAAGCGGCCTAGGCCAAGGCACAACACAATCAGGATCACCCCCTGCCCGGCAGGGGGTTTTCTTTTGCCGGATTGCTTTTGGCTTGGCGATGGGGGCGAAATTTGGCAAAACCCCGTACAGCAGAAGGAACATGCCATGGACAGTTATCACAAACGCACGCTCAACACCCGCCAATTGCAACCCCAGACCCTGATGATGGGCTATGGCTATGATACGGCCTTGTCGGAAGGCGCGATCAAGGCGCCGATCTTCCAGACCTCGACATTTGTGTTTGATAAGGCCGAGGATGGCAAAGAGTTTTTTGCCGTCACCTATGGCTTGAAAGAACAGGATCCTGACAATCCCCGTGGGTTGATTTACAGCCGCATCAACAACCCCAATTGCGAGATCCTGGAAGATCGCTTGTCAGTTTGGGATGCCGCAGAAAAGGGCTTGGTGTTCTCGTCTGGTATGGCGGCTATCTCCAACACCATGATGGCCCTGTCGCGCCCTGGCGATATTATTGTGCACTCCGCGCCCGTGTATGGCGGCACAGAATATTTGCTGCACAAGCTGTTGCCGGAATATGGCATCACCGCCAAAGCCATATTGCCGACCATGACGCTTGAGGAAGTTGAGACTGTCTTGCGCCAAGCCGACGAAGAGGCCCAGGGGCGTGGTGGGCGTTTGTCGGTGGTGCATTTGGAAACGCCCAGCAACCCCACCAACACCATGATGGATATCGAGGGCATTGCCAAAATTGCCCACAGCCTGCAACGTGGTGAGCACCGCCCAGCGGTCAGCGTGGACAACACCTTTCTTGGTCCTGTGTTTCAGCATCCGCTGAACCATGGTGCGGACTATGTGCTTTACTCTTTGACCAAATATGTTGGCGGCCATTCCGATGTGGTGGGTGGGGCCTGTTTGGGCTCGGCCGAGGCCATCGCTAAGGTGGCAGGACTGCGCACCATTATGGGCACCATCATGGATCCGCATACGTCGTGGATGATGTGTCGCTCGCTCGAGACTTTGGACATCCGTATGCGCCGTTCGGCGGAAAACGCATTGGCAATCACCAAAATGCTGAACGATCATTCCAAAGTTGAAAAGGTCTTGTCGCTTTCGAACCTGGATCCGAATTCCGAACAGGGGCGCATTTATGCCAAGCAGTGCACGGGTGCGGGCTCGACGTTTTCGTTCTTGCTGAAGGGGGGCGAAGCGGAAGCCTATCGCTTCTTAAACGCTCTGAAAGTGGTCAAATTGGCTGTCAGTCTCGGTGGAACTGAGTCCTTGGCCTCGCATCCCGCCAGCATGACGCACGCCGATTATTCCGACGAGGCCAAGGTAAAGTATGGGGTCTCGGATAATCTCGTGCGGGTCTCGATCGGCATCGAGGACGTCGAGGATCTGATCGCTGACCTCGAGCAAGCGCTCGACCACGTCTAGGGCCAACCCCATTCAATGGTGAACAGAGAGGGCAGTGGCCCTCTCTTTTTTTACGATGCAACCGGGTAAACAAAGAAAAACGCCCCGCAACGCGGGGCGATTTTGAACGTCTTCTGCTTGTATATACGGCTTAGGCCGCTTGGCTTGTATCAGTTGTATGGCTGTCTTCGTCTGGGTTGCGCAGCACATAGCCACGGCCCCAAACGGTTTCGATGTAATGTTGCCCACGGGTCGCTGCCGCCAATTTTTTGCGCAGCTTGCAGATGAACACATCGATGATTTTCAGCTCGGGCTCGTCCATGCCGCCATACAGATGGTTGAGGAACATTTCTTTGGTGAGCGTAGTGCCTTTGCGCAAGCTCAGCAGTTCCAGCATCTGATATTCTTTGCCGGTCAGATGCACGCGCTGGCCATTGGCCTCGACGGTTTTGGCATCCAAGTTGACCGAGATGTCACCAGTTTTGATGACCGACTGTGCGTGTCCTTTGGAACGACGCACCACCGCATGAATGCGGGCGACCATTTCGTCTTTGTGGAACGGCTTGGTCATATAATCATCGGCCCCATATCCCAGGCCGCGCACTTTGCTGTCAATTTCAGCCGAGCCCGACAGGATCATGATGGGGGTTTCCACCTTGGCGACACGCAATGTTTTCAGCACGTCATAGCCGCTCATGTCTGGCAAATTCAGATCCAGCAGAATGATGTCGTAGTCGTACAGTTTCCCGAGATCGACACCTTCCTCCCCCAGGTCGGTGACATACACATTGAACCCCTCAGACTTCAGCATCAGGTCGATGCTTTGTGCTGTGGCGCTATCGTCTTCAATCAATAAGACCCGCATTGAGCCCTCCGAACAGCGTTAACCCTAACAAACAGACTGTCACCCCCCCCTGAAGCGGGCGTTTCGTCCTCAGGCTCCCAATCTGCACAGCAAATTCCTTCGGAAACCTTAACACAGAAACTTTTTCGCTAAGGCCCTGAATCCCAAGGCTTCGCATCAAGTTCCCCCATACACACGAATCGTGTGCTGATTTGCAAACCCAGTCCAGAGCGGAAAAACTTGTCCACACCTTTTTAACCATTCTGAGCGAAACGTTAACCATGCGCGCGCTTATCGATGACATCAAACGCCTCGAGCCCTTAACCTTAACAGGACGGGTTTTGTCTGTCAGCGGGATGCTGATCGAGGCCTCGGGCCCCACCAGCGTTTGGGCCGTGGGATCCCGAGTGAAGATCGAACGATTATATCAAGACGATTTGATGTGCGAGGTCGTTGGCTTTCGCGATCGTGCAGCCTTGTTGTTGCCCTATGGCGGTGTGGATGGGGTGCGCCCAGGGGCCATGATCGAAACCTTATCGGCACAAAACGCTATCTTTCCCTGCCAGCAGTGGTTGGGTCGTGTGGTCAATGCCTTTGGCGAGCCTATTGATGGGGCCGGGCGCTTGCCCTTTGGACACGAGGCCCGCGTGTTGTTGTCACCGCCCCCGCCTGCACATGCGCGCGGGCGCTTGGGTGGCCGTTTGGATATGGGGGTGCGGGCCATCGATGTCTTTACCACCTGTTGCCAAGGGCAGCGCTTGGGGGTGTTTGCGGGCTCGGGTGTCGGGAAATCGGTGCTGCTCTCTATGCTGGCCAGTGGGGCCGATTGTGATGTTGTGGTCGTCGGTCTGATTGGGGAACGGGGCCGCGAGGTCAATGAATTCCTGGAAGAGACTTTGGGCCCGGATGGCTTGGCGCGCTCGGTGGTGGTGGTGGCCACTTCGGACGAGCCTGCCTTGGCGCGCCGCCAAGCCGCGTATCTGACCTTGACGGTGGCTGAATACTTTCGCGATCAGGGCCTCGAGGTCTTGTGCCTGATGGACAGTGTCACGCGCTTTGCCATGGCCCAACGTGAAATCGGTTTGGCAGCAGGCGAGCCTCCGACCACCAAAGGCTATACGCCCACGGTCTTTGCTGAATTGCCCAAACTGCTGGAACGGGCGGGGCCGGGTCCAATGACCGCAGCGGGGCGTCGCGGCAACATCACCGCCCTGTTTACCGTGCTGGTGGATGGGGATGACCACAACGAACCCGTGGCCGACGCCGTGCGCGGGATCTTGGATGGGCACATTGTGATGGAGCGAGCCATCGCCGAGCGCGGGCGCTATCCGGCCATCAATGTCCTGAAATCCATTTCCCGGACCATGCCCGATTGCCAGGAGCCCGATGAATATGCCCTGGTCAAGGAGGCCCGGCGCGCCATGTCGGCCTATATGGATATGGAAGAGCTCATACGCCTGGGCGCCTATCGCAAAGGCTCGGATCCCAATGTCGATCGCGCGATCCAGTTGCATGAACCGCTGGAGGCCTTTTTGGCGCAAAACATCGGCGAGCTTGATACCCGCGAAGGGGCCTTTGGCAAGTTGTCTGAAATTCTGTCGGGATAGATAGGGCATGAAATCCGGCAAAACCCTGATCCGTGTCGCCAAGCATCGCGTTGACGAACTGCAAAAACAAATGGGCAGTTTGAACGCCGCATTGAATGATGTGGAGGCGCGCACCCGGGCGCTGAATGCCGGCGTGCCCAAACAACAGGCCGAAGCCGCCAGGCTGATGGGCCAAGCCATGATCAACTATGGTGCTTATGCCCAAGCCGTGATCCAAAAGCGCGAGGCCTTGGCCCAAGAGCGCCGCGAGATTGAAAGTCGAATCGAGGATTGTCGCGCGGTCATTCGCCGCGCCTATGAAGAGTTGAAGCGCTATGAAAAACTGCAAGAGCAGTTCGAGCGTGAGCAAGACAAAGAGGCGCTGAAACGCGAGCAGGCCGAGCTCGACAGTCTGGGTCTGGATGCCTTCCGCCGGCACTCCTCATAACGCCAAAGTGTGGACTTAGGCCGCCAGCCGCGTGGCAAACAATGTGTTGGCCAAAGCCTTGACCTGTCCCCAGGCCACCGATTGTGGCGCGTGTTTGGCGATGGGCATTTGTTTGCGAATGGCCCCGGGCACAAATTTATCTTTCAGCACCACCCCGGCAAGCGGCGGTGTGTAGGACAAAAAGTTATGGCAAGACCGTGCCAAGGCCTCATAGGTGCGTTTGCCCGCGGCATCGGTATTGGCCTGGTTGACCACCACCTGGGGATTGACGCCGGGTTTGGCCATGCGGATCATTTTGATAAAGGCATAGGCATCAGTCAGCGAGGTGGGTTCGTCGGTGACCAAGACCAGACTGTCATCAGCCAACCCGGCCAAGCGCAAGGTCGATCGATCAAGACCGGCGGCCACATCCACCACCGTGACATCATATTTCAAACTGATGGCGATAATGCCCGAGCACAACTGACTGAGCTCATCCGCCGTCAAGGCGCTGAGCGCGCCCGAGCCCGACCGGCCGGAGACCACATCAAAGCCACCGCGGTGGGGGCCACCCAACTGGGCGGTGACGGCGTGTTCAAGCGCGCTTTCGCCTGTGATCACATCCACCAAATCGCAGCTGGGGGCCATGCCCAGTTGCACGTCAATATTGGCCAAACCCAGATCGCCATCAACCAACAAAGCATGATGCCCGCGCGCGCCCATTGCGGCGGCGAGGGTGGCCGCGAACCAGGTTTTGCCCACGCCGCCCTTGCCCGATGCCACGGACACCACACGGGGTTTATGAGGCTGACTGGTCATGCGGCGTCTCCGAACAAATCGATGATCATGGCTTCGTCCTCGGGCTCATGCTGATGTGTGGCTTCGCGAGGCGAGGTGGGAATTTCAATGCGGCTGGGGCGGTGGCTGCTCTGGTGGCTACTCTGGGGCAGGGGAATGTCCTCGGCGTCCATAAACTCAGGCGTGTGGGGCGCGGGCTGCGGCCCCGTAGGGGGTGTAGCCAAGTCTTCGCTAGACATGGTCGCGTGCAGGGCTGTTGGCGCGGGCCCGCTAGGCTGAGCGGTTGGTTTTCTAACCGGTTTTTTATCCGGCTTCTCGGCGGGCACCAGGGCCTGACCTGGTGCCTCCTCGGCCAGGATCAAGCGCACCAGACTGCCCGCGTCTGCACTGACCAACCCACGCGCGATATAAGGGCTGTGGCAAAAGGCCATGATGTGCAGTTTGTGCTTGGCCACCTGGGCCAGGGTTGCGCCCAAACGTTGGCTTTGATCGCAGCGGGTGATGATGGTGTGGTGCACGCCATTGGCAACGGCGTGGGCGCAAATCTCGTCGAGGTCATCGGGTTGGCCTGCGGCCGGCAAGACCAGAACTGGGCGGATCAAATTTTGTTCGGTCAGGGTTTTGACATCCCCAAAGGGGGCCATCGACAAGGGGTCAATGCTGGGCGCTTCGATCAGGCTGGGGCCAGGTTGTGAAAACAACGCCTCGCGGGCAGACAGCAGGTCATCACACAGCGACAAGCGCGCATCCATAACCTCGGCGTGATTATGGATTTGAGCGCTGGCGCCTGCGCGGCCCGCATCCGCCAACACCAAATGGGGCTGTTCGCGGCGCATAACATGACGGGCGGCCAGCTTGGCCAACACCGTGGTCTTGCCCACACCGGATGTGCCCAACAGCACCAGCGGCGGATAAGGCCGCGTCAACGGGCAAAAGGCAAAGTGCTGTTCCACGGCCTCGACAGCGGTTTGGTAATCGCTGATGTCGCCGGCGCACAGGGTGCGCACCAGTTCGATGGGAAAAGCTTTGTCGCGCAGACGGCTCGTGAACAGGCCGCTTGGCTCGGGAGTGGCCTCGGGGGGTATGGACGGCGTCGGGGCCGCGTAGGCCTGTTGGCTTAGCAGGGTGTCATTAAAGACCTGTTGCGCGGCCATATGCTCGCGGGTCTCGGCCGAGGTCATGCGCTCGGGCTCGATGGCGGCGCGCACTTCAACACCATGCTTGCGTTGCCAAGTGGACAGAATGATGGCGTCTTCGCCCATCTCGCGCTTCACGGCCCGCAAGGCGGCGGTCATTGTTTTGGCGGTGAAGGCTTTGACGCGCATAAAATTTAGTTATCCCTTATCTATGTCCCAATCAGATCTGCCCAAGCGTTTTCAGACGCACCTTGGGGTGCACTTCGTTTTGCGACATCACCACGGTTTGCGAACGGAAGCGTTCGACCAACGAGCGCACATAGGGCCGCACCATGGGGCTGGTCAGCAGCACCGGCGTTTCCATCATTTGGGCCGCTTCGGCGAAGCTGTCACGTACGGAATTGATAAAGCGCTGTAGATCGCTTGGCGGCATGGCCAGCTGTTTTTCTTCACCATCCCCCACCAGGCTTTCAGCAAAGATCTGTTCCCACTCTGGCGACAGGGTCAGGATGGGCAACATACCATCGGCGTTCAGATTGCTGCTGCACAGCTGACGGGCCAGCTTGCCACGCACATGTTCGGTGATGAAGGTGATGTTGTGGGTGTGGCCGACGGCCTCGGAAATGCCTTCAAGGATACTGGGCAGATCCCGGATCGATACCCGCTCTTTCAGCAGGTTTTGCAAAACGCGCTGAATGCCGGTGGCCGAGATTTGGTTGGGCACCATGTCTTCCACCAGCTTTTTGTGATCATCCGGCAAATCCCGCAGCAGCTTTTGCAACTCGGAATAATCCAAAAGCTCGGGCATATAATCTTTCAGAATTTCCGTCAGGTGGGTGACCAGGACGGTGACACTGTCGACCACCGTATAGCCCCGGAACATGGCCTCTTCTTTCAGGGCGTGTTCGATCCAAACCGCCGGCAGGCCAAAGGCAGGTTCCTTGGTGCGTTCGCCGGGCAGGTCAATTTCGCCGGCACCCACATCGGACATGGCCAGCAGATACCCATATTTGATGCGGCCCTTGCCGGCTTCGATTTCTTTGATGCGCAGGATGTACTCATCGGCTTCGTTGCGCAGGTTGTCCAGCACCCGCACGGTCGGCATGATCACACCCATGTCTGAGGCCATTTGTTTGCGCAAAGCCTTGATCTGATCCGTGAGTTTTCTACCATCCACATCGTTCAGCAACGGCATCAAATTATAGCCCACCTCGATGCGGATATCATCGATGGCCAACATGTCTTGGATGGTTTCTTCGGGGGGCTCGGTGCTCTCATCTTCAGTATCTGGCAGTGCGCTTTCGGTCTCTTCGATCTCCTTAACTTTGGCTTCTCGCAGGGCCAGCATGCCCGCGCCCACCGCCAACAGGCCAAAGGGGATCATCGGCATACCGGGCAAAATGCCCATGATGGCCGCCGCCCCTGAAACCACACCCAACACCATGGGATTTTTACCTAGCTGTCTGACGATGGCCTTGTCCGGGCTCTCATCAAGGCCCGCTTTCGAGACCAACAAACCCGCGCCGATGGAGATGATCAGAGCCGGGATTTGACTGACCAAGCCATCACCCACGGTCAGAATGGTATAGCTTTGAGCGGCTTGTCCGAGTGTCAGTTCCATCTGGGCGACACCAATGATGATGCCGCCAATGATGTTGACCGAGGTGATGATGATGCCCGCAACCGCATCCCCCCGCACAAATTTCGAGGCCCCATCCATGGCCCCGAAAAAGTTGGACTCGGCCTCAAGCTCTTTACGCTTCGCTTTGGCTTCCTCTTCGGTCAGGAGCCCTGACGATAGGTCGGCGTCAATGGCCATTTGTTTACCGGGCAAACTGTCAAGGGTGAAGCGGGCCGCCACCTCGGCGATCCGGGTTGAGCCTTTGGTGATGACCACAAAATTGATGATCACCAGGATGATAAAAACAATGATCCCGATGACATAGTTGCCCTGCATCATCAGGCTGCCGAAGGTGGAAATCACTTTCCCCGCGGCCTCGCCGCCATTGTGGCCTTCGGACAAAATCAACCGGGTGGTGGCGATGTTCAGGCCCAGACGAAACAGGGTGGCGATCAACAGGATGGCCGGGAAGGCCGAAAAGTCGACGGTCTTTTTCAAGAACAAGGACGTCATCAAAATCAGCACACTGCCGGTGATGGAAATGGCCAGCAAGAAGTCCAGCAAAAATGGCGGCAGCGGCAGAATCAACATGACCACAATGCACGCCAGACCAACGGCCATGGCCACATCGCCACGGCGCGCCGCGCGCCAGAATTTGGCGAACGTCATCCCGGGTGGGGGATCAGGCGTGCTGGTGGCTGTGTCCGCCATGGATGGTTACACCCTTCTCGTGATGATCACGCCGCGCTGGAGGACGAAGACGACGAGCCCATAGGGGCCGGCACATCGACGCCTTTTTCGTTGTATTCCTTCAGCTTGTTGCGCAGTGTGCGAATGGAAATGCCCAAAATGTTGGCCGCATGGGTACGGTTGCCCAAGCAGTGTTCCAGGGTTTTCAAGATCAGATCTTGTTCGACATCCGAAACCGTGCGGCCTACAAAATTGCGCACGGCGTGCTCGGCGGCCTCTGCGGCTTGGCTAGCCACGGACGGGGCACCTGTGATGCCCACCTGGCCACTGTCAGCGATGGCGGTGCCATCCGGCAGGCGGATAGCGGCTTCGTCGATTTCGGCGTCCGTAGCCAACAGAACCGCGCGGTGCATGGCGTTTTCAAGCTCACGAACGTTGCCGGGCCAAGCGTAATCCAGAACCCGCTGGCGGGCCGTTTCCGACAGGGCCTTGGCTTGGGTGCCGTTGACCTCGGCATATTTTTTCACAAAGAAATCGGCCAGCGCCAGGATGTCTTGGGGGCGTTCACGCAAGCTTGGCAGGCGCAGGTTCACGACGTTTAAGCGATAGAGCAAGTCTTCGCGGAACTCGCCATCCTGTACAGCTTTGGCCAGATCGCGGTTTGAGGTGGCGAGAATGCGGATGTCCACCTTCACGGGCGCTGCCCCACCCACGCGGTCAATTTCACGCTCTTGGATGGCGCGCAGCAGTTTGGCCTGCAGGCGGGCATCCATTTCCGAGATCTCGTCCAGCAGCAGGGTGCCGCCGTTGGCCTCTTCAAACTTACCGACGCGGCGGGCCACGGCACCGGTAAAGGCGCCTTTTTCATGACCGAACAGTTCAGATTCCAATAGGTTGTCCGGGATGGCCGCACAGTTGACGGAAATGAACGGTTTGTCCTTGCGCTTAGAGTGCTTGTGCACATAGCGCGCCATCACCTCTTTACCGACACCGCTTTCCCCGGTGATCAGGATCGAGGCTTCGGAGGGCGCAATCTGGTCGGCCAGTTTCAGCACCGATTGCATGGCCGGATCACGGGCCACCATGGGCCGTTCGTCGTCGGAAACGGCTGCCAAGACGGCGGCGATCAACTCGGCATCCGGGGGCAGGGGAATGAACTCTTTGGCCCCGGCGCGAATGGCGGCCGCGGCACTCTTGGCATCAGTGTCCACACCACAGGCCACCACCGGCACCAGTATACGCTCGGATTCATTGGCGCGGATCAGCTCGTGAATATCCAGGCTCGCATCCACCATCAACAGGTCGGCCCCTTGGCCTGAGCGCAAGGCCGATGTGGCCTTAGAGATGGTGTCCACATGGGCCACCTTGGCCCCGTTATCGATGGCAATTTTCACCGCCTGGGTCATTTGGCCACTCAGCGGTCCGACAATCATTAAGCGCATCATATTACTCCTTGCTCATTCCTTTAGACGGCGCCGCCATCTTTAATAATTTCGGTCATGGTCACTCCAAGCCGATCTTCAACGATGACCACCTCGCCACGGGCGACCAGGCGGTTGTTCACATAGATATCGATGGCTTCGCCGACCTTACGATCAAGCTCGAGGACCGATCCCTTCGAGAGCTTCATCAAAGAGGCCACATTCACTTCGGTCTTGCCCAGGACCGCCGAGATGTGCACCGGCACGTCATAAACAGGGGCCAGATCCGTGGCGCTTTTGGTTTGTTCTTCGTCGCCATCTTCGGATAGATCCGCGTCATCTGTTTTTTCAAATTCTTCAAGCGGCACATCCGCCTTGGGTGGCGGAGGGGCGCCTTCGTTGCCTCCGGCGACAATGTCCTCGCCGCCTTGGTCAGCGTTTTCTGGAGGGGTTTCGTCGGATGTCATTGTGGGGGCTCCTGCTCGGTGTCGGGACCATTTTCGGCCTGATATTGAAGATGAGATTTGACCAGTGCGATGACCTGGCTTTCAATGTCATGCGGGTCGAAATGCGCACTGCCTTGGCCCCAGTCGATGGTGCATTGCGCGGTGCGCATATTGGGCAGACCCTTGACCAAGACATTTCCCTCAAAACCATGCTGGCTGGCCAACATCTCGACACGTGGACGGATTTTGTCTTCGTCTGCGCTGGGTACCGTCACGACCACATGGGGGGCGGTGCGCAGCTCTTGGACGGTGGTGCTGATCAGTTTTTCAACAACATGTTCGGGGAACTTTTCCAGGGCATTGGCGGACAGCTGTTTGCCAATGATCAGCGCCATGGTGCATACATTTTCCCGCAAGCGTTGCGCCTCTTGTGCCAGGCTGTTTTCTAGGGCCTTGGCGGTACGGCTCAGCGCCTTCAACAATTCAGCTTCGGCTTGGGCGACGGTGTCTTGGGCCCCTTCTTGATAGGCCGCTGCCTTTTCGGCCTCTACCTCGTCTTTGGTGAAGGTGCTGCGATAGTTGTGCGCCCGAATGATTTGACCTTTTTTGTCAAATTCGGTCTCGAACATAAATTTGCGGGGCGTTGAGGTCGTCATCAGTACACCAACTCGTCATCACCGCCGGAGCCAGCCAGCATAATTTCACCCTTAGCCGCCAAATCCTTGGCCAAATTGACCATGTTGGACTGAGCCGCATCCACATCCTTCAGGCGCACGGGGCCCATGCCCTCCATATCTTCGCGCAAGATCTTGGCGGCGCGTTCGGACATGTTTGAGAAAAACAAATCCTTGAGGCCGTCGGAGGCCCCCTTGAGCGCCAACGCCATCTGACTTTTGTCGACGGCCCGCAAAAGGGTTTGCACCGACGCCGGATCCAGTTTGCCCAAATCTTCGAAGACGAACATCAGGCCGCGAATGCGCTCGGCGGCATCGCGGTTGCGTTCCTCGAGCGAGGTGAGGAAGCGCCCTTCGGTTTGACGGTCGAAGTTGTTGAAAATTTCAGCCATGTGTTCGTGGCTGTCGCGTTTGGAAGTGCGCGCCAGGTTGGACATGAACTCGTTGCGCAAGGTCTGTTCGATTTTATCCAAGATATCGCGCTGCACGGGCTCCATGCGCAACATGCGCAAAACACACTCGATGGCGAATTCTTCAGGCAGAGCCGACAGCACACGGGCGGCGTGATCGGTTTTGACCTTGGACAACACCACAGCGACCGTCTGCGGGTACTCGTTTTTCAAATAGCTGGCCAAAACGCCTTCGGAAACATTGCCCAGCTTGTCCCACATGGTGCGGCCGGCGGGACCGCGAATTTCTTCCATCACGCCTTCGACTTGGTCTTCGGGCAGGAAGGACATCAACAGGCGCTGGGTGTCTTCATAGGTCCCCATAATGGTCCCGCCTGAGGCCACGCCGGTAACAAACTCTTTCAGCAGCTCTTCGACCACATGGTTGGCCACTGTGCCCAGATTGGACATCGAGAGCGAGATCTCCTTGATCTCCTCTTCATCCAAGTGGTTCCACAGCTCATGCTCGGTGTTACCAAGTGTCAACAAGATCACGGCCGCTTTGTCGGGCCCGGACATGTCCTTGATGTCACTGACCTGTTTTTTTCCTCGTCCACGGAGTGCTGACATTAGAAGTCATCCTTATGGAGCCAGCTGCGCATAATGGCGACGCTCTTTTGTGGGTTTTCTTTTACGTATTCAGCCACCTTATTGACCGAGGCCGCTTTCACCAGGCCTTCCACCTTGGCAACCTCAATGTCTTTCTCGAGGGCGGACGGTGGTGGCGGGGGCAGGGGTTCAGCAGGTGTTGGTGGGGCTTGTTCGGCCGAGGCTTGCGGAGTGGTGCCACCCCCTTGTGGTCCGGCAATGGCTTGCAGATTGCCGCCACCCGGGGCTGCCAAGGCAGCGGTGCCGTCTCCGCCTGAGACGCCAATGACAGGATTGGCCAAGCCCTTCAGCAAGGGTCGCAGGACGGTGAAGATCAAAATGATGGCCATCAAGCTGAGAATGCCCAGCTCCACGGCGCGCATGATGTCGTTTTTGTTGAAACCATCCAGGAGGCCCGGCTCTTCTTCGGAGACGGGCTCCACATCCAAGCTGGCGAAGCGGACATTGACCACACTGATTTGGTCGCCACGATCTTCGTCAAAGCCAACGGCCGTGCGCACCAAGTTCTCGATTTGCTGCATTTCTTCGGCCGAGCGCGGGGTGTATTCGGCATTTTCTCCGGTTCCACTGGTGGCCCCATCCACAGCCACCGCGATCGACAGCCGCTGAATGGTGCCGCTTTCTTTCAGTTCGGTTTTGGTGGTTTTTGAAATTTCGTAATTGATGGTTTCTTCGGTGCGGGCCGAATTGGACAGTGCCGCTTGGCCGCCATTGGCCCCCAGCGCCCCTTCGGGGATATTGGCACCTGCGGTCACGGGGCCACCATTGCCGCCTTCGCTATCTTGATCCTCGGCAGTGATGCTTTGTTGTGAACGCACCACTTGCCCGTCAGGGTCATAGATTTCAGAGGTTTGCGAAATTCTGTTGAAGTCCATGTCCACGGCGACCTGGACCTTGGCTTTGCCAGGGCCGGTGATGTTTTCAACAATGTCCAGAACTTGGGCGCGAATGCGATCTTGCATGGCAGCTTCGCGGTCATCGACCATGCCGGCAAGGGCACCGTCTTGGCCGTCATCCAGGCCTGATGACAGCATGCGGCCCTTTTCGTCCAAGATCACCACTTTGCTGGGGCTAAGGCCGGGGGTCGCGCCCGAGACCAAATTGCGCATGGCACTGACTTGCTGCGTGGTCAGGCCTTGGCCTGCCAGACCCACAACAATTGAGGCCGTGGCTGCCTCAGATTGGCTATCGAACAAACGCCGTTGCGGCAATACCAAGTGCACCCGCGCACCGGTGACCCCGCGAATGGAGCGAATGGTGCGGGCGAGTTCACCCTCGAGGGCGCGTACACGGTTCAGGTTTTGCACCATCTCGGTCTGACCAAAACTGTCTGTTTTATCAAACAGTTCATAGCCAACAGAACCGGAGGTGGGCAGGCCTTCGGCCGACAGCATCACACGGGCGGACAAAACCTTGTCGCGCTCGACCATGATGGTTGAGCCATCGCCCTTCAGTTCATATTGGATGCCGGCTTGATCCAGGCGCTCGGTGACGGCACCCGCTTCACGCATATCCAAATTGGCATACAGCAGCGACATCCCCGGGGTGCCAAAGCCCACCAGAATACCAAACAGCATGGCGGCTACGCCTGCGGTGACGCCCAAAATGGCCACCAGGCGCAGGATGCCAAAATGCCGGATAAACTCGGTTACGCTTGCCACTATGACCCTGCTGATTTCACTACCACTGGGCAGAAATTACCCAACAGCTCGTAAACAAGGTCTTAAGATGGGGGTAATTTTTGCCGGTTTGGCCTGGTGGTGGGCTTCGGTGGCGTTCTGAGGTGATGGGTCTAGGGCGCTAAAAAATCATAGCATTTAGCAAAAGAAAAACGTCGGCCCGAGGAAGCCGACGTTCGTGCGAACCGTGTTGTGACGTTTATCGGTTCCGATAACTCTGGCATTTTGTGGTGCGCAACCCCGCAATGCCATGATTATCCAGCGACCGTTGCCATGTCAGGAATTCTTCGACCGTTAGTCGATAGCGGTTGCAGGCCTCTTCCAAGGTCAAAAGCCCGCCGCGAACCGCCGCGACAACTTGGGCCTTGCGTCGCACCACCCAGCGAACCGTATCGGCCGGAGGCAGATCCTCGAGCCGTAGGGGGGTGCCATCGGGCCCAATCGGGAGATTTTCTCTCGTTTGGGTTTGGGTTGCTGTCATGGAACCGTTTCCTCGTTGCGTCTACGGTATCCACAATAACAGCGTGCCTTTAAAAAACGGCTAAGCAAACTGGTAAAAATAAAGTAAATAAAAAAAAGAAAAACAAAAATATCCCGCCCATGATTTGTTAACCAGGGCGGGATGGGGTTTTGTATTAAATCAGGAGTTACCGATTACCGTTTCATGCGGATCAACTCTTCCATCATTTCATCTGAAGTCGTGATGATCTTGGAGGCGGCTGAATAGGCCCGCTGCACGGTGATCATGTTGGTGAACTCGGTAGACAGGTCCACGGTCGAGGCCTCAAGCGTTGCGGGCGCAATGGCCCCGGCCCCGGCCGAGCCGGCTTCTTTCAGCGTAAAGGTCCCGGATTGGGCCGATACCCCATAAACGTTCCCACTTTGCAGGGTCAGGTTGTCCGCACTGGGGAATGTGGCCACGGGCACTTTATAAAGCCGTCGCGACTCCCCGTTATCAAACAGGGCGGTGACGTAACCCTCTTCATCGATTTCTACGTTTGACAAGTTGCCAAAGGTGCTCCCGTTGCTGCTGGTGGAGAGCAGGTTCGAGGGACTGTCGAACTGTGTCAGACCGCTTGTCGAGGTCGCCGAGCCAATGTTCATGCTCAGGGTTTGACCAGAAAGGCCGGCTGCAGTGGCCCATTTGATTTGGCTGCCGGTCACAGCAGCGGTCGATGAAGGCAAAAAGGTCACCGACGAGGGCAGTGTGGTGTTGGTGGTGTCCAGGCGCCCGTCCGAGGTAAAGGCCACGGTACCGGTGGCAATTTGGCCGTTCACAAGACCAGTGCCGGTTTCGATATCAGTGGACGGCGAGACATAGACCTCGGCGTTCCATTGGTTGGGCGTGCTGGTTTTCAGGAACGAATAATAGATGGTCCGCTTGCCCCCCATGGAGTCGATGATTTCCATCGAGCGTTCAAAGTCCGGCGTGACACTGCCCGAGGCCATGTTGGCCGTTGAGTCTGTGGCATCATAAGTGGCGGCCTCGGCCGATACGGTTTGGCTGGATTGCAAGTTGGCGTTGAAGGTCACCGAGGTCGTGGCCTCGGCAGTCCCGCCAATATTGCCCACGTTAATGGGCACCAAATCGGTCAAGGACGACGGATCAATATCCACCACACCATCTTCATCCAGTTCCCAACCCAGCAGATAAAAGCCTGCTGAGTTTTGCAGGTAGCCATCTTTTTCCACATTAAAGGAACCGGCACGTGTGAAATAACGGGCGTCGGCAGTGGTTAGCGTGCCGCCTTGTTCCGAGACCACAAAAAAGCCATTGCCCGAGATCCCTAGGTCCGTGGAGCTTTCGGTGCGTTGCAACAGACCTTGCCCGCTGACAAAGGCGTGGTTGGTGGACAGCACACCACCCGAGTTGTAGCTGCCCTGGCGGGCTTCGGTCGTGACCAAGGTTTGGAAATTGGCACGCGAGCGCTTATAGGCCACGGTGTTGACGTTTGAAATGTTGTCCGAAATGACTGCCAACGCCGTTGAGTTGGCTTTCAAACCTGACACCCCAGATAGCATCGATCCGTTGATACTCATACTTTCGCTCCGTTATTATCATGTGTTTGTGGAGAGCATTTCTCTAGACTGTTGCCGACGGGCGGCGGACATCCGGCTTTGCCAATGTCCCAGTGTTTGTTTTGTGTGGCCCTGACAGCCACAAACCTTTATCCGATCACGCCAACCAACTGTTCGCGTTTGGCCTTGGCGCCATCCAGCACCAATTCAGCACCGTCTTGGCCACTTTCGATCGCGCGCACGGGGCCCACAATCTGTGTGCTGGCATCAATGCTTTTGCCGCTGCTATCGGCGGCGATCACTTGCAAACGATACACACCACCATCTTCCAATTGGTTACCGTCAGTGGTTTTTCCATCCCATTTAAATTCATGCAGATTGTTCGTGGTCTGGCCCTCTTGGCTGTATACCGTACGGCCCAGGTCATCCAACACGCGCAATTCGACAGATTTCGCCGGGTATTCAAGCTGATAGCGCCATTGCGCTTGGCTGTCTTTCAGGGCCATGGCATCACCCTCAGCGGCCACGGTTTTGCCAATATAGCCCACCAAGGGCGTCAAGCTGTCGGCACCAGAGGCCTCGACCAATTGGCCCAGAAGCTTGTTGGTTTCAAGCGCTTGTTCCACGCTTGAGAATTGTACCAACTGCTGGGTGAACTCGTTGGCCTTTAGAGGCTCGAGCGGGTCTTGGTTTTGCAACTGCGCCGTCAGCAGAGTCAGGAAGGTATCAAAGTTTTCCGTCAGCCGCTTTTGCTGTGTGGCTTGGCGTGTGGAGTTGTCAGAACTGGTGGCACTGGCCAGGGCAGAGGTTGTCATATCAGGTGACCCTTATATTCTTAATTCTTTGGGGGGGCGCGCCGTCAGCTCAAAGCCATAAACGCGCATCAGCCCGGTTTGCTCAGGTTCTAATATATTCATATTAAGCTCCTGGACGGGCACGGAAATGTTCATAGACTTAAAGCGCTCGCGCGCGAATTCACGTTGTGTTTCTGGATTGGGGGCTTCGAACGTTAGCCCGCCGTCTTCAAAGTCAAAGCCCATTTCCTTAAGCGTTGCCTCAAGTTCTTGGGCGCGGGCGTTCAAAGCGCTCAGGGTTTCTGGCTTTTCCGCCATCATTTTCAGTTCGACTTTTTTGGCCGAGTTCACCCGCAGTTGCACGTTCACACGTCCAAGCTCGGCAGGGTCAAGGCGAATGTTGAAAGTGGTGTTTTGGCCTTCAAAGCGCTTGGCAATTTTTACCGCCAGTTGCGTTAAGGTCTCGGCCCGCAGACGCGCATGATGATCATGGCGTGCGGCTTGGGCGCGGGCTTGGGCCTCGGCCGATTTGGCCCCATGGGCGGTTGCGCCCATCTCCAGTCCCGGTTTGCCATTTTGGTTGGCATCTTGTGGCTTGTTGGGATCGGGAAGCTGTGTGGTCTGTCCAGAAGGTGTGGCCGTGGATTGAGGGGCAGAGCTCCCGAACAGATTTTGACCAGAACCTTGACCAGAGCCTTGGCTGGAACTTTGGCCGCTGTTGCCATCGGATTGGGCATTGGTGGTGGATGTGGTCTCCGCGCCCGTTTGGGGTTGTGCCGGGCCCCCGTTTTGCCCAGATGCAGATGCCCCTTGGGCGGCTTGCGCGGCGGCCTTGGCGTTCAGGCTTGCTGCATGATTGGCCAATTTCGAGGCGATCAACCCGTCGCCTTCGGCTGCGGTGCCCGTGCCCAAGACCCCTGCCATTTGACCTTGTGCCAAGGCTTCATCACCTGGGGCTGTGCTGGTCACTGCACCTATACCCTCAGGTGATGAAGACCCCACCATATTCGCAAGTTGGGTGACATCCGTCTTGGCCTCTGGCGCAGACGTCTTTGGTGTTTCTGAAGCCCCCGCGCCCAAAGCTTTTGAGCCCGCCTCAGCACCCGAGGTCACATTTGAACTCTTGTCTGAAGGGGCGCTGGCCTGACCTGGGGCAACATCTGAGTTTGCGTGTTGAGCTTGGGTTGAGACGGTGGTGTCCGCCTGTGGTCCAATGGGAGCCAAGGAGGGCTCACCTGTCAATTTGCTCTCGGGCGTCGAGGCCGTGTTCAGGCCTTTTCCAGTCGCGGTTGTCTCTGAGGGTGTGTGTGTGGCCTTGGCGTCGCCATCGCGCGCTTTATCTCGATCGTCCTCATCCTCATGAGGTTCATCATGATCATGCGACGCGGCGTCACGATGGTGATCATCATAGTGGTCGTCATGCGGGCGGGGATCTGGTTTGGTGGTATGCTCTGCGCGCAAATGATCTTGGAACGTATCATGATGAAATTCTTGGCCAGCGCGCAAATCCGAAGATACAGATTTGGTGCGGCTCGGCTCGGCCGACAGGTTGGCTTTGGGGGCCAAGATGTCTGTCAATGATGTGTTCACGGCGTCCTCGTTATCGTTTTTGTCTGCCCCATACCCGGTGGGCTTGGCATGGATATGGCAAAAGAGGTGCCAGTTTGAATTAACCACCTAAAGCGCAGAAATATAGATAAAATATGGGTACGCTGATTAACCATTTTTCAGCTCGGTGTCGGCAAATTCGCCCAGGTCCCCGCGCTTTTTGCCTAGCCTTTTTGCCGATAAGAAGGTGCGGTTGCCCCTCATCACACATGACTGACGCAAACGACCACGCGCCTTTACCCGCACGGATGCCATCATCAACCCAAGCCCGGTGACCAATGCGAGTAGAGTGCAGCCCATTATATGTATCGTGCGCCAAAACTGGGTACAGACCGTTTTCCAGTTTGCCTGCTGAATTCAGCTTAGACTTGCGCTCTCATTCCTTTGGCACTCTTCTTGCGACCTTATAGGGGCGATTGATCGCGATATGAAGGTAAGAACATGAAAAACAATGGCTTGTATATATTAGGTCATACAAAATTAAGGCTATGCTCGGCAACAGCTGCCGATCCAGCAGATCGCCTTTGCCCACCTAAGCCTGCCATTGAACACGAGGTGCGCTGATGTCCATTACCGGGGTTCTGAATAACGGTCTGTCAGGATTGATCACCAACCAGGTGGTTCTGCGCAATGTCTCGGACAACATCTCGAATGTGAACACGCCTGGATATGTGCGTAAAGAAGTCGAGCTGCAAAACACCTCCATTGGTGGGCGCAGCGCCGGCGTCAGTGTGGCGCGTATTCACCGTGCTGCCGACCAGTATTTGCAAGCGGCGAGCTTGACCGCCGCTTCGAAATTCGAGGCTGCTGATATTGTGGCCAAATCCCTTGACCGTTTGCAAGCGGGGTTTGGTGACCCTTCCGAGCCCTCATCGCTGTTCGGGCGTATCAACTCGGTGTTTTCGGCCTTTGGTACGGCCACCACCGAGGCTGCCTCGATCACCATGCGGCGCTCGATTGTGGGTGATGTCGAGGATCTGCTGGTGGAGTTTGCAAGGCTATCGGAAGAAATTCAAACCCTGCGCGGGGATGCAGACAAGCAACTGGTGACCGCCGTTGCCAGGGTGAACGAGCTGCTGACAGAGACCGCCAACCTCAATGGTGAAATCCTGCGCACCAGTGTGGCCGGGGCGGACTCGTCTGGATCTGAGGGGCAGCTGGATCAGGTGCTCGATGAATTGGCGCAATACATTGATATTCGCGTTGAACATACAGAAAACTCTGGCGTGATTGTGCGCACCACCGACGGGGTGCTGCTGGCCAACGAAAGTGCGGCGACCTTATCCTATACCGCTCGGGGGCGTGTCACGGCGGCCTCCTCGTTTGACAGCATCACCATCACACGGGGTTCGGATGGGGCGGCGGCTGATTTTGCCGGTCACATTCAGCACGGCGAATTGCGCGCTCTGTTGGACTTGCGGGATGCCCACTTGCCGGAACTGGCCAGCGATATGGGGGATTTGGCCGCGCAGCTGGCTGATCAAATCAATGCTGTACACGCGGACAACGCGGCTGTGCCCCCGGCCCAAGCCCTGACGGGTCGGAATACCGGACTGGTTGGCACGGACCTGTTGAATTTTACCGGCGATGCCACGGTGGCGATTTCCGATGCTGACGGGCTGATGGCTCGCCGTGTGGATATCGACTTTGACGCCGGTACGGTCACTGTGGACAGCACCACCACCACCAGTTTCGGTACGTCCGCAACCGTTGCGGATTTTGTCAGTGCCTTGAACACCGCGCTGGGCACTTTCGGCAGCGCCAGCTTTTCTGGTGGTCAGTTGACCGTTTCCGCCACCGCCAGCACCAGTGGTCCGGTCTTTATGCAAGACGCCACAGACCCAGCCGACCGAGCCGGGCGCGGGTTCGCCCACTTTTTTGGCCTGAATGAGTTGATCCAATCGAACCGGCCAACGTTTTTTGAGACCGGTTTGGCGGGCACAGAAAATCACAACATGACGGCTGGTGATGAAATAGCCTTCAGTGTGTATGACGAACGCAGCGGTTTGCTGCGGGATGTCACCTATACGGTCAGCGGCACCACCATCAATGATATCTTGTCTGACCTCAATGACGTCACCACGGGGCTTGGGGCCTTTATGACCTTCTCGCTCGACAGCGATGGGCAAATGGTTATGACCAACACGGCGGCCTATCCCAATGCGCGCCTTGGTGTGCAATATGATGAAACCGACCGGGGGGGTACGGGGCTGTCCTTCACGCAAATGTTCGGCATAGGTGACGCGCCCAAGGCCATGCGGGCCGGGGCCCTGAGCCTGCGTGATGACATTTCGCTGGATGCCAATTTGCTGTCGCTTGCCAAGGTCAACATCACCAGCACCACCACAACCAATGGCCGCATCCTTTCGCCTGGGGATGGGCGTGGGGCCTTGGAGCTGCAAAACGCTCTGAATGCGCGCAACATCCAGACCATCACTTTGGCGGAACGGGCCTCATCATTTGCCGGTGAGTTGGGCCGTCGCGCCGCCGCCGAGGGCCAAACCCGCGACACCGCCCAAGCCGTGAAAACCGAAGTGGCCACCCGCCGCAGTGCGGTCGAAGGTGTCAATATGGATGAAGAGCTGATCAAAATGACCATTTACCAGCAGGCCTTTTCGGCCAATGCCCGGGTCATTCAAGCGGCTCGTGAAATGTACGATACCTTAATCCGATCTGTGTAGTGGACCTGGGAAAGCTATGGAAAGAGAATAGGCTATGACACGCATCTCATCATTTAATGCCAATCAGAATCTGATGTTTCAGATTATGAATGCGCAAATGAAATTCAACGAAGCCCAGATGCAGGTGTCATCGGGCAAGAAGGCCACCAACCTTGGTGATCATGGCCGGGATGCGCACGTGGCGGTGGCCACCATGGCCACCCGTGACCGTTACCAAAGCTATGCCAACACCGCCACCAAACTGAAATCTGAACTGGATGCCCAGGCTCTGGCTTTGAAAGAGATCACCCAGGTGGCCCAAGACCTGCGCCAAGCCATGATGGAAGCGGTCGCAAGCGGCAAGGGCACGGCCATGATGGAGCAAGCCGAATCCGCGTTTCAGCGCGCCACATCGGTCTTGAACACCAATTTTGGCGGTAAGTATCTGTTCGGGGGCGGGCGCACAGACACACCACCGGTATCTGTACAGAACCTTGAAGAATTATCGGCCTTGACCGCATCGGATGATGCCTTTGTCAACGACAATCTGGTCCAAGCCACCCGTATCGATGACGGGGTGACGGTGTCCTATGGTCTGCGCGCCAAAGAAGACATTGCCTCGGATCTTTATAGCGCATTTAAAACGCTGAAAGATTATGCCACGGCCAATGGGGATCTGACCGGTGATCTGACCGAAGCCCACATGAACGAGCTGCGCACCCAGTTGCAAAACTTGCCGGACATTATCTCGGGCCTGACCACGGTCGAGGCCAAAAACGGGGCGGTGCAAAACCGGGTGGAAAACGCCATCAATCGCCAAGAAGATCGCCTGATCACTTTGAACGAGCTGATCGGCAAAATGACGGACGCCGATATGGCCGAGGCGGCCACCAATTTGCAGTTGGCCCAAACCACTATGCAGGCGTCGGCCCAGGCCTTTTCCATGCTGCAGCGCACCAGTTTGCTGGACTACCTGTAACAGTGTTGTGATCTGGCGCGCGGGGGCGTCAGAACATCTCGACTTTTTCCTAGCATTTCTGTATATCCAGCCCCATGGATATGACGAACATACGCTCGGCTGAGATGACCATGGCCCTCGAGGCCGTTCATCACGCCTGCGTGGGCCTAATGCCGGGCACGCGGGTGATGGCGGCCATGTCGGGGGGTGTGGACAGCTCGGTGACGGCGGGTCTGCTGAAATTGGCGGGTTTTGATGTCGTGGGCGTCACCATGCAATTATATGATCATGGTGGGGCCGCCAAAAAGAAAGGCGCCTGTTGTGCGGGCCAAGATATCTACGATGCCCGTCAGGCCGCCGACAAACTGGGCATTCCGCATTATGTGTTGGATTTTGAAAGCAAATTCCACGATGACGTCATCCAGGATTTTGTGAAGACCTACACCGCTGGCGAAACCCCCATTCCCTGTATTCGCTGCAATCAGACCGTTAAGTTCCGTGACCTGAACCAATTGGCTAAGGAGCTGGGGGCGGCGGCCTTGGCCACGGGTCATTATGTGCGCCGCGAACAAGGGGCCAAGCGCGCCGAATTGCACCGCGCCGTTGATGACACGCGGGATCAAAGTTACTTCTTGTTCGCCACCACGCCCCAACAACTGGATGAGGTGCGCTTTCCCCTGGGCGGTATGCCAAAAACTGTGGTGCGCACCTTGGCCCACGAATTGGGCCTTGAGGTCGCAGACAAACCCGACAGCCAAGACATTTGCTTTGTGCCCGATGGCAATTATACCAATCTGATCAACAAATTGGGCGTGCGTGGCACCAAAGGGCCCATCAAGCATCTGGATGGCCGTGAGTTGGGCACCCATGAAGGCATCGGCAATTTTACCATCGGCCAGCGCCGGGGGCTGAACATCGCCTTGGGCGAGCCCGTGTTCGTGATTGATATCGATGCGGACAGCCACACGGTGACCGTGGGCCCGCGCGAGGCCCTGTTAACCAAATCGCTGAGCCTGAAAGAAAGCAATTGGCTGGGCGACGAGGACAGCCTGCAAGCCGCCGCCGAGGTCAAAAAGCCCGTGCTGGCGCGTGTGCGTTCAACGCGCGAGCCCAAGCCCGCGCACCTGGAATGGCGCGATGGTGCCGCCCATGTGGTTTTCGCGGACGCCGAGGAGGGGGTTGCCCCCGGCCAGGCCTGCGTGCTCTATGATACCGAAATCGAATCACGGGTGCTGGGCGGCGGGTTTATTGCCGATACCCAAGCTCTGCTGAGCTAATCTACAGGTTTTCCAAGGAGATTGCGTTATGACGTCAGGCGACGATATTGTCATTTGCGGAGCCAGCCGTACCCCCATGGGCGGTTTTCAAGGGGTGTTCACCGGGGTGAAATCCACCACCTTGGGCACCGAAGCCGTGAAGGCCGCCGTGGAGCGTTCGGGTGCCAAGCCTGACCAAATCGAGCGCATTTTCATGGGCTGTGTTTTGCCGGCGGGTCTGGGGCAGGCCCCTGCGCGCCAGGCGGCTTTGAACGCGGGCCTTGCGCTTTCCACCGAGGCTACAACGGTCAACAAAATGTGTGGCTCGGGCATGCAAGCGGCCATTTTGGCCCATGACACCCTGAAAGCGGGTTCGGCCGAGGTGATCGTGGCTGGCGGCATGGAAAGCATGACGGGTGCGCCCTATTTGTTGCCCACCGCCCGCAACGGTCAACGCATTGGCCACGGCATCACCGTGGATCATATGTATATGGATGGGCTGGAGGATGCCTACAGCCCCGGTAAACTGATGGGGGCGTTTGCCGAAGATACCGCCAAAGCCTATGGCTTCAGCCGCGAAGACCAGGACGCCTTTGCCATCGAAAGCCTGACCCGTGCCCAAAAAGCGATCGAAAACGGGGACTTCAAAGCGGAAATCACCTCCGTCGAGGTGGTGGGCCGCAAGGAAACCATTGTGGTGGATACCGATGAACAACCGCAAAAGGGTCGGCCTGACAAAATCCCCCACCTGCGCCCCGCCTTTGCCAAGGATGGCACCATCACGGCGGCAAACGCCAGTTCCATTTCCGATGGGGCTTCGGCCTTTGTCATGGCCCGTCACAGCACCGCTGAAAAAATGGGCCTGAACGCCCAGGCGCGGATTGTGGCCCATGGCGCCTATGCGCAAAAGCCCGGGCTGTTCACCACGGCGCCAGTGCCGGCCATGAAGCGGGTGTTGGATCAGGCCGGTTGGTCGGTTGGGGACGTGGATCTGTGGGAGGTCAACGAAGCCTTTGCCGTGGTGGCCATGGCCGCCATGAAAGAGCTCGACATTCCCCACGACAAACTGAACATCCACGGGGGCGCTTGTGCCTTGGGGCATCCCATTGGGGCCTCGGGCGCGCGCATCATGACCACCTTGATCCATGCCCTGAAGGCCAACGGCCTGAAACGTGGCGTGGCCAGCCTGTGCATCGGGGGTGGGGAAGCCACCGCCGTGGCGCTAGAGGTGCTGTAGGTCTGACCTCGAGGGCTATGCCCTTTTGCCATAGGAAAACTAGCGAGGGCCCCGTCAGCAAGAGCGCGCTAAGCCGCTTGTTCGTTTGCGCTTGCGATCCCGGCCAGTTTCAAAATGTCCTGCAGGCGGTTAGCCCAGGTGTGATGGGCGTCGGCTTCGCGCCGTCCGGCCTGGGCCATGCGGAACAGGCGCGTGGGATCATCCAACAGGTCGTGGGCGATTTTGGGCATCTCATCAAGCGCCAGCCACTGATAAAGCTGGATGTTTTCGCCATCCTTTAGATGTTCGCGATACCATTTGCTGGTGTCGCTCAGCACCAAGGCTCCGCCGCGTTGAGCGGCAAACACGCGTTCGTGCGCGCCCCAGGAAAAATTGGTGTTGGAGTTCAGCACAATTTGGCTGCGCTGAATCAGCCCCAGGGTTTCATAGAAATTGCCCACGCCCCCATATTGAAAGCCCGGGAAGCGGTGCATGTGGCTTTCAAAGCCCTTGCCGTAAATGTGGACGGGAACGCCAGCGCGGCTGAGGGCCGTCAGGGCCTCGTAACGGCGGTGATCATGAATATAAAGCGATAACAAATAGATATAATGATGTACGGCCTTGACGATGGGGTGGTCCGCATCCCAACCCAAGGCCTGGGCACCGATATCGAGGGCTTGGTGGATGGGCAGTTCCTCGGCGCTCAGGGCGATGTCGGCCACCGTATCCATCAGGGCCACACCCTCGGCGGGGAATTCCGTGCGCCAGCGCCGTTCCGGTGGGCCGTGGAAGGTGCCAGTGAACAGCATGGGGATGTCGCGTTGTTCTATAAATTGCTCCAGGGTTTCATCCGTGGGCGGTGTGTCAATGTTGCCGCCCGGCGGCACGCAGGCCTGGGCCGCAAAGCGGTTCGGGCCCCATTCGCGTTCGACATAATCAATGTGGCTGGCGTCCAGCCAGGTGACGATTGTGCCTTCGGGTGTTTCGTTGACCCAATCATAAAAAAACGAGGGGTGATCCAGATGCATGACCACATGGGGGCACTGGCCCATGTCCATGATGGTGCGGCCCTTGACGCGCACATGTCCAAAATAACTGATGGAAAACACCAGATCCCAGCCCTCGGCCAATTTTTGCGGCAGGGTCTCGAAATAGTCATCGGACATATTGAAGATTTTGGCCTCGTGCCCCATCCGCTTAAACGCCGCATGCGCGTTTTTGATATGGATGTTCATAAACCCATAATTGGAAAACCGGTCGAGCAATAAGATCTTAGCCATGACCGCACCTTGGCAGCCTGCGGTCAACAGAGCGTAAACGCGCAGGTGGCGAGAGGCTTAGTCCTCGTGGTCTGAAATCACATGTAGGGGCAGAGCGGTGGTATCCTTGACCGAGCTGAACACGATGCGGGATTGAATATTGGACACCAGACCCAACGACAAAACCGTTTCGCGTACGAATTTATCGAAGCTGTGCATATCGCGGGTGATGATGCGCAGGAAATAGTCTTCCTCGCCCGAGACCACGGCGCATTCAATGATTTCGGGCCAATCCAGCACCGCTTTTTCGAAAGTTTCCAGGTTTTCCTTGCTGGGTTGGGAGAGTTTGACGGTGGCATAGACCTCAAAGCCCATGCCCATTTTGTGCCGATCTAGACGCGTGACGCGGCTGAGAATAATGCCGCTTTCTTCCAAACGCTTGATCCGCCGCCAACAGGGGGATGTGGACAAGCCGACCTTGTCGGCGATTTCTGCCACAGAAATGCCAGCATCCTGCTGTATCAAATCCAGGATTTTCAAATCAATGGCGTCCAGGCTTTCTGACATGGTGTGTCCTTGGTCTCGACTGAAAGATTTTGTGACATGACCATGTTTGACCTCTGGGCTCAATCCCTATAATGAAACGGCGAAACGAGGATATCCCCCCATGCAGCATCAAGACATCACCCTGGAAGATAAATATCTGCGCACGGATGGGCGCGTGTTCATCACGGGCATTCAGGCGCTCGTACGCCTGATGTTGGACCAGAAACGCCGCGACCAAGCGGCGGGGTTGAATACGGCTGGTTTTGTCTCTGGCTATCGGGGCTCACCTTTGGGTGGCCTGGATCAGCAAATGCGCCGAGCGGGCAAACACCTCAAAAGCCATGACGTTGTCTTCAAAGAAGGCCTGAACGAGGATTTGGGTGCCACCGCCGTGTGGGGGTCGCAACAAACCAATGTCTTCCCCGAGGCCACGGTCGATGGCGTATTTGGCATGTGGTACGGCAAGGCCCCTGGCGTGGATCGCACCGGTGACGTCTTTAAGCACGCCAATATGGCGGGCACCTCGCCCCACGGGGGCGTGCTGTCGGTGGCCGGCGATGACCATGGCTGTAAGTCGTCAACGCTGCCGTCCCAATCGGAATTCACCTATATGGATGCGGAAATCCCGGTCCTGAGCCCTACAGACATCCAAGAGGTCTTGGACTATGGCCTTTATGGCTATGCCATGTCGCGCTTCTCAGGGGCCTGGGTGGGGCTGATCGCCTTGGCCGATACCATGGACAGTGGCTCGACCATCAATGTGGCCGATGATCGCTTGCAGATCTTGACGCCCACAGATTTTGTCATGCCCGAGGGCGGGCTGCACATCCGGGCCCATGACATTCCGCTCGAGAAAGAAATCCGACACCGTCAATTCAAATTACCGGCGGCCATCGCCTTTGCCCGCGCCAACCGTTTGGACCGCGAAGTGCTGACGGCAAAAAAACGTCGCCTGGGGATTGTCACGGTGGGCCAAGCCTATACCGAAGTCCAGGAGGCCCTGGCCGCCATGGGCCTGAGCCGCGAGCAGGCCGCCGATCTGGGCCTGAGCATTTATAAGGTCGCCATGCCGTGGCCGCTGGAGCCCGAAGGCGTGCGTGAATTTGCCAAGGGCCATGAAGCCCTGTTGGTCATCGAGCACAAACGCAACCTGGTGGAAAACCAATTGCGCGCTGCGCTTTATGACCTGCCGGCCAAAGATCGCCCCACCATTGTCGGCAAAACCGATGAAAAGGGCCAACCGCTGTTGAAAGAAACCGCCGCGCTGACGGTGCCGGAAATTGCCCAGGCCCTGTTTGACCGCTTGCCGCGCGGGGCGCATGACGAACGCGCCCAACACTATTTGAAAGACGTGCAAAAATCCCTGAAGGCCTCGAGCGAGCTGGCCACCGATCAGCTGCGGCGGCCGTTTTATTGCTCGGGCTGTCCGCACAACACCTCGACCGTCGTGCCAGAAGGCTCACGGGCCTTGGCGGGCATTGGCTGCCATTACATGGCCAACTTCATGGACCGCAGCACCGACATGACCAGCCAGATGGGCGGCGAGGGCGTGTCGTGGATTGGCCAAGCGCCGTTCACCGCTGAGCCCCATGTCTTTGTCAATTTGGGGGATGGCACCTATTCGCACTCAGGCTCGTTGGCCATTCGGGCGTCCGTGGCGGCGGGCACCAATATCACCTATAAGATCTTGTATAATGATGCGGTGGCCATGACCGGCGGTCAGCCTACGGAAAGTGGCTTTACGGTGCCGATGATCGCCAGCCAGCTGCGGGCCGAAGGCGTGAAGACCATCCGCATCGTTACCGACGAGCCGGAAAAATACAAAGGTGTGGAGGGCATCCCCAGCGGGATCCCCATCGAGCACCGCCGCGATCTCGATCACATTCAGCGCGAACTGCGCGAGACCAAAGGCGTCAGTGTCATCATTTACGACCAGGTGTGCGCAACGGAAAAACGCCGTCGCCGCAAGCGTGGCTTGATGGCGCGCTCCAGCCTGCGGGCCTTGATCAACCCTGCCGTTTGTGAGGGCTGCGGCGATTGCTCGAAGGTGTCGAATTGTATTTCCGTCGAACCCATCGAGACCGAAATGGGCCGCAAGCGCAAGATCAACCAATCCACCTGTAACCAGGACATGAGCTGTGTTGACGGCTTCTGCCCCTCGTTCGTCACGGTCGATGGTGGCCAGATCCGCAAGAAGACGACAGGCACCTTGGCCCTGACGGCCGACAGCACCCCCTTGCCGGACCGTGACACCCACACCAAAACCCAAAACATCGTCTTTACCGGTGTGGGCGGCACAGGCGTGACCACGGTGGCCTCGATTTTGGGCATGGCGGCCCATGTGGATGGCAAGTCCGCCAGCGTCATCGACATGACCGGCCTGGCGCAAAAGGGTGGGGCCGTCTTTAGTCACGTGAAAATCGCCCCTGATGCCGGCCATGAAACCGGTGGGCGCGTGCCGCCGGCGGGTGCGGACGTTCTGATTGGCTGTGACCTGATAGTGGCCGCGGGCCAAGACGCCCTGAAGCTGGTGGATGGCGATGTCACCCGCGCCGTCGGCAACCAAGACGTCACCCCCACCGCCGATTTTGTCACGGATCGCGACAAGCGCTTTGACCTCGAACTGTTCGAGGGCCGCCTTGAGCGCGCCGTCAAAGACTATGCCGGTGTCGAAGCTGATACCTTGGCAGAGGTGCTGTTGGGCGATACCATTTTCTCGAACATGATCATGCTTGGCTTTGCTTGGCAGCGGGGTTTGGTGCCCGTCAGCTCGCGGGCCATGGCCAAGGCCATTACGCTAAACGGTGTGGCCGTCGAGCAAAACCTGAACGCTTTCGAGATCGGCCGCAAAATGGCCCATGATCCCGCAAGCCTGGCGGTGACGGCGGAAACGCCAACGGGCCTGAAGCCCTTGTCCGAGATGACGGTTGATGAGATCATCACCCACCGCAGTGCTGACCTGGTGGCCTATCAAAACCAGGGCTATGCCAATCGCTATTTGGATCTGGTGAAACAGGTTCGCGAACGCGAGCAAGCCGTGACCGGTACCGAAGATCTGACCCGGGCCGTGGCCATCTATCTTTACAAACTGATGGCGTACAAAGATGAGTATGAAGTCGGCCGGTTGTATTCCGATGGTCGTTTCCAGAAATATCTGCAGGAAAACTTCGAGGGCGATTTCTCGCTGAATTTCCACCTGGCCCCGCCGCTGTTCGCGCCCAAAGACAAACACACGGGCTTGCCGCGCAAAATCAAAATGGGCGAGTGGACCAAGCACAGCTTTGCGTTGCTTTCGAAACTGAAAGGCCTGCGGGGCACACCGCTGGATATTTTCGGCTACACCGAAGAGCGCAAGCAAGAACGCCAGCTGATTGCCAATTATCGTCAGATGGTCGAAAAGCTGATGGCGGGTTTGAGTGCGGATAACCACGAGCTGGCGGTCGAGATCGCCTCGGTGCCGGATCAAATCCGTGGTTATGGCCACATCAAGGAGGCCTCGATGCATGAGGCCAAAGGTCTGTGGGACAGCCTTTGGGCCCGCTGGAAAGCCTAAGCCGAGCAAAGGAAAGCCTGAGTTGAGCAAAAAGGGTTCGGCTAGCGATCCAAAAGATCCAAAGCCGAGCCCGCAGGCATCAAGCCGGTTTCATGAATGCGCCGCCAGACGGCATAGCCCAGCAGATTGTAAACCGCTTGGGCTTGGGGTCGGCCCATATTGTCGATCAACACCTTGACGGCATCGGGTTTGGCCACTTCGGCGATGAAGGGGTTTTGGCTCAGGCGTTCTGACAGGATCTCTTTTTTCGCCGCGAGCCATGGATAGAGCGGCACGGTAAACCCCTGTTTTTTTGCGAACGGCTCGGCTTCCGGGCAATGTTTGGCCAGCCATTGCCGCAACAGCCACTTGCCCCGGCGGCCCTCGATTTTCATCTCGGGCGGCAGGCTTTGGGCAAAGGCCGCGACGTGGGGGTCCAGGAAGGGCGTGCGCCCCTCCAGGCTGTGGGCCATCAGCATCCGATCGAGTTTCAACAGCAAGTCACTGGGCAGCCAGGTGGCCACATCGCGAGCCTGGGCCTGTTGCAAACGATCGCGAAAGCTCGGGGCCATGTCTGCCACCTGACGCCAAGCCTGCTGGGCCTGGGCTGTGGGCTGGCGCAAGACAAAGCCACAGGTCTTGAAAGCCCCCTGGGGCTGGGCCATGCGCCCGCCCAACCACCAGGGCCTGAGCGCCCGACGATAGCGACCATACCCCGCAAACAGCTCGTCACCGCCTTCGCCGGTCAGCACTACGGTCATGTCCCGCTTGGCGGCTTGGGCCAGTTTGAAGGTGGGCAAACAGGCGGGGTCCAACAGCAGATCATCCAGCGCCCACATGGCTTGGGGCAGCAAGGTCCAGAAATCGTCTTCGGTGAACTCGACCTCATGCAGGTTCAGGTTCAGGGCCTCGGCCACCCGGCGGGCTTTGTCGCGCTCGTCCTTGGCGCCTTCTGCGGCAAACCCGCAGGTGAAGGTGGTGATCGGCTCGCCGGCCAAACGAGCACTCAGGGTGGCGATGAGGCTTGAATCCACCCCGCCAGACAAAAACAAACCATAGGGCACATCGCTGCGCATATGCACGGCCACACTGTCGGCCATAATCGCATCAAAGCGCTTAAGGGCTTCGTCCTCGGATTTTGGGGTGGGCTCGGGTTCAGGCCAGGCCGGGATTTGTCTTTGATGGATCACTTCGCCATCTCGGAAATGCCACCGTGCGCCTGGGGGCAGGCGGGTGATGCCCGACCACAGGGTGGTCTCGCCGACGGTATAATTCACACACAAGGCTTGGTGCGCGGCGTTCAGATTCACGTCCGCCTCGGCAAAGCCCCCGGCCAACAGCGCCCGCGGTTCCGAGGCAAAGGCCAGACCTTCATCCGTTTGGCTGACATAGAGCGGCTTGATGCCAAAGGGGTCGCGCGCGAGCCACAGGTTGCCATCTTGGGTCACGGCAGCGGTGTACATACCCCGTTGCTGATCAAAGGTCTCTGGCCCTTGAAAGGTTATGGCCAAGGGTTCAAAATCCGATCCCGTGGGCGGTGGGGTCGTCAGGAGTTTGCGCAGGTCGGGATCATTATAGATTTCCCCATTGCCCACCAGCGCCACATCCCCGCGCACCAAGGGCTGTTGGCCGTGATCCGGGTCAATGATCGCCAGACGCGTGTGCCCCAGGGCCGTGTTTCCCGATATCCAGTCGCCCATGCCATCGGGGCCGCGATGGGCCAAGGATGCTTTCATGCCCCACAGACGCTCGGCGGCGAGGGGGGCGCGTCCCGACCAGCCGGCAATCCCGCACATCCTAGACCTCGGCTTTCGTCAGGCGATCAAACAGGGCGAACCATTCCTGGGTGACGCGCGCGGCGGTGTGGTCTTGGGCGCGCACGCGACCACTGGCCGCCAGGGTTTGTTGCATGTTTTTGGATTTGATCAGCTGTCGTGTTAGGGCCGCGAGTTCATCCGCATCATCAATGCGAAACAACAGACCATCATCGCCATGCATAATCAGGTTGCGGGGGCCGACACTTTTGGCGGCGATGATGGGCTTGCCCGCCATCCAGGCCTCGATCACCACATTGCCCAGGGGCTCGTAACGCGAGGGGAAGACCACCGCATCCGCCGCGCCATACAGTGCCCCCATGTCCGATCGCCAGCCCAGAAAATGCACTCGGTCCGACACGCCTTTGGTCTCGGCCAGGGTTTTCAATTGGGCCTCTAGCGGGCCGGTGCCGACAATCCACAAATGGGCATCGGGGATCTGCTTCAAAGCGATGATGGCCACATCATGGGCCTTGGCGTCATGCAGACGGCCGGGCGCCAACAGCAGGGGCGCGTCTTCGGGTGTATTGTGGGCGCTGCGGCGCTCAGGCGGCAATTCATCAAGGTGGGCGAAATTGGGGATGTAATGGGTGCGGTTGGCGGGCACACCCTCTTGGATCAGGTAGTCTTGAATGTCGCGGGTGTTGGCAATCAGCCCGTCAAACCCTTGAAACGAGGACAGCTTGTAATAGCCCCCCAAACGGCCGATGCGCGCCCAAGGGCCTTTGGGCGTATGTTGCGCCGCGCGCCGCATCCAGGCCACCATTGCCCGCGGTTGCCAGCTTCGACCCAGCATCCGCAACCGTGTCGAGCTGTAAATGTCCACGGGCCCACCAAAGGGCAGGGTGCGGCACAGAATGTTGTGCTGCTCGAGGGCCTTCAGGCGGCCATCATGACGTCCGATCACGGCGTATTGGCTTTCGGTGCGGTGCAGGGCCGCCACCAGTTTGGTAAAATAGGTTTCGGCCCCGCCGTCACCGCGGCCGCCCAAGGTGTGCAGAATGCTCATACGCCCTGACTTAGCCGGTTTGCGTCGCGCGGGAAAGGCGTTTGAGGGCTACGGGGTGGTCGGTTTGCAAAAAAGATTGTCAGTTTGGCCGATGCCCTATAGGTCTGAAAGATCATAAGGCTTGGGATGATGTCTGATTCGAAACCACCCTCACCGCCCTCATCGGCGGCGTCCAACTTTTGGCTGCGTCGGGTTGAACGCCTGTTCGATGTTTTTTTGTCCCGCTCGCGCCGGGGTGTGGACCACGTGGCGGTCATCGAACATGTTGATGACAATGCGGGCTCGTCCAATCGCTATTTGATCATGACCGCCTTGTCGGCGGCGATTGCGGTTTTGGGCATGATGCTCAACTCGCCGGCCGTGGTCATCGGGGCCATGTTATTGTCGCCCTTGATGGGGCCGATCACCTCGTTTGGCTTTTCCCTAAGTTTGCTGAGCTGGCGGCGCATGCGCAAATCCGCCATGACATTGCTTGTGGGCTTTGCCATTGCCTTTCTGACCACCTGGTTTTTGTCGTTGGTCTCGCCGCTGAAAGAACCCACCGCCGAAATCTTGGCGCGGACCCGGCCCAATTTCTTTGACCTGCTGATCGCGGTCTTTTCGGGCGTGGCTGGTGCCTATGCCGTGGTGCGGGAACGGGATGAAACCATCATTGGGGTGGCGATTGCGACGGCCTTGATGCCGCCAATTGCGGCCATTGGCTTTGGGGTCTCGACCCTTGATTTCCGCATTGCCGGTGGGGCGTTCTTTTTGTTCATCACCAACTTGGTGGCGATCTCGCTGTCGGCCACGGGCATTGCGCTGTTTTATGGTTTCCGACCACAAATGACCAAAACCCCCGCGGCGCTGCGATTTGGGGTGTTGTTTGTGTTTGCGGTGATGTCGGTGCCTTTGGTGTTTTCCCTGCAAACCATTGCACGCGAAGGCCAAATCACCCGCGAAGCCCGCCAGATGGTCAATGATTTGTATGCCGGCGAAGATCCGCGCATTGGCTCGCTTGATGTCTTGCCACAGAAAAATGGCAAATACCTCGTCAAGGTTTTGGTCTTTGCCAAGCACACCAAAGATGGCGCTGAAGAAGATTTCGACACGCGTCTGAAGGTACGCTTGGGCAAAAAGGTCACCGGCCAGCTGGATCAGGTGTCTTTGTCCGAGCCTGACCTTGAGCGCTTTGCCAACAGTTTGCGCCCACAACCCATTGACCCGGCCGTGGCGCGTCGGACGCAGTTGTCGGCAGCGGTGCCGTTTGAGTCGCGGTTTTTGGGCTTTGATGAGGGGCGTAAAATTGGCCTTGTGATGCTCGAGACCAATTCGGGCCTTGATCTTGAAGGCGCATGGGCCCTCGAGGACGCGTTGCAGCGGCGCTTTGGCGATTATGACATTCAGGTCATGCCCGCTCGCCAGCCCACGGATTGGGTGCCGGTGTTTTCCGCCGAAGGTGGCCTGAGCCAAGGCTTTGAGCGCAGCCTGTGGGCCTACAAACGTTGGGGGGAAGCCAAGCTGGAATTGACCGTGTGCGGCGAGCCCTTGACCGAGGAGGCACGTGCCAAATTGCAAACCGAATTGGATGCGCGTGGCACGCAACTGACCATTGGCCCCGTACGCACAGCCAACTGCCCAGAAGGCCAGGTGCGGTTGTGGCGCAACGCGGGCTAGAAGAAATTACGACTTGACCTTTGGGCCTGGTGTTGGCTAAAGCGAGTGTCCGTTTAGGATGGGTGAGGTAGCTCAGACGGTTAGAGCGGAGGATTCATAACCCTCAGGTCGGCGGTTCGATTCCGCCTCTCACCACCATTAAACCACGCCCCGTCAGGGGCGTTTTTTGTGGCAGTGGGGACCAAGGCGATCGCCGTACACGGGGCTCGGGACGGGGCAACTTTACTTTTTTGTTGCATTTTGTCCCGGTCTCGTGTCTAAGGGCCGTACATTTTAGGGTTGAAACTGATCGCAGTGTTTGCGGGTGCCCTTAAGTAAAGGGACCACGTTTTGACCGTGACATCACCGGAATTGAATTTATTGCCATTTGCTGACTTGGGCTTAGAGGCCCCCCTTCTGAAAACAATAGCCAAGCAAGGCTACATCACCCCCACACCGATACAGTCCAAGGTCATCCCCTTGGTTCTGAGTGGTCGTGATGTTATGGGCCTGGCGCAAACTGGCACGGGCAAGACGGCAGCGTTTGGTTTGCCGTTGACCCAGCAGCTTTTGAACGCTGAACATAAACCCGCCTCTAAGTGCGTGCGGGCCTTGGTGCTGGCCCCAACACGGGAGCTGGTGTGCCAAATTGCGGACAATATGCGGGACTTTGTGAAGGGCACGCCCTTGTCCGTCAATATGGTTGTGGGTGGGGCGTCCATTCAAAATCAGTGCAAGGCTTTGGCCCGTGGCAGTGATGTTTTGATCGCCACACCAGGACGTTTGCTGGATTTGATCAAGCGCAAAGCCGTGGTGCTGGACAAGACACAATATCTAGTCCTGGACGAAGCGGATCAGATGCTGGACCTGGGATTTATTCATGATCTGCGTCGCATTGCCCAATTGATTGGCGGGGCGCGTCAGACCCTTTTGTTTTCGGCCACCATGCCCAAACAAATTTCTGAATTGTCACGGGCATATTTGACGGATGCGGTGCGGGTTGAAATGGCCCCACCAGGCCAAGCCGCAGATAAAATCCGCCAATCGGTTCACTTTATGAAACAGGAAGACAAGGCCAACGTCTTGAAAGTCAGTTTGCTCGAGCATCCAGAGGATTTGTCTTTGGTCTTTGCCCGCACCAAACATGGCGCTGAGGCCTTGATGAAAAAATTGGTGGCGGCAGGATTTGATGCGGCCTCCATCCACGGCAACAAAAGCCATGCGCAACGCTCACGCGTGATCCGCGACTTTAAAGACAGCAAAGTCAAAATCTTGGTGGCAACGGATGTGGCGGCGCGGGGCATTGATATTCCCGGTGTCAAATATGTCTATAATTACGATTTGCCCCATATCGCCGAGAACTATGTGCACCGCATTGGCCGCACCGCCCGCGCCGGGCGGAAGGGCCATGCCATCAGTTTGTGTTGCGGGGCAGAAATCAGCTTCCTGCGCGATATCGAAAAGCTGATGGGCATTCGGATCAAGGTGGCAAGTGGCGATGAACCCCAGGCCGAGACCCCCGTGGGGCAGGGTGCCAAAGGGCGCAAGCGGCCCAACCGTTCGGGCGCACGCCGTCGACAGCCAAACGAGGATCGCACCCGTGCGAAAACCTCAGGTCGCAAAAAGGCCTCGGGCAAACGAAAATCATCCGGGCCATCCAAAACCCATTCGGCGGCTTGAAGCCTATTGGCATGAGGCCGCGACCTCTGGCGGACTGATCAAAACGCGCCTACGCCCCCTGCAACCAGTTTATAAAGGGCGCATGGGAGGCCGGGCCGTTTACATCCAATACGGCAAACACCGGCACGTCATAAGGATGGGCCTCAATCACATGCGTGCGCAGGCTGGCGACATCAGCGGCCGTGGTTTTCAAAATCATCACCACTTCCTGGCCGCTTTCCACGCCGCCTTCCCAGCGATAGAGGCAGAGGTGTGGGGGAAAAATGTTGACACAGGCGCATAAGCCCTGTTCCACACAGGCCTGACCTACGGCTTGGGCGGTATCGGCATCGGGCCAAGTGGTGTAAACGAAATGCGTATCCATATGGGAACGATAGCAAACGGAACGCGGGATGACCAACCGATTTGAGCGCGCCATTGTGTTGTTTTCTGGTGGCCAAGACAGCGCCACCTGTTTGGCCTGGGCGTTGGATCGGTATGCCCATGTCGAAACCATTGGTTTTGATTATGGGCAGGTGCATGCCGTGGAGTTACAAGCCCGCGAAGCGGTGCGGGACGGCATTACCGACCTAAACGCAGACTGGCAACGGCGCTTGGGTGATGACCATCTGGTGGACCTGCGTGGCTATGGGGCCTTGGCGGACAGTGCCCTGACGCGGGATCAAGAAATTGCTTGGGGGGAGCGGGGCTCGCCCACCACCTTTGTGCCTGGGCGGAATTTGGTGTTTTTGTCGGTGGCCTCGGCCCTGGCGGATCGGCGTGGGGCAGGGGTTTTGGTCACCGGCGTGTGCGAGACCGACTATTCTGGTTATCCCGATTGTCGACAACAGACCATCACGGCCATGCAACAGGCGCTCAGTTTGGGTCTGGATCATGAGATGCGCATTGAAACGCCTTTGATGCACATCGACAAAGCCGAAACCTGGCAGTTGGCGGCCACGCTGGGCGGGTCGGCATTGGTCGAGATCATTCGTCAAAAGACCCGCACATGCTACCGGGGCGATGAAACGCCGCAAGCTTGGGGGCATGGCTGCGGGACCTGTCCAGCGTGCGAATTGCGGGCCAAGGGCTGGCAGCAGTTTGCCAAGCAGGCGGCATCATGACCTACAGCGTCAAAGAAATGTATCTGACTTTGCAGGGTGAAGGCGCACAAACCGGGCGCCCGGCGGTGTTTTGCCGGTTTGCGGGTTGCAATCTGTGGTCCGGGCGCGAGGCCGATCGTGCCACCGCCCAGTGCCAGTTCTGTGATACGGATTTTGTTGGCACCGATGGTCCTAATGGCGGCAAGTTCGCAACCCCCCAAGATCTGGCGGCAGCGATTGCGGCCCTGTGGCCCAAAGGGGCAGCCGGGTTGCCTTGTGTGGTGTGCACGGGCGGAGAGCCCTTGTTGCAGTTGGATGCCCCCCTGATTGCCGCTATCAAGGCCCAGGGTTTTGAGATCGCGGTGGAAAGCAATGGCACGCTCCAAGCCCCCGAGGGCATCGATTGGCTGACCATCAGCCCCAAAGCGGGGGCCGCGCTGAAACAAACCACCGGTCACGAGTTGAAATTGGTCTACCCCCAAGCGGAATTGATGCCCGAGGCTGTGGCGACTTTAGACTTTCAGCTGTTTTATCTGCAGCCCATGGATGGCCCAGAGCGCGCGACCAACACCCAGGCGGCCATTGCCTATTGTCTGACCAACCCGCAATGGCGGCTGAGCGTGCAAACCCACAAAGACCTTGGGATTGACTAAGACGATGAACGCGCGCGCTTAATATTCCGGCTGACGCTCGTAATCTTCGGCGTAGGGATCGACGCTGGCGTTTTCATCATCACCAAAAACAGCCCCTCCGGCGGCACCCACGCCATCGCCCACAACGCCCACTGTGGTGGTCACGGCTTTACCCGCCAAACCCACGGTGGCCCCAACAATGGTGGCGCCGGCGCTGATCGCGATGCACCCAGACAGGGCCGGGGCCAAAAGGGCCAAGGCCATCAATATGCCCAGCGGTTTAATTCTGTTGGGCATTTTTGCTGTCCTCGGTTTCCGCTTCGGCGCCTTGATTGGCTTCGTCGGTTTTGCGGCGCATAGGGCCATTGTATTTTTTGTCCATCTTCCGGCGGCGATCGGGCCCAAAATAGCTTTTGGTGCGCACAAAGGGTCGTGGATGCTCAATAACCTCCACCAGGCGTTCCAGAACACCACGGGCAGAAATTGGCTTGCTCAGGAATTCAGTCACGCCAGAATCGCGCGCTTCGCACACGCGTGAGCGTTCGGAATGCCCTGTCATCATGATGATGGGCACGATGGGGCATGGACTGTCTGACGAGGTGCGCACCATACGCACAAACTCGACGCCATCAATGGGCTCCATGGCAAAGTCAGTGATGATGATATCCGGGGGCGCGTGCCGCATCAGCTGCAGGGCATCGGCCCCGTCCACGGCTTCGCAGACATCTTTTACCCCAATGGCGCGCAGAATTTCCGCTACCAGTGTGCGCATGTGGTTGTTGTCATCCACAATCATGATTTGCACATAATCAAAACGCGCAGACATAGGGGCTCACTCCGGTTGATAGACTTTGATCTTACCGATCAGAGGTAAACAGGCCCTATATTTCACAGGGGAATTTTTATGAAATGGTCTTCAGACGCCAGGCCAACATTTGCGCGTCCGCGCACAGTTTGTCGGCGGCCTCGGTCAGTTTGGTCAAATGGTCGGCCAACACGGGGCGGGGCCGACGGCGGGTGTTGTAGCCATCAAGCGGTGAGGGCAAGCGTTCCGGCAGGCCCAAACGCCCCCAAGAGGCCAAGGTCTGCGGGGCCACGGCATAATCAATGCCACCAGGCCCAGCCAACGGCACATTCAGTTGATGGCCCAGTCCGGTGATCAGATTGATCTCGCCCACGGTGGCGGCATCGGAAATCCGATCATACCGAGACACAAGGGCCGCATAACGCGCACCCATCATCATCTCGAGGGCTTCGTCTTCGTTGTCTTCGGATCGCTCGCACAGGCTGATGGCTTCCCGGCAGATGTCGGCCATTTCATCCAACGCCACCACAGCAGCTTCAAGGGCGCTGACGGCGGTGTTGATGGCGGTCGCTTCGGCGCTGCGGGCGGCTTGGCCTTGGAGGGCAGCATGATTCAGGGCGCGGGCCACGCCGACTTTGGGGTCGCTATCGACCTCGATTTCGGGTTCAGGCTCACGGTGAAACAGCTTTTGCAGCAAATTGCTTCTGCGCATGGTCATACGCATGGCGGTACCTCCAAGTCCGTTCAGTATGACCACCAGGAGTAAGAAAGGGGTTAATGCCGCCAAACCCAAGCCGACATCGCCCCTTTCTGCTGATCATCTTATCCGGGCATAGGCAAGGGCGTGCCTATGGGCGGAGCCTCGACCAAAATCACTTCGGTGTCATCAAGGGCCGTAAAGCTAAGTCTGGGATGGTCATGAACGGCCACCGCATCGCCTGTGGTCAAGGTGTGATCGCCAAGGTCCACTTTCCCTTTCGAGATCACGGCATAGCCATAATGGTCAGGCCTCATCACCAGGGGCGTCGTCGTGCCCGCCGTTAAGGTGGCGCCTAAGACGCGGGCCTTTTGTCCAATGGGCAAGGCGTCCGTGTCCTCGGGGTGGCCCGAGGCCAAGGTCACAAACTGATTGATCCGGTCCGTGCGCGGAAAGGGGCGGGTCTGCCACCGGGGTTGGGTATCGCGGTGTTCTGGTAACAACCAAATTTGAAACAGACGTGTGGGGGTGTCGCCGGCATTCCATTCCATATGGCGAATGCCACGCCCGGCGGACATCACCTGCACATCGCCCGCCCGTGTGGTGCCGACGTGGCCTTGGTCATCACGGTGCAGGATCTCGCCTTCGCGCATAAAGGTGATAATTTCCATATTGTCATGGGGATGGAGAGGAAAGCCCGCGTGCGGGGCGATGATGTCATCGTTCCAGACGCGAATGCTGCCCCAGCCCATACGCTGGGGGTCATGATAGTTGGCAAATGAAAAATGATACCGGGCCTGAAGCCAGTCATTGGCAAACCGGCCCAATTGAGCATGGGGGCGCACCTCGAGCATTGAAGCCTCCTTCGTGTTGAGATTGTCGGGATATAAGGATCAAATGGGCATGCGCACTGGGGTTTGCAAGTCCGCGGCAACAGGCCCATATTGGCGGTATGCTCAAAGGTTTGGATGACATTTCGGACGACCACCATCGGCGGGCCTTGCCGCCCGTTGAAAAATGGGACCCGCCCTTTTGCGGGGACATGGACCTGGTGATCCAGCGGGACGGCACTTGGATGCACGAGGGCTCGCCCATCGGTCGGCCGGCGTTGGTGCGCTTGTTTGCCTCCATTCTGCGCCTGGACCCGGAGGGCTATATGCTGGTCACGCCCGTGGAAAAATTGCGCATCCAGGTCGAGGACACCCCCTTTCGCGCCATCGCCGCCGAGCGGTGTGATCAAGGCTGGCGCTTTACCACTGACGTTGGCGATCAGGTGGTGGCCGGGCCGGATCATGCGCTGACTGTGGGGCTTGACCCCGAGACCCAAGAGCCCCATCCCGTGCTGCACATTCGCCGCGGGTTGATGGCGTGCATCGAGCGCGCGGTGTTTTATGATCTTGTCAATCAAGCCCACATGCGGGACGGCCAGCTATGGCTGTCATCAGGCGGGCAGGAGATGTCTTTGGGGGCGGTGAGCAACGGATGATCAGAATGTTGATATTGCGTTTGGTGTTATTGGCGGTGCCGTTTTTGATCTATGCGGCTTGGCGCTGGTGGGATTTGCGCCGCCGTGGCGAGACCGGCCGCATCTGGGCGCAAACGCCCACCTTATGGCTGTTTGTGGTGGGGGTGGCGCTTGTGGTCCTGAGCGTGTTGATTCCTGGCCTGTTGGTGCCCGGTGGCACGTTTGTGCAATAGGGTGACATGATGCGCTTCCAGGCTGATTGGCTGTCTGCTACGACGAACCAAAAGGTTTTCACGGCCCTTGAAGCCGTGGGCGGCCCCGATTGCGTGCGCTTTGTCGGGGGGTGTGTGCGCAATGCGCTGATGGGGGCGGGGGTCACGGATGTGGACATGGCCACCAAATTGCCCCCCCAGCAAGTGATGACCGCCTTGGTGGATGCGGGCCTTAAGGCCGTGCCCACGGGCCTTGATCACGGCACGGTCACGGCGGTGGTCGAGGGGCAGGGCTTTGAAATCACCACCCTGCGCCGAGACGTCGAGACCGATGGCCGCCGCGCGGTGGTGGCCTTTTCAGACGATTGGCGCGAAGATGCCGAGCGCCGCGATTTCACCATCAACGCGCTTTATGCCGATGCCAGCGGGCAGGTGTTTGACCCCACCACCAAAGGGCTGGTCGATATTCGCGATCGCCGGGTGCGCTTCATCGGGGATGCCGCCATCCGTATCCAAGAAGACGCTTTGCGGATTTTGCGCTTTTTTCGTTTCCATGCTTGGTACGGCCAGGGGGATCTTGACCCCAAAGGTCTGGCGGCGTGTGATCAGCACAAAGACCTGCTGAACGGTTTATCGGCCGAGCGGGTGCAGGCTGAAATGCTCAAGCTGTTGGCGGCCCCGGATCCGCGCCCCGTGCTGCGACAGATGGACAGTATGGGCCTGTTGGCTTTGGTCTTGATGTCATCGGTGTTGGACCAGGCCGTTGCCCTTGATCGTCTTGCGGCAGTGGTGGCGGATGAACACGCTCACCGTATCCCGCCAGATGGGATCGTGCGCTTGGCGGCCCTGTTGCCAACGCCTGATATGGCCCAAACCGTGGCCGCGCATCTGAAACTCTCCAAGGCGGACAGCCACCGCCTGGTGGCGCTCGCGGCTCCCTTATCAGACGTCTCCGAACACGAGCTGAAAGCCCGCATGACCTCTGAGCCCCGCGATGTCATTTTGGATCAGTACCGCCTTCAGAAGTCTGGGTGTTTTGACATCGATCTCTATCATCGCCTGAAGTCTTGGGACGTGCCGGTGTTTCCCGTGGGTGGTCAAGATCTGGCCGCGCTGGGCTATGCCCCGGGGCCCGAGATGGGCGTGATGCTGAAACGGCTGAAAAGCCATTGGGTGAGTCACGATTTCCCCAACCGGCAGACCATGCTGGCCTTAGCCCAGCAGTGGCGGGATCAGGCTTCGCCTTCATCCTCATCATAAAGGCCCAATTGCCGCCGTGCCTCGGACAGCACCATTGCGGCGGCTGTTACCACGTTGAAAGAGCGAATGCTGGCGGTCATGGGTACAATGACGCGGGCGTCGGCGCGATTGTGAACCTCGGGCGGTACGCCGGCGCTCTCGCGGCCCACCAACAGGGCATCCGTGGGCTGATACGCGAATCGATGAAAGGGCGTGGCCCCCTGTGTCGTCAACAGCACAAGACGGCGGCCATCGTTGGACATTTTTTGTTGATAGATGTCCCAGTCATCATGGATTTCAAAGCGTGCACGGGGCCCATAATCCAAGGCGGCGCGCTTCATGGCCTTGTGGGATAAGGGAAACGCACAGGGCAAAACCACATCCAGGTCCACATCCAACCCCGCACAGAGACGTTGTGCCGCACCCAGATTTTGTGGAATATCGGGTTGAAAAAATCCAAGACGCATGCCAAAGCCCTTTGTTTAAATGTGTCCTTGTGCAGGAGGGGGCTGTGTGCCAAAACCTGTGCGGTGACACAAGCCTGCAGGATTTGGGGAAACCTGGGTCCCGCTCAGTTCAGGAACCTGTTTTCTTAAGGGGCAGTACCGGTGGCAAAAGCAACAACGAAGCCGAAATCTGGGTCCAAAACCACAGCCAAATCACAAAAGGCACCGTCAACGACATCCGCAGCGCCGGAAACCGTTAATGAAGGTCGTCGTGATTTTATCCATATCGCCGCGGCTTCAACCGCTGCGGTGGGTGGGGCGCTGATGGTCTGGCCTTTTGTTGATCAAATGAACCCATCAGGGGACACATTGGCCTTGGCCTCGACCGAGGTGGATTTGTCGCAAATCCCTGAAGGGGCGCAAATCAAGGTCATGTGGCGTGGTCGGCCGATGTTTGTCCGCCATCGCACCAAGGCCGAGATCGAAGAGGCCCAAAGCGTGTCTCTGTCTCAATTGAAAGACCCGCAAACCGACGAAGACCGCGCCACGGCTGCGGATGGTACCTATCGTCCGGAATGGCTGGTCATGAGCGCCAACTGCACCCATTTGGGCTGTGTGCCTTTGGGGGATGGTGCCGGCGAGTACAACGGCTGGTTCTGCCCCTGTCACGGCTCGCACTATGATAGCTCGGGACGCATTCGCAAAGGGCCCGCACCCACCAATTTGCCGGTGCCTGAGTACGTCTTTTTGTCTGATACCAAAATCAAAATCGGCTAAGGGGGAATATCCGCATGAGTGGCCCGTCTACATATAAGCCCAAACCGGGTTTCGAGACCTGGCTGGATCAGCGCCTGCCGTTGATCCGTTTCGCCAATGACACCATGATCGACTTCCCCACACCAAAGAACCTGAACTATTGGTGGACCTTTGGTGGGATTTTGGCCGTGTGCTTGGTGTTGCAAATCATCACCGGCATTGTGCTGGCCATGAACTATGTGGCCCATACCGATCTGGCTTTCCAAAGTGTCGAGCGCATCATGCGAGACGTGAATTTCGGTTGGCTGTTGCGGTATATGCATTCGAACGGGGCCTCGATGTTCTTCCTGGCGGTGTATCTGCACATGGCCCGGGGGCTCTATTATGGATCTTACAAGGCCCCGCGGGAGATCTTGTGGATCTTGGGCGTGATCATCTTCCTGTTGATGATGGCGACGGCCTTTATGGGGTATGTGTTGCCCTGGGGGCAGATGTCCTATTGGGGCGCGATGGTGATCACCAATCTGTTCTCCTCGTTCGATCAACTGATCCCAGGCCTGGGGACGTCGATCACCACCTGGTTGTGGGGTGGGTTCTCGGTGGACAATCCCACGCTGAACCGCTTTTTCTCGCTGCACTATTTGTTGCCGTTTGTGATTTTCGCGGTGGTGGCGCTGCACGTTTGGGCGCTGCACGTGCCAGGGAACAACAACCCCACCGGCATCGAAGTGAAATCCAAGTCGGAGACCGTGCCCTTTCACCCCTATTATACCGTCAAGGATGGCTTCGCGATCGTTATCTTCTTGATGTTGTTTGCGGCTTTTGTGTTCTTCAACCCGAACGCCTTGGGTCATGCCGATAACTACATCCCTGCCGATCCGCTAGTGACGCCGGCCCACATCGTGCCGGAGTGGTACTTCCTGCCGTTCTACGCCATGTTGCGGGCGGTCCCTGACAAATTGGGTGGGGTGTTGGTGATGTTTGGCTCGATTGGTTTGCTGTTTATCCTACCGTGGTTGGATCGCGCCAAAACCAAGTCCATGCGCTATCGCCCCATTGCCAAGCAGTTCTGGTTCCTGTTCATCATCGCCTTCTTGGTGCTGGGCTATTGTGGATCGCAGCCGGCGGATGGTCCCATCGTTTTGGTGGCTCAGATTGCCACGGGCTATTACTTCGCCTATTTCCTGATCATTCTGCCGCTGCTGGCGAAACTGGAAACGCCTAAGGGTGTGCCCACCAGCATTTCAGCGGCTGTGTTGTCATCTGATAAGAAGGGGCAGTAAGATGAAGAAGACACTGTTTCTGGGTTTGGCCTCGGCCCTGGCGCTGTCCCTGGCATCGCCTGCGGATGCCGCGGGCTATGCGAAGCAGCCCAAGGATGTCGAGTGGAGCTTCTCAGGCCCCTTTGGGACCTTTGATCGTGCCGCCATGCAGCGGGGTTTCCAAGTGTACAAAGAGGTCTGCGCCGCCTGCCACAGCATGAAGCTGCTGAGCTATCGCGCGCTGGGTGAAAAGGGTGGTCCCTTTGAGTACGTGAAAATCGGTGACGAGCTGAAGCATTTCGACAATCCCAACGATAACCCTGTGGTCAAAGCCATAGCCGCCGAGCAGGTCATCACAGATGGCCCAGACGAGGTGGGGGATATGTTCGAGCGCCCTGGGCGCCCTGCTGACCGGTTTGTTTCCCCATTCCCCAATGACAACGCCGCGCGCGCAGCCAACAATCAGGCTTTGCCGCCGGATATGAGCGTGATCGTCAAGGCGCGTCCCAATGGCGCCAATTATATCTATAGTCTGCTGACGGGCTATTATGAGCCGCCAGCGGGTCTGAATGTGCCTGTGGGGCAGTACTATAATGCGTACTTTCCTGGCGACCTGAAGGCCTATTGGAAAGGGGAAGGTCATGCGCCAAAGGGTGGCTTTATCTCGATGGCGCCGCCCTTGATTGACGACATTGTGACCTATTCCGATGGCACGCCCGCGACCGTCGAGCAAATGTCCAAAGACTTGGTGACATTCTTGGCTTGGGCCGCCGAGCCCAAAATGGAAGAGCGCAAGCGGCTCGGGTTTGGCGTCATGCTGTTCCTGGGCATTTTGGCGCTGTTGCTGTACGGCTCCTATCGCACCTTGTGGCGGGATATCAAGCACTAGGCTTGCCGACATTATCCAAGTGATCAAAGCCGTGGTTATCGATCCACGGCTTTTTTCATAATTACATTGGCTTGACCTGGACTGATAGAGAGATGGCACATGGTCAGAAGGAAGGGACGCTCCTAGCCGTAAGTATAAAAAAAGCCCCGCCGAAGCGGGGCCTGTAAATACAAAGAAATCTATATCTTAATTGTTTACAGGGGTGATGTGAAAGTCATCGCTAGCCAGGGCCAATTGTTTATTGTCATGCACGGTCACGCCATAATCTGCACCTGCCAAGCGCATGTTATCAACAACAGTGGCTGAATAATTGACCTTGTTATTGATCACGGTGGGGACGTAGGCTTGCTCGGGTGTGTTCACCTGTGAAGATGGTCCGGCATCCCAGCTGTATGGCAATTGTCCACGGGCTTCAGCTTCTTGGGCTGGTGTGCAATCGCTGGCCTGGTCGCAGGCGTCATCAAAGTTGGTTTGTTTGGCAAACGCCTGAGCGTTGTTGCTGATTCCATTCACAGACATAATCGACTCCCTTAATAATATTGTTCTTAGACTCAACTATATTTATATTCCTACGGCTGTCAAGTTACACTTTTAAGAAGATTGTCAGGTTTGCACGTTCTTATATTCATAAAAAAGACGCATATGGGGTGCCATCTGCGTCATCAGGATGAGTGAGGTCAATCCGTTATTTCAACAAGTGCGCACCATGGCGCAGATGCTCGCCCGTATTGATGGTGCGATCAATGGGCATAGCCAGGAGTGGACCACCGATCTCAAGGGGGGGCGCAACAGGGGCATGCTTAGGCTCAGGCCCCGCGGGCTCTGTTGTCTGAGGACCATTGGACGCAGGTGTCTTTTCCTCGTGCTTGATGTTGCTATAGAGCTCTTCAAACCGAACTACCCGCAACCCATGCAAAGATGTCAGCGGGGACAAGGCATCCTGGGTGGCGGTGGTGTTCAGGGTATCTGGGGGAAATGTCATACAGTTTAAGTCCTTAAGGTATGGAGTGTGTCTTATTCGAAAACAGCACTTTGCGTTTTAGGGTCTTGCAAAAGGTCCTGCCAATCCGGAGCGCCTTCGGGCAGATGGGGCAAGGTGATGATCTGGGGCAGGGGGGCTGGTTTCAGGTTGTCTGTGGGCCATTCTGGCATAACCAGTCCAGGGATCTTCGGCAGATCCGGTTCGCGGTGGGCGGCCTCAACGCCAGGAAAGTCGGGCAGGATTTCGATAAAGCCCGGATCAATCAGGCCAGGCCAGGCATCAGTCTCTTGGTCATCAGTCTTTTGGTCTTGAGGAAGAGGTTCAAAGTTCTCGAGGGCCGTGTCCAAGTCTCGCTCGCGCATCTCAATTTGTGCAGCTAAGCGGCGAACATTGGCTTCTTTGACCTCAGTCTTATCATTGCTTTGGGCAAGATCGGCATGAATCTTGGCGATGCCCAGGGTGTGCGCATAGTCAGCATCCCCATCATCTTCAAACTCAGTCACGTAACGCTGCAACGAGGTGCGGGTCAAAATCCCATCGCCTTTGTCGGCGGCGTTCACCCCATCCAAGCGATCAATATCATTGATGACTTGGGTGAAATTGGCAGCGGTGTAGTGACCATCAGCCTTGCCGTCTTTCAAATCCGCCAAAGCGCGAATGGCCAGTGTGAAATTGCTGGTAGCGTTCAAAAACCCGTGCGTCATAAGATTTCCCCTTTTCGACTCGGTGTTGGCTGTTAGCACAGTGTGTTCAGGCTGTCAAAGAAACTGTCATATAATCAGTGGGCTGACTGCCAACCGCCAATGATGCAGGCGTTACTTAGTAATCGCCGCCCTTCAAATTCCCAGCCTCCTCCAGAGTTTGATCTGGGTCTGTGGGATGAGGGGTGCTCAGATCAGGCTCGGTGGTGTCATAATCATAAGAGGCCCCATCGGTGTTGTATTCATCCGTTGGGCGTCGCCCACCACCAGTGGCCCTGTCTGACCCAAACTCAGACGCAGGATGGTCAGCGGACGACCCGGCCGGGTCCGTATCCCCCGAGATTGCGCGGATGCCACCCGAAGACGTAGACGCCGGCAAACTGGGCCAAATGTCATCGTCTGGGGTGTAGGCCCGGGCCTCGGCGTTGGCCGTCAGCTCATCGACACTGACACTGAAGTCAGGTTTTTGGCCATAGGTGGCCGAGGCCAGTTGATTAGGGCCCATATAGTCGGCCTGTGTGCCCGAGGCCTTCAATTGGCCAAAGGTATATGTGCTCAGCTCATTTGTGCTCAGCTGCTCATCTGCGCCTGCGGCTTCCGCCACAACGGCTTTGAAGTTGGCTTGGGTGTACTGACCATCCAGGCGGCCATCGCGCAGGTCGGCGAGTTCTTGCAGGGCGTGGGTCATACAATTCAGGGCGTGATTGGCAGTGGTCATAGGGTGTTTCCTTTGAGAGCGATGTTTATATTTATTGTTAAATTTAGATAATATAATGTCATATCCGTTACAAGTCCCTTCGTCAAGTCTTAAGGGGCTTTGCCTTTTCCCCTGGTTATGATGAGATGCGAAAACACTGGCCACCGTTACCGCCCTCCGAGGAATGTATATATGGAACTAAAAAACCTGATCCGCACTGTGCCGAATTTTCCACGTCCTGGTATGCATTTCCGTGACATCACCACCTTGATGCGGGATCCTCAAGCCTTTGCCGCCGCCACCGAGGCCCTGTGCCAGCCCTTCGTCAACAAAGAGATTGACGCCGTGGTGGGCATCGAGGCGCGCGGGTTTATTCTGGCGGGCGCCATGGCTCAACGCCTGGGCAAGGGGTTTGTCCCCATCCGTAAAGGCGGCAAGCTGCCACCCGATACCTATCGCGAAAGCTTTACCCAGGAATTTGGCGAGGAAGCCGTGGAATTGGCCAAATCCGCCCTGAAACCCGGGGCCAAGGTGTTGCTGGTAGATGATACGGTGGCCACAGGCGGCACCGCCATGGCCGCGCTGGAACTGTTAGAACAAGCCCAAGCCGAGGTGGTGGCGACAGTGTTTCTGATTGATCTGAATGATTTGGGTGGGGCCGAGCGCCTGCGCGCAGCAGGCCACGAGCCCTTTAGTCTGGTCAGTTTTCCATCAGGCAATACCGAGCCTTTGCCAAAGCCTCCAAAGGCGTAGGTCCACCCTCATTTAGGCGCGTGTGGTCTGTGTTATCTTGTCAGGCGGGGGCGTGGGCTTTGGATCACGAAATATATATCGTGAGGCTTCAATCGCCTGGCGCACCTCAGCTTCAGGCACTTGAAGGCAGCTGTTTTGCCCTTCAAAATCAACAGACAAATTCAGCAGGCCGCTGTCAGCAGGGTGATCATAATTTCCGCACGTGCCGGAATTTTCTTTTTGAAAGCGCAGACCATGATTGGTTTCGGGATTCTGGCTTTCCAGGGTGGCTGCAAAGCTAACGCCTTCACTGGTCAGTATACCATCTCCCGGCACCGTGAAATTGCGGCCTGGGTTGTCATAACGATCGATCTGATTGATGGCCTTATCAATATTATGCGGACTGATCACCAAATCCACTTGGCCATCCATATGATCGGCAATCATCAAAACAGCGTTGGCAACGGTTTGAATATCATTCGACATATCAGCTCCTGAGGGGGTATCAACTTCACCACTCTATGCAGAGCTGAAATGTATATGTCAAATTTACGCTATTTTATGTATTAAACCTGAAGTGCATCACATCGCCATCTTTCACCATGTATTCTTTGCCCTCCAGCCTCAATTTCCCCGCTTCCTTGGCACCATTTTCGCCGTTATGGGACACATAATCTTCAAAGGCGATGGTCTCGGCGCGAATGAAGCCTTTCTCGAAATCGGTGTGGATGACACCGGCGGCCTGCGGGGCAGTAGCACCCACACGCACGGTCCAGGCGCGGGCTTCCTTGGGCCCTGCGGTGAAATAGGTTTGTAGATCCAGCAGTTTATAACCGGCGTGGATCATCCGGTTCAGGCCGGGCTCCTCAAGGCCCAGGGTCTCCAGAAACTCTTCCCGTTCCTCTTTGTCGAGGAGGGCAATTTCGCTCTCGATTTTTGCGGAGATCACCACGGCTTCGGCACCTTCGTCTTTGGCTTTGGCGACGACCTTTTCGGACAAAGCATTGCCGGTGGCCGCCGAGGCTTCATCAACGTTGCAAACATACAAAACCGGCTTGCTGGTCAATAGCTGCAGCATTTTCCAGGCTTTTTTGTCTTCTGGCGCGACCTGGTCATTGACGGCGCGCACCGGCTGATCAGCGTTCAGGGCACTGAGGGCGAGGTCAATCAACTCGAGCGTCTTTCTGGCCTCTTTGTCGCCTGCTTTGGCTTTTTTCTCGACGCCGGCTTTGCGCTTCTCCAGGCTGTCCATATCCGCCAGCATCAGCTCGGTCTCGATGATCTCATGATCGGAAAGGGGATCGACGCGGCCCTCGACATGGGTGATGTCGCCATCTTCAAAACAGCGCAGCACATAGGCGACGGCATCGGCCTCGCGGATGTTTGCCAAAAACTGATTGCCCAAGCCTTCGCCTTTTGACGCGCCCCGCACCAAGCCCGCCACATCCATAAAATTCATGCGGGCGGGGATTTGTTCGGCGGACCCGGCGATCTCGGCCAGCTTCACAAGCCGCGGTTCTGGCACGGCCACTTCGCCTACATTGGGCTCGATGGTGCAAAACGGATAGTTGGCCGCTTGGGCGGCCGCTGTCTGGGTCAGGGCGTTGAACAGGGTGGACTTGCCGACATTGGGCAAACCGACGATGGCGCATTGAAATCCCATAATTTTATCCTCAGTTGGGCTGGCTGACCGCTTGCTGATAGGCGATATCGTCGCCCTTGACCAGATGGTCAATGTCGCGCGCCGCGCTGTGCAAAAAGGCCTCGAGCCAGCTCAGGTCCTCGCGGGCAAAATTGCCCAAGACATAGGGCGTGACCAAATGTTTCTCACCAGGATGGCCAATGCCGATGCGCACCCGCCGATAATCATTGCCGATGGTTTGGCTGATGGATTTCAGACCATTGTGCCCGGCGTTGCCGCCACCGGCTTTCACACGCACGATGCCGGGCTCGAGGTCCAACTCGTCGTGAAAGACAACAATCTGCTCAAGTGGAATTTTGTAAAAACTGGCCGCCGCCTGCACAGAAGGACCGGAGCGGTTCATATAGGTCAGGGGGCGCAACATCAGCACCTTTTGGCCCGCAATCAGGCCTTCGCGCACCGCGCCTTTGAACTTTGATTTGGGGGGCGTGAAGCCATGGGTTTCGGCAATGGCTTCAACCGCCATAAAGCCCACATTGTGTCGATGATATTGATACTCGGGCCCCGGATTGCCAAGACCCACCAGCAACAGCATTAGGCCTCGCCGCCGTCCTCGTCACCACCGCCTTGGTTGATGACTTCGGTTTCAACGGTTTCCTCTTCGCCGTCCTCGTCAACACCTTCGGAGACCGCAGCGCGCGAGCCTTGCAGTGTGGCCACCACGAAATCCCGATCCACAGAAGGCTTCACACCATCGCCCAGTTCAAACTGAGAAATCCGGATGCTCTCACCCATTTCTGTGTTCGCCAGGTCAAAGGTCAGACCATCGGGGATTTTATCGGCGGGGGCCAACAGCTCGACGGTGTGGCGCACAATGTTCAACACACCACCGGCTTTGATACCGGGGCAGCGTTCTTGGCTGGTGAAGTGCACGGGCACTTCGATATTGATGATTTGGCCTTTTTCCACACGATAAAGATCAAAGTGCAGGGCCTCGTCGGTCACGGGGTGGAACTGTACATCGCGGGCAATGGCCAGTTGTTTTTCGCCCTTGTGGCTGATGGTGATGGTGTTGCCCAGCAGTTTGCCGGTGTTCAACGCCTTTTTCAGCTCGTTGGCTTTGGCGGCGATGGCCACGGGCTGATCTTTGCCGCCGTAAATCACGCCGGGCACCAAGCCTTCGCGCCGCACCGCACGGGACCCCCCGGTACCTGGGCGTTCACGAACCACTACATCCAATGTTAAATTAGCCATGACAGATCTCTACTATCGTCTTGAGTTATCTTTTCGCCCAGTGATGGGAATTTCAAGCCGCGTTCCTTAACGCGCCCAGCGCCATTAGTCAAACAGTTTCGACACCGACTCTTCGTTGGCGATGCGCCGGATGGCTTCCCCGATCAGGGGGGCCACGCTGACTTGACGCACGCTGTCGCTGTTTTTTGCGTCTTCAAGGGCCTCGATGCTGTCGGTGACCACCAGCTCATCCATCACGGATTGCTCGACACGCCCTACGGCCCCATTGGACAACACCCCATGGCTGACATAGGCAGAAACGGCGGTCGCGCCTTTGTCCTTCATGGCCTTGGCGGCGTTGCAAAGCGTGCCGGCACTATCGACGATGTCATCGAACAGAATGCAACGGTGGCCTTCGATATCGCCGATGATGTTCATGACCTCCGACTCCCCTGGGGCCGGGCGGCGTTTGTCGACAATGGCCAAGCGCGCGTTCAGCCGATCAGCCAATTGCCGCGCGCGCACCACACCACCCACATCCGGCGAGACGATGACCAAGTCCGAGACGTCTTTGTAGCGTTCACGGATGTCGCGCTCCATCACCGGATGGGCAATCAGATTGTCGGTGGGGATGTCGAAAAAGCCCTGAATTTGACCGGCGTGTAAATCCATGGTCAGCACGCGATGGGCACCCGCTTTGCAAATCAGATTGGCCACCAGCTTAGCGGAAATCGGTGTGCGCCCGCCGGTTTTGCGGTCTTGGCGGGCATAGCCGAAATAGGGAATGACCGCCGTGATCCGCCGCGCCGAGGCCCGGGTCAGGGCATCGATGCAGATCAACAGCTCCATCAGATTGTCATTGGCGGGATAGGAGGTGGGCTGGATGACAAAGACATCTTCACCGCGGACGTTTTCGTCGATGGTGACAAAGACCTCCATGTCCTTGAAGCGTTTGACCTGTGCGCGTGTCAGTGGCACATCCAGATAATCACTGATGGCGGTCGCAAGCGTGCGATTGGCGTTGCCGGAAAGCAGTTTCATTGATCCGTTCCCTGAAGTCTGATCCAAACCCGAATTCAGGCGATATCTGTGCCTGTCGTTTGCGCGCGTCCTAGCGCATTCTGGGGGAAATGAAAAGGCTGCCCCCCTGTGACACGTCGTCTTTTTTGGCTTACGCCTGGAGGGCGATACAGGCGATGTTGCGCCCGTAATCAGGTGCACCTTGGTGTTGGCTTTGGCGATAGGAAAACAAGTCGGCCCGGCCATAGGTGCAGCGGTCGATATTTTGCACAGCGTTCAGCCCCAAACGTTGCAGGCGCGCGACCGCATAATGGGGCAGATCAAAGTGTCGCTTGTTTTGGTCATCAGCGGCGGTGAAAAAGGCCTCGGCGCGGGCATCCTGACCCACCACACTCAGGAAGAATTCAGGCCCCACTTCGTAATGGGTTTGGGATATGGCGGGGCCGATGACGGCTTCGATCTGATCGGCCTGCGCCCCGCAATCGACCATGCGCGCCACCGTGTTCTCGAGGATATTTGCCATCACCCCGCGCCAGCCACCATGGGCGGCAGCGATCACTCTGCGCTCGGCATCATGAAACAGCACCGGCAAACAATCTGCCGTCAGGACCCCCAGCGCCAAGCCGGGCATGGTGCTGACCAGGGCATCGGCTTTGGGGCGGTCTGCGGGCCATGGTCGATCCACCACGACCACGTCACCTGAGTGCACTTGATAAAGGGTCATGAGGTGATCAGGGGGCACACCCATGGCGGATGCCACACGGGCACGATTGGTGACCACAGCTTCGGCCCGATCATCGGATCCGGGGCCGCAATTCAAACTGGCATAAAGCCCTGTTGAAATGCCGCCATCCCGGCCGAAAAACCCGTGTGTGATGCGGGGGTGTGCAAACGACGGCACCTGCAGGCACGGCGGCGTGATCAGATCGGGCACCTAGGCCGAAAACCCGGTGGGGGTGGGCAGGTTCGCTGAGGTCACGCCCAGAACCTTGAACAGCTGGCCCATGGCCTCGGGGGCGGTCAGCTTGTCCCGTTCGCGCACGATCTCGCCACCGCGCTCGCGGTTGGCGCGGATCAAATGGGCCGCACGAATATCGATCCCCAGCGTTTTCAGAAACGGACCTTGACCCACGGGGCCATGCACCGTCAGCTTTTCATCGCGCACCAATTTGGCCAGTTCCTCAAAATCCACCCGCGCGGACAAATCGCAATCACCAGGCTCGTGCAAGGCATGGACCTTTTTGTGGGCGCGCACGGCTTGCAGGGTATCGCCCACCTCCGATTGGGTGGGGCCATAATCAATCAAAACGGCTGCGCCTGAGTGATCGCGTAGGCGCTGGGCGATGGTGCTGACCACGGCTTGGGCTTGGGGACGAACCTCCACCAAACTGCCGGTGGGGGCCTCGCGCAGGCGTTCGGGAATTACAGCCGTCGAGGTGATGGGGCGGGGCGCAATGCCAAACACCAGATCTTCACCCTTCAGGCCCACCAAACGCTCGTGCCAGCCGGTGTCGCGGCGCACAAATTGTCGAATGGGCAGGCAATCAAGATACTCATTGGCCAGAATTAAACTGGGCCCGGGGGGCACATCGCCCAGACGCGGCACCCATGCGACGGCATGGTCAGCTAGCGCCGCCCGCTGGGCGGTGATCAAAGGCTCGCAGTTTTCCACCAGGGTAATTTTGGCGGCAGCTAAAAACTCGGGACAAACCTTGGCGGCGCGCAGGGCATCGGCCATCAGCACCCCACGCCCAGGCCCCATTTCAATGATGTGCACCGGATCGGGCTTGCCCATGTCGGTCCACATTTGCACACACCACAGGCCCAGCATCTCGCCAAACATCTGACTGACTTCGGGGGCGGTGATAAAATCGCCATCACGCCCTAGGCGCCCGCGGGTGATGTAATAGCCATCTTGGGGGTCATATAAACACGCCGCCATATAGCGCGCCACGGTGATAGACCCTTGCGTCTTGATCAGGGTCTTTAAGCGATCTTTCAGGGTACCGGCGGCTTGCAACCGTTGGGGTCTGACAATGGCGTTCATGACACGTCTCGCTTTCGGCTGAGGCCCCAAATGGTCATGCCCAGACCCAACAGCAGCATCGGGGCTGACAACAGCAGGCCGGTGGTCAGGCCCAGCGGCAGATCGGGCATATGGGCATCGGGTTCGCGGAACCAATATTCAACCGCCATACGCGACAGCGAATAGACCATCAAAAACACACCCGCCACGGCCCCGTGATAGCGCAGCCAGCCCAGTTTATGGGTCAAAATCCGCAACAGAATGAACATCAAAACGCCTTCAAGGGCGGCCTCGTAAAGTTGACTGGGGTGGCGAGGCAACATGCCCGCACCAGGGAAAACAACGCCCAACGGCGCATCTGTGGGCCGGCCCCACAGCTCGGCGTTGATAAAGTTGGAGACGCGACCAAAGAACAGACCAAAGGGCGTGGCCGCCGCCACAATGTCCGCCAAAGACAACAACGGGATCCGTTTGCTGCGGGCAAAAATAATGGTGGTCAAAATGACCCCCACCAGGCCGCCATGAAACGACATACCCCCGCGCCAAACCGCAAAGGTGGCCAAGGGTTCACGCCACAACAGGTCTTGGTCATAGACCAGCACATATCCCACTCGCCCGCCAATGATGATGCCCAGGGTGGCCCACAAAATGAAATCATCAATGTCCGCTGGCAGGGCCGGGGCTTGACCCGGACGCCAAATGGCCGGTGTTTTCACCAGCCGCAGGGCATACCACCAGCCCAACAAAATCCCACCAATATAGGCCAAGGCATACCAACGGATGGCCAAGGGACCCAACTGAAGGGCAATGGGGTCAAGAAACTCAGGAAACGGCACGCGCTCACCTCACCTTGAATTGACGGACCATAACAGAGTCGATCCGCGACGCGAAGAGAATATCAGGGGCTTAGGCCTCGACGGGCGCGTGCACGGCGTCCGTGTAGGCGGTCAACAGGGTTTGGGTAATCTTGCCAGGGGTGAAGGCATACACCCCCTGATGCCCACAATCGATTTCCCGCACGGGTGTGACCTCGGCAGCCGAACCGGTCAGAAAGACTTCGGAGAAGGTGCCGAGTTCATCAAAGGGGATGTGGCGTTCATGCACCGTCAGGCCTTGGTCTTTGGCCAGGGCGATCACCGTTTGGCGGGTGATGCCGTTCAGAAAACAATCGGGCGTTGGGGTGTGGATCTCGCCGTCACGGATCAGGAAAATATTGGCGCCTGTGGCCTCGGCGATATAGCCCCGCCAATCCAGCATCAAGGCATCCTGATAGCCAGCATTTTCGGCTTGGTTTTTCGACAAAGTGCAGATCATATAAAGGCCTGCCGCTTTGGCCGCCGTGGGCGCTGTTTCCGGGCTGGGGCGCTTATAGGGGGCCAGGTTCAGGCGAATGCCCCGCATGCGCTCTTCGGGGGCGAAATAACTGCCCCAGGGCCAGACCCCAACCGCCAAATGCACACGGTTATCATGGGACGAAACCTTCAAGTCCTCCGAGCCCAACCAGGCGATGGGCCGCACATAAGCCTCTTCAAGGCCCGCAGCCGCCAAGGTGTCGGTGCAGGCGCGGTCGATTTCTTCGACAGAATAGGGAATCTCAAAGCCCAGCATTTTGGCCGAGGCCAACAAACGGGCCGAATGTTCGCGCAATTTAAAAATGCGGCCGCCATAGGCCCGCACGCCTTCAAACACGCTGCTGGCATAATGCAGGCCATGGCTCATGACGTGGATTTTGGCTTCGGGGCCTGGCACCAGTTGGCCATCAAACCAGATGGCGGCTGGGCGATCATGTAAGGCGGTGGTGGTCATAACATCCCCCAATCTTGCCTGTTCACAGTAACGTTTTGCCCGTTCGATGGCATGCAGGGGCGGGGAAGTCAATTGACGGGGCCTTTGGGCCTGTGGCTATGTGCTGGGCATGAGCACCACGGCCCACATTCTGGTTGTCGATGATGATGCCCGCCTGCGGGGGCTGATCAAACGCTATTTGGTGCAACATGATCTGCGTGTGACCGAGGCCCAAGACGCGGCCCAGGCCCGCAAGTTGATCGCCACCTTGGATTTTGATTTGGCCATTGTCGACGTCATGATGCCCGGCGAAGATGGCATGTCCCTGACCACGGACTGGGCGGCAGACAAGACGGTGCCGGTGATTTTGCTGACCGCGCGCGGCGATCCGGGCGACCGCATTGCGGGCCTAAAGGCCGGGGCCGATGATTATCTGGCCAAACCCTTCGAGCCTGAAGAGCTGTTGCTGCGCATCCAGGCGGTGTTGCGCCGCGTACCATCGGGGCCAGCGCCAACGGTGTTGATGTTGGGGGCGTGTGAATATCACTGCGACACCCACAGCCTGTGGCGGGAGGGCGCGCCCGTGCGCTTGTCACCCGCCGAGACCACATTGATGAAAACGCTGTCGGCCCAGCCCAACACGGCCATGCCCCGGTGGCGCCTGGCCGAGACCTTGGGCGAGGGCGGTGATCGCACCGTGGATGTACATGTCACCCGACTGCGCCGCAAGCTGGAGCCTGATCCCAAGGCGCCTGTTTACCTGCGCACAGAACGCGGGGTGGGCTATATGCTGGTGCCGGATGCGTAAGGTCTTTGCTTGGCTAAAGCGCTACATGCCCCAAAGTTTGTTTGGGCGCAGTTTGTTGATCATCGTGGTGCCGGTGGCCTTTATGCAGGCGGCGGTGGCGGCGGTGTTTTTTGATGCCCATTGGCGCACGGTCACCGAAACCCTGGCCGACAGCACGGCCGGCGACGTGGCCTTGGTGGCCGAAATGATGACACCTTTGCCCGCGCGCGACGCCAGACAACTGTTGATCGCCGATGCTGCCAGCACCATGTCGCTGTCGGTGGCCTGGCAGCCGGGGCGGACCTTGCCGACCCGTGAACGCTTTGCCTTTTTCTCGGTCTTGGATCAGGTTTTGGAAGACGCCCTGGAACGTCGCCTGCAGCGCCCCTTTTGGTTCGATACCACGCGCTATCCAGGATACGTTGATATTCGTGTCGGGCTCGAGGGGGGCGTGTTGCGGATTTTGGCTCCGCGCGAGCGTGTGTTCTCGACCACCGGCCATATTTTTATCTTTTGGCTGGCGGCGGCCACCCTGTTGCTGACGGCGGTGTCGGTGATTTTTATTCGCAACCAAGTGCGCGCCATCGAGCGTCTGGCCCGCGCCGCCGAGGCCTTTGGTCGGGGGCAGGATGTGGCCCGCTTCAAGCCCACCGGCGCGCGCGAAGTGCGTCAGGCGGCCCATGCCTTTTTGGCCATGAAGGCGCGCATCCGTCGCCATATTGATCAGCGCACCACGCTGTTGGCGGCGGTCAGTCACGATCTGCGCACCCCCCTGACACGGCTGAAATTGGCTACGGCCATGATGCCCGAAGGCGAGGAGCGCGACGGCCTGCGCCAAGATATCGCCGATATGGAATATCTGATCGACGAGTATTTGGACTTTGCCGGTAGCGCCACCCAAGAAAGCACCGAAACCGTGGATCTGGCCAAGTGGCTGCGCGACGAACACGCCCACGCCCAAGCCACCGGTCACGAGGTCAAGATCACCGTGCCCGATGAGCTGATGGTCTCGGTCAAACCCCAAAGCCTGAAGCGCTGTGTGCGCAATCTGCTCAGCAATGCGTTGAAATATGGGCAAACCACCGAAATCACCGCCCAGCGTGATGACAATCGCTTGTTGATCATCATTGATGATGATGGCCCCGGCTTACCGCCCGAGATGTTCGAGGAGGCGTTCATCCCCTTTAACCGTCTGGATGAGGCCCGCGATCCCAACGTGCAAGGCGCGGGTTTGGGCTTGGCCATTGCCCGGGATGCGGCGCGCCGACAGGGCGGCGAGGTTACGCTCGAGGCTAGCCCGCTGGGCGGCTTGCGGGCGGTGATTCGTTTGCCGATTTAAAGGGTCAGGCGCTGGGGGCGGCCAATTCACGACCGCGCTGAATGGCTTTGGCCACGCCTTCGCGCATCAAGTCCGGCAGGCCGCCCGCTTGGGACAGCGTTTCAACGGCTTGAGCCGTCATGCCGCCCTTGGACATCACATTGGTTTTCAAAGTCTCGGGCGTCTCATGGGCTTGTTCCATCAGGGCGGCGGATCCTGAAATGGTTTTCAAGGTCAAGGTGCGGGCCAGCTCCGGGCTCAGGCCTTGCTCAATGCCCGCCTTGATCATGCATTCCGCCAACAAAAACACATAGGCGGGGCCACAACCGCTCAGGGCTGTGGCGCGGTTCAGCTCATCTTCGTCGGTCATGACCTCGGTGTGACCCAAAGGGGCCAACAGGGCTTGCAGCTGGCGGTGCTGATCCGCGGAAAAGGCGCCGGGCGTGACCACCAAATTGACGCCCTGGCCAATGCTGGCGGGTGTGCTGGGCATGACGCGCACAACGTCTTGGTGAGGGAAGACCTCGGCCAGGGTGGGCAGGGTGATCCCCGCCATCACCGATATGACCATGGCCCCCTTGGGCAAATGTTGAGCAATGGTCTCAGCACCCGGTCGCCAGGTTTGCGGTTTGATGGCCAACAAAAACAGATCCGCCGGCCGGGCCTCTGATGGGTCTGGGTTCAGCACCGCGCCTTGATCAGCAAGCGCCAGAATATCGGGATTGGGTGAGCGATCATAAATCAGCAAATGATCCGGCGGCACCAGGCCCGCACGCACCCAGCCCTGCACCAAGGCGCCGCCCATACGGCCGGCACCCAAAACAGCAATGCGGGGGGCAGTGGCCATGCCGCCTAGGCGTGGCCGACGGTTTCAAACAAGGCGGCGTCCAAGGCATCTTCGGCCTCGAGGCCGGTTTTGATCAAGCCATAGAGCGCGGGATAAAACCGGTCCACTTCCCCCACAGCCGCCGAGACCACAGTATAAAGGTCATCCATAGTGGGAGGGGTCAAGGTCAACAGGGCATGGCGCCAGACCACGCTTTGGTCCTCGGACCAAATGTCAAAATGGCCAAAGGGAATGTGCTCGTTGATGCGGGAAATCAGCTTTAGACCTTGCAGGATTTGGTTCTCGGGGATGCTGAGATCTGGGCTCAGGCACAGTTGCAGACAACTGCCATCGGGGCTGGGGGTGAACCACAGCTGATATTCGCACCATTGTCCCTTGGCCCCAAAGCGAACTTCGTCTTCGCCTTTGCGCTCAAAGGCAAACCCTTCAATGGCCAACATCATTTCGATGGAATCCATCAGGCCTTTGCGGTCTTCGTCGACAATGTCCAGGGGCAGATCCATACTGGTCCTTCTTGGTGTGCGTCAAAAGTTTGGCTGCACCCTATGGGATTTTGCCTTGTGGAGCAAGGAAAATGGCGCGATGGGCGGCCAGGTAACAGATTCTTAAGATGTTTTTTTGTCAGGCTCTGCGGTTTTGGGCGCGGATGTTTCCGCCCCACCGTCCAGCGCCTCGACGCGGGCTTCTAGGGCCTCGAGGCGTTCAAGGGCCGCTTCCAACTCTTCTCGGCGCACCAGATCGAGCTCGAGAGCCAAGATCTCGGCTTGGGAGCGCATCACGGCCTTGGCCTCCTCACCGGCGGCTTGGGCCAGGCCGGCGGCGGTGCCCATCATGCGGGCGAATTCGTCGAACATGGGATGGTCTTTTTGCATAGGGGCATAAAGCCCAAAGCGCGCCGGAAAGGCAAGCGCTATTCAGAACGAGGGTCTGATTGCGGAGCCGCCATGCCCAGGGCCGTGCGCGCCGCCCAAATGTAATTCAGCCCCGAAATCACCGTAATCAGTCCGGCAGCAATCACCAGGCTTTGGCTGATGAAGATGATCAGGGACAGGCTGATGGGGGCATGGGGCAACAACAGACACGCCGCAACCGCCAGCATCTGCAGGGCCGTTTTGCTTTTGCCAAAGAAATTCACCGGCAAGCGCACATTCTGGCCCGCCAAGCCTTCCCGCAGGCCCGAGATGATCACCTCGCGGAAGATAATGGCATAGGCCGCGATCACGGCCGGGCCAAAAATCAGGCCGGCGTTCATCAAAGCCACCAGCGCGCCAATGATCAGCAATTTGTCAGCGATGTGATCCATGGCCGCGCCCAGGGGGCTCGAGACCTGCCAGCGCCGGGCCAAAACCCCATCCAGCCAATCGGTGAACGAGGCCAAGGTGAACAGCCAAAAGGCCGTGAACAAGGGCGCGCCCTCGGCGGTTTGCGAGGCCTTCAGCACCTGCCAAATGATCAGGGGAATCAGCGCGAGCCGCAGGCCGGTCAACAGATTGGGGAGGTGTTCTTTTTTCATCATCAGAAGGCGACCTTAAGCCCGATGGCGCCTAGCGTCCATGGTCAAGACGGAAGTGCTCATAAATACGTTCGGCCAACTCGGCGCTGATTCCCGGTGTGCGGGCAAGGTCTTCGGCGGTGGCCCCCGCCACGGCCCGTCCGGAACCAAAGGCCTTCAACAGCGCCGTTTTGCGGGCGCGGCCAATGCCTGGAATGGTATCAAGGGGACTGTCCTTGATGGCGCGGCTGCGGCGGTTGCGGTGGGTGCCGATGGCAAAGCGATGGGCCTCGTCGCGCAAACGTTGCAGCAAATAGAGCGCCGGGCTGTTGTGGGGCAGGCTGAAGGGGGGCTGGCCGGGGCGGTAAAACTCTTCGCGTCCGGCGTTGCGGTCGGGCCCCTTGGCGATGCCCACAAGCGTGATGTGCCCCAGGCCGAATTCATCCAAGACCGTTTGTGTGGCCGAGACCTGACCGGCCCCGCCATCGATCAACAGCAAATCCGGCAAGGTGCCCATGCCGGCCTGGTCTTTGGCTTGGGCACGCTTGAAACGCCGCTGCAGCACCTGGTGCATCATGGCGAAATCATCACCGGGCGTCAGACCATCGCGGCGAATGTTAAAGGTGCGGTACTGACGTTTGTCAAAGCCCTCGGGGCCTGCCACCACCATGGCCCCAATGGCATGTGTCCCTTGGATGTGGCTGTTGTCATAAATCTCGATGCGCTCGGGGGGGGCGGCCATGCCAAAGACCTCGGCCACTTCGGCCAACAGTTTGCTGTGGGCTTGGGTTTCCGTCAGGCGGCGGCGCAAGGCCTCGAGCGCGTTGCGGGCGGCGTGATCAATCAGGCGGCGTTTGTCCCCACGTTTGGGGGTGTCAATCCCAACGGCATGGCCGGATCGCTCGTGTAGGGCTTCTTTCAACAAGGCCACAGAGGGCACGGTATGGGACAACAAAATCTGTTTGGGTGCGGGGCGGTCGGCATAAAACTGCGCCAGAAAGCTATCGAGGATCACTTCGGGCCGTTCGTCTTTTTCGTGGCGCGGGAAATAGGCTTTGTCGCCCCAGTTTTGCCCGGCGCGCAAAAACACCACCTGCACGGCGCTGTGGCCGCCATCTTGGCTGAGGGCGAAGACATCGCAATCTTCAAGGTTGGCAATCTGGATCGACTGACGGGACTGCACACTGGCCAGCGCCCGAATCCGGTCCCGCAGTTGGGCGGCGGTTTCAAAGTCTTCTGCCTCGGATGCCGCCTGCATCTCTTCGCCCAGCCGGTCACGCAGGTCATGGTTGCGGCCTTTCAGGAAGGCCACGGCCTGTTGGACCAGGTCTTCGTAATCCGCCTCTGAAATCAGGTTCACACAAGGGGCTGAGCAGCGCTTGATTTGGTGCAGCATACAAGGCCGGGTGCGCCCGTCATAGACCGCGTCTGAACAGGTGCGCAGCAAAAAAGCCTTTTGTAAAATCTCCATGGTTTGATTGACGGCATAGGCCGAGGCAAAGGGGCCAAAATATTCGCCCTTGGTTTTGCGGCTGCCGCGATGCTTGGTCAACTGTGGCGCGGCGTGTTCGCGCCGGATCAGAATATAGGGAAACGATTTGTCATCCCGCATCAAGACATTGAACCGGGGCCGATAGCGCTTGATCAGATTGGCCTCAAGCAACAGGGCCTCGGCTTCGGTGCGGGTGGTGGTGTATTCCATCTCGCGGGTTTCGGTGACCATGCGGGCGATGCGATTGGACAGCCCCGCCAACCGCGTATAGCTGATCACCCGCCGGGGCAGGACCTTGGCCTTGCCCACATACAAAACTTCGCCTTTGTGATCCAACATCCGATAAACGCCGGGGCAGGCGGGCATGGCCTTGGCCCGGGCCTTGATCAGGTCCGGACCGGTCAGGGGGCTGGGGTCAGGTGGCGTTTGGTCATCCGTGGGCATTTTATTCGGTAACGTCCACCACGTCGGGCGTCTGCCAACTCAGGTGTTGTCCGCTGTCGACGGCGATCATCTGTCCTGTGACGCTGCTGGCGGTGATGAAGTAATCCAGCGCCCCCAAGATCTCATCGACGCGGGCCACCTGTTGCAGCGGCACCTTTTGCCCCTGGGCTTGGAAATCCTCCTCGCTCATGCGCGGGTTGCGCAGCACAGGGCCGGGGCCAATGGCGTTGACCCGCACGCGCGGGGCCAGCGCCTGTGCCATCACCGGGGTCGCCGCCCACAGCGCGCATTTCGACAGGGTGTAGGTGAAATAGCGCGGCGTGGTGCGCCAGACCCGTTGGTCGGTGATGTTGATCACCAGTCCGCGTTCCTTATTGGGCAGGTGGGCGGCAAAGGCTTGGGCCAAGGTCACCGGCGCTTGGAAATTGGGGGCCATATGTTTCGCCCAATCCTCATCCGTAAAATCAAGGACGCAATCATCCTCGAACACCGAGGCATTGTTCACCAACAGGCCCACAGGTCCCAGACCCTTGGTGGCATCAGCCATCAAGACGCGGGCGGCCTCGGGGTTGGACAGGTCCGCTTGTAAGCCCTGGGCACGACCGCCAAAGGTTTCCAGGTGCGTGACCAGATCTTGGGCGGCATCAGCCGAGGTGTTGTAGTGCACGGTGATGTCCCAGCCCGCCTGGGCCAGGTGTTCGGCCATGGCGCGGCCTAGGCGATGACTGGCCCCGGTGATCAAGGCATGGCGATGTGTGATGTCAGTGACCATGCTCACACTCTAGGCAGGGGCCGCGTAAAATTAAAGGGTGTAACAGGCCTCTTCCCGCGCGGTGGGGCGGCGCAGGCGCACGGCCTTCAGGGTGCTGAGCTGCGGGGCGAGCGTGTTGGCCACCCATTTGGCAATGTTTTCCATGGAGGGCGGGCCCAGATCTTCGATGTCGTTCAACAGACGGTGATCCAGCTTTTGACGCGTGGTTTCCAAGATATCCGCCAAGTCTTCAAAGTGGTGAATCATCCCGGTTTTGGGGTCGGGATCGCCAGACAAAATCACATCAACATAATAGGAATGGCCATGCATCCGCCGGTTGGGGTGGCCTTCGGGTTGGTGGGCGAAATAGTGCGCCACCTCGATCACAAAGCTTTTGGTGATGGTCAATTCAGGCATAGGTTAGGTTCCGCGTTTGGCCTCATGGCTTTGGGCGCTTGTGTCGCGCACAGGGGCAAATGTCAATTCGTCACGCGTATCGCACGAGTGCCAAGGGAAGCTGACGCCCCTCATCAAGATTTTAAAAAACTGAGGTTTGACCTTTGTCCTAAATCATGACACGCCTTAAGGGTATTTTTGTAATATCAATCTAAGGTTGTTGAGTAGCGGGGCGGATGAGATGAACGCATCTGAGCACAATTTGACCAAGAGACGTCTTCTGGTTGTTGATGACAATCCCGCCAATTGCACGGTGTTGCGCATCATTTTGGGCAAGTTAGGCTTTGCCTTTGATATGATCCACAGCGGCGAGGCGGCCTTGGTGCACCTGGGCACAACCCAAGATTACGATGCCATATTGATGGATCTTTATATGCCGCACATGGACGGCTATGAAACCACACGCTGCATTCGGGCCATGGGTGGCGACCTCGAGACCTTACCTATTTTGGCCATCACCGCTGACATCAGCCCCGACATAGAAGCGCGTGTGAAAGCGGCTGGCTTCCAAGGCTATGTGCCCAAGCCCCTGAGTGTCAAAGTTTTGTCCGACGTGTTGGATGAGGTCTTGGTGCCAAATCGCAAAAAAATTCGGGTTTTACGAGACAGTTAGTCAAGACGCCCGTATTCAAACGCGTTCAGCGCCAACATCACCACACAAAACACGCCAATCATGATCAAGCCGCTCATTGCAGATCTCCATCTTTGAAAGTTTTGCAGACACTGTCCTAGGCGGGGGAACCCTGTCAAGGTGAATTGACCGCAAGGTCGGCCTGGCCCCAGAGAGAGGACGCTCTGGGGTCAGGTTTGATTGCCCCGTTCAGGCCCATTGTGTTTTTGCACGCCCCCCCTTAGTGTTCGCCAACGAAGGGAACCGTTCACAGGGAGAGGGGATATCGTGGAGTTTAAAGCCTCGGAGGCCTTGGGCCGCATGCGCCCGTCACCCACCTTAGCGATCAGTGGCCAAGCGCGTGCCATGAAGCGTGAAGGCAAAGACGTGATTTCTCTGGCGGCGGGCGAGCCCGATTTTCCCACTCCGGATCATGTCATTGCCGCCGCCAAGGCCGCCATGGACAGGGGCGAGACTCATTACACCGAAACCGATGGCATCCCCGAGCTGAAGGCCGCCATTGTGGACAAATTCAAACGTGACAACGGCCTCAGCTTCACGCCGTCTCAGATCAATGTCTCGGCCGGGGGCAAGGCGGTGATCTATTTTGCCATGGCCGCCAGCGTCAGCCCCGGCGACGAGGTTCTGATTCCCGCCCCCTTTTGGGTATCATACCCTGATGTGGTGCGCCTGGTGGGGGGCACGCCCGTTTTTATCGACACCCATCCGCGGGATGGCTTTCGCCTGACGCCCGAAGCCCTTGAGGCCGCTATTACGCCCAACACGCGCTGGCTGATTCTCAATTCCCCCTCAAACCCCACAGGCGGGATCTATAGCGCTGAAGATTTGCAAGCCGTGGCCCAGGTGTTGCGCCGTCACCCCCATGTGTGGGCCCTGAGTGACGATATGTACGAACATATTCTTTTTGATGGCGCGCGCTTTTCAACCTTGGCGCAGGTGGCGCCAGACCTGCAAACCCGTATCCTGACTATGAACGGGGTCTCGAAGGCCTATGCCATGACCGGTTGGCGCATTGGCTATGCCGGCGGACCCGAGGATTTGATTCGGGGTATGGCCAAAGTGGCCTCCCAGGTGACATCAAACCCCTGCAGCATCAGCCAATGGGCGGCGGTGGCGGCCCTGACCGGCCCCCAAGACTTTATCCCCGAGCGTGCACAGGCGTTCCAGGCGCGTCGAGATTTGGTGATCGAGGCGTTGAAGCCTGCCGCTGGCTTGGTGCCATTTTCCCCACAAGGGGCTTTTTATCTGTATGTGGATTGTGGGGCCTATTTGGGACGTCAAACCGCCGGGGGTCGTCAGATCGTCAGTGACACGGATTTTGCCTCGGCGCTTTTGGAACAAGAAGAGGTCGCCGTGGTGCCGGGCTCAGGTTTTGGCATGAGCCCATATTTCCGGGCCTCGGTGGCGACCGCCGAGACGGCCTTGCGTACGGCCTGCGAGCGCATCGTACGCTTTTGCGAAAGCTTGCAAGCGGGGGCCGCATGATCGCCATCGCGCCTGAGCTGTTGGTCGCGGCGGGGATTGCCGCCGCGGTCAGTTTGTGTCTGGCGGCGGTGTTGTCCATGGCGGGTCCCATTGATCAGCCTGTTGGCCGATCATTGCATCGTACCCCCACACCGCGGGCCGGAGGGCTAGCGCTGATTGGCGGTTTGGCCGCCGGCCTGATCAGTTTGTGGCCGCTGTGGCCGGTGGCGGATGTGTATCCGTATGTGTGGTTGATGTTGGCCTTGATGTTGGCGGGCTTAATGGGCTTTGCCGATGATGTGCTGGGCTTGAACGCGCTCAGCAAATTGGTGATGCAGATTTTGTTGGGGGTCTTTTTGGCCACCAATTTGGTGACATCGCATTTGTGGTTGCCCATGCCCTGGGGGGATCAACTGGTCAGTGGTTTGGTGATGGTGATCTTGGTTTCGGCCTGGGTGGTGGGCAGTATGAATGCTGTAAATTTTATGGATGGGGCCAACGGTATGGCTTTGATGACCGCCTGTGCCATTGCCTTGGCCTTGTTGATGCATGGGGCCGGCATATGGGCCCTGTGGTTGTTGGTGTGTCCCTTGGCCATTTTGCTGTTGAATGCCTCGGGTCGGGTGTTTTTGGGTGATGTGGGGTCTCAACCCCTGGGGCTGTTGATCGCGGCCATGGCGCTGCCGACCATCAACGGGCACTGGGCTGTCGCGCCCGTGGTGATGGGCTTGGCGCCCTTTATCGTGGACGTGGGCTGTACCTTGGTCATGCGGGCCTGGCGTCGTGAGCCCCTTCACCAAGCCCATCGTCAACATCTCTATCAGGTGCTGATTGATCACGGTCATCCGCATTTGCCGGTCTCGGCGTGTTATGCGGCCTTTGCCTGGTTGGGCACGCTTGGGGCTTTGTTGGCGGACGGGGCCTCGATGGGCGGGATCATCCTGTTTTGGTATGGCCTGCTGACGATCAGCTGGCTGGTGGTGCGTCGCCGTTATGTGCGCCGTTCAGCACAGGCATAGGCCAGACCCGCCAGATCTTCAGCCGTTGACTGGGCGCCGCTGCGAAGGGGTTCACAGCTTTGCAGCGCGGTCACAGCCGTCTCGGCCTCGGCTTTGGCGGCTGTCCAGGTGTCGGTCACGGCACCGGTGGATTGTGCCAAGTCCATGATCTCGGGGATGTGTCGTTCCAATTTGTGATCATCGGCAAAGATCTCTCGCCAAAACGCGGCCTTTTTCGGTGTGCGCGCAATGGTCAGGATCAGGGGCAGGGTCAGCTTGCCTTCCCGCAGGTCGTCGCCGACGTTTTTGCCCAAGGTTTCGCTGTCGCCGTCATAGTCCAGCGCGTCATCCGCCAACTGAAATGCCATCCCCAGGTGATGGCCGTATTGCCGCAAAGCCTCTTGCTGGGCGGCGGGGGCCTCGGCGGCAATCGCGCCCACTGTCGTGGCGGCGGAAAACAAGGTGGCGGTTTTGGCGGCAATGATCTTTCGATATTGATCGACACCAAGATCCAAATTGCGCACCGCCGACAGTTGCGCCACTTCGCCCTCGGCAATCACGCGGGCGGCCTGTGACAAACAGTGCAACGCCGGCATCTGCCCGGTTTCCACCATCAACTCAAAGGCACGGGCAAACAGAAAATCACCCACCAAAATGGCGCTTGGGGGGCTCCAGATCAAATGGGCTGCGGTGCGCCCGCGGCGCAGTTCGCTGGTGTCGACCACATCATCATGCAGCAAGGTGGCCGTGTGAATGAACTCAACGGCGGCGGCCAACAGGGCGGCGCGGTTTTGAATGTCGGGGCTGTCCGCACACAGATGCGCCGCCGCTAGGGTCAGGACCGGGCGCACGCGCTTGCCGCCAGCGGCGATGAGATGATCAGCGAGCGCGGGGATCACCGGCACATCGCTTTGCATGCGATCTTTGATCAAACGGTTGGTGCGGGCCAAACCATCCGAGACGGTGGCGACCAGTCGATCCTGAGCCTTCGGAGCGGTGGGGGCGGCAATCGCGGTCAAGGCCGTACCTTTCTGCTGAGCAATATAAGGGCGCTTTTGCTTTTTTTGGATGCCCATGCGTGCGCGGCAGATTGCAAATTCCCTTGGCCCCGGTCAAGATGGCGCAGCCCCCACACGAAAAAAATTGCGGCGAGGGCTTCAGGCGCTATGCTTTGGGCGAACCATCTGGCGCCATGTGTCTGGCGCAATTTCTTGACGAGACCTGCTTATGACCTCGGAGCCTATTGTCACCCCTGTCGATGAAACCATTACCCAAGACTATATGCTGGACAAACGTGTCCGTCTGAAACAGCACAAAGGCGGCTATCGGGCGGGTTTGGATGCGGCGCTGCTGGCTGCCAGTGTTGCGCCCGCAGCAGGGGCCCGGGTGTTGGACGTGGGCGCGGGCGTGGGGGCTGTGAGTTTGGCCTTGGCTTGGCGGCACCCATCCCTGAAGATCACAGCCTTTGAGCGAGATGAAAAGGCCCTGAGCCTCTTGCACCAGAACATCACTGACAATGGTTTTGATGAGCGCGTCACGGCCTGTGCTGGTGATGTGGGGCAGGGGTTTGCGGCCACGGGTCTAGAGCGTTTTGATGTGGTGCTGTCCAATCCGCCGTATTTTTCCGATGACCGCCAGCATCGCTTGCCCGCCGAGGCTAAGCGTGGGGCATATTTTTCTGAATTGGGTTTGGAAGCGTGGATCAAGTTTCTGTTGGCGGCCGCCAAGTCCGGCGGCACCATTGCGGTGATCCATCGTGCCGAAGTTTTGGGTGACATTTTTGCGTCACTCGGTAAATCGGTTGGGGATCTGCGGATTTTGCCCGTGAGCTCTCGGGATGGCCAAGCCGCAAATCGCGTTTTGGTTCTGGCAAAAAAGCACCGCCGTACCCCGATGAAAATTTTTTCTGGTTTCGTGATTCATCAAAATGGTAAAAAATTTTACCCTGATGTGGAAAAAATCCTGCGTGGGAATGCTGACCTAGTGCAGAAAATTAGTTAAATATTTTATTTTTAGTCTTGACCCCAGAGAAAAATCGTCATAAAAGGGCAACATGATTTGCGGCTGTTCCGAATGACCGCCTTACACAATAACCGCGTAAGCGATACAAAAAGTTTGAATGGGAGTGCTTGGCGTGAATTTCAATATAGGTTTCTTCTCGAACATGACCGCGACCTCGACCCACAACCCGGACACCAATGGTGGCAATAAAGCTGGCAATGGTAATGATTCGTCACCCTTTACCAATTATGTGGATCTGCCGAACCTGAGCGTTTTGGATAAAATCGCTAAGATTTTGGAAGGCGGCACAGAGCTGACCATCGCAGACCTGGAAGAGAAACTGAACCTAGGCGAGCCTTGGGGCGTAGCGCGGGCCGATGGCTTTATGAATGCCAAGGGGCGAGTGGTCAGCCCCGGGCATGATGTCCTTGTTCACGTGTTTCAAACGCCTGATGGGCCTGTGGCCTTTGCTTTGGATAGCGAGAATCATCCTCTGAATGGGAAAGGCGAGCCCACACACAAGGCCCGTAAAGTGCATACGCTGCCGGCCAGTCAAGGCATTGACGAGCGGGGCGTGGACTATGTGCAGATCTCTAATCTGTATGAAAATGGACAGCCCGTCAGCGTGCGCATCTATGAAGGCGGCATGACCACTGTATTTCCTTTGAACAATTAGTGTTTGGAAACAAATACATAGTCTGATTTTGCCCAGAAAGTTACGCAAATTCTGGGAATTTGTATTCTTTTCTTGACAGACGCGCTTTGTGCCGACATAATGCTGTCACGTTTTGGAATCAAATATCGTGAAAATCACGATGGGTTTCAAGGATATTGACAGCAAGTTGTGAAAGACACCATGCGCCTAGACACACCAACCGGTTCAATTTGGGTCCCTGTGGACACCGCCAGCATGCTGAATGTAAGCTTCCCCAGCGCGCCATCAGTGGCACAGGGGGCAGGCCAAGTTCCGCAGGCTCAATTCCAACAGGCCCAATTTCAACAGATGGCTCCGGCTCAACAGGCGCAGAACGGGCACATGCAGCGGGCTTAAGGTCCGTCGGCTCAGCAGAAACGACACGACAACCAACACCATAAGGGAGTATCAAAATGGGAAAAAATCTTGGCATTCAAAACAGTGGCAACACTCAGGCCGTCGAGACTGAAGACAAGCCAGGTCTGTTGCAGCGCATTTTCGGCAAAAATGTTGAGAAGGCCGAAAAAGAAAGTGATGCTTTGCCACCTGCGGGCTCCGAGCCAGCTGGCCAGAATGACGCCGCAGACGAAACCGACACCAACGACGGCATGTACAACAACGAGCCCTACAGCTATCCGAATGACGATGACGCCTTGCCGCTTCCTGGTCGCGGTAGCGGTGGACCTGGTCGCGGCTAAGTAAGACCCAGGGCCGATTGACCTGTGGGCGGGGCGGCAGCCCCGCGCATCACCAAAAAAATAAATACAAAAATACACCAACGCTTGGGAGGGCTTGGCGATGACATTGGCATTGAACGGAACGCGTGACCCGATTGTAATTGACGCATCTCATGACGGCAACACATGGTATATGAACAGCCTGGCTGTTGTAATGAGGGAGCAAGAGGGCGGGACCACCACGGTTTCTGTGCACATGGCCCAGGGTGGCAAGCCCGTTTACAATGCGCTGTACACCACCGAGGTGCCGACGCGGAAACTGGAAAACAACCGTGTGGACGAGCTTGTGGCCTTCAATACTTCGTTTGACAGTGTCCATGTCTATGACGATGGGACCTATAAAATTTATGACGAGAAAGACGGCAGCCTGGTGACCTTGGGCGATGTGCAGACGGGCCGCACGCCGACTCGTACAGCCCCCACACCCAGCAACACCACCGAGACCTGGCGTCACGATTGGCAGGGGCATCAAAACCATGGCGGTGAAGATGTCTGGCACCGTAGTGGCGGATCCGAGCCCAAGTCGGGCGGTACATCCGATCCACAACCGGCGGGAAACCCCCTGTTTCTGGGTGAAGACATTTGGCCCAATGACGATGACCCCGATGGTGGCGGTCAGTAATTATAATCAATTCATACGATAAGGAAGGAAATAAAAGATGGGATATTCACCAGCCAGTATGGCACCCCAGTATCGCGATTCCACTGCGGTTGAGCCGCAAACCGACTACTCGATTTTCAACGAACCCACTCGCGCCACGGTGACCGACCAAGGCCCCGGCGACGGTGTGCACACCACCAAAAATGGGGTGTATATTGAAGGCGAAGGTGGCCGCGGTGATTATCAGTTCAGCACAACCTCTTCATCAGGCCAAAACACTGGTGGAAAAATCGTGCCTGACAGTCGCGATGACTATGAGCCAGTTTACAGCAATCCCACGGGTGAAAAGATTGTGCCGCAAAACCGGGACGAGGCCGTGCCCAATTCCAACGGCAGCAAAATCATCCCCGGCGACTTTTAGGACAACACATGCTGACCACAATGGATAACACCCCCATTCGCACCTTTGGGCCTAATTATCGCATTGATGTGGATGGGGATGGGATCTTTGACACCCTCGAGCTGCACAAACGCAGCTTGCCCAATGGCGAAATCAGTCTGGAACTTTGGAAAACCAATGGCGAAGATCAATTGCTGGGGCAGCAGATGATCCAGAACACCATTGATAATCACCGAGGCTTTGACCCCATGGCCATCGAGGTGCCATCTGGAAAAATCTCGATGAAGGTGGCCGCGGGGGATCTAACCAACCCCCACGTCGAAACCTATTCCGATGGTCAGCTGAACGACAGATTTTCGGTTTATGCCGATGGTCATTACGAACTGCGCCTGGATAACGACAAGGTGATCACCACACCGCCACGCGCCTAAACCAAACGATAACGGAGGAAACAATGCCAGCACATATTAGCAACGAAAAATTTAATGCCGAAACCGCACAAGATGCACATGAAGCCATGCAAATGGGTGATAATGCTGCGCAATGGCAAGGCGTGATTGACGCCGCCGAGGATACGGCTCGCCAGTCGACAGGTGCCGAAGGCGACGAGAAGTTTGATGCCGAACGCGGTGCCGAGTCTGACCGAGAGGCACGCTACCAAGATTATATGAACAATCCCGGGAAGTACGAGTATCGCTTCGAGGGCGAAGGCGATCTGCAACACTTTCTTGAACAAGGCCCCGATGAGGCCGATCTGAAAGAGTACATGAATAACAATTACGTTCCGCAATAAACACGATGACAGTTTGGGGCCGCCGTTCTGAGCACTGGCCCCACTGCAGGGGAAGCCGACCTTCGGGTCGGCTTTTTTCTTTTGGCTAAGGCTTAGTCGCCTTCGGACATCATATCCTTGGCAAATTGAAGGTCGAGCGCTTTCAGGCGTTTGATCTCATCGCGCAGGCGGGCGGCCTCTTCAAATTCCAGGTTTTCGGCATGCTCGCGCATCCTGGCTTTCAGGGCCGCCAGTGTGGCCTCGAAGTTTGAGCCAACAAAGGGCTTATCGTTCTTGGTCTTGGTCGGCACGTCAACCTCGACGCGGTCACCGCGCTCGTAAACCGATTGCAAAATATCACCAATGTCGCGCTTGACGCTTTCCGGTGTAATGCCGTGCTCGGCGTTATAGGCCATTTGTTTTTCACGGCGGCGATTGGTTTCCGAGATCGCGCGCTCCATCGAGCCCGTCATCTTATCAGCATACAAAATCACGCGCCCATCCACATTGCGCGCCGCCCGGCCGATGGTTTGAATCAGCGAGGTGTCCGAGCGCAAAAAGCCCTCTTTGTCCGCATCCAATATGGCCACCAGGCCGCATTCCGGAATATCCAGGCCTTCGCGCAGCAGGTTGATGCCCACCAGGATGTCATAGGCCCCCATGCGCAAATCGCGAATGATGTCGATGCGTTCAAGCGTATCTATGCCCGAGTGCATATAGCGCACCCGCAAGCCCTGTTCGTGCATATAATCCGTCAGGTCTTCGGCCATTTTTTTGGTCAAGGTGGTGATCAAGGTGCGGCGGCCCAATTTGGCTTCGGCCCGGGCCTCGGCGATGACATCGTCCACCTGGGAAAAGCCATCGGTGCTGACGGGGCGAATGGTGACCTCCGGATCAATCAGGCCGGTGGGGCGAATGACCTGCTCGGCAAAGGTGCCGCCGGCTTGTTTCAGCTCCCAGTCCCCCGGCGTGGCCGAAACATAAATGGTTTGGGGGCGCATGGCGTCCCATTCTTCGAACTTCAGCGGGCGGTTGTCCATGCAGCTGGGCAAGCGAAAGCCATGCTCGGCCAGGGTGGTTTTGCGCACCTTGTCGCCGCGGTACATGCCCCCCAGCTGCGGGATGGTGACGTGGCTTTCGTCGACAAACAGCAGGGCGTTGTCGGGCAGATATTCGAACAGGGTGGGGGGTGGCTCGCCAGGGTTGCGTCCGGTCAGATAACGCGAATAGTTCTCGATGCCGGCGCACATGCCGGTGGCCTCCAGCATTTCCAGGTCAAAGCGCACGCGCTGCTCCAGGCGTTGGGCCTCGAGCAATTTGTTCTGGGCTTTCAAAACCTTCAGGTGGTCATGCAGCTCGGCCTTGATGCTGGTGATGGCTTGGCGAATGGTGGGGCGGGGCGTGACATAGTGGGAATTGGCGTAAATGCGAATGCTCTCGAGCGTTCCGGTGATTTTGCCCGTCAGGGGATCAAATTCTGAAAGGCTCTCGACCTCATCACCAAAAAACGACAAACGCCAGGCTTGGTCCTCATAGTGGGCGGGGAAGATCTCCAGGCTATCGCCCCGCACTCGAAAGGTACCGCGCTCGAAATTGGTGTCATTGCGAATGTACTGCAGATCCACAAGGCTTTTGGCCAGCTCGCGGGGCTCGAGGGTATCACCCGGCTTTATCTCCACGGTCATGGCCGTATAGGTCTCGACCGAGCCGATGCCGTATATGCAGGACACCGAGGCCACGATGATCACGTCATCTTGCTCCAGGATCGCGCGCGTGGCGGCGTGACGCATACGGTCGATCTGCTCGTTGATGGTGGCTTCTTTTTCGATATAGGTGTCGGTGCGGGGCACATAGGCCTCAGGCTGGTAATAGTCATAATACGAGACAAAATACTCAACCGCGTTGTCCGGAAAGAAGTTTTTGAATTCCTGGTACAATTGCGCGGCCAGGGTTTTGTTGTGGGCCAAAATCAGCGCGGGGCGCTGGGTTTCCTCGATGACCTTGGCCATGGAAAAGGTTTTGCCCGACCCGGTCACCCCCAACAGCACCTGATCGGTCAGGCCTTGGCTGGTGCCACCAACCAGGGTTTTGATGGCCGTCGGTTGGTCGCCTTTGGGCGCATAGGGGCTGGCCAAGGTGAACGGCTTTTGCGGCCCCGATTTTTCTGGTCGATCGGGTCTGTTCGGCACCCACAGAATCGGGCTGGTGTCTGAAGTCGAGCCAGTCATACAGTGGGGTGTAATACAATCGATCAGGCCTGGCCAGCGCATGATCTTGGTCCGTGCCAATATTACGCAAAGTTTATCACAAGACCTGCACTTGATCTTTGTGGGGTTTAACGGTATAGGGCGCCAACTTTGGCGAAAAGTTTCATGGTCAGTACACGACTATTCCACCATTGGGTTTTCGCCGAAGAGGCAGGGGAGATACACTCCTCGTCGCACAAGGATTGGGTTGTGATCTCAAAGCTGACTCAGATGGTGGCCCGGCACGCCGAGCGCCACGCAAAGTCCCTGACAGGCGTGACCGCCCTGGTGGTGGCCGCGGGTGTGTCCTTTGGTCTGGGCAACGCTAGCCAAAACCATATGTGTCGTGTCGATGTCTCCAAGGCCCCTTATACTGCCCATGTCCACACCGAGGGCGAGGTGATCGCCAGCAGTGCCCTGGTGGGGTTGGCGCCAGCGCGGGCAGGCATGATTGACCTGCGGCCGGCGGTGGCGCGCGCCACCGAGGTGGCCCCCAGCGGCAAATCCTATGCCGAGGAACTGCGCTGCCTGACCCAAGCCATATACTACGAAGCCCGAGGTGAGACCCATAATGGGCAATTGGCTGTGGCCCAGGTGGTGATGAACCGGGTCAGCAACCGCAAATATCCTGGCTCCGTTTGCGGTGTTGTCTTTCAGGGGCAAGGCACCAAAGTCTGCCAGTTCAGTTTTGTCTGTGATGGCTCGATGAACCGGCCGAAAAATTTGTTGGCCTGGCAGCGGGCCAAATCCATGGCCAAAGATGTGTTGACGGGGCGGTCGCAATCGGTGGCAGCCCGAAACGCGACGCATTTTCACACCACGGCGGTGCGGCCCTTTTGGTCATCGCGTTTGGTGAAGGTGGCGCATATTGGCGCCCACATCTTTTATCGCTATCCCACCCGTGCCGAGGCTCAGCGTTTGCTGTTGGCCGCGGCAGAAACCACGCCAGCGCCCAAGGTGACGGCGAGTGTAGAAAGTGTCAGTCATAAGGTTTCCGAACCGCGTGCCCTGCCCACCGAGGTGCCGACCCTGAAATCTGTGGCCGCGCAAGAGGCCTTGCCGGTGATTGAGGCCGCCGAGGATACCGTGACCCCTGAGGGCGAAGAGATTGCCGAAACCGCGGCTCTTGATTTTCAGGATGCTGCCGTTATGGGCAAAGACGCCCTCTAGATGACTTTACTGCCTATGGCCCCTTATCATGTGGTGCGACTCGACGAGATCGAGGTGCATGTCCGGTGTGGATTGCATCCGTGGGAACGTCATCCCGAACGCCCCAATCGTTTGCTGATCACCGTGCATATGTATGCCGACCTTGCGCGTGAACGGCCGGCGGACTGGTATATCGATTATGACCGCATGCGAGAGGTGATCGTGGGCTGGGCCCAGCGTGATCATGTCGATCTGTTGGAAACCCTGTTGCAGGATGCCATGACCGCCGCCTTTGCCGATGATCAGGTGGATGCGGTGATGGTGCGGGTGGCCAAGCCCGATATCTTCCCCGAAACCCGTGCGGCGGCCGTCGAGCGCTTTCTGCGTCGTGAAGACCTGGAGACGATCAGGCCCTAGGCGCCCACCAGGACATCAGGCCCGCCAGCGCATTGCCCGGCTGATGCGGCTGCCGAGCTTATGCAAGGGCGCATCCCAAATCCCATAGCGATCCATCCAACTGTAATAGGCTTGGTATTCCGAGTAGCGCAGCAGGTGGCGTTCCTCGGTTTTGGCGCGCAGATAATAAATACCGCTGACGCCCAGCAGCAAAATCGTGCTTTTGATGGCCAAGGCTGGATCATGGGTTTGCGTGACAAAGGGCAAGGCCGTCAGCCACCAAAACAGATTTTTGCTGACATAGGCAGGGTGGCGTGACAAGCGATAAGGGCCGTGACTGATCAGACCGCGATAGGTCAGGTTGGAAAAGCGCACCCCAAAGGAAACTGTGGCCCAGGTGTAGATAAAAATCAGCCCCAAACACAGCCCGGCCCAAGCCCAGATCAGGGGGTCCGGCGCGTCCCGCAGCCAGCGTTCCCAACCAAAACCGTGGGAATAGGCAAAATACTGTGAGCCAAATAAACCCCAAAACGGGTTGTAGCAGATCACGGCGGCCACCCAGCCCAGCATAGTGGGCTCGGCGGTGCGGATGTGAGTATCGGCGGCTTTGAAGGTCAGCATATAGCCCGCACAGCCGCCCAACACATCGACCAAAAACAAGAATGATAGCAACCAGTGATACCAGGTGAAGATGTCGGCGCCGTCAGTGGGCGGGGTGCGCACACCCTGGAAATGCCCCAGCAGAAAGATAAACATCATCGGCAGGAAATAGGCCTTCACCAACCACCCCCGCCAAAAATTGGCTAGACTTGACCAATGCACCTGATGCGTTTGCCCCAAACACAAGGCCCCCCACTGGTACAGTCCGTCTTTGGGCTCGGCCATGCGCCGGTCTGTCCACCAAATATAAATCGGCATCAGCGGCACCACCCAGGGGATGGCCTGCAATATGACCTCGAAATAGGGGCTATAGAAGGTGTCGGTGTAGACGGGAAACAACCAATAGCCAAAGCCAATAAGGGCCAAGGTCACGGTCAGGCCAATTTGTTTCACCCCCACCCGCAGCCAATCGGTCTTGCCATAGCGTTTGCGCACATGGGGGCGGCTGTCGCGGGTATGGCATAAAATTTCCCACAACAGGGGCGGGGTGGCATAAAGCCCAATCCCCAATACGGCTTGCGCAATCTGGGGCCATTCATGGGGCCAATGATAACGATAGAGCAAAAAAAACAGCCCCAAACCCAACAGGGGCGGCCACCAGGCCACCGCCGATGGCGGACACGGCGGGCGTGATGGTTGTGTTGACGATGATCGGCCCATGCCAGTGGTCCCCGTGCCCAGCGCGTGATGGCTTAATCGGGTATCTCAGCTGATTCGATGGCGAGGGAATAGGGTGCGGACTAGATCACATCCAAACCGAAATCAAAATTCGGGGCGGAATGGGTCAAGGCCCCGACAGAAATCACATCCACACCTGTCTCGGCGATGGCGGCCACGGTCTCAAGCGTCACCCCGCCCGAGGCCTCCAGCACCACACAGTCGGGCCGCTCGGCCACGGCGGTGCGCAAATCATCGCTTGAGAAATTGTCCAACAAAATGGCGTGGGGGTGGCGGTCTTTGATCTGGCGGAACTGGTCCAGGGTGTCGACCTCGATCTCAATGGCGGTCAGGTGCCCGGCTTGGGCCTGGGCGCGGGTCAGGGTATCGACCAGATCACCGTTATGGGCGGCGATGTGATTGTCTTTGATCAAAATGGCGTCATCCAAACCATAGCGATGGGCCAGACCGCCACCGAGCTCGACGGCGTATTTTTGCGCGGTGCGCAGGCCGGGCAGGGTTTTGCGGGTGGCGGCGATGCGGGCGTTGGTGTGGGCCACGGCCTCAACATATTTTCGGGTCAAACTGGCCACACCCGACAGGTGCCCCAAGAAGTTCAGGGCCACGCGCTCGGCTGCGAACAGGCTTTGGGCCGGGCCGGAAATGGTCAGCACCCGATCCCCATCCGCCAGCATCTGGCCGTCATCAGGTCCCAAATCGAAACTCAGACGTGGATCCAGCGCCCGAAAGGTGGCCAGGGCATAGGGCAGGCCCGCCAGCACACCGTCCTGTCGGGCGACGATATGGCCAGTGGCCTTGGCGTTCACAGGCAAGCAGTGACGCGAGGTCAAATCCCCCATGCGGCCCATATCTTCGGCCAGGGCGGCGTTGACGGCCACCGTGATCATATGCGGCGGCAGCATCAGGCTTGCTCGGCTTGGGGCAGAACTTCTTCCAAATCCCGCAGGGTTAAGGCACTATGCTCGGGCACCTCGTGGGGGTGGGGGAAGTCACTGCGGTAATGGGCGCCTCGGCTTTCTTCGCGGCGCAGGGCCGCCCCCGCGATCAACCGGGCGACAATGGTGGGCCCCGTGGTGCCGTGCTGGGCCTCGAGGGCGTCCACAAGCTCGATCACCGATTGCAAATCCCGCGCGTTGCGCACCACACCGGCGTGCGCCGACATGGCTCGACGCAGACGCATCATGCCCTCGGCGGGCAAGGGGGCCAAAGGCAGGGCTTGCACGCCTTTGCGCGCTTGGGCGTCCATATCTGCCAACTGATAGGCGGCGCGGTGGCCCATGACCAAACATTCCAGCAGGGAATTCGAAGCCAAACGGTTGCCGCCATGGGCACCCGTGCCCGCGCATTCACCAATGGCCCACAGGCCGGGCAGGGTGGTGCGCCCGTCACTGTCGGTGGCGATGCCTCCCATCAGGCTGTGGGCCGCCGGCGCGATGGGGATCACATCTTCTCGGGGGTCAATGCCGTTTTCCATGCAGGCGGCAAACGCCGAGGGAAAGAGCTCGGGGAATTGGGCACCAATGGCCAGGCGCGCATCCAAAAAGGCCCCGCGTCCGGCCTGAATTTCTTTAGCCACAGCACGGGCGACCACGTCACGGGGCGCCAAATCGCCCATGCCGTCATATTGCGCCATAAAGGCTTCGCCATGACCGTTCAGGATTTGCGCGCCCGCCCCGCGCAAGGCTTCGCTGGCCAGCGGCGCCGGGGTGCGGTTCAGCGCCATGGCGGTAGGGTGAAATTGCACAAATTCAGGGTCCAGGATTTCAGCGCCCGCCAAGGCCGCCATGGCCATACCGGCACCCCAAACCTCGCGCGGATTGGTGGTGGTGGCATAAAGGCCACCGACGCCGCCGGTGGCCAGCACCACGGCACGGCCCAGCAATTGCTCAATGCCCCCGTCGGGCGATTTGGCCAGCACACCACAGATGTGCCCCCGGGCATCCCGCAACAGACCATGGGCCGACCATTTTTCCCGCACGTGAATATGATCGGAAACCCGCACTTGCGTGATCAGGGTGGTCATGATGGCCTTGCCCGCGGCATCGCCGGTGACCCGTGCCACGCGCGGGCGGCTGTGGGCCCCTTCAAGGTTCAAAATCAAATCACCAGCCTGATCCACATCAAAGGGCACGCCCATATCAAAAAGCGTTTTGATCTCGACGGGACCTAGACGGGCCAAGGCCAGCGCCGCGTCTGTATCCACCAAGCCTGCACCGGCGCGAATGGTGTCTTCGGCATGCAAAAGCGGGCTGTCATCGGGCCCGAGTGCTGAGGCTATGCCCCCTTGGGCCCAGCTGCTGGCGCAGGCCCGGCCCAGAATGGCGGGGGACAAAATCACGCAAGGCGTCGGATGAAGCCGCAAGGCACACCACAGCGCGGAAACGCCCGCGCCGACGATGATGATAGGGGCCTTAGCCATGGCGGCGGGGCTCGGCGTTGGCCAGGCTTTGACGAGAAATCACGGGAATGTCTGGATCGATCATGTGCGCACGCTCCATGTTGTATCCAGGTTTGCCGGTGTTCTTTTTTAAGTCAAGCATGCGTTGGATGGCAACGCGGGCCTTTTCGGCCACCTCGGGCGCAACCTCGACGGCGTGGGTTTCGCTCTCGAGCGCCCGCAAAATGTTTTCAAGGCTGATGCGTTTCATGTGCGGACACAGGTTGCACGGCCGCAAAAATTCTGATGCGGGGCTGGCGTGGGCAATGTTATCGGCCATAGAACATTCCGTAACCAAAACGACCTTGGCCGGTTGCTCTTGGGTGACATAGTCAATCATGGCCCCGGTCGAGCCCGCAAAATCCGCGGCCTTCAAGACCTCGGGCGGGCATTCGGGGTGGGCAACCACCACGGCGTCAGGGAAGCTTGCTTTCATACCGCGGATGTCTTGGGCGGTGAACTGCTCGTGCACCTCGCAACTGCCAGCCCAGGTCATGACCTTTACGTCCGTTTGGGCGGCGACATTGCGCGCCAAGTACTGATCCGGGATCATAATGACTTGATCAACACCCAGGCTCTCGACCACCTCAACGGCATTGGCCGAGGTGCAGCAAATGTCGCTTTCCGCCTTCACATCAGCCGAGGTGTTGACATAGGTGACAATGGGCACGCCAGGATAGGCAGATTTGATGGCGCGGACATCGGCACCGGTGATGGAGCTCGCCAGCGAACACCCGGCTTCAAGGTCTGGGATCAGCACGGTTTTATCGGGGCTGAGGATTTTGGCAGTTTCCGCCATGAAGTGCACACCGGCCTGCACAATAATTTGGGCGTCTGTGTTGGCGGCTTCGCGGGCCAGGGCCAGGCTGTCGCCGACAATATCGCCCACGCCGTGAAAAATCTCGGGCGTCATATAATTATGGGCCAGGATGACGGCGTTTTTCTGGCGTTTCAGACGGTTGATCTTGGCAATCAGGGGGACATGCAACTGCCACTCCAGCAAGCTGACCTTCGATTCAATTTTGGGATAGACCGTGCGGGTCAGCTCGGCGATATCCGCTTGCAGATCCGTATCCGTATTAAACCCATGTGTGCCGTCGGCCATGAGAGCCTCCCGTTCTGATCACTACTTATGCTCAGATTGAGTATAAGTCAGGCCCTATATATAGGCTGTTTAGGGGGGTGGGGCAAGGGGGGGCGAGTTTCCTGTTTGGCGCGCTACGCCAATTCCTCGGCCTTGTGCTCAATTTCCGCCAAATACTTTTGCGCATCCAGTGCGGCCATACAGCCCATGCCGGCGGCGGTCACCGCTTGGCGATAAATATGGTCGGTGACGTCACCGGCGGCAAAGACACCGGGCACAGGGGTGCGGGTGGTGCCAGGCTCGACCAACAGATAGCCATTATCATCCATAGGGATTTGCCCTTTGAAGAGTTCCGAAGCCGGGGCGTGACCAATGGCGATGAACACACCGTCGACCTTTAAATCTTGCACCACGCCGGTTTTTACGCCCCGCAGGCGCACGCCGGTAACAGATTTGGGGTCTTCCGTGCCCAAAACCTCGTCCAACACATGATCCCAGATCACGGTGATGTTTTCGTGGTTCAACAGACGGTCTTGCAAGATTTTTTCGGCGCGCAGACTGTCGCGGCGGTGGATCAGGGTGACGTGACTGGCAAAATTGGCCAAATACAGCGCTTCCTCGACCGCCGTGTTGCCGCCACCGATCACGGCCACGGGCTTGCCGCGATAGAAAAAGCCGTCGCACGTCGCGCACGCCGAAACGCCAAAGCCTTGGAACGCTTCCTCGGATGGCAGACCCAACCATTTCGCTTGCGCCCCCGTCGAGATGATCAGACTGTGGGTTTTGTAAACCTCGCCACTGTCGCAGGTCAGGGTATAGGGACGGCTTGAAAGGTCGACATTGGTCACGGTGTCATAGACCAATTTTGTGCCGACATGTTCGGCTTGGGCTTGCATTTGCTCCATCAGCCAGGGGCCCTGGATGGTTTCGGCAAAGCCGGGATAGTTTTCAACATCGGTGGTGATGGTCAGCTGGCCACCGGGTTGCAAACCCTGGATCAAAACCGGTTCCATCATGGCCCGCGCCGCATAAATGGCGGCGGTGTAGCCCGCGGGGCCGGAGCCGATAATCACAACGCGATGCACAGTGCTCATATTTCTATCCTTTGGCAGTTTTGTCGTATCTAGCCGTGTGGGCCAGGGATTCACAAGGGGGCAGAGGTGGTTTCCTGCGTGGTTTGCTGTGCGGTTATGCGATCCAAGATCTCGGTGGCCACCCGATCGGTCTCGGCAAAGGGCGGTGGCGACCAGCTTTCATACTTCCCTTCGAACGGACGGGCGTTGCCGCGCACCTGCAGCGACAGATGAAAACGGGCGAATTTGGCGGCAAGCTGGCCATCCATTTCGAACACCAACACGGGCCGCCCGGCTGTGGCGGCTTCCGAGGCCATGTTGACGCTGTCGCTGGTGACCATCACGGTGTCCGCAAGCGCCAGCAGGGCGAAATAGGGGTTCTGCCCTTCCCCGTCATAATAAAGGTCGACGTGGGGCTTCAGGTGATCATCGAAAACGGCCTTGGCGGCGACAGGTGTGCGCCGGGAGGTGGTGACCCAGATGGTGACGCCTTCGGCTTGTATGGCCCGCAGGTGCTGACACAGGCGCCGGGCGCGCTCGGGGCTCAGGGTTTGGTGTTTGTTGGCCCCGCCAATCAGGACGGCCAGGCGGGGGCGGGGGGCTTCGCCCAAATGGGAAAAGGTTTGCGCCTCGGCATGCAGGCGCTCCGGCGTGATGCGATTGGGGGCGCCCACCAGGGGCACCACATTGGGGCCCCGCAGATCATCATGAAAAGGGGGCACCACCAGATCAAACCGGTCGAGCGGCAGTTTCGGATCTTGGATTTGAATGACAGTTGTTGCGGGCCAACGGCGTTTCCAGCGGCTGGTGAAATACAGGCTCTGGCGGCCACAGCCAATCAGGATACTCGGCGCGAGTTGAGGGGGCTGCAGCAAACGGTTGCGGCCACAAATGTGCCGCCACGGATCAAAGGGCCAACGGATCGGCAGACGCCGCCAACCGGGGGTCAGGTTAACGGTGTGGGGCGTGATCTCGGCGGGGGTGTGACGAGCGGTGGCCTGACGAACGATGGCTTCGGCCAAGCCCAGCGCCTGGTTGTCAATGCCCGCGCGGCCATCCGACAGGGTCCAGATGCTCAGGGGTGTGGTGGGGATCATCGCCATACCTCACACGCATACCCGCGGGCTTTGTCGGCGGGAAGGGTGATGGCCCATCGGCACCTTTTTTCGGCACCCATGGAGGCGCGAGGTATGCGAGCTGCCGCGAGCGAAATAACCCTACACCCACTCGACTTTCAAGACTTCATAGGCCTTGCCGCCGCCGGGGGTGTTGACCTCGATGCTGTCGCCGACGGTTTTGTTGATCAGGGCACGGGCCAGCGGCGAGGCAATGGAAATCTTGCCGGACTTCACATCGGACTCATCTTCGCCGACGATTTGATAACGGGCCTCTTTGTCGGTGTCTTCGTCCACCACGGTGACGGTGGCGCCAAATTTGACGCTGTCGCCTGATAGCTTCGAGACATCAATCACCTGGGCGCGACTGAGTTTGTCTTCGAGCTCGGCGATGCGACTTTCGATAAAGCCTTGGCGCTCTTTGGCGGCATGGTATTCGGCATTTTCCGACAGATCGCCGTGGCTGCGGGCTTCGGCGATGGCAGCGATGATTTCGGGACGATCCTTGGATTTCAGCGTTTTCAGCTCGTCTTCAAGGGCTTGGTGCCCCCCGGCCGTCATGGGGATTTTGTCCATTCTTCTCTCCCGTGGAAAATAAGAAAGAGGCCGCGGCTGCGGCCCCCATTTCCCTAACTATAGGATTGAAGCGCCCGGGGTTCAAGAGCTTTGCTGCCCGCATCCCGAATGCTGGTGACGGCGGCCTTGGCCCCCGCAGCCGTGGTGTAGTACGGGATCTTGTGGGTCAGGGCCGTGCGGCGGATGGAAAAACTGTCGATCAGGGACTGGCGGCCTTCGGTGGTGTTAAAGACCAATTGCACCTCGCCATTTTTCATCGCATCCACAATGTGGGGGCGGCCTTCCAGCACCTTGTTGACCCGCTCGACCTCCAGGCCTTGGCTTTGCAAATAGCTGCAGGTGCCCCCCGTGGCGATCAAACGAAAGCCCATATCCGATAATTGACGCGCCGGGGCCACGATCAGGGGCTTGTCCACCTCGCGCACGGAAATGAACACCACGCCTTCCCGCGGCAGAGTGACACCGGAGGCCAGCTGCGATTTGGCAAAAGCGCGCTCGAAGTCAACATCAAGCCCCATGACCTCGCCCGTCGAGCGCATTTCTGGTCCCAAAACCGTGTCCACACCAGGGAAGCGGGCGAAGGGGAAGACGGCCTCTTTCACAGCCACGTGTTTCAGCACGGGCTCGCGCAGGGCAAAGCCCGCCAAGGGCTCGCCCAGCATCACCCGTGTGCCGATGCGCGCCACCGGTATACCAATCGTCTTGGCGACAAAGGGCACGGTGCGGCTGGCGCGGGGGTTGACCTCCAGCAGGTAAATCTCGCCTTCTTGAATGGCAAACTGCACATTCATCAGGCCTTTGACCTGCAAAGCCTTGGCCAGCGCAATGGTCTGGCGTTTCAGCTCGGCGATGGTTTGGGCCGACATGGAATGGGGCGGCAAAGAGCACGCACTGTCGCCCGAGTGGATGCCGGCCTCTTCGATGTGTTCCATGATGCCTGCCACAAAGACATCCGTGCCGTCGGCGATGGCATCAATGTCCACCTCGATGGCATTGTTCAGATACTGGTCGACCAAAACAGGTGTATCTTCCGAGGCTTTGACGGCATGACGAATGTATCGCTTCAGCCCTTCGGCGTCGCGCACAATCTCCATGGCGCGCCCGCCCAGCACATAGGACGGCCGCAGCACCACCGGATAACCGACACGCTCGGCGGCGGCCAGGGCCTCATCTTCGGATCGGGCAATGCCATTGCTGGGCTGTTTCAGGCCCAATTTGTTCAACAGCTGCTGGAACCGTTCACGGTCTTCGGCCAAATCGATGGCATCGGGCGAGGTGCCCAAGATGGGCACGCCCGCATCCTCGAGTCCTTGGGCCAGCTTCAGCGGCGTTTGCCCACCGTACTGCACAATGACGCCCAGCAGGGTGCCGGCTTGTTGCTCGAGGCGAACAATCTCCAGCGTGTCCTCGAGCGTCAGGGATTCGAAATACAACCGATCCGAGGTGTCATAATCCGTCGACACCGTTTCCGGGTTACAATTAACCATGATGGCTTCGTGGCCCGCCGCGCGAATGGCTTGGGCGGCGTGGACACAGCAATAATCAAACTCGATGCCCTGGCCGATGCGGTTGGGCCCACCGCCCAGAATGATGGCCTTTTTGCGATCACTGGGCTGAGCCTCGCACACAGGCGGGGTGGGGCGCAACGTGCCATCGGCCCACTGAAAGCCACCGGGCTCATAGGTTGAGTACATATAGGGGGTCGGTGAGGCAAATTCGGCGGCACAGGTGTCGATGCGCTTGTACACTGGGTGCACCGCCAGGGCGTGGCGATGGGCGCGCACCTCGGCTTCGGACTGACCGGTCAGCTGGGCCAGGCGTTTGTCGGCAAAGCCCATGGCCTTCAGGGCGCGCATCTCGGCGGCGGTTTGGGGCAGGCCGTCGCGCTGAACAGCGGTTTCCATGGCCACGATGTCTTGGATTTCTTGCAAAAACCACGGATCGATATGACAGGCGGCATGCGCATCCTCGAGGCTCAGGCCCACCCGAAAGGCTTGGGCCACTGCCAGGATGCGTTCAGGTTTGGGCACGGCCAGGGCGGCGCGCACGGCGTTTTTGTCGTCGCTGTCGTCACCTTGGGCCAGGGCGATATCATCAAACCCGCTCAGCCCCACTTCAAGCCCGCGCAGGGCCTTTTGCATACTTTCCGCGAACGTGCGCCCGATGGCCATGACCTCGCCCACGGATTTCATCGAGGTGGTCAAAACGGGGTCCGCGCCCGGATATTTTTCAAAAGCAAAGCGCGGGATTTTGGTCACCACATAATCGATGGTGGGCTCGAAGCTTGCCGGTGTCGCGGCTTTGCCATCGGCATCTTTGGTGATGTCGTTATCAAGCTCATCGAGCGTATAGCCCACGGCCAGCTTGGCGGCGACCTTGGCGATGGGAAAGCCCGTGGCCTTGGACGCGAGCGCTGACGAGCGACTGACGCGGGGGTTCATTTCAATGACCAACAGACGCCCATCCTTGGGATTGACGGCGAACTGTACATTGGACCCGCCGGTCTCGACGCCGATTTCCCGCAACACCGCCAGCGAGGCGTTGCGCATGATCTGGTATTCTTTGTCGGTCAGGGTCAGGGCCGGGGCCACGGTGATGCTGTCACCGGTGTGCACGCCCATGGGGTCAATGTTTTCAATGGAACAGATGATGATGCAGTTGTCGGCCTTGTCGCGCACGACCTCCATCTCATACTCTTTCCACCCCAGCACGCTTTCCTCGATCAGCACTTCGGTGACAGGGCTGGCATCGAGACCGCGCTCGACGATCTCTTTGAATTCTTCGACATTATAGGCCACACCACCGCCGGTGCCGGCTAAGGTGAAGGAGGGACGAATGATGGCCGGCAGGCCAACCATTTCCATGGCCTCTTGCGCTTCCTCGAGGGTATGAGCCACGGCGGATTTGGGGCTTTCAAGACCAATGCTGTCCATGGCCTTGCGGAAGCGTTCGCGGTTTTCGGCCTTGTCGATCACATCGGGTTTGGCGCCGATCATCTCGACATTGAATCTCTCCAAAATGCCCATCTCATCAAGCTTAAGGGCCGTGTTCAGCGCCGTTTGCCCGCCCATGGTGGGCAGCAGGGCATCGGGGCGCTCTTTTTCAATGATTTTGGCCACGATCTCGGGCGTGATGGGCTCGATATAGGTGGCGTCCGCGCCCTCCGGGTCGGTCATGATGGTGGCCGGGTTCGAATTGACCAGGATGACCCGATAGCCTTCCTCGCGCAGGGCTTTGCAGGCCTGGGTGCCGGAATAGTCAAACTCGCAGGCCTGACCGATCACAATCGGACCCGCGCCGATCACCAAAATGGAGTGGATGTCTGTACGTTTGGGCATTAGGCCATCACCGCGGTTTTGTGCTCGACGCAGGCGTCAAGGAAGCGTTGGAACATATACAGGCTGTCATGGGGCCCCGGCGCGCCTTCGGGGTGGTGCTGGACGGAGAACACCGGCCGACCTTTGAGCGCGATCCCGCAATTCGAGCCATCAAACAACGAGACATGGGTTTCTTCGACACTGTCGGGCAGGGTGGCCTGGTCCACAGCAAAGCCATGGTTCATGGAGACAATTTCCACCTGGCCGGTTTTCAGGTCTTTGACGGGGTGGTTGGCGCCGTGGTGGCCCTGCAGCATCTTCACGGTTTTGCAGCCCAGAACCTGGGCCAACATTTGATGCCCCAAACAAATGCCAAACACCGGCAGGTTTTCGCCAATAAACTGTTCAATCACAGGGCCGGCATAGGTGCCTGTGGCCGCTGGGTCCCCAGGGCCGTTTGACAGCACCACGCCATCGGGCCGCAGCGCCATGATGGCCTCGGCCGAGGTTTTGGCCGGCACCACCGTGACCTTGGCCCCAAGTGCTGTCAGGGCGCGGGGGATGTTGCGCTTGGCGCCGTAATCGATGACCACCACATGATGCCGGGCTTCTGGCAACGTCTCATAGCCATGTGACTGCCAGCGGCCTTCGGCGGGGTGGTAGGTCTCGGTGGCGGTGGCCGCGATGGCCAGATCCTGACCCTTGATGCCGGTCCAGGCGTGGGCGGCCTCCAGTAAGGCCTCGAATTCAAACTGCCCATCAGGGGCGTGGGCAATGACACCGTGGGGCATGCCCTGGTCACGAATACGAGCGGTCAGGGCGCGGGTGTCCACACCCGCAAGCGCCACCAAGCCCCGCTTCGCGAGCCACTGATCCAGTGTGGACGTTTGCCGCCAGTTCGACGGTGGCGTCGGCACATCACGAAAAATCGCGCCATAGGCCGCGCAGTCCGGGCCCTGAAAGCCCTCGAGGTCTTGGTCATTGGTGCCGACGTTGCCAATGTGGGGGAAGGTGAAAGTGACGATCTGGCCCATATAGCTCGGGTCGGTCAGGACCTCTTGGTAGCCCGTCATAGCGGTGTTGAAGCACACCTCGCCCACGGCATGGCCCGCTTTCCCAATGCCAGTGCCCAGCAGCACCGTGCCATCAGCCAAGACGAGGGCGCCGGTGTGTTTCGACTGAGGGGGTGTTGTTGTGCTCATTCCACTCTTTCCGCGCGTTTTGCCGTCTTCGCGAAGCAGAAGACGGGACCCGCGCAGCGGAAGGATCAGGGGCTTTAAATCCATTCGAGAGGTCCGCACCCCTCACCCCAACCCTCTCTCCAGGGGAGAGGGCATATCCACTCGCAGGCGGGCAAATTTTCATTTTTAGGCTAAGTCAGAGGCCATAGAGACGAACCGCCCCCACGTCAAGCGGGGGCGGGCAGAAATCTGAGATTTCACGGGATAAAACGTCAGGACGTTCATCTCGGCGGCGGGCTTGTGCCCCCGAAGATGGATATCTTCATGCCCAGCAGGCTAGCTGACGGGAATGGTGTCCGCGGGGATGGTGTCAGGCTGCATCTCGTGTTCCTGCATCATGCGCTCGGCGTCTGCCTGGTTGATGGCGGTTTTGACCTGATTAATGGTTCTTGCAGGGGTTTGGCCTGAGTCAAGTTTATCAATATATTGATTTGCTTGCCCCTTATTATCGTGTTCGGTGCGATTTCCGTATCTGCTGTATGTCCCAGAGCGGAGGTCGTGAATAATGTCGTAACTACCATAGGGCGAATAATCACCGGGAGTGCGGATGTCGATCATTTGCCCGGGCTTGTAATAGATAGACCCGCCATATTTCCCATCTGGTGTGGTGATTTTAATGTTGTAGGCAGGCCCTGTTGGCGTATCAGAAAGCTCAATCTCCCAAATGCTGCCGTCATCCATTTCAATTTCGATGGGGTCACCAGGGCCGTTCGCGCCGTTGGCTTGAGCATGGGTGGATTGGGTGCTGCTGGCTCGGGCCGTGGCCGCTTCGAGCTGGTCCCCAAAGTCTGCAGGCGTTGCCGCCTGGCCTGAAGTAAGCGTATGTGTCGCTGTAATGGCATTCATAAAAATATCTCCACAAAAAAAACAATTTCATGATATTCTATTTTGTACGCAGTGTCAACGCAGGGTACGGGCGGATATTTGCTCTTGAAAGCAAGATAGACGTTAACTTCTCCCGGCACTTCGCCTAAACCATAATGATGCGTCTGCCTGAACAGTTTCTGGATGAGTTAAAATCCCGCCTGCGCCCGTCCGAGGTGATCGGCAAGCGTGTGCCTTTGAAAAAACAGGGCCGCGAGTGGGCAGGGCTTAGTCCGTTCAGTAAAGAAAAAACACCGTCCTTTTTTGTCAATGATGACAAGGGGTTTTACCATTGTTTTTCCAGCGGCAAGCACGGCGATGTCATCAGTTTTCTGCAGGAGACCGAGCGCCTGAGCTTTATGGAGGCCGTCGAGAAACTGGCCGCTGAGGCGGGCATGAGCCTGCCGGCCCCCGATCCGCAAACCCAGGCCGCGCAAGAAAAGGCCAAGGGGCTCTATGAGGCGCTTGAGGCTGCCGCAAACCTGTTCGAAGCGGAGCTGCGCCGGGTGCGCGGGCAGGGGGCGCGAGCGTATCTTGAAAAACGTGGCGTGCCCGAGGTTGCACAACAGCGCTTTCGTCTGGGCTTTGCGCCCGAGGGGCCCCGCGCCTTGAAAGACGAGTTGGTGGCCAAGGGCTTTGAGGTCTCGGTGTTGGTGGCTGCGGGGTTGGTGATCAAAACCGATCGCGGCGATGTCATCGATCGCTTTCGCAATCGCTTGATGTTTCCCATTGTTGACCATCGCAGCCGGGTGGTGGCCTTTGGTGGGCGGGCGCTTGATCCCCAGGCGCGGGCCAAATATCTGAACTCGCCGGAAACGCCAGTCTTTCACAAAGGCAATCTGTTGTACAACCTGACCCGCGCGCGTGCCGAGCGGGAGCGGGACGAGGCCGTTTTGGTGGTCGAGGGCTATATGGATGTGATCGCTTGTGATCAGGCCGGTCTGCAAGCCGTCGCCCCCATGGGCACCGCCATCACCGAGCAACAAATCGAACGCCTGTGGCATGTGGTCGACGAGCCGGTGATGTGTTTTGACGGCGACAAGGCGGGGCGCGGGGCCGCGCGGCGGGCCATCAGCCGCACCTTGCCGATTTTGAAGCCGGGCAAATCCCTGAATTTTGTCTGGATGCCGGAAGGTCAAGACCCGGATGATCTGTTGCGCAGTGCGGGGCCTGAGGCCTTGCGCGCGGCCGTGGCCCACCCCAAGCCCATGGTCGAGGTCTTGTTCCAAACCGAGCTCGAGGCCACGCCCATCACCACGCCCGAGCGCGTGGCCGGCTTGAAGTCACGGCTGTATGATCAAATCCGCACCATTGAACACAAAGATGTGGCCGAGGCCTATCGCAATGCCCTGCGCCAGATGTGGCAGGCCCGGTTTCAAAGCTATGAAACCCGGGAGGCCCCCGCCCACCGCCGCACATACGAAAAGGGCACCTATGGCAAAGGGCGCTATGGGGCCGGGCCTTATGGCGGGCGCGGGCCTGCGCGCCAACCTGTCGCCAAAGGCGGCGAGGTCAACACCGTCGTGCTGCGCCAATTTTTGCACAGTTTGGTGGCGCGGCCCGAGCTGTTGGCAGTGGATATCGAAAGCCTGGCGGAGCTGCACTTGCCACAGCCCGAGGATCAAAAGCTGTTGGATTGTCTTGTGAGTTGGACATTTGACCGTCTTGACAAATCTCAAGCCCTTGACAAATCAGATCTGATGGGCCATCTGCGCTGCTTGGGCTTTTCTCGTCTGGATTTTTTGATCTCGTCGGGTGGCCCGCAACAGACGTTGGACTTTGCTGCAGATACGGTCCCCATCGCCCAGGCGCGCCCTATGATGCTCGACGCCTTATCACGGCTGGCATCGGTTTTGTCACCTGCCTTGCCGCCCGGACATGGACCTTCGCAGACGGCCGCCCGTGGGCTGGCCAGCTTGGCGTCCGCACGACGACAAGCCGAGGTCCGGAAAGCCACGTCTGGCTCGGATACAGACAAGGCCTGAGGGGGGCACTCTCGGCAGGGACAGGTTTTTATATATGACGAAGCTTGCAGACACACCGCAAAAAGATGCCGATCAACCGTTGTTGGATCTCAGCAACACGGGCGTAAAAAAGTTTATCAAAAAGGCCAAGACCCGTGGCTATGTGACCATGGACGAGTTGAACACCGTCCTGCCATCCAACGAATTTTCCTCTGAGCAGATCGAGGATGTGATGTCCTCCCTCAGTGAAATGGGCATCACCTTGGTGGATAGCGAAGACGACATCCCCGAAGAGACCGAGGAAAAAACCACAGCCGTCACCGCCAAGACCGGCACGGCTGTCGCCACAGGCAAGGCCAGCGATCGTTATGATCGCACCGACGACCCCGTGCGTATGTATTTGCGGGAAATGGGCACTGTCGAGCTGTTGTCTCGCGAAGGCGAGATTGCCATCGCCAAACGCATCGAGGCCGGCCGCGATGCCATGATCCGGGGTTTGTGTGAAAGTGCTCTGACCTTTGAAGCCATTATGGTCTGGCGTGACGAGTTGAACGCCGGTCACATTTTGCTGCGGGACATCATTGACCTCGAGGCCACCTACAACGGCCCCGACGCCGAAAAGCCGCCCAGTGCCGAAGGCGCCGAAGGTGAAAAGGCCGAAGGCGAGAGCACCGAGGACGGGGAGGCCAAAACGCCAAAGCCTGAATCTTCCGAAGGTGGCGAAGTCACGGAAGGCGAAGAGGGCGAGGAAGACGACGACGATTTCGATGATGATGAAGGGGCCTTGTCTTTGGCGGCCATGGAGGCGGCGCTGAAAGACGACGTCATGCAGATCCTCGATGACATCGCCGACAAGTTTAACACCTTCAGCGACTTGCAAGCCAAATTGATGGAAGTGCGCCTGGCGGGGAAAAGCTTCCCGGCCAAGTCGCAAAAGCAATATGACGAGGTGCAAAGCGCCATTGCCGAGCAGCTGAAGGGGCTGCACCTGAACAACCAGCGTATCGATGCGCTGTTGGAACAGCTTTATGCCATCAACAAAAAACTGATGGGGCTGGAGGGCAAATTGCTGCGCCTGGCCGATAGTTATGGTGTGCCGCGTGGCCAGTTCCTCAAGGCCTATTTCGGGGCCGAACTGAACCCCAATTGGGCGGAAACGGTGTCCGAGATGTCGCCACGCTGGGGCAAGTTTGTCGAAAAAGAGCGCGAGCAAATCGACGACATTCGCGGCGAAATTGCCATGCTCAGCCAAGAAACCTGCGTGCCCATCGATGATTTCCGCCGCATTGTGCAAACCGTGCAAAAAGGCGAGCGCGAAGCCCGCATCGCCAAAAAAGAAATGATCGAGGCCAACCTGCGTCTGGTGATTTCGATTGCCAAAAAATACACCAACCGCGGTTTGCAGTTCTTGGATCTGATCCAAGAGGGCAATATTGGCCTGATGAAGGCCGTGGATAAGTTCGAATACCGGCGCGGTTATAAATTCTCGACCTATGCCACCTGGTGGATTCGCCAGGCCATCACACGCTCGATCGCCGACCAGGCCCGCACCATTCGTATCCCGGTGCATATGATCGAGACCATTAACAAAATTGTGCGCACCAGCCGCATGATGATGCACGACATTGGCCGTGAACCAACGCCCGAGGAGTTGTCAGAAAAGCTTGGCATGCCGCTGGAAAAGGTGCGCAAGGTTCTGAAAATCGCCAAAGAGCCCATATCGCTGGAAACCCCCATCGGCGACGAGGAAGACAGCCATCTTGGTGATTTCATCGAGGATAAAAACGCGCTGTTGCCCATCGATGCGGCCATTCACTCGAACTTGCGAGAAACCACCACACGCGTTTTGGCCAGCCTGACCCCGCGTGAAGAACGCGTGCTGCGCATGCGCTTTGGGATCGGCATGAACACCGATCATACCCTCGAGGAAGTCGGCCAACAGTTCAGCGTGACCCGCGAGCGCATTCGCCAAATCGAGGCCAAAGCCCTGCGCAAGCTGAAACACCCCAGCCGCTCTCGTAAGCTGCGCAGCTTTTTGGATAACTAAGCGAGAACACGCGAGTTTGTCGGCCTGTGGTCGCTTTTAAAGCGCATAGGTCAGCTGCGCGCGCACAAAGCTGGATTCGGTGATGCCGCCCATCATGCGGTCGAGGCTGTTGTTTTGGTATAGGCGCCGAGGGTTCATGTGTTTGGTGTCATACCCCATGGTGACCGTGTAGCCCAAGGTCTCGTCGGCGTTTGTTCCATTGAAGCCGATTTCCAGTTTGATGCCTTTACGGCTGCGGCCTTCGTGGTGATTGTCGTCCTGAGCAGGATCAGCCCAGCGGGTGCCGTGCGCACGCTGAGACTCTGAGCGACCAACCCCCAATCGTACGGCCATATCTCCGTCTGCCGAACTTTGGTCAATGTCCAGATACACAGTGGCCTCGGATTGTGTTTGCCAAGAATACCCCTGGTTCCCATTATAATAGAGGTGTTCTTGGTTCTCTCGGCGATGAGCAAAGCTGGCCCCAACGTCAAACACTCCAAAATTGGTTTCCAGACTGCCGGCAATGGTTTGCGAACCTGCACGACTGAGGTTGGCCTCACCAGCTTTAACGGCGGCAATCGAAAAGGCCTGAACCGCGCCCACATCGCCAGTTTCTTTGTCGCGTGTGATGTTTTGTCGGCTGTGTTCCAGTTGGAATTGGGCTTTCAGAAGGCTGTCTTCGTGACCAGCGGCGATTTGGACATCTAAGCCATGGCCATAGGCTGCTGGATCGTAATCAAATTGCGTGCTGGCCGAGATCGTTGAAGTTTGCAAATCAGCGGTCAAATGGGGGGCAAAGCGCTCATGTCGTTCATCGTACAAACGATCAGTATTCAATGGGTCTTCAACTTGGTTAAAAGTCAGACCATAACCCAGATGCAGGTGCTCTGTGATGGGCAATTTAACGGTCAAGCTGCCCGTTTCCAGACGCGGATATTTGTCGTTATAAACCCGATCGGGCAATTGCAAATCATGGCGGGTCTCGCCGTTTATCGTCAGGCCGCTGCGGGTGGTGGCTTGGCCTTCGGTTTGAAATTGCAGCCCATCCCGAGTGTTGCCATAGCCCGTGGTTCGAAAACTGTTGGTTCCATCCGGCATCAGATCGTGCGGCAAATAAAAGCGCGTCAAATCGGTGTTGGATAGTGATTCCGTGCCCATATTGATCCCCCCTGATCAACTGAGTTATGACTATATTTTTATATCATCAACTATTGTTGACATATTTGTATCAGCCTAGGCGGAGTTTGATTGGAATGTCAAGGCGCTTACGGTCGAAGACTCGTGTTCGCAATTGCGAACACAGGCATTTTCCCTTATAGAGACCGCGTAACCATCGCCGCACGGCCCAATTTGGTCTGGTGGCGTATGGCCAGAGGTGTAGTGATGAACCTGACCATGATGAAAGCCAAACTCCATCGCGCCGTGGTGACCATGGCGGATTTGGACTATGAGGGCTCGATTTCCATCGATCGCGATTACTTGGACCAAGCGGGCATCTTGGTCCACGAGCAGGTCGACGTGCTGAATATCAACAATGGCGCGCGCTTCACCACTTATACCATTGAGGCCCCTCGCGGCTCGAAACAGTTTCAGGTCAACGGGGCCGCGGCCCGCATGGTGCAAAAAGGCGACCGGATCATCGTGATTGCCTATGCGCAAATGCCTGAGGAAAAGGCCAAAGCGCATACCCCGACAGTTTTGGTCTTTGACGATAAAAATGCGCGTATTGACTGATCCGTATACGTCTAAGTTTTGAAAATTATTTGCAATCATCCGTATTCTGTACTATATGCGACAGATCCATTTCTTAGCGGTTGTATGATTCATGAATACGGTTTCACCCCATACTTCTTTGCCTATTCCGGTCCAGGACATGTGTTTCTGGGATCAGTACGAGGGTCAAAAAGACGGAACCCACAAAGTTGTACGAAATTCATTGGGCTCGGCCGCGGAATCTCCATTGCCTCCCAAGGAAAACAAACTGGCGGCGGTGGAAAATCTTCTTGTCTGTCTCGGCGAAAAACACCCTGGCTTTGAACTGTTGAATCGGCCCGGTTATCGATCGAAATATGCGCAAGACATGGGCTTGCCGCCTGAGGAAGAGGTCAATCCGCGCCGCGTCTGCCTGTATTGGGGGGATGACCACACAAGCGCGCGGGGGGTCAGGACATCAGATTATGTCCGCGATTATCGCAACCGCTATCGTCATGGTATCGAAGAAGTTGGTGACCAAGATGGTCGTCCGTTGTACATCAAGGTGCCCAACGATATGACCTATCCCATATTGCGGGATTTGATCGCAGACATTCAGCAGGCTTACCCCGAGCATTTTAAAGATAACGCCAAACTTGAATCCTTGTTGCTGGATACTCACGGAGAGCCCGGCGGCATTCTGCAGGATGGCGATGGTATAGGTGGCTTTGATGTTTTTCCAAAAATTGGTCCCCAACGGCCTGGGTTTATGGCGGCGCCCTTCTATGAGCTGACACAGAATTTGCGTTTGGATGCGTGCCGGGAAACGGCTGAACTGGATACCTGTGAGCTGGAATATGTGGCCGAGCTCGCCGCTGAACATAACTGTGATATCCAGCTCAACACGTCCATAAGCCTCAGCAATTGGTGGCATCACCCCACAACGCAAAGGCCTGTCGTTGTTGTCGAGGCTGATCTTTATGACGGGTATCAGACCCAAGGCGCGTTATCATCTGTTGCGCAGTACGGTCAGCAAACCGTGTCGGATGCAGGGGGCAATGCCGTAATTTTGCACGCCGATGGGTCTGTGAGCCGTGTTGCTCGGGACAGTGACCTGCTCAGCCGGTGGTTCCGAGTGGACTCACATCGCAACCAGCCGGAACGCCTAGATTTTGTGTCTGATTTCTTCGAAGATCGCTGCGGCGAAATCATTGATGGCACCTGCGAGCCCCATGAAATTGTCACCTGGCCGTGGGATCAGCTGCCGCAAGCGGATCAACCGAACCCTACGCCCTAGGTCTTTTGATGATCTAGCCTTCTGATTATCGCAACAACTCAAACTGTCCGCTCAGGCTGATGCGCATGGTCATCTCGCCCGGTGCCACAGGCGTCGGCGCGTCCATGCTGGCCTCGGCCATCATGGCGCGGGCGGCTTTGTATTGCGGGGCGGGGCTGTTGCCGCCTTGTTCGTTCAGGCGGATGATGCGCCCCAGCCGATAGCCCATGGCCTGGGCATAAAGCTGGGCTTTTTCGCGCAGGGCTTTGGCGGCTTCACGGCGGGCTTCGTTCAGGGCCTCCTCGGGATTAGAGAGCGCAAAGTTCACCCCGTGCAAACTATTGGAGCCCGCACCCACGACCGCATCAATGGCCGGGCCCACCTTGGTCAGGTCACGCACAATCACGGTCACGGTGTTGGCGGCCCGATAGCCCACCACGCGCGGACGCTGGTTGTTGCTGTGCTGCCATTGCGGGCTGAGGGTCAGGTTCGAGGTCTGAATGTCTTTGTCGGCAATCCCAAGACGCTCAAGGGCGCGAAACACTTGGTTCATTTGCGTGCGGTTTTGGCGCATGGCCTCTTCGGCGGTCAGGGCATCGGTTTGCACACCCGCCGAGACGGTGGCCATATCTGGGGCTTGTTTCACCTCGCCATATGCCGAAAGGTTCAGCACCGATTGATCATCTGATTTGCAGCAGGACTGCGCCTGGGCGGGTTGTGGGCTCAGAAGGGGCAGGGCCATCACACCAATGGCCAGGGCCGGTACGACCAACAGCTGTGTCAGGGGGCGGGGGTGTTGTGTGTTTTTCGCGTTGCGCATGATGATCTCTCCAGGTTAAACAGGGGCAGCCTGACCCATTGGGCCTTAACCCAGTATGAAGGCAAGTGACGTGTAAAGTCGCCATTGGGGCCTGTAGCTCAGTTGGTTAGAGCCGACCGCTCATAACGGTCTGGTCGTAGGTTCGAGTCCTACCGGGCCCACCATCTCGCTTTTTGATGATGAAATTTCCGCTAACAGCTTGAAAGGAAAGGCTGTTTCGGCGGTTCGATAACCCTTTTTACGTGAATAGCTCAGAGGCTCTGCAAAGGCCAATCTCAGCACTGTTCTCTTGAATGCCAAGCTGCCATTTTCGTAAAGATTCCATGGGTTTGCCAAAAAATTCAGCGCCGGTTCGATAAACTCCTCTAGCCTTCCCTTTGCAGGGACGGTTTGAGCGGCCTTTTCCGCCAATAGCAACTTCTTGCGCTCCAGCTTACCGATCTTTGCTTCATACGCCTTGATGACAATCGGGTTGTCAGAATCGACAATGCGCTCCAGAAGCGTCTCGACCTGCTTTTCTGTCTCGCGAAGCTGCGCTGCGATCTGATCTTTTTGCTGATGCGACTCAGCAAGCCTCAAACTCCAGGCATCCTTGAACATGAGCTTGGCCAACGCAAAGAGCTCCTTTGTCGGCTGAAGGCTTTGCAGGATTTCAGCAAAGCCGTCCTCGATCTTGTCGCGCGATATGGATTTGCGGTTGCTCTCGCAGCCGCGCGTGTCGCACAGATAATAGGGATACAGCTTGTTGCGTCCTTTGGACCAACAAGACGTCATGGCCTCACCACAGTCATCACACAGCACGAAGCCGCGCAGCGGAAAATCTTCGCTGATGTCTTTACGCGCAGGTGCTCTTGCCTTGCCGCTGACGCGCTCTTGAATGCGCTCGAACGTCTCAAGGCTGATGATAGGCTCATGATGCCCAAGACGGGGCGTAACGTCCCATTTTGGCGCTTCAACATAACCTGCGTAAATCTGCTGCGAGAGAATACGCTGAACACGCTGCCAGCGCACTTCGCCGTTTGGCCCGTCCTTTGGAAAGGCGGGCTTCGCCTCCAGGAAGCGTTTCACTTCAGCCTGCGTTTGCAGGTAGCCAGAGGCAAAGCCTTCAAGGGCTTCAGCAAGGATAGAGGCAATAGGCTCATCACGGACAAGAACCTTGCCGTGGCCGCGATCAGAAACGTATTTATAGCCAATCGGCGGGGAGAAGACCCAATAGCCTTTCTCGACCCGCGCTTTCATCTTCTGGATCACCTGACGGCGGTTTTGCTCGCGTTCAAGCTCGCCTTGGGCAGCAAAGATCGTTTCAACGAACTTGCCTTCGGGCGAGTCATCGAGCTTGAAATTCAGGCATTCGATTTGTGCGCCGCGCGTCTGGAATTCACGCCGCAGCTTGATGTGAAACTCGGTATCACGCGCAAAGCGCTTGAGATCATCAAAGATGATGACGTAATCTTTGTTAGGCTGCGCATCTAGATAGCTCAGCAGCGCGACCATGCCCGGACGGTTCATGAAATCACCGCCGCCCGAAGCGTCGTCTGGGAAGACCGCCTCGACATCGTAGCCCTTGAGGTCAGCATACTGGCGGCAGCGGTGCTCCTGACTGTCCAGGCCGCTACCCTCCAGCTTCTGCTTGGTACTGGAAACGCGGCAGTAAATAACTGCCTTTGTTGGTTCAAAATTCGTATTCTTGCTCATGTTCATCTCACCTTCAGCCTTACCTTACGGACTGAATTCATTAGGATTTTCACTGTTTTCTTGATCGCCTGAGCTTACCATATCGAACGCCCCCTTGGGAGAATTACTTTTGGCAATCGTATCATCTGCACACACTTCGTTCAGTGGATGCACGCCAAAGCCGAGATCAACGAACGACACGATGATGGACCAAAGCGCTTGTAAAAACTCTTCTTTTTGCGCTTCGGTCATATCCGCACCATCGAGGTACGCCTGATATTTCTCGACATCGACGGTCAATATCGGCGGCGAAGGCGAAGCAGTATTTGTGAGCGCATTTTCGCGCCCTGATGTATTAAATTCGTCTTTCATTGTCTTTCTCCATCTTGGAGATGAATACTTCTTAATATCCATCTTTATTTTAGCATTTTTGGCTGAAAACCCGCAAATTCTGCGGGTTAGAAGGGGATATCGTCACCAAGATCATTGTATTTTGACGCCTGAAGATCGGTGGAAATTTCAAACTGAAATCCCTTTCTTCGCGTAATGTCGTCATAGCGTGATCTGCCGAACATCCACTCCTCAATGTCTGCTTCGAGTTCATCGATGGAGCGGGCAACAAGTATTCCGGCAAACTTTGCGCGATCAGCGCAGGACATGATGTCGGCCAGCCGTTCCAGCTTCATCGTGTAATCAGGGCCAAGATCGAGGGCCAAAAGTGATTTCTTCATTGTGTGTTCCTTTCGAAGATGTCGTTCCAGTTGAGCGGGACGAATTTCATGAGCGAGCAGTGCTCGCCGATATCCGGCCAGATGACGCGGCGGCCTTGGACGCCATAATAGGCGCACCACCGCGCGGACTCGCAGCCGCCATATCCATAGACGGCATGCCGACACTGATAGTCCCAGCCGACATGCGGCGTGCCGACCACCAGCACGAAGCCGACAAGGCCCGCCAAGATTGACGTTTTGGGCCGATAAAGCGCGGCGCGTGCAGCGTTGCTCAATGCACGGCGCACCCGGTTGATCAGGCTTTCAGGAGGCCGTGGCGGCCTGCCGCCCACGACCTCGACTTTGAATTTCTTCATGGCGATGCCCTTTCTTCATTGTCTTCCAAAAGGCTGTAGCGAAGCTCTTTGAGCGGGCTGACAGCCGGATAATCGCCTTCAACAGGGTTGCTTGCGGCCCACGCGCCCCAGGGCGCGATAAACCAAAACGGCATGCGTTCACCGAGGATCGGATTGAGGCCTGTGACCTGCAAAAGCTGCTTTGTCGGCCCGAGTTGAACGATGTCTTCGGCGCGCATGAGCGGCTGACCGGACTCGGACAGGCTTTCGCCGATCTCGTCCGTGTCAGAGCGCCCAAGGTTGTGGCTCTTGGTTTTCACGGTCTTGCTGCCAAGGGCGCGCGAGAGGTTTTGCGCCAGCTCGTCACTACTGACGGCGAAGTACTGGCGCACTTCGGCTTGCGACTGGATCGTCTTGGCGGTGTGCGGCCCATAAAGGCGCACGATTTCCGCCAATTCCTGAATGATCATCCACACGCGCACGCCAAGCCCAGGCAAAGCCGTCAGGCTTTCCGCCAGCCCCGAAAGCTTGCCGAGATTGGCAAACTCATCGAGCATGAACAGCACGTCACCCTTCTCAGGGGAGCGCGCGACCGCCGTGATCGCTTGGTTGACGATCAGGCCAAGCGCCGCGCCGTGCGAGGCAATACGGTCAGGCGGGAAGGCCAGATAGAGGCTGACATTGCCGCTCTTCAGATCACCGAGCGCGATATCAGACGCGCTCACCGCGTCCGCGAGATAACCGCCAGGCTCAAAGATCGCGACTTGCTGAACAGCCCCCGTCCGAAAATCCCCGAACATGTCGGGGTTGTCGGCCATCTGGTGCGCCAGATCATCGCCGAGATCAGCCAAAATACCGCCAAGCGCTTCGCTCTTGCGCATCGCACTCACCGCGCGCGAAAGCCGCAGCGGGTTGGCAATGACCCGCCACATCTCTGGCAGGGTGCACAGAGCGGGCTTCTCAAGCGCGAGATAGAGCAGGACCGCGCGCAAGATGCCGCGCGAGCCTTCGCGAAAATAGCGGTTCTTCGCATCTTCCGGCTCAGGAAAAAGCTGCATGACAATCGCCGAGACTTCGTCAGTCAGGCCGCGCTGCAAGGCAGGATCAGCGGCAAGCGCGATGATGTTCTCAAGCGGATTGATCCGCTGCCTTGGCAGGCCATGCAGCCCCCACGGGTTGAACACGGCCACATCCTGGCCAAAGCGCTCCGCGCGATGCTGCGCTGTGACCGCAGCAAGTTCACCCTTGGGATCGGTCACGATCACCGAGCCGCGATAGTGCAAAAGGTTCGGGATCACAAAGCCGATGCCTTTGCCCTTGCGCGCAGGCGCACAGGTCAACAGGTGGGCTCTGCCCTTGTAAAAAAGAGGCTGGCTATCGAGCAGGCCGAGATAGAGGCCGTCAGGGTCAAGAAGCCCCGCGTTCTCGCATTCTTCGAGCGTTGCGAATGCCGCTGTACCAAAAGTGCCTGATGTCCGCGCGCTTGCCTTGCGCTTCTCGGCAATCGTCCATGCGCGATAGGAGCCCAGCGCGCCCAGAAGGGCCACATAGCCGCCTATAAACGCGAAGATACCGCTGTAGAAATGATCAACCGCGCTTGGCGTGATGCCTGTCAGCTCCGGCCAATAGCTGGCAAGCGCATAAAGCGAGACGCCGCATAGGAGCGTTCCTTTGGGCGATCCCTCATTTGGTCTTTGGCTGCCAGCCATAATCCGTTCCAATCATTGACTTGGTTCGTCTTGCTGGCATTCAGATAGTAGGTATCTTTACTTTTTTCTTGGACACAAACTGGACACGCTGATGGCGCGCAAAGCGGCGAACTTCACGGAGGCAGAGCGTGACAAGCTGCGCGAGCGCCTGCGGGCGCATGCCGCGCGCTATGTTCTCAGCTCGCAAAAGATATCTGATCAGATCACCGAAAAGACAGGCTTTGCCGCTGCCGATTACGGAGGGCAAAAGCGCGTTGCTCGTTTCTTGAAAGCTACGCACAAACAGCCCGAAGACTTCATCGCCGCCGTGGCGTCATATCTGAATGATGTCGCACCCGAGGATGTTGAAGAGAGCGCCATCGCGTTCGCGCGTCTGCTTGCGCAGCCGCATGATAAAAACGCTGATCTTTCTGAATTGATCGGGCAATATCATGCTTATGTGCGCCCGATGCGAAACGCACCGCCGCCAGCACTTCCGGCAGGTGTTGGAACGGTTATCCCGATTGAGTATCTGGAGCAGCCACGACCTGTTTTTGATATCGCTTATGCCATCATTGTCCTGACGCCGGTTGACAAAAGCAACGCGCTTCTTGTGGCAGATGCTGTGACCAACGTCGTCATTGATCCGGCCATTGATAGCTTTCCTGAAACCCCAGTCGCAATATCGAACGCGGGCGTTCTTGTACCGTTTGGATTTTTGGGATTCTTGATGGCCACGCAATCAATCATGGAAACGCGGCTTTATCGCCTCACGAAAGTTGCCGATGACCCGCTGACGCTTCGCGGTCATTTAACACTGAACAGCGTTCAGGCCACCGTGAACCGCCGCCGCGATCTACAGGTGTTCGATCCTGATTACGAGGTGGAGCTGGTAAAGGTTGCTGGCATTGGTGACACCTGAAAACGGGGATTCCGCAATGCAGCATCATGCGGTATAGTTGCCCCCATGAAAGTCCTGTTCGTTTGCACCGCCAACAAGCTGAGAAGCCCGACCGCCGAGGATGTCTTCAGGGATTACCCTGGCATCGAGGCGATGTCGGCTGGCACGGATGCGAACGCACCGACCCCGTTGACCAAAGAGCTTGTTGCCAGCGTCGATCTGATCATCGTCATGGAAAACCACCACCGCGAATGGATCAGGCGAAAGTTCAGGAAAAACCGCCCAGCTGATAGCAGGATCATCACACTCAACATCCCCGATGAGTACGAGCGCGGCGACCCCGAGCTAATCGAGTTGCTGAAATCCAAAGTCACGCTCCGTCTGGACAAGATGACGGGTAAGGCGTGATCATACAGCTTTGGTAATTCTTCGAACAAACGGAATAAAAATTTTTATACACCAAATCTATACTATAAAAAAATCTATAAAGAACGTCTAACGCACCTAACTGATTCTCCTGTATCAGTGCTTGGCCATTCTGCTCCATTGCTGAAATTAATGTCCCATGCTGAGCTTCCTCTTTCGGAGGAAGACCAATAAAACCCAGCAGGAAACGAGCCACTTGTATTAAATCCACCAATTGCAATTCTGTTTGCGAATAGAACACCCAGTTCTGCTCGTGATGGAAGATACCAGTCGCTGTGGCTATGTGCGTTCAAATTATTGCAATACTGAGCAGCGGCGTAGGGGGCTGGTGATGGTGACGATCCCAACCCGACAAGTAAAGCAGTATTTGCATAACCAGTGGTACATGATAATTCATTGGTTATGCAGTCTTGCATCGGTGTATTCACCCAATTTCCAGTTCCATCATTCCAACTAAACTGACCTGCATCAGCAGGTGTTGTGTACATTGGAACGTTTCCGTCAGGCGATAGACCAGCATATACACTTCCATCGCCGCACGTGGTGCCAATGGCAGGGGGAGCGCCGCACGGATTGCAAGGATCAGCCGATCCGCTTTCGCTCCATGCCGATCCGTTGCAAAATTCCATTTTTTTGCATGAGCTTAGATAACGAATGACGCCAGCATTTGTCCCGTTGCATGCAAGGCCAGAATATCCAACCATAATTGATCCCTGCGAGAAATTGGCCGAAACCGCGCCTGTTGCGGGGACTTGCTTGCGTACACAACGGACACTGTGTGTGTCGTCTTTACTACCGTTTTCTATGCCAAGACCGTCTTGTATACGCGCTACAAACAATGATACTTCTGTAGATGACCAGTAGAAGCTACCAGTAAATGTTCCGGAAAGTGCTCCGACATTACTGACCGCTGCCATGACCATAGTTTCATCAATCGCAGGCAAGTACCAGTCGCTATAGCCATGCATGGTAAGATTATCGCAATAGTTGGCTGCGGGGTCGTTTCCAGGGCCACCCGCGGCAACAATAGCTGCTGTATTTGCCGCTCCTGTGGCCGTTCCGGTGATCCCATAATTTGAAAAAGTCAAAGACCACTCATATGTACCTGGGGCGTCGGCGGCCGTGGTATACATCGGCAGATTGCCATCCGGGCTAAGGCCGACATAGACAGAACCGTCGGCACAGGCATCACCAACATTCGGACAACCCGTGGGTCCGCTATTTCCAATAGGGCCTGCGTTCCATTGATTTCCATCACACAACTGAATTTGATTATCTTGATATCTAATTGCCCCCGCTAAAGTCGGAGTGCACGCTTCAAGAGTTGATCCAATTCGAATACCTCCACCTAACGAAAAATTTGCAGATGTTTCTTGAGATGTTGCACTCTCCGAATTAGCGGACATTATAAGAAATAATATAACAAAAACAGCAAATAAATTCATGTAATTAAGATATTTTATTTTCTCCTATAATTAAGATATTTCATTTTCACTTAAAATAAAATTAAAAGTGCGGAAATTTTAACAAGTTCGCGCCAACGAATTACGGTGGGTAAAACTTTTGTATTACAAAGTCCGAAAAGAGCCGTAGGTGCACTGCAAGATGTGTTTTGTAGTACAAAACATCTTGGCAAGGGGGCTCGCTGCGCGCCCCCGTTGCATCCCCCAGGCTCTGGCCTTCACCCGCATTGAGCGGAATTCAGGCCAGCAGAACGTATCGCCGTTCAATCACTCGCGGGAGACTTCGCTCTCCCTGCACCCATCGACTTCGAGGGCGTTCCTGCCCCCAAGACCCCTGACAACTCCATTGAGGCCACTTCATGGAGACGACTTCATCGGGACCAGGGTAAGGGAGCATTCGCGCTACCCTTCCTTGGAACCTTCCCGTCGACCAAAAGGCCTTCGAGCCCCTTGGAACCCTGACCAGGAGGGAGACGTCGCTCTCCCTGCCTAGACCTCCCATCGACCAACCTTGCGCGGATTGGATGCGCATCTTGCCTAAGATGGATCACGTCAAAAGCGCCAAATGCGTACCCTTTTCTGGGATGTGGATATCCGCTAGATTTTGTGTGTCTGTGGATGCACACAACAAGGCTAGCTGCTAGGTTCAGATGATAACGAAGTAGTCGCCGCGTAGAGCCATTGTCGCGGTAAAATCAAATTATTGAAGACGAAAGAAACACAGAATGAAACTCAAACTCACTCTCGCAAGGCTTGAAAGCCTCCTTATGACCGCCTGCGATGATCTGCGCGGCAGCATGGATGCAAGTGAGTACAAGGAATACATTTTCGGCATGCTGTTTCTGAAGAGAGCCAGTGACCTATTTGACCAACGCCGCGAAGAACTTGGAGCAACTCTTAAGGCTCAGGGAATGAGTGATGCTGACATTTCTGTCGAGCTGAACGATCCAGACAATTATTCAGGAAAGTATTTCTTTGTACCTAAACGAGCTCGTTGGAACCAAGGTTGGGAAGAAGAAATAGTCGAAGATGGCGAAACCAAAGTCGTCCAGCGGCCTGCGTTAAAGCATACTAAAGAAAACGTAGGGACAGCCCTAAACAAGGCCCTCGAAGCTATTGAAGATGCAAACGCTGATGCTTTGCAAGACGTTCTCAAGAGCATCAACTTTAACCGCAAGATCGGCCAGCGAACCTTAGACGATGATACTCTGGCCGACTTCGTTCAGAACTTTGAAAAGATTCCGCTAAGAGATGAAGACTTTGAGTTCCCCGATCTGCTTGGGGCAGCATACGAATGGCTGATTAAGTACTTTGCAGACTCCGCTGGTAAGAAAGCGGGCGAATTCTACACACCCGCTGAGGTTGTTCGTGTGTGTGTTGAGGTCTGCGATCCACAAGAGGGAATGAGTATATATGATCCGACAGTTGGCTCGGGCGGTATGCTAATTCAAACACGGGATTATTTGCGCGAGAACAACGGCAACGCGGATGAGATTGCACTGTACGGCCAAGAAAAAATAGGAACGACTTGGTCAATCTGTAAGATGAATATGCTGTTACATGGGATTTCTCATGCCGACATACGCCAAGAAGACACTATTCGCGAACCGCAACACTTTGGCGAAAACAATGAGCTAAAGCGTTTCGACCGCGTCCTCGCAAACCCACCGTTCAGCCAAAACTACATCAAGAAAGACCTTAAATTCTCGGGCCGCTTCCCGGTGATGATGCCGGAAAAGGGCAAGAAGGCCGACATGATGTTCGTCCAACATATGCTGTCAGTTCTGAAGCAAGACGGTAAACTAGCGACAGTAATGCCGCACGGAGTCCTTTTTAGAGGCGGTGACGAGCAAGAAGCGCGCAAGTACTTCATTGAACAAGGCTATCTGGAAGCGATCATAGGATTGCCCAGCAACCTGTTCTACGGCACCGGCATTCCGGCTTGCATCCTAGTCATGAACAAACAGGGTGCGAAAGGCACCGACGGGAAAACCAAGCGCGACCACGTTCTCTTCATCAACGCGGATCGTGAATATAGAGAAGGCAAAGCGCAAAACCACCTGCGCCCTGAGGACATCGACAAGATTGTCCATGCTTACCGGTCTGGCAAAGACATTCCCGCCTATGCACGCAGCGTCCCTGTCTCAGAAATTAAGGGCGAAGACTACAACTGCAATATCCGTCGATATGTGGACAACGCGCCGCCGCCTGAACCACAAGACGTGCGCGCGCACTTACATGGTGGCGTGCCAATCGCGGAAGTCGATGCGTTGGAGCAATTCTGGTCCAACTACCCACAACTCCGTGAAGATTGCTTTGTGCCGCGCGACGCCAAGTATCTCGATCTGGCCCCCGTAATCGCTGAAAAACGCGAGATCGCGGAAACCGTCACAACACACCAGGGCGTCACCTCCAGCCATACCGCGCTCATGGACACGCTTGAAACCTGGTGGCAGGCCAACTTCCCGATCATCGAAGCACTTGCCCCCGATCCGGAAAACCAAAATGAAACGGCGGGCAACGTCTACGTCATGCGCAGCACCATGCTGGCAAGCATTGAAAAGACTTTGGCCGACCAGTCTCTGCTGACACCTTTTCAGGTGCGTGGGGCCTTTGCTCAATATGTTGACCGCCTCAAGGCTGACTTCAAATCAATCGCGGCGAGCGGTTGGAGTGCCGTCTTGATCCCTGACGAAGATATCCTGCAAAGCCAATTCCCCGAGGTGCTGGAAGAACTCGAAACAGCCCAAGGGCGTTTGGCAGAACTTCAGGCGCTGTTCGCAGCAGCGGGTGAGGAAGATTTCGAAGATACCGATGAAACCGGCGTCTTGCCTGCCGACGAGGTTAAGAACAAGAAAGGCGACCTGAAGACTGCCACGGCGGAGTGGAAGGCGCAGCTCAAGCTCGTTAAAGACCTAGCTGCCAACATGTTCATCGAGGTTCAGGCCGCAGGCCTGCTGCCTGTCGGAGCGAAGAAAGCCTTCTACTGCACTGAAGGACTCGCCGCAAAAGATGCGCAGTTCGACAATGGCCAGCGCATCCTGGATTTGGCCCAAAAGGTTGAGCTGGCTTCTGAGTACGCAGTACCGCTGAGTGATGCGATGGCGCGGGGCAAAGTTACCCACGCTCAGGCGCAGGCTTTGACCAAATCGCTGGAAACGCACAAGCTCCTGGAAGACGAGGTGAAAGAGCTGAAGGCGACGATCAAGCAGATCGAAGGTAAACGAGACGAACTGGTTGAAAGCGCGCGTGCCAAGATTTCAACAGATGAAGCTCGACAGGTGATCGTTGAGCGGTTGCGTAAGACTCTGATGGATACCTTTGCCGCCTATTTGCGCACTGATCAGCGGGCGTGTGTGCGTGCGATTGAGAACCTTTGGTCAAAATATGCTGTGACAGCAAAATCGATAGAGGGTGACCGGGACAAGGCTTCAGCGCAACTGCAAAAATTCCTAGAGGACCTCGGTTATGAGTGAGTGGATATCAAAGCCGCTCGGGAAAACTGTAACCTTCCAAAAAGGCAGGAAGGTTGAAACGAGCGCAGAAGAACTGCCTGGGTATCAAAGGTATCTCGGAGCTGGGTCGCTTGTCGGAAAAAATGACGGATATGCTTCCACCGTGAACGCAGTGCGCGCGACTTCAAAAGATGTCCTGATGTTATGGGATGGCGAGAGAAGTGGCTTGGTTGGCTACAACCTAGAAGGCGTCGTTTCTTCTACTGTTTCAAAGCTGGCAACGTTGGGCGAGGTAACAGCTCCGTATCTGTACTATTTCTTGAGCAGAAATTTCGAATGGATTCAGAACCGCCGCACGGGTACCGGTGTGCCTCACGTTCCAAAAGATTTGGGGCGGATCATGTCTGTGGATTTTCCGAAGTGCGAAGAAACCCAAAAACAGATCACTACCATCCTCCAAACCATTGATGAAGCAATCGAGCAAACCGAAGCGTTAATCGAGAAGTACAGCTTGGTCAAAGCGGGGATGATGCATGATCTGTTTACCCGAGGCCTCACCCCCGACGGCAAACTCCGCCCCCCTCGCGAAGAGGCCCCAGACCTGTACAAAGAGACGCCGATTGGTTGGCTTCCGAAGGAATGGGATTGCTCCGACCTGCAAGACTTGTTGGCTCCTTTGCCCAACAACCTTAGAAGTGGACCGTTTGGCAGTGCGCTCTTGAAATCGGAACTTGTTGAAGACGGTATACCTTTCCTAGGGATCGACAACATTCACGTTGAGAGGTTCGTTCCGGTATACCGAAGGTTTGTTTCAGACCGTAAGTATCGAGAACTGATCAAATATTCGGTTCGGCCAAATGACCTAGTAATCACGATTATGGGGACAGTTGGCAGATGCGCTGTTGTTCCTGAAACAGTCGAGACAGCCCTATCGTCAAAGCACCTATGGACAATTAGTCTCGATCAATCGGCTGTCATTCCGGCATTAGTTTGTTGGCAGATGAATTACGCATTTTGGGTCAAGAAATGGTTCAGGCGTGAAACCCAAGGCGGGATCATGGATGCCATTCAGTCGAAGACTCTTAAGACTCTCAAGCTGCCTGTTCCACCAATGCCTGAGCAAATTCTAATCGCTGATCGCTACACTGCTTTGAGCGGCCAGCTTCGCTTTGAACAGGAACGCCTTGGAAAACTGCAACTTCAAAAAGCTGGTCTCATGCACGATCTCCTGACTGGCGAAGTTCCAGTCAAGATAGACGAAGCGGAGGTCGCCCATGTCTGAATATACCGAGGTCGAACAGCCCTTCCTAGACCAACTCGCAGGCCTTGGCTGGATTGCCATCGATCAGGGCGCGGACATCCCGCAAGACCCGGTTAAAAGCCTGCGCCCATCTTTCCGCCAATGGCTTTTGCCCGAAGTTTTTGCGTCCTCCGTCTCTCGCATCAACACCACCGCCGACGGCTCCGAATGGCTGACGCCGAAGCAGCTGCAAGACCTACAAGACCAGATCGCCCGCCAACCCAACCGCACACTGCTTGAGGCTAATGAAGCGATCCAGAAATTACTATTCAAGGCACAGGTCGATGTGAACGAGGTTACAGGCGAAAGCGACCCTGTCGTTAAGCTGATCGACTTCGCAAATCCCGAAAACAACACGTTCCACGCCATTAACCAGTTTCGGATCGATACGCCGGGCTGTGTAAAGGCCTTCATGGTTCCCGACATTGTACTCTTCGTGAATGGTATTCCCCTGATTGTTGTGGAATGCAAAAAGGGCGGCCCAACCTGCGCCAACCCGATGCCGGAAGCCTTCGAACAATTGCAGCGCTACATGAATGCGCGCAAGGCCACGAAACAGCAGGGTTTGAAAGAAGGCGAGCCCAAGCTGTTCCACACCAACATGATGGTCATCCGCTCCTGCGGGCTTGAGGCGGATTACGGTACTATCACTTCTGGCGAAGAGCATTTCTTCCCTTGGAAAACGCAGTGGCCTAAAGATGATGCCGTCGCTGAAGGCATGAACCAGCAAGAGCAGCTGATCAACGGTATGCTCAACAAGTTAAACCTGCTTAGCATTCTGCGCACATCATCCGTGTTTATGGATACGGATGGAGGCCCGCGCATCAAAGTGGTTTGTCGATACCAACAGTTTCGCGCTGCCAACAAGATTATTGATCGATTACGTAATGGTGAAGGCGTGATAGAGCGCAGCGGCGTTGTCTGGCACACACAAGGGTCAGGCAAGAGCTTAACGATGGTGTTTGTCGCGAGGATGCTGCGAACGTCCAAAGACCTGAGCGACTTCAAAATCCTGCTGATCAGCGACCGCGTGGACCTGGAGGACCAGCTGGCCGAAACAGCAACGATCATCGGTGGTCGTGTCAACGTGATAGAAAGCACCCAATCGCTTCGCAAGGATTTGGCGACGGACCAATCTGATGTGAACATGGTGATGGTTCACAAGTTCCAGCAGCGCGATCAAAGCCTGCCTTTGAAGGTTGCTGAGGCGTTGGGAACATATCAATCAATACCAAGTGCTGAGACATTTGGGGTTGTAAACGATTCACCCCGCATCGTGCTGATGATCGATGAAGCCCACCGCACGCAAGGCTCTGATCTTGGTGACAACATCTTCGAAGCATTCCCGAATGCCGCACGCATAGCCTTTACAGGTACTCCGCTGATCACGGAACGGCACGGTGAGAAGAAAACGCACAAGCGGTTTGGAGAATACATCGACACGTACAAGCTGATGGACGCGGTGCATGACGGCGCGACGCTTCAGATTTTGTACGAAGGGCGTACTGCCGACTCCGCTTTGAACGACAAGCACGGCTTCGAGACTGAGTTTGAAAATTTGTTCAAGGATAGAAGCGACGAAGAGCTGCTAGCAATCAAAAAGAAGTACGGTGCAACCGGCGACATTCTAGAAGCCGAATCCCGTATCCAAGCCATCGCCAAGGATATGGTGAACCACTATTTGGAAAACATCTTCCCCAACGGGTTCAAGGCGCAAGTCGTCTGCCACTCCAAGCTTGCTGCAATTCGATACCAAAAAGCGATATCCGAAGCGCTGGATGAGCGCGTCCGATCTCTGAAGGCACAAGCTGAACCAGATATTGAGCTGATCAAACGCGTCGAATTTCTCAAGGCTGTGGTTGTGATATCTGGCGATGGGACCAACGAAGCGGCCTACATCACCCAGGCGCGTAAGGACGCGAAATCACTAAGTGCCGTAGAAAATTTCTGTCGTTCGTTCGATATGGACGATCCCGACAAGGCGAATACTGGCATCGCCTTTCTCATCGTTTGCGACATGTTGCTCACCGGCTTCGATGCTCCAATCGAACAAGTTATGTACATCGATAAGAAAATCCGTGAACACACGCTGCTTCAAGCCATTGCTCGCACGAATAGGGTGAAGAAAGGCAAGAAGCGCGGGTACATCGTTGATTACATCGGGCTGACCGAGAACCTCACCGAAGCACTGACCCTCTATGCTGCGGCTGACGAAGCGGAGGAATTGGCGGTTGGATTGAAAAGCATAACGTCCGAAGTGCCCGTTCTGGAGGAACGCTACCAAAGGCTGCTACAATTATTTGCGGCTCATGGTGTGGAAGACGTCGAGAGGTATGTACAAGGTAAGCTGGTAGTTGTGGAGGCAGATGCAGCTGTTGTTCATGAGGCGGTGAAACTGCTCAAGAACGAGAAAATCCGTGCTGACTTTGATGTGTACTTGAAAAAATTTCTCACCAGCATGGACATCATTCTACCTCACGAAGCCGCTCATTCGTTTAGAGTGCCAGCTAAGCGCTTCGGTTACATCCTGCGAGTAACCAAGGAACGCTATAAAGACTCCAGCCTGAATCTGGGTGATGCAGGCGAGAAGGTAAGAGAGCTCATCAACGACCATCTCATCAGCCTCGGTATCAACCCCAAGGTAGCTCCCGTCGAACTCTTGGCCGATGATTTTATCTTGAACCTCAATAAGCATGCCGATGGCAATATAGAAGCCAAGGCAAGCGAAATGGAGCATGCAATTCGAAAGCACTGCACAGTCCATAATGACGAAGACCCAGCATTTTATAAAAGTCTGTCTGAAAAAGTCGAAAGCCTCTTGAACAAACACCAGGACGACTGGGTGAAGCTAACGGAAGACCTCGAAAAACTCCGTGCAGAAGCTTTGAGCGGCAGGAAATCCGGACAAGACGGTATGAGCAAGGAAGCGACAACTTTTTACGAACATATCGCCAATGAGGCCTTTGACAATGGTCAGGTGCCAGCCAACGCGAAACCAAAAATGAAAATTCTGATGGAGTCCATTGTCGCGACGATGCAAGACAGTATCGGTAGTATCGATTTTTGGAACAATGCAGATAAACAAAAGAAGACCCGCAGTGAAATTAAGACAGCTCTCACACTAACGGAAATCCCTGAGCTCAAGGCAAATAGAGAACGCATCGCCGTGGAAGTAATGAAACTGGCGAAAAACAGGCATAACGACTTACTGAAAGACGCATCAGAGGGGGCGCATAATGACTCCTAGACGCGTCGGCGACATAGATTACCACATCTTGCCTGGCACAGAGCGAAAGACGACTGACATTGTAATTGAACGTGACGGCAAGGTTGTAGTGCGCCCGCCTGCGACGCTAACGCACGAACAAGTTGATGAGCTCGTAGCTAGTAAACGCTTTTGGATATACCAAAATCTAGCTGAATGGCGTGATCTCAACGCGACCGCCGTGGTACGGGAGTGGGTCAACGGTGAGGCATTTCTTTATCTCGGTAGGTCTTACCGTTTGTCGCTTCAGGCCAACCAGGAATGTGATCTGACGCTGAAAGAAGGGCGGTTTTGCTTGAACCGCAACTTGATTGACGAGCAGGGAGTTGAAGCTGCAAAAAAAGCTTTCGAGGACTTTTATACCACCAAGGCGAAGCAGCGCATCAATGATCGTGTTGCCTACTTTGCTCCAAAAGTTGGGGTCCGGCCAGCGAGTGTTTCGATAGGCGATATGGCGTATCGTTGGGCAAGTTGTTCCAAAGATGGAAAGTTGAAATTCAATTGGAAATGCATCATGGCCACGCCCAAGGTCATTGATTACATCGTTGTCCACGAACTGTGTCACATACACGTCAAAGATCACTCAGACGCATTTTGGAATGAGGTTGATAAAATCCTTCCAGATTACTTGGAGCGAAAAAACTGGCTTAAGCGGCATGGGGCCGCGTTGGACGTTTGATAGCGAAATTTCCGCCCTTAGGGCTTGAAGGCCACCAGGTGTGATTAGCCATTTCTGGCATTGTTAAAATTCATGTGTCAGCCCTAAGTGCATTCCAGCCTCGAAGACCAGGATTTCATTCTCTCTATTGCGGCGCATCTGATCAATCAACTCGGGCCGAAGACTTACCACCCCAGTATCCAACTCAACATCAACAAACTCTGTGTAATTGTCGATGAGCTTGCCCGCTAGGATCGAGTTCACCCCAAAGTTCATCAATCTAATCTTGTCTTGATTGGTAGTCCCGTACTTGATTTGCAGATACAAGTCCCCATCAATCTTGCCGAGATCGTTCAGCAACTCCACATATTTCAGTAGATGATTATCAACAAAGTCCTGCTCTTCTTTAATTCGTACAATCGCCAGATTCACTTGCTCAGCATGGGTTTTCTCTGAGATGACCACCCAGCTCTGGCGATACGAACCTTCCCTAGCGATATCACCCCATTTTCCGACATAGACCTCATCACCGCCCATGCTCTCCCAATAGCGCAGGAAGTTACCGATCATTTCGGAATAGGACGCCCCCCTAATCTTCCAATCAATAAGCATAGCATAGAAGGTCTGGGCGTTCTCCTCCTGCAAACGGCGAATAATGTCGAATGCCACACCATCCTTGAGGAACGGGATAAATGCACCGGCTACCAGCGCCATTACCTGGTTTGAAGTCTGAAGCGGCGCATCGAGACCGTCGAGGATGCTCTGGATTTCCACCTCGTGTCGCAGAACATCGATCTCAGTAATGTTGTTCAGAAAGCATGCGCGCCCAACCGGCGTGGCTGCACGGGCAACGTCTAGGCCCGTCGTCCCGGGAAGGACGTTTTCGAGGAATTCATCGGCTTCAAGTTTACGTTCCTCGCGCTCTTCATCTTCGATTAGCATCTCTTCCAGTAGCACATTGTCGATCTCGTCCTGAAGCTTTAGATCAACTTGTGCGACCTTCTTAATAAACTTGCGCAAGTTGGCCCGCCCGTCCAGATATGCATCAGTTCCAACCAGATAGATTTCCGGTTCAAGCATTGTAAGATTGCCTGTGCCGCTGAAGATTTCATTGAAGCGGCACACGCGTCCTACAAGATTTCGGAACTGAGACTTCGTAAGATTGCGTGATCCTTTCGTCTTTTCAAGGATGAACATTTTCTCCGCCGGGATGTTTACACCCTCAAGGAGTGTTGAGTTGCATACTATATGACGGATTTCTGGAATCTCGGTGTAGGCGCGCTCAATGTAGAGCTTGACGATATCCGGTACCGAACCGTGATGATAAAGGATGCCTTTGCGCAGCCCTTCAACAAGCAGATACTCATTGTGAAGAAAATCCGAGATGCTCTCGCAGACCCGCGCGATGCTTTCACTCTCGACATCGTCATTACGCGGGAGAAAATCGCGCATGAACTGCTCAATCTTTTTGGGTAGGTTGAAGAATATGATATTCTTCTTGGCGGCCAGCTGCGAAACCAGTTGCAGCTCATCGTCATAAATATCATCACCGCACTGAACGAACTTGTCGAAATACTGGTCGTAGAGATGAACCGCTTCGCGCTCCCGGCAATCAATCACATAGTACCGCTCAGTCTTTAGGCCTTCCTTGACCTTGTAATCAGCTGGCTCGATTTCAGCGTAACGAATCTGCAAGTTTTTTTGATCTACAAGAAACGGCGTAAGGTACTTGAAACGTGACGCTGGGTTTCGCCGCTTTTGCAAGATGATGACCTTCGCGAGCAACAAGGCTCGGGAGTCTTCACCAAGCAGGTTGTGCGCTTCGTCGACAAAGACAAAATTGAAGTTCACGCCCGGATGTTTGATGAAGAATCTGAGCAACCTTTCCTGGGTCAAGACCGCTAGAAAATTGTGCTCGCCGCCCTGAAACATCTCAGCGTGGGTAATGATTTGCCTATTGTCTTCGGCAACCCGCTTCTTCAGTAATCTCTGCTTAGTTTGGGCGAGCAAGGCCTTTGTAGGTACTAGAACGCAAATATTACTTTGAAGGTTTTGATTGCAAAATCTGGAAATCAGTTCCGACTTCCCGTACGATGTTGGAGCCGTGACTACGACGTCTGTCAGGTTGTGCTCGTCGAAGAAGTTCCCTAAATCTAACTGCTGTTCGGTAAAGACTGCGTCTTCAACTTCGTACAACTCCAGCAGGGACGAAAAATATTCCGGAAAGAAATGGATGGGCTCGTCTTCCGCAGCCAAGCCAGATTGAACACTGTCGACAATCGGCATAAAGCCGCGGCCAAGGGCAACGTCATAGAGCGGAACGTAGTCACCGGTGAGGTTCGCGTACATCACCACAATTCGGTATCCTAAGGCAGAAACCTCAGGGTTCTCGTGGTTCAGGAAAAGGACGGCAGCTGAGAGCAACGTCTCCGCTTTTGCCCTGCTTAACTCACCGCGTGTCAGAAGTGTTTGATAGAGTTCGAAAAAGTCCGAGTTTCGGAGCGTTCTTAGCGGTGCTTTAGACATCGTCGATCTCGCTTCTTAGGAAATCTATGACACGTTGGATGGTGTTCTTCTGCAGCGCGATCGACATCAAATCTTTAAACTCGTTCATGCCTTTTTGTGTTTGGTGTCTGGCATCAAACTCTGCTCCGGTGGCAAAAGCCTGAGTCCCCGAAAAACACACGGCAACCAAAACGGCGTTATAGTCAGTGCTTATTGAACCGCCGCTCAAAGCTTTCTCGTTGTAACTTTCAAGGAGCGTTTCAACTTGTGTCTTGAGGCCCGTATCATTGATGACTAGGCTGGCGCCGTTAACAGCGTTTTGCCAAAGTGTATTTCTATCACTGCTCAGTGCGGTTTTGAGCCCATTCTTTGCAAGTGATAGAAGACTGCCCAGCTTGTTAATGCTCGTTTCTAGTCCGCACTCGCCTGCCTTGACTTCGACAAACCAGATTTCGCTCGTGGCTTTGTGATGCAAGACTAGGTCAAAGCCCTTTTTAATCGAGTCTTCTTCCATGTTGAAGTACGGAGAAGCCGCGCGAAAGCCGTCTTCGTAATGCAAGAAGAGTACATGAGTAAGCAGTTCACCTATCATTCCTTTTTGAATATCTGGGGACTTTGGGTCGAATTTTTGAAAGAACGTGTTCAGAGTTTTCTGATAAGAGTACAGAACAGAATTTCGTGACGCTTTTGCTGCTCCGTTGCATATCTCAGAAAGGCGTTCGCGGATGACCGTTTTCAATTCATCGGAAATATCATCGATGATGAAACACAGAGAGCCCTCTGCACTCTTTTCGAACTGAACTCCTGGCAACATGCTCCTTCCGTATTCCTTTCACGAAACCTCTATTCCAAATGTCTTACCGACCTTACGTCTCTGAATTCTATATACTTTATCAGATTCGCCTTTTGCTCGCATCAAGGCAACCATAAAGTGAAGCGGCGCTCACTAACTACCTTCATAGCGCCCCCCTTCGGGTCGGGCTGTCGTGAACCGAGCCCGCCTATGGTGGTCTCGGCCATTCGGCTTCCATCCCATGCGCGATAGCTTTTGCCAGCCCTGATGCGCTGAACCCTTTCCTTTTTAAAGAGGGGTCTGCGACCCCATCCACCATCAAGACCAAGCCCTGCGCGTTCGCATCGGGCGCAGCCAGCGGTTTCCCCGTCCTTCCGCACTTCGTTTGTGCAGGACGGGTGATCCCCCTCCGCTGTCTGCGGTCTTGACGGTCTCCCCCCGCTCATTGGCGCGGGCCTAGTTCGGTTGCATGCGCAACCAACTAAGCAAAAAGGAGAAAAGACCAATGAAAACAGATATCTATCAGAAAGTTACAGACAAGATCATCGCCGATCTTGAGCAGGGCGAACTTACATGGCTGAAGCCGTGGAGTGCTGGCAACATGGACGGGCGCGTTCTGAAGCCCTTGCGCCGCAACGGGCAGGAATACAGCGGAATCAACGTGCTCATGCTTTGGGGCGCGGCGATGGAAGCGGGCTTTTGTTCGCCGACTTGGATGACCTTCAAGCAGGCCAAAGAGCTTGGCGCACATGTGCGCAAGGGCGAGCGCGGTAATTGCGTTGTCTATGCCAACACCATCACAAAGACGGAAGAGCAGGACAACGGCGCGACCGAAGAGCGGAAAATCCCGTTCATGAGGGCCTACACCGTGTTCAACGTGGATCAGATCGAGGGCTTGCCCGAGAGCTACTATGTCAAGCCCGAGCCTGTCATCGACCCCGCGCAGCGGATCGAACATGCAGAAGCGTTCTTTGCGGCAACGGGCGCAGACTTACGGCATGGCGGCAATCGCGCCTTCTATTGCGGCGGCGGCAGCGATCATGTGCAGATGCCTGTCTTTGAGTGTTTCCGCAGCCCCGAGGCCTACTATGCGACCTTGGCGCATGAGCTGACACACTGGACGAAGCACAAGAGCCGCCTTGACCGTGAATTCGGGCGCAAGACATGGGGCGATGAAGGTTATGCAAGGGAAGAGCTTGTTGCCGAACTTGGCGCAGCGTTTCTTTGTGCCGATCTTGGCCTGACACCCGAAGCGGGCACGGATCACGCAGCCTATATCCAGAGCTGGCTCAAGGTCTTGAAAGACGACAAGCGGGCAATCTTCAGCGCCGCAGCCTATGCCCAGAAGGCCGCAGACTATTTGCACAGCTTTCAGCCCAAAGCCCAAACCGAAGAGCAAAAGCAGGGAGTCGCCGCGTAAGCGGCGACTCTTTCCATACAGAGAGCAACACAATGGAACAGCACAAAATCATCTGGCGCGGCATTGAAATCGAGATCACTTTTACACCCGAAAAATTCGGGATTATCGACCACATCGAACTGCGCACCCAAAACAAGACGCCGTTGCCCGTCACAGAGACGGGCTACCGCTCACACTTCATTCAAACAGGCACGGTGCTTCATTTTGGCGGCGCAATCGCTTTTGTGACCGCTTGGCTTGATCACGAAGCCGGATGCGCCGCATGGGGCGGCGCGCAGCTCAGCCTATTCTAGCGGCAACAGATCGAACGAAAAAAATCGCGGCTGGCCTTTTGGGCCAGCCGCTTTTGTTTAGCAGAGAGCTGGCCCGCGATAGGCCAGCTCGTTTTCGATGGCTCGCATCGATGCCAGCGCTTTGCGCTGATCTTGCGAGTCACGAGGCGCAGCCGTGAAGGCAAGAAACGCCTCTTTGCGCAGACCGTAAAGCTGCACGGTGCTGAGTTTTGCTGCTTCAAATTGTGTGACAAGTTTCATGTCATCCTCCTTTTGCTTCAGGAGGCCCCGAACCATTCAGGGCCTTACGGCCCTCACGCACACATCATCGGCCATAGAAGGCCTGATGGTTCGGCGGTGTTCGCCAAAGCAATCCAAAAGGGGGATGATCTGAAACGATCCCCTCACACATGGAAGCAAACACGAAGCGGCGATGCAGGTTAATGTGTCCCAAGCAGACAAGAGGCATTAAAGCCGCGCGCGCCTTACGTGACTTGCGCGCCTGATAAGGTCAGCGATGCAGACAAGAAGCGAGGGGCGCTGATCGCACCCCTCACATTATTATGGTTCAAAACCACGCCTGCGCCTTGGGCGCGGCGGCCTTGGCCCGTCATGATCGCCGTCGTGATCATGTTCCGGCTTGTGGCTCTGATCGTGATCTGGGCTGTGATTGTCCAGCGTCAGGTACTCTGCCACATCCTGGCGCAGTTGAAGCAGCTCTTGCTGCGCCGCTTCGCGCTGCGTCTTGATTTCCTGCTGGAGGCGTTGCCGCTCTTCAAGCTGGCGAAAGATCATGTTGTCTTTTTCCGCGCGATCACGGCGCAGCGAGTCCATCGCTTCGGCTTCATTCTGCGCTTTGATCTTGGCATAGCGCCCCGTCAGGCGATGCCAGATGCCCGACATGCCTTTAGGCAGACGCGCAGCGCGGGCAAGCGTTTCCGCCTGCCAGCGTTTTTCCTGTATCTCGGTCAGTTGTCTGCGCTCTTCCTGATGACGCCCGACGACTTCTGCTTTGCGGAAATCTATGTATGCCGAGCGACGCTTTGCATCGCGTTCGGCCTGCTCAATGAATTCCCTGATCTTGCCCGTCATGCGGGCCGCAATTTCAGCCTTCACCGTATCAACGGACGGCAGCTCGCTCGGATCGCCGAGCTTTGCATTCACCTCTTTTGCCCTGACGCCCGCTTTGCGGCCAATGCCATAGACTTCGCCGCGATAATCAACGGCGACAAAGGCGCGCCGATCACCTTGCGCAAGTACAAATCCGCGCTCTTTGAGCGCTTGTTCAAAGGCCGCGCGGTTGTCTGAAGACTCCCACGCCTTTTTGAAAACAGCCTTCAGCTCTTTGGGATCAACCCCGATACGCTTGGCCTGTTGCCACTCCGCACGCGTAAAGCTGAGCGGATCACGCAAACGCTGATCCTCCAGCCCGCGCGGCATGTTCCAGCCGTGCTCCAGAAACAGCTCGCGCGACACGTCGCGCAGCTTGGCTCTATAGTGGTTCATATTGATCGAGCGCATGCGTTCGGCATCGATCCGAGACCAAACCGCATGGGCATGACGCCGCCCGTCTTTCTCATGAAAGACAACCGCGCGCGGCTGGCCTTTCAGGCCGAGCTTTTCCTCGACCTGATCGATGGCTTTCTCAAAGGCTTCGATGCTGACATTCTCATTTTCAGGCGGGTTGAAGGACATTGCGAACATATAGTTCTCGCAGCGCGTCCCTTGCGCGATGGCATGGGCTTCGCCGAACGCGGCAGCGAGGTCATCGCTGACAAAGCCACGCACCTCATGCAGCTCGACATGATCATTGTCCCGCTGATCCAAAAGATAGCGGGCGAGCTGCGGGGCGTCCCCGCGCTCTTTGGCCTTGAGCATCATGGCCCGTCATCCATTGCGCCAACCAGGGCGCGCAGGAGATCGGCCCGCATCTGGGCGACCTCTTGGCAGGCTTGCTGTAATTCTGCTTCGGTTTCAGGCGTGACAGGCAGCGAGCCAGTGTTCACGGCTCTTGCAAGCTGGTTCAGATTTGCGGAGAGGCGCGATGCACCAAGCGCGCCCATGACGCGGCCAAGCGCTTCTTTATCCTTCACAGGGCTATTGCCGCGCCGCGTACGCGGGGTGACATCATCACCGAGCAAACGCTCACGAATATACGCGCCAAGCGGCTTTCCATCCGCTTCGGCTTCAAGCCGCGCGCGTTCTTCAAGCGTCAAACGGAGCGAAAAAGGCGGTGGATACACCTTTTTCTCCACCACCTCTTCAGCGGCTACTGCATTGAAATCATGGCGTGGGCTGATCATGGTCGCACCCCAGACGCTCAGCGTCTATCGATGCGAGATGGCGTTCCCATTCCTCAAGCGCCTGAAAAAGCTGGTTCGAGCTTTCTCTCGTTAGGCCCACCATTCTTTTCGCTCACGGCAGCTTCGCTATGCTCCGCGCCTCCGCAAGGGCGCGGCAGGAGCCGCGGTGCACAGTCGTGCACGCCATTCGCCAGGCTGATGGAGGGGCTGTTGTGCTTTTTTACGCTAAGAGAGTGGGGCAAAAGACCACGAGGTCACCCAGGCCCACCATTCTTTTCGCTCACGGCAGCTTCACTATGCTCCGCGCCTCCGCAAGGGCGCGCGATCTTTCAATGCGGCATTGCGAACCGAAAAACCGCTGACGGCGTTAACGCTAGATCGAGCTGGTTTTTCTGCAATGCCTTTGGGTCGCGGCGCGCAATCGTGCACCCCACGCGGGGACTATTTTTTTCTTGGATTGGGGATTTGATGTTGACCTTTTGACAAAAATAAATCATTTAATTGGAAAATTTCTAATGGAGTCTAATTATGACAACGATTGAACACAGGCAAAACCCGATAAGCTCTGTTTCTGCTGGGTCGGCCGCTGCGTCCGACTTTACGTTAAAACCCGAGGATAAGAATCCCGAGGTTAAGGATGTGAACGGCAATGGCGTTTATGATCTGGCTGATTACGAAGCCACCGAAGATGGCGGCCTGTCGCGAACGATTGAAAAGCTTCTGAATCTTGTGGAAAACGAACCCCATGCGCGCACCATGTGCATTGGCAACACCCATGGCTTGGACGCGGATGTTGTGATCGTAAATTTTGTGGAAGCCTTGCGCCGGCAGGGCCAGCGGCCAGCGCTATGCCTTGAGTACGATGGTCGGTATTTCAAGCAGGCGGTCAAAAGCATCAACAAATTGTCCGAAAATGAACTGCAGGCCATCATTGCCAACGGTGGAACGCCAACTGGGCTTTCTCCGAAATTGCAAGAGGTATTTGACAAGCTCCATAAGGCCAATGTGGCCATGCGTGAGGAGATCAACGGGGGGGATGCCAGTTTTGACACGCAGACAACCCGTGTGACGTCGGAAAAACTGTTCATGAAATTGGCTTATGGTGCCTTATATGATGTACCGGTGCTATTTATAGATCATCTGGAGGCGAACGATCTGCAGCGCACGTCTTCCGGCATGGTGCAAACGCCGTATCGAGATGGCGAAATGGCCAAAGCCATCTGTGAACATGACGCCGAGACCGAGGAAAACGGAGAGGCCCCGTATTTCTATGTCATCGATACGGGATATGTGCATGCCGCCACCCAAGCCGTGCCCGAGCAATACAATTTTCAGAGTGCCTCGCTGGATGCCGACAACAAGCCCTTGGCGCAGTGTCTTGAGGTGTTGTACGGCGACGAGGGCACCATATCCGTCAACTTTACCACTTCGCCCTCTCAAATTGCGGACGGGCGGGTTGATCTGGGCGGTAAGCAGGTCAGTCTTTATCCGTTCCGTGGCCAAGACCCTAATGATGATAGTGATAATTTCCCCTTTGGCACCTGGGAGCATGTCTATCTCGTTAATCCGCTTCAAGATTAAGCGTTAAGAACAAGAGCCCTCATGAACCCCCCCATCACACCGTTGGCAACCGCCCCTGTGTTCGTGTCAGCGGGTGATTTTGCCTTGGCTGAGGAGTTGCCCCAACAGCCCATGTTTACCGTCCAAGACGTCAATCAAAATGGCGTTTATGACATGGAAGATTTGCTGTCGGCGTCGCCATTGGGGGTGACGGCTGCCGCCGATTTGTTGGTGCGAGCCGTTGATGCCAGTCCTTCGGTGCGGGCGGTAACGATCGGGCATCCCCACAAATTGATGCCGCCTGAGGTGACACTGCACGCGATAGCGCGTCTGAGCGGGGAGGGACACAATCCCGCCTTATGCCTTGAATATGATGCCGATGATCTTAAGGGGCCGGCAAAGAAGGTGGCCAAACTGAGCCCCCAGGAACTGAGTTTGGTGCTGGAGGCCAAAGGTGATGTGTCGCAGCTTAGCCCCGACATCCGAAATGCTTACGAGAAGGTCAAAGAGGGCCTAGAGAGCGCATATGACCGTGCCTATGAGGGCGAATACACCTTAAACCCAGCGGTACTGAAGCAAGACGCGGATGCCTTGATGTACAAACTGGCCCATTGTGCCAAATACAGTGTGCCTGTGGTGTTTATCGATGAAATACCGACCAATTCCATACGCGAAGAGAATGGAGCTATCCAACAGGTTCCCTATCGTGATGCGGGCATGGCCATCAACATCTGCCAGCATGACGGCGCCTCGCTGGAAGATGGCCAGCAGTATCTGTATGTGATCGAGGTGGGGGCCTTGCACGCGGCCAATGATGTGATCGAAGGACAAGGCACGTTTGAGGCTGCTAATATGGCGGGGCGAAAGACCTTGGCAGAATGTCTGAGTGACCCCCGCATTTTTGGTGACGATGGCGTGATGACCTTTAAAATGGTGTCAGACCCTGAACTTTTACTGGCCAAGGTGAATGCAGGTATGATTTCGCCAACAACCATGCGCGCCGAGCTTTATCCGTTTGAGGGCTACGACCGTGAAAGCGATGCCGACAATTACCCATACCAAACCTGGGATCATGTTGTGCGTTTAAACGAGACGGTTTCTTACTGAGGTTCAGTCACCCGCCAGGGCGGGTTCAGGCGGTTTTTGCCAGCGTAAAACAACTTGATGGGGTGACCGTCGGGGTCTTGCAGTTTGGCCTCCCGCCACAACCAGCGTTGATCCTGTGGTGCTGAGACCACGAGGCCCTTGGCGGTCAAATCCCGCACGGCCTGATCCAGCGCGCTTGGGCTTTCGTATTCGAAATACATAATGGCACCGGTGCCAATAGGCCCATCACCGGACCCATCACCCTGTTCGATGGACAGGGTGCCCGTGTGGTCGGGATCCGCAAAGCGGCAATAGTGATCACTGTCGACGATCAACTGCAGACCCAAATCCAGATAAAACTTTCGGCTGCGGCCGATATCCGATACGGGAAGGGTTGCTTGATGAAATTTCATGGAGGCCACTATGCCCATCGAAGCCGGATCGCACAAATCAAAGCTTTACACAGACGTGACCAAAGAGATCATGGCCGTTTTGCAGGGCGAAACCAACCCCACCGCCAAAATGGCCACGGTGGCCTGTATGCTGTCACAGGCCTTTGATCATTTTTTCTGGACAGGGTTTTATCTCATTGACCCTGAAGATCCCGAAACCCTGGTCGTGGGGCCTTACCAGGGCACATTGGGCTGTTTGCGCATTGCCTTTGGGCGCGGGGTGTGCGGTCTGGCGGCCCAAAGTCGCACCACACAAATTGTTGCGGATATGCACGCCCATCCCAATCACATCGCTTGTGACAGCCGCTCAAATTCGGAAATTGTGGTGCCGGTTTTTGATGCCGCTGGCGGCCTGATGGCGGTTTTGGATGTCGACAGCACGGCTTTCGGGGCCTTTGACGAGATCGACGCGCAGCACCTCGAGGGGCTGATGCGGGGGCTGTTCTCCAAATAGGCCCATTAGGCCTCCCGGCCCCTAGGATTGCCGCTTTTTCGAGCCGGCATCCGCCTTGTTGACGCTTTTGCGCAGACGATTCAGCAAAGCCTCGGGGTTGCCACCGTTGTTGTTTAGGATGGTGGTGAACTCTTGGCGCTGGGCAATGGCCAGCCACACACCGAACACTTCGACATCCACCAGGCGCCATTGGCCGGTTTTGTCCTTCATGATGCGCCAGCGGACAGGTGTGTCTTCGCTCAGCTGCCCGCCAGTGGCCACAGTGGTTACGACCATGTCGCCAGGGCGGCGGGGGATAGCATCGATCACCTTCAGGTTTTCACCCTCATAATCACTTAGACGGCTTTCATAGACACCAAAAGCATATTCTTTGAACAGGTTGGTGAACTCTTGGTATTCTTCCTCGGAAAACCCACGGGCATAGCGGCCCAATACAAAGCGGGTGACGCGATGCACATCGGCGGTGCTGTTGACAAAGATCCGGAACTTTTCGGCCTTGGCGTCAACGGTCAGTTCGGGGTTGCGCAAAATCTCGAGGGCCGTTTCCGCCTTGTTTTCCACAAAACGAATGCCATCCTTGATCTCGGCTTGGCTGACTTCGGCCTGATTCTGAGCCAAGGCTGGCACCGATGCGCCCAGTGCCACCGCACTGCCCATCAGGGCGGCAGCCATCAGTTTGGCGCGAAACGAAGGGGGGAAAAGCGGCTGGCGTGAACGTGTCATCATATTGGCCCTGTTTGCTATCATCTTGACATTCTGATGTGTCGACTCACCACCTTTATGGCAGATCGCAGATGAACGGTAAATGACTGGCCAAACCCACCGGAGAAGACATAAATTTTCTATTGGAGATCGTAATCAAAGTCCGGCAGGCTTTGCACGTCATAGGTGCTGTTGCTGATCAGGTCGTTGCGACGCTGCGTATAGCTCGTGCGGAACGAGGCGTAATTGTCCAGCCCGCGCGCCTCGATGGTACGAATGATAGGGTCCAAACGGTGGCGCGTGTCCAACACCGTCAAAGTGGTTTGGCCGGCACGGATCGCATCAATGCTGCTGCCGCCCACCCAGGTCAGGGGATCAAAGGCATAATCCACCACACGCCCTGTGACATCCCGCGCATTTGACGGCCCCAACAGGGGGATCACAATGTAAGGCCCATCACCGAGGCCCCAAACAGCCAGGGTTTGCCCGAAGTCTTCTTCGTATTTTTTCAGGCCGCGTTCGGTGGCAAAATCATGCACACCCCCCACGCCGCCAATGGTGTTCAGCCAAAAGCGCACGGCTGTGATGCCTGCGCCCTTCAGGTCGCCTTGCAACACGGTGTTCACAAACACCACGGGTGTGCGCAAATGATTGAGAAGATTGTAAACCCCCTCACGCGCCATATTGGGAAGGGTGCCATAGGCCTGCGAGGCCGGGCGGATAACGGCGTCATCAACAGCCATGTTCACGCCAAAGATCTCGCGGTTCAAATCCTCGAACGGGTCATAAACGATGTGATCTGTATTTTCCGCTTCGGCTTGGTGGGGCGTATCGGCGCTGGGGCCAAAGGTCACGGCGTTCGTTGGTGTGCTCAGCATGCCAAGGCCAAATGCCAAGGCACTGGCCACAACTGTCCGTGTCAGCGCCTTGTAAGCGTGGGCCGTATCATCCAGGCATGCTTTGAAAGTCATCATACTTTGTCCTTAGCCGCGTTTTGGTTTCTGTGCAAACCCTCAAACGCTTTATTATTAACCATAAACTTGAAAAAAGTCTTGATTTGTGGCAATCTTAATCCTTGTCAAAGAGCATAAAAAGGACTATAAACTTTCTTTGACAGCATGGCACGGGTTTGATGATGGAGACGAAAACCGCATTGCTGTCCCCGGCGCGCCAAAATTGGCTCGATGGGTGGGAACGTCAAACGGGTCTAAAATGGACTGGCCCTGGCGGCGTTTTTTCTGTAGGGTCTGATGGCATCGGCCTTGCAGGGCAAAATGCTGGCCTCTTGGGGGTACTGGGTCGGTCAATCTTTGGCCAGAAAAACACAAAGCTTTCGGATCAAATGTCGTCAATCGGACAAAACAACGCCAGTTTAGAAGGACTTGACCCTAACCGCATGGCGGCGGGCGGCATCTATAATGGCTTTGAACAGGTTCTCAGCGATATGGGCGTTGACCAGGCGCCCGAAACCAATGCGGCCTATGCGGCGCAGATCACGGCTGAAAATTTCCAAATTTCTGACACGGCCGCTCAGGGTGATGCGGGTATGGCCGCCGCCAATCCTGCTGAAGAGGCCAGCAACATTTCGGTCCCCATGCAATCCGCCGATGAGGCCCAAGCCAGTGATCAAAACATACAGCAGGCCCCTGACTTTATGCTGACATCCAGCATGATGCTGGAGCCTGATGATCAAGGCAATTTGATCATGAAACAGATCTATTGGGCCTAGTGCTGGATCTGTTGCCTTCTGAAACCTCGACATCCTCTGATATGCTGTCTGCGCCCTCTGATGGGGTGGGGGATGGGTCCGATGTGGGCGTGGCGCTGGCGCCGGGATCGTCGCAGACCCCTGTATACCCCACACGTCCCCGCGGATTTTGGCAGCGGATTTTGGCTTTTTTGCGCTTGGTGGAGCCCACGCGCCATCCGGACACGGATCCTGTGTTTGCCGCCGCCGTGATCGCCCTGGCCGCCAAGTTGGCGCGGGTGGACGGCGTGGTCCTGCCGGAGGAGCAGGCCGCTTTTCGCATGGCGCTTCAGGCCGATCCCCACAGTCAGCGGCAAGTGGACCACCTGTTCGACTTGGCGCAACAGACCTCGCGCGGGTTCGAAGGCTATGCGCAAAAATTGGCCAAACGCTATTGTGGCCAGCCCTCGATCCTTGAAGATGTCTTGGATGTGTTGTTTTTTATCGCCAAGGCGGATGGGCATCTGTCGCGCTCTGAGCATGAGTATCTGCAGGCGGTGGCCGAGGCCTTTGGCTTTCATGGGCATGAATTTGCGCGCATCCGCGCCAGCCATGTGGGGTGGGGGGCCGATGACCCCACAGATCACCCCTATGTCATCTTGGGCATCAGTCATGATGCCAGCGATGAGGATGTGCGCCGGGCCTGGCGGCATGCCTTGGTGGCCAATCACCCCGACAAAGCCATGGCGCGGGGGTTTGCCGGGGCGTTTGTGGCCATGTCGGGACAAAAAACGGCGGCCATCAATGCGGCTTATCAGGCCATTCGCGCCGAACGTGGGCAAGGGCGCACGGCGTAACCCTTGGGGACCCCGTATAAACCGGCGCCCCGCATAAACCTATGAGCGCAGCGCCCCAAACACGATGACACCTCGTATCAAAAGCCCGTGAGGTCGGGGCCGTTGGTTTGCAATGTGCGCGAAATTAAGATAGCTTTAACATAGTCGACCACGAGACCGCATACGCGGGCTATGGGTCGCCATCTGATCTGTCTTCAGAAGGAACATCGATTTGGGCCGCCATTCTTTATCCGTTTCAGGGCTTTGTGTTGCTACCCTTCAAGTGGTCTTGACGGCCATGTTGGCGGTGCTGGTGGTCATTGCGGCCTCGGCGGCGGCGGCGTTCGCCGGTCTTGTTCTGTTGGCGACGGCTTTGGCGGATGTGATGCGCCGCGCCCGCCCGCAACAGGCGCGTGCCACCCATTCCAATATGACGGCCCAGGGCTGGATTTCTGTGCGCCCGTTCCGTGACCACAAAAGCTAGCGCGATACTTTTCTTGGTGTGCAAATCTTTCTAGTCTGCGCTTATGATGCAGATGATCGAAGCCCCTTCGCCCAATTTCAACGACCGGCGTTTGCCCATCAGCTTGGTGGTGGTGCACTATACCGGCATGAAAACGGGGGCAGAGGCCCTGGCGCGCTTGCGTGATCCGGCGGCCCAAGTCTCGGCGCATTATATGATCGAAGAAGATGGTCGTCTGTTTCGACTGGTGCCCGAAGACAAGCGCGCCTGGCATGCCGGTGTATCGCATTGGGCTGGGGTGGATGATGTCAATTCGGCCTCTATTGGTATCGAGCTTGTGAACCCAGGGCACGAATGGGGTTATCGCCCGTTCCCCGACGCCCAAATCAACACCCTGAGCCAGCTGTTGCAAGAGATCTTTGCTCGTCATGAGTTGGGGCCTGAGGCCTTGGTGGGTCACGACGAGGTGGCGCCCGGCCGCAAGCAAGATCCGGGCGAGCTGTTTCCCTGGCCGCATTTGGCGCAACAGGGCTTGGCGGTGTGGCCACGGGATGAATTGCGCCGACGCCAGCAAAAGGCTATATCCTCCTAGCCAGATGGCCGGACGGCCGCCTGCGGGCAACCGCGGGAGGAAAGTCCGGGCTCCACGGAAACAGGATGCCGGGTAACGCCCGGCGGGGGTGACCCTAGGGACAGTGCCACAGAAAGCAAACCGCCCGGCCGCGCCTTCGCGAAGCCAGGTAAGGGTGAAAGGGTGCGGTAAGAGCGCACCGCGAGCCTGGTAACAGGATCGGCACGGTAAACCCCATCCGGAGCAAGACCAAGTAGGAACGACACGGGTTCGCCCAGGGAGGTTTCCGTCTCCGTCGTTCGGGTCGGTCGCGTGAACGTGTCGGCAACGGCGCGTCCAGATGAATGGTCGTCGCCCTTCGGGGAACAGAACCCGGCTTACAGGCCATCTGGCATTTTCTTTTTCTCTTAAGGGTCTGTTTTCTGGTTGGCTTTATGTCCAACGGGCAGGGCGCTTTGTGCGTGAATTTTTTGCATTTTGTGCGCCCTGACCATTGCAGCCCATTTCATCCCATGCTATCCCATATATACCCAATATGAATATGTTGGGCGGGGGACGAATTTCATGTTTATGGGCACACACATTGGGGCCGTGGACGCCAAGGGACGCTTGGGGGTCCCGGCGCGCTTTCGTGCCGCTTTGCGGGGTCATGCCGAAACCTTGGTGGTGCGCCCAACGGCGGTGCTGGGTGTCGCCTGTCTGTCGTGTTGTGATGTTGCGGCCATGGAAGAGGCGCTGGCGGCCATTCGTCAGTCTGCGCCCTTTGCCGAAGATCGCTTGGTTCTGGGGTTGGATATGTTTGCAGACGCCCAAGAGTTGAAATTCGATGCCGGGGGGCGAGTGCGCATGCCCCAGGCCCTGATCGATCATGCGGCTTTGCAAGCGGGTGCCCATTGTGTGGGGGCGGGGGATCGATTTTTCGTGATGTCACCCGATGCCCAGGCCGCCATCCAAAAGACCCTGCCGGCCGCGCGCCAGCAGATGTCGTCAAGCGCACAAGGGGGTGGCCAGTGAACTTGCATGAACCCGTGATGTTGCCCGAAGTTTTGCAGCACCTGGCGGTGGCGCCTGACAAAACTTATGTCGATGCCACCTTCGGGGCTGGGGGCTACAGCCGCGCCATTTTGCAGGCGGCAGACTGTAAACTGATCGGCATGGATCGCGACCCCCGTGCCGAAGGTTTGGCCCAACAGATGGTGCAAATCTTTGGTGATCGGTTTTCCTTCGTGCCGGCGTGTTTCAGCGCGCTCGATCAGCATATTGTCACGCCGGTGGATGGGGTGGTGTTCGATATTGGGGTGTCCTCGATGCAATTGGATGATCCGGCACGGGGCTTTTCGTTTCAAAAGGATGGTCCGCTGGATATGCGCATGAGCCAATCGGGTCCCAGCGCCGCCGATTTGGTGAATACCCTCGAGGAATTCGATCTGGCAGATCTGATTTGGCGATATGGCGAGGAACGCGCCTCCCGTCGCATTGCCGCGGCCATTGTGCGCCGTCGGGACGAGGCACCATTTGCGCGCACGCTGGATTTGGCGGATGTGGTCAAGGGCGCCGTGGGGCACGGGGGCAAAACCCATCCCGCCACGCGGACGTTTCAGGCTTTGCGCATCGCCGTGAATGACGAGCTGGGCGAATTGCGCCAGGGCCTGGAGGCCGCCGAGGCCATTTTAAAACCGGGCGGGCGATTGGTGGTGGTGACGTTCCACTCGCTCGAAGATCGTTTGGTCAAACGGTTCATGGCCGCACGCGGGGGCAAGCGCCGGGGCGTCAGCCGTCATCAGCCTTTGCCTGAGGACCGTCTGCCTGACCCGAGTTTCGAGGTCATCACGCGCCGCACGGTGTTGCCCACGGATGCCGAATTGGCGGTCAATCCGCGCGCACGATCCGCCAAGCTGCGGGCGGCGGCGCGAACAGAGGCCCCGGCCTGGGCGCGGATGACGGAGGGCGTGTGATGAACACAGTGTGGGCCTCGTTATTCCAAAAGCGGTTTTTGTCTGTGCGCCTGGTCAATTGGCTGGCGGCGCTGATGTTGGGCGTGACGGCGCTGGGTCTGTATAAGGCCAAAATCGAAGCCGCCGAAGCCCGCGAGCGCATTGCCGATTTGCGCGCGGACATCGTCGAGCACCAAAGGGCCGTTTCGGTGCTGCGGGCCGAGGTTGCCCATCTGGAACGCGCCGATCGCCTGAAAGATCTCTCTCGCACCTATTTGCAAATGACCCCGCTGGAAGCCGAGCAAGAGGTCATGCTGAACGAAGCGTTGCACAATCTGGGCGTGGCCCAAAGCCCTGCCGCCATCCAAACTGCGCCTACTGACATCAGGCCGCTGCAGACCCGGCCGACACCGCCCAAGCCTGCCCCGTTTGGCTTGGCGCAAGTTCAGGTGCAAACGCCGGCCCATGGCGTGGAGGGCGCGGATGAGTGAGCCGTTTGCCGCCGTGTCCCAAGACCTGGATGGGCAGCGTCCCGTCACGGTATCGGCATGGGCGGCCGTGGGGCAAGCGCTGCAGTTTGAAGGCGAGCGCAAACAGGTTCTGCAGGCGGCGCGCTATCGGCTGATTGCGCTGTTGTCGATTTTTATGGCGGGCTTTTTTGTCCTGGGGCTGCGGGCAGTCGAGGTGGCCATTTTGTCGCCCCATGCCCCGTCCGCTTCCACTTATGCCGCTGCCGAAGTGCCGCGCCGTGCCGATGTGTTGGACCGCCATGGACAGTTGCTGGCCACCACTTTGACGACCTATTCGCTGTTCGTGGATCCCAGCCAGGTTTGGGATCCGCGGGAAACGCGCGAAGCCATTTTGACCGTCTTGCCGGATTTAGACGTGGCCAAATTGGACGAAGCCCTGGGGGGCAAAGGCCGCTTTCAGTGGGTGGCCCGCAACCTGACGCCCAAACAAAAACAAGCCATTTTTGAGCTCGGGCAACCGGGTCTCGACTTTAAGCTCGAGGAACGGCGCATCTATCCACGCAACACCTTGGCGGCGCACGCCATGGGCTATGCGGGTGTGGACAACAAAGGGCTGTCCGGTGCCGAGTTGGCGTTTGACCAGGAGATCTTGGCTGGCGGAGAAAGTGGTCAACCGTTCCAGTTGTCCTTGGATGTGCGGGTGCAAAACGCGCTGGATGATGAACTGCGCCAGGCCATGGACAAGCACCAAGCCAAGGGGGCGGTGGGTATCATTTCCGACATCACCACGGGCGAGATTTTGGCCCTAACGTCTTTGCCTGATTACGACCTTAATGATCCCCAATCCGCCGAAGGGGCTGCGCAGTTCAATCGGGCGGCGCGCGGTGTTTACGAGATGGGTTCGACCTTCAAAATCTTTACCGTGGCCATGGGCCTGGATGAGGGTGTGGTGACGCTCGAGGATAGCTATGACGCCACCAAGCCCCTGAAGATCGGTGGTCGGGTTATTCATGACTATCACGCCGAAAACCGTCAGCTGACCGTCGAGGAGATTTTCACCCATTCCTCGAATATCGGCACGGCGCAGTTGGCCTTGGATGCGGGTCCAAAAACACTTCAGAAGTTTCTAAAACAATTGGGTTTATTCGATGCTGCTGATGTGGAACTTGTGGAAAGCGCGCGGCCGTTGTTGCCGAAAAAATGGAATGACAGCACGGCGGCTTCGGTGTCGTTTGGGCATGCGATGTCAGTCAGTCCTCTGGCTTTGACGGCGGCCATCAATGCCCTGATGAACACCGGCCGGTATGTGCCCCTAACCTTGAAAAAACGGGGGGCTCATGAAGATGTCCAAGGCCGCCAAGTGGTCTCGGCCGAGACCTCACACGCGATGTTGCAATTGATGCGAGCCAATGTGGTGCGAGGCTCGGGCTCCAAGGCTGATGTGCCGGGCTATCGCGTGGGCGGCAAAACGGGCACGGCGGAAAAGTCCGGGGCGGGGGGGTATGATCGCGACCGTCTGTTGTCGTCGTTCGCGGCGGTGTATCCCACGGACGCCCCGAAATATTCCGTGTTGGTTATATTAGATGAGCCGAAAGGCTTGCCTGAAACCTATGGCTATGCCACGGGCGGCTGGACGGCGGCCCCAGTGGTGGGGCGGGTGATTGCGCGCACGGCGTCCTTCTTGGGCGTAGAGCGCCGCTTTGATGTGCCTGAGCCAGCCAAGGCCCAAAGCCTGGCCCAATGGCGCGCACAGAACGATGCCATCGCCCAAGCGGTCACGGGGGGGCGGTGATGAAGCTTTCGGACGTGATCAGCGGTCACATGGGACCTGATCCTGAAATTTCAGATCTGGTGCTCGACAGTCGTCAGGTTCAGCCCGGTGTCGTGTTCGCGGCCCTCAAGGGCACCCAGGTCGATGGTCGGACCTTTATCCCCCAAGCCCTCAGCAACGGGGCCGTGGCCATTTTAACGCATGCCGACACACCCAAGCCCGAAGGCTGCGAAGCGGCCTGGTTGGCGGTGGAAGACCCCGCCAGTTTGCTGGCACAAATCGCCGCGCAGTTTTATGCCCCCCAGCCGCAACATCTGATGTGCATCACGGGCACCAACGGCAAAACCTCGGTCGCGGATTTGCTGCGTCAGCTGTGCTTGGCCTGTGGTGATGAGGCGGCTTCGGTGGGCACCCTGGGCGTATGCACGGCGAACACGCGCCAAGATCTGGGCATGACGTCGCCAGACGCCATAACCCTGCACAAGGCGCTGCAATCGCTGGCGAAGTCGGGTGTGACTCATGTGGCGCTTGAGGCCTCAAGCCATGGCCTTGATCAACGGCGTCTGGATGGTGTGGTGCCGTCAGTGGTGGCCTTTACCAACCTGACCCAAGATCATTTAGATTATCACGGCAGTATGGCCGCCTATGCGCAGGCCAAATTGCGCCTGTTCGACCGCCTGGCCACGCCCACCACGAAGGCTGTGATTTGGAAAGATGCGCCCGGTGCCGATCTGTTTCTGGATCATGCCGAACTGAACGGTTTGCCGGTGATCACCTGTGGTCACGGTTCAGATGTGAGCGTGCGTTTGCTGAACCGCCAAGCCCACGAAACCGGCCAGGCGCTGGCGTTTGAAGTGAACGGCGAGCCCTTCGCGGCTGAGCTGCCGTTGGTGGGTGCGTTTCAGGCGCACAACGCCCTGTTGGCTTTGGCCATGGCCCACAGCCTGGACATGCCCACAGCAGAATTGGTCCGCGCGCTTGAAAGTTTGCAGCCTATCCCCGGTCGTATGCAACGGGTGGGTCGTTCCGCGGTCTATGTCGATTATGCCCACACGCCCGATGGTTTAGAGACCGCTTTACAAGCCATCTCTGAACATGCGCGGGGGGTAGTGCATGTGGTCTTAGGTTGCGGTGGTGATCGTGATCGTGACAAGCGCGCCAAAATGGGAGCCATTGCCCAGCGCCTAGCGGATCATGTCATCGTCACCGATGATAACCCCCGTCGCGAAGACCCCGCCAGCATCCGCGCCGCCATCCTGACGGGGTGCCCTAAGGCCACCGAGATAGCCGATCGCCGGGCCGCCATTCATCAGGCCATGCAAAACCTTGGGGATGGCGATGTGCTGCTGATCGCGGGCAAAGGTCACGAGCAAGGGCAAATTCTGGCTGACCGCACCGTGCCCTTTGATGATGTCAAAGTCGCGCAAGAGGCCTTGGAGGCGGTGGATGTCTGAGCAGACCAGTTTGTGGACATTAGACCAGGTCTTGGCCGCCACAGGCGGACAGGGGACGGTGCCCTTCGCCGCCACCGGTGTGCAATTCGACAGTCGCCAAGTGATGCCTGGGGATTTGTTTTTAGCCATGCCGGGCGCGCGGGATGGGCACGAATTTGTGGCCGATGCCATGAAGAAGGGGGCGGTGGCCGCCATCGTCTCCGAGGGCCAAGGCCATGGCCCCGAAGTGCTGGTCGAGGATGTGCCCCGTGCCCTGGAGGCTTTGGGCGTGGCGGCGCGGCGTCGGGCGCAAACCCGCATCGCGGTCACGGGTAGCGTTGGCAAGACCACGGTGACGCAAATCCTTTTGGCCGCCTTGGGCCACGCGGGCTCAGCCCACGGTCCTGTGAAATCGTTCAACAACCATATTGGCGTGCCGCTGACTTTGGCGCGTACACCCCATGACACCCAGGCCGCCGTCTATGAGTTAGGCATGAACGCGCCCGGTGAAATCGCGCCGCTTTCAAAATGGGTGGCCCCCCAAGTGGCGCTGATCACCAAGGTCGCCGCCGTGCACATCGAAGCCTTCGAGGACATCACCGGCATCGCGCGGGAAAAGGCCAGCATCGCCGAGGGGCTGCAGCCCGGCGGCATGTTGTGCACGCCCGCGGGCACGCCGTTTGAAACCATTTTCCAGCAGGCTGCTGAGCGTGCCGGGGCCAAGCGCCTGACCTTTGGTCCCGACGGCGATGCCGAGTGCCTGTCATGTCGGGTGGATGGCCAGCGCCAACACCTGAGCGTGCGGGTGGGCGGTGAGACCGTCGAGGTCACACTCCAGACCTTGGGTGCCCATTGGGCGGAGAACGCGGCGGGCATTCTGCTGACGGTGCAGGCGGCGGGGATTGATCTTGGGCATGGTGTGGCGGCCCTTGAGGCGTATCGTCCCCCGCTGGGTCGGGGCGGGCGCGAGGGGGTGCAGATTAAAGGCGGCACGCTTGAACTGATAGACGACAGCTACAACGCCAATCCCACCTCGGTGCGCGCGGCCTTGTCGGTGTTGGCTGCGGCCTCGGGCCGCAAAGTGGCCATCCTGACGGATATGCTGGAGCTGGGCGACCACGCCGTCGCGGCCCACCGCGATTTGGCCGAAGCGGTCAAGGCTGCGGGCGTCGAGCTTTTGATTGTGGTTGGCACCTTGATGAAGGGGCTAGCGGATCAGGTTGGGAATTCGCTATCTGTGATTTGGGCATCCACGCCCGAGGATGCGACGGCGACGGTGCATGACGCCTTGCGACCGGGTGACGTGGTGTTGGTGAAGGGGTCGAACGCGTCGGGCGCGGCGCGCTTGGCCGAGGGGGTTCGGGCACTGTCAATCCAGAACAGTGTAACAGAGTTAGAGAGACGCTGATGTTTTATGAATGGCTGTACCCGCTGAAGGATGACATTTCCCTTTTTAATGTCTTTCGCTACATCACCTTCCGTTCGGGCGGGGCGATGCTGACGGCCATGATTTTGGCCTTTGTCTTCGGCGGGCCCTTCATTCAGTGGTTAAAGAAAAAACAGGGCAAGGGTCAGCCCATTCGCCATGATGGCCCGGAAAATCACATTGTCGAAAAGGCCGGCACTCCTACCATGGGCGGTTTGCTGATTTTGCTGCCGGCTCTGTTGGCCACCCTGTTGTGGATGGATTGGCAAAATGTCTATGTCTGGGCGGTGCTGTTTGTCACGCTGGGCTATGGCCTGCTGGGCTTTATGGATGATTATGCCAAGGTCACCAAACAATCCACCGCGGGTGTGTCGGGCAAAACCAAGCTGGCGTTCCAGTTTCTGATCGCCTTTTTGGCCGTGGGCATGATGCTGACACTCGGGGATTTGCCCCCCGATGTGGGGCCGGAATATAAGACCTCATTGGCCTTTCCCTTTGTCAAAGACGCGCTGCTGAATTTGGGGCTTTTCTATTTTGTCTTCACGGCGGTGGTGATCGTCGGGGCCTCGAACGCGGTTAACCTGACCGATGGTTTGGATGGTTTGGCCATTGTGCCGGTGATGATCGCGGCCGCCAGTTTTGGCGTGATCGCCTATCTGGTGGGCAACTTTATTTTCGCCAATTATCTGGGCGTGCACTTTACGCCAGGGGCAGGGGAGATCGCTGTCTTTTGCGCGGCCCTGATCGGCGGGGGCCTTGGATTTTTGTGGTTCAACGCGCCGCCCGCCATGGTGTTCATGGGGGATACGGGCTCGTTGTCTTTGGGCGGGGCGCTCGGTGCCATTGCGGTGGCGGTCAAACACGAAATTGTGCTGGCCATCATTGGTGGGCTGTTTGTTCTCGAGGCCGTGTCGGTGATGGTGCAGGTGGCCTCGTTCAAGCTGACCGGCAAGCGCGTGTTTCGCATGGCCCCCATTCACCACCACTTCGAGAAAAAAGGCTGGAAAGAGCCCACCATCGTCATTCGTTTTTGGATCATCGCCGTCATCTTGGCCATGATCGGTCTGTCCACATTGAAACTGAGGTAGGAGATGATCAGCGCCACCCCCTTTCACGGCAAAACGGTTTTGGTCTTTGGCCTGGCCCGTTCGGGCCTGAAGGCGGTTGAGGGGCTGGTGGCCGGGGGTGCCATGGTCTTGGCGGCCGATGACCGGCCTGAGGCCTTGAAACTGGCTGCGGGTCTGGGCGCCAAACCGGTGGATTGGCGCAAACAAGACTTCAAAGGGCTGGCGGCCGTGGTCTTGTCGCCAGGTGTGCCCTTGACCCATCCCAAACCGCACGGCGTGGTGGACAAGGCCCGTAAGGCTAAGGTCGAGATTATCGGCGATACCGAAGTCTTTGCCCGCACCCTGCAGGCGCATACGCTCGCGCCGCAAATCATTGGCATCACCGGCACCAACGGCAAATCCACCACCACGTCCCTGTTGGGCCACGTGTTGGCGCGCTGTGGGCGGGATGCGCAAGTGGGTGGCAACATTGGCACAGGCGTGATGGGGCTGCGCCCACCCAAGGCCAACACCAGCTATGTCCTGGAGCTATCATCGTATCAGTTGGATTTGATGCACCAGCACAAGCTGTCGGCGGCGGTGCTGCTGAACATCACGCCGGATCATCTCGACCGTCATGGCCGTATGGAACACTATGTGGCGGCCAAGGCTCGGATTTTCCGCAATCAAGGCCCCGGCGATCTGGCGGTGATCGGGGTCGATGATGCCTATGGCCAAGAAATATGTACCGACCTGGTGGCGCAAAACGGGCGCACCATTGTGCCGGTGTCCGTCAAGCGCGTGCTGAACCGTGGGGTCTATGTGGTGAACGGGATGCTGTATGACGCAATGGCGGGACGGCCCGAACGGGTGGTGGATTTGCGCTCGGCGCCTGCGTTGCTGGGGGCGCACAATTGGCAAAACGCGGCGGTGGCCTATGCGGTGGCCCGCGGCCTGGGCCATGCCAGCCGCACCATCGCCAAAGCCCTGCTGAGCTTCCAGGGCCTGGCACATCGTATGGAGGTTTTGCCCGAGATTGAGGGCGTGCGCTTTGTCAATGACAGCAAGGCCACCAATTTGGATGCGGCCCGTCAGGCGCTTTCGGCCCTCGATCCCATTTTTTGGATCGCTGGTGGCCAAGCCAAGGGTGACGATTTTACTGAAATTGCCGATATCTTGCCCCGCGTGCGCACCGCCTATTTGATCGGCCGAGACGGCGCCAAGATCGCCGAGGCCATCAAAGCTCACACCCAGGTGCAGGTGTTGGAGACCATGGCCGAGGCCGTGCGGGCGGCTTTTGCCGATGCCAAGGCGGCCATTGCTCCGCTCAGTTCTGCACCCACGGTTTTGTTGTCACCGGCGTGCGCATCCTTTGATCAATACCGTGATTTTGAACATCGCGGCGATGACTTCCGGGCCCAGGTGGCGGCCCTGACAAATTCGCAAACCGAAGTGGCCCAAGGGTGATGGCTGATCCCGTGCATGGCGTGGCCCGCACGGACCGCAGTTGGCTGGCCAACTGGTGGTGGACCATTGATCGCCCCATTGCCTTTTCGGCGTTTGGTTTGATCGCCATCGGGGTGTTGCTGTCCTTGTCGTCTTCACCGGCGGCGGCCTATCGCATTGGCTTGTCCGAGCCCTTTTATTTTTTTAGTCGCCAAAGTGTGTTCGCGGGTTTGGGTTTGGTGGTGATGTTTGTGGTCTCAAACCTCAATCCCCGTGGGGTGCGACGCTTGGCGGCGCTGATGTATCTGGGCAGTCTGCTGCTGATGGTGGCGATTTTGTTCATGGGCCACGAAGCGAAAGGCGCGGCGCGCTGGATTTCGGTGGCGGGTTTCACCTTGCAACCTTCGGAATTTATGAAACCGGCCCTGATCATTTTGGCGGCCTGGATGTTCGCCGAAAGCAACACCGTTGATCGTTTCCCCGGCATTCCCGTGGCCTTTGGTCTGTATGGGCTGGCGGTGGTGTTGTTGCTGTTGCAGCCGGATTTTGGCCAAACGGTGCTGATCACCGCCAGCTTTGGTGCGACGTTTTTTTTGGCGGGCGTGCCCATTTTGTGGATTGCGGTTTTGGGGGTGCTGGCCATGGCCGGGGCTTGGGGCGCGTATCTGATCTTTCCCCATGTGGCTGACCGGGTCGAGATGTTCATCAATCCGGAAAACGCCGACACTTATCAAATTGATCGCGCTTTTCACGCCATTGCCGAAGGGGGCTTTTGGGGCACGGGGCCGGGGGAAGGGCGCGTGAAGCATCTGTTGCCCGATGCCCATACCGATTTTATTTATGCCGTAGCTGCCGAGGAATTTGGCGTGCTGATGGGGATCCTGTTGATCGCTTTGTTTGCCCTGATCACCGCGCGGGGGCTGTGGCGGTCCTTGCGGCTGGGGCGGCATTTTGAACAGCTGGCGGCCTCGGGTTTGTTCATCCTGTTTGCCTTCCAGGCCTTCATCAATTTGGCGGTGAATTTGCGCTTGGTGCCGCCCAAGGGCATGACCCTGCCGTTCATTTCCTATGGGGGGTCCTCGATGTTGGCCATGGCCTTTACCTTGGGGTTTGCTTTGGCCCTGACGCGGCGGCGTCCAGGGGCCTTTGAGGTCAAGACGCCGTTCGAGGTCAAGGCCGCCCAGAAAGGAACCCCATGACCGCTGCGAACACACAAGCCGTGATGTTGGCTGCGGGCGGTACAGGCGGACATATGTTTCCCGCACGCGCCACCGCAGACGCCTTGCGGGCACGCGGCATCACGGTGATCCTCAGTACCGATGCCCGGGGCGCGCGCTATACGGATGGTTTCCCCGCTGACGAGATCATCACCTTGCCGGCTGCGCAATTGCCCCTGCGCAAACCCTGGGCGTGGCCTGGGGCCATGATGCGCATTCGTGCCGGTATCAAGGCCGCTCACAAGGCCATCAAACACTATGATGTGGGGTGTGTGGCGGGTTTTGGTGGCTATCCCACCGTGCCAGGTTTGCTGGCGGCGAAGACTGCCAATATTGCCACCATTATTCATGACCAAAACGCTGTGCCCGGCCGGGTCAATCGGCTGTTTGCCGGGCGGGTGGATGCGGTGTTTTCGGGGTTTCCTGTGGCCGGTACCAGCGCATTTGCCCGGCGTGCCACGGTGGTGGGCAATCCGGTGCGGGCGGCGATTGCCAATTTGGCGGATTATCAGCCACCCGAGCCGGATGGCCCCCTTAACCTTTTGATTTTGGGCGGCAGTCAGGGCGCGCGCATTTTGGGCGCTCAGCTGCCCCAGGCTTTGTGCGCGCTGCCCGCACCCTTACGAGATCGCTTGCGGGTCGTGCAACAGGCCCGCGCCGAGCAAGCCGATATGGTCACCCAAACCTATGCCAAGGCCCGCATAAGCGCCGAGGTGGCTCCGTTCTTTTCTGACATCCCCGATCGGCTGGCCACGGCCCATCTGGTGATTTCGCGTGCCGGGGCCAGCAGCGTCAGCGAACTGGCGGCCAGTGGTCGCCCCAGCCTGCTGATCCCGTTTGCCGCCGCCATGGATGACCACCAAACCGGCAACGCCCAAACCCTGGTGCGGGCCGGGGCGGCCGTGATGCTGAGTGAGGCCGAAGCCACGCCTGAACATATCGTCCAAACTCTACAGCCGCTTTTGCAAACGCCTGATCGGCTGTTGGCCATGGCCCAGGCCGCCCGCCACCAAGCCCAACCCGATGCCGCAAAGAGACTTGCAGACGAGATCGAAAGCCGATTAAAGCTAAGGGTATGACAAAACGACCCATTCCCTTTGATGTCGGGCCGGTGCACTTTGTGGGCATCGGCGGCATTGGTATGAGCGGCATTGCCGAGATCATGTTGACCCTTGGCTATGAGGTGCAAGGCTCTGATCAAAAGGACAGCGCCAACACGGATCGCCTGCGTGACAAAGGCATCGCCATCAGCATTGGCCACGATCCCCGCAATTTGGGCGAGGCCGGGGCCATTGTGGTTTCCACAGCCGTCAAGCGCGACAACCCCGAGGTCAAAGAGGCTCTGAAACGCGGCCTACCCATCGTGCGCCGGGCCGAAATGTTGGCTGAGCTGATGCGGCTGAAATTTTCCGTGGCGGTGGGCGGCACCCATGGCAAGACCACCACGACCTCGCTGGTGGCCAGTTTGTTGGATGCGGCGGATTTGGACCCCACTGTGGTCAATGGTGGCATCATCAACGCCTATGGCACCAACGCCAAGGTGGGTACGGGCGACTGGATCGTGGTCGAGGCCGATGAAAGCGACGGCAGCTTCCTGAAGCTGAAATCCACCATCGCCATTGTCACCAATATCGACCCCGAGCACTTGGATCATTATGGCGATTTCGAAGCCATCAAAGAGGCCTTTGATGATTTCATCGGCAACATCCCCTTTTATGGGTTTGCGGTGGTGTGCACCGATCATCCGGAAAGTGCGGCCTTGGCGGCGCGCACCGATAACCGCCGGGTCATCACCTATGGCACCAACCCCCAGGCCGATGTGCGCGCCGACAATGTGCGCCATGCCAATGATGGCACCCATTTCGATGTCGTCTGGCAGGTGCGCGGTGAACCGCCCATGACCATGATTGACCTGCACCTGCCTATGGCAGGGCCCCACAATTTGTTGAATGCGTTGGCGGCGATTGCGGTCGCGCGTGAGCTCGGGGCCAGTGATACCGCCATTCTCAAGGGCTTGTCTGGGTTTACGGGGGTCAAGCGGCGCTTTACCACCGTTGGCACCTGGAACGATGTGCGTCTGGTGGATGATTACGGGCACCACCCCGTGGAAATCGCCGCTGTCCTGAAGGCCGCCCGCCAGGTGACCGAAGGCCGGGTGGTGGCGGTGGTGCAGCCGCACCGCTACAGCCGTTTGCAGTCTTTGTTTGCTGAGTTCTGCGATTGCTTCCTTGATGCCGATGCGGTGGTGGTCACGGATGTGTATGCCGCGGGCGAAGAGCCCAAAGAAGGCGTCGATCGCCAAGCCCTGGTGGAAGGCATTCGCCGCTGGGGGCATCGTGATGTGCGCGGCATTGCCGGCGAGGCTGAACTGGCCCCCGCGATTGCCGAAATCGCCAAGCCCGGTGACGTGGTCGTGGGCCTGGGGGCCGGCGACATCAGCCAGTGGATGGGGCGTCTGCCCAAGGCGCTGGAGGCTCTTAGTGCTGAAAAGGCCGAGGTCGAGGCATGACCAGCCTTCCGGATTGGCTGCAGGGGGCAGACGGCGCGGTGATGCCGGACGCGCCCTTGGCACCGTATGTCTGGTTTCGCGTTGGTGGGGCAGCGCAATGGTTATTCATGCCCAAAACCCCCGAGGACCTGGCCCAGGTGCTGCGCACGAAGCCCGCTGATGTGCCGCTAACGGTTCTGGGGGTGGGCTCGAATGTGTTGGTACGCGATGGGGGCATTCGCGGCTTGGTGGTGCGCTTGGGCTCTGGCTTCAACGGCATTGCGGTTGGCGATGACCACACCCTGCGTGCCGGGGCGGCCGTGCCCGACGCCATGGTGGCCAAGACGGCGGCCAAGGCGGGGATCGCTGGCCTTGAGTTTTTTTGCGGCATTCCCGGCACCGTGGGCGGGGCCTGTGTGATGAACGCCGGCTGTTATGGCGCCGAGACCTGTGATGTGTTTGTCGAGGCCGAGGCCTTAACGCCAGATGGCCAAACGGTGCGCTTATCGCCTGAAGATATGGGCTTTTCCTATCGTCGTTCACAGGCCGCTTCACGGGGGCTGATTTTTGTCGCCGCCACCTTCAAGGGGCGTGCCGATACGCCTGCCAATATTCAGGCCCGTATGGACGAGATCAGCGCCCGCCGCGCCGAAAGCCAACCCATCCGGGAAAAGACCGGTGGCTCGACGTTCAAAAACCCCGATGGGCACAAAAGCTGGCAATTGATCGACCAAGCGGGCTGGCGTGGACGCGGCGTCGGTGGGGCCAAGTTTTCCGACCTGCACGCCAATTTTCTAATCAACACCGGCACGGCCACGGCCGCGGATCTCGAGGCCACGGGCGAGCAAGCTCGCCGACAGGTCAAAGACCAAACGGGCGTCGAATTGCACTGGGAAATCAAACGCCTGGGCGAACCGATGCCCGTGTCCCATACCGTTTCATCATAGGATGTCATCATGAGCATATCGGGAAAATCCATAGCCGTCTTGATGGGGGGCTGGTCGTCTGAACGTGAGGTCTCTTTGGTCTCAGGCCGGGCCGTGGCCAAGGCTCTGCGAGACTTGGGGGCTCATGTCCACGAGGTCGATGTCGACCGCGACATCGCCGAGGTTTTGAACGCTTTAAAGCCCGATGTGGCCTTTAATGCGCTGCACGGCCCCTGGGGCGAGGACGGGCGTATTCAGGCGGTGTTGGATATTTTAGATATCCCTTATACGCACTCCGGCGTATTGGCCTCGGCAGTGGCCATGGACAAACACAAGACCAAAGCCATTTTGCGTGAATTTGGTGTGCCGCTAGCGGATGACAAGCTTGTCAACCGTCACACGGCCGCCAAAGCGCACATCATGACCCCGCCCTATGTCATCAAGCCGGTGGCGGAGGGCTCAAGCTTCGGTGTCTTTATCATCGAAGACGAGACATTGCCGCCCCCCCAAGAGATCGCCGCCGACGGTTGGACCTATGGCGAAGATGTTTTGGTGGAAAAATTCATCCCCGGTAAGGAATTGTCCTGTGCCGTTCTGGGGGATCGCCCCTTGGCGGTGACGGAAATTGTGCCCGCATCCGGGTTTTATGATTTTGCCGCCAAATACAGCGATGGAGGCTCGGCGCATGTGGTGCCCGCCGATATTCCTGAACATGTTGAACGGGATATTTTGCACTTTTCAACTGTGGCCCATCGGGCACTGGGCTGTGCGGGATTGTCACGATCGGACTTCCGTTATGACCTTGTTAACGACAAACTTGTTCTTCTAGAGGTCAATACGCAACCCGGAATGACCCCAGCATCGCTTGCGCCGGAACAGGCCGCCCATTGTGGCATGGATTTTCAGGCGCTGGTGGCGTGGATGACGGAGGACGCCCTTGGCCGCCATATTTCGTCTCGACGAACACAGACAGACCAAAAAGAAAAAGCCCCCAGCGAAGGCTGATAAAAAAGCCAAATCCACAGGGGATACCCCGCGTGCGAAGACCACCCTTTGGCAGCGTGTGCCGACCCCTTTGCGTCCGGCGGTGGGCATTGGCTTGGCGGGTGTGTGCGCTTTGGGCTTGTGGGTGACGGGGCCCTTGGCCTGGGCGGCATCGGAACTGGGCTATGGCCTTGATCAGCAGTTTCAACGCTTGGGCTTTCAGGTGGGTCAAGTCGAGATCAGTGGCCTGGATGGCAAACCCAAGACCGATGTGATGGCCGCCATGCGTGTCTATTCTGGCCAGAGCATTTTGGGCCTGAGCCTGCGGGATGTGAAAAGCCGGGTGGAAAGTGTCGATTGGGTACAAGAAGCCCACGTCATGCGCCTGTTGCCCCATACGGTCTATGTGGCGGTGACGCCGCGCCATCCCTTTGCCTTGTGGCAAAACAATGGACGAGTTTATGTGATCGACGAAACCGGCATGCCCATTCGCGCGGCGGATGTGAAAAACCATATGCATCTGCCGCTGGTGGTGGGAGAGGGGGCCGAGCAACACGCCCAAGACATGATCGCCGCGCTGGCGCGTTACCCGCGGGTGGCCGAGGAGGTCCAGGCCTTGATTTTTGTCGGCAACCGCCGTTGGAATTTGCGTCTGAATTCGGGGGCGGATGTTATGCTGCCGGAGGTGGGGGCCGAGGCCGCATTGGCGCGTCTGCAACGCCTCGAGGCAGAAAACCCGATCCTGAAGGTGCCCATGGATCGCATCGATCTGCGCATTGACGGCAAGATGGCTTTGCGCCCGATTAAAGAAAAGCCCAAGCCCGCGCGCGAAGTCACGGCGCGCCTGACATCAGGCCAAGAGGCATAGCAAGAGGCGTAAGTATGGCACCGTTCCGCAAGAAACATGAAGCGCTGAATGGCATCCGTGTGCTGCCTGCCAGCCGTCCGGAACCCTTGGCGGTTTTGGATATCGGCGAGAGCAAAATCGCTTGTTTGATTGTGCGCCCCGAGGGCGTGCGCCGTGAAGACCAGGTGCTGCGCATTGCCGGCCAGGGGCATCAATGCTCACGCGGGATCCGCGGCGGGGTGGTGGTGGATATGGACGCCGCCGAAAGCGCCATTCGCGCCGCCGTCGACAAGGCTGAGCGCATGGCGGGCCAAACCCTCAGCCAGGTGCGGTTGTGTTTGAACGCTGGCAACATCAGCAGTCATCACCTGAGTGTGGACATCGACATTGGCGGTCACGAGGTCACAGATCGCGATTTGATGCGCGCCTATCATGCCGCCATTGCCCAATTCCCGACACCGGGCCGCAGCTTGCTGCATGCCTTGCCCACCAATTATGCGGTGGATGGCCGGGGCGGGGTGTATGATCCGCGCGGCATGTTTGCCGAACGCCTGAGCATAGATTTGCACCTGATGACCGTGCCGACGGTGGGTTTGAAAAACCTGCGCCATGTTGTGGAACGTTGTCATTTGGATGTGGCGGGCATCACCGCAAGCCCCTATGCCGCCGGGTTGTCGGCCCTGACGGCGGACGAGAAAAAACTGGGGGCCGTTTGTGTGGACTTGGGCGGGGGCACCACGGGCCTCAGTGTTTTTCGTGATGGCACGGTGCAATATGCCGATACCATTGCCGTGGGCTCGCATCACATCACCAATGACATTGCTCGCGGCCTGTCGACGCCTTTGGCGGTGGCCGAGCGTTTGAAAACCATGAAGGGGGCCGCCGTCATTGGCCCCCGCGATGATTACGAGCAAATCGAATTCCCGCAATTGGGCGAAGGGCACAATCCCGCACAAAACCAAGTGCAAAGCCCCAAAATTTACCTAAACCGAATCATTGGCCCCCGCATCGAAGAAACCTTGGAAATGGTTGCGGCGCGTCTGACGGCGGCGGGCTATACGCCGGCTCAGTGCCCGCGTGTGGTGTTGGTGGGTGGCGGCAGCCAGCTGCCAGGTGTACGTGAGGTGGCGACCCGCATCCTGGGGCGGCAAACGCGCCTGGGGCGGCCTATGCGCTTGATTGGCTTGATAGATGGCGCCGAGGGACCAGGCTTTGCCTCCGCCACCGGTGGCCTGATGCATGGTTGTTTTGGCCCCCAAGACGCCGTGACCACGGCGGGGGTGTTCAGCCAAGACCCCACCCGCAAGCGTGAAATGCCCCACGCCCATCTGCCGGTGATGAAGCGGGCCATGGCCTGGGTGATGGAAAATTTCTAAGGCAAAGATTTTGCCCATTAAGATCTGGAATGCGCAGTGCTTTCCCCATTTTTCGCATCCCAGCCATCTAAAAATCGCCGCAAACACAGCCCAGGCTTAAACCGCCATTAACCATTGTTGCCAGATTGTATATGCACCTTCTGGAATAACATACGCACTAAAGAGGCTGTGATGACTTTGCATTTGTCTGCTCCCCGAACCACGGAGCTCAACCCCCGCATTACGGTGTTTGGCGTCGGTGGCGCCGGTGGCAATGCCGTGAACAATATGATCGATGCGGGCGTTATGGGGTGCGACTTTATTGTGGCCAATACAGATGCGCAGGCCTTGCAGCGTTCCAAAACCGATACCCGCATCCAACTGGGCGCGGACATCACCCAGGGGCTCGGGGCCGGGGCTCAGCCACAAGTGGGCCAGCAGGCCGCCGAAGAATCCATGGGCGATATCGAAGCACACCTGGAAGGCACCCATATGGTGTTTGTCACCGCCGGCATGGGCGGGGGCACCGGCACCGGGGCGGCGCCTGTGATCGCGCAATGTGCTCGTGACAAAGGCATTCTGACCGTTGGCGTGGTGACCAAGCCGTTCCAGTTCGAAGGCGGTCGCCGTATGAAACTGGCCGAGTCAGGCATTTCTGAGCTGCAAAAGCATGTTGACACCCTGATCATCATTCCCAACCAAAATCTGTTCCGCATTGCCAACGAGCGCACAACCTTTGCCGAAGCCTTTGGCATGGCCGACGAGGTTTTGTGCTCGGGCGTGCGGTCGATCACCGATCTGATGGTGATGCCCGGTTTGATCAATCTGGACTTTGCCGATGTGCGCACCGTCATGAGCGAGATGGGCAAGGCCATGATGGGTTCGGGCGAGGCTGAAGGTGAACGCCGCGCCGTCGAAGCGGCCCAAGCCGCCATCAACAACCCGCTGTTGGACGAAGTGTCGATGAAAGGCGCCAAGGGCGTGTTGATCAACATCACCGGCGGCTATGACCTGACTCTTTATGAAGTGGACGAGGCGGCGAACGAAATCCGCTCAGAGGTTGACCCTGACGCCAACATCATCGTGGGCTCATCTTTGGATGAGAACATGGAAGGCACCATGCGCGTCTCTGTGGTGGCCACCGGCATCGAGTCCGAGGTCTTCGCCCAACACGAGCCAGAAAAACCCATTCAGCGCCCGGCCCAACGCCCTACCGTGGGCTGGCGTCCACCCGCCATGGCCCAGGCTCAGAAACCGACCGTGCACGATATGCAAGCCGAAGTGGCGGCCCGATTGTCTCATGAGGTCGACGAAACCCCACAAGAGCCCGCGCATCACGAAGCCGAAGATCACAGCCAGCATACCGAGCCTCAGGTGGCGACCTCTCATCACCAGCCAGAAGCACCACAACACCAGGCACATGCGGATCATGATGTGCCGTCCATGCCGCGTCATGGACAAGAACATCACCAAGAGCACCAGCAGGTGCAAGCCACATCCATGCAGGCCCAATCTTACGAGCGCCCCCACGACCACGAGGCCAAACCCCAAAAGAAATTCAGTCTGTTTGGCTGGGGCAAAGGCAAGGTTCGCGATGACCGCCAAAGCTATACCGAGCCGGCCGACCACAGCGTGCGCGTGCGTGAAACCCATCACAGTGCTCGACAAGATCAGCAGACCCCGCATGTGGAGCCAACCCCAACCGCCCCGCAACCCGAGGCCCGCACGCCGTCCTATGGTTATGGGGCGAGCGGGCCTGCCGCTGCAGCGCCGTCTTCACAACCGCAAACCCACCAGAAAGCTGATCTGTTCGCGGACCAGCCCGAAGACGATGACGTGGTGGATATTCCCGCTTTCTTGCGTCGATAACTATCTGAAAAATAGAATTTTACACAAGTCCGGCGAGCCGGGCTTGTTGTGCGTTTGGGGGTAAACGCACAGTTGAAACATTCCGTAATGGAAGGTGTTTTGCCTGGACACGATGAAATGGGTATCCCTGTGATGCGGGGCTTTGCCCAGGCTGGCGCTTCTGGCGTCACAAAGAAACACTACATGCGATCCAAGCATCATACGGGAACAAACATGCCGCAAACCACTTTGGCATCGGTAACAGAGGTTCAGGGCATCGGTGTCCATACGGGCGCCGAAGTGATCCTGCGTCTGAAACCGGCCGAGGTGAACACGGGCATCGTGTTTGTGCGCACCGATGTGCTGGGGCCTGACAACCATGTGCCTGTCAAGCCCACGGCTGTGACCTCGGCCACCTTATCGACCATCATTTCCAATGCCGCCGGCGTTTCGGTGGCCACCATCGAACATGTGATGGCGGCTTTGTCGGCGCTGGGGGTGGACAACGCCATTCTCGAGCTCGATGGCCCCGAAGTGCCGATCATGGATGGCTCGGCGCGGGATTTTGTCGCCATCATCGACAAGGCGGGCGTGCAGCGTCAACAGGCCACCCGCCATGTGTTGCGCATCCTGCACCCCATCGAAGTGGACGAGGGCGACAAGTGGGCGCGTCTTGAACCCGCCCAGACTTTCACCGTGGACTGCGCCATTGATTTTGACACCCCGCTGATCAGCCGCCAGCGCATTGTGCTGGCCATGAGCGATCGGGCCTTCCGCCAAGAGCTGGCTGTGGCCCGCACCTTTGGTTTTGCCAAGGATGTCGAGGCTTTGCGCGCGCAAGGGCTGGCCCGTGGGGGTTCGCTGGACAATTGCATTGTCATTGAAAACGATCAGGTGAAAAATCCCGGTGGCCTGCGTTACGCTGATGAATTTGTTCGTCACAAGGCGCTGGATGCCATTGGCGACCTTTATGTGCTGGGTATGCCGGTTTTGGGCCGGTTCGAGGCCTATAAGCCCGGCCACGCCCTGAACAACAGCCTGGTGCGCGCCGTGCTGCAACAGCCACAGTGCTGGGATGTGGTTTCCGAGCACGAATTGGCGGCCGCGCGCACCCAAGCCTAGCCAAAATTTCCAAGCTGAACGTCCTTCCGAGTCGAACGTCTTCCAAGCCGAGCTTTCCTTGAAAATGCCATCTGCAGCCCAGACCATCTGGCGCGTTCAGATTTGCCGTGCTAAATCGGAACCATGACACGTGCGATTCCTTTTCTGAAGTCTGTCTCCGTGGGTCTAGGCTTGGCGATGATCTCGCTGGGCGTGACCGGTTGCGCTGGTAACGAAGAGCGCGAAACCCCTTACGTGGAAAGACCTGTAGGCGAGCTCTATACGGTGGCAGCCCGCAAGCTGGATGCCGGGGCCTATATTCCGGCGGCTTTGCTGTTCGAAGAGGTCGAACGTCAGCACCCCTATTCACAATGGGCCCGCCGCGCCATGTTGATGAGCGCCTTTGCCTATTACCAAGGCAATGAGTACGAAGACGCTTTGTCGTCGCTGGATCGCTACATCGCCCTTCACCCCGGCGGGGCGGGTGCGCCCTATGCCCATTACCTCAAGGCGCTGTGCTGGTACGAACGCATTCATGATGTGGGCCGGGACCAAGGGGCCACCAAACAGGCCGTCGCTGCCCTGACTGAGGTCGTACGCCGTTTCCCCGAGACCGATTACGCCCGTGATGCGCAATACAAACTGGATATGACTCAGGACCACTTGGCCGGTAAAGAAATGGAAGTTGGCCGTTGGTATCTGCGCAATGGCAATCTGTTGGCGGCCATCAACCGTTTTAAAACCGTGGTTGATGACTATGAAACCACGGCGCATACCGCTGAAGCGCTCTATCGTTTGACGGAAGCCTATTTGCTGATGGGCGTGACCGACGAAGCCTTCCGCAACGCCGCCGTGCTGGGCCACAACTATCCGGGCTCAGAATGGTACAAAAAGGCCTATGAGACCATGAGCAAAAAAGAGGGCGTGCCCATGCAATTGCCGCCCCGAGCCAAGCTGGAGCGTGGGGATACACCCCAACGGGGCTAGGTGTGCTGCGAAGCCTGGACATCAACAACATTGTGGTGATCGATCAGCTGGGCCTGACCTTTCAGGCTGGCTTGGTCACCCTGACCGGGGAAACCGGGGCGGGGAAATCGATCATTTTGGATGCGCTGGGTTTGATCTTGGGCCGCCGTGCCGAGCGGGACTTGGTGCGCGCTGGCGCGGATCAGGCCCGTGTCGTGGCCACCTTCGGCCCTGTTGGCGATGATATCCGCCAGGCATTGGCGGCTCGTGATTTCACCCTGGAGCCTGACGAGGATTTGGTCATCCGCCGCGTGGTGCGCACCGAAGGCGGCGGCAGTGTCTATGTCAATGACCAAGCTGCGTCCGTGGGCCTGCTGAAAGATTTGGCGCCACATTTGGCGGAAATTCATGGCCAGCGCGCCACCGGCGAATTGCTGGACGAGGCCGAGCAGCGCCGCTTGTTGGATCTTTATGGGCAATGCCCGACCGCAGCGGTGGCAACCGCCTGGCGGGCGCTGCAAAACGCGCGGGGCGAGGTGGTGCGCCTGACCGCCGAAGCCGAGGCCGCCGAGGCTCGCCGCCAAGAGTTGCAGCAAACCCTGCAGGACATTGACGCCCTGGACCCCAAACCGGGCGAGGTTGCCAGCCTGAGTGATGAGCGCGCCATGCTCTCGATTTCAAACAAATTGATTGCCGAGCTGAATGATGTGGTGGCGGCCTTATCAGATGATATGACGCTGCGCCTCTCGCAAGGGCTGCGGTCTTTGGCGCGATTATCCGATACCATGGGCCGCGACGGGGGGCAGGTGCCCACACGATTGCTCGAGGCGTCAGATGCCTGCGAGCGTGCCCTGTTGGAATCCGAAGAGGCCACCCGCACCGTCAACGCCTTGGCGGACAGTCTGCATCATGACCCCGACCGCCTGCAGGAGGTGGACGACCGCTTGCACGAGATCAAAACCTTGGCACGCAAACATCACGTTGAGCCTGACGATCTGCACGCCTTGCGGGAGCGCACCGCCCAAGCTCTCGACGATGTGGGCAACATTGATCGCCATATTCAACTGGCCCGCGACGCCCTGGCGGCTGCACAAGCCACTTATGACCAAGCCGCGGATGCCCTCAGTGTGGCCCGCCGTCAAGCCGCTGATCGCTTGGGTCAAGAGGTGATGGCCGCCTTGCCGGATTTGAAACTCGATCGGGCGCAGTTTCGGATTGAACTGACCGACACCGACCCCGGTCCCCATGGCGCGGAACAGGTGCGTTTTGCGCTGAAGGCTAACCCCGGCCAGCCCTTTGCGCCTCTCAGCACCGCCGCTTCGGGTGGGGAGTTCGCCCGCGTGGTCTTGGCGTTGAAAGTGGCCCTGGCGCAGACCGTCGATCGGGTGATGGTGTTTGACGAGGTCGACCAAGGCGTTGGCGGTGCGGTGGCCGAGGCCGTGGGCCGGCATCTGGCCGCACTTGCGAAACGCAGTCAGGTGTTTGTGGTCACCCACAGCCCCCAGGTCGCCAGCCGTGCGCAGCAACATATTCGCATCGAAAAGCAAAGCCAGGATGATCAAACCCAAACCACGGCCCGCACCCTCAGTGCCACTGAACGCCGTGAAGAGGTGGCGCGCATGCTGGCCGGCGAGGTCGTGACCGATGCCGCCCGCCAGGCTGCCGATGTTCTGTTGGTGGGGCATGATGACGGATAAACCCACATCAGCCCCCGCCAACATCAGAAAGCAGTATGCCCAGTTGGTGGCCATCATCCGCCAAGCGGACGCCGCCTATTATCAGCACGACCACCCCACCATGACGGATGCCGAATATGATGGGTTGCGGCAGCGCCTGTTGGCGCTCGAAGCGGATCACCCCGATTTGGTGCGGCCGGACAGTCCCTCGCAGACGGTGGGGGCCAAACCCGCCGCCGCCTTTTCGCCTGTCCAGCATGGCGTGCCGATGTTGTCACTGGACAATGCCTTCGATGAACAGGACGTCGAGGAGTTTTTGGCTAAGGTTCGTCGATTTTTGGGCCTTGATCCCGAGGCCGTGGTGGCCTGTGTGACCGAGCCCAAAATCGATGGTCTCTCCGCCAGTTTGCGCTATCGCCAAGGCCAGTTGGTGCAAGCCGCAACCCGAGGCGACGGTCGCACCGGCGAGGACATCACCGCCAATGTGCGCACCATCACGGACATTCCTCAAACCCTGGCTGGCGAGGATTGGCCCGATGAGATCGAAATCCGGGGCGAGATCTATATGGGCCATGATGATTTCGCCACCCTGAACGCCCGCGCCGAAGCCGAAGGCGGCAAGGTTTTTGCCAATCCGCGCAACGCGGCGGCGGGCTCGGTGCGGCAGCTGGACCCTAAGATCACGGCCCAACGGCCTTTGCGCTTTTTTGCTTACAGCTGGGGAGAAGTTTCCGGAGCGTTTGCCGATACACAACTGGACGCCATCGCGCAGCTGGCCAGTTGGGGGCATGCGGTTAATCCGCGGCATCAGCTGTGCGAATATAAGGCATCCCTTATAAACGCTTATCAGAATATTCTGAAGCATCGCGCTGACCTGGGCTATGACATTGACGGCCTGGTGATCAAGGTCAACAGCTTGGATTGGCAGCGTCGCTTGGGCCATGTGGGGCGCAGCCCGCGCTGGGCCGTGGCCTGGAAGTTTCCGGCCGAACAGGCCCAGACACGGGTTTTGGATATCGATATTCAGGTGGGGCGCACAGGGGCCCTGACGCCCGTGGCCCGTCTGCAGCCCATCACGGTCGGGGGGGTGGTGGTCTCGAACGCCACCTTGCACAATGCCGATGAAATCGAACGCAAAGACGTGCGCATCGGGGATCAAGTGGTGATCCAGCGGGCCGGTGATGTCATCCCCCAGGTGGTGTCGGTTGTGATGGCGGAACGCCCTGCCGATGCCGTGCCCTATGGCTTTCCGCAGCAGTGTCCCTGTGATTTGAAAACGCCGGTGGTGCGGGAACAAACCGCTGGCGGTACCGAGGGCGCGGTGCGGCGCTGCAGTGGCGAAATGCGCTGTCCCTTTCAGCGCCTTGAGCACCTCAAGCATTTTGCCTCTCGCCGGGCCTTTGACATTGAGGGGCTGGGCGCCAAACAGCTGGAGCTGTTTTTTGAAAACGATTGGGTCAAAGAACCTGCGGATATCTTCACCCTCGAGGCCCGCAATCGAGACCTGAAGATCGAAACGCGCGAAGGCTTTGGCGTGCAATCGGTGCGCAATGTGTTTGATGCCATTGCCGCACGCAAAACCATCGATCTGGATCGCTTTGTCTATGCCCTGGGGGCGCGGCATGTGGGGGATGGCACGGCGCGCTTGCTGGCGCGCACCTATCAAAGCTGGGATAATCTTTATAAGGCGTTATTAGAGATGTCTAATGCTTCACCCGAAGCCCCTTCGGAAGCCGAGACAGAGATGCTGAGCATCGACCAAATTGGCCAAACGGTGGTGGACAGCCTGAAGGGCTATTTTGCCTCGGCCAGCAGTCGCGCGGCCGTCGAGCGCTTATGTGAACAGGTCAGCATCCAAGACGCCGAAGCCATCGACACCGCATCGCCGGTGGCGGGCAAGACGGTGGTCTTCACCGGCAAGCTCGAACAGCTAAGCCGTGACGAAGCCAAGGCCATGGCCGAGCGCCTGGGGGCCAAGGTTTCAGGTTCGGTGTCGAAAAAAACCGATCTGTTGGTGGCGGGGCCGGGGGCCGGATCAAAGCTGAAAACCGCTGCCAGTTTGGGCATCGAGACCATCGACGAAGACGGTTGGTTGGCGTTGGTGCAACAGGCCGGGTAGGACAGTATGGACAGTGTTTTGAATTTGATGATCGATCATCCCTTGCTGACCTGGTTGGCGGTGGGGTTCGTGATCATGGCGCTGGATTTGCTGTTGGGCTCGGCGTGGTTGTTTTGGCCCGCGTGCGCGGCGGGGCTGACGGGTGTGGCGGCCTTGTCGGATGAGTTTCAGGACCCTCAGCGTCAGGTGGTGCTGTTCGTGATTTTGGCCGGTGTGACCACCTTGGCGGGGCGGCCCTATGCCAAAAAGTGGCTGCGGGGCGAAAGCCCCAACACCGGCAGTGCCCAGGTTTTGGCGGGGCGCAAAGCCAAAGCCATTTCAGATTTTCAAGGTGCCCAAGGGTTTGTTCATGTCGGCACCGAAGAATGGCAAGCGGTGCTGGAAGGCGAGGGGCCGGTCTATGCGGGTGACATGCTTACCATAACCGGGCGCATAGAAAAAAAGACCGTGCTGGTGCGTAAGTTATAATTCATGCGTCTTGATAAAAATTACATATTAATGTATATTTTGTTGAATTATAAAAGGGGTACACGCTATGACCAAAATTACGGATGCCATACTACGTGCGGCTGATGGCCTGGATGGCAAAATCGACAAGGTTATTGATCCCCTTAAGTTTCAATTTCTTATCAATGGTCTCGACACATATGCCGGCGGCGACGCCGATGGCATCATCGATCTGGAGGATGTGCCTTATGCCTTGGCGGCATATCTGCCCAATGAACAGCTGTTTGGTGGCCCAGGCAGCTATATGCATGATGTCAGCCGCATTCATTTTTACATGAGCGAGGACATTGTGCGATCCCGAAGTCGCACCATTCGCACGACCACGATCGAAAGCGCTTTAGAGCGCAAAGTTGATGCTGGCCAGTATACACTGGCCACCAACCGATCATAGCGGCCGACAGACTTCTTCGCACCAGGCGCGCACATCCGCAGGCAGGTGCGCACTCAGGCGCTCGACCACCAAGGCGTGATAGCCATTGAGCCAAGTTTTCTCATCCGGGGTCAGCATTTCGGGGGCGATCAGATTGCGATCAATGGGAGCCATGGTCAGGGCTTCGAAACCCAACATAGGCCGATCCCCGCCGGGAATGTCTTGGGCGGGGGTGACAACCTGCAGATTTTCGATGCGGATGCCGTAATGGCCTTCCTTGTAATATCCCGGTTCGTTTGAAACGATCATACCGGGCATCATGGCTTGTGAATTGGCGGGCTTGGCGATGCGCTGTGGACCTTCGTGGACACCCAAATACGAGCCCACACCATGACCCGTGCCATGGTCGAAATCAAAACCACCGGCCCACAAGGGCTCGCGGGCCAAGGTGTCGAGGTTCGAGCCAGAAATGCCGGTGGGGAAGCGCACGCGAGCCAAATTGATGTGACCTTTCAAGACCCGCGTAAAGCGATCGCGCATCTCGTCACTGGCCTGGCCTACGATAATGGTGCGGGTGATGTCGGTGGTGCCGTCTAGGTATTGCCCACCGCTGTCCACCAGCAAAATCCCACCGGACTCGACACGGCGATTGGTGCGGGTCGTGGGCCGGTAATGGGGCAGGGCGGCATTGGGCCCGGCGGCGGCAATGGTTTCAAAGCTGATGTCCTTCAGCGCACCGGTGTCTTCGCGGAACTGCTCGAGGCGGGTGGCGATTTCAATCTCGTCGGGTCGATCTTGCTCGGCGGATGTGGCCAGCCAATGCAAAAAGCGCGTGATGGCCACCCCATCACGAATGTGGGCTTGGCGACTGCCTTCGACCTCGGTTTCATTTTTGCAAGCACGCGGCAGGGCGCAGGGGTCTTCGGCTTTGACGATCTGAGCCCCGGCCGCTTCCAACTGATCAAACCACCAGGCCGCACTGACGGCGGGGTCGATGTGCACGCGCTGGCCGCGCAACTGCGCAAAACTGTCGGCCACATCATCGGGTGTGCGCAGGGTGACTTGATTGCCCAAATGGGCCCGCAACTCATCATTGACTTTGCGCGGGTCTAAAAACAGTTCCGTGCGCCCATCGGCATGCAAAATCGCCGAGCCCAAAGTCAGCGGCGTGCAGCGCACATCGCCCCCGCGCATGTTCAACAGCCACGCCAGAGATGTGGGGGCTGTCAGGACGGCGGCCTCGCCTTTCAGGTCTTGGCCCACACGGGTGCGTTTGCTGGCATGATCTTCGCCGGCATATTCGGTGCTGTGGGGCACGGCCATGGTCAGGGGCGCTGCGGGCCGCTCATCGCCCCAGGCGGCATCGAGCGGGTTCTGCTCAACGGCCTTGAAGGTCCCGCCGGCGCTGTCCACGGCTTGGCGCAGACGCTCAATGGAATTGGCGGAATGCAAGCGCGCGTCATAGCCCACCACCTGGCCGGCTTTGATGTTCGCCTTCAGGAATGTGTCCGGACCCGCATCCACCAGGTCATGAATGCTGAACAGGCTTTGGTCCACCTGGTCGCGCACCTGGGTGGTGTAGCGCCCATCGACAAAAATCGCGGCCTGATCGGCCATCACGATGGCCGCCCCTGCCGAGCCACCAAAGCCACTGATCCACATCAAGCGCTCGTTGCAGGCGGGCAGGTACTCGTTTTGGTACTCGTCTTCATGGGGGATCAGAAAGGCATCCAGGCCCTGTTTGGCCATTTCTGCCCGCAGGCGCGGCAGGTGCTGTTTTCCATAATCCGGTGAAGCCAATTCGTCGAAGGTTTGTCGCATGGTGTGTGTCTCTAGCATGGGTGTGTGCATAGCCGGTTTGGTGGGTCCTGTGAAGCGGGGGAGGGCAATGGATATCAGAATTTAGGTCTCGCTTGCTATTTTTGTGAAATTTTGTTATCAATGCGCGAAAATATCGACAGACCATCAGGACATTTTGCCATGAATAGCCCCATTCATTACCGCATCAATGGTGCCTATGATTTCAACCAAGACGGTTATATGGACAGCATTCGCTTCACCGCCTATCGGGATGACGCGGGTAAGCTGGTGAACGTCAATTCATATGGCATTGATTTGGGCTACACGCCCTCGGAGGACCCCGCCGTAAACCAACAGCAGATTGATCGCCTGTCCCAAGAGCCGCTTCCCGATTGGGTAGGCAAACCTGTCTTTTCCGAAATTATCGAGACCAAAGAGACCCAAGGCCTGCCCGCAGGGCAGTGCCTGCAGTTTTATGCTGATATGGATGGTGACCAGGTTTTGGACCTTTTGATTTATCGCTTTGACGGGGCTGACCCCGTGCGTCTGAGCAGTCTAACCACAGACCTCCAGGACCCCTGGCATGTGCAAAAGGCGCTGAATGGTGTGGTGGGACCAGCCGAGCATATGAGCGTCTTGCTGAGCAACGCCCAAGAGGCCCAAGCGTATCAGGCCTACGAAACCACCAGCCAAGACCCCAATGGCCACCACACCCAGGTGCATCGCACCATCGTTTTTGATCAGGCGCTTAGCCCGGATCAAGGTTAGCATAGTTTACCGAGATCATCTCCCATGACCCAGGTTTCTCCATACCCCATCAGTTTTGAGCTTCAGAACGTCGCTGATTTTAATGGTGACGGCGTGGCGGACCACATCCGGTTTCGTCAGGTCAGCGCAGAGCAAGTGGACAATGAGCAAATTGTTTTCATGACCAAAACCCAGGAGGGAGCGCCACAAGTCCTTGAGACGGTCAGCTTGGCCAACACCACCCGAGACGATTTGCCGGTGGTTATCTTTGGGTCCCAAAGCACGGTCACAGGCAAGCCTTTGCCATCAGTGAAAATTATTGACGATCTGGATGGGGATGGGGCCCTTGATACGGTGACGGTGTTTTACCAGGGGCCTTATGGGCGCTTGTCGACCTATACGACGAATTTCTCAGATCCTATGGTGCCGTTACTTTACGAAAATGGACAGATCGACCATGAGGCGTATCAATCGGCACTGTCAGAGGTACAGCAGGTGTCTGGGATCAGCGGGCAAAAAGATCTTACTCTTGACGATGGCTCAACTTTGCGCACTCTTAAATTTGCCGCCCCAGATGTGGGGGGTGCCATTTCTGGCGAGGACTAATCCAGACCACAAGAGGCCTTCATGACCCCCACCGTTTCCGAGCCCAAACACCAGGTCACCATCGAAACCTTTCATGACTTTGATGGCGATGGCGAGCGGGAAACCTTGATCCTCACCCGTGACGGCGAGACCTTTACGCCGGACACCGATTTTATCGGGGAAATGGTGATGCGCATTGGGCCCGCTGGCCAATCTGAAATGGACCTTGAGATGGTGCGCATTGCCCCCGCAGCCTATGAGGCGCTGACCACCCAGGACGATGGCTTGCCCGCGGACCTGGCCGAGGGGGTTTACGGCATTTGGTACACAGACCTCGATCAAGACGGGATCGATGACATCATGATCATGGATTTCATGGCCGAGCGGCCCAAGCTGACGCTGTTTGCCTCAACCAAGGCCCTCAGTCGCGATGAACAAATGCACCGCGCTCAGCAGCAGGGGGATGATGACGCTTACTTTAGTGCCGAATATCGCAAAACCTTGTTTGAAGACGGCCGCATAGAAACCCGCGAACCGTATGAGGTGGTCCGCGCCCCTGACACCGAAGACCAGCCAGGTGATCGGATTGTGAGGTTTTAAAAACGAGGTTGGTGCTGCAACACCAGCGTCCGCCAGGGATCCCGGCGGACGTTGGATTTCAACACAGCCCCTTGGCGGCGATAAGCGGCGCACACCGTTTGCATTTGGTAATGCAACAGTCCGGATAAAATAATGATCCCGCCCGGTTGGGTCAGGCGCACGATTTTTGGCGCCAGCTGCACCAAGGGCCCAGCCAAAATGTTGGCAAAAACCAAATCATAGGGCCCATTTTCTCGTACGGTTGGGTGGGTCAGGCTGCTGTCCTCGACCATGCGGGCGGGTGCCCGGTTCAGGCGGGTGTTTTCGCGTGCGATGCGCACACTGTCGGGGTCCATATCCGTGCCCACCACCACGCGCGATCCGGTTTTGCGCGCCGCCATGGCCAACACACCTGTGCCCGTGCCCACATCCAAAACCCGGGGGAAGGCGCGCTGTTTGCGCACATCATGAAAGGCGCTGAGGCAGCCCTCGGTGGTGCCGTGGTGACCCGTGCCAAAGGCCACACCGGCCTCGATGGCCAAGCTGATGGCGTTTTGTGGCACGCGCCCTTTGTCGTGGGCGCCATACACAAAAAACCGTCCGGCTTCCACGGGTGGCAGACCCGACAGCGACATGGCGATCCAATCGGCATCGCCTAAGGGTTCGTCGCTGTGTTTCAGCTCGGGGTGCTGCGCCATCACCGCCCGCAACGCCGGCAAATGCTCGTTCATCGGGTAGGTATCGACGCACCAGTGGTCCGGTTCCTCGATGACGTAAATGGCGTGGGTCAGATCCTCGAGCACCGGGTCGGCGTCAAGGGCGCGCACCAAAGCCTCACACTGGGTCTTGGTGCCACGGGCAGACAGTTTGCGCGGGGCGATATCCGGGGCAGAAGACGGGTGTTGATCCATAGGCGCGGTGTAGCGAGTGCGAATAGAAAAGGCCATCAAAATTTATCAGCCGCCTTTAATCCACCGCCTCTAAAAAGCTGGCCATCACCCGTTTGTCGCCGGCATCATCAAAGGACACCACCAGCTTGTTGCCCTCAACGGCAATGACCTCGCCAATGCCAAAGGTGCTGTGACGCACCAGGGCCCCGCGATGAAAGCTCGGCTCGTCATGGGCGGGGTTGCGTCGGCGTTGGGGCAGGGCGGCCTTGTTATGATGATGACCGAGGGGGGCGGCGCGATCGGATCCCATCTGCCCATAGGCTGACCAGCCACCGGATTGGGGCGCCAGCTCCGAAACCGTATCGACGTGTTGTTCAGGCAGTTCATCGACAAAGCGTGAGGGCAGGGAGGACTGCCAACTGCCATAGACCAAACGGTTGGCGGCGTGGCTGATGCGGGCATCCTCGCGGGCGCGAGTCAGGCCGACATAGGCCAGACGCCGTTCTTCCTCCAGCGCCGCTTGGCCACTTTCATCCAAGGCGCGCTGCGAGGGAAAAATGCCATCTTCCCAACCGGGCAAGAACACCAAGGGGAACTCCAAGCCCTTGGCGGCGTGCAGGGTCATGATTTTCACCGCATCCTCGCCGGCATCACGCTCCAGATCCATGACCAAGGCCACATGCTCAAGGTAAGCGGGCAGGCTGTCAAAGGTGGCCAGCGACTGCACCAGTTCCTTCAGGTTCTCGAGACGGGTTTGCGCGTTCGGGGATTTGTCCGCTTGCCACATGGCCGTATAGCCACTGTCGTCCAAAATCAGCTCGGCGAGCTCTTGGTGCGATCGCGACTGGGCGTCTTGTCGCCAGCGATCAATATCGTTCAGAAAGCGGGCCAGCGCGTTGCGGGCACGGGCAGGCAGTTCATCAGTTTGCACCACTTCCCGCACCGTGCTCATCAGGGGCATATTGGTCATGCGCGCCATCTGCATCAGCTTTTGCAGGGTGGCGTCACCAATGCCGCGCTTGGGGGTATTGACCACGCGCTCAAAGGCCAGGTCATCATCGGCCACCATCAAGCGCAAATAGGCATGGGCGTCGCGAATTTCTTGACGCTCGAAAAAGCGCGGACCACCAATGACCACATAGGGCAGGCCCAGGGTGATAAAACGCTCCTCAAAGGCGCGCATCTGAAAGGCGGCGCGCACCAAAATGGCCGCGTCACTCAGTTTACGCCCGCGGGCGAGCCAGGCTTCGAGGTCGTCACCAATCAAGCGTGCCTCGGCCTCGCCATCCCACACAGCCCGCACGCGAACGGGGGTGCCCATATCGGCCTCGGTCCACAGGGTCTTGCCGAGGCGACGTTGGTTTTCGGCAATCAAGCTTGAGGCCGCGCCCAGAATGTGCCCCGTCGAGCGATAATTTTGCTCGAGCCGCACCACATGCGCCCCGGGAAAATCGGTCTCAAAGCGCAGGATGTTGTCCACCTCGGCCCCGCGCCAGCCGTAAATTGACTGATCATCATCGCCGACCACGCAAATGTTGTGGTGGGCCTGGGCCAACAGCCGCAACCACAAATATTGCGCCACATTGGTGTCTTGGTACTCGTCGACCAAGATGTATTTCAGCCGTCGTTGATAACTGGCCAACACATCAGGATGGTTCAAAAATATGGTCAGACTATGCAGCAACAGATCGCCAAAATCACAGGCGTTCAGGGTGCGCAGGCGGTCTTGGTAGAGTGTATAAAGCTTCGCGCCGCGCCCTTGGGCGAAATGGTTGCCGTCGCCAGGCGGCAGCTTATCGGGCGTCCAGCCTCGGTTTTTGAAAGCATCCACCAGATTGGCAAATTGCTTGGGCGTCCATTTTTTGTCGTCGATGTTTTCCGCGCGCAGAATTTGCTTGATCAAACGCAGCTGGTCATCGGTGTCCAAAATGGTGAATTGGGGCGTCAGGCCCACCAGTTCCGCATGACGACGCAGAATCTGCGCCGAAACCGAATGGAAAGTGCCCAAAAACCGCAAGCCCTCGGCCATGGGGCCGATCAGCCCGGCCACGCGCTCGCGCATTTCACGCGCCGCTTTGTTGGTGAAGGTGACGCACAAAATCTCGCCCGGGCCCGCTCGGCGTTCATACAACAGGTTTGCCAGACGCGTGGTCAGCACCCGTGTTTTGCCGGCACCGGCACCGGCCAAGACCAGAACCGGGCCATCCAATTGGCGCACGGCGTCCTCTTGGCGGGTGTTCAGGCCCTGTAAGAACGGCGGAAGATCGAGACTCATATCATCAGGCATTTCTTGGAACATAGTATGAACATATTCGTGTGGCAAGGCCAAAGAAAACATCCCCTGGCAGGGCCAGGGGATGTGCTGTTCTGATCAAACGGCCGCTAGCTGTAGATGTCCAACTTGCCGAAATGTTTGGCCAACAGATAGTAAACCGTGACGCGGCTTTTTTTGTTGACGCCCTTCAGCTGTTCCATGACGGCGGTGATGCCGGCATCGAGCTCCTCATCGGAATGGCTCAGCTCGAGCTTTTTCTTCAGGTAGTTTTCGCGCACGGTCTCAAGCTCGGCGCTATCACTGGCGGACACCCATTTGGCGTCATCGTTCTGCATCACCAGGCGCAGGTTGCTGGCGATTTTGTCGACAATGGCCTCGTCGGCGCTGCTGTCGTATTGCTTGATGTCTTCGAAATATTTGCTGGTTTCTGTCGTGGTCATACCCGTCTCCTGTGTGGTTAGATGGTGAACGTCACCACCTTATGTCGGGATAGGGGCGGGCGCTAGCCCTCTGTGGTAGAATTCAGCCGCTTGACGACAAAAACCCGACACGCAGACGCCAATGGCTGCTGGCCTCGGTCTTGGTCAATTTCGTTGATAAGACTGGCCAAAGCACGATTTTGGCTGCGGGCCAGGCGATCCAAAACCTGCCAAAACTCAGGCTCCAGCGCAACCGATGTGGCATGGCCCGACAGCGTAAATGATCGTTTTATCAGCATGATTCATTTCGCTCACGACAGCTCGCCCCACTCGCGTCTCCGCGGGGGCGGGGCATATTTATGGTCGAATTTTCGAACCGCAAAACCGCAAAAGCACTTTTGCTAAAAACCCTCCACAGCCCCGGCGGGCAGTCGCCCTTGCCTCCTCGTTGTACTCGTCGGTTATACTCGTCATCCCGGACCCTGGTCCAGGGTCTCAGTCCGCAATCCGTTCATCCCAAACTTGATTTGGGATCCAAGCCAAATATAGGCAAGGCATTGTGGGTGCAATATATGCTGTATGGATCCCCGCCGGAGTTTATGCCCGCGTGAGCTAGGGTGCGGGGATGAACGGAAGGTTATTTCTCTCGCTTGTGGCCATCCAAATCGCTTTTGGCTTTGTCGGCTTTTGATTTCGCCAAATTCTTCTCGGCCTTGGTGCGGCCGAATTTGATGCGGTTTTCCTCGGCCAGTTTGGCCTTCTCGGCCTTTTGCTTGGCTTTGCGAAACTGGTTCAGATTGATGGGGTTGGTCATGAGGCAACATCTTCTATCTGCGATGCTTCCCATTCTTTGTATGTTGTTTTTGTGCCTTTTATTTTCCATTCGGTTTGGCCATTTGAAGACCGTCCGGTTAACGTTGCAGCAGCAGCAGACGGACTATTAAATGAAAAATTTTCTTCTAGTTTTCTATTTTTACCCTGAAGGTTATATATGCCATTATTTATTAGGTCATTTATAATTCTTTGGATATGTGGTGCGCTGTCCCGCCCGCCGCACCATTTGGGACGTCCCTGTGCCCCTTTCTGAACAACAAATTTACCATTATTATCGACATAGGCTGTACCATATACCCCATGTTTGTGAAGAGATATTTCAAATAAAGGCGAAATAATATCGGATTTATGGGGTGTATTGCTATCAGTCGTTGTAACTGGTGTCATGAAGTCAAAGCGTAGTGCTGGCATGACTAGGTAAATATTTTCCAGAAAGTTCTCCATATGACACTTCGCTGCCTCACTAAGGGCAGGGCAGTTAGGCGCGGTGCTGTTTTCAACGAAGGCTTTGCCCACAATTTTGGCTCTCTCTACAAGCCGACTCTCTAAATATCGAATATGGGCCTTATTCAGTTGCTCTCCACTGGATGATATGAACAGAACCTCAGTCCACCAGTCTTTAGCGGAATCGTGTGTGCGAATCCTCTGGCCAATCACGTCGCTTTCACCAATGTAAATTTGCTGGCCTTCATCAACCTGGCCAACCAAAATGTATACTCCGGCTCGTGAGGTTTCCGGTCGTATTAGAGCCTCTCTTAACTGGGTGCGATTGGCATACAAAATATGACCAGACCATTGGAACGGTATGGTTGCTGTCAGCATACCATCTGGCTGTCCATCAACAAAGAACAGCTCAAGTGATTTTCCTTTATTCGGATTTTGCATCTAGCATTACTATGTCAGTTTTTCATGCTTGTCACCACGCCGTTCACCCCGCGACGCTTGTCATGGCGAAGTCTGAAAAGCGAAGACTGATGATCGCGGGGGGGCAGTAAGCGAATATCAATGCGCCAATGGCGCTTTTTTTGCGCCTGCAGACGCAGGCTTACTGGATCCCGGATCGGGGTCCGGGATGACCGGACAATAAATTTCATAACATTACGACTGCGGGGCGATCATCAGCTCGGGCCGAACAATGGCGTCAAAGTCGTCAGCGGGGATGCCGTCTTTGATGGCTTCCTCGCGCAGGGTGGTGCCATTTTTATGGGCCGTCTTGGCGATCTTGGCGGCGCGGTCATAGCCGTATTTTTCCTTCAACGGCGTGACCAGCATCAAGGAATTTTCCAGACCCCGCTGAATGTTCTCGCGCCGAGGTTCAATGCCCACCACGCATTTGTCGGTGAACGAGACGGTGGCATCGGCCAACAGCTGCACAGATTGCAAAAAGTTATAAGCCATCATGGGGTTGAAGACATTCAGCTCGAAATGGCCCTGAGAGCCCGCAAAACCAATGGCGGCGTTGTTGCCGTGAATATGGGCGCAGACCTGGGTCAGGGCTTCGCATTGGGTGGGGTTGACTTTGCCGGGCATGATCGACGAGCCGGGCTCGTTTTCCGGCAGGGCCAGCTCCCCAAGGCCCGAACGGGGCCCCGAGCCCAAAAAGCGAATGTCATTGGCGATTTTAAAACAGCTCATGGCCACGGTGGCTATGGCCCCATGGGTCATGACCATGGCGTCATGGGCGGCCAAGGCCTCAAATTTATTGGGCGCGGTTTTGAACTCAAGGCCGGTGATCTCGGCGATGCGCTCGGCGACCTTTACATCAAAGCCCTTAGGCGAGGCGAGGCCCGTGCCGACGGCGGTGCCGCCTTGGGCCAATTCCATCAGGCCAGGCAAGGTGAGCTCGATCCGCGCAATGCCGTTTTCCAGCTGTTTGGCATAGCCCGAAAATTCCTGACCCAGCGTCAGGGGCGTGGCGTCTTGGGTGTGGGTGCGGCCGATCTTGATGATATCAGCCCAATCCTTGGCTTTGGCGTCCAGGGCTTCGTGCAGATGATGCAAAGCGGGCAACAGGCTGTGGACCACTTCCTCGGCGCAGGCAATGTGCATGGCGGTGGGGAAGGTGTCGTTGGAGGACTGCGACATATTGCAATGATCATTGGGATGCACGGGCGATTTGCTGCCCATCTCGCCGCCCAAAATCTCGATGGCGCGATTCGCAATCACCTCGTTGGCGTTCATGTTCGATTGCGTGCCCGACCCCGTCTGCCAGACCACCAGGGGGAAGTGATCGGTCAGCTTGCCGTCGATGACCTCTTGCGCGGCTTCGACAATGGCCTCACCCAGTTTGGGATCCAGCTTGCCCATGGCCATATTGGCCTCGGCGGCAGCCCGTTTGACAATGCCCAGGGCGCGAACAATAGAGGCCGGCTGCTTTTCCCAGCCGATCTTAAAGTTCCCTAGGCTGCGTTGGGCTTGCGCCCCCCAATAGGCGTCTGTCGCCACATCAATGGGGCCAAAGGTATCGGTTTCGGTGCGGGTGTTGGTCATCGGGGCATCCATGGTCATCTGTGGGGTCTAAGGTGAAAAGATGCCGTGGCATAGCATGCTGCGAGCCCAGGTCAAAGGGCTCAGGGATGAGATCTTGGTGCCGTATCGAATTGACAATATGCCTATATTCTTGTAGTTTATATTCAGTTTTTATGAAATGGAGCTTCGTATGTCTGATCCTGTATATTACACCGCCGTTGAGTTTCACAAGGTCGCCGATCTGAACGACGATGGGTTTCTGGACACGGTCGAAGCGACCTATGATGACAGCGGCGCTTTGCACAAGGTCGAAATCCAATATGGCAACCGGCATGGTGGCACAAACTTCACTGCCAAGGCCCGGCTGGGTGATCGGGCTTCAAACGGAGGGGTATGGGTGGAAAGCTATCCAGATCATGCGGCCAGGGGCCATATGTATGGAGAACATCAGGCCTCGTTGACGCTGACGGGAAATATGGATGGGGACGCAGAGCCAGAAAGCTTGTACCTGGGGCAAAATGCGCAGGGCGAGTGGACCGCTGACCTGAGTATGGATGGTATATCCAATGTCTCGCGAAACCAAAGCAATGTCCTCGACAGTGGGGAACGGTTTATGTGGTTTGAGGGAGGCACGGCACGGGATGCCTACAACGACCCCGACAGCGTGACCGAAGTGCGGCAAAAACGCACCATTGTGTATTTTCAACCGGCAGCCCACTAGAGCCACGGCCGTCACACAACCGGTTTAGCTCAAAACGAGTTAAGGCTATTTCTTGCGAAACCGATCCAGGCTGACCACCTTGGCGCCGGCGTCCTCGCGGGCCTCTGGCGCCGGTTTGGCTGCGGCCTTGCGCGGGGCTGGGCTGTCCATTTCAGCCACCATGTCCGTGGCGACCGCCATGGTTTGCTCGGATGGCTCGGGGGCTTCGACATCGAACTGCAGCCCAAAGCGCACATAGGGATCAAAGAACCGGGTGATGGCCGTATAAGGCACGGTCAAACGCTTGGGCGCGCCACCGAATCGCAAGGTCACAGAAAAACTGTGCTCCGAGGCCGCCAGATCCCAGAACTGATGCTCCAGCACGATGGTCATTTCGTCGGGGTATTTTTCCACCAAATCAGACGGAATGCTGACGCCTTCGGCCTGTGTTTTGAAGGTGATATAAAAATGGTGCGGCTCGGGCAGGCCCTTGGCGGCGGTGCGCTTCAGGGCTTCGCGAACGACACTGCGCAGGGCGTTTTGCGCCAGCTGGTCATACCGCATCAGATCGTTGGTCGCGTCCATACTCCACACCATATCACAGTTTCCTTGGCACTGCAGGCTCCCGTTTGCGGCAGCTCTCGAGTTCTTTATTGATTATGTTTTGATCCCTCGGCTGTTGGACAACCGAAGCCCTGACCCTACCGCGCTATTGGCCGCCGTCAACTCCCCTCGCGCAAAAAGAGAGAAGATTTTTTTGCGTCCGCCCAGGGTGTGGCCATCACCCGTTTCAGCCGAATTTGGGACAAGTTTTAGGGCGATAAACCTGTGCATAGGCCGCACGCCTTGGGGATAAGTTTTCCCCAGCTGTGGATAAAGTCTCCATTGGGCTTTGAGATCGCGTCAAGCCCTGCACATTCGAAGGCGCATTGAAGGGGTGGGCTGTGGATAATCTGTGGATATCTTTGTGGTGCAGAGCGGCCATCGCGCTTTGTGGTCACAGATATATGAGAGAAGTGGGCGGGATTCTGTTGCCAGGCGGGTTTATTTCGCTCGCGCCAGCTCAGTGCCTTCGCGGCTCCGCGGGGGCGGCGCACAAAGGATGCTGACTTTTCAGCAAAACCGCTGGGCGCTTTTCCGAAAAGTCTTCATCGCGCCGACGCGCGGTCGCGCTTTGTGGTTACAAGATATATGAGAGAAGTGGGCCCGTTTCTGTTGCCAAGCAAATCCAAAATATGATGGGCCTGGCTAATGAAAAGGTTGAGGAAGTGGGCGGGATTCTGTTGCCAGGCCCCCACCCGAAGCCCCGCCTAAGGGTCTGAAACCTTAGGGCTTAAGTTGGATTGCTCGAACCGCTTACGCAGCCAGAGCCATATCCTCAGCGAAGTTATCGTTCGCAACTATAAAACAGCCCGATAACGGTGGTACTATGCCGGGCGAACGCCTCGTCTTTACACGCCTGTCGAACCTATTTCGGCCCCGCCGTTGATCACCGGAAACATATAACACCGATGATCAAGGGTGGAGCCGCCGGGTACCGCCCCCGGGTCCAGATCGCTTATTGCACGAACATTTATCGCCATAGTCAGCAAGCTGACCTTACCAATATAAGCCATAACGCGTTAATTTTCCAGGGGGCGTTGTCGGGTGCGCACCAATTCCTTTGGAGCCCAGAGGCAGGGGGATCGACTAAAGCTTAGATTTGAACCCGTAAGCCTTTCTGTTGGCAAATGCGCCCGCGCGCAGTAAGACACGTTTATGCAAACCTATCACGAGCTTCTGGACCTGATTCTAAAAACCGGCGTCGATCGCGATGACCGCACCGGCACGGGCACCCGCGCCATTTTTGGCCACCGCATGGCCTTTGATTTGGCTGATGGCTTTCCGCTGTTGACCACCAAAAAGCTGCACATACGCTCGATCATTCACGAGCTGTTGTGGTTTCTGTCCGGCGACACCAACATCCGCTACCTCAAGGATAACGGCGTCAGCATCTGGGACGAATGGGCCGATGACAACGGTGACCTCGGCCCCGTTTATGGCCACCAATGGCGCAGCTGGCCCAATGGGCGTGGCGGGACCATCGACCAAATCGCCGAGGTCGAAGCGCAAATCAAAACCAATCCCAACTCGCGCCGTTTGATTGTCTCGGCCTGGAACCCGGCGGATGTGCCCGATATGGCCTTGCCGCCGTGCCATTGTCTGTTCCAGTTTCAGGTCATGGCCGGGCGGTTGAACTGCCAGCTTTATCAACGCTCGGCGGATGTGTTTTTGGGCGTGCCGTTCAACATCGCCTCTTATGCTTTGCTGACCCATATGATGGCCCAGGTCACGGGCCTGAGGCCGGGGGTGTTTTCTCATGTTTTGGGCGACGCGCACCTTTACCAAAACCATTTTGAACAGGCCGAGCTGCAACTGACCCGCGCGCCCCGGCCTCTGCCGAAATTGCGCATCAACCCAGACGTTGACAGCATTTTTGATTTTAAATTCGAGGATTTTGAGATCCTCGATTACGACCCCCATCCCCACATCAAAGCCCCGGTGGCGGTGTGAGCATCTCGCTCGCCCTGATCGTGGCCCGCGCCAAAAATGGTGTCATCGGTCGGGACGGGGACTTGCCTTGGCGGCTGCGTTCGGATTTGCAAACCTTCAAGCGCGTGACCCTGGGCAAGCCAGTGATCATGGGCCGCAAAACCTGGGAAAGCCTGCCCAAGCGCCCCTTGCCGGGCCGTATGAACATCGTGCTCAGCCGTGATGAATTTTACGACGCGCCTGGGGCCATCACCGTCACCAGTCTGGAAGAGGCCATCGAGATCGCCACCGAACAGGCCCATGATGACGGCGTGGACGAGGTGATCGTCATGGGCGGGGCCCATATCTATGCCCAAGCCTTGCCTTTGGCCAAAACGGTCTACCTGACCGAAGTGGATGCCAATGTGGAGGGTGACGCCCATTTCGATCTGCCAAATCCCGAAACCTGGCAGGAGATTGAACACCAAGCCTTCCCCACCAGCGAGCACGACGATTATCCCTTTGTCGTCCGCACCTTGCGCCGAAAACCCTAGGCCAGTTCTGACGCTTTCAGCCTCAGCCCGTCCATCACCTGTTGTGCCAAGTCTTGCAGGCCTTGGTGGTGTTCATTGAGCTGAGGATCAATGGGCAGACTTGTCAGAATGGGCAGGTCGACAGCTTGGGCCAGGGCTTGCGCGCCGCCTTGGCCGAATATGTGGTGGATATCGCCATCGGGCGTTTGGTAATGCGCCATGTTTTCCACCAAGCCCAAGACGGGCACGTTCAGGCGCTCGAACAGTTGCAGGCCGCGGCGGGTGTCATCCACCGACAATTGGTGGGGTGTGGTGATGACCAGGGCACCGTCCACACCGGCCTTTTGCGCCACGGTGATGTGGGCATCCCCCGTGCCGGGGGGCATGTCGATCACCAACACATCCAGCTCACCCCAATCGGCGTCCTGCATAAACTGTTGAATGGCACCGGAAACCATGGGGCCGCGCCAGACGGCGGCTTTTTCTGGGTCGACCAAAAAGCCGATGGACAAAGCCTTCAGACCATCGGCAACGCGGGGTTGAATGCGATTGTTGTCGTCCACTTCGATCGGCCCGGACAGGTTTAGCAAACGGGGCAGGGAGGGGCCGTAAATGTCGGCGTCCAGCACGCCCACAGCCAAACCCTGGGCCTTCAGGGCCTTGGCCAGCAACACAGCCAGGGTCGATTTGCCCACGCCGCCCTTGGTGCTGGTAACGGCCAAGATGCGCTTCACACCTGTGGGCTTGAGGGTTTCGGGCTTGAGGGTTTCAGGTTTGGAGGGTGTCGACTTCGGGGCTGCAGAAGGTTCAGCCTCCGGCGCGGGGTGGCCAGATCCAGTGGCCGTCAGAATCACTTGGGCGGTTTTGATGCCCCACAGGGCTTCGGCCTTGGTCTTCAGCTCTTGGGAAAGGGGGGCATAGGCTTCGGCATGGGATTTGGGAATTTCCAAAACGATGTTGGCGCGGCCTTTTTGGGCGCGGGCTTCCAGCACCCGTCCGGCGGTCACCAGGCTCAGGTCTGGGCTGACGGGGTCGGGGATGGTGTTCAGCAGGTTTCGAAGTTTTCGGGCCGTGATCATCAGATGCCGTCCTTAATCGTCGATTTTCATCTCATCTGCCGGCTTTTCGCCGGTTGGGCTTGCATGGGCGAGAGATGTGTCACATATCGGAGGGGAGCTTGGCAAATGCAAGTGGCATGACCACACCAGCGAGGAGAAGCAGATGAGTTCAGGTCCTTGGGGCAATCGACCCACCGGTGGCGGTGGACAAAACGGTGGGCCATCCCCCTGGCAGAAACCCAGTGGCGGCAAGCCCGGTGGTTCTGGTGGTGGCGGACGACCACCCAGCCAAGACGACATTGAACGCCGTTTGCGTGAGTGGGAAGATCGCCTAAAGCGCATGTTCGGCGGTGGGGGGCGTGGCCTGAAACCGCAGGGCTTGGCAGCCCTAGGTGCGGTGGCGCTTTTGATTTGGGTCTTCACCGGCTTTTATTTCGTCGAGGCTGACGAAAAAGCCGTTGTGACTCGGTTCGGAAAGTTCCACCATATTTCTGACCCGGGTTTACGCTATGCGCTGCCGACGCCTATTGATAAAATTCAAAAGGTGCGCGTGACCACATCTAACCGGGCCGACATTGGCTTTGTGGGCAATGCCCGCAGCGGCAACAAGCGGGAAATCCCCGAAGAAAGCCTGATGCTGACCGGGGACGAAAACATTGTCGATATCGAATTTTCGGTGTTCTGGCGTGTCAGCGATGCGGCCAAATTCGTTTTCAACATTGAACGTCCCGACCTCGCCGTGAAGGCCATGGCCGAAAGCGCCATGCGCGAGGTCGTGGGCAAATCGGGCCTGCAAAGCATCATCACCACCGGTCGAAGCGAAATCCAAGGCAAGGCCCAAGAGCTGATGCAACAGGCCCTGGATGACTATAACAGTGGTGTTCTGATCACCCAGGTGCAGATCCAGCGCGCCGACCCGCCGGCGGACGTGATCGATGCCTTCCGCGAGGTGGTGAACGCCGCCCAAGACGCGGAATCCAAAGTCAACGAAGCCTTGGCCTATCGTAACCGAGTGGTGCCCGAGGCCCGAGGGGACGCCGCCAAGATCTTGCAAGACGCCGAAGCCTACAAAGAGCGAATCACCCGCGAAGCCCAAGGGGAAGCCGAACGCTTCAACCAGCTGTATGCCGAATATCGCTTGGCACCGGCTGTGACCCGCGAGCGCTTGTACCTCGAGACCATGGAACGTGTTCTGGCCAAGGCCGAAAAAGTTGTCCTGGATGCCAAAGCGGGCCAAGCCCCGGTGATCCTGCCCATTGACCGCCGTCCCGTCACACCCCCAACCCTGAAGGAGGGTCGCTAATGTCCTTGAAGACAAAAATTCTGTTGGGCGTTTTGGTTGTGGTCTTTGTGGTGTTGGCCAACACGCTGTATGTGGTCAAACAAACCGAACAAGCCATCGTCCTGCGCTTTGGTGAGCCGGTGCGCATCGTCAACCCCTATGACCCGACAGCCGCTGATCCGGGCCTGAAGGTCAAGGTGCCGTTTTTGGAAAATGTGGTGAAGTTTGATCGCCGCAATATGAATTTCCAAGTGGACAAAGAGGAAATTATCGCCGCCGACCAAGAGCGCCTGGTGGTGGATGCCTTTATGCGTTGGCGCATCAAAGACCCGCTGCGCTTTTACCAAGCCGTACGGGACATGAGCGTCGGGCGGGACCGGATGCAGCCTATGGTGAACTCGAGCTTGCGTGAAGTCTTGGGTAAAGCGCCGGCCAACGAGATCATCTCGGGCCAGCGGGCCGAATTGATGCTGAGCATCGCCAAGCTGGTGAACCAACAAACCCTGTCGGCGCGTTTGGGTGTGGACATCATTGATGTGCGCGTCAAACGGGTGGACCTGCCGCTTGAAAACTCGCAAGCCGTTTACCGCCGCATGATCACCGAGCGTCAGCAAGAAGCCGCCGAAATTCGCGCCGGGGGTGAGGAACGCAAACGGGAAATCATGGCCGAGGCCGACAAAACCGTGACCGTGACCTTGGCCACCGCCCAAGAAGAAGCACAAATCATGCGCGGTGTGGGGGATGCCGCCCGCGCCAAACTGTTTGCGCAATCGTTCGGCAAGGACCCAGAGTTCGCTGGTTTCTATCGCTCGCTTCAGGCTTATGAGGCCGCTGTCGAGCCTGGCACCCAGGTGTTGATTTCGCCAGACAGTGCCTTCTTCAACACTTGGCGCAATGGGAACTAGGTGTCGATGGGGCGGGGTGTGGTTCCTGGGCGGTTCAGGCTAGGCATCAAGGGTTTGGTGGCCGGCCTGTTGGCTGTGGCCGTCTGCGGGCTGGCGGTGCCCTCGGCCGCACAGGCCCCCACAGGCCAGACGCCTGATTTTTCAGGCTTGGTGCAAACCCTGCAGCCCGCTGTGGTCAACATTCAGGTGCGCGGCCAAGATCAACGCTTGAATGCGGAACCGTTTGCCAAGGGCTCGACGCTGGCGCCCTATAATGAATTTTTCCGCGAACATGGGCCCGTGCAGTCCCACATTTTGTCGGCGGCGGGCTCGGGCTTTTTGATCGATGCCCAGGGCACGGTGGTCACCAACGCCCATGTCATCGACAGCGTGGGCGAGATCGAAATCACGCTGCATGATGGCCGCAAACTGCCCGCCACCTTGTTGGGCCAAGATCGGGAAACGGATCTGGCAGTTCTGAAAATCAAGGGCGGCAAAAATCTGCCCTTTGTGCGCTTCGCCACGGATGGCCTGCCGCAAGCCGGGCAGTGGGTGATGGCCATCGGCAATCCCTTTGGGCTGGGGGGCAGTGTGTCGGTGGGGGTGGTTTCGGCTGTGGGGCGTGACATTTCCCACGGGCGTTATGATGCCTTTATTCAAACCGATGCCGCCATCAACCAGGGCAATTCTGGGGGGCCGCTGTTTGATGCCCGCGGCCGCGTTGTGGGGGTGAATTCGGCGATCCTGTCTCCTAGTGGTAATTCGGTGGGCGTGGGCTTTGCCATTCCTGCGGATTTGGCGGCGTCGGTGGTGCGGCAAATCATCGAAAACGGGGCGCCTCATCGCGGCTTTTTGGGCGTGGAGACTCAAGATGTGACGCCGGACCTGGCGGCGCGCTTTGGCCTAAAAGCCGCCAAGGGGGCCTTGGTCACACGCATTTTCGCTGGGGCCCCTGCGGCCGAAGCTGGGGTCCAGCGTGGGGACGTCATCGTGCACTTGGGCGGGCAGTCGATCGACAATGCCCGCAAGCTGAGCCGCGTGGCGGCGGACATCCGCCCCTTTTCCACTGTGGGTCTTGGGTTGGTGCGGGATGGCGTGCCCATGGGCATGGCCGTGACTTTGGGGCAATTGCGCGAACCCTCGGCGCCCGCGCCGACACCACCTGAATTGGCACCGCCCGAACCGGTGGCCGAGGATGTACCGTTGGGCGTGGTGCTAGGGGACGCCCCTGGTGAGGCCCAGGGCGCGCGCGTGGTGCGCATCGCCGAGGACAGCCCCGCCCGAGGCCTGTTGCAGCCTGGTGATGTGGTGCTGGAGATCGAGCTGGAGCGCGTGAATTCAGGCGCCGAGGCCCGCGAAGCCGTGGCCCAAGCGCTGGCGGCCCATCCCAACCGCCCCGTTTTGATGATGGTCCATCGTCGGGGCGGGTTTGTCTATCGTGCCATTCGCCCGTGACCTTGACCGTGACATCGACTGTGACACCACCACCACCGATTTTGATTTATGGCCCCACGGCCAGTGGTAAAACCGGGCTGGCGGTGCGCTTGGCCAAACGCTTGGGCGCCGAGATTATCAATGCCGACAGCATGCAGGTGTACACAGATCTTCGGATCCTCAGCGCCCGCCCCACACCCCAAGACACCGAAGCCGTGCCTCATCATCTGTTCGGCACGGTGGACGGGGCCGGGGACTGGTCGGTGGGGGCGTGGCTGCGGGCGGCAACGCCGCTGTTGGCGACAGACACACCCTGGATCTGTGTGGGGGGCACAGGGCTTTATTTCAAAGCTTTGACGGAAGGCTTGGCGGAGATCCCAGAGATTGATCCCAGCCTGCGCCAGCAGGTTGCTGACCAGCTGGCGGATGGGGGCGAGGAGGCCGTGCGCGAGGAACTGAAAGCTGTCGACCCCGAAGCCGAGGGCCGCATCGCCCCCCATGACCATGTGCGCCTGATCCGGGCGCTTGCGGTGTGGCGACAAACGGGGCGGGCCATCAGTGCGTATCAGGCCGATACCAAGCCGCTTCTGAAGACATATCACGGCGTCGTGCTGAACCCGCCAACCGATTGGCTGGTGGCGCGCATCGAGGCCCGTTTTGATCAAATGCTGACCGATGGCGTGATCGAAGAAGTCAAAGCGGTTGCGGCCCGGGGCTTGCCAGCGGATGCACCCATGCAGGTGGCCCATGGCTTGCCGCATCTGTTGGCGCATTTGGCTGGCGAGCTGAGCTTGGCGGAGGCCCGCGCGCTGAGCATCCGCGACACCCGTCGCTATGCCAAACGCCAACGCACCTGGGCTCGGCATCAGTTCCCCGATTGGCTGTGGCTGGAGACCACCGATGACGCCGCCCGCGAAGCGGCCATCTGTGACCAGTTTGCTCTATCGAATTCGGCGGCTGTGCGGTAAAAAGCGGCATGAGCTTACCGGTGTTTCGTGATGCGGATATCGACCCCCATGCCCTGGGCAAGGGGCCTGTGGCCATCATCGGCTATGGGGCGCAAGGGGCGGCGCAGGCCAAAAATCTGCGGGACAGTGGCCATCAGGTCTTGATTGGGTTGCCTGCGTCTTCGGTTTCTCAGGTGCGGGCGCGCGCTGATGGGTTTGCCGTGGCCACAGTGGCCGAGGTGGCCGCCCAGGCCCGCACCATCGCTTTGATGTGTCCTGATGAACTTCATGCCCAGGTTGTTGCCGATCACATTGCGCCCCATGCCCCCACGGGGGCGGTGATGGTGCTGGCCCATGGGTTGTCGGTGCACTTTGGTCAGTGGCAGCCGCGTGCCGATTGGGATGTGGTGCTGGTCGCGCCCAAGGGGCAGGGGGCGGCCGTGCGGCGTTTGTATGAACAGGGCCATGGGGTGTGTGCTTTGGCGGGTGTGCACCAAGACGCTTCGGGCCAGGCCTGGGCGCGGGCCTTGGCCTATGCGCATGGAATTGGGGCCGGGCGTGCAGGGATTTTGCAAACCACGCTGAAAGACGAGTGTGAAACGGACCTGTTTGGCGAGCAAGCGGTGCTGTGTGGCGGGCTGTTGGGCTTGGTATACGCTGGCTATGAAACCCTGACCGAGGCCGGATACGCGCCGGAGCTTGCCTATTTTGAATGTGTGCACGAGCTGAAATTGGTTGTGGACCTGCTGCACCGGATTGGCCCCGCCGCTATGTTGGGGCAGATTTCCAATGCTGCAGAATTGGGCGCGCTGAAGGCGGCGGATCGTTTGGTGGGACCCGAGGCCAAAGCCCAGATGCAACAGCTGTTGGCTGAAATCCAGTCCGGGGCCTTTGCCGAGGCCCTCAGCAGCGAAGCCAAAAGCGGATATCCACACCTGGATGCCAATCGCCGCACCAAGACCGCGCATGACATGGAAACGGTGGGCCAGGCCGTGCGCGACATGGCCATGCCACCACTCGCACCCTCAAAGGACAGCGCATGAGCGCGCTGTGGAGATTTATTCTGAATATGGATGCACGGCTGGTGCGGGCGGTGCTGATCAGTGTGGCCCTGTTCAGCATTGTGCTGGCCATTTTGTTGCTGGGGAAGGTCTATTTGGGGCCAGAAAGCCAGGCCTGGTTGGGGCAGTGGTTGGTGGGGGCATCGTCGTCTCCGGTCATCATTCCGGCAGTGGTTTTGGCCTTCGTGGTTTTGGCTTTTGTGGGCGTGCCGCAGTTTGTGTTGATCGCCGCGGCGGTGCTGGCGGTGGGGCCGTTGTGGGGTGGGGTTCTCAGTTGGTTGGCCACCATGATCAGCGCCATGGTGGGCTATGGTTTGGGCGTGCGGTTCGGGGCGCGGTTGATGCCCCACATCCCCAGTCGTCGGCTGCAACGGTTGATCGCGGCGGTATCGCGCAATGGCTTTTCCATGTCGCTGGTGGTGCGGTTGGTGCCATCAGCACCGTTTATTGTCGTGAACATGGCGGCGGGCACGGCGAAAATCAGCGCGCTGGCGTTTGCCTTGGGCACGGGCCTGGGGATTGTACCGAAAATCACGCTGGTGGCCTTGGCGGGCACCAGTGTCGGTCAAGTGTTATCGGGCCGGGGGCAATGGGCCATTATGGCGCTGGGCGCGGCCATTGTCGTGTGGTTGCTGATCATGGCCTGGGCGCGCAAACGGGTGCGCCAGGACGTGAGCGAGGAGGCCTGATCTCTGAGGGTTTAGACTTTGCGCGTTTAGTCTTTGAGCTCACGGGTTGCTTTGAGGTCTTGGTGCAAAATCTCGGCGGCATGGCCAACACGTTCATAGCTGGCGAGCACTTGGTTGAGCATCTTAAGCTCTTGTGTGCGCAGCCCATCTAGCCGGCTTTCTATTCCTCTATATAGCTCTATAGTTTCAGACAACTCTATAAACCCAGGAGAATGCCTTGCCGCATCGGGCAAGTCTTTTATAGACTCAACACCTTGGGCGGTAAGAAAGTCGTCGATTTGGGCATTCAGGCCCGCTTTCACGGTTTCCAGATTGTCGTCCATCGTTTCCACTGTTGCGGAGATCTTTTCACTCAGGTCTATCGCAGTGTCGCGCCCATCAATTTGGTGCAAATAAAGCTCGGCGGGCGTGATGCTGCCAGGCTTCAGGTCATCAGGAAAAAAGCTAGCAGAGTAAGAAGTGTCGTCGACTTCATAAATCAGAGCAAAAGGGTCCGCGTCGGTGTAATCCATTTTGGCCAATAGCTTGGCGGCCTCAGCGGCCTCAGCGCCGCTTTCAATCTTGCCATCTTGATTGGGGTCGACCATGGCGAACACAAAGCTTTGGAAGTCGGCATCCCCAATGCCAAGATCAATTTTCGCTAGGGTGCCTTTATCATAAGAAAGATCGAAGGCAATGTTGCGCAAAGCTTCGATGGAAATGGAGGGGTTGGACATAATGCGAACCTTTTAAATAAGTAATGATAAAATTTATATACAAGGTGCCATCTTAACCGTCAATGTTCGCCAGCAATGGCAAAGGGGCCCCGTTCAGAAAAAAATCCGTCAGTCTTAAATGGTGATATTTTGATGGCCCGAGACCAAAAACTCCATGTCATAATAAAGGCTCATCATATCGGATTGTTGCGCGCCTAAGGTCGAGGCACTGGCAGCGGCATAGCCGACCTCGCGCTCAGATTGTTCCACTTGGTGCTTGGCGGCGTTGTATTGATTGTAAAGCGCACGGGCCTGGGGGTTGCTGACACGCATGGCCACTGAAATGTCATCCACATTTTCTACTTCGAACATGCTGGTCAGTTGGTTTTCAATATTGGCGAGATTGGCCTGTGCTGCCGAGACATTGTCTTGCAGTTGAGTGCCGTTGGTGCCGCGATGATGTTTCAACGCAATCGAGGCATTGTTAGCTTGATGAAAAGCATAAAGGTGCGCATCGGGCACATCGACAATGCCGTCTTGGTCCATGTCCATTTGATGCAACATATAGGCGGCCTGGGCGGCTTCCATGCCGGGCTCGATCACGCCGTCACGATTGGGGTCAATGTGGCTGAAGATCGATGAGAAAAAAGGATTGTCGATTTGATCATAGGCAATGGGGGCCTGGGCGTAAGCCAGGGCCGAGACTTGGATTTGGTTCTGGGCGTTTGAATTGGCGGTGCTCATGGTGTTCTCCCGTGCAATGGTGTCTGAGGGAAAGGGTGCAACACGCGTGCCAGGGGAAATACGTCTCGAAAAACTCGCTTTTCAGGGGAAATGGCCAGGTTTGGGATGCGGCGAGGGGTCTGTGTGCCAGTTTGGTGTTGCACCATGGGACAGCTTGATAAGCGCATAAAAAAACAGGGCCGCGTGTGGCGGCCCTGTTCGTCATGTCAATGTGGGGAAGGGCGCTTAGTTGCCGCCGTTCAACACAAGATTTTCTAGAGCCCCATACATGTAGAACATGTCCAGACGGGCTTCATTGATATCTACTTCTTGGCTGGCGATGTGATCAATTTCGCGCTGATAGATAGTGGCTTCGTTTTTAGCGGACACATACGTATTGTACAGTGCACGAGCCTGTGGGTTGCTGAGGCGTTGGGCAACGCTAATATCGGACACATCATTGACGCCAAACATAGCGGTCAATTCCGCGGCAGCTGTATCCATCTCGGCTGTGGCCTCATCCAGTTTATCCTGAAGCTCAGGTAGGCGGTCTTCGCCTTGGTTGATGGCCATGGTGCCGTTATTAAAGACTTGACCAGCCCACTGATGAGCTTCACCCAGATCCACGATGCCATCTTGACCAAAATCCATTTGGTTCAGGAACATGGCGGCCTGCATGGCCTCGGACCCGGCTTCGATCACACCATCACGGTTTGGATCTGCGCGTGACAACACCACGTCACGGAAGCTGGCGTCACCGCTTTGCAAAGCATTGACGTCATAGGTAATGGGGCTTTGGGTATACGCCACTGAGGCGATGTCAATTTGGTTTCCTGCGCTCATTGTTGGTCTCCTATATGTGTGGTTAGAGTGCGCGGGCAGCGGTGCAACACCCGTGCCGGGTGAGAGGAGGTGGTTCTGACGCGCTCAAGGAGCGAATGTTTCACCTTGTGACGGATCTCGGCCCAGATCGAGACTCTTTGCAGGAGAAGGGGAGTTTGGCTGCTTGCAAATGCATCCCCAGGGGCGCTAGATAAAAGAGGGCTTGTTTGCAGGCGAATCGTTTGCCTGAAACCCTGTCTATCCATCGGCTTTCAACCCTTCAGGACACGTCTATGTTCAGTTCACTTTTTGGTATGTTTTCCAATGATATCGCCATCGATTTGGGAACGGCGAACACCCTTATTTATATGCGCGGTCACGGGGTTGTGCTTAATGAACCTTCGGTGGTGGCCTTGAAAACCGTGGGTGGCCGCAAGGTGGTGCAAGCCGTGGGCATCGAGGCCAAAATGATGCTGGGCCGCACGCCGGGACACATGGAAGCGATCCGGCCCATGCGCGATGGGGTCATTGCCGATTTCGAAGTCGCCGAGGAAATGATCAAACACTTCATTCGTAAGGTCCACAATCGCCGGACCTTTGTGAACCCCAAGGTGGTGATTTGTGTCCCGTCGGGCGCCACGGCCGTTGAACGCCGGGCCATCGAGGAAAGCGCCCTGTTGGCGGGGGCCCGCCGCGTGGGCCTGATCGACGAGCCTATGGCGGCCGCCATTGGGGCGGGTCTGCCGGTGAACGAGCCCACGGGCTCGATGGTTGTGGATATCGGCGGCGGCACCACAGAGGTGGCGGTTCTGTCTCTGAACGGCATTGTCTATTCGCGCTCCGTGCGGGTGGGGGGTGACAAAATGGATGACGCCATCATTTCGTACCTGCGGCGCGCACAAAACTTGCTGGTGGGGGAAACCACCGCCGAGCGCATCAAAAAAGAAATCGGCACCGCCGCTCCGCCGCCATCCGGTGACGGCATGGCCATCGAGGTCAAAGGTCGTGATCTGATGCACGGCGTGCCCAAAGAAATTCGCATCAATGAACGCCAAGTGTCCGAGGCCTTGTTCGAACCTGTCAGCCAAATCGTCGAAGCCGTGAAGGTGGCGCTTGAGGCCACACCACCGGAGTTGTCGGCTGATATTGTCGACAAGGGCATTGTGCTGACCGGAGGGGGCGCACTGTTGCGCAACTTGGACGTGGTGATCCGCGACCGCACCGCTTTGCCTGTGACCATTGCTGATGATCCCCTGTCCTGCGTGGTCATGGGCTGCGGCAAGGTGCTGGAGCATCCCAAATGGATGAAAGGCGTGCTTGACGCCTCGATGGCGGCGTGAGGCGGCACGGCCTTTGGGCCAGCCTGAAGCCCCTGTTGGGGCCCATTTCTAATGGCGTTTTTGTGTTGTTGATCTTGGTGGCGGTGATCCTGATTTTGGATGACCATCGCGAAGACCGATCGATCATCCGTGGGGCCTTTGATGATGCCGTGGTGCCGGTGATGGATGTGATCGCGGCCCCATTTCGCGGTTTGCGGGCGGTGTTGTCGGACCTGGATGGCTATACAGAAATTTTGAATAAAAATAGGAATTTGAAGGAAGAGAATGCCCGCTTGAAACAGTGGTATGCGCGTGCCCAAGCCCAGGCCAGTTTGTTGCGTCGCTATGAGGCCTTGTTGAATTTGAAATTGGATCCCCCCGTGGACACCATCGCCGCCCGTGTGGTGACGGAATCCGGTGGCCCCTTTGTGCGCGCCAAGCTGACCAACATCGGGGCTGCCCATGATGTGCGTCGGGGCCAGGCGGTGATCACGGAACATGGCCTGCTGGGCCGCGTGGTGGATGTGGGGCAAAACAGCTCGCGGATTATACTGCTGACGGACACGGCCTCGCGGGTGCCGGTGATGGTGGCGCGCACGGACGCACGTGGGATGCTGAACGGCGATCTAACGCCCGCACCCCGCCTGGATCTGATCCGGGGGGCAGATATGGTCCGCCAGGGGGATATGATTTTGACCTCGGGCGATGGTTTGTTGATGCCGCGTGGTGTGCCGGTGGGGCAGGCCTACACGGCGCGGGATGGGTCATGGCGGGTGCGGTTGTTTACCGATCGCGGGCCTGGTGATTTTGTGAAAATCCTAAAGTCCACAGACTTTGCCGCGCCGCCGGAAACCAAAGACGGAGAGGAAGTGCCCTTGTTGACACCAGCAGCACCGATCCCGGCCAATCCGACGCCCAGATTTGACACTCCGGCGCCCGAGCCCACACCCTTGCCCGAGGAATTGGAGATCTTGAACCAACCCACACCCGGGCCAAGACCGCAGGCCGCTCCATCTGCTCAGCCTGTGCCTGATCCGGCGCCCAACGCCGTGGCGCCCGGGGAGGGCCCCACACCGGAACCCGTCTTGGGACCCATGCCGTAAACGACGAAACCCTTTGCTGTGATGAAGAAAAAAGCCCACCCGAACAGTGACCTTGCCATCATCAACCGCTGGCTGATGCCAGTGGTGGCCTGTGTCTTGGGTTTGGGCTTGGTGGCCTTGCCGGCGCGGTTGGGGGCGCAGCCGGTGCCCATGCCCATCGTGCCGCTGATTGTGATCTATTTGTGGGCCATGTTTCGGCCCAGTGCCTGGGCCGGGTTGGTGATCTTTTGTTTGGGTCTGGCGCATGATCTTTTGACCTTTGGTCCCTTGGGGGTCTGGACGGCCATCTATCTGATCACCTTTGCGACGGTGGCCGGGTTGCGGCGGGCGGTCTTGGGCCGGCCCGCGGTAACCTTGTGGGCGGTGTTTGCGCTGGTGGCGGTGATTGTTGCGGGCTTGGCCAAGGCGCTCGGCTGGTTAGCGGGCGTGGAGCCATCTGAGCGGTTGTTGGCCCTGCAGCTGTTGTTCACCGTGTTGTTGTACCCGCCGGTGGCGTTTTTGCTGCGGCCGGTGCAGGCGACCTCGATGGAATTTCACCGAGAGGACCCCTTGTGAAGGCCCGTGTCGACAAGCAGTTTGTGTTTAACCGCCGGGCGCTGGTGGCCTCGGGCTTTGGCGCTTTGGGGTTTTTGCTGGTGGGCAGTCGGCTGGCCTGGCTGCAATTGTCCGAAGCTGAAAACTATCAGGCTATGGCCGCTGACAACCGTTTTAATTTTCGTCTGATTGTGCCGCCTCGTGGTGCCATTATTGATCGCAACAATGTGGTGGTGGCTGGGGTGCGGCTGGATTTTCGTGCCATCCTAGAGCCTGAAAAGGTCGAGGATGTCCAGGCCACTTTGGCCCGTGTCGGCCAGGTGATCGAGCTGAGCGAGCAGCGCCTGAAAACCATCGAACGCGATTTGAAATCCCGGGGCCGGGCGGCCCCCGTGATGATCGAGGATAACCTCAGCTGGCAGGCCTTTTCGGCACTCGCAGTGCGCGCGCCGGAAATCCCTGGTGTGCGGGTGGAAACTGGGGAAATTCGCGCGTATCCCAAGGGGCCCGCTTTTGCCCACCTGGTGGGATATGTCGGCAAAGTCGCCGACAAAGATCTGCAGAAAGAAAACATCGCCCTTTTGCGCAACCCCAGCTATCGCATTGGCAAATCGGGTCTCGAGAAAGCTTACGAGCATCACCTGCGGGGTGTGGCGGGTGCACGAAAGATCGAGGTTGATGCCTTTGGTCGTGTGATCAAGGAATGGTCGGGGGATGTGCGTCCGCCCGTGCCCGGTGACCCGTTGAAACTGACGGTGGATGCCCACCTACAGGAATATGCCGCATGGCGCTTGCGCGAGGACAGTGCCTCGGCGGTACTGATGGACATTGAAACCGGCGACATTCTGGCCATGACCTCGACGCCCGCTTTTGACCCCAACAGCTTTGTTTCGGGCATTTCCTATGACGAATATGGCATGCTGCGCGAAGATGAGCGCACGCCTCTGCGCAACAAACCGTTCTCGGGTTTGTACCCGCCGGGATCGACGTTTAAAACCGTGGTGGCTTTGGCGGCCCTGGAAGCGGGCGCCATGCCGGCGCTCGAGCGGGTCAATTGTATCGGCCATACCCAATTGGGCAGCCATAGGTTCCACTGCTGGAAGCGCGGCGGTCATGGCATGGTCAATATGCATGAAGCCATCAAGACCTCGTGCGATATATATTTTTACGAATGTGCCCGCCGTGTGGGCCCGGCGCGCATTGCCAAGATGGCGCGTATTTTTGGATTGGGAGAAACCTATGACCTGGCGGTCAGTGGACAAAAAGAAGGCATCGTGCCCGACCCCAATTGGAAACGCGGGCGGTATGGTCGCGGATGGCTGCCGGGGGAAACCTATAACTATGGGATCGGGCAGGGGTATTTGCTGTGCAACCCGCTGCAGCTGTGTGTGATGACGGCGCGTCTGGCCGCCGGTCGGTCTGTGGAACCCAGGTTGGTGATCGACAGCCCCGAAACACCCCGATTTGAATCTCTGCCGGTGGCGCGCAATCATGTGGACATGGTGCGCGAGGCGATGGCGTCTGTATCCAACGAGATGACGGGGACAGCCTTTCGCAATTCGCAACTGGACCTGGGCGGACTGATGATGGCGGGGAAAACCGGCACCGCCCAGGTGCGCCGCATCACATTGGCGGAGCGACGCACAGGTGTTTTGAAAAACGAAGATCTGCCGTGGCGTTTGCGTGACCATGCGTTGTTTGTGGCCTTTGCGCCATCAGACGCGCCTCGGTTCGCGATTTCTGTCGTCGTGGAACATGGGGGTGGGGGCTCGACGGTGGCCGCGCCGCGCGCGCGCGACATCATGCGCGAAGCCCTGTTGCGCGACCCCGCCACCCGTATTCGCTTGCAAAAAATGGCCGCAGAAAAAATGGGGGACATCCTATGAGCCAAGGGCTTGTCCACCCCATGGAGCGCCGCCGGGCCATCGGCAAAATTATGGGTCTGGATTATGCGTTGTTGTTGCTGATCAGTTTGGTAGCGACGGCGGGGGTGGCCATTTTATACTCGGTGGCGGAAACGGGCACGGGTTTTGGCTCGTGGCATCCGTGGGCGTTGAAGCATTTGGTGCGATTCCTGATTTGCCTGGTGCTGTGCATGGGCATGGCCATGGTGAATTTGCGTGTCTGGTTGTCGGTGGCCTATCCACTGTACGGCGTGGTGTTGGTGTTGTTGGTGTTGGTGGAGTTGGTGGGCAAAACCGCCATGGGGGCGCAACGCTGGCTGGACATTGGGCCTGTGCAAATTCAGCCCTCGGAGTTCATGAAAATCGCCTTGTTGTTGGCTTTGGCGCGTTATTATCATGCCCTGCGCGATGAAGACAGTCGGCGTTTGCTGGCCCATGTGCCGCCGATTTTGATGACCTTGGTGCCGGCGGCTTTGGTGGCCCATCAGCCGGATTTGGGTACGGCCGTGCTGCTGAGCTTGACGGGCGGCATTATCGTGTTTCTGGCGGGCATCAATTGGCGCGTGGTGGTGGGGGCCATTGTGCTGTTTGCCGCCAGTGTGCCTATCGCTTTTCATTTTGTGCTGCATGATTACCAAAAGGGTCGAATTTTGACCTTTTTGGACCCAAGCCGTGATCCCATGGGTGCGGGCTATCATATCATGCAATCCAAAATCGCCATGGGATCTGGTGGCGTGTTCGGCAAGGGCTTTATGCAGGGCACCCAAAGCCAATTGAACTTCCTGCCGGAGAAACACACGGACTTTATTTTTCCAGCTTTTGCCGAGGAATTTGGCTTGGTGGGGGGCTTGGGGTTGTTGTGTCTTTATGTGGTGATCTTGGCGCGCTGCTTGGGTATTTCTGCCAATGCTCGCAGCCATTTTGGCCGGCTGATGGTGGCGGGCCTAACGGGTATGATTGCGCTTTATATCCTGATCAATGCCGCAATGGTGATGGGCTTGGCCCCTGTGGTGGGGGTGCCGATGCCGCTGTTGTCATATGGGGGTACCTCGATGATCAGCATTATGATCAGCTTTGGTTTGATCCTGTCTACTCATATTCACCGCCATGCCGAGCTGCCGCGGATGGGCCACGGTTAAGCGGACTTTGAAGCTGAGTCTATGTCATCGAAGGCTTGGGGGTGATCCTCTGGCTCGGGGGCCCATTTTTGCATCAAAGCCACTAGCCGTTCTGGCGCAAAAGGCTTCGACAGCACATCCGACATCCCGGCCTTCAGGCATTCATCAATATCCCCCTGCATCACATAAGCGGTCAGGCCGATAATGGGAATATTTTTGACAGCGCCGTCCATGGCGCGAATGCGGCGGGTGGCGTCCAAGCCATCGAGCTCTGGCATGTTCACATCCATCAGGATCATGTCAAAGGTGTTGGTCTCTAGGGCTTCGAGGGCTTTCAGGCCAGTGCCGACAATCTGCACCTCGTGACCCAAGGTGCCCAACAGCGTGCGCAGCAAAATCTGGTTGGCGGGGTGATCCTCGGCGGCCAGAATGCGCAAGGGGGCATCCCGGTTTGTGTGCTCGTCGGTGGCGTCATCTATGGCGGTGTCAACATACTCGGCCGGAACCTCAAACCAGAAACAGCTGCCGTGTCCTGGCTCGCTGTCTGCCCCTACGCGTCCGCCCATCAGGGTGATGATCTTTTTGCTGATGGCCAGCCCCAGGCCTGTGCCTCCATATTTACGCGTGGTCGAGCTGTCGGCTTGGGTGAAGTCTTGGAAGAGCCGCTCCATGGCCTCGGGTGCGATGCCACAGCCTGTGTCTTGCACCTCAATCCGCAGCCATTTCCAGGGCTCGCCCGTTTCAATGGTCTTGCCTGAAATGGTAATGGTGCCCGTGTCGGTAAATTTGATGGAGTTCGAAATATAATTCACCAACACCTGACGTAGGCGGGCCGGGTCACCCAGGAAGGCCGTGTTGGCGCCGTCATCAAGCGTGGTTTCAATTTCAAGTCCCTTTTCCGCCAACTGCAGTTCAAACATACTCAGGCAGGTGTCCAACTCATCGGGAAGATGAACGGGGATGCTTTCGATCTCAACGCGGTCAGCTTCGAGTTTAGAAAAATCTAATATATCATTGATGACGCACAGCAAATGCTCGCCACCTTTGTTGGCGGCTTTGGCCAATTCGGTTTGTTTCTCGTTCAAACCGGCATCCAGCAGCAGCCCCGTCATACCGATCACGGCGTTCAGGGGGGTGCGGATTTCATGGCTCATGGTGGCCAGGAACTGAGCCTTGGCTTTGGCCGCTTCTTCGGCGATTTTCTTGGCGTTGATCAGCTCTTGTTCGGTCTTTTTGCGCTCGGTGATGTCCAAAATGGCCCCGCGCCAGCCGATGCGTTCGCCGTGGGTGTTGAACAGTGGCGTACCGTTCAACCGCACCCAAATCATGCGGCCATCTTTGCAGGTGGCGCGCACTTCACGATTTTTGAAATGCCCGGGATCTTGCTCGAGGGCGGCTATAAAGGGTTTGAAATTTTCGACCCCGCGGGGGACCGTAAAATCAAACGCGGACCTGCCAATGATTTCCTCGGGTTTATATCCCGATATGTCCATGATGCGATCTGAAATATAGGTGTAGTTCAGATTGGCATCCATCTCGAACACGGCCTCGCCCAACAGATCCACAACACTGTGGAAGCGGCGTTCCGAATTCAGCAATTCGATTTCACTGGCTTTGCGTTCGCTGATGTCGGCGATCACGCCGCCAATTTCACTGGCACCATCGGGACCATTTTTCATACGCCCATTGGCGTGCACCCAGATGTAATCACCATTTTCGTGCAGCAACCGATGTTCAAGATCAAAGGCGGCGCTGTTGTGTTCAACGGCATAATCAAAAAAATTGTCGATAACAGCATCACGTTCCTGGGGGTGCAGGCGGGCGATGTAATCTTCGAACGTCATGCGGGTGCTGGCGGGCAGACCCAGAATTTCATAAAATTGGTCCGAGGCCTCGATCTCGCCTGTTGAAAGATCACACTCCCAAATGCCAAGCCCCGCGAGGTCAATGGCCAGATCTAGACGCTCTTGCACACGTATGACGGCGGCTTCTTGCAGCTTGCGTTCGTGAATGTTGGCGACACTCGAGACGATGCGCACCATCTCGCCATCACCATTAATGATGCCTCGCCAACGGGCCTCAACCCACAGATAGTCTTGGGCGGCGGTTTTCAGGCGGAATTCCGACACGATGGTTTGGCGCGTATCGCGCTGAGCCAACCACAGCGATTGCAGTTTGGTGAAATCTTCGGGGTGGATGCACTCCACAAACCAGGTGGTGGTTTCCCAACGCGCCGCAGCGCCCGTGCCCATCATTTTGGACATTTCGGGCGAGAGGTAAATGCGTTTGGTGGGCAGATCGACGTCAATCAGACCAATTTCCACGCCTTCGGGTTCGGTTTGTTTTGGGCTTTCAGCTGGGGCGGTCAGGCCATCTTGACGCTTCAGGGGTTGGACAAGGCCATAAACCTCAAGCTCGCCCGTGTCTTCGTGCTGTGTGGCCCGTGCGCTGACACAGGCGTCAAAGGTGGTCCCGTCCGAGCGACAAAAGCGCAATTCGATGTCAAAGGGGGTAGTGCCCGCCTGCTCGATCGCGCTCTTCAATTCGGCTTGATCAAGCGCATCGTCCAAAATGTCGAACAGGGCCGGGGTGTTGGCTTCGTCGGGCCAGCCCAACAGGGCGCGCAGGCGCTTTGACCAAACCCAGGTTTGGCTGTCTGGCACATAACGCCAGTAGGCCAAATCCGCGAGCGTCGTCAGGTGCTCAAAGAATTTGGCGTCGGTTTCCATCTCACTCACGGGCTTGACACTTTCCCAGACGTTCCGTGAGAAGACTATAGCCCCAAGTCTTTACTTTTCCGTTGAAACCGCTTGATTTGTAGCCCGCACCAAGGCGTCCACCAGACCGGGGTCGGTGGCGGCGTGACCGGCAACGTGGACCATTTCAAACCGGGCTTCGGGCCAAGCTTGGTGCAGATCCCAGGCGGTGCTGGCGGGGGTGACGACATCATACCGCCCCTGGACGATCCAGGTGGGGATATCGCGCGCCTTTTCAACGGCGGTTTTCCACCAGTCTTCGGTTTCAAAAAAGCCTTTGTTGACAAAGTAATGGCACTCGATGCGGGCAAAGGCATCGACATAGTCATTTTCATCAAATCGATCCGACCGTGACGCTGGGCCCGAGAACGACAGCGTATCGCCTTCCCACTGCGCCCAGCCTTTGGCGGCGGCCAGGCGTTCGTCTTTGTTGTCAGACATCAGGCGCTTGTAATAGGCGCTCATCAAATCGTGACGTTCGTCCGCGGGGATGGGATCCAGAAACCCTTGCCAAGCATCGGGGTACATCATGGACGCGCCCTTTTGATAGAACCAATCGAGCTCGTGTTTACGCAGCAAAAAGATGCCCCTCAAGAACAGGGCCGTGGTGCGCTCTGGGTGGCTCATGGCATAGGCCAAAGACAAGGTTGACCCCCACGAGCCTCCAAACACCGCCCAGCGGTCATGCCCCAAATGTTGGCGCAGACGTTCGATATCCGCCACCAGGTGCCAGGTGGTGTTGTTGTCCAAGCTGGCGTGAGGCCGACTTTGGCCGCAGCCGCGTTGATCAAACAAGGTGATGTTCCATTTATCGGGGTCAAAAAACCGCCGCATGGCTGGATTTGAGGCACCACCGGGCCCGCCGTGCAACGCCACAACGGGGCGGCCCTGGGGGTTGCCGCTTTGCTCATAGTAAAGCGTGTGCCCATCCCCCACATCCAGCATGCCAGTGTTATAAGGCTCGATCGGGGGGAAGAGGGGCGTTAAGTGTTGACGTGGTGGTGTGTGTGTATCAGCCATTTGCGGTCATCCCTCGGATTTTTATGGTCTATTCATTTGCGCTTCAGGGCGAACCCTGTATGATCCCAGTGGTAGTGAGGAGGAGAGATATGCGCAACCCCGCAAGGCGAACCCCAGCCCGGTTTTTCATTTTGATCAGCTGTGTGGTGGCAATGGGTTTGGGCGGCTGTGCAACGGGGGGTATGGGCTCCCAAGACCTCACACTGCAGCAGCGCATGGAAACCTTTTACGAGTTGTGTAAAAGTCGCGGGTTGGTGGAGGCCAACCGTGTGGCGGCTGCGGTTTCGCGTTTAACCGATTTGCTGCTGAGTGGGCGATCAGAAGACCCTGACAAGCCCCAAGACACCGTGCAAGCGTATCTGGAGCGCAAAGGCGAAACGCCAACCCTTCAGGCTCGTGGCGTGCACACTGACGCCCAAATGATGACTGAGGCAGCCCGCGCGGTCGTGCAGGCCTCGGCGGATACACCCCTCGGGGCCGAGGATCAAAATCAACTCAAGGCTGTGATTTCCAGCAGCCAAAAGGCAGGGGCCACCTTGCAAAAAGCGGTCATGTATCTTCAACCGCGCCTCAGCCCCGATGCCGCACAACAGTTAGACGAGGCCGTAAATCTCTACATGTTTGAAGCGGAAAAACTCCAGAAGATTTCATCAACAGGCGTTTGACCGATGCAAGCCAGACGGGGCTTTTTGTCGCTTTTGTTTTTCGTCTAATTCGTATACAGCTCTGGGGTGCGAAAAGATTTTTTACAAACCTGGCGGCTAGCGCTGTTTTATGCAGCGATGTTCGCGGGCACGGGTGCGGGGATGCCGTATCTGCCCGTGTGGTTTGCCTCTCATGGATTGTCGGGAAATGACATCGGTGCCATCCTTGCGGGTGGCATGTTTGCACGTGCGGTCGCGAGCCCCCTGTTGGGCAGTTGGGCCGATGGCCTGCAACACCGAGGCGCGGCCCTCACACGGTTGGCTTTTGGGGCGGCGTTTGTGTACTCGTTTTACCCCTTGGTCGAAGGTTTTTGGGCCTATTTTTTGATTTCAACCTTAGGTGGCGCCATGTTCTCGGCCATGATCCCGCTGACCGAAGGTTTGGCGGTACGGCGCGCCTTGCGTGAAGGGGTGTCCTATGGACAGCCGCGGGCCATTGGTTCGGCGGCGTTTATGTTGTCGAACGTGGTTTGTGGCTTGCTGTTGGTGGCCTATCCGCCGGTGGTGGTGGTGATTTGGGTGATCGCGGCGGCTTGGGCCGCCTTTGGGGCCTCGTTCTTTTTGCCTTACGAGCCCACACCTGATGTCTCTAGCTCCTATGGTACCCGCACCTGGTCGGCCTTTCGCTATGTATTTACCAAGCCATCTTTGTTCATGGTGCTGTTGATTGGGGCGCTGATCCAAAGCAGCCATGGATTTTATTATGGGTTTTCAGCTTTGGTCTGGCAGCAGCAAGGCATCAGCGAAGCCATGATCGGGCGCTTGTGGGCCTGTGGCATCTTGGCCGAAATTGCCTTTTTGATCGTCTCCCGGCCCATCGGGCGTAAAATTGGTGCCAAGGGTTTAATTTTGCTGGGGGGTGCGGCGGCGGTGTTGCGCTGGTGGCTGTTGGGCATGGGTCCCACAGGTCTTGAGCTTTATGCCATTCAGGGCATGCATCTGTTCACCTTTGCGTGTACGCATTTGGGTGTTCTGGTCATGATTGATCAGCGCGCGCGAGATGGGGCGATTTCTGTCGCCCAAACGCTGAACTCTTCCATTTCTTATGGTTTGTTTTTGGGACTCACCACCTTGATGTCAGGCTGGCTGTTCAAGGGCGTTGGCGCCGAGGGCTATTGGGTGATGGGCGCGATTGCGGGTGTGGGCCTGTTTCTGGCCTTGTTCCTTGAGCCCCAAGCCCCAAGCCAAAGGGAAACTGGTGACGACGAGGATACGGCATCTGACGTGCCCACCTCGGCCGAGGCCAGCGCAAAAACATCTGTCACGCCTTAATCTCCGAAATCAGATAATGACTCACAGACGCGCAAACACCGCGCCTGCTGTGCCCGTTGATGCTCTGCTAAATAAGGGTGAAGGCCTAGCCCCAGAAATCTGGGGTGGGGGGGTGCAGGGTGCAGCCCTCGAAACGGATTCCAGGCTCGCGGTCTTTTTTCAGCAACAACGGCCCGTCTAGGTCCAACCAATCGGCAACACTGGAAAGCTGAAAAATGGGGGCGATGCTGAGCGATGTGCCCACCATGCAGCCCAGCATGATTTTCATGCCCCGCTTGCGGCCTTCGCGGGCCACATAAACGGCTTCGGACAGGCCACCGCATTTATCCAGCTTGATGTTCAGCGCCGCGTATTTCCGCCGTGTGACTTGCTCGAGGTCAATGCGCGTGTGAATGCTTTCGTCTGCGCAAATGGGAATGGGGGTCTTTAGGGTCTCCAGAATAGCATCAGAGCCCGCGCGCAGCGGTTGCTCCAACAGCTCAAGGTTATATTTTTCAAGCTCTGGCAGAACTTGCAAAAACACGTCGGGCTCAAAGCCTTCGTTGCCATCGGCAAAAATTTTGGCGTCCGGACGCACGGCGCGCACGGCGCGTACCCGCTCAATATCCTCCAGCTCGCCGCCCAGCTTCATTTTCAGCATGCTAGACGTGGTCATGGCGCTGGCTTTGGCGGCCATATCTTCGGGGCTTGAGAGGCTGATGGTGGTGCAGGTCACACGGGCCTTGGGCTCGGCCAATCCCAAATGTTTCCACACAGGGATGCCGGTTTGTTTGGCCCGCAGATCCCAAAGGGCGGCATCGACGGCATTGCGCGCGGTCGATCCTACCTTCATCACGCTTGGCAGATCTTCGATGCTCAGGCCCGATTCGATGTGAGGGCGCGCGGCCTCCATCAAGGTGACCGTGTACTCAACCGTTTCCCGATAGCGCTGATAGGGCACACATTCGCCACGGCCCACCAGGCCGTCCTCTTCGATGTTGACGACCACGACATGGGCTTCGGTTTTCGCACCGCGTGAGATGCGAAATTCCCCAGCGATGGGCCAGGATTCTACATCAATCGTCAGTCGTCTTGCCATGTGGCGGTTTCCCTTTGGCATTGAGGGCGGCTCTGAGTATCAGATAGGCCCGTCCGGTGTCGGAAAGCAAGAGCTTCTTCAAGGCGCGATCCCCAGTGGCCAGGTTATCGTGGTGCAAGGCATCTTCGAGGTGCAGGCCATAGGTGCGCACAAAATCGTTGGCATCTGATTTAAAGCTGGGCGTTTTTTCCAAATGCACCGACAGACGCCGCACACTGGCAGGCGCCATGCGCAAAGTCAGTGCGGTGGCAGCACCGGCCCCCTCAGCCCGGTATGTCGCCAAAATATCGCCCAGAACCTCGTCGGGCAGGGCGGCGGTGGGTTTGATGTTGAGGGCGGCAATGACACCTTCGATGTTGGTCAAGGTTTCTTCATGGGCCGAGGGGCCACCGTCTAAGGATGACAGCAGGTCTTTCCAGGTCCAGCCATCTTCGTCATGTTTGGTTTTTTCCGCTTTCGGGGATACCGGTTTGGCAGGTGCCGCCTTCTCGGTTTTTCCAGTGGCTTTCAGTTCAGCGGTTTTGGGATTTGCGGGTTTTGCGCTGGGGGTTTTGACCACCGTTTGCGTTGGTTTTTGTTGCGTCGGGCTTTTTCCAAAAGCGGGCAGGGGCGGCATGGGCTGTCCCAGCTGGGCCAGCAGGTGGCCCATGGCCTCGGTGTGGGCGCGGATGCGACCTTCAAATACCGTTTCAAAGCTTTGGGCGTCTTGGGCGGCTTGATGAGCGGTGGCGTGAATGTTCTCAAGGCCCGCGTGTAGGGCTTGTCGGATGCCGTCGGCATGTTTTTCAACGCCACCAGGCAGATGCTCTAGGCGTTTCAACAGGGCCTGAATGTCATCTTCAACCCGCTGCAGCCGCCGGGTGGCTTCATCCAGACCGGATTCAAGCCCCTCGGTCAGGCGGCTTGCGGCTTCGTCTACCACCACACTCGAGCGCTGAACCATTTTTTGAGCTTCTTGCAATTGGTGGTCGATGGCCTTGTCGCTGCGCTCAGCCAGCTCAAAGGTCGCTTCGCCCAACTGTTCAATCTTGTTGCGGGCGAGGTCTACATGAGACCCCGCAGCGGCTTTGACCTCGTCCAGGGACTCGCGGGTTTTTTCGCTCAGGCTTTCAAGCGCTGACAGGCTGGCGCGAATGTGTTCCTCGGTGGTGGCGCGCTCATCATGGGCCATGTCTTTCAACCTGTTGGCCTGTTGCACGACGGCATCCATCATATCGTGCAGGGCCTGGGCCCCCGATTGGGTGGCGGTAACGGCATCTTGGGTATTGGCGTGAGTTTTTTCCGCAAGCTCTGAGAGGTTGGTCTGATGAGCATCAAGCTGGCTGGTCAGTTCCGCCAAGGTCTCTTGCTGATCTCGCAGCGTTTCGATGGCGGCAACCAGGGCTTCGGTTTGGCTTTCGGTCAACTCAACGGCGCGTTCGCTTTGGGCGCTCAGCTGGTCGCTGGCGGTGCTCATTTTTTCACTCACCATACTCATGGCTTCGGTTTGCGCATCCAGCTTCTCACCGGCCTGACGCAGTTGGGCATCGGCCATCTCCGAGGCTTCGACCACCATTTTCGATTTTTTACCAATGGCTTGGGAAATGTCTTGGGCTTGATCACTCAGGCGCGTGGCCAGGGCCTCCAGGCCCTTGCGTTCGGTGCGCAGGGTTTCGGAAATATCAAGGCTCGCGCCCTGGGCCTCGAGCCCCGATTTGCGCAAGGCATCCGTGCGGCCGGCCAACTGCTCATCTAATTCGGCAAAGCGTTTGATAAAACTCTCCAGGCCATCTTCGAGTGCCGACAACTCCGAACGGATGTTCCCGCTAAGGGTTTCAGCCGCACCTTGGGCCGAGGCGGTGTTGGGGCTCAGCAGGGTTTCGGTCATCTCACGCAGGCGTCGGCTTTCGGCGCGCGCTTCGGCGGCCAATTGCGCAAACCAGGCGGAGGTCAACATGAACACAGATGGTGACAAGGCCACCACCGCAAGGCCCAACCATTGGGTGGGCGTCAGGCCCATCAACCCCTCAAGACCCAAAAAACCGAAATGATAGGCTGCCACCGCCGCCAACCAAAACACAGCGGCCACACCGCCGCCCAGCATGAACAACGGCGAGCCCGCAGAGGGCTTGCGTTTGGCCTTAGGCGCCGGTTTGCGCGGGGCTGCTGTTGAGGCTTTGGTGACCTCGGGGCTAGGGGTGTTTTTGTCTGAGGTCACGGCCACAGCGGTACCCGTTGAAGCTTTGGCGTTGGCCTTTGTTTTGGCTTTCGGTTTTGGACTGGGCTTTCGAGGTTTCTTCGCCGGTTCTGCTGTTTTGTCTTTGGGTGTCGAAGATGTGGTCTTGGCAGTTGTGGTGTTTGTTAGCGGGGTTTCGGTTGGTGCGGTTTTGGCGGCGTCCTTCTTCGACGACGGCTCCGTTATGGTCTTGGTCGTTGTGGTTTTGGTTTTGGTTTTGGTGTTCTCAGTTTTGCGTATGCGAGTTTTGCGTCGTTTGCGCACGGGCTCGTCGCGAAAGGCCACCTCGTCTTTTTCGGCCGCCAAACGAGAAAGCCGCGAGGGAATGGCCGGTACTTCGACAACATGGGCCGGTGGGATGACATCGGCCTTGGGCGCGGCCTCCAAGGTCTTGGTGCCACGGGTTCCCGTCAAGATTTCAGGCGACAAGCGCTCGGTGTCCGCTGCGGCGGTGTCTGTTGTGGTCTTAGAGGGAGGGGTCTGTTTTGCCATTCCTAATTCGCCGTGCGTCGCCATCAAAGGTTGGTTCAGGCCTGTTGGTCGTCGGGCACGGAGACCCATCCAAGCCGAGGTCAAGTGAAACACAAGATAAACATGGCCAGCGGCCCAAACTTATCCGGTGCGGTGGAGGAGCGGGACGTGAACGGCAGCCCATGGCCAGGCCATGGCGTGCGTGCTCATCATGCCCCAAAATTCCTGTGCAGAACCTACGCGTCTTAGGGGAAGGATGCAAGCCTGAGGCGACACTTTCGGCAATGGCACGAAGCCCTTAATCCACCAAGCTTAACCAAGCCGAAAAGGCCGTCATCAGATGGTAAAAGGTGCTGGCGGGAATGCGCTGACAGATGGCCTGGCCGTTGGCGTCCATCTGGTCGCGCCAGGTGCCTGTAGGCGCGGGATCGAGGTAATACTGGAACAGGCGCTCGGCCATGGCTTCGGCGCGGTCTTGGTGGCCCATGATCAAATGGCTGCGCAGGGCTTCGGTGACTGTCCAGCAGCGGCTGGTGGCGTGTACGCAGCGGCCCTGGGTGGTGATTTCGTCATACACCAGACCGTTTTTTGAGTTCAGGCCCCAGGTGGTGGCGGTCTCATAGAGACCGTGTTGGTGTTCGGGGATGTCTTGTCCACTCAGGCGGGCGTGCTCGGCCAACAGCCAGGTCCATTCAAAATGGTGTCCGGGCTCGATGGTGCGACCCTCGGGCGTTGTCAAGGTGCGCCAGTGGTCATCAGCGCGTTCAAGCAAGATCATATGACCGGACTGTCGCGACATCATTTCCGTCAGAATCAGATCTCGGATTTGGGTGGCTTGGCGCAACACCCGGCGATCCCCTGCGGCTTCGTACAGGGCCAGCAAGGCCTCCAGCAGATGCATATGGGGGTTTTGCAAGCGGTGGCTGGTGGTCTTGGGTTTGGTCTCGTGAAATCCACCCATGGGATGACTGAGGTGGGCGGTAATGAACTCTAGCGTCTGTCGGGCCATGGCCAAGGGCTCGGGGTCATCCGTCACCTTGTAAAGGTGCGCCATCCCATAGATCACAAAGGCCAAATCATAAAGATCAACCGTGTCGTCAATGACCTTGCCATCCGGGCTGAGGCGTCGGGCCCAAGCGCCCCCGTCAAGCCGAGCATGGGACATGAGAAACCGATAGGCGTCTTCTGCCACCGTCAGGGCCGGGCCGTCCCAGTCCATATCGTGGGCGGCGGCATAGACATACATCTGACGGGCTTGAACGCGTGTACGCTTAAAATCTGAGGGACCAGGGGCTGTGGCCTCAAGGGTCAGATCCTCGTGCAGGCCCCCGCGCGGGTCACGGCCAACCTCGGCCCAAAATGGCAGAGCGCTGTCGGCCAACCAATCGCGAATGCGCTCGGTCATTGGCGGTGTGGGCACGGCCGCGTGCGCTTGCGAATCATTCAATTTTTCTTGTGCTTCACCCATGATCAAAAGGTGCCTGGATTTTGCAAAAAAGCAATCTGGCAAATCTGCATCAGTAAACAAATCGCAAGACCTTTGGCGTTCAATGGCGCCATGTCCAATGTGCCGTTCAGCATCGTGCCAGTGATCATGTCAGGGGGGGCGGGGACCCGCCTGTGGCCCCTGTCTACGCCTGAAACGCCCAAGCAGTTTCATGCCCTGTTTGGCGAGCACAGCTTGTTGACCGAGACCCTACTGCGCTTTCGTCATCCTGGGTTTCTGCCGCCGATGATCATTGGCGCCGAGCCGGATCGCTTACACCTGTTGGCGGCGGCCAAAGCCGCCTGTGGCACTGATTTCCATCTGTTGATGGAGCCCATGGGGCGCAACACGGCCTTTACGGCGGCAGTAGCTGCGGTTTGGGCCGCGCAAGAGGCCCCTGAGGCCACGGTGCTGCTGAGCCCTGCGGATCATCTGGTCGGTGCAGGGGCTGAATTTGCCAATTTGGTGCAACAGGCGGCCCAGGTGGCCCAGGACCACATCGTGACGTTTGGCATGGCGCCCACACGCCCGGAAACGGGTTATGGATATATTCGTCAGGGCGCTGACTTGGCGGCGGGCGCCTTTGTTGTGGATCGGTTTTTGGAAAAGCCAGACCAGAAAACGGCCCAAAGTCTGTTGGACCAGGGCGGTCACGTTTGGAACGCGGGCGTGTTTTTGTTCGCGCCTCAGGTGATGCTATCGGAACTTGAGGCCCATGCCCCGGATATTCTGGCCGCGGCGCGCGCAGCGTATGCGCAGCGAACAGGCAAAGTTTTGGATGCCGAGGCCACGGCCCAGGCCCCCAAGGCCCCCATTGATACGGCCGTGATGGAAAAAACCCGCCGTGCCGCTGTGGTGCCTGCCGATGTGGGGTGGGCGGATGTGGGCTCGTTTGACGAGATTTGGCGCTTATCCGCCAAGGATGATCAGGGCAACGTTGCCCTGGGGCCCGTGGTGGCCACAGACTGTCAAAACTGCCTGTTGATAGCGGCGGAAAAACCGCTGGCGGTCACAGGGCTGGCGGATCAGATTGTCGTCAGCACGCCCGCGGGCACAGTCACACTGCCGCGGGGCCAGTCACAAGCCATCAAAGACTTGCGACAGGCCGCCTTGGCACTGGTGTCGGATTAAAAAACCCAGCCTTCGAACTGACGGGTGTCTGGCACCACGACGCTGCGATTATAGCGATTGGTGCAGACGACTTCGGAAAATTCAGCCCGCTTGCCATGCCGGTATTTGGTGAAGAACATCCGGTGGCAGCTGCGCGGGTGAAAGTGCGCACCATCATAGTAAAAGGTGTGCACCCGCGGCACCACATAGGAAGCAATGATCTTCAGGCCATGGGGGTGGTGACGGTTCACATACCGGTATTCCGCGCGGCGGTGGGGGTGTGGGCGTACATGGTGACGCGGGGCGTGCACCTGAGGCGCGACCACAATTACGCGCTTGTCGCGGTGATGGGCATGATGGCGTTTGCGATGATGGTGGTGACGGGCTTTATGACGATTGCGATCGTCATGTTTATAAAATTTTTGGTGTTGGGAGTTGCGTTTGAAGTAATGATCAGCATTGCCCTTGTGATGGCGTTCTGCCTGATGGGCTTTGCCACGGTGGCCGCGATCATCGGCCATGGCGGCACCGGCCAGACCTGTGATGGCCAAGGTCAGGATGCTGAGGAGCGCTGTGGTTTTCATGTTCGTCTCCTTTGGCTATCGAACATAGTGTTCATGGTGAACATGCCAAATCTAATAAAAACTAGCTGAAGCCTGGCTGAATATCTTAATGTTTTTCTAATGATCTTGACAGCACACTCACCAGACTGGGGAAGTGTGCAAGAATTCTGGAGAAAGACCATGGGCTTAATGGATCGCACCAATGTCGTGGATTTGGACCATCTGGACGCCTACACGGGCGGAGATCCGGCCGTGCGCTCTGAGATCCTGTCGATTTTTCAGCACCAAGCTGAGATGTGGGTGCGCTTGCTGGATACCCAAAATGGCGACGAAGGCTTTGCCGATGGGGTGCACACCATCAAGGGCGCGGCCCGCGGCATTGGCGCGTGGCCCCTGGCTGAGGTCTGTGAAGGCATCGAGCGCAAAGCCGCCGCTGGCGACCTAAGTTTGGCCGAAAAGGCCGTGGGTGCCGGGCAGATCCGCGAAGCCTTGGACCAGGTTCTGAGCGACATTTCGGTGATTGAGCACAAATCAGCGCTTCAGTCGCTGCGCACCTCGTCATAGGTATCGTATTCGTGCGCGATTGAGCGCTTGATGATCTCCTCCCACACAGGTTGTGAAAAGGCGGTGCTGAGGCCCCGGGCCTCGGCTTGGGCTTTGACCTTTTCCAGGACATCATCGACCCGCCACTGATCATAAACGTGTTCGCGTGTGGGTTTGATGCGGGCGGCGGCCTCCATATACCCTGTGCGCAGGATAAAGAGCTCCACCAAATGCCGATCGATGGCGTCCACGCCGGCGCGCACCTCGGTCATCAGGGTGCAGTCCTCGGGCATGACGATCTGATCGGGAATCAGGGACAGGGCGGATGGCTTGGTCTGTTGGGTCATGATGGATCCTTTTGCCAGGGATATGTGACGTTGTGACCTCTTGCGCGGTTGGGATCAAGTGTCGTACCAGCCTCTTATGACACACGATGCACAGGCGCACGCCACGAAACTTATGCCCGCCGGACAAACCCACCAAACCGATGTGATCATCATTGGCGCGGGGCCGGTGGGGCTGTTTGCCGTATTCGAATTGGGGCTTCTGAACCTGAAATGCCATCTGATTGATGTGCTGGATAAACCCGGTGGACAATGCGCCGAACTTTATCCCGAAAAGCCCATCTATGACATCCCGGCGTTTCCTGTGGTCTCGGGCCAAGAGCTGACAGACAATCTGATGGCGCAGATCGCGCCCTTTGACCCCGTTTTTCATTTGGGCCAAACCGCCACCCGATTTGAAAAAGGTGATGACGAGTGGACGGTGGTCACCGATGCCGGCACGCGCATCACCGCCCCCGTTGTGGTGTTGGCGGCGGGTGGCGGCACTTTTCAGCCAAAAAAACCACCGATCAAGGGCATTGAGGCCTTTGAGAGTGCCTCGGTGTTTTATGCCGTCAAGCATATGCAAGACTTCGCCAACAAGGATTTGGTGATCGCCGGGGGTGGTGACAGTGCGCTGGATTGGTGTTTGAATTTACAGCCCATGGCGCGCTCGGTGACCTTGGTGCACCGGCGGCCGGATTTCCGCGCCGCCCCAGACAGTGTCAGCAAGATGTTTGCCCTGGTGGAGGCTGGCAAGATGCGGTTTGTACAAGGCCAGGCCACGGGCTTTGAGGGTGAAGCCCCAAACCTGACGGGTGTGAACATCAAAACGCCTGAGGGCGTCGAGCACGTGCCGGCGGATGCGTTCCTGGCGTTTTTTGGCTTGACCATGAAGATGGGCCCGCTGGAGGCTTTGGGGCTTGAGATGGAAAACGGTTTGTTTGCGGTCGATACCGAAAAATTCGAGACCACCACGCCCCGGATTTTTGCCATCGGTGACATCTGCACCTATCCCGGCAAGCTAAAGCTGATTTTGTCCGGGTTCCATGAAGGGGCCCTGATGGCACAGCAGGCCTTTCGCTATTGTCGACCAGGCGAGCGTTTGCGGTTTCAGTACACCACGTCATCGTCTGAGCTGCAGACCCGATTGGGTGTGCGAGACGAGAAATCAAAATCCCCAGCCTCAATATCCCCAGCTTAGGGAGTCGTTCTGATGGCCGATCCAAAACTGCATGTCACGGACCAAGAGGGCAAGCGCCACACATTGGTCGGCATTTCAGGCTGGCGGGTGATGGAGGTCATTCGCGATTATGGCTTGCCCATCAAGGCCGAATGCGGCGGCGCGCTGGAGTGCGCCACCTGTCATGTCTATGTCGCGCCCGAGTGGCTTGAGAAGCTTCCAGAGAAATCTGAGGAGGAAGAGGAGCGTTTGGATGATGCCTTTGAGGTCGAGGACAATTCGCGTCTCAGTTGTCAGATCTTGATGTCTGAGGCCTTAGATGGTCTAGAAGTCACCCTAGCACCAGGTTCAGAGCCGTAAAATCTTCGGCGTATACCGAAATGGTAACCTCTGGGCCCTATAATGGGGTGAATGATGGATGCCTATGCCAGTTTTGATCTCAAATCACGGGTAAAACCGACTGCGGGCGTTGTGCCCAAACCGGATTTGCCGGCCGTCACTGTGGCCGGGCAGGGGGTCAACCTGTTCACCGAAGGTGATGTGCTGCAGGCCGTACACGATCTTCTAGCGGCCCAGACCAGTTTCCGCCTCTACACGCTCAATCTCGATCATGCTGTGAAGCTGCGCCAGTCGGCGGACTTCCGCGAAGCCTATGCCGGTGCTGAACTCATCACCGCTGACGGTGCGCCCATCGTGCATTTGGCGCGAAAGGCTGGGGCGCATGTTGAACGTGTGGCGGGATCGGATTTGATTGTGCCTTTGTGTCAGTTGGCGGCCCAACAGGGCTGGCCGGTGTATGTGTTTGGCAGCCGGCAACAGGTTTTAGAAACGGCAATGGGGCAACTGAAAGCGGTGGCTCCCGGTCTGCAGGTGGCGGGCCTTGAGGCCCCGGCTATGGGCTTTGATCCGAATGGCGAGGCGGCGGCTGACGCGATTGACCGCATCGCGGGCTCTGGCGCGCGTCTGTGTTTTCTAGCTTTGGGTGCCCCGAAGCAAGAGCTGTTTGCGGCTCATGCCGCCCGCCATCCCGCCAGCGCCGAGGCCTCGGTGGGCTATCTGTGCATAGGCGCCGGCTTGGATTTTATTGCGGGTGATGTGCAGCGTGCACCAAAATGGATGCAAACTGCAGGTCTAGAGTGGCTGTGGCGCTTAAGCAGCGAGCCTAAGCGCCTGTTTTGGCGGTATGCACAATGCGCGTGGGAATTTGGCCGGTTGTTACGGGGGCAGTGAGGCCCAGTCTTAGCGGTGCGACTGACCATCAAAAAGGCCCTCATCGCGAGGGCCTTTTAACATTTGATGATGGTGAAGCTTAGGCGATCTTGCGGCGTCGGCCTTTGGGCGTGTACCGAGATTTCAGCTCGCTGGCCATATCGGCGATCAAAGGTTCCCACTGGCTTTGGGTTTCTGGCGAGAAGACGCTGCCGTCCTTGTACCAGGGGACCGACGTGCGCTCGCCCAAATAAGCCCAGGCCAAACCCGAGCCATCCATGATCCAGGTTTCGACACCCGCGGCCATGGCCAGATTGGTGCTGGCGTTCATGGGGCCGATGACCAGATCCATAGCCGAGGCCAAATCCGTCAGGTTTTCAAGATCATTTCTGAGATCAATGTCTTCAGGCATCAGAATGTCCACGCCGAAATGTTCACGGGCGTATTCAATCTCGGCCTCGACATCGCCATACTGTAAGCAGACAAATTTGACTGGTGTGTCAAACAGCGGGCCCATATGCTCAAAGGGGGCATAAAAGCGCGAACGCTTTGCATCGGTTTTCAAGCTTTTCCACGCCAAGCCAATCAACGGCACGTCTTTGCCGTGGGTTAGCTCATGCTTCCAAGCGCCTCCCCGTTTTTTATTGGGCTTAAAGAAGGCTTTTTTCGGGAACGATTTCAGCGTCGGGCGCAAGGTGGCCATCACACTGGCCATCGGTGCCCAGCAGTCGAAATCATTGGGGCGCGCGCTGACCCAGGGCACCAAGCGGGCCGGCTGGCCATTGTCACGAATGGTTAGGTGGGGGCCGAACTCAATGTCCTTGTGCACAGCTTTCAACAGAGGCACCAAACGGCGTTCGCAGGCCACAGACAATTTGCCCTCGGGGCCGATGGCTTTTTTCAGGTCAGCCAGCACACTCAGGAACATCACTTCGTCCCCGAGACCCTGTTCACCCACCAACACAAAGCGTTTGCCCTCCAAGCCATCTTCGGGTTGCCAGCGGGTCAATGGCAGCACGAATTTCGCAGCCCCCGGATAGCGCGGATCCATGCGGGCCTCGTAGGCGGGCCAGCCTTCTTTCAGGTTTCCCATCGCCAACAGGCATTGCGCCCGTGCATAGCTCATATGCATTTTGTCGTAATCGCTGTCAGGGTTTTCGAGGGCTTTATCAAAGTCCTGGAGTGCCCCTTCGAGGGGGCCTAAGAACAGCTTGGCGTTGCCACGATTGAAATAAGCGCGGGCGAAATCCGGTTTCAGACGAATGGCTTCATCATAAAAGGTCAAGGCGTCTTCGAGCTGACCACAGTCATTCAAAATCGTGCCCAGACTGTTCCACAACAGATGACTGTCTTCATTGCTCATGATGGCACTGCGCAACACCTCGATGGCGTCTTCATAGCGCCCCATGTCACGCAGAACGCTGGCAAAGTTGTTGGGGCCATCAATGCTGTCAGGCTCGCGGGCCATGTAGATTTGCAAGAACTGCAAAGCCGCATCATGCAGCTCCAGCTTCCAGGCCAACAGACCGAGATTGTGGTAGGTCTCGTTGATGTCTGGGTCGAGTTCTAGCACCTTCTCGTAGCAAGAAATCGCGCGCGCCGTGAAGCTCAGACGCTCCATGCAAATCGCCAGCAGCTGCCAAGCGATGGGGGAACGCTCGTCCATTTCAAGGGCGGCTAGCGCTTGTTGCGCAGCTTCGTCATACTGCTCGGCATTCATCAGTTTGACGCCGTCTTGCAGCAAGGCCTTGAACTTGGGGTGCACGGTGTTCTGCGCGTTCAAGGATTGCGTATTCTTGACCAGAACTTCAGCGGCATGGGCCGAGGCGGCCTTGGTGGCGTCCACTTGTTCAAAATTTACGTTCAAAGGGTCTTTGTTGGTATTGGACGCGTTGTCGTGAGCGTTTGGCGATGGTGTGGTCATGGAACCAATCCTTGCACAGTGAGAATCGAAATTTTCTTTAATTTAAACGCGCTTGGGTCTTAAGAACACCTTAAGAGGGGTTGGGAATTTTTCTGATGTCGATATTCTTTTGTTAACCATGATTTTTTAGAAAATGTTCAGATGAGCATGCGTAGTGTAGGTACTCACGCGCTCTTGATATTGCCAAAAGACGGCTGTGACGGAGGAATTCTATGCCTTTAAAATTGACCCTCAAGCCAGGTGAGCGCTTTGTGATCAACGGGGCTGTGGTGGAAAATGGCGATCATCGCGCCAGTTTGACCATCATGAACCGGTCAAATGTTCTACGGGAAAAGGACATCATGCAGTCTACAGATGCCAATTCCCCGGCCAAGCGGATCTATTTCCCGGTGATGATGATGTATCTGAACCCCGAGAGCGTTGACGAGTACTACGAAGAATTTGTAGTGCGCATGAGTGAATTTATGGGTGCGATTTCGAATCCGGAAATCCTGACCGAATGCATAGCTGTAAACCGTGATTTGATGGCGGGCGAAAACTACAAGGCCTTGGTCAAAATCCGCCGTCTGATGGAATACGAAGAAGAGAGGTTGCAGGATGTCGCTTCAGGCGTACAAGAAAACCGCGTCGCAGGGTGAAACCCCTCGGGAAACTGAATATCGCCTGTTTACACAGGTCACGCGCGAGTTGATCCGGGCCAAGGAGGCTCCGGCTTATGCCACGCAAATCCGCATCAAAGCGGTGGACTGGAACCGCCGGATGTGGAGCGCCCTGGCGACCGCATGTGCGGACAAGGATAATGCCCTGTCCAATGAAATTCGCGCAGGTATCATTTCCCTAAGCATCTGGGTCAATCGTCATTCCAGTGAAGTGATGCGCGGCCAAGAGGATTTTGACGCTTTGATCGATATCAACAAGCAAATTATGGAAGGCTTGACCTCCAAAACCCAAGTGGAAGCCGACCTGAAGGCCAGCGGCTGATCCGGCATCATTTGCCTATGTTGCCCAAGTCTGCCGAGTCAGGCTGACCTAGGCGCTATGTTTCAGAGGAAGGGAAGTGAGAGCTTCCCTTTTTTTGTTTGATTTAAAACAGTATTTTTTCTCCTCGGGCGCAGGGTCTGCGGCACACAACTTGCGATTGCCTCTTCAGGCCAAAACTGGCCGGCGTGTCATGCGCATTTTCCAAAATGGAGAGGACGAAATGCTGAACTTTTCAGTGAACACCAACATGAGTGCCATAACGGCGCTCCATTCACTCAATACATCCGAAATGAGAGCCGCAGAAATCAGCAAACGGATTAGCACGGGCAAGATGGTCGCAGACGTACGTGACAATGGCGCGATTTGGTCGATCGCCCAGACACAACGCTCTGAGGTCGCTTCGCTGGGACGTGTAATCCAATCACTGAACCGGGGCAGCTCGGTCATTGACCCTGCTTTGGCTGCGGCGGACACGATATCGGATATGTTGATCCAAATGAAGGAAAAGGCCCTCGCGGCAGCTGATGGAACACTGGATTCTGTCAGCCGTCAGGCGATCAACGAGGACTTCAAAGGTCTTCGGGACAATATAGAAAAAATCTTGTCCAACGCCGAGTTCAACAACGTCAACTTGGTGGATGGCTCGACGTCAAGCCATTCTGCCCTGTCTGATGAAAGTGGAGGGTCCATAACTGTCCAAGGTGAAGATTTGTCATTGGGTGGAGGTATTCTGACCATGGCGGCGACAGCCAGTCTGGGAACACAGACCTTGTCGAACGCTTTGATCAGCGAGATTGATAGCTCTATCGAAAATCTGTCCTTGGCGATGACTCGATTGTCAGCCGGTCAACGCCGGTTTGATCAGCAGAGCGACATGTTGCTTCGGCACCAAGAAGCTGTGCAACGGGGCATCGGCAACCTTGTGGATGCCGATATGGCTCGTGAGTCCGCTCGGTTTCAGGCCGAGCAAACGCGCCTTCAGCTGCGCCAAGAGGGGCTGGCCATCGCCAATCGCTCGACGCAGGTTGTACTGGCGTTGTTTCAATCCTGATTTTGGAAGACTTGTGGGACTTGGGGGGCGCTTGCCCCCCTTTTTTTTTCAAAGTTTTAACCATGTTGCACGGCAAGTTCTGCCGACTAGGCGGCAAATTCTGCCGATGGCATTCTGTGACCCGGCAAGATTTTCACCCCCAAATGTAAATATGAAAAAAACCCTAAGACCGGTTCTCAACGGATAGGGGAAAAATCATGGTTAATGCGCGTCTGGCGCGCATCTTGCCTTGTAGGGGTCAGGCAAAAAGCCTCCTCGTGAAAATACGGGGACATTCGAAACAAAGCGAAAGGAAAATCCCATGGCTTTAGGGAGCATCAATACGAACGCTGGGGCGATTGTCGCGCTGCAGAACTTGCGCATGACGGAGCAGTCCCTATTCACCACCCAAAACCGCATCAACACCGGCCTGGCTGTTGCCAGCGCCAAAGACAATGGTGCGATTTATGGTATTGCGCAGGCGCAGCGGGCTGACGTGGCCAGCTACAACGCTGTGAAACAATCTTTGCAACGCGGGATGTCCACTGTGGACGTGGCCATTGCGGCCTCTGAGACCGTTTCTGACCTTCTGATTCAGATGAAAGAGAAGGCCATTGCGGCATCGGATACGTCTATCGACTCCTCATCGCGTGCAGCTTTGAACGAAGACTTCAAAGCCCTTCGGAACCAAATCAACAAAACCATTTCCAACGCCGACTTTAACGGCGTGAACCTGTTGGATTCGAGTTCTGCGAACTTCTACGCTTTGGCGAACCCCGATAACACCTCGACGCTGACGATCCGCAACGAAGTGTTGACCTTGGGCTCTTCGGTCTTGGTGTTGGATGCCACGGCCTCGTTGGGCACTTCGACCCTGTCGTCGAACTTCCTGACCTCGATCGAAAGCTCGATCAACAACCTGAACTCTTCGATGGCCCGTCTGGGTACCGCTTCGAAAGCGTTCGAGACTCACTACAACTTTGTCTCCAAGCTTCAGGATACCATTGAAACGGGTATCGGTAACCTGGTTGACGCTGACCTGAGTAAGGAAAGCGCGCGCTTGCAGGCCTTGCAGACCAAGCAGCAGTTGGGTCTCCAGGCGCTGTCGATCGCCAACCAGCAGCCTCAGTCAATCTTGGCTCTGTTTAGATAAGCCTAAACAATGGTGGTGGGTAAAGTGACAACGATCCGGCTTTCCCACCATCGCCCAAGATTTCACTGTAAGCTTAAGGACAGACAACGTGAGGACGACGTAAAACAAGCTTTGAAAGGGGAGACGTCGAAAAAAGCGACGGCAACGTCATGAACCAAGTCCCACAATCACCTTCCGTGAATTCGTCGGACAGCTTTCGCGTTCACCGAGAGACTGTTCCCGAAGCCAAAAAAACGGAGAAGACCGAACAAGAGGTCTCAAAACGAAAAAAAGCTGAGGAGACAGCGGTCGCTCGTGAAGTTAGACGAGAGTCCAAAGTCGATCAAACAGCCCAATCCGTGGAAAGCTTTCGCACACAAATGAAAGCCACCGCGGAAGCCGTTCGAGCCCAATCGGCTGCATACGCCAGCCGGCTGGAGCGGAGTGAAGGCGAAGATCAACTACAAGGGCCTGAAAAGTCAGGCCCCCAGATCGACGCCGAGGTAAGAAAGGCCGTTGAAGAAGCCAATCGGGCGCTTGCAGAACGCCTGACAGGTGGAGACAGCCGTCTTGTCATTGAGCCAGACCCCAGCTCTGGTTCCTTTGTCTACAAAACTGTGGACAAGGAGGGAAATGTCAAGGCGCAGTGGCCCAGGGATGATTTTTTGCGCAAGGTGGAATACCTGCGCGACATCTCCGGGGTCCTTGCCGATCGTAATATTTAGCCGGGCCTTTCGTCCTCAGGCTCGGCAGATTTGGCCGCCATCAAACGTGATGGCGGCCTTTTTTTACCCATTGATCGCGGGCCATTAACGGCCTGCTTACCCTTTTTCGCCAGATAATCAATGAAACCGAGAGTTGGCATTGCTCTTGCGTTACAGCCAACAGCCCCAAAAGGCCAAGTTAAACATATGGCCGACGGGTAGGAAAAAAGAGGACGACCACAATGGCGACGAGTGTGAACACAAATGTGCAGGCGATGGTGGCGCTGCAGAACTTGAATTCAACCACCAGCAAATTGGCTATGACTCAAGATCGGATCTCAACCGGTTTGAAGGTCAAGGATGCCAAAGACAACGCGGCGATCTATGGGATCGCGCAAAAGCAACGGGGTGACCTGCGTGGGTTCGAGGCTGTGAACCAGTCCCTGAACCGCGGGAAAAGCATCCTGGATGTGTCTTTGGCGGCAGCTGATATTGTCTCGAACCTGCTGATTGACCTGAAAGAAAAAGCCATTGCGGCCACGGACCGCTCGCTGGATAGCGCTTCACGTGCGGCCTTGAACGAAGACTTCAAGGCCCTGCGGGACCAAATCACTAAGGTGATTTCCAACGCCGAGTTTGACGGCGCGACCCTGGTGGGCTCGGGGGCAACCAATTATTATGCCTTGGCCAATCCGGATAACACGTCACTGCTGACCGCGCGGTCCGAGAACCTGTCTTTGGGCAGCTCGATCATCGTATTGGATGCCACGGCGTCCTTGGGCACGTACACCATGTCGGATAACTTCCTGAGCTCGGTGAACTCGTCCATTACCAACTTGAATGCTTCCTTGTCGCGTTTGGGTGCGGCTCACAAAGCTTACGAGCTCCACTCGACTTTTGTCAGCAAGATGCAAGACAGCATCGAGGCCGGCATTGGGAACCTGGTGGATGCAGACCTGAGCAAGGAAAGCGCGCGCTTGCAAGCCTTGCAGGTGCAGCAGCAGCTGGGCGCCCAGGCTTTGTCAATTGCCAACCAGGCCCCGCAGATCATTCTGAACCTGTTCCAATAATCACTAAACAGTCTACGGGTTCACACCAAATTTAAACTGCCCGGCGCTTTGGCTCCGGGCATTTTTCTTTTATCATTTATAATTGAATTCTGAGGCATGAAGGTGGAGCCGATTTGGGATTTATATAATGTTATTCTAATTTAAGGGTATTGTAGGCCGGGTCTGGTCACGGCATCCTGACCCACAACAAGGTAGGGAATTGTCTTGGGGATATTGTCGGCTGATGTACGATTAGGCCGCCCAGGTTTTGGCCAGAAACTCTTGCAGAGTGCGGGCATCCAGGCGCTCGGGGTTTTTGTCCGAGGTATAAGAAAACCCTTCGGGCACCGGTTTGGCGCCGCGCTCAAGGTATGTAGACCGCAGCTTGTCCTCGTGATGGGGCAGAATGATATAGCGATCATCAATCTCGACTGTGGCGCGTGCGTCATCTTCGGGCGCCATCACTTCGTGCAGCTTTTCACCAGGACGAATGCCGATGATTTTCTGGGGCAGGTGAGGGGCCATGGCCTTCGCCAGATCCGCCGTGCGCATCGAAGAAATTTTGGGCACGAACACTTCGCCACCGCGCATCATCTCGAGGCTTGAGAGCACAAAGTTCACCCCCTGATCCAGGGTGATCCAAAACCGGGTCATGCGGTCATCGGTGATGGGCAACTCTTGGGCGCCCTCCTGGATCAGTTTGGCGAAATAGGGGATCACAGAACCGCGAGAGCCCACAACATTGCCATAGCGCACAACAGAAAACCGGGTGCCATCATGGCCGGATAAGGCATTGGCAGCGCAAAAGATTTTATCAGACGCCAGTTTGGACGCTCCATAGAGATTCAGTGGGTTGGCGGCCTTGTCGGTCGAGAGCGCCACAACACGTTTCACGCCGCGCCGAATGGCGGCGTTCACTACATTTTCGGCACCCCAAACATTGGTTTTGATGCACTCAAAGGGATTATACTCGGCAATGGGCACATGTTTCAGGGCAGCGGCGTGAATGACATAGTCAACATCGCGCATGGCCATTTCCAGGCGGTCAACGTCGCGCACATCGCCAATAAAAAAGCGCATGAACGGATAGCGGTCCTTTGGGAAGGCTTGTGCCATTTCATACTGCTTCAGTTCATCCCGGGAAAAGATGATCAGTTTCCGGGGCGTGAAATTTTGGGCCACGACCTCGGCGAAGCGTTTGCCAAACGAGCCAGTGCCGCCGGTAACCAACACAACCTTATCGTTCAAATCCATTATAGGGTCGGCAAAATCCCGGCCCAAAAACAGGCGGTTGAAATCATCGGTGGCGGGGGTCGCGCTCATGGGTGTACTCTTTGGTTTGGCCATAAGATGGCAAAGAAAGCGTGGCCACAGTGTGCGGTCCATATGGTTAACGGGGCGTTGCCATTAACCGGCTATTAGCGCTTTGCGGGCCTAATGATAGCATGGATATGGACTGCCTTCGCCCGCAACATCGCGCCAATCTTGACCGTGCCATGGCCGTTTTGGCCTCGGGGGTGCTGACATCCGATGGTGGCGCGGTGGCAGCGGGTGCCAGTGAACGTGCCATCGAGGTCGCCTTTGCGGCCCAATATATCCGTAATGCCAAACGGATGCTGGATGTGGGGTTTACCTTCGCCAGCCCCGACTATATGGGCCTGTTGTTGGCGGCCCAGGATGCGGGGGTCGCGATCACGGGTTTGGATATTATCCCCCCGGCCAGCGTCACCAACCGCTATCCTGAACCCTGGCGCGAAGCGATTTTGCAAGTGCCTGTGCAGCTGGGTGATGTACGCAGCTGCGATTTACCAGACCAGACGTATGATTTGGTGGCCTTGGTTTCGACTTTGGAACACGTCGGCTTTGACGCGCCGGGGTCGGTAGGGGGCGGGGCCTTTGATCGCCCCAAAGACCTTAAGGATGTGAAGACCCACCGCGACCCAGACACGGATGCGCGTGTGATGGCCCAATGTGCCAAAGCCCTTCAGCCTGGCGGTATAGTGGTGGTCACCGTGCCCATGGGGCGGGGCGGCCCGGCGATTTTGCAAGACAGCTTGGGTTTGTACGCCTGTCAGTATGAGTACAATGCCAGCAGCTGGGCGGGTTTGATGGCCGCGCCAGGCTTTGAGGTCATCGAACAAGCCTTTTACCGAGAAACCGAAGATGGTTGGCGTGCGGTTACGGGACCCGGTGACCTCAGTGATGTCAGCAGTCATGGCCGTGGACACGCGGCCGGTTGCGCGCTCGCGGCTTTACGGAGGATATAGTATGTGCACACACCCCGCTTTGGATCCTCGGCCGCCGATGTCGGCGGTGGTCATTGCGCTGAACGAAGCCCGCCGCATCGAGCCCTGCCTGAAGGCCCTGAAGGCCACTGGCATAGAAGAGCTGATCGTTGTCGATGGGGGCTCAAGTGACGCCACGGTTGAAATCGCCAAACGATACGCCGATCAAGTGATCATCAGCGACAAGGGCGGTGTGGCCCGAGATCGGCAAAAGGGCATCGATGCCGCCAGTTATGACCTGGTGGCCATGATTGATGCCGACCACCGCGTGGGTGGTGATACGCTGGACAGTCTGTGGCGTGATATGCAGGACTTTGGTTTTGATGTCGTGCAGGCTGGTGTGCGCATGACCGGTGACGGGTTTTGGGTGCAGTCGGAAAATGCGGCTATGGAGGTTTTTCACCATATCCCCGGGCCCCGCACCATGATCGGTACTGCGCCGGCCCTTTATAAGAAATCCCTGTTTGATCATATCCGTTTTGAGGACAACGACCCCGAGGTCTCGGATGATGCGGACTTTTCCTATCGGTTGATGCGGTTGAAACGGTTTCGCTTTGGCATTGGTCGCACGGTGGTGGCTCAGGAGCATTTCCCGGACCTGCAGGCGTATATCAAAAAGTTCCGTTGGTACGGCCGCGATGATGCGGGCTTTTGCACCAAGCACCCGGGACGGGCCTGGAGCATGGTTTATCATCTGTTTGTGCGCTACCCGATCGTGCGGCCCCTGCGCGCATTGCTGAAGGGCAAGCCCCTGGCGATCCCCTATTTTTGGATGGCCAGTGTGTTTCGCATCAGCGGTTTTGTGCCGGCCTTGTGTGAACGCCTGCTGGCACGCGCGCCCTTGCAAAAGGCCGAGGCATGACAGCCCCCGTGCATGTGATTGTGCAGGCCCGTGGCGGCTCAAACCGCTTGCCCGCCAAGGTGTTGGAAGACATTGGCGGCAAGCCCGCCCTGTTGTGGTGTCTAGATCGATGTCAGCACATTGAAGGCGCATATGTGGTCGTGGCGGTGTCTGAAGCGCCCGACAGTGACGCCGTGGCGGACCTGGCCTGGCAGGCCGGCTACAAGGTCGTGCGCGGTAGTGATCATGATGTCCTGAGCCGCACCGCCAAGGCGGCCAGGGATACAGGGGCGGAATTTGTCATGCGCGTGACCAGCGATTGTCCGCTGATCGACCCGCGCATTTGCAACCATGTGATCGAGACTTTTTTTCGTCATAAGGCGGACTATGCTTGCAACAATATGCCCCCAAGTTGGCCGCATGGTTTGGATTGTGAGCTGATGCCCGCCAGTCTGTTGCATCAGGCCGATGCCGTGGCCCAAGAGGGCTATGAGCGGGAACATGTCACGCCCTGGATTCGTCGTCACGCGGACCTGAACCGTGTGAACTTTACGGGACCAGGTGGCATGTTGGCGCGCTTGCGTTGGACCTTGGACTATGGTGATGATTTGCGCTTTTTTCGCGCTTTGGTCGAGGCTATGGGGCCCGCGCGGGCCGAGTATGCCCGTGCCGCCGAGCTTGCCAGTTTGTGCCTCAGACGGCCGGATATTTTGGGCATCAACGCGCATAAGGTCGACCTGGATCGCCTGGCGCAGGCCTTGCGGCCGACATTCGCCACACGACCCTGTAAATTGGCGGCGTGATGCCGGGATCCGGGCGGCCGTGGTTGGTGCTGGGGGGGACCGGCCTGTTGGGGGCGCGTCTGGTGCGCCAATTGCGCACCCAGGGCCAAGTTGTCGAAACGGTTGCGCGCCAGAATGCTGATCATCAACTGGATCTGACCGATGGGGCCGCGGTTCAGCGATTGCTGACTGATACCCGCCCATCTGTGGTGATCAATTGTGCGGCCATGGTCAGCCTTGCGGCCTGCGAAGCCGAGCCTGACCGCGCCCAGGCCTTGCATAGCGATTTGGTGCGTGTGTTGACCGAGGTCTTGTCGCCGGACCAGACACGATTGGTCCACATCTCAACCGATCATATTTATGCAGGTGAGGGGGCTGCGGCCCACACAGAATCGAGCCAAATTCAGCCCTATAACATATACGCAAAAACGAAATTATCAGGTGAAAGCTTTGCATTAGGCTATTCGAATGTTTTGATATTTCGCACCAACTTCACCTCGGCAGTTAAGCATAACGAGGCCTTACCCTTTGGGGCGTGGGTGCTGAAGACGGCACGAGAACAAGGCGAGATTACAGGCTTTGCCGATGCCTATTGCTCGCTTTTGGATGTGGAAACAGCAGCCAAAGCGATCCTGGAGGCCGCGGTTATGCCCATCACAGGGCTTTATAATCTGGGTGCATCAGATGTGTTTTCAAAGCTGAAGTTTATTCAGGAGTTGCTGAAGCAAGCTGAGGTGGCGGCTGAGGTCAAAACGGGCACGGTGGCAGGGTTAGTGCCGCCGCGGGTGCGCGCCGGTGGCATGGACAGCCGTAAGCTCCAAGCGCATCTGCCCTGGTCTTTACCAAATTTGAACAGCGTTTGTGCCCAATTGGTGGCGGAGGAAACACGCCATGCGATATGATCACCAGCTATGGGTCGGCGAGCGAGAAATTGCTTTGGACCGTCCAACCTATTTCATTGCCGACATTGCCTCGTCTCATGATGGTGACCTGTCCCGTGCCAAGGACCTGATCTGGCTGGCCAAGGAGGCCGGGGCCGATGTCGCCAAATTCCAACACTTTCTGGCGCGTGATATTGTCTCTGATACGGGCTTCAAGGCGCTGGGCGGGCAAATGGCGCATCAAGCGGATTGGCAAGGTTCAGTATATGAGGTGTTCGAAAAGTACCAAACCCCACGAGACTGGACCGAGACCTTGTACGCCGAGGCCAAAAAGGCGGGCATTGAATTTATGACCACGCCCTATGACTTTGCGGCTTTGGACTTGATGGATGGTCTGTTGCAGGCCTTCAAAATTGGCTCGGGCGATATTGGTTGGACGCAATTTATTGGGGCCATCGCTGCTCGCAACAAACCGGTATTTCTGGCCACAGGTGCCGCCGATATGGTGGATGTACAGCGCGCCGTTGAGGCCGCATTGGCCCACACACGCAAGCTGTGTCTGATGCAATGCAACACCAATTACACGGGCAGTCTCGAGAATTTTTCATGCGTGAATTTGTATGTGCTGAAAGGTTACGCCACCGCTTATCCGGGCATGGTGCTGGGCTTGTCGGATCACACGCCGGGGCATGCTGCTGTGTTGGGGGCTGTGGCCCTTGGGGCGCGGGTTGTGGAAAAGCATTTTACGGATGACAACAGTCGTGAAGGTCCGGATCATGCGTTCTCGATGACGCCGAAAACCTGGGCCGAGATGGTGGCGCGCACCCGCGAGTTAGAACTGGCCCTTGGTGATGGTGTGAAACGCATCGAAGCCAACGAACACGATAGCGCCGTGGTGCAACGCCGGGCCTTATGCGCCAAGCGGGATTTGCCTGAAGGGCAGGTGCTGAGCGGTGGTGATCTCGAGCCTTTGCGGCCCCGTCCCGTGGGCTCGGTGGAACCCTATGCCTTGCCCACGGTTACGGATAAACGTCTCAATCGCGCCTTGAAAGCGGGCGAGCCGTTGATGTGGGAGGATCTGTTGTGATCACCGGTGAACATGTCGGGCTGCGCGCCATAGAAGAAGGGGACTTGGAAACCCTGCTGCGCTGGCGCAATCGGCCAGACTATCGCACGTATTTTCGTGAAGTGCGCGAGCTGTCTATGGCCGATCAGCGGCGATGGTACCACGAGGTGGTCTTGACATCACCGGCGGTGCGGATGTTCGCTATCACTACACCGGACAATGCCCGCCTACTGGGGGCTTGTGGCTTGTGTTACATCGATCCCGTTCGCCGCAGTGCTGATTTTTCGATCTATATCGGGGCCGAGGATCTGTATATCGACGACGTCTATGCGCCGGAAGCCGGTCGTTTGCTGTTGAATTATGGCTTTCAGGAGATGAACCTGCATCGCATCTGGGCGGAAATTTATGATCATGACACGCGGAAACAGGCGCTGTTGCCGGATTTGGGCTTTACCCTCGAGGGGCGCTTGAAGGATCATCATTTTACCAATGGCCAGTTCGTCGATAGCTTGATGTACGGGCAAATCTCGCCCTATTCATCAACGCAAAAGTAACGAAAAAACAGGGTCCTATTAACCATATCGCTTTACACTTTCTTCTTGCCTTTCCTGTAAATTGAAACGTGCGCAGAAAGGGGAGATTTTGCGATGGCCATTCTCGGAATTGGCACGGACCTGTTATCGAGTTACCTCAGCGCCCGCGTGAACCTACGCCTGGGCGGGGTCAATGGTGTCTTGCCGACCAAGGCCGATTCCTCATCTTCTCAGCGTTCTCAACCGCTTCCTCCGTGGGACCCGCGTAATAACCCGCCTGAAAATGAGGCGCTGGTGCGCAATGCCTTTTCGGGTAAAGATTTCATCGATGAAAATGCCGCGCGCGGCAGCAACTACGCGCTGGATAAAGATTACAAGAAAATGTTCGCCTTGCACACGGCGCTGCGCACTCTGTCAGCCTTGTCGGAGTTTGCCGGCGCCAAAGGCACATCGAGCCTGGAAAAAGACCGGGCTGTGAAAAAGTTTGATGAAGGTTGGAGTGAGGTCAATAACTATTTCCGTGACCTAGATCTGGATAACACCACGCTGTTGAAAGGAAAGGTCGCCGATAAGGTGGAAAGCACCACCGATATGCCGCGCGATTATCCCTATTATAAAACCGGGGCTTTGCACACCGGCAGCTACACGGAAGAGGTCAGCCAGTTTGCCGACCGTGTGCAGTTCAAAATGACCACCACCAAGGCGGATGGCAGCTCCATCACCTTTAACGTGGATTTCGATGATATGGGCGGTACCACCCGCACCATGGACAATGTGGCTTCGTTTCTGAACCAAAAATTGGAAAACGCCGGTATGGTCAGCCGGTTTTCTCGCTATGAAATCGTTGATGATGGGGCCTCGGCAGACGAGGAGAACACCGCGATCACCGCCGAGAAAAAATGGGGCTTTAAGATTTCAGGCTCGCTGCTGGAGAGCATCAGTTTTGCCGCCGCCGAGGGGCTAGAGGACGAAGACGACAACATCTTTATCTCGGGCACTGAGAGAAACATTCTCGATAGTGATTCCGAGCCCATTTCCCGCACCACTGGTTTTGTCGAGGCCAACGGCACTCTGGGCGACACGGCTTGGTCAGACTTTTTGGAAACCGATGGCGGCGAAACCCTGATCCGCGCCAGTGCCACCCATACGGATGGTTCCTATTTTGTGTTGTCTGAAACCAATGCCGAGATTGATGGCCAGCCCATCAAGGGCGATCGCGATGTCGCCCTGACGAAATACGACAGTGCGGGGCAGGTGGTCTTTACCCGTGTTCTGGGGGCGGCGGTTGACGGCAAAGGTTATGCCCTGGCCGTGGGGACCGATGGCTCGGTGGCTGTGGCGGGTGCGGTCGAGGGACGCTTGACGACCCTGGACATTGGTTATGGTGTAGACAGCTTTGTCACCAAGTTTGATGCTAGCGGCGAGGAAGAATGGACTCGTCGCCGAGGTGGCGTGTTGGATGACGAGGCCACGGCCGTGGCCATTGGCGCGGATGGTTCCGTTTATGTGGGTGGGCGCACCAAATCATCGCTGTCGGGCGATGATATGCAAGGCGGTTATGACAATTACATCCGCAAATACGACGAAGACGGCGTGCTGATATTCACGGATCAGTATGGCACCTCAAGCGATGATAAAATTACCTCGATCGCGGTGGCGCAGGCGACGGCAGCAGGTACGGGGGGGACCTCGGGGCCAGACAGTCGAGACGCTTATATCGACACCTATCACGATGATATCTTCAGCAAAGCCGAGGCCGCTGCAACCGTCGAAGGGGTGATGCAAAGCACCTTTGGCTCGTGGGCTGGGGACATGCTGGACTATACCTTCGATGACAGCGGGGCGATGTATGCCTTGATCGAAGACACCACCGGCGGGGGTGGGGGGTTGAAAACGTTCCGCGTATTGAAAGTGGACGACCCCAGCAACACGAACCCATCTGGCAACTATTATTATACACAAGGCGCTGGGGGACTGAGTGCCTATTTGGATGGCACCACGCCCCAGATCGATGTCAATGGCGATACCCTGGGGATTTCGTATCGCCACAACCTGACATACGTGAACAACACGGCCCATGACCTGAATTTTGAGAGCACGGGCGGCACGAGTCTCAGCTTCTTTTCCAGTCAAAACGGCAATCGGTTTGACACGACAGGCTTCAGCCCAACAGCCCTGAAGGTCGATGACGAAGGCAGCCTGATCATCGCAGGTGTCAATTATGATACCTCCAGCGGCATCGACACCAATAACGTGGAAAACTTGACGGTGGCCAAATGGGATGTGGGCGATAATGATTTCGCCCAAGACACCATTTACACGGCGTCCGGCTCGAATTTAGATGAGATTATCAACGATATCGCCATCGACCCCAATACCGCCACCGGTGACGAACAAACCATTTATCTGGTGGGTGGGCGCGACGGTGGTGGCCTGGCGCGCAAGGTTGATTTCACTTTTGACAACGCTGGCAATACCCTGACCATCGACAGCAACGACGCCTATGATTTCCAAAGCGGATCTGAGCTGACCAATGCCACCGTCAACAACGGTACGCTGTACACGTACGGCACCGCCAGCAATGGATCCCTAGACCCTGATTATGATGCGGGTGACGACGGCACCGGCGCCGTCAGCATGGATACGCGCATCATCAATGAATACAGTGGTTCCGGCACAGACGATATCGCCGCCTGGATTGATATTGCCGAGGATGATGAAGCCACCATCGCCTATTATAACCCCACCACTGGTGACCCAGGGGCCGAGCCTTCGGGTGGTGGTTCTGGCGGTGAGGGCTCGGGGGGCTCTGAGGGCACAGGAGACGAGACGATATATGTTGCGGGCCTTGAAGGCTCCAACAGCACGGTGCGCATTTTCAGCGTTGCCGAAGGCGAAACCACCCCTACGGCCGGTAAGGTCTATGATCTTGGCAATCTTGGCACGGGTGGCATCAAATCCATCAAGGCGGCCAGCGATGCCTTTTATGTGGCCGGGGGCACCAGTCAAACCAGTTTGCAGTTCACCGTCGACAGTGGATCGGGCGCGGGCAACATCACCACCCGTTTATCCAACGCGCAAAACGGCGTGCAAGACGGGTTTGTGGCCCGTGTGGATACTGGCGACGACACAGCGGCCGTGGCTTTTGTGGGCTCGGTCAGTGATGACATTCTCGACTCGCTGGTGCTAACAGGTGTCGAGGCCATTGAAGGCACGGGTGGGGGCACACCCGGCACAGACCCCACCAACAACGAAGACGCCGTGGCTTCGACCAGCACCGTGCCGCCTGGCGCGCTTGGGCCTGATGATGCCCGCAACACCTACATGCAGACCTATCATGACGCGATCAAATCCGAGATCGACGACATGGCAGGCTACGAGACTGATATCCAAAACGCCAACGCCTGGGCCGGCAATGTTCTGGATTATGACTATGATGAAAACGGCAACATCTTTGGTCTGATCGAAGATACATCTGGTGGTGGCACAGGCTATGACACCTTCCGCGTCTTCAAAGTGACCACCGACAGTGGCCCAACCACCATCGATATCACCTCAACGACTTATGACTACAAAGAGGGCACCACCCCCCGCATTGCGTTTGAAAATGGCAAAGCCGTCATGGGCTATATTCGGGATACAGACGGCTATCATATTTATACAGAAATTGATGAATCTGCCAGCTCGGCCAGTGGTGGCGTTTTGACCCTGAGCACACCGTCATCAGTCGGGTCTCAAAATGTGGGTAATGATCATGACATCATGGCCATCGAGTTGGATGACAATGGTAACGCCTATATTGCCAGTCAGAAAATCGATACCAGCACCGGAAATGTGGTCAATATTCAGTTGGGCCGCTGGGGCTATGACAGTGGCGCGGGTTACAGTCGTGATGATGTTTACAGCAGTGACCAAACCTCGATTGATGAAAATATTAATGACATCGCGGTGCATACCTCTGGGGGCAGCAATGTCAGTCTGATGTTGGTGGGGGATCGCGATGGCGGGGCCTTGGTCCGTGAAGTCAATGCCACCAACGGTGGTTTCGGGACCTTCACGGTTGATGACACCAGCACCTATGAATACCAGTCGGGATCCAGCATTCAGCGCGCGGATTATAACAATGGCACGCTCTATACCTATGGCGCCAGCACGGATACGGCCCTCAGCCCCACCTTTGACGAGGATGATGATGGCTCGGGTGTGGTGTCGTTGTCCTCGGGTGTTACCAATTTGCACACGGGCTCTGGCAGCAACACCTTTGTGACCTGGCTCGATACCGCCGAGCAAGACGAAGGCGCGACGGCTTATTTTGACCCCTCGACAGGGACCATCGGCACCTCGAATTTGGCGGACAGCCGGGGCAATTATTTCTCGACCATGCGCAGCAATTTGCTGACCGAGGCCGATAACGCCGCCAATATCGAAGCCGCCTTGCAAGCTGTTGAGAGCTTGGGATCCCTGCAGAGCTATGATTTTGACGGCAGTGGCAATCTGTATGGATTTATCACTGACGGCACCGATGGCACGGGCTATGTGGTGAAAACCGACAGTGATGGCAATTTGCTGCAGCAGTCATCGGCCATTTCTTATGCTACTGGCACCTCACCCCTCGTGACCTTTGAAAATAACACTTTGGCTGTTGGTTTCTATGATGATGTCGCGGACCAAAATGAAGTCCGACTGTATGACACCAGCCTGACGCAAACCAACAGCATCACCGGTTTGACCAATCGCACTGTTGAAGCTCTGAGCGTTGATGGCGATGGCAATGTTCATGCTGTTCTTGCCAAGCGTGATGGTTCGCCAACGGCAGGTATTATTAATGTGTCTGTTGGCAAATGGGAAACCAGCACGGGGCAATTTGCCCAGCAAGCCTTATATACCGACACCCCTGGACTGGATGTGGATCCTGCGGACATCATCATTGATCCCAATACCAGTACAGGCGCAAACCAAACCATATACATTGTCAGCAACAGTGGTAGCGATGGCATCGTACATGAGTTGGATGTGACCTATACCAGTGGGACCAACACCTACACCATTAACCAAGAAGACGCTTACAATGTTGATGGTGCCACCCTGACGGGCGGTGAGTTCAATTCTGGTACCTTCTATCTTCAGGGTTCGACCACAGACACGGGCCTGAGCCCCGAGTTTGACGAGGACAATGACGGCAGTGGGGCTACCAGCCTCACCACACAAATTCAGAACCCGCACAGTGGTTCTGGCTCTAACGAGTTTTTGATGTGGCTTGATACCGGCGAACAAGACGAAGCCGGCGTGTCATACTATACCGTGACCGAAGGCACACCGAACACCTGGACCCCAGGTGAGGAGGGCACCGAGGGCACAGGTGGCGGCACCACGGATGCGAGCGCCATTTATGTGGGCGGCAGCACCTATGGCGAGCTCGATGGCCAGCTGAAACGCGGATCTCGCGATGGTATTCTGGCCAAACTGACATTTGATGGCACAGACCTGAACATTGACTACACCAAACAATTTGGTCGCTCGGGCACCCGCTTGCAGGATGTGGTCATTGGTGTGGCTGATGGCTCATCTGATTTGGCCAAGCTGGGTTTGCCGACCGGCACCATTGATTATTCATCCAGCCAGTTGATCACACAAAACAGCTCTCTGCGCTCAGGTGATTATTTCTATCTCAGCCGCAACGAGCGCAGCCCGGTGAAAATTCGCATCGAAGCTGATGACACCCTGCGCACCCTGGCCAACAAGATCAATCAGCGCCTGGGCATCGATGGCCGCGCCGAGGTCCGCTATAAGGATGACGGCCAGGTTTTGAAAATCACCGCCCGCAAAGGGCAATCGGTGTTGCTGCAAGAAGGTGAAGAAGGTCGAGACGTTTTGAAAGCCCTGGGCTTGGCGCCCGGAATGGTTCGAATTACCGAACGTGACAGCAAAGGCCGCGAAATCGAGCCAGTAACCGGTCCGATTTATGGTTTGCGTCTGCCTTCAGAGCTGAAAATCGATACCGAAGAAAACCGTAAATACGCCGACGAGCGCCTGAACTATGCGATCTCGACTTTGAAACGGGCCTATCGGGAAAGCGTGATGACCAAGGAAGAGCGCATGGCCTTTAAATACGGCGATGATAAACCGGGTAAGCAAGGCAACGGGCCGACCCAGTACATGCAAGATCGTATCGCCCATTATCAAAATGCGCTGGTGCGCATCCAGGCCATCACCGGCAATCAATCCACAGGGTTCTTTGGCCAGAACAATTCGGGCTTTGGTTCTGGTGGCGGTGGACTTTTTGGCTGATCTCCCCCTCTGACAGCCAACACTGAAACGCCCCCATTACGGGGGCGTTTTTTTAGACGAATTGGGTTGGCTGTGAAAAGGCAACTAGGCGCTTTTGTCGATGGTCACACCCACATTGGCCCGCGCGTTTTGATCCAACTGGGCGTTGGGGCCGTATCCCGTGTGTTTGGTGCGGGTTTTGGCCACTTCCTCGGCGATGGCGTGTACCAAACCTTCGGTGACGGTGCGAGCGGCTTCGATAGTCGTTTCACTGCTGTTCAGCGTATTCTGAAAGCGTTTGGTTTCCGCCGTTAAAGTGGCTCTGAGGTCGGCGGGGATGTCATCCAAAAGACTGGGATTGCGCTCGATATCTAAACACTCCAGACGATAGATATTGGCCAGTCGGCCTTTTTCCTGGGTGATCTCGGCAGCATCCTGGGGGCGTCGGGCTTTGAAAAATTCGGCCTCCTGCTCCATCAAATCACACAACCGCCGGGTCAAAAGCACCAGCTGTTCTATACGCTCTGTTGTCGTGTTGCCTGCCAAAACCATGTGATCTCTCCGTTATGAATGTGCTGGGGGCGCAGGGCTTTCACCTTGCATCCGGATGATTTGCGCCAGCACCGTATCGGCAAGGCCAATGCCGCCCGCATTGGTGATGGCGTTTGCATATTCTGTATTCAAAAACGACCGATAGGCCTGTTCACCCTGGCCGCCTCCAAAGTTGGCATCGGGTTTCAGCTCGCGAGTCATTTCGTTCAGCATCTGCGTCAAGAACATCGACTCGAATTCTTTGGCGGTTTGCTCGGCCTTTTGCCGGCCCAAATTTTTGGGATCACCGATCAAAGACTGTGACAGGTTAGCGGCGATAGCGGGGGTGCTGAAGTATGACATTACATCACCTCGATATCGGCTTGCAGGGCACCGGCGGCTCTGATGGCTTGCAAAATAGCGATCATGTCCCGCGGTGTAACCCCAAGGGTGTTCAGCCCATCCACCAACGATTGCAATGAGGCCCCCGAGTCCAAAGACAACAGCTGTTTGCCGGTTTCTTCGGAAATCACCACATCGGATTGTGGCACCACAACGGTTTCGCCATTGGCCAGGGGGTTGGGTTGGCTGACAGCGGGACTTTCTTGGACCGAGATGGTCAGATTGCCCTGGGCGATCGCCACCTTTGATAAACGCACATTTTCGCCAATGACAATGATGCCCGAGACCTCGTCGATAATGACCTTGGCGGGGGTGTCGACGGTCACAGGCAGATTTTCAATGCGGGTGATCAGGGCGGCCATATCGCCTGGGAAATTTTGTGGCCGGCGCACGGTAACGGTGCCCGGATCATTAGCTTGGGCCAGGGTCATGCCCATGGCCTGGTTGATGGTGTCGGCCATCATGGCGGCGGTGGTGAAATCGGGATTGCGCAAACTCAGGCGCACTTCGCTCATATTTTTGAAGGTAAAGGCCACTTCGCGCTCGATGATTGCGCCCGCGGCAATACGGCCCGATGTGGGCACACCTTTGGTCACGCTTGATCCTGAATCCCCCTCAGCCGAGACGGAACTGGTGGCGATGGTGCCCTGAGCCACCGCATAGACCTCGCCATCAGCCCCCATCAGGGGGGTGACCAGCAAGGTGCCGCCCAACAGCGATTTGGCATCACCCAACGAGGAAATGGCCACATCAATGCGCCCCCCCTGGGCGGCAAAGGGCGGCAAATAAGCCGTGACCATCACGGCGGCCACGTTGCGGGTGTTCAGGTTGGTTTCACGGATGTTGACGCCCAGGCGCTCCAGCATCGATTCAAGCGATTGTTTGGTGAAGGGGGCGTTGCGCAAACTGTCGCCTGAGCCATTCAGACCCACGACCAGGCCATAGCCTACCAACATGTTTTCGCGTACACCTTCGATTTCGACAACATCTTTGATGCGGGACACGGCATGGGCGGGTGCGGGCATCCAGGCCGTGATCATGACGGCCACAGCCAAACTCCAATGGATTGCCTGTTTGATCGCTGTTTTTGTCATGCCCGTCCCACCCATAAGTCTTGTGTGCTGTTTGTTCGGCTAGGGTGGTGCAAGCTTGAGGCCAATTTGCCAAGGTGACAGAAAATAATACCATATAAATACAGTGGCTTATAAGGTTAATTGCCGGTAAATATCGGCTTTTGGTCCTGTGCCAGCGGCCCTTAGGCAAAGCTTGCCTGACGCTGGGCGAGAAATTCCGGGGGCAGGGGGTTTGGAAACTCCCTATTAACATGCAGCCTTCAAGATGGTCATTCCTCGCCAACAGGGGGCGGGAATAGCACAACGCAAAAATCGAGGAGTGGGATGAAGATTTCGTCCACACAACGGGTCACAGGCCCTGCATCATCGAAAAAGACCAAAGCGACCAGCAAAGCCAAGGGCTTTCGGGTGTCCACCGAGGCCGTTGATAAAGCCGCCGCGCCCACAGCCACTGCTCAAGTGGAGGGTGTGAACTCGGTTGATGCGTTGTTGGCTCTGCAAGGTGATGAGGGTGTCGAGGGCCGTCATCGGCGCATGATGGCCCGCGCCAATCATTTGCTGGATGCTTTGGAAGAGTTGAAATTGGCTTTGGTAACAGGCCAAGCCAGTCCGGTAATCTTGGCCCGCATCGAGCGCTTGTTGCAGCAAAAGCGTGAAGATGTCGAAGATCCGGGGCTGAACAGCTTGCTGGAACAGGTCGAGATCAGGGCCGAGGTCGAGAAGGCCAAACTGGCAACTTCGCGCGCCGCCTGACAAAATTTTCCTTGCATTTTTCATCGACAGGGCGCTTAAACACGCCCCATAGCGACACATTAGCGCAGGGAGGCTGAGGATGAGCAAGACCCCAGAGGATGGATACACCCCCACCGAGAATGAGCCCTATATGAACCCGAAAATGCTGGCGTTTTTTCGTCGGCGTTTGTTGGACTGGAAAGAGGAAATCCTCGAAGAGGCCAAGGCCACCATCGAACATATGAAAGAGGATAGCTCGACACACCCTGACCTTGCTGATCGTGCCACAGCCGAAAGCGAGCGCGCCCTTGAGCTGCGCACTCGCGACCGCCAGCGCAAATTGATTTCCAAGATCGAAGAGGCCATTCAGCGCATTGACGATGAAGAATATGGCTATTGCGAAGAAACCGGCGAGCCCATTGGCATTTCACGCCTGATGGCGCGGCCGGTGGCTACACTCAGCATCGAAGCCCAAGAGCGTCACGAGCGCGCCGAGCGCACCCAGCGGGACGAGTGGGAATAGGGCGTTTGCCAAAAATCAAAGACAAACGCCCCAGTTTCGATTGGGGCGTTTTTTTACGAACGGTAGGACCCGGTTAGAAGGGCAGCAAAATCTCGCCAGCTTGGTGGGCCTTGGGTGGTTGCTGTACGCGGCTAATCTGACCCCGCCCACCATAGGAAATGCGGGCCTCAGCGATTTGCGTGTGTTTGATGGTATTGGCGGCTGAAATGTCTTCAGGGCGGACGATGCCGGTGACCAACAGTTCTCGCACTTCGTTGTTGATGCGCACCTCTTGGCGGCCGGCAATCACCATATTGCCATTGACCAAAACATCCGTGACCACGGCGGCCACAGTGGTTTCGATGGACTCGGAGCGGTCAATGCTGCCATCACCCGAGGTATCGGCGGTGCTGGAGGTATCCACTAAGGCACTGGCATCAACACCATTGGGCAGAATGTTGCCCAGCTTGCCTTCAAATCCCAGAAAGCCATCAATGGCCGCATCCCGGGTGGCGGATCGACTGGTCTCGGTTTTGTTTTGCACTTTCGCCGTGTCCGCAATCGAGATGTTTACCGTCAGGATATCCCCGATTTCGCGGGCGCGCTGGTCATTGAAAAAAGCCCGTGCTCCGGTCAACCACAACGAGTTGGTGTTGGGTTGCACCGGATTTTTTGGTTGGGCCATGGCCATCAGTCGTGGGCTTTGGGCGGGATAGACCATGGGGTACGTCATCGGGGCCATCGGTTCGGGTTGGCCAATTTGGCGCAACTCACGCACGGTGCCACAGCCGGCCAAGGTCAGGCCCATCATGACGGCCAAGCACATCATCACGATTGCAGGTTTCATCATCTTAGACATTTTCGACACTCCACATCCCTTATTGTTTATGGGTTATTGTCCCCGCACATCGGCAACTTGCACGGCGGGGTTTGCCGCCTCGATCACCGCCAGGCTTTCGCCAATGACGCGGGCATCAATCACCCGTTTCGAGGTGCTGTTCTCGCAGCGGACCGCTTGATCTTTGTGCCCATCACCCAAGGCCTTACAACGCAAACTGATGGCCAGTCCCGGTGCCTGATAGACAACGGTGATCAGTTCATCTTTGCGCACCAACGGTTCTGGTTTCAGCGTGGCCTTACCAATGACCACGCCGGGGCGAATGGTTTGTTGGGCCACCAGCCCCACCAGCTCTTCGGGTAGGGCGAAATAGTTATTGGGCAACAGGCGTTCGGGCACCTCGGACCAGGTGATTTGGTCTTGGCGAATGATGTCACCGGTGCGCACAATTGTATTCAACGTCGGGACTCGCACTTTGGGCTCGGCGTCCGCGGGGCTGACATAATCGCGTACAAAGGCCCGCGTCACCATCACACGATTGCGCCCTTCGGTGTTGGGCCATGACAGGCCCTGTTTGCTGACAAAGGCTTTCAGGGCTTGACCATCCAAGGCCACGCGATCGCCCGCGCGCTTGATCCGTACGACCTCTACACCGGCTTGGTCGCCCGCATTTTCAAACAGGTCACCCAGAGTGACACGCTCGCCTTGCGAGATGGGCTGCGCCTTCAAGACCAAAGTGGTGACCTCTGCCCCCTCGGCGGCATAAGCCACCGACCCGAGCCAAAGGCCCGCCAGCATCACCATCAGGGTCACAAGACTACGCATCATCAGCCCTATCGTTTCAGGTTGGATGCGGTTTGCATCATGTCATCGGCTGTCGAAATGGTTTTCGAGCCCATCTCATAGGCCCTTTGCGCAAAAATCATTCGTGAAATCTCGCGCACGGGATCCACGTTCGAGCTTTCCAAAAACCCTTGTAGCAAGGTGGGGAAGCCCGTGGAGCCTGGCGTGCCTGTGGTGGGCGCGCCTGAAGATCCGCTTTCCAAAAACAGGTTGTCTCCAATGGGATCAAGGCCCGCCTGGTTGGCGAACATGGCGACTTCCAGCTGCCCCACCGTCGTGGAGCCCGTTTGCCCGTCGATCGTGACCTGGACGATGCCTTCCTTGGTCACCGTAATGGACAAGGCATTTTCCGGAATGGTGATGCCCGGTTGAACAACATAGCCATCTTCCGTCACCAACTGCCCGCTGGGATCGCGGTCAAAGTTACCGGCACGGGTATAGGCGGTCTCGCCGCTGGGCAGGGTCACTTGAAAATACCCGTTTTGACGGTTCAGGGCCAAATCCAGCGGATTGCCGGTGTTTTGCATATTGCCTTGTTCGGTTACACGCTGCACCGAGCCTGCCTTCACACCCGCCCCGATCTGGATGCCCGAGGGCACAACCAAGCCATTACCGGCATCGGCGCCCATGCGGGCATGGTTTTGATACAACAGATCCTGGAACTCGGCCCGTTGGCGTTTGAAGCCCACCGTGTTCATGTTGGCGATGTTGTTCGAGATGACCTCAAGGTTCAATTGCTGAGCGTACATCCCGGTGGCGGCTGTGGCTAAGGCGCGCATTGTCTACTCCGTCCTTATTGTGCGTTGCGACCGAAGCGCTGAATGGTGCGCTTGGCCATGTCATCCATCGAACCAATCGTGTCCGAGGCGCGTTTGTAAGCTTTTTGAATCTCCATCAGGCGGGTCATTTCCAAAATGCCGTTGACGTTGGATCGCTCCAACATGCCCTGATTGATGCTGGCGGCGGGTGCGGCTTGGGGCGGCTCTTCGCTGGCGAACATGTTGTTGCCCACTTTCTCAAGGGCTTTATTGTTCGCAAAGCTGACCGCGGTCAGACGGCCTACGGGCTCGCCGTTTTGGGAAATGGTGCCGTCTTTGCTGACGGTGGGGCGGCCGCCATCGGGCAGCAGGGTAATGGCTCCGCCATCGCCAATGACCGGGTGGCCATCTTGGGTGACCAATTGTCCGGCATCATCCAGTGTGAAATTGCCTGCCCGTGTGTATCGGGGGCCATTGGGGGTATCGATCTCGAAAAAACCTTCGCCGCCAATGGCGAAATCCAATGGGTTGCTGGTTTGCTCGATGGCGCCTTCGGTCATGTCGCGCCACTGGCCCCAGTCGGTCACAAACTTAATGGGTTCTGGCCCCACACGCATCGACGCCGGGGCCATGGTTTCAGGCTCCATCATCACCTGTTCGGCCTTGAAGCCGATGGTGTTCATATTGGCTACATTGTTGGCCACCACATCCATCGCACGCCGCAGCGTCGTCTGGGTGGTCAGGTTGATGTACATAATATTATCCATGGTGCGAGTGATATCGCAAAGCCCGGGCCAAGAAATACCTATTAAAAATCAATGGAGTTGTCTGGCGGTGGGTGTAAAAATCCCGGCAAACTTATCCGGGTCTCGGCACGATTTGCCGGTTTCGAAAACGTTAAAACTGTTCGTTAACGGTTCGCTGTAACAATGTGCCCATCAGCAGACGAGTATATGAGTGATGGCAGACGAAGATACCAAAACCGACGAAGACCGCGACGAAGATGCCGAAGGCGAAGACGGTGAAGGCGAGGGCAAGAAAAAGCTTGGCCTGAAAAAGCTAATCCTGTTCGTGGGTGTGCCCGTGCTGGTGTTGATCATCGGCGGCGGGGCCGCGGCCTTTTTCTTGTTAAAGCCGTCGCCTAATGCCGAAGGTGCTGAGGGTGAAGATGCAGACAAAGACAAGAAGGACAAGAAAGAAAAAGAGAAAAAGAAGAAGGACAAGGATAAGGATAAGGGCAAAGATGGTGAGCCCGGCGCCCTGGTGATGAAAGAGGGGCCGGATGGCATTATGTTCGTCACCATGCCGGATATTCTGGTTAACATTCAGTCCAACGATGGTCGCCCGACATTTTTGAAATTGAAATTGACGCTCGAGGCCCCAAACGAAGACGTGGCCTATGCCCTCGAGCCCATTTTGCCCCGTGTTTCGGACTTGTTCATGAGCTTCCTGCGCGAGCTGCGTACCGATGATTTGGCCGGTTCAGAAGGCTCGTTGCGCTTGCGCATGGAGTTGCTGCGGCGCGTGAACTTGGCCCTTGAGGACGAGGGCAAGGTCAACGCCGTTTTGATCGAAGAAATGCTGGTGCAATAAGCACCCCACTTACCACAGCCAAAGGAGGTCCCCGTGTCAGAAGATGTTGATCAGGAAGCCATGATGGCCGCCTGGGAAGCGGAAACTGATGGTGGCGGCGATAACCAAGAAGAAATGATGGCCGCCTGGGAGGCGGAAACCGAAGAAGGCGGCGACGCCGAAATGATGGCTGCGCCCAGCATGGGCAACGAGCGCATTCTGAACCAGGAAGAAATCGACAGCCTTTTGGGCTTTGATTTCAACGAAGACGAAGACGGCGACAAAAACGGCATTCGGGCCATCATCAACTCGGCGCTGGTATCGTACGAACGCTTGCCGATGCTCGAGATCGTCTTTGACCGTCTGGTGCGGTTGATGACGACGTCTTTGCGGAATTTTACTTCGGACAACGTCGAAGTCTCGCTCGACAGCATCACCTCTTTGCGATTTGGCGATTATTTGAATTCAATTCCTCTGCCGGCAATCTTGGCCGTCACCCGGGCTGAAGAGCTTGATAACTATGGGCTGATGACGGTGGACAGCAACCTAATTTACTCCATCGTTGACGTGTTGTTGGGGGGGCGCCGTGGCACCACCGCCATGCGCATTGAGGGGCGTCCGTACACGACGATCGAGCGTGTTTTGGTGCAGCGGATGATCGAAGTGGTGCTGGAAGATATGACAGCGGCTTTTGAGCCTCTGACGCCTGTGAATTTCGAGCTTGATCGCGTGGAAACCAACCCGCGTTTCGCCGCCATTGCCCGTCCGGCCAATGCCGCCATTTTGGTCAAGCTGCGCGTGGATATGGAGGATCGCGGCGGTCGCATTGAATTGCTGTTGCCTTATGCGACCCTCGAGCCGATTCGGAAAATGCTGCTGCAGCAGTTCATGGGGGAAAAGTTTGGCCGCGATAACATCTGGGAAGGCCACTTGGCCACCGAGCTGTGGTCCACACGTATGGATGTGCGGGCCATATTGGATGAAATGGTCGTGCCCTTGAAACAAGCTTTGGAGCTGAAAGTGGGCGATACCCTGCTGTTGAACGCGGGCCCTGACAGTTTGGTGGAAATTCGGGCTGGTGACGTAAAGTTGACACGCGCGCGCATGGGCCGAATCAAGCACCATGTGGCGGTTCGTATGGAGGCCCCCCTGGCGTCTTCGGCCAAACAAGCCCTGATGAGGTTCCAATCATGAGCCCAACTGTGATCGCCCTCGAGGTCGGATTGGCCGTATTGTTAATCGCGGCCTTGATCTATTCCATTCGTCTGGACAAAAAGCTGAAGGTTCTGCGCGACCGTCAGGCGGAACTGGCGAAAATCGTTTCGGAGTTCAATCAGGCCGCCGAGCGGGCTGAGGGCAGTATTCATACTTTACAGCAAACCTCGCTAGATGCGGGCCGGGACCTCGATCACCGCATTCAAAAGGCCAATGCGCTGAGTGAAGAACTGCGCCTGTTGACTGAACTTGGGGAAAGTCGAGCGGACCGCTTGAGCCAAACCGCTGTTCAGCGGCCCACAGCGCCTGCAGCCGCAAGTGCCTATGTGACCGCGCCCAGCGCTGCCGAGCCCAGCGCAAGTTACAGCGGCCACACCGATCCCATATTGTCCAATAGGACTACACGTTCGACACGACCACTGGCTGGCCGGGATAGCGATGATTTGTTTGAAGATGTCAGTGCGTCGGACAGCCGCCTTGATCGTTTGCGTCACGTACGATAGGGAGCCACAGAAGACCCTATGAAAACGTCCCTACGCTTATTTGCTTTGTTGCCCATCCTGCTGGGGGGGCTTTTGGCGTTTAAGGCTTTGCAGGTCGTGGGTCTGATTGCGGACACCTCGCCCGAGGCTGTAGCTGAAGAGGTCGATCCTGAGCTTCAGGAGTTGGCGAAAAAGCAAGGGTTTAAAAAGCCGGATAAAAAGGCCGAGGGGGAAGAGGACACCGATCAGAAGGGCAAGTCTGCCACTGCTGATGACATTCCCGATCTGAAGCCCACGGAAAAGGCGAAAGAGGAACCTCAGGAAATTGAACGCGCGGCTTGTGATGCCTCGGCGGCCATTGCCGAAGCGTCCGGCTTGTCGCAATCCGAGGTCCGGGTCCTGCAAAGTTTGTCCGGTCGCCGTGCTGAGCTTGAGCAACGAGAAGAAGAGCTGGACACCCGAGAAAAATTGTTGGCAGCCGCTGAGGGTAAAATTGATGACCGTGTGCGCGAGCTTGAAGCCTTGCAATCGGAAATTGAAATCATGCTGAACTTGGCCGACGAGAAAAAGCAGGAACAAATCGACAGGCTTGTGGGCATTTATGAAAAAATGAAACCCAAGGATTCGGCACGGATTTTTGAAAAGCTTGAAGAAAACCTGGCCGTGCAAGTGGTTGCGGGCATGAAGCCCCAGGCGGTGGCCGCGATGCTGGCCAATATGAACCCAGAAGAGGCCCGCCGCCTGACCACTTTGTTGGCGTCCAAACCCCCGAGCATCAGCCGTGACGAGCTTCAGACCCGCTTGGGCAGCTAACAGCCCCTTAACCGCTATCCCTTATAGTTCAGTCTAATATGGGAAACTGGTGACCCCAATGATGATGCGTGGCATCCGATCTGTTGTCTGGATGATGATGGCCGCTGTCTTGATGGCAGCGGGCCCGGTTCAGGATGTGCGTTTTTCTGTTCAATCCATTGATGGCGTGACCCGCCTGGTTTCCGATTGGGGGCGGGATCGCACCAAGCCTGTCGGCTTTTCTGCCGAGGTGAAAAACCAGGTCCTGATCGTTCGTTTTGATGAACCGATGTCTTCGGATGTCACTGGCTTGGCCGCACAATCCGCGGCCTTTGCCATGGCGCGCCTTGACGATGACCAGCGGACCTTGCGGGTGGCCTTGCGCGATGATTATCAAGTGAAAACATCGCAATCCCTTGGCCGGGTCGCGGTGGACCTGTTGAAACCCGGCCAAGATCCCTTGCCTGCTGTGGGTACGGCTAAAAAATTTGACGATGTAGACATGCAAGCCCCCCGATTGACGGTGCGGGGCAGCACGGGGCGGGATTTTGGCCGCCTGGCTTTTCACTGGGATCGCCCGGTGGCCTATACCACCGCCAAGGATGGCGACGTGGTGACCTTGACTTTTAAGGCCAATGCCAAGCCCAATTTGGCGGCCATACGTGCACAGCCCCCAAAAAACATCAAAACCGTCACCGCGCGTTCGGTGAACGGTCAGTTGCGTGTGGCCATCACCTTGGCCCCGAATGCAGGGTGGCGACATTGGAAGAGTGAGGGCAAGGTGGTGTTCGATGCCACCCCCCCAAAGCCCGAAGTGGCCCAGGCGCCTAAGCCGGACACCACAACATCATCAGAAACCGCCAAGGCTGAGACGGCGGACGCCGTCGCCAAGACCGATACACTCGACGCGGATCCTGCCACCATCGCCACGCGCCGCCTGACCCAAGCACCGGTTGATCCCATCACCGGGAAGGTCTTTTCTGACCTTGAGTCCGCAACAGTGAAATTCAATTGGCCTGCGCCCGTGGGCATGGCGGCTTTTCGGCGGGGGGATCACATCTGGGTTCTATTTGACACGCCGGCCAAGCTGGACCTTGCCGAGCTGCAAACGGCCAAGCGTTATATTAAAGAGATTGATACGTTTAAGGGGCCGAGCTTTACAGGCTTTCGCGCCAAGGTGCACAAATCGATTTTGTTGTCGGTGGCGGCCGATGAGGCCAGTTGGTCGCTGCGCTTTGGCACCAATCGGCAAGACACGGCAGAACCTTTGGAAATGCTGCGCCGCAACCAAGAGGGCATGGGCGCGTCCGTGGTGATGGCATGGCCCGAGGCCACCCAAATGGTCTGGGTGCCTGACCCCGTGGTGCAAGATCAATTGGCCGTGGTGTTGGCCAAGGGGCCCGCCCGCGGCATGGTGCAAGAACGCGTTCTGGTGGATGCCGAATTGCTTGAGACTGCGCATGGCTTGGTTGTCAGCCCCAAGGTCGAGGATTTGACCGTCGAAGTGATGGACGAGGAGGTCGCCTTGTTGCGGCCCAAGGGCATGACGCTGTCGGGAGGATTGATTTCTTTCGCCAATGCTGCCGGTGCCAAAATCAAAGACAAGCCCATCCCTGCCAGTGGCGGCTTCATTCAAACCTATGGTCGCTTAACCCGGGCGGCGGCCATGGAAGAAAACGCCGAGGATCCACCGGTGGTGGCCCGTATGGGCTTGGCCAAGTTTCTAATGGAGAATGGTCTGGCGCACGAGGCCAACGGCCTGTTGAATATTCTGGCCCAAAGTGACCCCATCGTGGCCTCGTCGCAGGAGTTGCGCATGATGCGAGGCATCACCCATGCCATGATGGGCCGCTATGACGATGCGCGTTTGGATTTGCAAACGGTGACCTTGGAAACCAGCCCACTGGCTGCGCTGTGGCGGGGATATATCGAGGCGCAGGAATACAGCTGGTCGAACGCCCGCCGCGAGCTGGAAAACGGCCGCAATGTGATCAATTCCCTCAATGCCGATTGGCGGGTGCGCATGCTGAACACCCTGGCGCGGGCGTGTTATGAATTGGGAGATTGGGCGGCGGCGCGGGAAGCCATCAACAGCGCTTGGGGGGAGAACCCCAAAGGCCAACAAGCGGCACAAACCCGCCTGCTGGAAGCACAAATTCTGGCCGCCCAGGGCAGTCCCAAGGCGCCCAACATCTTGGCCACGCTCGAGACCAATCGTTTCGAGCCCGTGGCCGTGCGCGCCACCCTGGAAAACGTTCAACTGGGTCTGGAAAGTGGTGCTCTGAGCCCCGAAGATGCTGTCGAGGCTTTGCAGGGCCTGCGTTATCGCTGGCGGGGTGATGATTTCGAGCTGCAAGTGGCCCGCACCTTGGGGGATCTTTACATCAAGATGGGGGATGACCGTCATGGCATCGAGGTCATGCGCGCGGCCTGGTTGCGCCAGCCCGCCAACCCTGTGGCGCGTCGACTGTCTGATGATATGATGTCGACCTTTAAGCGCTTATTCTTGGATGGTCGTGCCGACGAGCTTGATCCGATCCAGGCCTTGGCACTTTATTATGATTTTAAGGAACTGACCCCTGTGGGGGCGCAGGGTGATCGGATGATCCGCAAATTGGCTAAGCGCCTGGTGGATTTTGATCTGTTGGACCAAGCGGCTGAATTGCTGAGCCACCAGGTGGAAGAACGCCTGGATATCGGCCCGGTGCGGGCACGGGTGGCCACGGATCTGGCGGGAATTTATCTGATGGCGCGACAGCCGGAAAAGGCCCTGCAGGCGATATATGGCTCGCGCTATACGCTGTTGCCGGCGGACCTGAACGAAGAACGTCGCTTGCTGCAGGCCCGCAGCATGATGGACCTGGGGCGGTATGATCACGCGCTGGATATCATTTCCATGGACACCAGCGAAGAGGCCAAAAATTTGCGTTCGGAAATCTCGTGGCGGATGGGAGACTGGAACGGTGCGGCCAAATATCACCAAGAGCTGTTGGGCCCCCGCTGGCAGGATCCGGACACCAATCTGACTGAGCGTGAGGAGTCCATTGTGATGCGCATGGCCATCGCCTATGCCTTGGCCGAAAACCGACAAGGACTGGATGAGGTCCGCGGCCAATATGGTGTTTTGATGGAGCGGGCCGAACACGCCATCGCCTTTCAAACCATCACCTCGGACGCGTCTGTTCAGGGTATGGAACTGCGCGAGGCGGCCAAACGGATCGCTGACGTAGAAACCTTCACGGCCTTTTCTGAACGTTTGAAAAAACGCCTGGGTGAGCCCATTAATATGACCAAGGCGAACGAAGCCTAGGGGCGTGACTTATCCGGCGCCTGCGGGGGTGTCGCGAAAAAAGCTTTCCACCAGACTGCCGGCCACCAGGCGCCAACCATCCACCAGCACAAAGAAAATCAACTTAAATGGCAACGAGATGATGATCGGTGGCAGCATCATCATCCCCATGGACATCAAGACACTGGCCACCACCATGTCGATGACCAGAAACGGGATGAACAGCAAAAAGCCGATCTCGAAGGCCCGTGAGATTTCCGAGATGATAAAGGCTGGCGCCACCACAGTGAAAGGCAATTCTTGGGCGGTGTCCGGGGTTTCGATTTCCGCCAAACGGATAAACAGCTGCAGGTCATCTTCTTGTACTTGGCTCAGCATAAAAGCTTTCACGGGCTGGGCGGCGGCGGTCATCCCCTCAACGGGTTCCATTTGGCCGTTCATCAAGGGCTCGATGCCTTCGGAATAGGCGGCGTTGAAGGTGGGAGTCATGACAAAGGCGGTCAAAAAGATCGCCAGGGAGATCATCACGGCATTGGGCGGGGATTGTTGCAAACCAATGGCGGTGCGCAGCAACGACAACACCACCACAATGCGCACAAACGACGTGGTCATGATTACAATTGATGGCGCCAAACTGAGGATGGTCAACAGCGCAATGGTTTGCAAAACCCGTGTGGTCAGCCCATCACCATTGCCCAGATCAATGCTGACGGTTTGCGCATCAGCGCCGCCGACAAGGGCCAACAGCCCCATCACCCCCGCGGCGACAATCAGCCCCCAGCGTTTCATGAGGTCATATCCGTTTTCGGTGTGTCAGACATCGGGCCTTTGGCAGGTTGGGTGCTGAGTGTGGTTTCTCGCTCGCCGATCAGGATCAGGTGCTCTTGATCATCACAGCGCAACAGCACCACACGGCGTTTGGGATCCAAGGATAAGCTTTCCACCAACTTCAGACGTTTAGCGGGGCCAGTGGTGGGCACGCCGAATAGGCCGTATTTGCGAATGAACACGGCCCCACCGAACAAGATGGCGACGGTGATCAAAAAACCGCCGACAACGCGGAGGATTTCACTAAACTCCATAAGGGGTCTTTCTTGCGCTTATTGGATTTTTAAGATTTTGCCCGGTTTGATTAACAGGCGGTAAATTTTGCCGGGCTTACGCTCTGTTAAGAGTTTTCTGAAATCTTAATGCCCGAGGACCTCATTATGGATATGTCACAGCTCGGCTTGGTGAAACTGATCAAATCCCGCCTGAACTTTTTGCGGGATCGTCAGGTTGTGCTGGCGGAAAATATTGCCAATGCCCCAACGCCCGGGTACACGCCGCGCGATCTGCCCGCCGGCAGTTTCGCCAAAATGGTTCAGAATCAGACCCAGGGGCCCAGCATCGGCATGCGCACCACACGGTCAGGGCACTTGGGGGGCACACAAACGCCGATGACCACGGGGGGCATTCGCCCCCAAGCTGCGCCAGACACCCAAACCAAGCTCAATGGCAACAGTGTGGTCTTGGAAGAGCAAATGTTGAAAGTGGCCGAAACCCGTTTGAATTACGATACGGCCATTGGAATTTATCGCAAAAGCGTGATGCTGCTGAAGCTGGCAGCCAAGCGCCCATAACCGCAGGAGTAGGGACACACCATGCCCAGCACACCCCCGCCTGAAACCAACACCGCCATGACGGTCGCTGCCCGTGCCTTAAAGGCGCAAACGGCCCGTATGCGCATCATCGCGGAAAACATTGCCAACGCCCAATCCACGGCCCGCACGCCCGAGGAAGACCCCTATCGGCGACAAATCCCCACATTTAAGACCGAAATGATGCGGGAAATGGGCAATGCCAAAACCGTCGAGCTTGACCGCGTGGTGGAAAGCGAAAAGCCGTTCACCATGAAATATCAGCCAGGCCACCCCTCAGCCAACGCGGAGGGCTATGTGAAATATCCGAACGTGAGCGTGTTGATTGAAAGTATGGACATGCGGGAAGCCCAGCGCGCCTATGAGGCCAATTTGAACGTCATCGACACCGCGCGTGCGATGGATCAGCGCGCACTGAGCTTGCTGCAACGCTAAGACCACTTCGGCGCACAGATATAAAACATAAGCGCCACAGCAGAGGACGAAGACCATGGTTGAACCCATTACAGACAATTTGGCTGCCGTTCGCGCCTATCAGCAGGCGGCGCAAAAACTACAAAACCCAGTGGCGGATGCCAATGAGAGCCAAGAGGCCCTGGCCCCCAATTTTTCAGGCATGGTCAAGGATGTGGTCAATCAGGCCACTGCCAGCGTGAAAAACGCGGAACAGATGGCGGCATTGGGCGCAACGGGCCAGGCCCCCTTGGTTGAGGTGGCGACCGCGCTATCCGCGGCCGAGGTGACCTTGGAAACCGTTGTGGCGGTGCGGGATAAGGTGATCCAGGCCTACCAAGAAATTTTGCGCATGCCTGTATAGGTGAGTTTTTCCAATAAAAAAGCCTCGGGGCTGTGCCCGAGGCTTGTTTTGCATTTGAAAATGTTGCCTTAGGCGGCTTTGCGCTGGGCGATCCACTGATCCACTATGCGCTCCAGCACGTCCAATGGCACCGGTCCGTTCTCCAAAATCACATCATGGAAAGCGCGTTGATCATAGGCCGAACCCAATTCCGATTTGGCTTTGGCGCGCAACTCCTGGATTTTGATCATGCCAATCTTATAGGCCGTGGCTTGGCCGGGCATGACCATATAGCGGTTGATGGCCCGCTCGGCTTCACGGACGTCTGCGGGCGTATTCTCAATCAAATAATCGATGGCCTGTTGGCGCGTCCAACGCTTGGCATGCAGGCCGGTGTCAACAACCAAACGGGCGGCGCGCCACAGCTCCATAGTCAGGCGACCATAATCGGAATAGGGATCTTGGTAAAAGCCCATTTCCTTGCCCAAGTATTCCGTATAGAGCGCCCAGCCTTCGCCATAGGCCGTTTGCCAGCTGTGCTTGCGAAACTCTGGAATGCCCTCGGCCTCCATCGCCAGCGCGATTTGCATGTGGTGACCGGGCAGGCCTTCATGATATGCCAGGGCCTCGATTTCATATTTCGGCACGGCTTTCAGATTGTACAAATTGACATAATAGGTGCCTGGCCGTGAGCCATCGGGCGCCGGGCGATTGTAAAAGGCCCGGCCGGCGGATTGTTCGCGAAAGGCCTCGACGGGTTTTACCACCAACTCCGCCTTGGGCAGGCGACCAAACTGTTCGGGCAGTTTTTTTCGCATTCCATCAATGGCGGCTTTCGAGGCGGCCAAATACGCTTCTCGTCCTTCTGGGGTTTGGGGGTAGGTGAAGCGCTCGTCTTCACGTGTGAATTGAAAAAATTCCCGCAAGGATCCGTCAAAATTGACCTTTTTTACAATCTCGCGCATCTCGTTATGGATGCGATCCATTTCGTCAAGACCAATTTGGTGGATCTCTTCAGCACTCAAATCCGTCGAAGTGCGAAACATCAAGCGCGCTTTGTAGTAATCTTCGCCATCAGGCAGGGCCCATACGCCGTGATCCCCTGGGGCGTAGGTTTTCAGGTCTTGCATGGCCGCGATCACACGCTGGTAAGCGGGGCGAATGTCACGCAACAGGGCCTGCTTTGCGGCCGCTTTCAAACGCTCTTGTTCCTCGGGGGCGATATTGGTTTTGGCCAGTTTGGTTTTGAAATCATCCCAAATGGCGTTGTCGGCCCCGCCATCAAAGGGGGCACCGGTCACCAGGTTGCGGCTGTCGCGTATGACGTAATCATAAGTGAACTTGGGCGGATAGATGCCGGCCTCGGCGGCTTGGTAGGTGCGGGCCAAAAAGCCATCCAGTTGTTCGTCCCAGGTTTGCAAACGCCGCACATAAGCCCAGGCGTCTTTTGCGGTGTTGATTTTGTGGGCATTGATTAAAAAGCTGGGTCCCGAGGTCTGCACACCAAACATCTGATTGAACAGATAGCTGTGTTGCAAATAGGGCAGGTTGCGCTTGGCGTTTTCGGCTTCGTTTTGCAAGACCATCCACGAAATTTGATCCTGACGGCTGAGGGCGTCGAAATCGTGATGCTGCTGCAAGCGTTCAAAGGCCTGAATGGTGATCAGGGCGCTGGTCTGGGCGTGGGCCAGGGTGGGGCCGTCCCAGCGGTCCATGCCCCGCGGGTCACCTAGGGATGTGGCCATTTGTGGCGAATGCTGGAGGCGGCGCTCGTGCAAGTCAGCGAAAATTTGCGCTGGCGTGGGGGCTTCGGCATGTCGCTGGGCGCCAAAACCTGGGCTCGCGTCAGTCTGGCTCACTGTGGTGCCTGTGCCCGTGTACATCCCTTGGCAACCCGCCAAGGTGGTGACCAGCACGGCCAGACTGATGCCTTTCAAGCTCACAACTTTTGCGCGCATAAATTCTCCTCCCAGGTTAACAATTGTAAACCATGTCTTAACGAAAACGGGCGCACGGTCAAATGACAAAGGGGATAAGTCTATGAACGGCGCAGATGTCATTGATGTGGGGCGTGATGCCATTTGGTTGATTTTGCAAATGGCCGCGCCCTTGATGCTGATTGGATTGGCCGTTGGTGTGACCATTGGTTTGTTCCAAGCCTTGACCCAAATCCAAGAGGCCACCTTGATTTTTGCGCCCAAGATCCTGGCGATTTTTATCGCGCTTTTGGTGTTCTTGCCCTTCATGGGGGATGCCATGGCGCAGTTCATGCGAGAGGTGGCGGCCCGAATCGCCGCCATGTAAAGAAAGCGAGACGGTGATCAGCGATGCTGGGACTGAACCTCAGCGCGGAATTTTTCACCTTGTTTTTGGTGTTATCACGGGTCGGGGCGATGTTTATGTCATTGCCCGGGATCGGCGAGACCAGCGTGCCGGCGCGTTATCGGTTGGTGCTGGCGGCTTTGGTGACGTTGTTGATTGCGCCGACGGTGAAGATCTCGACGGCCAGTTTGCCGGAAAACCCTTGGGGGCTTTTGGCCTTGATGGTGTCGGAAAATATCATTGGCCTGTTCCTGGGGATGGTCATCCGACTGACCATGTTTGTGCTGGCGGTGGTGGGGGATGTGATGGCTATGACCACGGCCATGGCGTTTGCGCGTACCTCAAACCCGTTGATGTCTCAGGGGGGCTCTATTGCCGGTGTGATTCTGTCGACCATCGGCTTGTTGATGATTTTCGCCCTCAACCTGCATCATTTGTTTTTTGATGCCCTGATCAGCAGCTACACGCTGTTTCCCGTGGGCACCTGGCTGATGATTGCCGACAGCGCCGAGATGATCTTGCGCATGGTCAGCGAGGGCTTTGCCTTGGGCATTCAGCTGGGTGCGCCATTCTTGGGCCTAAGTTTGATCATTAACATCAGCCTGGGTGTCATTGGTCGGGTGATGCCGCAGTTCCAGGTGTTTTTCATCTCGGTGCCGGCGGCCATCATGTTGGGGATGGCGGTTCTGGCTGGCAGTTTGGGTGTGATTATGGAAATCTGGGCCACACGAGTCGCCGAGACCACACAGTATTTTATTCGCTAACCACGAAAGGGCCTGACGGCACAAAGCCATGGCAAACGACGAAGCCGGCGAAAAAACAGAGGAACCGACGGGCAAGAAACTGGCAGAAGCCCGCCAGAAGGGTGACTTTCCCCGATCCCAGGATGTCTCGGCGGTCAGTGCCATTGCGCTTGGGGTTTTTGCGCTGATGGCCATGTTGCAGGCCAATGGCGACGATATGGTGATGGCGTTGCGTGGCTTTATGGCCTATGGCGGGCAGATGGACGTCAGTCCGGCGGCGGCCCACGGCATCATGATCTATCTGGGCAAGCACGTATTTTTGTTTATTGTGGTGGTGGCCTTTGCGGCGGCTTTGGGTGGCATTCTGGGCAATATTTTCCAAAACCCACCCATGATCACCACCGAAAAACTCAAGCCTGATATCACACGCCTAAGCTTGATCAGCGGCTTTAAAAAGCTTTTTGCCAAGCAAGGTTTGATTGAGTTTGCCAAGGGTGCTGTAAAGCTGACGGTGATGGCGGCGGTGATTATTTATGTGGCCAAGCCTAAGTTCGAAGAGCTTGAGCATCTGGCCCGGCTTGAGCCGTTAAGTCTGTTGATTTTGCTCCGGGATATTGCGCTGGCGCTGTTTATCGCGGCCATCTTGACCTATATCGTCATTGCGATTGTGGACTATATCCACCAGCGCTTTTCATTCCGCGAGCGCATGCGCATGACCAAGTCCGAGGTCAAAGACGAACACAAAACCACCGAAGGGGACCCCCAAGTCAAAGCCAAACTGCGCCAAATCCGTCAGGAAAAAGGTCAGCAGCGCATGATGATGAATGTACCGAATTCAACGGTGGTGGTCACCAACCCCACACACTTTGCCGTGGCGCTTAAATATGACGAGGAGGGCGACGAGGTTGCCCCCACCTGCGTGGCCAAAGGCGTTGATGAAGTGGCCCTACGTATCCGCGAATTGGCCGAGGAAAACGATGTGCCGGTGATCGAGGATCCACCACTGGCCCGCGCGCTTTATGCCACCGTCGAGCTGGATGAGCAGATCCCCCCCGATCACTACCAAGCCGTGGCCAAAATCATCGGTTTTGTGTTCCGCAAGCGCGCCGAGAAGCGCCAATCGGTGTTCTCATAGGGCTGGGCCTGAGCCCATGCGTGTTCTTAGAAGAATCGGGGTAAAGTGCAGCCAGTAAGACTCTGTCAAGACCTTGGCGCTCTGATCACGCCCCACACACCGCCCGGAGGCCGAACATGGCAAACCCCCATATGACACCCAAAACGGATCGTCCCGTCACACCCACGCGGTGGCGACATCGCTTGAACAAAGACATCGATGCCGGTTTGGCTTTGGGGGGCGCGGGCATCGGCTTGGTGGCCACAGGGGCAGGCTGGTTGGCGGCCAGTTTGGGCTCGGGCCCTGCGGGGGCATTGCTAACGGCTTTGGCGGCGGGTCTCGGTGCGGGTGGTATGGGCTTTCTGGGACAAACCGTGGCGCCCGCGCGTGTTGAGACCATTGTTGACCAGCTGCTGACGCGTATGTCGTGCGCGGGCGCAGTGGCGGGGCTGAATGGTCAGGTTCTGGCGGCCAATGAGGCTTGGCAGCGTCAGTTTGGCAACGCCAGCCTCGAGGATTTGGTGCCTGTCGAGTCGCTCTATCGCCTGACACGTGCCGCCCGTCGGGGCAAAACCGACAGTGAAGCCGTGCAGACCGGACAGCTGAGTGCACTGCCCTTCCAGGATGATACCTTTTTGTGGTGCTGGCAGACTGACCAAAGTCAATCGCACAGTCAAACCGCGACAACGGCACCGTCGGCTGACGAGTTTACTGGCGTTTTGTCCCGCATTCCCTTTGGTGTGGTGGTGTTGGATGGTTTTGACCCGGCCCAGGCCCGCATCACCATGGCCAACCCGGCCTTTGACCGGATCTTGGGCAAACCGGCGGTGGGTGAGGTGTTTGGCGATTTGATGGCCCAGCCCAGTGCTGCGGATTTGCAAAACGAATTCACGGCGGCCCGTTCGGATATGGCCATCAGTGCGCGCCTGGCGGGCGAGCCTGGCCATGATGTCAATATCTTCGTGGCGCGATCCGAGGCGGGACTGGTGCTGAGTGTGATGGATGTCACCGAACAGCGGCAAATGGAAATGCAGTTTGCCCAGGGGCAAAAAATGCAAGCCATCGGCCAGCTGGCAGGCGGTGTGGCCCATGACTTCAACAATTTGCTGACGGCCATCAATCTGCGCCTCGACGAGCTGTTGATGCGCCACCCGGTGGGCGACCCATCATACCCAGAATTGCGCGAAATTTCCGACACCAGCGCACGGGCTGGGGCTTTGGTGCGCAAGCTGTTGGCCTTTTCCCGCAAGCAAACGTTCAAGCGCGAAGTGTTGGATGTGGGTGACTTGATCAGCGATGTTTCGGATTTGATGTCGCGGGTGCTGTCGGAAGAGGTTAAGCTCAGTATCAGCCACGGTCGTGACTTGCCGCCCATTCGCGCCGATTACAGCCAAATCGAGACGGCGCTTTTGAACTTGGGCACCAACGCGCGGGACGCTATGCGCACCTGTGATGGGGAAAACAGCCTCAGCATTCGCACCTACCTTGTCGGACCAGACGCCCCGCGCGCCGCGGGCTTTGAGCCCAAAGACGATGAATATGTGGTCATAGAGGTCGCCGACACCGGGCCGGGCATTCCGCCCGAAATCCAAACCAAAATCTTTGAACCCTTCTTCACCACCAAAGACGTGGGCAAGGGCACCGGCCTGGGCCTGGCTACGGTCTATGGCATCGTCAAGCAGTCAGACGGATTTATCGATCTAAAATCCGAGGTGGGCAAGGGCACGACCTTTGTCATCTATTTGCCCGCCTACCGCCAAGAGGCTGGCGCTGCGGCGGCCGAGGCACCCGTGCCTCAACCGAGCACGCGTCCGCAAAAGAAAACGCCCGAGACCTATAAGCCCTCTGATTTGGCCGGGCATGGTCGCATCTTGTTGGTAGAGGACGAAGACAGCGTGCGGGTGATGGCCGCCAAACTGTTGCGCACCCGGGGCTATGAGGTTCTCGAGGCTGCGGACGGCGAGGAAGCGCTGGAAATCGCCGAGGATCATGCCGGTGAAATTGATCTGATGATCTCTGACGTGGTGATGCCGGGGCTGGATGGCCCGGGACTGTTGAAGGCGGCTCGCGGTTATTTGGGGGACGCCAAGGTGATTTTCATCTCGGGCTATGCCGAAGAAGAGTTTTCCAATGTGCTCTCGACTGAAAACGTCAGTTTCCTGCCCAAGCCCTTTACCGTCAAGGACCTGGCCGAGCGCGTGAAGCGGGAACTGGCCGAGCCCCAGCCTGAGAGCGCCTCGGCATAAGATGACGCCTCAGGACATCTGCCAATTTTGGTTCGAAGAGGCGGGGCCGGCGATGTGGTTTCAGCAGGACGATGCCTTTGATGCCCAAATCAAAGTGCGGTTTGGGGCGGTGTTTGCCCGCGCCTGTCGGGGGGAGTTGGCCCCCTGGCGCACGACGCCCATGGGCCGTCTGGCGGAGATCATTTGCCTCGATCAGTTTTCCCGCAATTTGTATCGGGACGACCCGCGCGCCTATGACCAAGACGCCATGGCCTTGGCGCTGGCCCAAGAAGCCGTACACACCGGGGCCCATTGGGGGCTGAGTGTCACTCAACGCTGGGTTTTGTACATGCCGTTCATGCATTCAGAAAGTTTGTGGGTTCACGAACACTACAGTTTGCCCTTGTTTCGTGCCCTGAATTTGCCCGAGGTCTGGCCCCATGCCCAGGAGCACTACGAAACCCTAAAGCGGCATGGCTGTTATCCGCAGCGGGCGCGGCGTTCTGACTGAGGTCAAACGTCTAAGGCGTTAGGGATCAAGAAAGAACATCTTGCGAACACAGAACATATGGTGTACATATCGGCTATTGCCTTTTCCACCAACAGGCGCATGATGGAGATACGATATGGACCTTCAGGCCAAACACAATGGGGACGTTATGAACAAAGAAGACAAATCTCGCGCACTCGAAGCCGCCATGGCGCAGATCGACCGGGCCTTTGGCAAGGGATCGGTGATGCGTTTGGGCGTAAATGGCCCGGCGGTGGATATCGAAGCCATCTCGACGGGCTCCTTGGGTCTGGATATTGCCTTGGGAATCGGGGGGCTGCCCAAGGGGCGGATCGTCGAGATTTATGGCCCGGAAAGCTCGGGGAAAACCACCCTGGCGCTGCACACGGTGGCCGAGGCCCAAAAGCGGGGCGGGGTGTGTGCCTTTGTCGATGCCGAGCACGCCCTTGACCCGAGCTACGCCAAGAAATTGGGCGTAAACTTGGACGAGCTGGTGATTTCCCAGCCCGATACCGGTGAGCAATCTTTGGAAATCGCCGATACCTTGGTGCGGTCGGGCGCCATTGATGTGTTGGTGGTGGACAGTGTGGCGGCCTTGACGCCACGTGCCGAGATTGAAGGCGAGATGGGCGACAGTCTGCCGGGCTTGCAAGCCCGCTTGATGAGCCAAGCTTTGCGGAAGCTGACGGCCTCGATCTCGCGTTCAAAATGTTTGGTGATTTTTATCAACCAGATCCGCATGAAAATCGGTGTGATGTACGGCAGCCCGGAAACCACCACCGGTGGGAATGCCCTGAAGTTTTATGCCTCGGTGCGTTTGGACATTCGCCGAATTGGGGCCATCAAAAACAAAGACGAGGTGGTGGGTAACCAAACCCGTGTCAAAGTGGTGAAGAACAAAGTCGCCCCGCCGTTCAAACAGGTGGAATTCGACATCATGTATGGTGAAGGGGTTTCCAAAACCGGCGAGCTGATTGACCTCGGCGTCAAGGCGGGTTTGGTCGATAAGGCGGGGTCTTGGTATTCCTACAAAGATGATCGCATTGGCCAGGGGCGTGAAAACGCTCGCCAGTTCCTGAAGGATAACCCCCAGATTGCCGAGGAAATCGAGACGGCCGTGCGCAAAAACGCGGGCCTGATCGGTGAGGCGCTCTTCGACGGCGAAAGCGAGCCCAGCCTCGAAGAGGCCTAGGGGGCCCCAAGGCTCCTCAGGGCTCCTCAGGGCCTGACGGCGGCAAGGGGTTTTTATGGTGCCCGGCTTAAGGAGCCAGGCTTAAGGGGCTCCAGGTGACAAAAGGTAGGGCCCTCCTCGCTTTTGCCCGGTTCGAAACGTCTCTCTGGCCCCCATCTACGGGTTGGCTGAAAACAGGCCCTGGCTTTAAACAGACCTTGGCTTTGGCAGAAAAGGGATTTATCACTCAGGCTTGGGCCTTGTGCCCTGTGCCCTTGTGTGCACTCAGCGAGCCTATTGACAGGCTTTGATTGAGTACGGGGGCGCGGGTTGTGGGCCTCTTTGATCTTGATTTTGAAAAGGCCTTGGTATGTCCTCATCCTCTGCGCGCAGTTTGAACGATATTCGCGAAACCTTCCTGCAAAGCTTTGCCAAGGCGGGCCATACGGTGGTGCCCTCGGCCCCTTTAGTGCCCAAGGATGATCCCACCTTGCTGTTTGTGAACGCGGGCATGGTGCCTTTCAAAAACCTGTTCACAGGCGCCGAGGTGCGTGACTACAGCCGGGCGGTGTCCTCGCAGAAATGTGTGCGGGCGGGGGGCAAGCACAATGATCTTGACAATGTGGGTTATACGGCGCGGCATCACACCTTTTTCGAAATGCTGGGCAATTTCTCGTTCGGCGACTATTTTAAAGATGTCGCCATCGAACAGGCCTGGGACCTGATCACCAAAACCTTCGGGCTGTCCAAAGATCGCCTGCTGGTGACGGTTTATGCCGATGACGATGAGGCTCATGGTCTCTGGCGCAAGATCTCAGGGCTATCTGATGATCGTATCATTCGCATCGGGACGTTGGATAATTTCTGGTCCATGGGCGATACGGGGCCGTGTGGGCCATGTTCCGAGATCTTTTTTGATCACGGCGATCACATCCCCGGTGGCCCACCGGGATCGCCAGATGAAGACGGCGACCGCTTTGTCGAGATCTGGAACCTGGTCTTTATGCAATACGAGCAAAAGGCCGATGGCAGCCGTGTCGATCTGCCCAAACCCTCGATTGACACCGGCATGGGCCTGGAGCGGATCGCCGCCGTTCTGCAGGGTGTGCATGACAACTATGACACGGACCTGTTCAAGACGTTGATCTCGGCCTCGGAAGAGCTGACCAAAACCCAGGCCACGGGCGCACAAAAAGCCAGCCATCGTGTGATTGCCGACCACTTGCGTTCGTCCGCCTTTTTGGTGGCGGATGGGGTTACACCGTCGAACGAAGGGCGCGGCTATGTGCTGCGCCGAATTATGCGCCGCGCCATGCGGCATGCCCATTTGCTGGGGGCCAAGGCCCCTTTGATGCATCAGTTGGTGGCCAGCTTGGTGCAGGAAATGGGCGAGGCCTATGCGGAATTGGGCCGGGCAGAGGCCCTGATCACGGAAACCCTGCGCGCCGAGGAAGAGCGCTTTCGCGAGACGCTCGGCCGCGGTATGAGCCTGCTGGACGAAGCCAGCGCCCAGCTGAAGGCGGGCGATAAACTGCCAGGCGATGTGGCCTTCAAGCTTTATGACACTTATGGCTTTCCCCTGGACTTGACCGAGGATGTTCTGCGCGCGCGCGATATCACCGTTGACCACCCTGGCTTTGACGCCGCCATGGCCGAACAAAAAGCCAGGGCGCGGGCCAATTGGGTCGGCTCGGGTGACCAGGTGGCAGATGATGTCTGGTTTGGCGTGCGCGATCGCTTGGGGCGGGGCAGCACCTTTTTGGGATATGAACAAACCGAAGCCCAGGCCACCATTGTGGCCTTGCTGAAAGATGGCCAAGAGGTCGAAAACCTGGAAGCTGGCGAGACAGGCCATTTGGTGACCGACGAGACCCCCTTTTATGCCGAGGGGGGCGGGCAAACCGGTGATGCCGGCCATATCCGTGCGTCCAATGGTTTAGAGCTAGAGGTCACGGATACCCAAAGCTATGCCGGTGATTTGGTGGTGCACAGTGTGAAGGTGAAGGCGGGCCAGGCCCGCGTGGGGGATCGGGTCGACATGGCCATTGATGCCCCGGCGCGCGTGCGCATCCGGGCCAATCACTCAGCGGCCCACCTGTTTCATGCGGCGGTGCGTCGGGTGGTGGGGGATCACGTCACCCAAAAAGGACAAATGGTGGACGCCGAGCGTATGCGCTTTGATTTCAGTCACAATCAAGGCCTGACACCCGCGCAAATCGAAGCCATCGAGGATGAAGTCAATGCGGTCATCTTGCAAAACATGCCCGCCACCACCCAAACCATGAGCCCCGATGACGCCATTGCTGCAGGCGCCTTGGCGCTGTTTGGGGAAAAATATGACGATGATGTGCGTGTCCTGAGCCTGGGCCATGACCCCGAGGCCCCGCAAACGGCCTATTCCATGGAGTTGTGCGGCGGTACCCACGTGGCGCGCACCGGTGACATTGGTCTGTTCAAAATTGTCTCGGAAAGTGCTGTGGCATCAGGCATTCGCCGTGTCGAGGCCCTGACGGGTCAGGCGGCACGCGCCTGGATGCAGCAACAGATCAACTGGGCGCAACAGGCCGCAGCCCAGTTGAAAACACCGCTGTCTGATCTGCCTGCTCGTGTGCAAACCTTGCAAGAGGATCGCAAAGCTCTTGAAAAACAGCTGACCGAGGCCAAAAAGAAACTGGCGCTAGGTGGCGGCGGCGCACAATCCACCAAGGACATTGCCGGGCTGAAGGTTCAAGCCGCCATCATCGAAGACGTGCCCGCCAAAGACCTGCGGGATCTGATCGAACAGGGCAAGGCCAAGGCCGATGTGGTGGCCTATATCTCCAAGGTGGACGGTAAGGCCGCTGTGGCTGTGGGCATCAGCAAAGACAAGAGCGATCAGCTGTCCGCGGTTGATTTGGTGCGCACGATCGTCGTGGCCATGGGCGGCAAGGGGGGTGGTGGTCGGCCGGAATTGGCCCAGGGCGGTGTGCCGTCTGATGATCATGCCGAAGCGGGTTTGGCGGCTTTGAAAGATGCCTTGGCCAAGCAAACCGCTTAATTTACAGAATGATAGAACCATAAAAAAGCGCTGGTAGGGGCCCAGCGCTTTTTTGTTTCATCAGGCGTGCAGCGGTTTTATTTTTTGCTGCTGATGCAGATGGTGGTGCCAATGGCAAACCCGCTCAACAGGCCCGCGCCCAAAAGGGTTTGGTCTGCACGCTTGTTGTATTTGTCAGCAAAGCTTTGGTGGGTGGCGGCGGCCAGATGGTTGCCTTTGGCTGTCATGGCGTCGGCCACATTCTGGCGGTGGTTGGCCAGGTTGTCATAGTTTTCATGGGCGCCATAAAAGGCCACGCCCGCCAGGCCCAAAGCGATGGAGGGCATATAGGGCTTGGCTTTGTCCCACAGGGTGGGGCAATCGTCTTCGCCACTGTCAGCATCGTTCTGGCCTGTTGCCATATTGCTGACCTGATAGGTCTGCGCTGGTGTTTGATAGGGTGCCGCCGTCGGTGCCGCTGGCAGGTCATCGCCCAGCATCAGTTGTTTCAGTTCCAGTTGGCGATTAAAAGCCCTATCGGTTTGGGGAGCGCTGACGAATGGGGTATTGGTCGTGATGGTATCCACCATGGGAGTTTCTCCTGCGTTTTGAAAACTTAGTGACGCTCATTAAGCAAATTCAAAACGCAGGGTCAATGGCGCAGATCACTGCTGCCCTTTAGATTTCAGCGTAACGGGGCCATCCTCTAGGGGGATGAGCATTGAAGCCGCCAAAGAGGATGCACACAGCACTAAGCCGGTGCCAAGTAACGTATCACCGACTTTCTTATTGATCTGAGAACGATTGGCCAGGTGCTCGGCGGCAAGGGGATTGCCAGCCAGCGCTTCTTTAACCGCCTGATTTTTTTGGTCGGCCGCCGTGCTTCTCAGGCTTCCCCCCACTAGGGCCATGCCCAGGCCACCAAGAGTACCAAAGAACACATGATCTGTATTCAGACCTTTGTGCGTCTCATCATCTGCATCCGTCATGACAGAAACCGGGGCGCCCTGTGCGGGGGCAAAGGCGTCATTTGTGTCAAAATCATCATATAGGATAGCTTGGCGCAGATTGGGATAAGTCGGAACAGGGGGATCGTCTTGTTGGGCTGTACTCAACTGTTGATCAAAGCCGTTACCGTCATCCCCTGTGGTGGTTGGGACCCTTGTAATCTGTGTATCCATACCTGTCATTTTGAACTCCATATATTATGAAAGGCATGATTATGTATATATTGATCAAAAATGAAATATAAAATTAATATTCAGGGGGTGTCTCTTCAGGCTTAGTTCTTAATAGGTCCGGCGGCAGCAAAAAGGAAACGCTGGCCATAAAGCTGGCACCAGACGCCACTCCAAATAATTGTCCCGCCAAACGTGTATCACGAGCCGATTTGGAAAACGATTCCGAGGTCTTTGTATGTCCATACCGTGCAGCTTGGCGGGCTTGGTCTTCGTATCCATCGGCAGCGCGGTTCATTTGCCAGGCGGCGTAGCCGGTGCCTAAGCTGAACAGGCCGCAGCCCAAAGCCAGGCCCCAGCGGTGATCCCGATCATGAAGGGGGACGATCATGCCACGGTCAGGATGATCATATGTGCGGCGTTCAGGTCGTGATGGCCCCACGCCATTTTCCAACATGGCTTGATTTCCCAACATAGCTTGGTGCAAGTCGGGTGGCGTTTGTGTGCTCTGTGTTGCGATCTCCACTTCGGATTCCGGGGGCTGTTCTGTGGGCAGCGCATCGGCAAACCTAGAATGGGCTGGCTCTTGGTTCATCGCAGGCCCCTGTCGCGAGGTTTGGGTGGTGGCGATGCTCATGGTGCGGTTCCTCGGCGGCCAGAAGTGAACTAGTCGTCTTTTGATCGCACAAGAGGGCTGATCAGGATAGAGGCGCCGATGCTGACGCCTGATATGGCCCCAAAGATTTGGTACCCACGATGGTAATCATCAGACGCGCTGTACAGCTCTTCGGCGCGATCAAAATCACCCACAGCTTCGGCGGCGATGGCACCACGGCGATTGTGCTCGGCGTTTTGGTATTTTCCAAGCGCAATCCCGCCCGAGACCAAACCCAGGGCTCCAAGGCCAATGCTGGGCAACCAAGGCTTCAGGCCAGATTTGTCGCCAGCCGGAGATGGGCAATTGATATCCGGGGCCGGCATGTCGACGCCAGCGCCATCGGGAAACTCGCCATGAACAAGGGCGGCTTTCAAATCGACAGGTGGGTTTTGGTGTGCGGCGGCCACGGTTTGATCAAAAGCTTGGGTGGTGGTGTCTGCTGTTGAGCCGGTGTCCCCATGTGTTGGGGGGGTGTTGGGGGTAATGCCAGACATATGAGGTTTCCTTCCTGAGTTTATTTATTTTTTATGAATAGACGTATCATAACCTATGACGGACAGTTTGCAAGTCAAATCCAAGTCAAATCTCTGCCCTAAGCAAATCACCCACAAAAAAAGGCCCATCCCATCAGGACAGGCCTTCTTTTTTTGCCATAATGGCTTTGTTTAGACGGCGGCCATTTCCGCCTCGAAGTTTTTGGCCACACGCTCCAGGAAGCCTTCGGTGGTCAGCCAACCTTGGCTGTCCCCCACCAACAGGGCCAAGTCCTTGGTCATTGATCCACTTTCGACGGTGTCGATGCAGACCTTTTCCAAGGTTTCGGCAAAACGCTTCAGGGCGTTGTTGTTGTCCAGTTTGGCGCGATGCTGCAGACCGCGGCTCCAGGCGAAGATCGAGGCCATGGAGTTGGTCGAGGTGCTCTCACCGGCCTGGTGTTGGCGATAGTGACGGGTCACGGTGCCATGGGCGGCTTCGGCCTCAAGCACTTTGCCATCGGGCGTCATCAGCACCGAGGTCATCAGACCCAACGAGCCAAAGCCCTGGGCGACCATGTCCGATTGCACATCGCCATCATAGTTTTTACAGGCCCAAACAAAGCCACCAGACCATTTCAGCGCCGAGGCCACCAGATCATCGATCAGACGATGCTGATACTCCAGGCCCGCTTCGGCGAATTTATCTTTGAACTCGGCCTCATAGACCTCTTGGAACAGATCCTTGAAGCGGCCGTCATAGGCCTTGAGGATGGTGTTTTTGGTGCTGAGGTAAACCGGGAAGCCACGGTTCAGGCCATAGGCCATGCTGGCACGGGCAAAATCGCGAATGCTGTCGTCGTGGTTGTACATGGACAGCGACACGCCCGAGCCAGGGTATTTGTGCACTTCGTGCTCGATCACATCCCCGTTGTCGCCTTCCCATTTGATGGTCATTTTACCGGGGCCGGGCACCAGGAAATCTGTGGCGCGGTATTGGTCACCAAAGGCATGACGGCCGACAACGATGGGCTGGGTCCAGCCGGGCACCAGGCGGGGCACGTTTTTACAGATGATGGGCTCGCGAAAGACCACACCGCCCAAAATGTTGCGAATGGTGCCATTGGGTGAACGCCACATTTTCTTTAGGCCGAACTCTTCGACCCGGCCTTCGTCAGGGGTGATGGTGGCGCATTTGATGCCCACACCGTGTTGTTTGATGGCTTCGGCGGCCTGAACGGTAATTTGGTCGTCGGTTTCATCCCGCTTGGTCACGGACAGGTCAAAATATTTCAGGTCAATATCCAGATACGGCAAGATCAGCTTTTGCTTGATCATATCCCAGATGATGCGGGTCATCTCATCGCCATCGATGTCGACAACGGGGTTATCAACCTTGATTTTGCTCATGGTGTTCTCCTGGTCCTGTCTGTGAAAATATAAGATCCCGAGCGTCCTAGCACGCGCCTGGGCGTTCGTCGAGTGGGGCGATCTCGTCAATTCAAGCAGAAAAAAAAGTCTGCAGCCCCCCGCTTGACGGGCGTTATGTTATAACATAACGATCCTGCCATTCCGTGTACAAAAAACCGTAATGATAACCAAAACAGTGGAGCCAATCCTCATGACCGTTTCCTCTTTTTCGCCCGCGTCGTTTGACCAAGTCGTCCACCCGGAACTCTATGTCGTGGATTTCAAATTCGATGACGAGGGCTTTGATGGTAAGGTTGACGATGTCGTCTATCGCGATCCGAATACGGGCCAAGTTCGCGTTTACAAAGATGCCTTCAACGGCAAGGCCCACAACATTGACGGCGTGGCGCCCGATGCGACCTTTGGGGCAGGGAACACCAGCTGGCTCAGCAGCCGTTTGGACATCACCAAGGATGGTCAGGCCGATCGCGCCAGCTTCCGGCCCACCACTTCGGTTTATGGGCACGGCGACATGCTGGTGTTTTTGATCGATGAAGGCCAGTACACGGCACTTGAGCAAAATGCTAGGCGCACCCGTCAGTTTGGCGACCCGGAAACCCGCGTAGATTTCAACCATGATGGACAGCCAGACTATGCCGAACAAAACGGCAATCGGGTCTTCTTGGCGTTGAACCACAAGGATGTGAAGTAACATGAGCTGGTATCAAGCGGCCGCCGAGATCACTGAACAATACGACGGCAACACGCGTTATACGCCCCAGGCGTTTGCGCGGGTGTTGTCGGGCTATGACAGTGTGGACAAAGGGACGCTTGAGGCCTCGGAATTGGCTGTGCTGCTTGAAAGAATGATGGCGCGCTATGGGGTCAAAACCAGCGTTCGAGAGGCCCGACAGATCATAAAGGCCTTTGGCTTTACCGATGGCGTGTCCCTTGAAACCTTTGCTCAGGCCGTGGTCCAGGCCCGCGGGCAGGGGGCGGAGACCTATACGCGCTTGCTGGCCAATATGTTGGCTCAGGTCGAAGACCAACGTTGCGCCGTCACAAATCCATTTGCACCGTCCGAGCCTTTGCATGCGGCGGTGCAGGCGGACACTTGCAAGGGGCGGGATCAGCAAAAAGGGAAAACTGAGACGTCTCAGGCTGTCGTCTCGGCAGAAAAGCCTTCAGAGACGGGTTCTTCAGTGACCACAATACAGAAAAACCAACCTGCAAACCCAAAGACAGGTGTTTCTGCCGAGGTCGCACCCGTTCCAGCACCTCCACCGGAACTCAAGGAAACATTCACTGTCCAGGAGCCCCCTGCAGGCGCAGAAATGACCTTGCCTGATGCCGATGCAGACCCCTTTGCCGCCTTTGGCACCGGCAAGGTGTTGACGCATAAGGAAACGATGACACCACTGGGTGTCTACGAACAGGTCATGAAAGAGGGCGGCTGTAAGGAGCATTGCGACGTTGGTGATGTTGAACTCGTCAATGCGGAAATGAAGGCCAAAACCGGCCGGGATTTCGAGCCGTTCTTCCATGGGCCCATGGCCTCGGATGCCCAAGATGTGCGTACGGCCGTGGCCTTGGGTGCACCCTATTGGGCCGTCAATGAACTGGAGGAGATTCCCGAAACCTTGATGGATATGGGGCGGCCCTACAATCCTTCCTATGTTTTGACCCGCGATCACTTTTTCCAATCGCCCTTGTTTGGTGAAGCCAAGGGCTATGCTTCGGCCAAAAAGGACCCCAATCTTTATTTGGACTATGGTGACCATCTCGAAACCCACACGCCCGACCCCCTCAGCAATATGGCGGCCTTGGTGGTCGAGGACGGCGAGGTCGCTTTGACAGGGGCTTATAACCTCTATCGTCGTGAAGATGGCTCGGCGGTGGCATCTGGGCGTAAAGGCCTGACGCCTGGACTGGCCGCGGACGCCCCAGATTATCTGCGCCTTGATGCCTTCCAAAGCATCAACAAGACCAACACACGGGCCGTGGGGGGGACCGCCCTCATCAGTACGCCGACCCCAGATGCCGCAAATGACGCCAGCGGGGGCCAGGGGGCGGATCTGTACCTGAACCCGATGCTGTTCAACACGGGCCTGAACAAGACCTGGGCGGTGGGGCCATACCTGCAACACAGCCAAGGGCAGATGGATTATGGTCTGGCCATAGACGCCAGCAAACTGATGTACAAAGGCGGCCGTATCGGACAGAGAACCCTCACCAAGCTGGGCAGTGATGGCCTGAAGCTCTCTACCACCATCGCCACCGAAACCCATGTGTTCTCGCGGCCCACGGGCGAGTTCACATTCACCTATGAAAATCCAGATATTCTCAGCTCGGGTCCGCGTGAATATGATACCTACAGCATCTCGGCAGCCATTGCCCCACCCCTGAGTTATCGCGACGGTTTACGCTCTGAGTTTGCCTATTCTGACCATATGGCCCCCAATGGCTTGAACACATTGGATATTGGTGTGGGGTATTTGCGGGCGTTTGGCGATCAGTCTCGGCTGACGGCGTCCTATATGCAGGACCTGAGCCTTCAGTCCTATGACTCTGGGTTTTCAAATGGTTTTGGCAATGCCGATATCACCTATGGGCACACGCTGGGGGTGCGCTATTTTCACCCCAAACTGGATTTGGGTGTGATCACTGATGTAGGCGTGGACATCATACCCGGCAGCGGGGTTACGCCCACCTTCAACCTAAAGGTCATGAAGGTCCTGGATCCCAATCCGTAGGGGCCTATCCGCAGGTGGCAGTCCGAAGGGGTAAGGATCTTGCCCTGCAAGCATAGAGGTCGTACATCACCCTTATGACCCTGTCCATCATCCTGATCCGCCCGCAAATGGGCGAAAACATTGGTGCCGCCGCGCGGGTGATGGCCAATTTTGGCCTGAGGGATTTGCGGGTGGTGGCACCTCGGGATGGGTGGCCATCGGAAGCCGCCGAGGCCATGGCGGCCGGTTCACCCGTACTGGAACAGGCGCGAGTTTATGAGACCACCGAGGCCGCACTTGCCGATTTGCACACGGTCTATGCGACGGCAGCGTTTTCTCGGGCCCCGGCGCGGCCCATCACCACGCCTCGGCCCGCGATAACCGAGCTCGCGGTCCAGGCCGAAGCCGGCAACGGGGTTGGGGTCATCTTTGGGCCTGAGCGCGCGGGCCTCGCGAATGCCGATATGGATTTGTGCGCCAAGGTCATCAGCATTCCGGTGGATCCTGAGTTCAATTCCCTGAACCTGGCCCAGGCGGTGGCGGTGATGGCCTATGAATGGCAAATGCACCAAAGTCAGGCGCCGGGGGATATGCGCCAGATGCCGGAACCTGCGGCCTTGTCGGATCTGCATGGGCTGTTTGGGCATTTGGAGGGGGAACTGGATACCGCGCGTTTCTTTTTCCCACCAGAGAAGCGCGAAGGCATGGTGCGCAACCTGCGGGCGATGTTGGCGCGCGCCCAGTTGTCAGCCCAAGAGGTCCGCACCCTGCGCGGCATGATCCGGGCCTTGGTCGATGGGCCGCGGACCGGATAAGGGGCTCCTGATTAAGGGGTCGAGGGCGATATTCACCAGACAAGGCTTGACTTTTTGTCCTGATCGCCTAAAACCGCGCCTTCTACACGGGACAGATGTGGTCTGCCGTTGCAATCGTGGCCCCGATGGGCGGAGCCACCAGACACATCACAAGCAAGAGAGTTCTCATGTCAAAACGTCATAACGTAAAATACAAGCTGGACCGCCGCTTGGGCGAAAACCTGTGGGGTCGCCCCAAATCACCTGTGAACGCGCGGCCCTATGGCCCCGGTGAGCATGGTCAACGCCGCAAAGGCAAAATGTCAGACTTCGGCATGCAATTGGTGGCCAAGCAGAAGTTGAAAAAATACTATGGTGACATCACCGAAAAGCAGTTCGCCGGCATTTACGACGAAGCCAGCCGCCGCAAGGGCAACACCGCTGAAAACCTGATTGGCCTGTTGGAAAGCCGTTTGGATGCTTTGGTCTATCGCGCCAAGTTTGTGCCCACTGTGTTTTCGGCCCGGCAGTTCGTCAACCATGGTCACGTCTTGGTCAATGGCAAGCGCGTCAACATCCCCAGCTACCGCTGCAAACCTGGTGATGTCATCAGCGTGCGCGAAAAAAGCCGGAACATGGCCCTGGTCCTCGAGGCCATGCAAAGCGCCGAGCGCGATGTGCCCGATTATGTGGACATTGATGCCAAAGCCATGAGCGCCACCTATGTGCGCGTGCCGGAATTTTCAGATGTGCCGTATCCGGTGCAGATGGAACCCAGCTTGGTTATCGAATATTATTCGAGCTAATTTGGGCCTTATGGTTATGCAAAACGCCCTGCCGATGGCAGGGCGTTTTTTTAGGGGTCTATATAGATAGCTAGCCGTAAGAACGACAAAGATTGGAAGTTTGCCGTTTAGGTACTAGAGATTTTCGTCTAATAACAGATGGAGCTGTGTTCCCTTTTTTGGAAAAGCGCGATCAAGCATCGTTTTAAACTGCTCCCAAGTCGCGGATGCCCTCATAAGGCCTATAACGGCATGTAGATGTTGAGCAAGCGCTGGATGACCAATATCTTCCGTCAGATATTGATGGTGTTTTCGGGCTCTACCTCCCTCATCGTGCCTTGGGTTAAGGTTGCGTAGTTCCTCAAGAATACCTGGCGCAAGTCGCTCGTATACTATGTCATTAGTATACGTACCCACAACACCTGGTCGCGCGACAGACATAGCGTTCCAACTCCAACCACGTAGACGGAAAATCTCACGGTAAAAAGCATCTGGAAATCGTTTAGCCCAAACCGCAAACTCTTTTTGAAGATATTTGTCGAGAATAGCTTGTAGAGCATCGCGGTCACGTGTCGCTTGGTATCCGGTTGCTTCATCGACTAGCGCGACAATACCGAGTTCAGCAAGCCCACGCATAACTATCTCTGCTGCTTGGGCACGATCAGCTTGTTGTGGATTTAACTTTCCGTCTTGGCGGGCTTGAAGCCAAATATTGCAAATCTCTGGCAAGGCTTCGGCGGCATAACCGTTGATGTCGCTATCGCCAGAAATATAACTTATAGGCTTCAAGGGCCCATCTGTCAACTCACTGGAAATATAGGGTAAAAGGCTGCGAGAAGCAAGAAAAACGGGCAAATGGACCCCCTCACTAGCTACCTCGGTTTTCAATCGTTTTGCTGAACCGCTGCGACCCCCAAGGGCATTAGCAATGCCATTTTCCGAAAGAACTCGTCGCCCATCTTTCAACACTGCACACGGTATTTCTACCGCACCAATGCGTAGAGTCCCCCTATGAGTTGCTTCATTATCCCGCAGATTATCGCGTTGGTCTGCCGGTATAATGTCTACTTCAGGTTTAGAAACAACTTTAGGAACCATAGCAATCGTCACATCATCAAAATCGGCGTCAATCGGCTCAATCTCGTCAGGTTTTTTAGGCATGGATCAATTCCTTGTAGGTTAGGCGGCAGTTGCTCATTTTATCCACAGTCATGCCAATAAACGACATGGTGTCGATATTCGACGTGTTGTGGCGAAAAGAAAACTCGTTGACATAGCGGTGAAGGTGCTTGGGACTCATGTGGTGATAGATGCCATAATAGCCGCGCTTTAGAAGCGCCCAAAAGCTCTCAATCCCATTGGTATGAGCTTGGGCTTTCACATATTCACCAACTGAGTGATTGACCGTTTCATGCTGATAGCCCGCTAAGTGCCGGTATGAGCGAAAGCTGTCCGTATATACAGTTGAACCTCGTTCAACATTTTCATTGATGAAGCCATGCAGTGTTTGGCGAGATACATCACTTATAGGCCTTGCTACCACTTGGCCACTGCGATCACGCGCACCAATCACAGGCGTTTTGCCGACCGAACCGCGACCGGCACGGAGCTTCTTATTACCGTGTTTGTTCTTTTCTTTGCCGCCCATGTAGGTTTCATCAACCTCAACGCTATCACCTAGGCCGCCTTTGGATGACATCCAGGTCTCGCGGATACGCTGCGCCAAAAACCATGCGGTCTTTTGTGTAACCCCAAGCTCTTTGGCCATTTGTGTTGAGGGAATGCCCTTGCGAGCCGTGGTCATCATATAGATTGCCATCAGCCATTTATGCAGGGGAAGGCGTGACTCGGCTAGGACCGTGCCCGTACGGACACTAAAGTGCTTGCGGCATCCCTTGCAACGGTATGGCATGGGCTTGTGATCTTTGCATTCAGAGACATCGATGCTGCCACAATGCCCGCAAACTGGTTGATTGTTCCAACGCTTGGCCTCAAGGTATTGGCGAGCCGCTTCCTCGTTCGGTATACGTTGAAAAAATTCGTAAAGGCTAATTGTTTCTGGCTTGCTCATAATTCCATTCTCATCGGTTATGGAATTATGCTAGCCATGATTTGTGGTGCGGTCAAGAGGTTTTTGGCTAGTTAGATATATAGACCCCTTTTTTTATTCTCCGGCCGTCATGGCTGTTGCGCGGGATGAAAGCGTGTACATGTCCTCAAGTGTCAGAGGCAAGACCACCTTTTGGGCGTCTTCGTCTTGGTCGGTGGTGGCGATCAGGCCGCCGTGGGCCTGCCACAGGTCATAGATCTGTTGGCCGACGAGATCACGAATATCTTCGGCATAAAGATCTTTGGTGTACTGATCATCGCCTCGGGGCAGGGCCAGGACTTGCCCATTGGCATCGATGATATAGGCCATGCCGCCGGCCCCTTGGTCATCAGCGTCTGGGTCCCAAGACATCAGTGACGGTGTGGAATTGAGGGTCACATCGTAATTGCGTTCATCGACAAAACTGACGAGCTCCGTCAGGGCGTTGCAATCATCGTCCGCGCTCCAGCCGTGTTCGTTGAACCAGTCTGGCAGGGTTTCGCAGCCGGTGTAATCTTGAAATTCCGAGGCCTGGCCCAGAATATCCATCATCTGATACAGGCTGATGCCCGCCTCATCCTCGGCCCCGGCCATCAGCATCAGTCCCTTGCCATGACTTTCAAAGGTGATGTTGCTCAGTCGCGCATCCGGGTCACCGAAAGTTTGCTCGCGGTAGGCTGTCAGGGCGGCGTCCACGGTTTCGGGATTAAATCCCGAAGTGATGAAGATCTGCCCCGAGTCAATTTCATCACCAAATTGATGGCGGGCATCGATAATGCGCTCGGCGGGGTCAGAATAAAAATATATGGTCAGCTTTTCGGGGCGGGCGCCTGGACGGATGGTGAAGGTGCCAATTTCCGCTGTGGGGTCCAAAGGCTCTGGGCGCATCAGGGCTTGCAACTGATCCTGGGATGGCGCGCGCAACAGACCCAAGCTTTCTGTTCCACCATCCTGGGTTGGTTTGGCCACCACATTGGCCGCGACGGCGGGCATATCGTTCTCGGGGGTGAGGCCCATTTCGGCAAGCGTCTGCGCATAATTTTGCGCATACAGATGTCCGGCAAAGACGTCCAAAGTCGTCAACTGGCGGGTATCGCCATCAAAGCTGGCCAGGGCCCGTTTGAGCTCGCCGGTTTTCAGATTGCGCAACAGATTGACTTTGTCTCGTGCCGTTGTGGGGATGGTCTGATCATCCCCATAGGTCTCGATATAGGCCTTGGTTGCCTGGCGCAGATCACGGCGTGAAATCGCAGCCTCAGCTGGCAAATCACCAAACTGATCATAGAGATAGGCCATATAGTGACCGGACAATGTGTTGGGCAAATGTGTCATTGTGCAAAAAGTATACAAGTATTATTTGTCAAAATTATAGCAATTGAGCGCAAAAAGTCAAGCTCAATAGGCACACTGTCCTGATGCGCAACCTTTGGCCCACCAAGGGGGAAAGACCGGGCCCACAGGGTACAGAAGAGCGTCGGCTACAGCGCTTCGGCCACCAGGTCACTGCCCTCAGCCGACAGCACACGGGCCGTGATTATCTCGCCCGGGCGGGTGGGGGTGTCGGCGGGCAGCACCACCAGGCCGTCCACCTCCGGCGCGTCGGCTTGGGTGCGGCCAATAACGCCGCCATCAGACACCTCGTCGATGATCACGGGTAAGGTCCGGCCCACCAGGGTCTCGCCGCGCGTTTGCATCAGCTGGGTCTGGGTTTGCATAAAGCGATGCCAACGCTCGTCCTTGACCTCCTCGGGGACATGATCAGGCAGGTCATGGCTGGGGGCCCCGGCCACATCTTCATAACGAAAGCAGCCGGCGCGGTCGATTTTGGCCTCTTGCAACCAATCCAGCAGCATCTCGAAGTCCTCTTCGGTCTCGCCAGGAAAGCCCACGATAAAGGTCGAGCGAATGGCGAGATCCGGGCAGATCTCGCGCCATTTGGCGATGCGTTCGGTCAATTCGACCTGATTGCCGGGGCGGCGCATGGCCTTCAAAACCTTGGGACTGGCGTGTTGGAAGGGGATATCGAGGTAGGGCAAAATTTTACCCTCGGCCATCAAGGGGATGACCTCATCGACATGGGGATAGGGATAGACATAATGCAGCCGCACCCAAGCGTCCAATTCGCCCAAAGCACTGCACAAGTCGTAAAACTTGGTGCGCCAGCTGCGATCTTTCCACTGACTTTCGGCATATTTCAGATCCACACCATAGGCCGAGGTGTCTTGGCTGATGACCAGCAACTCCTTGACGCCGGCGTTCACCAGGCGCTCGGCCTCGTGCATGACATGGGCCAGGGGGCGCGAGACCAAATCCCCACGCAAATGGGGAATGATGCAAAAGCTGCAGCGGTTGTTGCAGCCCTCGGAAATTTTCAAATAGGCATAATGCCGGGGCGTCAGGCGCAGGCCCTCGGGCGGCACCAGGTCCATAAAGGGCTCGTGCTGCGGGGGCAGATGGGCGTGCACTGCCTCCATCACCTGTTCGTATTGGTGGGGGCCGGTGACGGCCAACACGCCGGGGTGTTGTTTCATGATCACGTCGGGCTCGGCGCCCAGGCAACCGGTCACAATCACCTTGCCGTTTTCTGCCATGGCTTCGCCAATGGCCTCTAGGCTTTCATCCCGCGCACTGTCCAGAAAGCCGCAGGTGTTCACCAGCACCAAATCCGCATCGGCGTAGTCGCCCGACAGCTCATAGCCCTCGGCGCGCAAATGGGAAATGATGCGCTCGCTGTCCACCAACGCTTTGGGGCAGCCCAGGCTGACTATGCCCACCTTGGGGGCGCGATCGGTGGGCCGGGTGGCTTTGATGTCGGTATCGGTCATGTGGGGGCCATAGCGGATCTGGACGGGGCCGACAAGCATTTGCGCACGCCGGGGGTTAAGGTCTCCGGTGTGGGACGGAGGTATGGTTAACAGATCTTGATGGTCGATAAGTCTTAGTCAATTGTTTTTCTGTATCTTTCCTCGCATGAAAACGCACAGTGCTCCCTATGCCGATGATCTGCCTGCCTTGCGGGGGATACAGGGCATTGCCGTCTTGGCCGTGATCGTGGCCAGCTTTCTGAACACCCCCTTGGGGGCGCAGGTCTTCGCACATCATTTGGCGCTTGGGGGATTTGGCATCGAGGTGCTGTTTATCGTGGCCGGCTTCGTGCTGACCCATCGGTATGGTGATGCCCTTCAAAAGGGTGGGTTTGAGCTGAAGGGGTTTTGGCTCCGTCGTCTGGCCCGGGTCTGGCCGCTGCATATGGCGGTGCTGTTGGTCTATGGGCTGTTGGTGGGAGTAATCCCCGCCTGGTCGGGCGCCGCGGCCAACACTGCCGAAGGCTTTTTGAACCAGGCGTTTTTGATGGCCAGCTGGACGGGAGCCGAACACAGCTTCACGCCGGTGGGCTGGGTGGTCAGTGGCTATGCGGTTTGCCTGGCCTTGTTTCCGTTTTTGTTGATGCGTCAGCCCAAGCGCCGCTTGGCGGTCTTCACAGGTGTGGCGGTGTTGGTCATGGGCCTGGTGGGGGCGATGATCGCGCCCACGGGCTTTCAGAATTTACACCTGGTGGGCTATGGCCTGCTGCGGCTGGTGCCTTGTTTCATGCTGGGCATTCTGCTGTACCGGGTTTGGCGCGATGTGCCCTTGGGAGCTCTGGGTCGCTTCAGCATGGCCTGGGGCGCGACAGGCCTGGCTGTGGCTGTGGCCCTGGGCGCGCCTGGGTGGCTGATGCTGGTGGCCGCCAGTGGTTGGGTGGTCTGGGCGGCAGACCTGAGCCGCGATCGGCACGCCAACTGGTTGCAGCGACCAGGCCTGCAAACGCTGGGACATTCGGCCTATGGGATTTTTCTGTGCGCACCATTGATTGCGGACCTCAGCTATACGGCCCTGGTGGGCAGCGCCCAACACGTGACCCTGCCAGTGGGGCTGATCTATGGTCATGCCGCCTTTGTCATGGTGGCGGCCATTGTGGTGGGCATCGGTCTCCGGCAAGGGGTGCAGATCCCGGCGGCCCAAGCGATTGATCAGCTGTGGCAGCGCTATCGGATGGCTAGGCCGAAATCAGATCTTGTTCCTCAAACAGAGATCTAAGCTCGCCGGATTCAAACATTTCCCGCACGATGTCGCAGCCGCCGACAAATTCGCCCTTGATGTACAATTGGGGAATGGTCGGCCAACTGCTGTAGGTCTTGATGCCTTCGCGATACTCTTGGTTTTGTAAGACATTGACGTCTTTAAACTCGACGCCCAGGTGATACAAAATCCGCACCACAGTCGCCGAGAACCCGCATTGGGGCTGTTGGGCGGTGCCCTTCATGAACAGCACAACGGCGTTGGTTTTGATGGTGTCTTCGATGGTTTGGTGAATATCAGACATGGCAACCCTTTCTGTTTCCCAACAGGTAAGGAGACCAAGGGGCCGGGTCAAGGGTTATGCCAAAGGTTACGGTCTATGGGCCGAGCACGTTTTACGAGATCCAGCCATTTCGGTTTATTTCTCTGTGGACATGCCTGGCCTGTTCTCGCGAAAACCTAGCCATTTCGGTCTATATTATTGTGGAAATGCCTGGCCTGTTCTCGCGAAAACCTAGCCATTTCGGTCTATATCTTTGTGGAAATGCCTGGCCGGTTTTCTACGAAAACCTAGCCATTTCCACTTGCGCCCCCAGGTTCTGGGGCAAGTCGCGGTCGACAACAGCGGCGCAGTCTTTCAAGTGTTCCAGGCGCGTGGTGTTCACCAGCACCGAAGACAGCCCCGGTTCCGACAGCGCATAGCCCAAACACAATTGCGCGGGTGTCCAGCCGGCATGCTTTTCCAGAAAGTCTAGCGGTCCTTTGCGCTTCAAAGGCTCCGGCGGTTTCAGCCAGGCCTTGGCCTTGTAAAACAGATCGCTCAGCTTGCTGACGGGCTTAGGCTCTTCCAGTTCGCCCAGCGGGGCCAAACTCTGAAAGCCCAAAATGCCCAAATCCCGCACTGAGGCCTCTTGGATGCGGCTGCGGTGCGGCCGTTCTGAGAGCATGTGAAACGGCATCATCATGGCATCGAACTGGCCATTGCGAATGGGCTCATCCAGTTCAGCTCCGTTGCCGCACACGCCGACAAACCCAACCTTACCACTGATCTTCAAATCTTGCAGCGCCCGATAGGTCTCGTCGTAAATGGCATCCGGCCCATGCAGAAACACAACATCAATATGTTCAGCTTTCAGGCGACGTAGGCTTTGATGCACAGAGTCTTCAATGGCCTTGGCGCTGAAATCCTTTTGCAATCGCCCCAGACGACCAACAAAGGTCCCAACCTTGGTGGAGAGTATGTATTTGTTGCGATTGACACCTTCGAGAGCCGCGCCCAGGCGTTCCTCGGCAGTGCCATCGCCATAGGACGGTCCGGTGTCAAACAGGTTGATGCCCATATCAACAGCCGCATGCACCAGGCGCGTGACATCACTGTTGCTGACCAAAGGTGTCGCCAAAGCGCCGGAAACGCCAAAGCCCACTGCCGACACGTTCAAACCGGTTTTGCCAAAGGGTCGTGTTCTCATGGCCCGATCATAGGGCCAAATCCCTTACCGAAGGTCTAATGTTGGGTCTGGGCCGGGATCACGGCCTAGGGGGCCGCCGTTTCCAGGGCCAAGGCGTGCAGTTCGCCGCCCATTTTACCCTGCAGCGCCGCATAGACCATTTGATGTTGCTGGATCCGGTTTTTGCCAGCAAAGGCGGTGCTGACCACACGGGCCTTATAGTGGTCGCCATCACCGGCCAGATCGATCAGCTCAACGGTGGCGTCGGGCAGGGCGGTTTTGATCAGGCTTTCGATGTCTTCAGCGCGCATGGGCATGGGGGTGTCTCCTGTTGGGTTTTGTCCCGAGTTGCAGGGATGGGAATTTTTTGGGGAATGAGGGCGTATGAACCGGAGTGCTCAGTTGGCCTCATCTTAACCTTCTCCCTAAGGGGGCGGAGCTATTTCATATATTCTGGCATCCAATTTTCATATGCGGCTTTGACCTCAGCCAGCGGCAGATCAAAGGCACCTGCGGCCGTCAGACGGTCGCCGCCCGCCTCGCCCACGATCTCGGCGGGCACACCGGCCTCGGTGGCCAGGGCCAGCACGGCTTGGGCCGCGTCGGGGCGCAAAGCCAGCAGATAGCGGCCTTGGTCCTCGCCATAGAGCCAACCATGGGCCGCGATGGGGGCAGGTGCCAGGCGCAGGCCCACATCATTGGCCAGTGCGAGATCACAAGCCGCTGCCGCCAAGCCACCATCCGACAGGTCGGTAACGGTGCGGGTGTGGCCCTCGGCGATCAGCTGGCGCACAAAGTCGCCGTTGCGTTTTTCAACCGTCAGGTCCACCGGTGGCGGTGCGCCCTCGACGGTGGCAAAGGTCTGTCCCTTTTGAATTTGCAGATAAAGGGAGGCACCCAGATGGCCGTGGGTTTCGCCGATCACCATCAAAACGTCACCGCCGCGCAGGCCCTGCACGCTGGCCCGGTCTTCAAGATTGGCCAACACACCCACGCCGCCAACCACAGGGGTGGGGGGGATGCCGACGCCATTGGTTTCGTTGTACAATGAGACATTACCGGAAATCACAGGGAAGTTCAGTGCCTTGCAGGCTTCGGCCATGCCTTCGATACAGCCGACAAACTGGCCCATGACGTCCGGACGTTCCGGGTTGCCGAAGTTCAAATTGTCGGTGATGGCGATGGGGGTGGCCCCAACGGCCGTCAGATTGCGCCAGGCCTCGGCCACCACCTGCTTGCCGCCTTCATAGGGGGCGGCGACGCAATAGCGCGGCGTACAATCCGATGTCATGGCCAAGGCCTTGTCAGTGCCATGCACCCGCACCAGGCCCGCATTGCCCGCGGTGGTGATGGTGTCGTTCATCACCGAACGATCATATTGGGTCCAAACCCACCGTTTCGAGGCCATATTGGGATGCGAGACGATTTCAATTAGGCTTTTGTTCCAATCCGCTGGGCCGGAAACTTCATCTGCTATCACAGGTTCACGAACAGGCGTTGGCGTGTGCGGGCGATCCAGCTTGGGGGCATCATCACTGAGGGGGCGGATGGGCACGTCACAGACCACTTCGCCTTGGTGCTTCACCACCATATGCTTGCTGTCGGTTGTCTCGCCGATCACCGCGGCATCCAGGCCCCATTTCTGAATGATCTCAAGGCCCGTTTGCTCCATACCGGGCTTCAGAATCACCAGCATACGTTCCTGGCTTTCGGAGAGCATCATTTCATAGGCCGTCATGTTGTCTTCGCGTTGGGGCACCAGATCTAGATCAATCTCGATGCCGCAATCGCCTTTGTCGGCCATCTCGACGCTCGAGCACGTCAGGCCTGCGGCCCCCATATCTTGGATGGCGGCAACAGCGCCCGAGGCCATCAGCTCAAGGGTGGCTTCGATCAGCAGTTTCTCGGTGAAGGGGTCACCAACCTGAACGGTGGGACGTTTTTCTTCGGAGGCATCGTCAAACTCGGCCGAGGCCATGGTGGCGCCATGAATGCCATCTCGCCCGGTTTTCGAGCCAAAATACATCACCTTCAGACCCACGCCTGGGGCCGCGGAGTAAAAAATCTTGTCAGCATCAGCCAAGCCCACAGCCATGGCGTTGACCAGGATGTTGCCATTGTAGCCGGGGTCAAAGTTCACTTCGCCTGCCACCGTCGGCACGCCCACACAGTTGCCATAACCGCCAATGCCGGCCACCACGCCCTTGACCAGGCGTTTGGTCTTTGGGTGGTCTGGCGCGCCAAAGCGCAAGGCGTTCAACAACGCCACAGGCCGTGCGCCCATGGTGAAGACATCGCGCAGAATACCACCCACGCCCGTGGCCGCCCCCTGATAGGGTTCAATGAAGCTGGGGTGGTTGTGGCTTTCCATTTTAAAAATGGCGGCCTGGCCATCGCCAATGTCGATCACGCCCGCGTTTTCGCCGGGGCCCTGGATGACATGTTCATTGTCAGTGGGAAATTTCGCCAGGTGAATGCGGCTGGATTTATAGGAACAATGCTCGGACCACATCACCGAAAACACCCCGAGCTCCACCAAATTGGGCTCGCGGTTCAGGCGTTTGCGAATGGTGCCCAGTTCTTCAACGGTCAAACCAAACTCGGTGGCCAGCTCTTCAATCGGTTTTGTTGGTGCGTTCATCGTCATCTCATCTTCCGGTCATCCCGGACCCCGATCCGGGATCCGGTAGGCTCATGTCTATGAGCCGATAAAGACTTAATACACGGCCATAGACATGGCCAAACTGTACCCCGCAATCAAGTCGCGGGGTGAACGGTGCCGGCTACGCCATTTCCATCAGCAGGCTTTTGAACACGCCCGCGCCATCGGTGTTGCCCAATTTGGGGTCGCTGGCGCGCTCGGGGTGGGGCATCAGGCCCAAAACATTGCCCTTCGCATTGGTAACGCCAGCGATATCACGGGCGGAGCCATTGGGGTTGTTCACATACCGGAATGCCACTTGGCCTTCGCCTTCCAGACGATCCAAGGTCTCGGCGTCGGCGAAATAATTGCCGTCATGATGGGCGATGGGCACCGTCAGGCGCTGGCCCTTGTCGTATCCACGGGTGAAGGGGGTATTGGCGTTTTCTACCACCAGCTCGGTGTCATCACAAATAAACAGCTGGTCACGGTTGCGCAGCAGGGCACCGGGCAACAGGCCACACTCCGTCAGGATCTGGAAGCCATTGCAAATGCCAATCACAGGCCGGCCTTGCTCAGCCAGGCTTTTGACGGCCTTCATGATGGGCGCGTTCGAGGCCATGGCCCCCGAGCGCAAATAATCACCATAAGAAAACCCGCCGGGCACCACGATCATATCCGGCTTGGTTTTGAAGTCGCTGTCACCGTACCAGACCATGTCTGGCTTTTGACCGGTGATCATCTCCAGCGCCCAAGCCGCATCGCGATCACAATTGGAGCCGGGAAAAACAATGACTGCAGATTTCATAAGTGACCTCGTTGGGGGGCGGAGGCAAGAACAGAGTTATAAGGGCGTGATCTGGTAGCTTTCGATCACGGGATTGGCCAACAGCTTTTCGCACATGTCTTTGACTTGGGCTTCGGCGTGGGTGGGGTCATCGCCTGCGACCTCAAGCGTGACAAAGCGCCCGATGCGCACATTCTGGGCATCGGAAAATCCCAGACCATGCAACGCGCCTTCAACGGCTTTGCCCTGCACATCCAAAACACCGGGTTTCAGCGAGACATCAATTCGAAATTTCATTTCAGGCCCCCTTCAATGGCTGAGAGTTTGGGCATATCCTTCATAATGCCCAAGCGGCGGGCCACCTCGGAATAGGCCTCGGTCACACCGCCTAAATCCCGGCGGAACCGGTCTTTGTCGAGCTTTTCGTTATTTTCAACATCCCACAAACGACAGCTGTCGGGGCTGATTTCATCGGCCAGAATCAGGCGCGAATACTCATTGTCCCAGATGCGACCGTACTCAAGCTTGAAGTCCACCAGGCGAATGCCGGCGCCCGCGAACAAGCCCGTCAGGAAGTCATTGATGCGCAGGGTCATGGCCATCATCTCGTCAAGTTCGGGCGCAGACGCCCAGCTGAAGGCGGTGATGTGCTCTTCGCTGATCATGGGATCGCCAAGCTCGTCGTTTTTATAATAGAACTCGACGATGGATCGGGGCAGAGCTTGGCCTTCGGGCAAGCCCAGGCGTTGCGCAATCGAGCCCGCTGCCACATTACGGCACACAACCTCGATAGGGACAATCTCAGCTGATTTAATGAGTTGCTCGCGCATGTTCAAGCGCTTGATGAAGTGCGTTTGGATGCCGATGGTGTGCAAATGAGTCATAATGAACTCAGAGATGCGATTGTTGATCACACCCTTGCCCTCAAGCACATCATGCTTTTTGTTGTTAAAGGCCGTGGCATCATCCTTGAAATATTGAATCAAGGTGCCCGGCTCAGGCCCTTCATAAAGAATTTTGGCCTTGCCTTCGTATATTTTTTTTCGGCTTTTCATCGCGATCCAGTGCAGAGTTCTGTAACTTGGGGGCGATGCACATGGGCAAAGGCCCCAAATGAAAAGTCGCCGGAAGATCCCGACGCCCAGTGTTTTTCTTCCCCTTACGGGATCAAGGCTTGCGGTGCAACGCTTTTCGTGCATAAGGCATATAAAAACCGAAAGGATCAAAATCATGAGCACGTTTGACGAACGCGAAAAGGGCTATGAAAACAAATATGCCCGGGATAACGAGCTGGAATTCAAGGCCATTGCTAGGCGCAACAAATATTTGGGCCAATGGCTGGCCGAGCAAATGGAGTTGGTGGGCGATGCCGCTGATGCCTATGCCCTGGAAGTGGTAAAATCAGACTTTGAAGAGGCTGGCGATCAAGACCTGATCGCTAAGGTCATGAAAGACATCCAAGACAAAAACCTCGACATCACCGAGGCCGATGTGCGCTTGAAGCTCGATGAGCTGTATCACGTGGCGCTGGAGCACGTGAAAGACGGCGTCTGAGCACACGTCAAAGGATGAATGAGGAAACGCCCTGTTTTGCAGGGCGTTTTTTTGTGTTCAAGGGGAATAGGCCTGCTTTAAGGGGGCAAGCGGGCAGGGTGCGCTTGATGACTGTAGATATATCAATTATATGAATTTTATTATTCATGAATTCAAATATAAATTCAGAGGACACACGAATGAACACCATCACGCCCACCCTCACCCCTGTGCACCCCGCAACTGGGGATCAATCTGTGCCTAAATTTGTGCTGACGGACCGCAATGGGGATGGCCGCATTGGCGGACAGGACTTTTTCAAAAATCCCGATATGAACCCGAGCAGTAACCAGTACGTTCACCCTAACAATATCACCGTCTCGCCGGCCAGTGTCTCGGAAGCGGGCGCATATATCTATGAAACTCATGTAGAGGGCACGAATACCAAAACCCTGTTTATTGGCGAAACGCACCGCACCCGCGCCAAACAGGTGGTGGCGGATGTGGCCGAGCGCGCCGTGCAAGATGGGGAAACGGTGGTCTGTGCCTATGAGTTCCCTGCCATCGCGTTCAAAAGCGTGCAGGATCAACTGAACCAATTGCCGATTGATAACGAAAGGGCGGTTCCAGCCTTGGCCGCCCGTGTCCACGATGCCCTGATCAAGGCCTATTATGCGCAAAACGGCCAAGCGGTCAGTGATGATGTCTTGACGAAAATGAAGGTCATGACCGCTGGCGAAGTGGCATTGCTGCCCCCACAACACAAATTGGGCTGGGAGCAGTTCAATGCGGTCTCTGATGCCATGCAATCTATCGTGGATGCGCGCCTAAACGGGGCCGAGATCCTGTTTTTTGGGGCCAATTTGCCGCAAAATGGGCAACTGACCAACCAAAAGCGCGAGGAGGGTTTGGCAGGCTTGCTGAGCACTAAGCGCATGCAGATGGGTGATGAGGGCCTGCTGCTGGTGGACACCGGCATGATCCACGCCCTTCGTGACAAGGACAGTTCTTATGTCAGCAACATGCCGACGCGGACCGGCGTGCACACCCCGTCAGCAGGTGAGATTTTTGAGGACACGTTCGGTGATGACGCTGTGGCGCATGTGATGTTGCAGCCCGATGTGGGCCAAACCCTGGCGCAGCTGCAGGCCGGACATATCACCGCCCAAGAGCTGACGGTGCGCATCGCCCCCTATATTGACAGCCAAATCAAGGGCAGCCTGGACTTTGACGGTGGCCTGGATGCTGATGATTTCGACGACATCATCTACTACCGCTGGAACGAATAGGCTCGTCAGGCAAAGACGCGGCTGAAAATCGTCTCGATGTGTTTCTGGTGATAACCGAGGTCGAATAAGGCCTCGAGCGCTGCCTCATCCAGATGGGCTTTGACCTCGTCGTCAGCTTTCAGGAACTCAAGAAACGCCCCTTCGCCGCGCCAGACCTTCATGGCGTTGCGCTGCACCGCGCGGTAGCTGTCTTCGCGGCTGAGGCCCGCCTGGGTCAGGGCCAACAGCACCCGTTGCGAGTGCACCAGACCACCGAGTTGGTCGAGGTTTTTCTGCATGTTTTCCGGATAGACCACCAGGTTTTCCACCACGTTGGCCAAGCGGTGCAGGGCAAAATCCAGATGCACGGTGGCATCGGGGCCAATTCCACGCTCGACCGAAGAATGGGAAATGTCCCGTTCGTGCCACAGGGCAACGTTTTCCATGGCCGGGGTCACTGACGAACGCACCAGACGCGCCAGGCCCGTCAGGTTTTCTGTCAGGATCGGATTGCGTTTGTGGGGCATGGCGCTCGATCCCTTTTGCCCTTTCGAGAAATATTCCTCGGCCTCCAGCACTTCGGTGCGCTGCAGGTGACGGATCTCGGTGGCCAAACGCTCGATGGATGAGGCAATTACGCCCAAGGCCGCAAAAAACGCGGCATGACGATCCCGGGGGATGACTTGGGTGGAGATGGGCTCGGGCGTCAGGCCCAGCTTTTGGGCGACATGGGCCTCGACCTGGGGATCGACATTGGCAAAGGTGCCGACCGCGCCAGAAATCGCACAGGTGGCGATGTCGGCGCGCGCGGCCACCAAACGCGCCCGGTTGCGGGCAAACTCGGCGTAAGCTTGGGCCATTTTCAGGCCAAAGGTCACGGGTTCGGCGTGGATGCCATGGCTGCGGCCCACACAGGGTGTGAATTTGTGCTCGAGGGCGCGGGCCTGCAAAGCCGCCAACACGCGATCAATGCCCACCAGTAGCAAGTCACTGGCTTGGCTGAGCTGAACGGCCAGGCATGTGTCCAGAACATCTGACGATGTCAGGCCCTGGTGCAAAAACCGGGCGTCGGGGCCAACAATTTCGGCCACATGGGTCAAAAAGGCGATGACATCGTGTTTGACCTCGGCCTCGATTTCATGAATGCGATCGGGCGACAGCTTGGCGTCTTTGCCCTTGGCCCAGATGGTCTCGGCGGCGGATTTCGGCACCACACCCAAATCGGCCAAGGCATCGGTGGCGTGGGCTTCGATTTCAAACCAGATGCGGTATTTGTTTTCGTCGGACCAGATGTGGGCCATGTCGGGGCGGGTATAGCGAGGGATCATGGGGGTGTCCTTTGTGATCAATATGTTCAGCTTTGCCCGCCTCTTAGCAAGATGTGGGGCAAAATGCACCTGGCAGTTTGATTTTTCTGGTTATGATGTCTGGGCGAGGTCAGGTCGGGATCGTACGGGCTACATCAACCCTTGCGCCTTGAAGCTGATCACGCCGTCTGCCCCGACAATCAGGTGGTCATGAACCTTGATGCCCAGGGCTTGGCCGGCGATGACCACATTCTCGGTCAAGGTGATATCCGCAGGCGAAGGCGTGGGATCGCCCGAGGGGTGATTGTGTACCAGAACAATAGCCGTAGCCCCCCTATCAAGCGCTTTGCGAATGATTTCACGGGGATAGGCCGGGGCGCGGTCGATGGTGCCTTCGGATTCAATCTGGTCGGCAATCAAGCGGTGGTGCTTGTTCAAATACAACACGCGGAATTGCTCGTGCTTCAGCCCGTGCATGGCGTGGTGCACATATTCCATCACCGCCGACCAAGACGACAAAATTGGTTTGTCCTCGAGCTCGCGCTTCATACCGCGCTGGCAAAGCGCCTGTACGGCTTTCAGGTCAATGGCCACCCGTTCGGAAATGCCTTTGACTTCACACAGTTGGCGCAGGCTGGCGTTGGCCATGGCCGATAAACTGCCGAACTGGGCCAACAGCGCCTTGGCGAGGGGTTTGACATCACGGCGTGGGATCGAGCGAAACAGTACCAATTCCAGCAGCTCGTAATCAGCCAGGGCCTCGGGCCCCGCATCGACAAAGCGTTGACGCAATCGGTCGCGGTGGCCCGCATGGTGGGGGGCGGTTTTGGTGGATGTGCCTTCCGCCGTCATCGCACCTAGGCCGCTGGTGTTTTGTAAGGCTGATGCAAGCCGGCAGGTGAGACCGTAAAAAGCTCGACGCCATCCTCGGTCACGCCCATGGAATGTTCGAATTGTGCCGATAACGACCGGTCACGGGTGACGGCAGTCCAGCCATCGCTCAGCAGCTTCACGCCGGGTTTGCCGTCATTGACCATGGGCTCGATGGTGAAAAACATGCCCGGCTTCAGCTCAGGCCCCGTGCCGGGGGTGCCAAAGTGCACAACATTGGGCTCGTCATGAAACAACTGCCCCAGACCGTGCCCGCAGAAGTCGCGCACAACGCTGCAACGGTTGGCTTCGGCGTGGGCTTGGCAGGCGTGGCCGATGTCACCCAAATGGGCACCGGGCTTGACCAGGTCGATGGCTTTCATCAGGCACTCATAGGTCAGATCCATCAGACGCTCGGCCTTGCGGGATACGGATCCCACGGCCCACATCCGGCTGGTGTCGCCGTGCCAGCCGTCTTTGATGGCGGTGACGTCGATGTTGATGATGTCACCGTCTTTCAAGACCTTCTCGCCCGGAATGCCATGGCAAACCACATGATTGATCGAGGTACAGACCGTGTGCTGATAACCCCGATACCCGATGCAGGCGGGTGTGGCGCCATGATCATAAATGAATTCGCGGGCCAGGGTGTCGAGCGCTTCGGTGGTGATACCGGCCTTGACGTGTTCATGCAGCATATCCAGGCAACTGGCGGCAATGTAGCCTGCGCGGCGCATGCCTTCGAAATCTTCGGGCTCATAGAGCTTGATGACGCCGATTTTGCGCTGTGGCGCATCTTTGGCGCGAATATACTGGGTTTCCGGTAAACTGGTGTCGGTCATTCAAGTGGTCCAAATTATAAAGTCACGATCAAGGGCTTGCCGAGGCGGATGCCTTGCCGGCTCATATCGCAGCCATAGCACAAAACTTCCACCCCTTGTTTAACGGCGGTGGTCAGGGCCTCATAATATCCTGGATCGATGTCTTTGGCGACCTGGAAGCGGTCACAATCCCCACGTTGGACCACAAACATCACCACGGCCCGATTGCCGGCTTCGGCTTCGGCGGCCAGTTCGCGCATGTGCTTGGCGCCGCGGGTGGTGACGCTGTCGGGAAATTCAGCAAGGCCTGTGTCACGGCTGAGGTGAACGTTTTTCACCTCGACGAAACATGGTGGGCGGTCGTCACGCTCCAACACCAGATCAATACGGCTGTTTTCCGCGCCGTATTTCACCTCGCGTTTCAGGGTGTGATAGTGATCGAGTTCGGGGATGTCCTGGCGTTCGATGGCCGCGCTGACAATGGCGTTGGGGTGCGAGGTGTTGACGCCGATCAGCGTGCCATCAATTTGCACCATCTCGAGGGTATGTTTCAGCTTGCGATTGGGATTGTCACTTTCTGATAACCACACCTTGGTGCCAGGGTCTTTCACGCCCAGCATGGCGCCGGAATTGGGCACATGGGCCGTTAGGGTTTCATCGCTTTCCAGGCGTACATCGGCCAAAAACCGCATCCGGCGCTGGATCAGCCTCCCGGCTACCAATTCGCTGGGGAATGCGATATGCGGAGTGCTCATCACGTGTGTGGTCATGGCGAATCCTTTCTGGCGGTGCCGTTGATCCCTCAGCTATAAGGAGTTTCTGTCATGGGTTCCAGTGCGGGCGCAACCACAGGTGCAAAAACGGCGGCCATGGTCATCATTGGTGACGAGATCCTCTCGGGCCGGACGCAAGACAAAAATCTGAAAACACTGGCCGAGTTTCTCGCCCCCTTGGGCATCGAGCTGCGCGAGGTGCGGGTGGTGGCCGATGTCGAGAGTGCGATTGTCGAGGCCGTGAACGCCCTGCGCGGGCATTGGGATTATGTGTTCACCACCGGTGGCATCGGGCCCACCCATGATGACATCACCGCCGACAGCATCGCCAAGGCCTTTGGCGTGGGTATTGATATCCGTGAAGATGCCGCCGCGATTTTGCATGATCATTATGGGGATCAGATCACCGAGGCCAGATTGCGCATGGCCCGCATTCCGGATGGGGCGCGCTTGATCAAAAACCCGTCATCGGCCGCTCCGGGGTTTCAGATGGACAATGTGTTTGTCATGGCCGGGGTGCCAGGGGTGTTTCAGTCGATGCTGGTGGATGTCGAACAGCGCCTTGAGGTCGGGGCCGTGCGCCATATGGACACCGTCCGGGGCGTAGGGGTGCTGGAGAGTGTGATCGCTAAAGATTTACGAGACCTGGCCGAGGCCAACCCCGAATTGCAGATCGGCTCTTATCCATTTTTTGACCCGAAGGGCAATGGCACGGCCGTTGTGGTCAAGGGCTATGACCCAGGCCGAGTGCTTGTGGTTATAGAACAGGTCCGCATGATTATGAATGATATTCAACAAAATAGTTGATAAAATCTATAATTTTGATATATTACGTTCATTTTTGAACGTGAATAGAGGCAAGATTATGGGAAATATGGGATTTGCAAACGGCGATTTTTAGGTCAATACGCACACGCATACCACCTTGCGGCCTATCAAACAGGATCACGTGAGCCCTTATGTCACCATTGAGGCTTACGGTGTGGAGCGCTGCTTTACAGCCGATCTGGGGGTGGCAACAACAAATAATGAAGGGGTGACGAGCATTGTCACTGTGGAGGGGGCTGATGTCTGTGCCCGCGATTATGATCTAACGGCAGACCGTGCCGGCAAGACAGACACTCTCATTCGCGCCGCTGGCGGTGATGAGTCCTCAGCCGTATTCGTGGATGTAAACGGTGATCGGATTGCCGATGATTATCTGCTGGATGTGCAAGCCGCCCGTGGATCGGGCCTGCACAACAGCGTATTGGTGTCTCGTCAGGAGCTCTATCGCTATGCTGGCGATGCCATGGGTAACCGGACCCTTGACCCCAGTCTGCGTCCCTATATCGTGTTCCAAAGTGGAGACAGTTTGGTCGCGCAAGAGCCCGGCTGGCATCAGCCGAAACAAATGGATGGCAAACCATCGTATAAGGATCATGAGGTCAGTTTCGCAGATGTCAACGGAGATGGCCAAACTGACATCGTGATCGATCTGTACAGAAACGAGTACCGGCTTAATATCCCCGAGTTGGGGCAGAAGGGACGCACGCATTTGGGAACTTATTTTCTGATCGCGGCCGAGGAGCCAAACGACCATGGGGGGGCAGAGTCTAAGCGGCCATAATTCGACTATCCGTATGCCGCCTCGGCGGCGCCAGGCGGTGGGGGGCGTTTCTGGCGCCATCATGTCATATACACAAAACTGACCTGCTCTTGTCTTTTCTGATGGGTCGTGCCAATCTTCCCGCAAAACAGGAGGATGAGCATGAGGACGATACCGCGCGCCCCGCATGAGGCGCCCCAGACCCCTGAGTCGAAAGCAACTGAAACCAACACCCAGCCCGCTCGCTTTCAGGCAGACTTGATCCTGTTTTCTGAAAAAGCGCAGCCGCTTACCACCCTTCGCGGCGCCGAGGTTTGGGATCACAATCCTGGAGGGCGCACGCAGTTGGATCTGTGTCCGTCGATCGGTCGTATCGGAGAGGAAAAGGAAAAACTGGACGCCGATAATGTCTTGGTGGGTATTGATATCAACCAAGATGGTCTTGCGGATTGTCCGGTCGATCAGTGTGGTGGGGTGATTTACGGCAAAAACATCATGCTGCAGAACTTTTTTCACGGGTATTCCGGCCATGACATGGCTGAAGACTATGTCTGGTTCACGCCTGGCAAGCCATCTGTGATGGTGGATGACCCGGTATCATTTGATAAGCCGACTATTGTCCAAAACAAGGCCATTGAAAAAGATGTGAATGGCGATGGGCTGACCGATATTGTTTTCGAATACTATGTCCATGACGAAATCAAACCGTTGGTGCTGCGTGACCGCCAAACCGACCGTGGGTACTTGGGCGAAATGATCTTAATTCAGGTGACGCCGGAGGCTGAAAAATGATCTTGGCTGCAGACGGGCCCGAAGTCCACTACCAGCTTGATCTCTATTGGGTGGAAGACCCGCGTTTTCAAAGTTTTGATGGCCAACCTGAAACCATTGTGCGCAAGGGCACAGACCTGTATTTGTTGGAAACCGATGACCACGGCCTTGATCATTTGACGCCTATCACTTCGGGTTTTTTATTGGATGCCAATGGCGACAGACAGGGGGAGGTGTACAATCGCACGCTCCAGGCCCAGATGGATGCCTCCTGTCCCGAAGACGACAGTGGCTGTTACACGCTGTATCTGAGTGTAGGCGAGGCAACGCCCGAGGAGTTTGGCAAATCCATCATGGGGCAGCTGCATACATGCCATGAAACGCCGATGGCGGTGCGCGTGATTTATGATCCGCTGACCGACAGCTACACACCTGAAAAAATTATAGAAGTCGCACCACTGAAACCGTGATCTGAGCCTCCCAAGCCGTGGTAGGGACGGAGGGACTCGAACCCTCACGAGCTTACGCTCAACGGATTTTAAGTCCGTTGCGTCTACCATTCCGCCACGTCCCCGCACGGCCAAGGCAGGGGGGACCCTAAGGCCTCGTCTGGGATTTGTATAGTGGAAATTCAGGCGTTGGCCGCGGGTCAAAGCCAAGCGTATCCTCATAGTTTTGGGCATTTTCTCCTGGATTGTTAGAAATCTTTCAACCCTTCTCGCGTATAACGTGTGATCTGAACCAGAACGATCTGGTGGGTAGGGTTATTATTCAAGGGAGTGGACGCAATGTCGTTCAATTTGGACAATATTAAAATTGCCAAAAAACTGCCGGTCATGGTGGCCGGTCTGGCGGCGGTGACAGCGATCGTTGTCGGGATTATCGGGTATATGGAAACATACAGCGCCACGTCCCATGCCATCAAGCAAGAGCACACGGAACTGGCGGACGCGAAAGCTCACGAGCTGAAGACATATTTGCAGTCTATCTCCGAAGACCTGACTGTTGTCTCTACTGCGCCCTTCACCCAACAGGCCGTCAAGGACTTTACCGCGACTTTTGCGGCCCTGGGGCCCAATGCCAAATCGTATCTGCAAAAGACCTATATTGACGACAACCCGCACCCCACGGGATCCAAAGAAAATCTGGATTACGCCAAGGATGGCTCGCCTTATTCTGCGGTGCATAAAGCCTATCACAATTGGTTCCGCACGCTTCAGCGTACGCGTGATTATTATGACGTGTTCCTGTTCGATACCCAGGGCAATCTGGTCTATTCGGTCTTTAAAGAGCTGGATTACGCCACCAATGTTGTGAGTGGCGAGTGGGCCGATAGTGGTCTGGGAACAGTTTTTAAAGGCGCCCATGAGTTGGGTCAGGAGGGCCAAGCCGAACAGGTTTTCGATGACTTCAAGCCTTATGCGCCTTCAAATGATGCCCCGGCCAGCTTCATGGCCGAGCCTATATTTGATGCGAGTGGCACCTATGTCGGTGTGCTGGCATATCAAATGCCCATCGGTCGCATCAATGCGGTGATGGAATACGGCCAGGCCCATGGCGAAACTGGCGAGTATGAGATCGTCGGTTCCGATTATTTGATGCGCAATGGCTCGCGTTTTGGTGGTGATGAAGCCATCCTGAACCGTGAGATTAAAAACGCGGCCGTTGAGAATGCCCTTAAAGGTGAGCGCGGAAGTGTGTTTGCGCACAATCACCAAGGGGCCATGGCGTTAAAGGCATATGTGCCTTTCGAATTCATGGGCAATCAGTGGGCCATTGTGTCCAGCGTTGAGAAATCAGAGGCGTTCTCTGACGTGACCAAAGCGGGCCTGATTCTGGCCGCCTTGGTGGGGCTGGGGATTGTTGTGGCCTGTGGTCTTGGCGTTTGGATTGCCCGTTCGATTTCCCGTCCTCTCAGCCAGGCTGTGGGTCAGATGTCCGAACTTTCCAATGGCAACAAAGACCTGACAGTGGTCAACCAGGATCGTGGTGACGAGATCGGTGATGTGGCCAAGGCCTTGGAGGTCTTCCGCAAAGCCGCCATCGCGCAAGAGGAGTTGCAACGTCAACAATTGGATGAAGCTGCCGCCCGTGAAGAGCGCGCCAAGAAAATCGAGAAGCTTACAAGCGAGTTCGAGATGATGGCCTCTGACGTCATGCGCGCTGTGGCTGCCGCCTCGACCGAGCTCGAGAGCACCGCGCAAACCATGGTGGGCAATGCCGATAATGCGGCCCAGGTGGCTTCAAACGTGGCCGCGGCGTCCGAAGAAGCGGCTGTGAACTCGAAAACAGCGGCCTCGGGTGCGACCGAGATGGCTGCATCGGTTGAACAAATCGGCGGTTCGGTGGCTGACAGTACCCGTGTGGCGGCCGAAGCCGTGTCCACATCGGCCATGGCCAGCAAAACCATCCAGGAACTGGCCACTGGTGCCCAGAAAATTGGTGAAGTCGTGGAGCTGATTTCCTCGATCGCCGATCAAACCAATCTGCTGGCCTTGAACGCCACCATCGAGGCGGCGCGCGCCGGTGAAGCCGGTCGTGGCTTTGCCATCGTGGCCTCCGAGGTCAAAGAGCTGGCCAACCAGACCGCCAATGCCACCGGTGACATTTCCTCGCAAATTTCAGCCATCCAAAAGGGCATCGAGGAAGCCGTAAACGCCATGAGCACGGTTGACGAAGTGATCGGCAAGCTCAGCGAGAACGCCAGCTCGATTGACGATGCGGTGTCGCAACAAGCCGCGGCCACCTCGGAAATTGCTCGCGCCGTCGAGGAAGCGGCCATGGGTGCCCAGACCGTGACGGCGGACATCGCCAAGGTGACGGCCAATGCCTCGGAAACGGGGGCGGCTGCCAACCAGGTGCTGTCCGCGTCGCAAGAGTTGGCCAAACAAGCCGAGGATCTGCAAAAGCAAATCTCGGGCTTTATCACCAATGTCAAGGCGGCCTAGGCGGTCAAGCAGACAAGATGACGAAAAGGCCGGGGCTCACGCTCCGGCCTTTTTTCGTTATCCCGCATATAAAAAAACCGCCGAGGCTGACCCCGGCGGTTTTTGTCTTGTCTGATCAGCGTCTTAGAAAGAGCGGCTGACCATGATCACGCCACGGCTGTCGCCATAGGTGTTGGTTTCGTCGTTGTCGTGGTAGCGCAGGTCAACATCGAACCCTTCGATGTGCACGGTCGCACCCAGGTTCCAGTTGGTGTAGTCCTGAGCTTGGTCAATGGTTTGATGACCAACAGCGCCCGACAGGGTCAGCATCTCGTTCACGTCACCTGACAAAGAGGCTTCGGTGTAGAAGGCATCACCGGTCTCGCCCGAGAACTCAGGAGAGTAGAAGACGTGCAGACCGAAGTTGGCAGGACCAAAGTCGCGGTTGGCGCCAGCGTGGATTTCAACAAAGTCCATGTCCGCACCGGCGGCAGCACCGTTGTTGTTAGGGTACCAGTAGTAGATGGCGCCCAGATCCCAGTTCCAGCCCCAAGCTTCAGGGGTGAAGCCAGCGTAGATGTCAAATTCCGAGCTGGCACCATTGTGGTTGCTGGTGACGTTCGAGCCCCAAACACCGGCATAGAACATGCCGTTGGTGCCTTCGAACGAAGCTTGCACAGCTGGATCGCTATCGGACTGCGCAGCGCCACGGAACACGTATTCACTGGCCAGGGTGGCTGTGCCGCCCCATTGGATGTCATCGGCCTGAGCGGTGCTGGTCAAAGCCAGAGCGGCAACGGTCGCGGCCAAGAGTGTTTTCAATTTCATGGTTAATTTCCCTCGGTAAGGTTTTGGATCGCGGTGTTTGGAACACCATCTGTAACCCACATGCATCAGTTGCCTGATGAGCGCGGTGAGGAGGGATGTAACGAGGGATCGTGCAATAGCCAAGCAAAAAACAACAGTGTTGTGCGTTTTGCCGTTACCCGTGTTGCGAAAATGCAACTTTGTTAAGTTGTATTAATGGCACGTTAGGGTGCCAGGCTTTCAATTGCCATACGCATTTGCTGACTTAAATCCGCACACAGATCATTGACGGTGGGCAGATTTTGAATGGCGCCGCAGCCCTGGCCCGCGGACCAAATGTCCACCCAGGCTTTGGTTTGGCCCAGTTCCTCGTCGACATTGATTTCGGGGGTGGCTTTCAAGGCCTCGGTATCGAGGCCGTGGGCCTGAAGGCTCGGGGCCAGGAAATTGGCCCAGATGCCCGATATGGCTGGGGTATAGACAATGTCTTTGGCTGTGGCGCCCAAGACCATCTGTTTGTAGGCTGCAGGCGCCGGGGACTCGGCCGTGGCGATAAAGCGCGTGCCCATATAGGCGAGATCCGCGCCCATGGCCCGCACCGCCGCCATATGCGCGCCCGTCGACAAAGCCCCAGAGACAATCAGCGTGCCATCAAAGATCTGACGAATTTCATGGCTCAGGGCAAAGGGACTGAGGGTGCCGCCGTGCCCCCCCGCCCCGGCGCAGACGGCGATGATGCCGTCAACTCCGGCATCAATGGCCTTTTCGGCGTGGCGGGTGTTGATCACATCATGAAACACCAAGCCACCGTAGCTGTGCACGGCATCCACCACATCGCGCACCGCCCCAAGCGAAGTTATCACCACCGGCACCTTGTGATCGACAGTGACCTTAAGGTCAGCCTCGAGGCGGGAATTGGTTTTGTGCACAATCAGATTGACACCATAGGGCGCATCCTCGGGCCCAAGGGTGTCCGCAAGCTCACGCAACCAATCAGCATAGCCCGCCGTGGTGCGTTGGTTCAGCGCCGGAAAGGTACCCATGATGCCCGCCTGGCAGCAGGCGCGCACCAGGGTTGGGTTTGAGATCAAAAACATCGGTGCGGCAATCAGGGGCAGTTTTAAGCGAGAGGACAAAGCGGCGGGCAGGGGCATGGCGAACTCGGGTGTTGGGGGCGGCTGTTGGATTTGTGATTTGACGCGGGCACAGGATCCGCTATCACCCCTTTATGACACAGACCGACAGCAACACCAGTGTTTTGGGGCAACAGACCCCGCTGCCCACCGACCCCGACCAGGCGCGTTTGGACCCGGTGCCCAATCCGCACCAGGGCACGGCCTATGTGGCGCGCTTTACGGCGCCTGAGTTTACTTCCCTGTGCCCCGTCACCGGCCAGCCGGATTTTGCCCATTTGGTGATTGAGTATTGGCCGGATGCCTGGCTGGTGGAATCAAAATCGCTGAAGCTGTTCCTGGGCGCGTTTCGTAATCACGGCGCGTTTCACGAGGATTGCACCGTCGGCATCGCCAAACGTATAGAGGCGGCCGTGAAGCCCAAATGGCTGCGCATTGCGGGGTATTGGTATCCGCGCGGGGGCATTCCCATTGATGTGTTTTATCAAACGGGCCCTGTGCCCGAGGGCTTGTGGGTGCCGGATCCAGGCGTCGCGCCCTATCGGGGTCGGGGGTAAGCGCTTTCAGAACGACGTGATCAGGTCGGCAATGTTGGGGCGTTTGCGTTCCAGCTGTGGCTCGGTTTGTGTGCCGATATAGATATAGCCCGCCATGTCCTCGTGGGGCTGCAGGCCAAACGCGCCCAAAACTTCGCGATCAAAAGCATACCATTCGGACAGCCACTTGGCGCCAAATCCCATGGCCCGGGCCGCGTGCAGCAGGTTCATACATAGTGCACCTGCGGCCAGTTGCTGCTCCCAGATCGGAATTTTGGGACTTTCCTTGGGCGAGTAGACACAGCCCACCACCACCGGCACCCGCAGAAACCGCTGACGCTCGGCGGCGATCAAATCGGGGTGCAGATCATGATCGAGCGCCTGCTTGCGCTGCGCCAGAATGTCGCCCGCCTTGACCCGGCCTTCGCCCGAAAACACCACGAACCGCCAGGGCACCAGCTTGCCATGGTCAGGTGTGCGACTGGCCAGCGCCAGCATCTGGTGCAGTTGATCTGGGTTGGGCCCGGGGTCACATAGATCCACGACGGATGGCGATCGCCGACTGCCCAACCAGTTCAGCAGGGTTTCATCAGGCTGCGGTGGCGGGCAAAGCTGGGGAGTGGAATTTGACATACGGCTAAGGCAGCAAGGTTTGAGCGGGATCGCAAGGGGAAATGCATTCTGATCTGCGGCTGCACCAAACCCTTGCGATTGTGTCAAAAATGTGTTTTTTGGTGTGGAGATATGCTGACTATGCTCAGGCATGGGCGACCATCAGGGGGGAGACATGGAGCGCACAGACACCATCAGGCGTTTAACGCCGCAGGATCTGGAAACCGCACAGTGGTTGGAGGCGTTCCGTCATGCTGCGGATCGCAATGGCAATGATGTGATCTCGGCTTCTGAAGTGAACCGCTTTGTCGAGTTTGTTAACAGTGACGGGGGCCTAACCATCACGGCTCTTGAAGTGCGCACAGCGATGAACACTTTGATTGAAAAAACGGACCGGGCTCAGAGCCAAATCGCGCGCCTGGCCCTGCGGGCGGAACACAAATACCGTGAAGAAGACTGTCTAGACGAATATACTATCAATCAAAACCTTGCGTCTCTTTGGGCGGTGGAGCAGGGCTTTTCCAATTTGAAATGGCAGCTGGAGAGTGTTTATGCCAACGAACTCGACCACAAAGCTGTCTTTATAGACATTGATGGGCGGGATGGTCTTGGTGCTGGTGGTGATCATCCTGATGATGAAATGCCCTATTATCAATTTTGGCGGCTGCTGTTTGGCGAGCCCCAGGACCAATCTGACAGAGAATAAAAACAAGGAAGAATCTGATGACCTGTGAAAACCCGGCAATCTTAGACCGCTACGGAGACCTGCAATGGGTACAGATAATGCGCGCCGAGGCGGAAACCAATGGTAAGCCAGGGCTGCAAGATGATGAGGTCAAAGCTTTTACGGCTAAGGTGAATCAGCACAACAACGGATATATTACAGGTGAAGAAGTACAGCAGCAGATGACAACCAGTCTGCAAACGGCCTATTCAGCCGTGGGTCAAGCCGCCCAAACCCTGATTGAGGCAGGCTGGCGTGAGGAGGCTCGGGATGGCGAAAGTTTCGAGGCGCGGGCCAAACGCCTGGGCGTGGAGGAAGTTTTTGCAGACTATACTCATGCCGTCCACCACGAAAATAAGCTAAACCAGGTTTATGCGTCTGAATTTTCAGGTGATGTTGTCTTTGACAAAGAAGCAACCGGCTTTCGCCTGTTTGGGACTTTCGATGCGGTATCCGTTCATCAGTTTCATACTTTGCTGAAGGGCGGTGCGTTTCCCACCCCTTCGGTTCTTGAGCGCTATGGTGATAAACAGTGGGTTGAGGTGTTTCGCCAGGCCGCTGACACGGATGGACAAAATGGCCTTGAGGAAGACGAGATTGATGATTTCGTGGAGTCTATGGCCAAACAGTACCCGAGCCTGAACTGGTTTGTAAACGAGCGTCAGGTGATCAATAAATTTATGCAGATCTGGGGGGAGGCTAAAATCGCCGCCCCAGACGCGGCGACCCATACGGAGGTCGAGCGTCAGATGCTGAACATCTACACCCAGGAAATGGATGACGTATTTGATCAGGAGCATTTTCGATACACATTCGAGGCGCTGATCAGTACGGATAACGACATCCCTGTCAGCGAATTCAAAACCCTCTTGCATGGCTGTGAAATAAATGATTAAAAACCGAGAATAAAAAATTCACCTGGGGCTAACGTCTCCACAGTTCGGGAGGACACAATGTCAGATCAATCTGTTTCAACATTAATGGATGCTTATGAGGGCCGCCGTTGGCTAGGGGTTATCCGCGATATGGCCGAGACCAATGGTCAGCCTGGCTTGCAGCCCAGCGAAGTGGATGCCTTTGTGGATTTGGTGAACTCTTATGGCTCTGATGAAATTGCGGACGGCGCTTATATTAAAGCCAACGAAGTGCGCGGTGCATACCTGGCATATGTAAGTGAAAAAATCGAGGGCAATATTGAGCGTCTGAGCCAAGAGCAAGGCCCTGGGCATTTAGAGCAAAGCGGCAAGGGCAAATTTTATATTCCTGTCGGACCAGAGGTGGAATTTGGTGCAAAATCAGGCGAATATGTCCAGATGCTGAATGCTATCTATGCCGAGGAAATGGACCCCGATACGAAGATGCTGTTTACGCACCAGGCATCGGAGCCTGGCGCTGTTGAGCCCCATAACGATTGGGTGTCAGTGTGGACCTTCAAAGATATCTTGGTGGGCAATTGAAGCCTTTTGTAGCGATGGGGCGGATGACTGCAGGGCCTTGCGTGTCTGCAGCGCCCATTAAGGAGAAGACGAATGTCTGATATGAGTGTATCTGTGTCCAAAATGCCATATAGGCAGCAGGATTGGGCTGAGTTTTTACGCCAAGAAGCGGAAAACAATGGTCAGTCCGGGCTGCAGGATGCTGAGGTGGCAAAGCTTATCAAGGCCATCAACACAGACAACAGCTGGGGAATCACGGCTAACGAAGTTCGGACCTATTTCACCAGCTTGATGAAACAGGCCAGCGATGACCTCACGGCCGCTAACCAAGCCATTCAGCGTCTTGAAGGCAGTTCTGAAACGTTACTGATGGAAATGAATGCCATGGGGGGCATTGAGACTTACAGTAAGTCTGAACGCCTTGACAGTTGGCGTCAGCAGCGAGAGACCGCCAGCCAGCGCTATGATCAGTTGCAGGCCATTTATGATGCCGAACTTGGCACTGACCAAGAAATCTTTGATGATTTCCGGGGTGCTGATGGTTCGGAAAATCACACGACGGATTGGGTGTATGCCCGCACTTTCAAAGCGATGTTAGAAGACTAGGTCTTTCAGTCTTTAATTGAATTTCATGCCCCGTCTCGCTATGGCGGGGCATGGTCTTTGATCCCACAGATTTTGATCCTCCTGCGGCGGCCGGTCGTTGGCAGACCCTGACGACCAAAACCGTGTATGACAACCCGTGGATGCGGGTGCAGCAGCATGATGTGCGCAATCCCAACGGTGGGCCTGGGGTTTATGGGGTGATGCGCCCCAAATCCTTGGCGGTGGGGGTGGTGCCGATTGATGACCAGGGGCGGGTGGTTTTGGTGGGCCAGCCCAGGTTTGCGTGTGGGGATTACAGCTGGGAAGTGCCCGAGGGTGGTGCGCCCTTTGACGAAGATCCACAACAGGGCGCGGCCCGCGAGCTGCGCGAAGAAACCGGCCTCGAGGCCCAGTATTGGCAAGACATTTTGCACCTACAGCTTTCCAATTCCCTGACTGATGAGCGAGCGGTATGCTTTCTGGCTTGGGGATTATCGACGGGAACAGCCGCGCCCGACCTCACGGAACAGATCACGGTTATGCGGCGCCCGTTTGCGCATGTCCTCGAGGCGATTTCGCGGGGGCTCATTCAGGATGCCATGACGGTGGCCATGGTGCTGCGGGTGCACCAGATGGTGGTCGCGGGCGATGTACCGCCCGATGTGGCGGGGCTGATCAAACGCAGTCTATAGACAGAAACTTTGCTGGCGCGCATTGCATTCTGGGGCCGGGGCACTATGGTGCGGCCACAGGTTCACTGGCCAGTCTGATCTGGCCCCAATCAGGATACAGGTATGAGCAACGACATCACCCCCGACGACATCGCCAAGGTTCAGGCCCATTTGCGCAAAACCTTTGGTTCCGAAGCCATTACCCTGCGGGCACGCGCCAAAGCCAAAGATTCGGCCGAGGTGCTGGTGGGCGACGAGTTCATTGGTCTTGTGTATCGCGATTTCGACGAAGGCGAGCTGTCATTCCACTTTGAAATGGCGATCTTGTCCGAAGACTTGTAGCCTGCAGCAACTCGATCAAAAGTGCCCCTCCCATTGCCGAGAGGGGCTTTTTTGTTTTTTGATTTTCCAGGCTTGTCCCGAAAGACGAAAGTGACCGGAGGGCTTGTGGGGCCCTCCATCTCGCTCAGAGCACGGTTAACATGCTGGCGACCATAATTGAGGGCTTGCCCCGAAAGACAGGGGTAAGCGTGTCCGCCTCGCTCAGAGAACTGTCAACATGCTGGCGACCAATGGATGGCGGACAATATCCTTGTCCTTTAGGTTCACAACGGCCACATCCGGCAAGGTTTCAAGCTTTTCAGCCGCCTCGCCCAAGCCGGACAGCCCTTGCATCAGATCCGACTGCGCAGGATCACCGGTCATGACCATGGTCGAGCGCCAACCCAAGCGTGTCAGCAACATTTTGATCTGGGCATAGGTGCAGTTTTGCGCCTCATCAATCACCACAAAGGCATTGTTCAGCGTGCGTCCGCGCATATAGCCCACAGGCGCGATTTCGATCACGCCTTCGGCCAATAAGGCCTTGAGGCGCTTGGGGCTGAGGCGGTCAGAGAGCGCATCCGTTAATGGGCGCAGATATGGCGCCAATTTGTCTTCGACGGCGCCAGGCAGATACCCGATGCTTTCGCCGGCTTCGATGGCTGGACGAGACAGCACGATGCGGCCGACCTCACCGGCCTCTAGGGCTTCGACGGCTTTGGCGATGGCCAAAAAGGTTTTGCCGGTGCCCGCGGGCCCCAGGGCCAAGGTCAGATTGTATTGGTCGATGGCGGCCAGTAGGGCTTCTTGGCCTGCGCTTTTGGCTTTGATCTGCTTGCTATAGGAAAACGAGCGATCCTCGGGCGTTTGGGGCAGGGGGGACCAGCCCTTCTGCTGGGGCAAGGCGCGCACCACGGCGCCGCCCTTGTGGTCATCTCCGTGGCGATTGTCCATGCGGTGTTTGCGAGCGCGTTTTCCCATGATGACCTCCTATGATCGGTTGGGGGTGGTGGTAAAAGCCGACGTTTTGAACACGCCCCACACAGACACAAAAAAACCACCCAAAGGGGTGGTCGCTGTGGTGCCTGTGTCGGGGGTGACGATCTCAATCAAAGGGGTGTCCGTGTGTGGCGGATAATGGTGAATCTGTGCACATGGGTGCAATGTCAAAACACACCTCGCAGACTTCGGCTTATGGCCGAAACGCGTCAAAACCCCTTACTCTGTCTACAGTTGACGCTGATTCCAATCTTATGACCAGGATGATTGCAAAGCCTGAAAAAATGGTTAACGTCCGTTAACGGATTGTGCCCCCAGGAGATACCGATGACCACTTACGACCTAGGCCCTGATATCACACCGGAACTTGACGAGACCGCCTGGGTGGCCCCCAGCGCCGCCGTCATTGGGCGCGTGCGGATGATGGCGGGCAGCAGTCTGTGGTTTGGGGCCACGGCGCGGGGGGATAACGAATGGATCACGCTCGGCCAGCGCACCAATGTGCAGGATGGCAGTGTCTTGCATACGGATATGGGCTTTCCTTTGACGCTGGGCGATGATGTCACGGTCGGGCATATGGCGATGCTGCATGGCTGCACCATTGGCGACAACAGTTTGGTGGGCATTGGGGCTGTGATTTTGAACGGGGCCAAGGTTGGCAAAAATTGCCTAATTGGGGCGCGAGCCCTGATCACCGAGGGCAAGGAGATCCCTGACGGGTCGTTGGTGATGGGCGCGCCCGCCAAAGTGGTGCGGCCGGTCAGCGACGATCAGATCAAAATGTTTACGGCCTCGGCGCAGCATTATGCTGAAAATGCAAAGCGTTACCGGGAAAAATTACGCGTGATGGGCGAAGACCTCGCTTGAGGTGGGATATCGTTAATTTTTTTGGATCGGACCCTTGAAAATGCCCTGGGATGGCATTGGCTTTGCATGCTGTTTGGCGAAATCAGAGGGATCTTGATCATGCATGTATCAAAACAAAACATTTTGCCGGCTTTGCTGACGGGTGTGGCCGTGATGAGCCTCAGCTCGGCGGCGTCGGCCCAAGCCTGCTGTTCGCACACGGGCACGCACACCGTGAATGTGCCGGGCGTCAGCGTGGGCGCGCCGGCGGTTTCTGTAACGGCCCCCACCGTCAGCGTCACAGCGCCCAGCGCCGTGATCGGTGGCAGTGGCGTGACCGTCAACCAAGGGCAGAGCTATTGGAGCTATGTCAACGCCGGTCATGGTCAAACCACGATTGTGGGTGGTGGGTATTATTATGATATGCCCGCTGGTGGGCCGAACCCCGGTGTGATCGATGAACTGGCCGTCGAGGCTGGCGAGGTCTGTACCCCTGATCAAGTGACCATCGAAAACCGCATTGCCCCCGTGCAAGCGGTTTGCATTGATGACAAAGGCAAGCCTCATCCCGCTTCGCGGTGGAGCACAGACACCGAAATCAAGCCTGATTTTTCTGGCGAGGTCTATCGTTGCTTGGCCGGTTCGCGCCTGCACGCCACCATTGGTAAAATGGAAGACGGCAAGCCCGTCTTTGATGGCGGCCAAACCATTGCTTGCCAGAAAAAAGAAGCCCTGGTCCATGAAAATGGCCAGCTGATGTGTAAGCCGGAAAGCCCTCAGCGGGATTGTAACGAGCGCTCGTTGTTGCGGCGCAACGGTCCTGGCATGAAAACCTTGATGATCAAGCACGAAAAAACCATTCCTGGTGTGTGTAAGCCGGCCACCTCGACCGCGTCTATGGTCTTGGATGGGGGTGTGGGCCACTAAGCTCTACCCAAACCAAAGTTCAAAAACGGCTCTGGGTCTGCCCCAGAGCCGTTTTTTTATGGCCGTTTTTTTTATGGGTCATTTAGATGAGGCGTTGTGTGTTGGGGGGGTATGCTTATGGGCAGTGCCCGGGCCACGGTATACCCAGGCCGTACACATAATGGTCGTGCCCACAATGACAGTTGGCAAAGCTCAGCGCGCATAGGTCAGCCACGCCTTAGGGCTGTGTGGTGTGCTATCTGTAGGGGTCTTTGCTTACCCAGAGGCCGCGCGTGTGTCCGTGGGCTCGGGTTCGGCCCCCCCCGGCCCCCCGTCATGGCCTGGAGACCTGCCCACAGAAAAACGGCCTCGAGCGATGCCCCAGGCCGTTAATGTCTTTATCCGTTCCGCGGACTTAGTTGCCGGCGCGGAAGGTGGCCGAGTTGCCCACAGCAGAGGCTGAGCCTGTGACCACACCACCGGTTGTATAGGTGGTGGTGGTCGAGGAAACCACGCCGCCCGCATTGTACTGGGTGTTGTTGGCGGTCAGGCCATAATTGCCACAGTTGGCGCAAATGGTGCCTGTAACCGCGTTCCCGAAGGCCGCGGATGAAACAATGGCCGCGCTGCCCGCGCCGCCACTGAAGGTGGCATCGGCACTGATGCTGCCATAGTTGCTTTGGGTGTTGTTGGTGCCGGCGGAATTGCCAATTTCAGACAACAGCATGGAGTTGCCCACACCATAAGCCGAGCTGGTGGCCGTGCCGCTCCAGTTGCCCGACAGCGCCACATAGCTTTGGGCTTGAACGGTGCCGGCATTGGCTTGGGCCGCATCGACCCAGGCGGTGCCGGTGCTGTTTTGGGCGTTGATGTTGTTGCCCGAAGCCGTGGCCACGCTTGTCAGGTCATCGGCGGTTTGGCCAACGACATCGTTTTGCGCGTGGGTATAGCCCAGATTGTTCTGTACCAAACTGGCATTGGTGGTCGAGGCTGTGCCCGACAGTGTCACATTATTGGACACGGCCGTGGTGCTGACGGTGGTGTCGTTGCCATTGACCACGCTGGTGCTGAGGTAGGCCTCGGTCACCGCATTGTTGGTTTGGGTGGAGGTGGTGTTGCTGACGCCGTTGGTGGCGGTCACGCCCAGGGTGTTGGCCGTGGCAATACCGGTCACGGCGGTGGGGCCCACCAGTTGATTAAAGACCACAGTGCCCGACGATTCGATGGATTCGCCTGCTGACGTGGTTTGAGTGTTGGTGACCGTCGCCGTTTCACAGCACAACTCGGCTGTGGCGGTGTTGCCGGTGGCGCTGGCGGTGATCGCTGCGGCCCCGCCCACACTGCTGCCATTGATCAGCACGTCGGCATCCACGGACCCTTGCAGGTCTTGTGTGGTGGTCAGGTTCAGATCTTGGTTGGTAGCAGAGGCGGCCACATGGTTGCCAATGGCCACCGAGGTTTCCACCATTTGATCGCTGCCATCACTGACTGTGACGTTCAGACTGGACCAGACATCCCCCAGCTGAATTTGTGAATTGGTGATGTCTTCTGCGGCCAGGGCCGGTGTCGCCAGCAGGGCGACGGCGGCGGTGGCCAGTAGTGTTGTTTTCAGTGTGCGCATTGCGCTCTCCCGATCCGATTGTCTTTTATATGATTAGCTGTAACGACCGCGCAGAGTGGTCTTGACGCTTTCGTCACGCTCTTGGTGACCGCGGGCGGGTTGCTCGCGGGTTTGGCCGGTCAGCACACCATTGGTGTGATCGCGGAAATTCCCGGTCAGGCCCAAGGTGGTGGCGTGTGCCGCTTCCGAGCACACATCCTCGCTTTGGAAGCCATAGAGATTGGCCATCATTTCCAGGACGGCACGTTCCACGACGGCGCGAACAGCCAGCTGTACAGGCTCGAGGGCGCCTTCGCCAGCCGAGATGTCAAAGACATTGCCGTTCAAGAAATCAAACACGCCCAGGCTGACTTCGCGGCCAATGATCTGCTTTTGATAAGAGATCACATCAACGACTTCGAGCGTTTGTGTCTTCACCATGCGCAGATCAAGACCCACGTTCATGACATACATGCGGCCAGTGAAGCTGCCTTTGAAGTCAGTGGCATCAACATCGCCACCAAAGATATCAGCGCCCGACGAGCGGATGTTGTAGTTCAGCTCGGTGATCCCACCGACCATATAATAATCCGAGCCCGGGACCTGACCAGCCATGATGCGGCGGTACTGATCTTGGGCTTCATCGCTGATCAGCTTGTTGTTGGTGTATTTCAGTTCCAGCTCAGAAACCGAAGTGTCATAGCGCTCCACCAGGCGGGCGCCGGATTTGGCCAGCGCGGAAATCGCCATCAGGGATGCGCCTTGGGTGACCTTGCGGCCGCCTTCGGCTTCGGCTTTGCCGGTGTAGTCAGAGATCCGACCCACGGCGATGCGGGGGGCGACCATCTGGCTTTTGCGTGCGAAGTTGCCCAGGCAGACCAAACCCTCGGAATAATCCGTGGGGTTGGCGGTCACGGGCGCGTTGCCGATGGGCTCGGCATACTTGCCGTCAGACCCCGCAGAGGGAGAAATACAAGCAGCGAGGCCGAGTGTGGCACCGGCAATTATGAGCGGGCGGGTCGATTTCAAAAGCAAAGATTTCAACATGGTGGTTTCCTGGCTGTTCATCTGTTCAGAATTGGTGATGTGCGTATGGGTCATTGGGCGGTGGCGGTGACGTCACCGGTGTTGGTTTGGGTGCTGTCCACGATGACGGTGTTCCACGACCCTTGGGTGATCACATTCAGGTTGTTGCCGATGGCCAAAGGTGTCGAGCCATAGCCCGCCCCGCTGCCGACAACGCCGACGCCACTAATGTGACTGACGTTGCCCTGCATGATGATGCCGTTGATCACCACACGATTGCCGTTGGCATCGCGACTATTGGGCACGTAGCCGCGCTCTTCGGCGCCATAGCCCAATCCATAGTGCTGTTCATAAGCTTCGGGCGAAGCGTTCAAGCCCGATTGGGCCCAGGCACCACCAGCCAGCAGGCACAAGCCCGCCGCCATGGCAATGGTGCGCGTCCCAAAATGGGTAAAAGTGTTGGTCATAATCGTGATATCCCCGTCGACGGATTGTTTCGCCCATCAGCAAGCAAGCCCTGTGCCAGTTTGGCCTTTACCCCTTATAAGGAAATTTGCTGAAATTTTCGTCTATTACGCGAGAAAACCCCAGTGAATTCCACGGGAATCACAGAATTGATCGGATACTGCCGCTGGCTCCGGCTCGCCGCCTGTTTCATTTTGAAGCGGCACGCATATGGCCGCACGCCCGGCGATGACTTCCGGTCGGCAAAAAATACGATAGCCTGTGCTGATGACATCTGATTCGCCCTCATCGCCTTCTAAGCCCACGGAGACCCCTGCCCAAGAGGCACATGAACCGGTGCCTGAGACCGAAGCGCAGGCGGCCTCGGCTCCTATGTTCAACGCGCCGTTGGGGGCGGTCATTTTATGTGGCGGCCTGCTGGCCATTCACGCGGGTTTGATGGCCTGGCCGGGTGTGAGGATTTGGACCCTGAGCGAGTTTGCCTTGGTGCCCGCTTTTGTCAGTCAAGAGCCTTTGCGTCTGATTTTATATGCTTTTTTGCACGGGGACTGGGCGCATGTCTGGCTGAACAGTTTGGCGGGGTTGGCCTTTGGCACAGCGGTGGCGCGCTGGTCAAATTCTTGGCGGATGTGGGCCTTGTTTTTGCTGGTGTGTGTGCTGGTGGCGGGGCTCTACAGCCTGATGAATCCCGGTGCCGTGCGCGGGGCCATTGGGGCCTCGGGCGGTGTAGCGGGCTTGTTCGGGGCGGCCTCTCGGGTGTTGGGGGTGCGGCGCGAGAGTGGGCAGATCTTGCCACTGTTTTCGCGGCCGGTGATGACCTTGGCAGCCTCTTGGCTGATTCTGAATCTTATACTGGGCGTTTTTGGCCGCGTGATCTTTGGGGCCGATATTGCCTGGGATATGCATGTCACGGGCTATGCGTTTGGACTTTTCCTTTGTCGGTTCGTCATGAAACCATGATTGTAAGGCTTTGAAAAATTGTGTTACTCTACCAGACCTTGCAGAAAAAAACATAAGCAAGCTTAGGGAGGTCTGCGCATGATAGCCGCACAAATTTTATCACAAAAAGGGGATGCCGTGTTTACGGTGGATCCCAATGACAGCATCTCGGCCGTGGCCGGACAGCTGCACGAAAAAGGTGTGGGGGCCCTGGTGGTCACGGATGCCAGTGGGGTCGTTGGGGTGTTTTCCGAACGGGATTTGACGCGCATGGTGGCGCGCCATGGTGTGGCGGCGCTGACGTTACGTGTGCGTGACGGGATGTCCACGTCAGTGGTCACGGCAGAACCCCATGAAAATTTGGATGATATGCTGGGCCGGATGACGGATCGGCGTATTCGTCACCTGCCGGTGATGAAGGATGGCCACTTGGTGGGAGTCTTGTCTATCGGAGATTTGGTCAAGTCAAAAATTGCCACCATCGAGGCCGACGCCCAAGCCATGCGTGAGTATATCACGGCATAGCGGCGGCGCTGCCTGTCCCCGATCCCGATTGTTCTGATGATATCCTCCCAAGTCACGGGCGCTTAAATTGGCGTGCGAGCGACCCGGACTTGTCTTTCTCAGAATGGGGCAGGGGCGGCACAACAGCTGAGGGAGAGCATGGCGGTGCTCTCCCTCAGTCACTTTACGGTGGTGGGGAATCTAACATTCTCTGCGAATTCTCTCCCTGCAGGCGTTGAAAAAAAATAATAAATTGTGTCATAAAATGAGCTTAATGCTGAATCAATTTGAGGCAGGAAAGGGAATTTTATGACGCACGCCATTGATGTACAAGGAATATATGACGACCTGAGCGCCGGAAAAGCCGTTCATTATGACCCAAACAGCCGGGACTTGCGGGATGTATTTTTAAAATATTTGGATGGCCATTACATCGTGGGGCCGCGAGACGGCAGTGATGAGGACTCGGGCTCTGACCTCGATAGCATTGCCCATGACGGCCGTTTGACCGCGCAAGAGGCTGACGAGTTTTATCGCTTGAGCACGACAGAGCTTCCGTGGCTGAATTTTAGCATTACACAAATCGCGGTGAAGATATGCAATTGACTAAGGATGAGTTGGTTCGCGTGGCTGCGGAGCGAGTGGGGGAGTTGGGAGTATCTAATCATCTCTATGACAAACTGAGAGCAGAAGAGCCAGAATTCTACGAGTATGCCCGCCAGCTGCTGATCGACGAGTTGAATTTGGTTAATCAAGCCGAGATTCCTGTGACGCATTCGGTTTCTCAACCCTAATTAAACCTATGAAGCCTGTAGGGGGTTGAGGTTAATTATCCACAGGTCGTGGATAAAATTAACATTGATAAACAGTCTAATAGGTGCTCCGCTCAAAAAATACGCATTTGTCCGCATTTTCTTCTTGCGCAAGGGTTAAAGCGGGGTTAAGTTATGCGCTTCCCTGATTTGTGGCGGTTGAGGGCTGCGGCCCCCGAAAGTCATGAGCATTTTTCAGGAAAAATTCGAAAGTTTCGGGTTTTTCGAAAAAAACTGAAAAAAGTTGAAAATCAGGTGTTGACAGGGGCGCGGTCCTCACCTAAACACCGCGCTCTGCCTTGACGGGGAACGAACTTCCCGCTGAGGTTTGGGCGGGGCAGATGCTCAGTCCGCGGTCTTTGACAAGTGAATATTTGAAAAGAGAAACGCAGGCGACGGCGTCATGTGCTTAGGCACACAACGTTCGACGGTCCTGTGTTTTTCAGACGGAAACCGCGATATCATTTCGATGGTATCTCGGGGACCTGTCAATTTACGCAGAACTTACGTTTTAGATTTCGATCTAAGCAACTAGATTTCGGTCTAGAGTTGGACGCAAACTCAACTTGAGAGTTTGATCCTGGCTCAGAGCGAACGCTGGCGGCAGGCCTAACACATGCAAGTCGAACGATCCTTCGGGATAGTGGCAGACGGGTGAGTAACGCGTGGGAATATGCCCAAAGGTACGGAATAGCCATTGGAAACGATGATTAATACCGTATGTGCCCTTCGGGGGAAAGATTTATCGCCTTTGGATTAGCCCGCGTTGGATTAGCTTGTTGGTGAGGTAATGGCTCACCAAGGCGACGATCCATAGCTGGTCTGAGAGGATGATCAGCCACACTGGGACTGAGACACGGCCCAGACTCCTACGGGAGGCAGCAGTGGGGA
>CAKZPF010000003.1 GCA_937138625.1 uncultured Caulobacteraceae bacterium | reverse complement strand
GGCCTTGGCCGTGGCGTGCACGACTGTGCACCGGTGTTTACACCGCCCCCGTGGAGCCGCGCGCAGCGCATGGCGCGAACGATTTGTACCCATGGCCTTGGCCGTGGCGTGCACGACTGTGCACCGGTGTTTACACCGCCCCCGTGGAGCCGCGCGCAGCGCATGGCGCGAACGATATGATTAAAAAAAAGACCCCCGAAAATACTGGGGGTCGTTGAAGTATCACTTAAGGAGGAGACCAAATGAAACACTTAAAATATGATCAGTGTAAAATCACAGATAAAATATCTCATTGAGCGTTCAGTTGAACGATTTGGCCGGAACAGATCCCCAAACCCAGACGAAATAAGAAATAAAAAATATATAAAATATGATCAAAGCATGGATACGCCAAGCATGAGCAAAACATCGCGCAGCGAATAATATTCGAATGTTTGGGAGAACTGCGTCCGGGAAATCTGATCACAGCCAAATGGCTCAACTGAACGCAATATTACTATCTCAAAACTTGGGCTTTGGGTCAAGGACATCCTGGCAAAAAAATGCCGATGGTTTTGTGTTAACTGTGTAACTGGCGGAAAAGTGCAGGAAAAAAATCCGATAATTTTAGGTTTTGGGGAGTTTCCATTCGCGTGCACAGGGAACGGCCCCCCTGACATTCTTCTGTCGGGGGTATCGGCACGGGCCTAAAACCGCAAGTTCATGCCCAGGGATGTGGCGTTGTAATCATTGGCCAGGGTCTTTTTGACCTCGACCGACACCGGCAGGTCAGCCATGCCACCGCCGCCGATGGCAGCACCAAACTCGTGCAAGGTGTTCATATAAAGGTCCGATCCGAAATAGTTGGTTAGGGCATAAGATGTCTTGACCGTGCCGGATCGCCCCAACAGATGCAAAGTGGGGCTTTCCCATTGCACGCCGTTTTTCATATAGGTGTTGGCCAGTTTGGGGTCGAGGTCATACTCCCCGATGCTCAGCCCCATGGTGCGCACATAACCCGCCGTGTTGCCGAACACCAAGGTCATGCCGCGGCTGAGCGGCATTTCATAGCGGCTCGTCAGAGCAAAGTTCAGCAAATGCGCCGCCGAGCCCAAATCGCCTGAGACCGTCGCCCCCCAGCCGGCAGACGGCGTCAGGGTCCATTGGCGGCTGATGCGGGTTTGCGCCGCCACACGGGCGCCCAAGCTGAAGGTGCTGGCCCCATCCGCCGACCAATAGGCCATGGGAAAGCCAAACTTGACCATAGTGCGGGCAGAGGGCGAGGCGGTATAGGTCAGGGGAATGACCGTGCTGTTGCCCTCAACGCCATTGGCATCAAACTGGACCTGTCGCACACCCACCGAGCGCATCTTGCCGGGCCGCAGGCGCGCGTCACCCTTGGGGTTATAGGGGCGGCCCATCACCAGGCGCTCGTCAAAGGCATCGTCGGCAAAGGTTTCGTCCACCATCATGTTCATCAAGCTTTGGGGGTTGCCTGCCACCGGATCAATGGCCGACACAGCCGCCAGCTTTTTCTGAAGATCAGAGAAGACTTGGGCGCCATCTTGAAAGCTGTTGACCATCTCGTCGATGCTGTCACCGCGATCCGCGCCGGAAAAGGTTTCGTCGATGTCCAGGGCCGGAATTTGCAAGCGCAAAGTGTCTGACCCCCCGGCAAAAGAAAACGTCATCGGCAAGCCGCGAAAATTCAAGGTGGCCGAGACTTCAGAGGTATCGGTGTAACTGCTGAACAGCTTTTGCAACTCGCCGGTGGATATGCCGCGCAGGGCCTCTTCGGCGTTGTTAAAGGCTCGGGCCGAGGTGGTGCCGTCCACCGTCGCCGTCAAGGCAAACGGTGTGGCGGCTGGTGCGGGGCTGGTGGCCAGCACCGCAAGACCCGTAATCAAACCCGTCAGGGAGGCGCGCAAAGAGATCATCTGCGCATTTCAGCAGATTAGGGTTGATTTGGCGTAAACCATAGCACCACTTTTTGCTAACAAGCCCTTGCCAGCGAGGCAAAACTTTGGCTGATGGGGCGGATGAACGATCAGCCCGCTTTGGCCCATCTTGTGCGACGCTTCTCTGTTGCCCCGATGATGGACTGGACCGACCGCCACTGTCGGGTGTTTCACCGTATCCTCAGCGCACGATCGCTGTTGTACACCGAAATGGTCACGGCGGATGCCATTATTCATGGTGATCGGGATCGTCTGTTGGGCTTTGATGCGCGCGAGCATCCGGTGGCCGTGCAGCTGGGGGGATCGGATCCGCAAAAATTGGCCGAGGCCACGCGCATCTGCACCGATTGGGGCTATGATGAGGTCAATCTGAATGTGGGGTGTCCATCCGACCGGGTGCAGTCGGGCCGCTTTGGGGCCTGTTTGATGCAAGAGCCCCAATTGGTGGCGGACTGCCTGGCGGCCATGGTGGCCGCGACCGATCGGCCGGTGACCATCAAACACCGCTTAGGGGTGGATGACGATGACCCGCATCAGACTTTGTTTCCTTTTCTTGAGGTGGTGAAAACTTCGGGCGTCAGCAGTTTCACCATCCACGCCCGCAAAGCGATCTTGCAGGGCCTCAGCCCCAAGGATAACCGCACCATCCCACCACTGGATTATGATCTGGTCTATGCCGCCAAGCGCGCCTTCCCCGATCTAGAGATCATTGTGAACGGGGGCGTGCAAACCTTGGCGGAAACCCAAGGCCACCTTCAGCATGTGGATGGGGTGATGATGGGGCGTGCCGCGTATCAAACGCCGGCGGTCTTATTGGGCGTGGATGCTGAAATCTTTGGTGAAGCCCGCGCCACCAGTCGACACCAGGCTTTGGCGGAATACCAAGAGTATATGGAGGTCCAATTGCAGGCCGGCGTGTCGCTGCCCCTGTTGCTGAAGCCCGTTTTGGGCCTGTTTCACGGTCAGAAGGGTGGGCGGTTGTTCCGTCGGGAAATCGCCGAGACCGCGCACAAACCTGGGGCTGGGCCTGAAGTTCTCAGCCGCGCCCTTGCGCATGTGGCCACATCGCCACTGCCGCCCGAGACCGTGTCATGATCACGCCGGATCTGATCTGGGTGCTGTTGGCGCTGATCAGTGCCGGGCTGTTTGCGGGCTTTGTTGGTGGATTATTTGGGGTGGGTGGTGGCACCACCATTGTGCCGGCACTTTATGTGGTGTTCGAGGTCTTGGGCCTGGGTGGGCCTTATAATCTGCACGTGGCCATTGGCACCTCTTTGACCATTATTATTGTCACCACGGGCCGATCGTTGCTGGCACATCATGCCAAGGGGGCGGTGGATTTCGCCATTTTGCGCCGCTGGGCGCCGTGGGTGTGCGTGGGGGCGGTATTGGGGGCGGTGCTGGCGCGCCTGACGCCCGAAGCCGGTTTGGGCCTGATCTATGGTGGTTTTTCCCTGATGATCGCCGCCATCTTGGGTTTGCTGCCCGAGGGTACACAAATCCGCCAAAGCCCACCGACGGGCTGGGGGCAGAAGCTGATCTCTGTGTTTATCGGCGGGGCCTCAGCGATGATGGGGGTGGGTGGTGGTGCCTTTGGGGCGACGACCCTTAGCCTTTGTGGCTTGCCTATCCATCGGGCTGTGGGCACGGCCACGGGCTTTGGGTTGGCCACGGCCATTCCGTCAGCAATCCTATATATTGTGATCAATCTCGATCTGACAGAAACGCCGCCCTTGACGGTGGGGGCGGTGAACCTGCCGGCGGTGGTGGCGTTGGCCATCTGCACCGTCACGACGGCGCCTGTGGGCGCACGCTTGGCCCACAGCCTGCCGCGGTCGGCCTTGCGCCGTTCTTTTGCTATCTATATGATTTTAACGGCTATTGTGGTGTTTTTCACCTCGCGCACGTAGTTTGGACAAAATTCCCAAGGTAAAATAATATGCCCTTTTTTCGGGGTGTTTACATGGTTAACGGCAAAAAATTTGCGAATTTCTGGATTTTGCCGTTGACGCCAGGCTGGGAATTTGAGACACTGATTTTGCGTTCAGTTGAGCCGGTTGGCCGTTATCAAAATTCCCGGACGCATCCCTTCCCAGACAATTAAGACGTGGGTTTTTCCTCCCCCCTGCAGATGTGTGTTTTGGCATCGTACCTCGCGTCCTTTATCCGATGGGCGGCACCTGTTTCCTCCTCCTCCCGCACCCCAGCCAAGCATCGGACCAAAGCTTACTTTATTCATTTTTTTATACCTTTTTGTCCGGGAATGCTGATGCGGCTGACCTGCTGAACTGAACGTTTTTTTGTCTCCTCCTAGAAGTTTACCTTATGACCCCCAGAATTTTCGGGGGTCTTTTTTTTGAAGTTATATCGTTCGCGCCATGCGCTGCGCGCGGCTCCACGGGGGCGGCTTCGCCGGTGCACAGTCGTGCACGCCACGGCCAAGGCCATGGGTATAAATCGTTCGCGCCATGCGCTGCGCACGGCTCCACGGGGGCGGCTTCGCCGGTGCACAGTCGTGCACGCCACGGCCAAGGCCATGGGCATAAATCGTTCGCGCCAGGGGCGCGTCACACGCAGGGTTGTAAACGAAAGAGGCTCTAGCGCTTGAGGACCAATTGTCGCGAAGTGATTTCGAGCTTTGAAAGGCGACCGAGAAAGCTCATGCCCAACAGGGGCGTATCCAGGCCTTCATTGACAATCAGGGCCTCGACATTTTCCACACGAATAGAGCCCACCTCAACCGAAGCCAGCATCACACGCGCGGCCTTGACCTCGCCGTTGGCGGTGCGCACCGGCTGATCAAAGACAAAGGTCTCCGGCGATAGCCCCAGGCGAATGGCCTCGGCGCGGGGCAGGGCCACCGTCGAGGCGCCCGTGTCCACCATAAAGCGAATGATCCGACCGTTGACATTGGAATTCGCCCAAAAATGCCCATCATCATCCCGTGGCACAGCGGCTTGGCCATACAACAGGTTTACGTCCAGGCTGGAGTTGCGAATGTGACGATGCACGGTCTGTGGGCTGGGATCAGCGGGGGCATTGGCCTCGGTCAGGCGATTCATCTCGTGGGCCACACCACCGGCCAAGGCCGAGGCGACCACAAGAATACTCGCATAAATCCAAGGTTTGCTCATCAATCTCCGCTCATCTTTTGCGTGAAGTGATCACGCACCAGACCCCCATTATACGTGATTTGGGGTTGATGAGCCGTGAAGATTTCCCGTTTTTAAAATCTGGCCAATTTTAAAAGCGCGCCAAGCCACTGGCACTGGCAGCCGCAGCGGCATAGACCAGCAATGTGACCATTTCCGCCTTGACGGCCACAGCCGCCAGGGCCGGCTCACGGCTGAGCTCTTGGTGCTTTTTCAGGATGTTCATCGCTACCAGCGCCGCCAAACCCGCAAGGCCGGCGGCCACCAGGCCCCAGACCCAGCCCGTCAGCACGGCAATGCCCAAGGTCAGCAACATGGCAAAGGTGGCGCGATCTTCGGTGGGTTGATCCAGCGGCGCAGTTTCGCCTTCACTGTGCGGCCAGCGCGCATAGGCCACCACCCAGGCCCCATGACCCACAGCGCCCATGGTGATCAGGGCGGCGATCACGCGGCTGGGTTCGGCGATCGATTCGATCAAGGCCACCTGCAACAACACGGTCAGCAGCGTCATGGCCAGGCCCACGGCGCCCAAATTGCGGCCATCATCCTCGTCAGGGCCCAGCAGGCTTTCTGCGGCTTCGGCAATGGCCCCTTCACGGCGGCCGCGATAGGCGGCCATCAACACCGCCGAGGCCACCACCGCACATGTCAATGTCGAAAAGCTGAGCAAATTGGCAACCCAATAGGCTCCACCGGCCACCAAGCCGATCAAGGCCCCCACGGCGGGGGCCGCGCGCCAGGCCTCGGCCAGGCGTTCGGACGACGTGTCATCGCGGGGAAACAGGGGCAGCCGGGTCAGACGACCAGCGACAATCGAAAAGTCATCCAAAATGCGCATAGGAGAATCCTCTTTTTCCTTACTATAGTCACCAGAGAAGACAGCACAAAAGGGTTAATCAAGAAGAAGTTTTCAATGTTGCGATTTTGCATCTGTTGGCCGAGGCGGGGGCGGCGTGGGGCTGTTGGCGGGCAGCAGGCGCGACAATTTGTTTGGGGAAAACTTTCCAAATTGTCATTGGCATAAGGCAGGGGCTCACGCTAAACCCGAGGCATCTTTCACCAAGACCAAGGAGAGGGGCATGAAAGCATCGATCAAATGGGCGGGCGTCGTTTTGGCCGCCAGCAGCCTGTTGGCCACCACGGCCAAAGCCGAGGAGGGCATGTGGACCTTCGACAACTTCCCCAAAGAGGCCGTGGCCAAACAGCATGGCTTCACCGTGACCCAGCAATGGTTGGATCATGTGCGCGGGGCGGCGGTGCGCTTGACCTCGGGCTGTTCGGCCTCGGTGGTCTCACCCGAAGGTCTGGTGCTGACCAACCACCACTGCATTGTGCGCTGTGCGCAAAATCTGTCGGACAAGAAAAATGATTATGTGGCCAATGGGTTCCTGACGGCCAGTTTGTCAGGCGAAAAACAATGCCCAGGCATGCAGGCAGAAATCCTGCAATCCATCACCGATGTGACCGATAAGGTCCTGACTGCGGCCGAGGGCAAAACCGGCGAGGACTTTGTCAAAGCCCGTGATGCTGCTATTGCCGATATCGAAAAGGCCGCCTGCAAAGACAATGACCACATGCGCTGCCAGGTTGTGAACCTCTATCGCGGTGGTCAATTCAAGCTTTATCAATACCGAAAATATTCCGATGTGCGCCTGAGTTTTGCGCCGGAAATCGGTGCGGCCTTCTTTGGTGGCGATCCGGATAACTTCAACTTCCCCCGTTATGCCATGGATGCGGCCTTTATTCGTTTGTATGAGAACGACAAACCCGCCCAAACGCCCACCTATTTGCGTTGGAGCACCCAAGGCGCCAGTGAAGGGGACCTCTTGTTCGTGGCCGGGAACCCTGGGTCCACACGCCGTTTGATGACGGTGGCGCAAATGCAGGTGGATCGCGACCTGTCCATCCCGGTGCGCCAGCTGCTGCGTTCCGAGCTGCGGGGGCGTTTGATCGCCTTCAGCGAGCGCAGCGCCGAACACAAACGCATCGCCACCGACACTCTGTTTGGCACCGAAAACAGCTTCAAAGCCTTCTATGGTCGCCACAATGCGCTGTTGGATCCTGTGTTCTTTGGCAAAAAGATGGAACAGGAAAAGAAACTGCGCGCCCAAGTGGCCGCCAACCCCAAGCTGCGCCAAGAGATCGGTGACCCCTGGGGCGAAATTGAAACGGCCATGGAGGCCTATCGTGAGCTGTTCATGAAGGCCAATTTCCTCGAGGCCCAAGCCGGCATGCGCTCGAAGCTGTTTGCGTATGCGCGCCACTTGGTGCGTGCGGCCGATGAGCGGGAAAAGCCCAATGGCGAGCGTATGGCCACCTATACCGAAGCCAAGCTGCCACTGATGGAAAAAAACCTGTTGGACAAGCAGCCCATCGACCCCGAGCTTGAGACCTTGAAGCTAAGCTTTTGGCTGTCGAAATCTCGCGAGTATCTGACGGTGGATGCACCGGAAACTCAGACCTTGTTGGGGCGTGAGTCTCCCGAAGCCTTGGCCAAGCGTTTGGTCAGCGGCACCAAGTTGGATGACCCAAAAGTCCGCAAAGCCTTGTGGGAAGGTGGCGCCGAAGCCATCGCCAAATCCCGGGATCCGTTGATCATCTATGCCCGCCAAATCGACGAGGATGCCCGTGCGGTGCGCAAAGCCTATGAGGCCCGCGTCGAGGGCCCTGTGGATCGCGCCGCCGAGCGCATCGCCAAGGCCCGCTTCGCGCTGTATGGCGACAGTGTCTATCCCGATGCCACCTTCACCTTGCGCCTCAGCTATGGTGTGGCCAAGGGCTGGACCTATAATGGTGTGACGGTGCCCTGGCGCACCAAGATCGGTGGTCTTTATGATCGGGCCACGGGTTTTGATCCCTTCGTGCTGCCGGCACGCTGGGCGTCGGCCAAGGGGCGTTTGGATCTCGACACCACTTATGACTTTGTCTCGACCCATGACATCATTGGTGGAAACTCGGGCTCGCCCATCATCAACACCAGCGCCGAGGTTGTGGGCGCCGTCTTTGACGGCAACATCCACTCGCTGGGTGGGGCCTATGGCTATGATGGCCGCATCAACCGCACGGTGTCGGTCTCGACACCGGCCATCACCGAGGCCTTGCGTCATGTCTATCGCCAAGATCGCATCTTGAAAGAGCTGAACGTCGAATAGGCTTTGATGTCAACCTATTGAAAACGCCTCGGTATTGCCGGGGCGTTTTTTTATGATCAAGCGAAATCTGGTGTGCCGCCCTTGCCTTCGGACAGGTTTTCGTCATGATGCGCACAGATTTAAGTAAGGAGTTGGCCATGTCCACGATGACCCTGAACCCAAATGAAACCGCAGTCCCACAACAGGGCGCCCCCATGGTGATGTTCACCATCCCGGACATCAGTGGTGACGGGGTGCGGGATGTGGTCATGGCCACGCAACCCACAACGCCATATGAGGCCCCTGATGCCGGTCGTGTGCATCTCTATACAGGTCTTCATCTCGACAATCCGGGTTGGTACTCGGTGTATGCGCCCAAAAGGCCTCTGTCTGACGCCTTGCACGCGGCCCAGTATCACCGAACCGGGGATGGCTATTTGCTGGATCTGCGACTTCAGGATTGTAACGATCAAGCGGTCCGGCATTTGGTGGTGCACATTCCCGCCCATGAGCTGCAAACCGTGATCGATCACGCTGATGACCCGGTGCCGACCTTGTATGGCCATGCCGAATGGGCATTGATGAACCGCTTGAACGCGGGCGCCACCGCTGATCCGGGGTACACGCGGGATTTGACCGCGCCGGATGACAAATAGCGACACCGATCTGGAGGGGGTATTGGAAAGCGTGCGCGCTTGTCGTCTGTGTGCACCCCATTTGCCCCACGAACCCCGACCGGTGCTGCAGGCAGCGCCTGAAGCAAAGATTTTGATCGTGGGTCAGGCCCCCGGGGCCCGGGTTCAGGCTTCGGGGCGGCCCTTTACCGATCCCTCGGGCGATCGGTTGCGGGATTGGCTGCAGATGTCGCCACAGGTCTTTTACGATGCCAATCGGGTGGCCATTGTGCCCATGGGATTTTGTTATCCAGGCACGAGCCCCAAGGGCGGTGATTATCCCCCACGGCCCGAATGCGCCCCACAGTGGCGCCAGCGGGTGCTGGACCAATTGCCGCACATCGGTTTGACGATCGTGGTGGGTCAGTATGCCCAGGCCTGGCACCTGGGGGCGCGGCGCAAGCGCACCCTGACCGAAACCGTCAAAGCGTTTTCCGAGTATGCACCAAAGGTTTTTCCGCTGCCGCATCCGTCCTGGCGCAATACGGGGTGGTTGAAGCGGAACCCATGGTTCGAGGCAGACCTGCTGCCGCCTCTGCGTCAGAGCGTTCAACAGCTTTTGTCGGATAACGATTGAAAGCCAGACAATAGTCGCCTATAGGAACCCCCAGCGCTGCTGAACCAGCGGCCATGACCCATAAACAACACCGAGTGAAGTCTATGAGCATTTTTGAGCATCCTTCCTATGATGGCCACGAGCAGGTCTATTTTGTGACCGACGAGCCCACCGGCCTGAAGGCTATCATCGCTGTGCATTCCACCGTTCGCGGTCCGGCCTGTGGCGGTTGCCGTATGTGGCCCTATGCCAATTCCGAGGATGCTTTGCGCGACGTGCTGCGTCTGTCTAAAGGGATGTCGTACAAGAATGCTGTGGCGGACCTTGAGCTTGGCGGCGGGAAATCCGTGATTATTGGCGATAGCCGCAAACACAAAACCAAGGAGCTGTTCGAAGCCTTTGGCCGCGCCGTTGACCGTTTGAACGGTACCTACATCACCGCCGAAGACGTGGGCATTTCCACGGACGACATGAAAATCGTGCACTCGGTGACCCCCCATGTTGCGGGCTTGACGGATATCCCCGAGGCCTCGGGCGATCCCAGCCCCATTACCGCGCGCGGTGTGTTTTTGGGCGTCGAGGCCACGGCCAAGTCTTCCTTTGGCGCTGATAACCTGAATGGTGTGCGGGTGGCTGTGCAGGGCGTGGGCCATGTGGGTGAGTATCTGTGTGACTATCTGCATGCCGTGGGCGCCGAGTTAGTGATCACTGATATCCACGAAGACTCCTTGAAGGCCGTGCAAGAAAAAACCGGTGCTAAAATCGTGGCTCCCGACGAGATTTATGACGTCGAAGCTGACATTTTCGCTCCCTGTGCCTTGGGTGCGATTTTGAACGACGAGACTTTGAAGCGCTTGAAGGTCAAGGCGGTGGCTGGTGGGGCCAACAACCAATTGGCTACGCCCGAAATTGGCCAAAAGCTGCATGACATGGGCCTGCTGTATGCCCCGGATTATGTCATCAATGGGGGCGGCATCATCAATGTGGCTTCGGAGTTGAAGGCCCGCTGGCAAGGTGGCAAGCATGATCCAGAATGGGTCGAAGGCAAGCTGCAAAAGCTGAAAGCCACCCTGACCGAGATCTATGACCGATCAAAAGGCGATGACACCCCCCCGCACGAGGTGGCCGACGAGCTGGCACGTTTGCGCCTGGTGGCTCGTCATGTTGAGATGGCATAAAGCCTAAGCGCGCCCTATACGGACCGTTTTTACCTATCGTTTAATTCGGCTCTAACTCTTTTCTGGTAATCTGCGAGAACCTGGCGAAAAGACCAGGATGGAATGATCGCAGAAACGACAAGAAAAGGGGAAATCCGTGATCGGCGGAATTGGCGGCTATGGCGCGGCAATGTCGCGCGCGGCCTATCAAAGCTACAATGTACGGCAGGATCTGAACGAAACCCTGGGCAACATCAGCGCCGGGACCGCCACGAATTTTCGCCGTAACGCCGTCAACGCGGGCATCAGCAACACCGTCAAATCGCAATTGGTGGGGTGGCAAAATGCTGACCGCGTCAATACGCAATCTCTCAGCAAGCTCGATATGTTCGCCAGCATTATGGCCGAGCGCAAAAGCCTGTTTGATGAGTCTACTCGACTTGTTTATGCAGCCAGTGATGAAACCCTAGATCAAGAAGCCCGTAATAACTATCGCGACGAGTTGCTTTCAATATATGATCGTATGTCCGACTTATCGTCCAATTATCTAGATGCCTTTGGCGGGCGCACGACGGTGGATGTCAACGGTACACCCACAGAAATTTCCAGTTTGCAACGCCTGGCGGTTGCCATGGGGGATGGCAGTGATGATTATCATTTGAATTATTTTAAGCTGAATGATCCCATCAGTCATATCGATTTTTATTTAGATGCTGACACAGATACTTCAGCTTTGGTGTTTGACAATATTGAGTTTGTGCAAGGTCTGCTTGCAGATATGGGCGCTACCGTTCATACAGAACATTCTGAAATGCCCGTTGGTTATGATCAGATGTTCACCTACCTGCATGCTGACAATGTGATCCCCTTTGCCCAGGTCCAAGCGGCCCAAGACCATGTGGAACGCATGTCCAGTGTGCTCGAGGGCGCGGTCTCGAAGCTCAATGCCTTGGATTACGAGGCCGAGGTGACGCGCATGCGCAAGCTGCAACAACAAGAAACCCAAGCCATGTCGGCGATGCAGATCGCCAACCAAGGCATGCAGACCTATGTGCAGGCCTTGGCCAATACCAATGCCGGTATTGGTCGCTTGGTCAGGGGCGCGTTTTAAGCCGACTGTTTGTTGGTGCGCCGGCGAGCCCGTCAAAAAAACAAAAGAGAGATCCCCGTCAAACCGTTTGCGTCCTGCCGCACGGCACAGCCGCTTGGCACAATGGCGTTGGGGCTTATGTCGGTCGTGTGGTGTTCTGAGAATGAACGGCCCTGCCGCACGGCACAGCCGCTTGGCATGTTTTGCTAAAATTGATTCACTGGATCAATTTTCCGCCTTGAGGCGGCGCAAAACATGGTGGGCGATACTGGGCATAGGGTGAGCCCGCGAACCCGTCAAAAAAACAAAAGAGAGATCCCCGTCAAACCGTCTGCGACCTGCCGCGCAGCACAGCTGCTTGGCATTCTCACCTGCAATCGATTCACTGGATCGATTGCTTGCTACGCAACCGGTTCGAATGGTGGGCGATACTGGGATCGAACCAGTGACCCCCTGCGTGTGAAGCAGGTGCTCTACCGCTGAGCTAACCGCCCGTTTGTCATCCCGCCATCAGGCTGGGCAAACAAGAAGCGCTGAGGTAAGCCCATCGCCCCCGAATGTCAAGCCATCAGGGTCTGCACAATGTCGGGGATCACGGCAAAATCCGAAAATTCAAAATCAGGCCCAAGCGCGCGTCCAGCCTCGACGGCATAACCGCCTGTGAACAGCCCCACCGGCACCTGGGCGTTCAGGCCGGTTTGCACATCGGTGTCGCTGTCGCCCAGAAAAACACTGCGCCCGGGCGTGCCGCCTACGGCCGCAAGGCTCGTCAACAGGTGCCCCGCATCCGGTTTGCGGGCTGGGACGCTGTCTTGGCCGATGACGGCTTTGAACTGTTGATCCAAGCCGAGCGCCGCCAACAGCTGTTCAGATAGCCCCGTGCGTTTGTTGGTGCAGACCACCAAATTGGCCCCGGCGGCGCGCAACCCCACCAAACACGCCTCGACGTTCGGGAAGGGGCGCGATGCTTCAGCGATGCGGCCTTGGTAATGGGTCACAAAAGCGGTCACGAGCTCGGCTTCTTTGCCAGGGGGCAGGGTGGTGCCGGCGGCCAGAAACCCCTGTCGCAACAACGCCGCTGCGCCGTGGCCCACATAAGCGCGCGCCGCCGCGAGCCCCAGGGGCGGCAGGCCTTCGCCGGCCAAGATCACGTCCAAGGTGGCGGCCAGGTCCGGGGCCGTATCCACCAAGGTGCCATCCAGATCAAAGGCCACGGTCACACCCTGCAAACTTGTCATGAAATACCCCTTCTAACCGCTGGCGGAATTCGATACACAGGCCGCAGACACCACCGGCCTCGACACTTGACCAAAGGGCCGTGAATCACAAGGGGACGTCAATATGGCAACACAAACTGCCGCCATTATTTTGGCTGCTGGCCAAGGCACGCGTATGAATTCGAACCTGCCCAAGGTTCTGCATCCGGTGTGTGGCCGCAAAATGTTGGACCGCGCCATTGATACGGCCTTGGCCCTGAATTGCGCCCCCATTTTGGTGGTCTGTGGCCTACACAGCCCGCGGGTGTCCACCCTGGTCCGCGATCGCCTGGGCGAAGACCATATCATTTACCAAGACCCGCCCAAGGGCACCGGCCATGCCGTTCTGGTCTGTGAAAAGGCCTTGAAGGGTTTTGCGGGCGACGCGTTGATCTTCACCGCCGACAGCCCGCTGTTGCAGCCCGAAGACCTGGAGCCTTTGTTCACCGCGCGGCGCACGGGTGCGGATCTCGCGTTGGTGGGCTTTGAGGCCGCAGATCCAGGCCAATATGGTCGCGTGATCAATGACAAGGGTCGGGTGCAAAAAATCGTTGAAGCCGCGGACGCCAGCCCCGCCGAAGCCAAGGTCACCATGTGCAACGCCGGCATTTATCTCTCTCCGGTGGATGACCTGATGGGCTGGTTGCGGCAAACCAAGGCCGACAATGCCAAAGGCGAGTTTTATTTGACCGATGTGGTGGAAATGGCGGTCTCGGCCGGCAAGGCCGTGCATCTGGCCGAAGCCCTCGAGGACTCCGTTCTGGGCGTGAACACGCGCGCCGACCTCGCCAAGGCTGAAAGCACCCTGCAACAGCGCCTGCGGGCAGACGCCATGGCCGCAGGCGTGACCCTGCAAGACCCCAGTACGGTGTATTTTTGTGATGACACCAAGCTTGATAAGGATGTGGTCATCGAACCCCATGTGGTCTTTGGCCCTGGCGTGACTGTTGAACAAGGCGCACACATCCGCGCCTTCAGCCACCTGGAGGGCTGTTATGTTGGCCGCAACGCTGTCATCGGCCCCTATGCGCGCTTGCGACCCAAGGCCGACATTGGGCCGGATGCCCACATCGGCAATTTTGTCGAAGTGAAAAACGCATCCATAGGCGAGGGCGCCAAGGCCAACCACCTAAGCTATATTGGCGATGGCACCGTTGGCGCCAAGGCCAACATTGGGGCGGGTACGATTTTTTGCAATTATGATGGCTTTGAAAAGCACAAAACCATTGTCGGCAAGGGGGCCTTTGTGGGCTCGAACTCGGCTTTGGTGGCCCCGGTCACGGTGGGGGATGGGGCCTTTGTGGGCTCGGGCTCAGTGATCACCACGGACGTCGAGGCCGATGCCTTGGCGCTGGCGCGGGCCGTACAGACACAGAACTCAGGCTGGGCCAAACGCTATCGGGCGAAAAAAGCCAAATGAGTGATGAACTGAAACGCATGGCTGCCGAGGCCGCTGTGGCCGAAATTCAAGACGGCATGTGTCTTGGTTTGGGCACAGGCTCGACGGCGAAATGGGTCATTGAGGGCGTGGGCCGCTTGGTGGCTGAGGGCCTGGCCCTGAAGGCTGTGGCAACCTCCGAGGCCTCGGCCCAACAGGGCCGCGATCTGGGCATTCCGCTGTTTGACCTTGATGAGATCGCGCCCTTGGACTTGGCTATTGATGGCGCCGACGAGATCGGGCCGGATCTGGCGCTGATCAAGGGCGGCGGTGGGGCGCATTTCCGCGAGAAGCTGGTGGCCCGCGCCGCCAAGCGTTTTGTGGTGGTGGCCGACGCCAGCAAGCGCGTGGCGGTCTTGGGGGCGTTTGGTGTGCCCTTGGAGATTTCGGATTATGCCGCGAAAACCATTGTGGCGGATGTGGCCGATGCTTTTCGTGACCAAGGCCTGCCGGCGGAGCTGAGCTTTCGACAGAAAGACGGGCGATGGGCGCGCAGTGACAATGGCCATCTGTTGGTGGATGCCCGATGTGGCGAGATTGCGGATCCGGCGGCCTTGGCGGCGGCCCTTGATCGCGTGCCGGGTTTGATTGAGCACGGGCTGTTTGTGAACATGGCCCAGCGGGCCTATGTGGCCAGCGCAACCGGAGTGGACGTTTTTGATGCCTGAATTTGACTATGATTTGATTGTGATTGGCGCCGGTTCCGGTGGGGTGCGCGCCGCGCGTCTGACGGCGCAGTTGGGCAAACGGGTGGCGGTGATCGAGGCCGACAAGCCCGGCGGCACTTGTGTTTTGCGGGGGTGTGTGCCGAAAAAGCTGATGGTCAATGCTGCCGACATCCCCCACGAGGTGGCCATGGCCCAGGGCTATGGTTGGGATCTGAAGCCCGGCGCGCTCAACTGGGATCAGTTGCGCGAGGACATACAGGCCGAAACCTTGCGCTTGTCCGAGATTTATAAAACCAACCTGCAAAAGGCCGGGGCCGAGTTGATTATGGGCCATGGCTCGCTGGTGGACGCGCACACCGTGGCCGTGGGGGATCGCACCCTGACCAGCCAATATATATTGATCGCCACGGGCTCAGCCACACGGGAGGATCTGGGTTTTCCGGGTTCGGAATATGCCGTGACCTCGGATGATATGTTCACCTTGCCGCAGATCCCCAAACGCGCCTTGGTGCTGGGGGCGGGTTTTATCGCGCTTGAATTTGCCAGTGTGTTGAACGGCTTTGGTTGTGAGGTGACGGTGGCCGTGCGCCGGGACGAGATTTTCAACACCAGCTTTGATCTCGAGACCCGCCAAACCCTGCGCCGCGCCATGGAAGACCGTGGGGTCAAATTCCTGTTGCGGGCGGAAATTGAAAAGCTGCAAAAAACGGCGGCGGGCCTGCAGGCGTCTTTGACGAATGCTGAAGACATGACGGTTGATATGGTGCTGGCGGGCTTTGGCCGGGATCCGAACACCAAGGGATTGAACCTGGATGCCGTGGGCGTGCACACTGGCCAGGCGGGGGAAATTGTGGTCGATCCGCATTCGCAGACCTCGGTTCCTCATATCTATGCCATTGGTGATGTCACCAACCGCATGAACCTGACGCCCGTGGCCATCCGCGAGGGCGTGGCCTTTGTCGAGACCGTCTTTAAAAATCGCCCCACGGCCTTTGATTACAATGACGTGCCGGTCGCTGTTTACAGCCTGCCGAACATGGCCGCGGTGGGCCTGAGCGAGGATTGGGCGCGCCAAGAAAACCACGCCGTCACCATCTTTAAATCCAGTTTCAAGCCGATGAAAACGGGCTTTGCGGGGCTGGGCGAACGTACCTTCATCAAACTGGTGGTGGATGCCGAAAGCGACCGTGTGCTGGGCGCGCATATGGTGGGGCCGGATGCGGGCGAGATGATCCAGTTGCTGGGCATTGCCGTCAAAGCCGGGCTGACCAAGGCGCAATTTGACGCCACCTGCGCGCTACACCCCACGGCGGCCGAAGAATGGGTGACGCTCTAGAGCGCTCACGACAGTTCGGCTTTGAAGCCTCACGCCTCCGCGGGGGCGGCCTGACCGGCCGACGCCCAGTCGGGCTTGCCTTCGGCTATCGCCGCCGGGTAGTTTTCATATCGCTCGCGGCCGTTTCGCTGTGCTCCACGCCTCCACGGGGGCGCGAGGGCAACGCGCTGTCGTGAGTGAGCTTGCGAGCCCGTCCAAACAATAAACTGGGCGCAGAGTTTCAGCCCAGGCTTCGCTTTGCAAGCTACGCCGGGCACTCGCTTTTGCAAGTCCGCGCCAAAGCGCGGGCAAAAGCGGTGGAGGCCGCGCCCAGAATCGAACTGGGGTACAAGGATTTGCAGTCCTCTGCGTAACCACTCCGCCACGCGGCCTTCCGAAGGGGGCTCTATACACGGATGCAAACGCCAAGCCAAGAGGGGTTGTGTCTTGGTGATACGGTTTGGTGGGATGCGCTGGTCATCAATCAAGATTCTGTAGACGCTGACTACATTTGCCGTAGTATGTGAAGAAAATTTACAGGCTTTTTCCGGCTCTTGTGTCGAAAATATCCACTTTCACGCAGATCGTGTTGTGTATTTATGACGTCTATGCCAATCTCTCCGCATCAGGATCGTATCACGAGCCTGAAACCAGTTCAGAGGAATAGGGAGTATAACAATGAACGCAATCACGCCAAACACAGAAACCAAAACGGCACGAGTTGATTTTGACAATGATGGTACGACCGACACGCTGCGCATCGCCTTTTCAGAAACCATGAAGGGTACCGGTGTGGATGTGGATTTGATCAACGGCAAAACCGGGGTCATTACCAATGTCGCTCATGGACAAGGCGCTATCCGTGACCAGGCCGACGTGGATTTCACGGGCTATCATAATGGGGTTTACGGCACCTATGAGCTGGATGCCGCCAGTGGTCAGTTGACCCATAGTGAAGTCGCCAAGATGAATATGTCCGAGGGCAGCCCCGACAAACTGCAGTTTCAGCCCGTGGATGTTCACATGCCGCCTGTTGATGTGCCGCTCAACTAAGGGCACACAGCCATGAATACCAAAGCCCCGCACGAAGCGGGGCTTTTTTTTTGTGCTGGGGCTTGGGGTATGGGATTTGCCATTGGCCTTTGTGGCAACACGGTTTATAGGATGTTCAAATCGCAAAATATGGCGCGGGGGTCGTGATGATGAAATTTGAAGAGGCACGCAAAGCTATGGTCGAGGGACAGATCCGCACCTCGGATGTGACGGATATGGCCCTGCTGACGGCCTTTCGGGAAGTGCCGCGCGAAGACTTCGTGCCCAAGGCCATGGCTCATCTGGCCTATGCCGATTTGGATCTGGAATTGGCAACGGGGCATGTCCTGCTGCGCCCCCGCACCTTGGCGAAACTGTTGGAGCTTGCGGATATTCAACCTGATGATGGCGTCTTGGTCATGCCGGGGCTGACGGGCTATGTGCCGACGTTGGTCCATCATCTGGACCCCAGTCGCTTGGATGTGGTCGAGACCAATACCGGCCTCAACAAAACCCTGACCGCCAATTTGAAAGCGCGGGGTATCAAAGCGAGCGTTTTGAAGACGCTGCCAAAATCGGCCAAAACTGGATATGACGTTATGGTCGTGGCGGGCAGCATTGCCAAAATCCCAGAGGTCTGGGCTGGCCTGTTGGCCCCCGAGGGCCGACTGGTGTGCCTGGAGCGTACAGGCCCCGTCGGGCACGGCATGTTATATGTGAACACCAGTGGTGGCCTGAGTGGTCAAGCGATGTTCGAAGCCACCAGCCCGTGGCTTGAGGGGTATGCCCCACAGTCTGCATTTGTGTTTTAAGTATAATTCATATATAGCGGGCGGGCGCATGACGTGACCGCCGGATATATGGCGGTCGATTGGATTGGAAACCAACCCCCTCGAGGCCCCATATGACCATTGATTTTCCCCCATTACCAAAGCTGAATACAAGCTCTGGCCCCACCGAGCGGGAGTTTGAGCCTGCGACTTATTATGTCGACATTGACAGGGATGGGCGCCTGGATCCCATTGTGGTTGAGCTGCATGAAGACTGGGATTGGTGGCCCGAAGGAGATCCGGCGGACAATGGTCCCGATGTGGTGATGATGTACAGCCGCAAACCGGATTTGTCTTATGTATATAAACAAACGGGTGATTATTATCATGCGCAATATATCCCAACACCTGATATGGAAAGCCTTATTCCCATTGGCCCACGGGCCATTTGGTCGCCTTTTGATGCTGCGGAGGTGGACTGGACTACGGCTTTAAAGGCGGAAAAAGAAACCGGCCAGCCCCAGCCCTTGTTTGCCATTGATGGGTGTGTGATTTGCCGTGAGGATCTGGCCGAGCAGGTGGTGATCTATTCAAACCGCGAGCTTGGCGTGATCACCCAAGAATGGCTGCCGGCAGATGAGGCCTGGCAGCGTGTCGGCGAGCATGAAGGCACAGACACCAATTTGGTCGAGGTCGGCCTGGTTGACAGGCGCACAAAGGACGGCACACCATTAAAGGGCGTAGAAGAGGGCGGTGGCACCTCGATCATCGCCGATGAAAACACTGAATTGCTGTTGCAAGCCAACATCAAAGGCGGCTTGCCCGCCATTAATGAAAACCGGTCCTTTTGGCTACAAGGCGTTTTGGGGCGCTAAGACGTCTGTGTAGCGCATGACCAATTTGTCATGGCCAGGGTGCTGGTCTGCGGCGCAAAATGAGGCTACAAACCTCGCCTAAACCTTAGCAGGGGCGAGCATGCGGCGCACAGTGATCACATCTATGGCCCTTTGGGGCGTGTTGTTGGGCTCGGCGGGGGCGGAGACCCTGACCGATGCCTTGACCCAGGCCTATCGACAAGCGCCTGAGCTGCAAGCGGCCCGCGAGACCTTCAAAAGCACGGTACAAAATTATCCCCTCGCACGGGCGGGCTTGCTGCCCAGTCTGACGGCCACGGGCACCATCGGCAAAACGCGCAGCGAAACCACAGGCGTGACCACGGCCACGACCGGCACCGGCAGCACCACGGTGGTGACCACCGGCACCCGGGACCTTGAGCCCAAAACCGCAAGCCTCAGCCTTAGCCAGAGCATTTTTCGCGGCGGTCGCACACGGGCGGAGATGGCCCGCGCCATGGCCCAAATCGAGGGCCAAGTGGCGCAATTGCAAGACACCGAGGCCCAGGTTCTGCTGTCGGCGGTGGCGGCTTATATGAATGTGCTGCGCGATCAAGAGGCCTATGACATTCGCCAAACCAATGTTGCAACCCTCAGTCGCCAATATGACGCGGCCAATATTCGCTTTGAGGTCGGCGAGATCACCAAGACTGATGTCGCTCAGGCCGAAGCCCGCCTGGCCGCGGCGCGCGCCGGTTTGGCCTCGGCCGAGGCCCAATTGGCGGCCAGTCGGGCCCAATACCAAAGTCTGATGGGCACCATGCCCGCCAGTCTACAAGCGCCCTTGCCGGTGGCGGATTTGCCTGCCGACCGCGAAGCGGCGCTGGCGGCCAGTTTGCGCGAAAACCCCACCTATTTGTCAGCGGCGGCGGCTGAACGCGCCGCGCAAAAAACCATTTCTGTCGCCCGGGCGGCGGGTTTGCCCACTGTGGACCTTGATGCCTCCCTCAGTACAGCGCGTGACAGCATCGCCTCGGGCTCGGAGGTCGATAGCACCGCCATCACCGCCACGCTGTCGATTCCGCTTTATCGCGGGGGGGCGGCGCGGGCGGCCTATCGGGCGGCTTTGCATGATCGCAACCGGGCGCGGTATGCGCTTGATCAAGTGGCGCGTCAGGTGCAAGAGGCGACGACCACCGCTTGGACGGCTCTGCTGGCGGCACGCGTGGCCAAAAACGCAAGCCGCGCCCAGGAACGTGCTGCCGAGTTTGCCTTTGAGGGTGTCAAACAAGAGGCCGAGCTGGGGCTGCGCACCACGCTGGATGTGCTGGATGCGGAACAAGAATACCTCGAGGCCCGCTTGGCGGCGGTTTCGGCAGATCGGGATCTGGTGGTGGCCGAGTATCAGGTTTTGGCGGCCATTGGGCGCCTGACGGCCCAAGATCTGGGCTTGCCCACCGAGACCTTTAACCCTGACGCCGTGATCAAAGAGGCCAAGTCCATTCTGATTTGGCCCTAAGATCAAAAGGATAGGGCGGGCAATCAAAGGGGTGTGCTGATTAGGCCATAGCGTCGGAAAACTTGGGCCTTGGCCCACAGAAACCAAGCCTATCCCCAGAAACTTGCTAACGGCCCGTTTACATATATCGCAAAGCCCATCACTCTGAGCGTTGAAGTGTTTTGATTCGCCAAACAGGGTGAGGGGCGTCCATGGCTGAAGCTGCGGAGAATTCTAGCGAACCGACGATGGAGGAGATCCTCAACTCCATCCGTAAAATCATTTCCGAGGATGATGAGCCGGAAGCGCAAGCCGAAGAGGCAGCACCCGAGCCTGCTCCAGAACCAGCTGCCGAGGCAGCGCCCGAGCCGGCACCCGAACCCGCTGCGGAGCCGGCCCCCGAGCCTGCTGGTGAAGAGGTTTTGGAACTGACCGATCGTGTTGACCCCGATGGCGGGGATGACAGTGGCGATTTGGTCATTTTTGACGAAGTGGACGAGGCCGTCGATATGGAAGCGGCCCCCGAGCCAGAGCCGACGCCCGAACCCGCGCCGGCACCTGCTGCCGAAGAGGCCCCTGCGTTTGACGAGGAGCCTTTGGTTACCGATCAGGCGGCGCAAACGGTTTCGGGTGCGTTTACGCAACTGGCCTCGAACATCATGGTCACCACCGAGGAGGGCGTGACGCTAGAGGATCTGGTGCGCAGCATGTTGAACCCCATGCTGAAAGATTGGCTGGACAAGCATTTGGCCGAGATTGTGAACGAAAAGGTCCAAGCCGAGGTCGAACGTCTGGCGCGCCGCGGTCGGCGGTTCTAATCAGCGGGGAATCCGTTGCGGTGAGGCATGATTTGCGGCCTGTACATCTGTCGATGTCAGCCTTGTGCCGGGCCTTGTGGCTTGCGGATTTTCCCGTGATGACGACAAGGCCAGTTCTGTCGCGTAAAGCCTAGAAATCCCCGATATCTTCAGTCGACACAGCCTCTTGCCGCACAGGGGTAAACGCCTTATGGTCGCGGCAAAAGAGGCCTGATGATGCTAGAAAAAACTTTCAATCCTTCCGAAACCGAACCCCGGATTTATGAACAGTGGGAAGCGGGGGGCGCGTTCAAGCCGTCCGGCGCGGACGACACCTTTTCCATCGTCATTCCACCGCCGAATGTCACGGGTTCGCTGCACATTGGCCATGCGCTGAACAACACCCTGCAAGACGTCTTGGTCCGTTTCGAGCGCATGCGCGGCAAGGCCGTCCTGTGGTTGCCGGGCACCGATCACGCGGGCATCGCCACCCAGATGGTGGTCGAGCGGGAATTGGCCAAGGAGGGCCTGGATCGGCGCGACATGGGCCGTGAGGCGTTCCTGGAGCGCGTTTGGCAATGGAAAGCCCAGTCTGGCGGCACCATTTCCCAACAGCTGAAGCGTCTGGGCGCATCGTGCGATTGGTCCCGCGAGCGCTTTACCTTGGATGATGATCTGCAGGTGGCGGTGCGCCGGGCCTTTGTGCGCCTGTACGAAGACGGCCTGATTTATCGCGCCAAGCGCCTGGTGAACTGGGATCCGCATTTCCAAACGGCCATTTCCGACCTCGAGGTCGAACAGATTGAAAAGCGCGGCAAATTCAAATGGTCACGTGACGATCAAGACGACGATGGCAACCCGGTGGCCTTTGACGCGGAGACATATAACAAAATTATCGACCGCGAGCCCCACGGGCACATGTACACTATCAGGTATCAAATTTATCACGAAGAGCAAGATAAAGAAGAGTACATAGAGGTTTCTACTACACGACCAGAGACAATACTTGGTGATGTGGCCATTGCTGTACATCCAGAAAATGAGCGGTGGAAACATTTAGTGGGCAAAAAAGCGATTTTGCCATTGTTCGATATGGATATCGCAGAATTTAGTTTGAGAACGATACCCATCATCAAAGATGAATACGCCGACCCAGAAAAGGGCACTGGTGCGGTGAAGATTACCCCAGCGCACGACTTTAATGATGCCGTGGTCGGTAAGCGACATGGTTTAGAATTTAGGTCAGTTTTTGACCAGCAAGCGCGAATTATGGCGGAATCCGAAGAATATAATGCCGAAGGCGAGTTGCGAAAAACATACCCACTACCACAAAATTATTGGGGATTGAGTCGCTACGAAGCCCGCAAGGCCATTGTAGCCAGCCTCTATGTGCAGGGGTATTTATTGTCGATTGAACCCAGCACACAGCAGGTGCCCCATGGCGACCGATCAGGCGTGGCCATTGAACCGTTGTTGACGGATCAGTGGTTTGTGGACGCGGAAACCTTGGCCAAGCCGGCGCTGGCGGCCGTCGAGGATGGCACCATGCGCTTCAGCCCCGACAATTGGAAAAACACCTATTTCGATTGGTTGCGCAACATCGAACCCTGGTGCATTTCCCGCCAGCTGTGGTGGGGGCATCGCATCCCGGCCTGGTTCGGGCCAGATCGTGAATATTTTTCGGAGCGAAATTTCGAATATGACCGGAGCGCTCCGAAGCGTAAGGTTTATTTTGTTGGTGAAGAGTTTGATACAGCCAAAAAAGAGGAAATTAGCCTAGAAGAGTATTATACATCAGGATTTGTATTGTGCGAAACAATGGAGGAATATCTTTCAGTTTTGCAAGATTACTTGCGTTCTAAGGGGAATACGAAGGCCCCATTGTCTCAAGACCCCGACGTCCTCGACACCTGGTTCTCGTCGGCCTTGTGGCCGTTTTCCACCATGGGCTGGCCCGATGAGGACGCCGAGGATTTCAAACGCTTTTATCCTACCTCGACCTTGATCACCGGCTTTGACATCATCTTTTTCTGGGTGGCGCGGATGATGATGATGGGCCTGAAGTTTACCGATCAGGTGCCCTTTGATCGCGTCATCATCAACGCCTTGGTGCGGGATGAAAAGGGGCAGAAAATGTCCAAGTCCAAGGGCAATGTGCTCGATCCCCTGGACCTGGTGGATCAATATGGCGCGGACGCCTTGCGGCTGACCTTGACGGCCATGTCGGGCCAGGCGCGCGACATCAAACTTTCGACCCAACGCATTGAAGGGTATCGTAATTTTGGCACCAAGCTGTGGAACGCCGCGCGCTTTTGCCAGATGAACGAATGCGTGCGTCAGGAGGGCTTTGACCCCAAATCGCCCCAAGACATTTTGAACCGCTGGATCATTGGCGAGCTGGCCAAAACCACCCAAACCGCCACCCGCGCCCTTGATGAGGGACAGTTTTCCGATGCCGCCCAGGCGCTGTATCATTTTGTTTGGCATGTGTTTTGTGATTGGTATCTGGAGCTCTCAAAGCCGATCTTGAACGAAGGCGCACCGGATCTGCAGGCCGAAACCCGGGCCACCACCGCCTGGGTGCTGGACGAGGTTCTGAAGCTGTTGCACCCCATTCAACCCTTCTTGACCGAGGAACTGTGGGACAAATTGGCGGAATTCGGCCCCGAGCGGCCCAGCATGCTGATCACCACCGCCTGGCCGCAATGGGGCGAGGAGCTGGTGGACTCCGAGGCCGAGGCCGAGATTGACTGGATTATCCGTTTGATCACCGAGGTGCGCTCGATCCGTGCTGAGATGAACGTGCCCCAATCGGCACGCCCCGACCTGAGCCTGGTGGGGGCCGAGGCCTGCAGCCAAGATCGCGTGCAGCGCCGCAAAGACCTGTTGGTTTGGTTGGGCCGGTTGGGGGCCGTGCGCCTGGCCGACAGTGCCCCGGATGGCACCGCTTTGTTCCCGCTTGACGAGGCCACCTGCGCCTTGGGCATCATGGACTTTATTGACATCGAAGCCGAGCGGTCGCGCCTTGAGAAAGACCAAACCCGCCTGCGCCAAGAGGTGCAAAAAACCCAAGCCAAGCTTCAGGATCCCAAGTTCACATCCCGCGCCCCCCAAGCGGTGGTCGAGGAACATCACCAGCGATTAGCAGATCATTCACGGGATTTGGCTAAGGTGGAAGCCGCATTGAAACGTTTGCCACAAACGGCCTAGGGCTCCGGCAGAGGGTCCAGCCCGTCGGCAGACGAGAACATAGGACCGAAGAGGACCATGCCTGAGATTTCTATTGTTGTTGGCGTGTTCAATGAACAGGGCAACATTGCTCCCTTGGTGGGGAAGATCACAGACGCGTTTGACGGGGTGGATTGGGAAGTCATTTTTGTCGATGACGCCTCGCCCGATGGCACCGCGGACACCATCATTACCCTGGCCCAAGACAACCCCCGCATCCGCTTGATCCGGCGGGTGGGCGAGCGGGGCTTGGCCTCTGCTTGTGTGCGGGGGTGGTTGGCCTCGACAGCACCCGTATTGGCAGTGATGGACGGGGATTTACAGCACGATCCCAAGACGTTGCGGCGGTTGTTTGAAATGTTGCAGGCCGATAATCTGGATCTGGCCGCGGCCAGCCGCTTCCTGAAAACCGAGAAAGACAGCGGCATGCGGGGCCGTCGGGCCTTTATGTCAGATGTGGGCAACGCGCTGGCGCGTTTGGTGGTGAAAACGCCGCTGAGTGATCCCATGAGCGGCATGTTCGTCATGACCCGGTCTTGGTTTGATGACACGGCCCCGAATCTAAGCCCGGCGGGCTTTAAGATCCTGTTGGATCTGGTGGCCAGCAGCCCGTATCGGCCCAAGTTCAAAGAGGTGCACGCCACCTTGGGCGAACGCGGCAGTGGGGAAAGCAAGCTGGATGCCTTGGTCTCGGCCGAGCTGGTGGGCCTCGTTATGGACAAGGCCACACGGGGGCTGATCCCGCCGCGCTTGGCGCTGTTTTTGATGGTTGGCGGTTCAGGCATGGTCTTGCACGCCCTGATCTTGGCGATGATGCACCAAGGTGTGGGTATGAATTTCTTGGCGGCGCAAGCCGTGGCCATGATTTTGGCCATGACGTCCAATTATTTCCTCAACAACCTGTTCACCTTCCGCGATGCGCGGCGGACGGGCATGGGGTTGGTGTGGGGTTTGCTGACCTTTTATTTCGCCTGCTCGATCGGGGCGGTGATTTCCCTGAAATCGTCTGACATCATGTACGCCGACTTTGGGCTGCATTGGTTGATAGCGGGCCTTGGGGGAGCGGTGTTGGCGTCGTTATGGAACTTTGCCACCTCCAGCGTTCTGACTTGGCGCTTGGGGCGCAAACCGGCCCGCAGCTACGCCAAGGTGGGCCCCGCCGCCAACGTCAGCTGATCAGCGAATATAGATTGTTTGTTCCGCGCCGTTGACCTCGCGGCCATCCACCCGCGTGGCCCGCAGAGACAAAACATGCGCACCAGGGCGCAAGGCACGGGTATCGAGCTCGTAGGCAAAGCCTAGCTCAGGAAACATGGGGTCAAAGCGCAACGCCGGCGGCACCGTGATGTCATCGGGCGCAAAGCCATAGTGCGCAATTCCCAGCGGCTGACCATCCAATACCACTTCGAGCTTGGCAATGCCCGTCATGGCGCTTGCCAGTCCCGTGATGCGGATGGGGCCTTGGGGCAGCACCTCGCCGGGGCCAGGGCTGTGAATATAGAGATCTGGAAACAGGGGGCATCCCGCCTGCAAGGGGCGCGGTTCGGCGCGGGTGTAGGCGGTGTAAAGCGCCACCCGTTCACGGCCAGGCGCCAAGGTCACCTGACCGGCGGGCTCTATGGTATCAAAGCGCTGACACAACCGGGTGCGGAAGGTGGTGTCCGCGGGCCCATCATAGATTTGATCGGGGGTCTTAAGGGCCAGGACCACGGGTGTACCGGGAGCAAGACCCATCAAAGCCTCTTCGCCTTGGCCCCAACGGGCGGCGCGCAGTTCATGGGCCGTGCCCAAATCGGCGGGTGTGGCCAGGTGATAAACCGGGGCCTGGTGTTCAATCAATTGGGCAATGCGGGCGGCGTGTTCATGCCCGCCCACGGCAACCACGGTTTGATGCGGCAGGCTTTGGTGACTGTCCAGCAGGCTTTCCACAGGGCGCTTTACCGCTTGCCAGCTGGCAAATTCGCCTTTCAACCGCCATTGTTCTGACTTGGGCAAAAACCGATCCGGCGCGGCCCAAGCCACCTGATAAAGCCCGAGCGAGGTGACGGTAAACAACGCCCACACCGGTGCCAAACACACCAGACCCAGCCGAATGCGGCGGGCTTCACTGTTCGGGGCGCGGACCAAAAAGGCTTCGGTGGCAGCAGGGATAACGATGACAAACAGGGCGCTGAGCATCGCCAGCAAGGGCAGGTCAATTTGCCCCAGCGCCAGCAACACAACGCCATAGGCCGTGGGCAAGGCCATGAACACCAATGTAGCCCCCGCCAAGCCTTGTCCGTTCAGCGCTCGGCGATAGACAATCTGAAAGCCTTTGACAAAACCATACACCATAAGGGGTGTGATCAGCAGCAAACCCAGAAAAAGACCCAGAAAGCTTTTCTCAAAACTCAGGGGCAGGGGGCTCGGCAGGCCGGTCATCAGGCCTTGGCTCAGCAAGGCCACATAAGGCCAAAAGCCCCATAAACTGATGGCAAAGGCCAGCAAAAATGGGGGATGTCGCCAGGCGCTGCGCCCTGCCGACAGCACCACAACGCCCATCAGCAAACTGGCCGCTAACAGCACCATGCGCGGATCAGTGCAAATGCCGATACCAATGACAAAGCCACACAGCAACCACAGCCCGATGGTTTTGCTGTTGAGCGTGCGGATGACCAGGCCAAAAATCACCAGGGTTTCCAAGGCCAACAGGCTGTCTACCCCCACACGCACACCACTGAGGGTCAGGGGGGGCAAGACCAAACTGACTAGGCCGGCCCAAACCGCCTGCCGTAAGCCCACCAGCGGGCGCGCCGCCCAAACCACCACCAGGGGCAGGATGGCCCCGATCAGCCAGCCGCCTAACCGCCAACTCAGCACACTTTCCCCCAAAAGGGTGGAAATGCCTTTCAAAAGTGCGGGATAGACCGGCAAGCTGTGAGGGTTGGTGAGGTTTAAATTCTGGGCATAACTGATCCAGACGGCTTCATGCGCCCCCAAGGGCAGGACCAAGGCGAAGACCAATTTGATGAGGCCCACAAGCGTCAGGCACATCAACAGCCCAGCCCAAAGCTTGGGGTCTACGTCGTCATCCAATACAGGGGTCAGCACCAGCATGGGCGCAGTGTACGCTGTTCGGCTGAAAAGCGAATGGGGCTTTTGCGCTCAACCCACAGTTTTCAGAAGCCTGTGCTGTTTTTTCAAGGGGGCGGGCAAAGGGCCCATAAGAACCCCTGACCCTATAGCGCAAAGGTCGTCACCACCGGCACATGGTCCGATGGGCGTTCAGCGGCCCGGGTGTCTTTGTGGATGCGAACAGCTTGCAGGCGGTCGGCGGCCTCAGGGCTCAGCAGGTGGTGATCAATGCGAATGCCGTGGTTTTTTTGCCAGGCTCCGCCTTGATAATCCCAGAAGGTGAAACGGCCGTCTGGGTCGGGGCGGGCGGCGTAGGCATCCGTCAGACCCAGGTTCAGCAGGCCTTGATAACGGGCGCGGGATTCGGGCTGATACAAGGCGTCCCCAGCCCATACAGCGACATCATGGCAGTCGGCGGCCGTGGGGATGATGTTGTAATCCCCGCACAGGACCGTCGCCTCTTCCCACGTCATCAGGTCTGTGGCCCGCTGATGAAGAGCATCCAGCCAGCGCAATTTATAAGGGAATTTTTCCGTCTCGACGGGGTTGCCATTGGGCGCATACAGTGACGCCACGCGAAACGGCACCGGAGCCTCGACCAAGGCCTCAAGGTAGCGGGCCTGTTCATCATCAAAATTAGGCAAGCCCGTGACCACGTCACTGAGGGGGTGTTTCGACAGGATGGCCACGCCATTATAAGTCTTTTGACCATGGGTGATCAGGTTATAGCCCAGATCCTCAAGCTCCAGGCGGGGCACTTTTTCGTCCATGCATTTCAGCTCTTGCAGGCAGACCACATCGGGGGCTTCGGCCTGCAGCCACTCCAGCACGCGGGGCAGGCGGGTGTTGAGGGAATTGACGTTCCAGCAGGCGATGCTCAGGGTTTGGCTCATCAGGGGTGTGTGATCCGCGCTTAGATGGTGAACGACACCCCGCAGCCACAATTGGCCACGGCGTTGGGGTTGTCGATTTTAAACTCGGCCCCGCCAATGTCATCGACAAAATCAATCACCGAATCCTTCAGGAATTCCAGGGAAATGGGGTCAATGGCCGCCTGGGCATCCTGGTGCGTGATGATCAGGTCTTCGGGCTTGGGGCTTGTGACCAAGGCCATTTCATATTGAAAGCCGGAACAGCCGCCGCCAATGACACTCAGGCGCAAAATTTGGCGCTCGCCGGCCTTTTTGCTCAGGGCCTTCAAGCGCTCAGCGGCGGCATCGGTCAGGGTGGGCAGGCCGTCTTCTGGGGTTTCAGCGGTGGCGGTCATGCAGATGCCCCCTCGGAATCAGTATGGGATCGGGATAAGGTCATAAGACTCATATAGGTCGGATGATCGCCGATCGCAAATCGAAAGGGTCTTTGTCGTATGGACAGCTCACCGTTATCGTCGCCGGCCCGCGCCCCCTATGCCACAGACCCCAACCACAGCCGGGGCCGCGCCCACCCCGAGGCCGAAAGCCAAACCCGCAGCCCCTTTCAGCGGGATCGAGATCGCATCATCCACGCCGTGGCCTTTCGACGCCTGAAGCAAAAAACTCAAGTTTTTGTGGCCCATGAGGGCGACCATCATCGCACCCGCCTGACCCATTCGCTCGAGGTCGCCCAAATCGCCCGCACCTTGGCGCGGTATTTTCAGGTGGACGAAGATCTGACCGAGGCCCTGGCCCTGGCCCATGACCTGGGCCATCCGCCTTTTGGCCATGCGGGCGAGGAGGAATTGGCGGCCTGCATGGCGGATTTTGGCGGTTTTGATCACAATGTGCAGACCTTTCGCATCCTGACCAAGCTCGAAGCGCGGTACCCGGAATTTGATGGTCTGAACCTGACCTGGGAAACGCTGGAGGGCATCGTCAAGCACAACGGACCCGTGGGCACCCCAGTGCCGGAAAGCTATCAAAAATACTGTGCCCTGCAGGACCTGGAGCTGCAAACCTTCGCCAGCCTCGAGGCGCAAATCGCGGCCCTGAGTGATGACATCGCCTATAATAACCACGACATCGACGATGGCTTGCGGGCGGGCTTGTTTTCCGCCGATGAGCTTTGCCAGGACGTGCCCTTTGTGGCCGAGACGTTTAAGGCCGTGCAAGACCAATACCCAGGCCTGGATGCCGAGCGTGTGCAGTTCGAAGTCATCCGCCGTCTGATCGGCCGCATGGTGAGCGACTGTATCCAGGAAACCCGCACCCGCCTTGACGATTTGGCCCCCACATCCGTGCAGCAGATCCGGGGCCATCACGAGACCCTGGTGGCCTTTTCCGAGGATATGCGCGAGGACATGGCCATCTTGCGGGCCTTTTTGTTCGACCGCATGTACCGCCACACCGAGATTAACCGCAAAATGAGTCAAGCCCGACGGATGGTGCGCGCTTTGTTTGATCTGTTCCTCGACGAGCCCGATGTGCTGCCGGACCCCTGGCGATCCAAAGCCGAGCAGCCCCACACCGCCCATACCGCCCGGCTGGTGTGTGACTATATTGCCGGTATGACCGACAGTTACGCCTTGGCCGAGCACAGACGACTTTTTAATTTGGATCAATCGGTATAGAAACCTGAGTCCGATACTGAAGACGAGGCAGGATGATGACAGACAAAGACGGCATGTACACGCCCCCCCCCGATCGCCCCCTAAGCTATGACGTGCGCGACGAAGACGGCGGCGGCAAAGGTATGGTGCTGTTGATGGTGGCGGCGGTGCTGGTCGTGGCCTTTGGCGTGGTGGTCTGGAGCATGTTCAAATCCGGCGTGCGGGACCGCGACATGCCGCCCTATATAACCGCCTCGGATACACCGTTTAAGGTCGCGCCCGATGATCCCGGTGGCCTTGAGGCTCCTGATCAGGACAAAACCGTCTATGACACGGTCAGTGGCGAAGAAAGCCCGGCGGTGAAAAGCTTTGCGGCCGGGCCCGAAGAGCCCGTGGCCCTGGATAAAGACGCCCCCAAAGCCGCGCCCAGCGCGCCCGTAAAAACGGCGGCCCTGAAACCAGCGGCACCCAAAAAAGAACTGGCCAAAAGCGATCCCCTAAAAGGGGCCGAACCTGCACCCATGAAGAAGGCAGAGAAAAAAGCTGAGCCGTCTGCGCCTGTCGAGAAAAAGGCCGAAAGCCCTGCTGAAGCGTCCAAGCCAAAGCCAAAACCCGAGCCCAAGCCGGCAACAGCAACGACCGGCGGGTATGTGGTGCAGTTGGCGGCCACGCGATCCGCAGCAGATGCCGACGCCACCTGGACCCGTCTGCAGGGCAAATATCTGGCTTTGAAATCTCACAGCAAATCCATCGAACGCGCGGATCTGGGCGACAAAGGCATTTATTATCGTGTGCGGGCCGCGGGCTTTGCCGATAAAGCCGCCGCCCAGGCTTTGTGTGCCGATCTGAAAGCCGCAGGCCAGGGGTGCCTGGTGCGCAAATGACCCTGACCAGTGGGGCAGAGAACGGACAAATCCGCCGGCCCGTGATTTATGGCTGTGCGGGCGTGGCCTTAGGGCCGGAGGAGCGGGTTTTTTTCGAGGCTGTTCAGCCCTTTGGCTTTATTTTGTTCGCGCGCAATATCGGCACCGCCGATGAGGTCCGCGCCCTGACAGCGGCCCTGCGCGCCACTGTGGGTGATGACGACGCCCCTATTTTTATTGACCAAGAAGGCGGCCGGGTGGCGCGGCTGAAAGCGCCCTTGGCCACCCATCGCGCGCCCATGTGCCGCTTTGGCGAGATGGCCGAGCATATGGGGCCGGAGGCGGCGATCGCCTGTGTGCGCGCCGAACATCGCCTGATGGCCGCCGAGCTGATGGCGCTGGGGATCAATGCCGATTGCGCGCCCGTTTGTGATTTGGCCTTTCCGGATACCCACGAGGTCATTGGCGACCGCGCCTTTTCCGCCACGCCTGAAGTTGTCGCCGCCTTGGCCAAAGCCGCCGCCGAGGGGCTGACGGCGGGCGGTGTGGCCCCGGTGATCAAGCACATTCCTGGCCACGGTCGGGCCTTGGCCGATACCCACGAACATGCGGCCCTGATCGATACCCCGTTGGATACCCTGATCAAGACGGATTTTGTGCCCTTCCGGGCCTTGCGGGATGCGCCCTATGCCATGACCGCCCATGTCACCCTGACGGCTATTGACCCTGATCACCCCGTGACTCTGTCAAAACGGGTGATTGACGAGATCATCCGCCAAGAGATCGGCTTTGCGGGCCAATTGATGTCAGATGATCTGTCGATGAAGGCCCTGGGCGGGCGTATGCAAGACCGGGCCGAAGGCGCGCTTCGGGCCGGCTGTGACCTGCTGCTGCATTGCAATGGCGAAATGGCCGAGATGGCGGCGATCGCCGAGGTTTGGGGCGTCAGCGCCTAGATATTGGCTTAGTGCTGAGGCAGACCTAGATCTTCGGCCGGTGAGTTGAATTCGGTTTCACGCTGACGACGTTGGCTGTCTAGATAATCCTGATATTCGGTTTGTGCACTTTCCACCCAAGCGATCTGAGCGTCATCCGTGGGCATGTCCAAGGCCCCAATAGGATACTGAACACTGCCTTCTAAAATATAGTTCTCAGCGGTGCTCAGCACATCGTAAACTTCCATACCCTGAATTTTTTCATCCCGTTCCATACGACTGCCGTATTCCATGGCAAAAATTTTCGCCTCTTGCAGGGTGGTGGTGCCGTCTCGGTTGGCATCCGCCATGTTTTGGAACAGGGCTGTGATCTCGGGGAACTCATAGGAATGAGACGTTTCCTGTCTGAAACTGGCCAGATCTTCGGCGCGAATGGTGATGTCTGTGAACATGGTTTCCCCCTGTGGATGATATTATTATTGGTTTTTATTTGTCGTAGGATCGTATCAGTAAAATTTATCTTGAACAAGACGTAAAATTGTCAAAATCGACAGCAGGATGCGATTGGGGGCTGTACGCCCAGACATTTGTGCTAGCCTGATTTTATGCGCCCTGAGTCTGCCGACATGACAGAAAGCCCCGAAGCCACTCCCGAGCCGGAGGTCAGCCTGAGTGTGCATTTGGATGCCTATGAAGGCCCGCTGCACACCTTGTTGGATTTGGCGCGACGGCAAAAAATCGACCTCAAGGCCGTGTCCATGAGCGCCTTGGCCGATGAATATTTGTCTTTTATCGCCGAGGCCGAGGCCTTGCAGCTTGAGTTGGCGGGGGATTTTCTCGTTATGGCCTCGTGGCTTGCCTATCTGAAGTCTCGTTTGCTGTTGCCCGAAGAGCCCGAGGACGAAGAACTGAGCCCGCAAGAGTTGGCCGAGCATCTGGCCATTCGCCTGAAACATCTCGAGCTGATGCGCGGACGCGCCGAGGCCATTTTCGAGCGTCCCCAGCTGGGGCAGGATGTCTTTATGCGGGGGCTCGCGAGCGGTGTGCACCGCCAAGACACGCCCGAATATGACACGCGACTTTCGGACCTGCTGGCGGCGTATGCGCATATGCACGACCAAAAGGTGCGCAAAACCTACAAACCGCCCGAGCCCAAAGTCTATGCCCTTGAACTTGCCCGCGATCATCTGCGCCAGGCTTTGCCCCATGTGCGGGACTGGACGCCCTTGTCGCGTTTGCTGCCCCGGCGCGCGGTCGCTGACGAGGTGCCGCAAAGCTCCTATCACGCCAGTGGCTTTTCCGCCGCCCTTGAGCTCACCAAGGAGCAAAAGGCCAGCCTGCGCCAACCCCAACCAGACCACGAGATCGAGCTGAAAGACCCCGAGCCCACAGCCCCTGAGACCACCCCCAGCAAGACCAAGGACCTTTGACGCTATGTCCGATATGACATCCACCGCCACATCTGATCCCGAACATCTGCGCATCCTCGAGGCGTTGTTGTTCGCCGCCACCGAGCCTTTGGACGAGGGCACCCTGGCGGCGCGCTTGCCGGCGGGTGCCGATGTGGCCCAGGCCTTGACCAGCTTGCGCCAACAGTATCAGGGCCGAGGGGTGGAGCTGGTGCCGGTGGCGGGCGGCTGGCGCTTTCAAACCGCCGAGGATCTGTCCCATGTCTTGATCGAAGAGCGCGTGGTGCAAAAAAAGCTGTCACAAGCCGCCCTCGAAACCCTGGCTATCATCGCCTATCATCAGCCCGTGACCCGCGCCGAGATTGAACATGTTCGCGGGGTCAGCATCTCTAAGGGGGTGTTGGACACCTTGCTGGAGATCAATTGGGTGCGCATACGCGGGCGGCGGCAATCGCCGGGGCGGCCAGTGACCTTTGGCGTGACCGATCAGTTTTTGGCGCATTTTGGTCTGCAAAGCTTGGCGGATCTGCCCGGTTTCCACGAGTTGAAGGCCATGGGCCTGATGGAGGCCCGGGTTGAGGACCTGCCGGATTTAAAAAAAATGCCGCTGTTCGATGGCCCTGAAGACGAAGACACCGGGGGCGAGCCCGAATTCATGACCGATTATGCCGCCGCCGAAGCCGAACCCACCAGTTGATCTCTCAGTCAGCAGAGGGTGACGGGCGAAAAAAAGTCCGGTATAGACGGCCACAGACAAGCAAAGGGAGCCCCGGATGAGTCCTGGCATTTGGCAAATTCTGATTGTGGTGTTGATCGTTTTGATCCTGTTTGGCGGGCGGGGCAAAATCGCCGCCATCATGGGCGACGCCGCCAAGGGCATCAAAGCCTTCAAAAAAGGCCTGAATGACGAAGAGGGCACAGACGGCAGCCAAAACACGGCGGGCCCAAGCGCCAAAGGCAACCCCAAGGACAGCTGATGCGGCCGGACTTTGGCGTTCTCGAATTTTTACTGATCATGATCCTGGCGCTGGTGGTGGTGGGGCCCAAAGACCTGCCGCGTCTGATGCGCAGCCTGGGGCAGATTGTCGGCCGGGTGCGGATGATGGCTGCGGATTTCCAAGGCGTAATGAACGCCGCCGCCGCCGAAGCCGATATTTTGGATGCCCAGGTGCGCACTTTGGATGCCGATGCGCGCGATGCGGGCCGCAAACCCAAAGCGCGTGACGATGCGCCTTCGTCAAACGTTGATCCATCATAGCCATCATGACGAGGGCCCCTTCCGATTCAGACCCGCAAGACGGACACGACGTGAACGATGACGAGGTTGAGGCCTCGAGCGCGCCGTTGATCGCTCACCTTGCGGAATTGCGCCGGCGGTTGATCATTGTGCTGTCGATGACGGCCGTGGCCTTCGGGGCTTGTTTTTTTGTGGCCGAGCCGTTGTACTTTTTCTTGTTGGCCCCGTTCGAGGCTGCGGCCCGAGATTTGGGCGCGAAGGGGCAGGGGCTGACCTTGATTTTCACGGCTCCCCTTGAATTCTTTTTCACCAAGATGAAATTGGCGCTGTTTGCTGCCTTGGTTTTGGTCACGCCGGTATTGGCTTATCAGGTTTATGCCTTTGTGGCCCCTGGGTTATATCGCCGAGAACGCCGGGCCATCTGGCCGTTTTTGCTGGCCTCGCCGGTGTTGTTTTTGATGGGCGCGGGGTTGGTTTATGGCTTTATTCTGCCCTTTGTGTTGCGCTTTGCCCTGTCGCAAGAGGCCATGGTGGCCGGACAAGTGGCCATCGAGCTGCTGCCCAAGGTCAGCGATTATTTGGCTTTGGTGACGACCCTAATTTTGGCCTTTGGCTTTTGTTTTCAAATGCCGTTGGTGTTGGTGCTGTTGGGCCTGGCGGGGGTGGTGACGGCGCAGCAGCTGAGCAAGTTTCGCCGCTATGCCATTGCGGGCGTGTTTGTCTTGGCGGCCTTTGTCACGCCGCCGGACCCGCTGTCGCAGATCCTGTTGGCGGTGCCGTTGCTGTTGTTGTACGAGGCCTCGGTGATTTTGGTCCGCCTGTTGGGTCGCAAACCGGCCAAGCCCGTCGCCACCGACCCCCGCGCCGATGTTCCGCCCCCAGGAGCATAATCTCTTGCGCGCCGCCTATTGATTAGACCCCCGATGCGGCCTAAACCCGTTTGGAAAAAAGGGGACTGAGCTTTATGCACGATATTAAATTCATTCGCGAACATCCCGACGCCTTTGACGGGGGACTGGCCTTGCGGGATTTGCCACCACAATCCGCCCAGATTCTGGATCTCGATGCGCGCTTGCGGGCGGTGACCACCGAGCTGCAAGAGGCCCTTTCCAAACGCAACGCCATGTCGAAGGAAATCGGCAAGGCCAAGGCCCAGAAAAACGAAGACGAAGCTCAACGGTTGATGGCCGAGGTCGAGGCCATGAAAGGCTTCATCGCCGAGAAGACCGAGGATGAACGCGCCTTTGCCGAGGCCTTGCGCGCCCTGTTGATGTCCATTCCCAATCTGCCGGACCCCTCGACGCCCCATGGCCTGGACGAGACCCAGAATGTGGAAATCCGCCGCCATGGCGATCCCAAATCTATATCAAGCCCTCAAGACCACGTCAGCCTGGGCGAGGCCAATGGCCTGATGGATTTCGAAGCGGCGGCCCGCATGTCGGGCGCGCGTTTTGTGGCGCTGAAGGGTGATTTGGCCCGTCTGGAGCGCGCTTTGGCCAGTTTCATGCTGGACCTGCACACCCAAGAGCACGGCTACACCGAGGTCTCGCCGCCCTTGCTGGTGCGTGACGAAGCCATGTTTGGCACCGGTCAGCTGCCCAAATTTGCCGAGGATCAGTTCGGCACCACCGACGAGCGCTGGCTGATCCCCACCGCCGAGGTGCCGCTGACCAACATGGTTTATGACCAAATGGTGGCGGCAGCTGATCTGCCGCTGCGGTTCACCGCCTATACGCCGTGTTTCCGCAAAGAGGCGGGCAGTGCGGGCCGCGACACCCGAGGGATGATCCGCCTGCATCAGTTCTCGAAGGTTGAGCTGGTGTCGATTGTGCCGCCGCAGATCTCGGCTGACGAACATGAACGCATGACCAGTGCCGCCGAGACCGTGTTGCAACGTTTGGATTTGCCCTATCGCGTTGTGACCCTGTGTACCGGGGACATGGGGTTCTCGGCGGTGAAGACCTTTGATCTTGAGGTCTGGTTGCCGAGCCAAGCCCAGTATCGCGAGATTTCCAGTTGCTCGAATTGTGGGGACTTCCAAGCCCGCCGCATGAACAGCCGCACCAAGGGCGAAGATGGCAAAAGCCAATTTGTGCACACTCTGAACGGCTCGGGCGTGGCGGTGGGCCGGGCCTTGGTGGCGGTGATGGAAAACTACCAAGATGACAATGGCCGCATTGCGGTACCGGATGTACTGCAGCCCTATATGGGTGGACAGAGCCATATTGGCTGAGACCTTCCACGTCGAAATGCTGCGAAAGGGAATCCATGCGAATCCTGTTGACCAATGACGATGGCATCGCCGCCCCGGGCTTATCGGTGCTGGAGGGCATTGCCCGTGAGCTATCCGATGATGTCTGGGTGGTGGCGCCGGAACATGAACAATCCGGGGCTTCGCGCGCGTTGACCTTGCACATGCCCTTGCGCGTGCGGGAGCTCGAGGCCAAGCGCTTTGCGGTTTCGGGCACGCCCAGTGATTGTGTGATGCTGGCCGTGCGGGAAATTATGGCCGACACCGCGCCAGATCTGATTCTGTCTGGTGTTAATCGTGGACAAAATTTGGCCGAGGATGTGACGCTGTCGGGCACCGTGGCCGGTGCCTTGAAGGGCCGGGCCCTCGGCATCCCGTCGGTGGCGTTGTCACAAGCCTTTTTCAATGATGGCGATGATCGGGATGTGCAGTCGGGGCATGTACCGTGGGCCACCGCCCAGCAGTGGGGCACAAAAGTGCTTCGGCCTCTGATATCAAAAGGCTGGCCAAGAGATATTACCCTGAATGTCAACTTCCCGTCGGTGCAACCCGACGGGGTTACTGGCATCGAGGTCACGCGCCAGGGTGTGCGCGATCATTTCAATGTGCATGCGGAAAAACGTGTCGATTTGCGGGGCTATGATTATTATTGGTTGGGCTTTGGTGCACCGAAATCCAACCCGCCCCAGGGCACGGATTTGCATGCCGTCTATAGAGGCAAAATTTCGATCACGCCGCTGTCCGTAGACCTGACTCACGAGGCCACACTCGCCGATTTATCCGCGGCGGATTGGGCGGCGGATCTGCCCAGCCCCGAGGGGGCTTGATGTCTGACGAACAAATGATGCGCCTAATGTTGGCCTTGCGCAACGAGGGCATCATGGACCGTCGTTTGACCCAGATGATCGAACACACCCCAAGGCCTGAGTTTGTGCCGCGGGCCTTTGCGCGACAGGCCTGGGATGATGTGCCGCTGCCCATCGCCTGTGGCCAAAGCATTTCCCCGCCATCGGTGGTGGCGCGCATGACCCAGGCCCTTGAAGTGCCAGACCGCGCCAAGGTGTTGGAGATCGGCACGGGTTCGGGCTACCAGACCGCGATCCTCAGTCAGCTCTGCCGGCGGGTCTATAGCCTGGAGGTTCACAAACCGCTTTACCAAGAGGCCACACAGCGCCTGACGGCCCTGGGCTATGAAAACGTGGTCACCAAATTGGGCAACGGCCATCAGGGTTGGGCCGAACAAGCCCCCTTCGATCGCATCATCGCCACCGCCAGTTACCCGGAAGCGCCACGGGCCCTGTTGGACCAATTGCGCGACGGGGGCCTTTGCGTCTTGGCCATTGGCCCCGCCGAGGGGCCGCAAGAGCTGCGCGTATACAAAAAAGCGCATGAGACGGTGACATCTCATGCGCTTGGGTCCGTAACGCTGTCCCCGATGCTGAGCACGCTCAGCCGGGGGCAGACAGTGACTTAGTCACGGATAACGGCGTAGTATTTTTCACCGTTGATGTTCACTGTGAAGTCGGCGTCAGCTGCCAACTGACCAGCGTCAACGCTGCCTTCATAGGCGGCCAAGTCAACGTCAGCCGCTTTGTAATAGCTGATCTCGCTGGCCTGCGTTTTGGGCTTAGAAATACCGGCAGTTGTGTAAGGGTCATAACCTTCGAAGAACACGCCATCTTGTGTATACAGAGGCTCAACCAAAGCAGGGGTGTCAATTTCGGCTTCGAGCTCCGATGTGGCGCGGAAGGTGTTGTAATAATTGGGTTCGTCGTGACCATCATCAAACATACCCTGGGACGAGCTGGTGCCTTGTCGAACGGTCTGCAGGCCAACGGTCTGGGCAAAATTGTTTTCAACACTGCCATTGAACATTTTGCTGATTAAGCCCTGGTTCAATTTTTGATCAGCGTAAAGGTCTTGGACGCTATTGTAGTGGGGGATTCCATTGGCTCCGGACATGATGAGGCTCCTCTGCTCGGTCTTCCTGGTGCAAAAATTCTGTACGCATCGTCGCGATGCAGGCTGTTCGTAACAAAAGGGTTTATTATTGTCAAATAAATGTAATATATGTCTGTGCACGGATTAATTATTAAAAAATGCCTTTTAATATCAACCGTCACAATTGTTTTAAGGTGTTATTTTTTCGCGCAGACTGCTTGTGCGCGCTGCACCATAAAAAGAATCATAAAAAAAAGTGCGGGCCACAGCCCGCACATATTCCAAAAGAGTATGATCAATTGAGAGGTGTTTACTTGATATCCGTGGGATAGACGACCTCGGCGTGTTCGGGCGCCATCAGGGCGTAGAGGGTGTCATCACCATGGTTGAGGGTGAACTCTTTGTTGCTGCTCACGAAGTCATAAAAGTCTTGCAGTTCAGCAGCCTTTTTCTGATCCAATGGGCTATCTGAGGATTGAAGCTTATTGATCAGATTTTTCATGTCGCAATCGCTGTAATAATAGATATGGTTTTCCACCGTCGCGCCAAAATCAGCACGGGTGTCATCATAGCGATCGACAACAGTTTGAATGCGCACGTAACCGCCTTCATTCTCTTGATAGCGGTCATAGTGCTGATAGTATTTCGGCATCATTTGCACGTCGGCATGGGTTTCGCCGGGCAGGACCTTGATGTTCAGATGAGTTTGATCGGGATCGTAATAGGGATTGGCCTGGACATCTGAATCCGCGCGCAGAGTGTCCAGCAGCTTGTCACCGCTTTCCGACAATGTCGCCCGGCGGTTGCGTTGCTCCATGCCCAGGCTGTGAGCAAAGGCATTCTCGGCCGTTCCATCTTGATTGCCAGGCCCCCATTCCTGGGCTTTGTAGAGGGCATCGAGGCTTGAGAAGTTTGGCGTGGTCATGGTGGTCTCCCCTTAGGTGCATTTGTGATCAGGCTGGTGGGGGCTGATGAGATCACGAGGATCTGTCAGGCCCATTGCAGTCTGGCAAAGCCTGAGTATAGTTTTCATGTCTCTTTGTCAAATAAACGTCATATTGTTCAGTGTCCGGATAAATTTCTAAATAATCTGTTGGTGTGGCAAGGGCAGGGTGTGTGCGCCTTAGGGGGTGGACTTTGGACTTTTTCCACTTTTCAGGCTTCCCCAGATCGGCAAAGCTTTTTAGCATGCAGACATGGCAATGGGATGTGCAGTGAAAATGAAGCGTGGCGTGCAGCTGTTTTGTGTGTTGGCCTTGGCTGTCGTGATGACGGCCTGTGCTGGCAACCGCCCGGCACCCGTTGAATATAAACTGCCGCCGCAGCCGTGGCCCAGTGACGCGCCGCCCGTGCCTGAGGTCGAGGACCCCCAGCCAGAGCCCGAGGTCACGCCCACACCGGATCTGCCCACGCCCAAGGCCCCCCTGATCGACAATCCGCGGGAAATTTTGGTCAAGCGCGGAGAAACGCTGTTTGATATCGCCGAAGAATATCGCGTGCCTGTGCGCGCCATTATCGAGATCAACCAGCTGACACCACCCTATGATGTGAAAACCGGCCAGCGCCTGCTGTTGCCGCAGCCCTTGGTTTATGAAGTGGTGCGTGGGGATACGCTTTATGGCATTGCCCGGCGGTTTAATATCGACGCCAATTCCTTGGGCTCGCTCAACAGCCTAAAGCGACCCTATAAGATCTATGTCGGCCAAAAGCTGGCCTTGCCATCCGTGGCACGCGACAATGGGCCTGGCCCGCAAGCTAGCGGCCAACAGCCTGATGGCTTGCGCCTGTCGACGCCATCTCCGGCGCCGGAGGTGAAGACCGCTAAGCCGGCCACCAAACCGGATACAACAGAAGACAGCACCCCCACCAAAAGCCTGCCGAAAACCCTGACGGTGGTGCCGGGCAAGGGGCTGTTCCAGTATCCTGTGCAGGGCAAGCTGATTTCCAGTTTTGGGCCCAAGGGCCCCGGTCAGCGCAACGATGGCATCAACATTGCGGCGCCTGCTGGCACACCAGTGAAGGCGGCGGCGGGCGGCACGGTGGCTTATGCTGGGTCTGAAATCGCCAGCTTCGGCAATTTGGTCCTGATCAGGCACAAGGGCGAGTGGGTCACGGCCTACGCGCATCTGTCGAAATATGTGGTCAAAGAGGGCCAAACCGTGAAGCAAGGTCAAACCGTGGGCTATGTGGGCCAAAGCGGTAACGTCAATTCGCCGCAATTGCATTTTGAAACCCGCCACAACGCGCGCCCTGTCGATCCTGCCCCCCTGTTGCCTTAGGGAGCGGCCTTGCGGCAAGAAGAGCAGGGGGGCTGAGGGAAAAAGCGGTTTTCCTGACCTTAAAAGTCGTCTAGGGTCCCCCCAGTTTTGCGGGGGACGGTTCCCCGAATCGATATTTGAAGGAGCTGACCATGCTGTTCGCCACGCCTGCCTATGCCCAAACGGCCACCGGGGGGACCTCGGAAACCCTGATGACGCTGTTTCCGCTGATTTTGCTGTTTGGTCTGTTTTATTTCATGATCTTGCGGCCGCAGCAAAAGCGCATGAAACAGCACAAAGCCATGGTCGAGGCCTTGAAGCGTGGTGATAAGGTCATCACCAATTCGGGCATTTTGGGCAAGATCACCAAAGTCACCGATGACGAGGTGGATCTGGAAATCGCCAAGGATGTGAATATCAAAATCCTGAAGGCTTATGTCGCCGAGGTGCGCAACAAGCCCACACCGGCCCCGGCCAACGATACCAAAACCGACAAAAAATAGGCGACATCCATGCTGTATTTTGGCCGCTGGAAACTGATTTCCATAGCCTTGCTGTGTCTATTGGGTTTGTTGTTTGCGCTGCCCAATGTTTTGCCCGAGTCTGCGCGCCAGGCTTTGCCCAAGTTTATGCCGTCAAAAACGGTCAATTTGGGTCTGGATTTGCAGGGCGGCAGCTATTTGCTGTTGGAGGTTGATGTCGACAGCATCCGCGCCGAGCGCATCACTGCCATGGTTGAAGAAACCCGTGTGGCCTTGCGCAAAGCACGCATAGGATATCAGAACCTGCAGGGCCAAGGCCAAACGGTCGAGGTCACCATCAAAGATCCCAGCCAAACCGAAGCCGCCGAAGCCGCCATCCGCGAGGCCTTGCCCACCACCGCCCCCATTGCCGGCCAAGCGCCCGAGGTCAGCGTGCGGCGTGAAGATAACCGCTTTGGCCTGTTTTTGAACGATGCGGCCCTCGAGACCGCCAAGCGCCAAGCCGTCGAGCAATCCATTGAAATCGTGCGCCGCCGGATTGATGCCTTGGGCACGCGTGAGCCCACCATCCAACGCCAAGGCACGGACCGGATTATCGTACAGGTGCCCGGCGAAAGTGACCCCGAGCGCTTGAAAGACGTTATCGGCAAAACCGCCAAGCTGACCTTTCAAATGGTGGACGAAAGCGTGGCCGTGACCGATGCCATGGCGGGCCGCGTGCCACCAGGGTCCGTATTGTTGCCCAGTGAAGAACCCGCCGAGCCCCATGTGCTGGTGCGCCGTCGCGCGCTGGTGGGGGGCGATATGCTGGCGGACGCCCAGGCCACCTTTGCCCAAGACACGGGCGAGGCGGTGGTGAATTTCCGTTTCGATAACAAAGGGGCGCGGCGATTTGCTGACGCGACCACAAAAAATGTTGGCAAGCGCTTTGCCATTATCTTGGACGGCAAGGTGATCTCGGCCCCCGTGATCCGCGAGCCCATCACCGGTGGGTCTGGCCAGATTAGCGGCAACTTCACCATCGAAAGCGCCAATGACTTGGCCGTCTTGCTGCGCGCTGGTGCCTTGCCGGCCCCCCTGACCGTCGAGGAACAACGCACCGTGGGGGCGGAACTGGGGGCCGATGCTGTGCGCGGGGGCATGGTGGCAGCGGTGATAGGTATGATCGCTGTGTTGGCCTTTATGCTGATCAGCTATGGACCCTTGTTTGGCGTGGCGGCCAATTTGTCGCTGGTGGTCAATATGATCTTGCTGACCGGCCTGTTGTCGATGTTGCAGGCGACCCTGACCTTGCCAGGCATTGCGGGGATCATTTTGACGGTGGGTTTGGCGGTGGACGCCAATGTGCTGGTGTTTGAACGCATCCGCGAGGAATTGCGCAAGGGCTCGTCGCCCGTGGCCTCGATTGAAACCGGTTACAAGCGCACCTGGTGGACGATTTTTGACGCCAACATCACGACCTTGATCGCCACCTTGATCCTGTTCAATCTGGGTTCGGGTCCGGTGCGGGGCTTTGCGGTGACCTTGTCGTTGGGGATTTTCACCTCGGTGTTCACGGCCTTTGTGATGTCGCGGCTGTTTATCGCTTTGTGGTGGCGGCGTACCCGCCCCAAATCGCTGAGTTTTTAGGAGGCTCCGATGGGATTGCAACTCATACCCGCCGAGACCAGTTTTTCTTTTGTGCGTGTGCATAAACTTGCTTTTGTGATCACCGTGTTGGCCATGGTCGCCTCTGTGGTCTCGCTCTATACCCAAGGCCTGAATTTCGGCATCGACTTCAAGGGCGGCACGGTCATCGAGGTTCACACCGAGGGTCCCGCCGATCTGGGCAAAATCCGTGATGTCGTGGGGCAATTGGATCTGGGGGAAACCCAGGTGCAAGAGTTTGGCGCGCCAGACCAAGTGATGGTGCGCGTGCAAGCCACCAAAGGCTCCGAGGCTGCCGAGATTGTCAAAGACGCCCTGCGGCAAAACTATGGCCCTGATATCAGCTTCCAGCGCGTCGAGGTCGTGGGGCCCAAGGTTTCGGACGAGTTGATCAAAGGCGGCTTGGTGGCTGTGGGTTTGTCGCTGGTGTTTATGGCGGCCTATATCGGCTTTCGCTTTGAATGGCAGTTTGCCATTGGCGCCACCTTGGCGCTGTTGCACGATGTGATCCTGACCTTGGGTATGTTTTCGCTGTTGCAGCTCGAGTTCAACCTGGCGGTTGTGGCCGCACTGCTGACCATCGTGGGCTATTCCATGAACGATACGGTGGTGGTTTTTGACCGTGTGCGGGAAACCATGAAACGCTATCGCAAGCGGCCAATGGATGAGATCATCGACCGCTCGATCAATGACACCCTTAGCCGCACGGTGATGGTGTCGGTAACCACCTTGCTCGCTATTTTTGCCTTTTATTTCCTGGGTGGTGAAGTGTTGCGGGGCTTCTCGTTTGCCTTGATCTTTGGGGTGATTGTCGGGACCTATTCTTCGATCTTTGTGGCCTCTCCGGTGTTGCTCTATACCAACGCAGGGGCCAACCGTACGCTTGAAGACGCACCGACAACGCCCTGACTTCCATGTCGTTTTTGAATGGGGGCTAGGCAAGCCCCGCAAAGCGCCATAGCGTATGACCCATCATCATAACCAGGGAGGGCGATGATATGGGTGATTTTCTCGGCAGTTTGCGCAACACAGTGATTGCGGGCTTTGTGCTGGCGGTGGCCTTGATCGCCATCACGCTGGCGGCCAAAGTGACATATGGCTTACAGGACGCGGGCTTTTGGCGCGGGGCCTTTCGTTGGTTCCATGTCTTGTGTGGGATCATGTGGATTGGGTTGTTGTACTACTTCAACTTTGTGCAGATCCCTCGCATGAAGGACATTCCTGCCAATCAAAAGGGCGCCATCAGTCAACACATCGCGCCCACGGCTTTGTTTTGGTTCCGCTGGGGGGCGATGTTCACGGTCATCACCGGGCTGATTTTGGCGCATTTGAATGGCTATTTGCACGAGGCCATGACCTTTGGCGCGCTCAGCGGTTTTGCCAATCCGCGGGATGCCTTTATTGGCACGGGCATGTGGCTTGGAATCATTATGTTTTTGAATGTCTGGCTGGTGATCTGGCCCAATCAAAAACTGGTGCTGGGGATGGTGGCCGCCGATGATGCCACCAAGGCGCAAGCCGCCAAAACGGCGATGATGTTCAGCCGAACCAACACATTGTTGTCGATCCCGATGTTGGCCAGCATGACCATGACCCAGACCTTTTTTGGGTCTTAAGGTTTGCAGATACGCAGAAGAAAGCGCGCCCATGGGCGCGCTTTTTTATGACCTTGAGCGCAGCGAAATGACCGTGAACGCACAATGTGTCCACGTTATCGTGGCGTGCACGACTGTGCACCGCGGCTTATGCTGCGCCCCCGTGGAGGTCTTGAGAGTAGCGAAATGACCGTGAACGCAATCAAGCCACTTGCGCGTGGGCAATGCGCAGCTCGAAATAGCGCCAGCGTTTGTCCTCGTAATCATACAAAGACACACGGGTGCCGTTGATTTCACCAGCGAAATCGCAACTTTCGCCATGCACCCGACCATGGAAGCCGCCGTCATCGGGCATGAAATGCACATAGGTGCCAGTGCCCGCATCATAGAGGCTTTCGATGTTGCCTTCGATGCGTTGGTGGTTTTTGTCGTTCACAAAGCAAAAATGCCCGCGATCATTCCAGCCGCGCACGGGCCAGACCTTGCGGGTGTGTAGGTCCACGACCTCGCGGATGATGTGATCGCCCAGGATCACCCCGGCCATGGTGGCGACGATGGCTCTGGATTCAGGTTTCATGTGCAGTCTCCCGTGGGCGCGTCTGGGCACCCTTTGTTATCGTCCGAGACTAGCAAAACTTTCTTGAAAAACCTTTGAGATCTAAAGGCGCTATACCGGCAAGGGCACGCGTGATTGGCTCAGCCAGGCTTTGATATCCGTAAGGGCGCGCTCGCTCATCAGCTTTTTCTTGGCGCGGGTGCGCTCGGGGCCTTTCAGCTTGTTGCCCTCGGCGTCGCGCTTTGGGGCGTCCATGGGCGGCAACAGGCCATAATTGATGTTCATGGGCTGAAACTTTGCTTTTGGGCCCGTCAAAAAGCCGCCGGTGATGTGACCAATCAGCCCCCCCAGCGCCGTGGTGGGCGGTGGCGGCATGATGGGCTGGCCCAGACGCTCGGCGGCGGCGAAACGGCCTGCCAGCAGGCCCATGGCCGCACTTTCCACATAGCCCTCAACGCCCGTAATTTGGCCGGCAAAGCGCAAGCGTGGCATGGCTTTCAAGCGCAGTTCGGCATCCAAAACTTGGGGCGAGTTCAAAAAGGTATTGCGGTGAATACCGCCCAAACGGGCAAAGGCCGCATCCTCAAGGCCCGGGATCATGCGGAACACATCGGTTTGCGCGCCATATTTCATTTTGGTCTGAAACCCGACCATATTGTAAAGCGTACCGAGCGCATTGTCTTGGCGCAGCTGCACCACCGCATAGGGCTGATGGGCACCAGGGTGCGGATTGGTCAGGCCCACGGGTTTCATGGGGCCAAAGCGCAGGGTCTCGGGGCCACGGGCGGCCATGACCTCAATGGGCAAACAGGCTTCGAAATAGGGGGTTTTGGTGTCAATTTCGCCGGTTTCCCAGTCCTTGAACTCGGTCTTTTCCGCCGCCAACAAAGCGGTGATGAAGGCGTGATATTGGTCTTCAGACAAAGGGCAGTTGATATAGGCGGCGGTGTCGCCTCCCGGCCCAGGTTTATCATAGCGCGATTGCTTCCAGGCCACGTCCATATTGATGCTGTCGGCATGCACGATGGGGGCAATGGCATCGAAAAAGGCCAAACTGTCTTGACCCGTCAGGCCATGAACCGCTTCGGATAAGGCAGGCGAAGCCAAGGGCCCGGCGGCCACGATCACGCTGTCCCAATCGGCAGGGGGCAGGCCAGAAATCTCCTCGCGCACCACGGTGACCAAAGGATGGGCCATCAGATGTGCAGTGACCATATCGGCAAAGGCCTCGCGGTCAACGGCCAGCGCGCCCCCGGCGGGCACCTGGTGGGCATCGGCGGCGGCCATGATCAGCGATCCGGCTTCCCTCAGCTCGGCATGCAACAACCCGACGGCGTTATACTGCCAATCGTCCGAGCGGAAGGAGTTGGAGCAGACAAGCTCGGCCAACTGATCGGTCTTGTGAGCCTCCGTGCCTTTTACCCCGCGCATTTCGTGGACGATGACGGGCACACCCGCCTGCGCCAGCGCCCAAGCGGCCTCGGAGCCCGCCAGCCCCCCACCGATGATATGCACAACAGATTTCATTTCAGACTTGACCATAGCGTGCTTATGGTGTGCCATTAACCTTACGTCAAGGAATTGACGACGCTCACAACTGCGTGAGATCGGGTATTGGCAGGGGGAAGAGCCGAAAACGGCCTGGCATTTGCACCCTTTAGCCCTGTATGTGCACGTCGCGTGCCTGGATGAAACGCCGGATAACTGGCTGTGTCTCATTTCAGATGCGCGTTCCGGACCGGAGGATCAGATTGAACCACCGGTCCTTTGGGTCAAAAGGATAGACAATGTTTGGATTTTCACCGATCAGTGCGGCGGCGACGGGTTTTGCTTTTATGGTGCGCCGTCCGTTTTGGGTTTTGCGCTTTATCATCGCGGCCGCTTTGGTCACCAAGGGGGCCATGTGGCTGGCGCAGTATCTGCCGATGCAGGCCATCAGCGGCGCCATCGCCTTGACCGCCTTGATGATCATGGCCAGTGCCATTGCCAATGCGGCGGTGCTGCGCAATCTGGTGCGCGGCGAGGACGGTGGCTTTGCCACGGTGCGCTTGGGCGGAGATGAGCTGCGCTTGGCCGGTGTGATCGGGCTGATCGCCATTGGTTTGGCCTTTGTGGCCTTGACTGGCATCATTTTGGTCCTGGGGGCCATCAACCAGGGCGCGTTTTTTGGCGAACTGGCCTTTGGCGCCGATCGGGCCCAGTGGGGCTCGTGGATGTTCGGCGGCTTGGCCTTGGTGCTGACACTGGGAACCGTTGTGTATTTGGGCATTCGCTTGTCGCTGTCGCCGGCGGCCACCATTGGTCAGCGGCGCGTGGGCATTGCCACCTCTTGGCGGTTGACGCGCGGGCGCTTTGCCGAATTGATCCAGGCCTATGCGCTGAACATCACCTTGGCTTTGCTGTTCTTCTCGGCCTTGGCCACGGCGGCTTTTGGCGTGTGGTGGATGTTGGATCAGGCGGGTGTTGCCCCCGTGAAGTTTGATGTGGCGCAGATCTTGACCGCCATCAAAGCCTTTGTGGCCATGGATGCCACAGGCGGGCTGAAACTCGTGGGCGCGGCAGCCGCGCCGATCATCGCGGCCCAGGCCATGGCCAATGCGCTGGCGGTGATCTTTCCCGCGGGCGTGGGGGCCAATGCCTATTTGTGCTTTCTGCAGTTTGCCAGAGACAGCCAAACGGCCTAGACTCGGGGCCTGATATCGGACCACAGCGGGGCACTATGCGCGATTTATCCTTTGGACTTTTGGCGGGAGAAGCTTTCGGCTTTGCCAAACACCACATCAAAGACGCCGCCATTTTGGGTCTGCCAGCCTTGATTGTCGCTGTCATCAGCGGCTGGCTGGTCAGTCAGCAACAGATGGGGCTTTTGTGGTTGGTGGCGATTTTGGCCTTTTTTGCCGCCACCTACGCGCAATATGGCCTGGTGCACAAGGCCCTTGGCATGGGTCCGGCACCGCGTCGGTTCACCATGTCGCATTTTCGCCTTTTGGGGGCCAATATTTTGATGGCGCTGTTGTTCACCATGATTGTGATGGTGATCATGGGCACGATGATGTTCACAGGCCTGGCCACGGTGTTGGGCGCGGCCGGTGTGGGGGCCACCACCAGTGATTTGGGAGCCGCAGCCCAGGGTATGGGTCTGGGCTCGGCCATTTTGGCCCTTGTGTTGTTGGTGGGTGGCATCGGGTTTCTGGTCTGGTTCAGTGTGCGGCTGAGTGGGTTTGCCGGCGCGACCGTGGCCGAGGACAAAATTTATTTGCTTTCCAGTTTGCCCATGACCAAGGGGCAGGTCTGGCCGCTGCTGGCTATGGCTGTGATCATTTTGCTGGCCACCATTTTGGCGGGCATTGTGCTCTCGGCCATCACCTGGCCGATTTTGGGGGCCGAGATGACCAATTCGATCTTGGAGGCGATGAAATCTGGTGAGACCACGGCCACCGAGCCTATACCCTTATCCCAAACCCAATTGGTGGTCAGCAGCGTGGCCGATTGGCTGGTGACGTATCTCATTTCCATGCCCCTGTGGGCGGGATTGACGGCATCGGTCTATCGTCATCGCAAAGAGGCCTTGCACCAAGACACCCCCCCGCGCGACGCCTAGCCCGCCTGTTCGTGCGGCTGGCTTATGCTGGTTCCGAGTGTTTGGCCCGGGCGGCCCCAGGCGCTTTTTCCAACAACGGCTTCAAGAAGGATCCCGTGTGGCTTTCGGGTACGGTGATGATGTGCTCGGGCGGGCCCTCGGCCACCAGGGTGCCGCCGCCGTCACCGCCTTCCGGCCCCAAATCCAGGATCCAGTCAGCGGTTTTGATCACATCCAAATTGTGCTCGATGATGATGACGGTGTTGCCGGTGTCTACCAGCTCCTGCAAAACCTCCAGCAGTTTGCGCACGTCTTCGAAATGCAGACCGGTGGTGGGCTCGTCCAAGATATACAGCGTGCGGCCGGTGGCCCGCTTGCTGAGCTCTTTTGAGAGCTTCACCCGCTGGGCCTCGCCACCGGATAGGGTGGTCGCTTGCTGGCCAATCTTCACATAGCCCAAGCCCACGCGCTTCAGAGTCTCGAGCTTGTCTCGGATGGCCGGCACGGCTTGGAAAAATTCGGCCCCTTCCTCGACGGTCATGTCCAAGACATCGGCAATGGATGCGCCCTTATAGGTCACGCTCAGGGTTTGGGGCTCATAGCGCTTGCCTTTGCAGGTGTCGCAGGTGACATACACATCCGGCAGGAAGTGCATCTCGATCTTGATCACCCCATCCCCCTGACAAGCCTCGCAACGCCCACCTTTGACGTTAAAGGAAAACCGCCCCGGCTTGAAACCACGCGCCTTGGCGTCCGGTAGGCTGGCGAACCACTCGCGGATAGGCGTGAAAGCGCCCGTGTAGGTGGCGGGGTTGGAACGCGGGGTGCGGCCAATGGGCGACTGGTCAATATCAATGACTTTATCGAACTGGTGTAGGCCCAGGATCTCGTCGTGGGGGGCCGGGGCGGCACTGGCGTTATTGAGACGTCGGGCCGCGGCCTTATAGAGCGTTTCCAGCACCAAAGTGGATTTCCCGCCCCCTGAGACACCTGTCACACAGGTCATCAGGCCCACAGGAATTTTAGCATTCACGCCCTTGAGATTGTTGCCGGTAGCCCCCTTCAGTTCGATCATTTTTTTCGGATTGGCTTGGCGGCGTTTGGGCACGGGGATTTCCGCCTTGCCGGACAAATAGGCCCCGGTGATCGAGTGGGCATGCCGGGCGATGTCATCGGGCGTACCGGCCACCACCACCTCGCCGCCGTGCACGCCAGCGCGCGGGCCCATGTCGATGACATAATCGGCGGTGCGGATGGCGTCTTCGTCGTGTTCAACCACTAAGACGGTGTTCCCAAGGTCCCGCAGCCCTTGCAGGCTGTCCAGAAGCCGTGCGTTGTCGCGTTGGTGCAGGCCAATGGACGGCTCGTCGAGCACGTACAAAACGCCCGTCAGGCCCGAGCCAATTTGCGAGGCCAGGCGAATGCGTTGACTTTCCCCGCCCGATAAGGTGCCCGAGGCCCGATTGAGCGCCAAATACCCCAGGCCCACATTGTTCAAAAACCCAAGGCGTTCGGTGATTTCTTTCAAAATGCGCTGGGCGATGTCGGCTTGTTTGCCGGTCAGGCTCTCGGCCAAGCCTTCGAACCATTCCGCGGCGTGCTTCACCGACAGGGCCGTGACCTCGGCAATGTCTTGCTTGGCGACCTTAACGGCCAGGGCTTCGGGTTTCAGGCGTTTGCCATCACAGGCGGCACAGGGCGTTTCCGACTGGAACTTGGCCAATTCTTCGCGCACCCAGGCGCTGTCGGTTTCCCGCCACCGGCGGTTCAGATTGGGGATGACGCCTTCAAAAGGCTTGTTGGTTTTGTACTCGCGGCTGTCATCGGCATAGACAAAGCTGATCTTCTCGGCCCCCGAGCCATACAGGACCTTTTGTTGCACGGCTTTTGGCAGCTTTTTCCACGGCGCTGACAAGGATACGCCGTAATGCTGCGCCAAACCTTTCAGGGTTTGCGCATAAATGGGACTGATGGCGCCCATACGGGCCCAGGGCGCGATGGCCCCATCTCCTAAGCTTTTGCCCGGATCCGGCACCACCAAGCCTTCGTCAAAGGTCAAATTCAGCCCCAAGCCATCACAGGTCGGACAGGCGCCATGGGGGTTATTAAAGGAAAATAGCCTCGGCTCGATTTCCGCAATGGTGAAACCCGACACCGGACAGGCAAACCGCTCAGAAAAGGTCAGGCGTTTGGGCTCGCCTTTGTCGTCGGTCTCATCTGCAAATTCCGCAAGCGCCAAACCGTCGGCCAGTTTCAAAGCGGTCTCAAGGCTGTCCGCCAGACGGCTTTCTAAATCCGGTTTGATCACAAGGCGATCGACGACAATATCGATGTCATGCTTGAATTTTTTATCCAGCGTCGGCGGCGTACTGAGATCATAAAATTCGCCATCAATCTTTGCCCGCTGGAACCCTTGGCGGGCCAACTCGGCCAAGTCTTTTTTATACTCGCCTTTACGCCCGCGCACGATGGGTGCCAGCAAATAGAGCCGCGTTTTTTCCGGCAAACCCATCAAGATCTCGACCATTTGGGCAACGGTTTGGCTTTCGATGGGCAGGCCGGTGGTGGGCGAGATGGGCACCCCCACACGTGCCCACAACAGGCGCATATAGTCATAAATCTCGGTGACCGTGCCGACGATGGAGCGCGGGTTTTTCGAAGTGGTTTTTTGCTCGATAGAAATGGCCGGCGACAGCCCCTCAATCAGGTCCACGTCTGGCTTTTGCTGAAGCTCGAGAAATTGACGGGCATAAGCCGACAGGCTTTCCACATAGCGCCGCTGACCCTCGGCATAGATGGTGTCAAAGGCAAGCGAGGATTTGCCGGACCCCGACATGCCGGTGATCACTGTCAAGGTGCCCCGAGGGATGTCGGCGTCCACCGATTTCAGATTGTGGGCCCGCGCGCCGCGCACGCGGATGTGGGTGGGGTCGGACATAATTTGGATCCTGTGTGGCTGCGCGAACATAGGGCGAACAAAATGAACACGCAAGTCTTTATCTTCCCCACAGATATGCTAGGGTCAGACAGAATCCAAGAGGGGCATGCAATAGGGTCCATGGGTGGGGGCGATTTCTACATCGTCAGTTTATTCAGGAGAGTGGACATGAAACGTTCGATATGTGCGGGGCTGGTGCTGGGGGCTGTGACCCTGAGTGGCTGTGGCGGCGAAGACGAAAGCTTGCGGGAAACTATCCCCGGCCAGCGCGGCGATTTGGATTGCTATGAAAAGCGTGGCGACCAGTTCACGGCCATCGGCGAGGCCGAGCGTGTGGAAGAATGTGCCGGGATGCTGGACGCGATTTTCACCCAAGGCAAAGCCAAAAAATTGGTTGGGGCCTATCAGGGAGCCAAGATCATTGTCGCCGACCAGGGCGTGTTTGTTAGCGTCAACGGGTCCGTGGCCTTCCCACTCTTGACAAGGCTGGAGGATGGGCGTCTGGTGCCCCAAAGTCAGGCGGGCGAGCAATAAGCCTGCAAGGCGAAGTGATCATCAAATTCGCGTATTAGGAGAAGAGTAATGAGCAATGCCCCCGTCACCGATGCCTTGAAAACCGTTCTGGCGGATACCTATGCCTTGTATCTGAAAACCCAGAATTATCATTGGAATGTCGAAGGGCCACAGTTCAAAGCGCTGCATGATCTGTTTGAGATGCAATACAACGACCTGTTTGCCGCCATTGATGACATCGCCGAGCTGATCCGCACTTTGGGCGAAAAAGCGCCGGGCAAACTGGCCTTTTACGCCGAGACCACCCGCATTGCGGCGGGGGACGAGACTTATGACGCCATGACCATGGTCAAGGATCTGGCCGAGAGCCAAAGCCAAATTGTCGAGAGCCTTCAGGCGGCCCACGATGCCGCCGAAAAGGCCGGTGACGAAGTGGTGGTGGACGCCATGATTGGCCGGATGGCGGTGCATCGCAAAAATCGTTGGATGCTGCAAAGCTTGGCGGCGTAACCCACAAACGGAAAATAATAAACAGAAGGACACGGACAATGGCGGGCAGTTTAAACAAGGTGATGTTGATCGGCAATTTGGGCGCGGACCCTGAAATCCGCACCATGGGGTCGGGCGACCGCGTGGCCAATTTGCGGATTGCCACCTCGGAAAGTTGGCGTGACAAAACTACAGGCGAGCGTCGGGAAAAAACCGATTGGCATTCCGTGGTGGTGTTCAATGATGGCCTGGTGGGTGTGATTGAAAAATACCTGCGCAAGGGCGCGAAGGTCTATGTCGAAGGCGCCTTGCAAACCCGCAAATGGACCGACAAGGATGGCAATGACCGCTATTCCACCGAGGTGGTCTTGCAGCGCTATCGCGGCGAGTTGACCATGCTGGATGGCCGCAACAGCGATGGTGGCGGCTATGAAGGCGGCCAAGGTGGCGGCAATTTTGCCCCCAGCGCGGCCAGCAGCGGTGGCAATCAAGGCGGCGGCAACCAGTTTGCCAATGCTGATCTGGACGACGAAATCCCGTTCTAGAGACTGGGGTCACACCATCGAGACACAAAAAAGCGGGCCTTTGGCCCGCTTTTTTTGGCTTTAATGGCGTGAAGTGGATTTAGTCCTCTAAGCGTAAAAGTTGACCAATCGTCCCGTTTGGGCGCGGACGTCGTTCAGCACACTGGTGTAGGTGCGCAGATTTTGGTTGGCGATTTGCTGCGCGCTTTCGGCGCGGACTTGGTCGGTTTGGGCTTGGCGCAGGCGGGCGACTTCGGCCTCGATTTCCAGATCGGTGAGGTCGAGCACGGCCTTTGAGGCGACATCGGACATTTTGGCAGCGAAGTTTTGTGCGATTTCCACCACATCAAACGGGGTATGTGTGCCAGTATAGTTATTATCAACAAAATCAGAATTTATAAGCTGATCCAGCAGTTCTTCTTTAAAGTTGGCCGCCGCGCTTGCTGAGGAAAAGGAATAGTCATCCGGATTAAAGTCTTCTAACGCGGCGGCTGTGAGATTCCGCGTTGTAAAGGCGATCTCGGTGCCTGGGCCATCCTTGTCTGCTAGTCTCACTTCCAATCGATTGAAGCCAGCAAGGTGGCTGGCACTTCCTGGAAAATATGAAGCGCTGTTGTAGTAAAAATCCTGCATACGACGAGCAACACTCTTGTATTCCTCGTCCAAACTTGCCCGATCCGAATCTGAGAGATTTTCATCCATCGCCATAACAACCGTGGGCTTCAGGTCATAGACAATGTTTTTAATGTTCTCATTGAACGTCAGCAACAGATCAAGGTCGTTGCGCGTTTTCTGGTTTAGTTTCTGCGCCATGTCCCAGCCGGCGATATCGCTTTTGGTTTTCTGGGCGATGCCATAGGCGACAGAATTGGCCTTTACCGATATAGCCGAGCCACGCCCCAAGCGATCGACGCTGGCGTTTACATCATTGATGGCTGTTGTGTAGGCTCGGCTGCTGCGAATAAACTGCGTGCCATAATTGCCGAGACCAATCCCCCCGATGGTCATCCCGTTTTCTCTTTCTGCTGCGTTCTGCTTTTTTTATATTTTGGCCAGATTAGCAGGCAGAGTTTAAGAACGCGTTAGAATATATGCCTAGCAAGCACTAACCTTAAAGCCCTTCGTTGGGGATGTTCAGCTTGTGGCCGCAGGCTTTGCAAAACACGCTGTCGGGGTCATGACGGCGCAAACCGCATTCAGGGCAGGGGAAGACCACTTTGTTGGGGCGCAATATGGATTGCGCCAGTTTCACAAACAGGGTCACACCCCCGGTCATGATCAAGATGCTGACGAGCCGGCCCCAGGTGCTCTCGAGCACAATATCCCCATAACCCGTGGTGGTCAGCGACATAATGGTGAAATAGAGGCTGTCGATATAGCTATCGAGTTTCGGGTGATGGCCCGCAAAGCTGGAATGCACAATGGCGGTCATGATGAAGACAAAGACCACCAAATTGACGATGCCTTTGGAAATGTCCTGGATGTGGCTGTTGTGCCAGCGGCCTTTGCCCACAGTTTCCCACAACTTGTCGGAATGCGCCAAGGTCCACAGGCGCAAAATCCGCAAGGCCCCCAGGTTCGCAAGCGCCGTGGGGAATAGCAGGGAAACCAGCACAATCACGTCAACTATGGCGATGGGGCGGCTGAGCCAAACCCAAAACTTACCATAGCCCCAGGCCCGTGCCGCCAAATCAAGCGCCAGCAGAAAGGCAATGGCATAGTCGATGACTAAAAAGCTGACGGATCCCCGCAAAAAGGGCGCAGCGATAAAAAAACCGATGATGATCAGGTCTAAGATCAACAACACAGAGCGAAATTTCAAAGCGCGATTGGTGTGCTTGAAATACAGCTCGTGAAAAAGGGCCCGAAGGCGTTTCATCGTGTGCTCCCTGGGGTGATGGCGCCCAGGATAGCGAAATCCTGTTAAGCCTTTCCCAAATGGATTTTTTCCAATTCTCGGCTTTGAGAACGGGTGCAAAGGGTGTTAGGACAAAGCTTGGCCAATATCAACCACGAACACAGGTTGCCAACCGGCACAGAACAAACAACAGGGTGGGCGCGTGAGCGATACAATTGACAAGGATCCTGGAGAAACCGGTGGTGTGCCGCACATCACCATCGAAGACGAGCTGAAGCGCTCATATCTCGATTACGCCATGAGCGTCATCGTCAGCCGCGCCCTGCCGGACGCGCGCGATGGCCTGAAGCCGGTGCACCGCCGCATCCTTTATGCCATGGCGGAAAATGGCTTTACCCACGACAAAGCTTATCGCAAATCGGCGCGCATCGTCGGGGACGTGATCGGTAAATATCACCCCCACGGCGACCAAGCGGTCTATGACGCCTTGGTGCGCATGGCGCAGCCCTTTTCCATGGGGCTTGAGCTGATTGACGGCCAGGGGAATTTTGGCTCGGTGGATGGGGATCCGCCAGCGGCTATGCGTTACACCGAATCGCGCCTGTCGCGTCCTGCGGCCGAACTGCTGTCGGACATCGAAGAAAACACCGTCGATTTTATCCCCAACTATGATGGCACCGAGCAAGAGCCCGCGGTGCTGCCGGCGCGTTATCCCAACCTGTTGGTCAATGGGGCGGGCGGCATTGCCGTGGGGATGGCGACCAACATCCCGCCCCACAATTTGGGCGAGGTGATCGAGGCCGCCGTTAAATTGATTCATGAGCCGCATTTGTCAGACGAGGAGCTTCTGGAAATCGTGCCCGCGCCGGATTTCCCCACTGGCGGGCTGATCATGGGGCGCAGCGGCGCGCGCCAGGCCCTGCTGACCGGTCGGGGCTCGGTGATCATGCGCGGTCGCGCTGAGGTCGAGGAAAACGCCAAGGGGCGGCAGTCGATCATCATCACTGAAATTCCCTATCAGGTGAACAAGGCTATGATGGTCGAGAAAATCGCCGATCTGGTGCGCGAAAAACGCATCGAGGGCATTTCCGATCTGCGCGACGAAAGTGATCGCCATGGTATGCGGGTGGTCATCGAGCTCAAGCGCGAGGCCCAGGCCGATGTGATCCTCAATCAGCTCTATCGTTTCTCGCCGCTGCAATCGAGTTTCGGCGTCAATATGTTGGCGTTGGATCGCGGGCGGCCACGACCCTTTAGCTTACGGGATTTGCTGAAGGCCTTTTTGGATTTCCGCGAAGATGTGGTGGTGCGCCGCGCCAAACATCGCCTGTCGAAGGCTCGCAACCGGGGGCATGTCTTGGTGGGCTTGGCGATTGCCGTCGCCAATATCGACGAAGTCATTCGCCTGATCCGCTCAGCGCCCGAGCCCGCGGCGGCCCGCGACGCCTTGACCGGTCGCGATTGGCCGGCGGGCGATATGGTACCGCTGATCGAACTGATTGCTGACCCCCGCACCCGCGTGGTGGATGGCAAGGTGCGTCTGTCGGAAGAACAAGCCCGCGCCATTTTGGATCTGCGCCTGCAGCGCCTGACGGCCATGGGTCGGGATGAAATCTCTGACGAGGCCGAAAAACTGGCGGCCACCATTGGCGATCTTTTGGATCTGTTGGGGGATCGCAACCGCATCATGGCCGTGATCGAAGAGGACATGCTGCGCATCAAAGAGACCTTTGCCGTGCCGCGGCGATCGGAAATTGTGGATGCGGGTCTGGATGTCGAAGACGAAGACCTGATCCCCCGCGAAGATATGGTCATTTCGGTGACCCACACAGGCTATGTGAAGCGCACGCCGCTATCGACATATCGCACCCAAAAGCGTGGGGGGCGGGGCCGCGCGGGCATGAGCATGAAGGACGAGGATATGGTCACCACCGTGTTTTCGGCCTCGACACATACGCCGGTATTGTTCTTCTCTTCGACCGGTATGGCCTATAAGCTGAAGGTCTGGCGCTTGCCGCTGGGGGGGCCGACCTCTCGCGGCAAGGCGTTCGTGAATCTGCTGCCGCTCGGCCAAGGCGAGACCATCACCTCGATCTTGCCTTTGCCCGAAGACGAGGGCACCTGGTCGAGTTTGGATGTTGTGTTTGCCACCAAATCGGGGCGCGTGCGGCGCAACAAGCTCAGCGATTTCACCAACATCAACCGTGCGGGTAAAATCGCGATGAAGCCCGACGAGGGTGACGGCATTGTTGGCGTTCAGGTCTGCTCGGAAGATCAGGATCTGTTGCTAACGACGGCCTATGGGCGCTGCATCCGCTTCCCCGTCAGTGATGTGCGGGTGTTCGCTGGCCGGACCTCATCGGGGGTGCGGGGCATCAGGCTCGCCAAGGGTGATGATGTGATCTCCATGGCGATTTTGAACGGCATTGAGGTCACGTCTGCCGAGGCGCGGGCTTACCTGAAACATGCCACCGCCATGCGCCGTGCTGCTGGGGCTGCTGATGAAGATGCGGCTGTGTCCGATGATGGCGCGGATGGCGACGAGGAGGCCCCCATCACACCGGAGCGTATCGCCGAATTGGGCGCGGCCGAGCAGTTTATCTTGACTGTGGCCTCGGACGGGACGGGGAAACGCTCGTCAAGCTATGATTATCGTGCCATGGGCCGCGGCGGGCAGGGGCCCATTGCCCATGACCTCAGCCGCAAGCCAGATGTGCGCCTGGTGGCCTCCTTCCCCGTGGATGATGCCGACGAGCTGCTGCTGAGCACCAATGGCGGTCAATTGATCCGCTGTCCGGTGGATGGCATCCGCATCGCTGCCCGCAACACCCAGGGTGTGCGCATCATTCGCCTGGGTGACGAGGAAGCCGTGGTTTCCGTCGAGCGTTTAGGCGAAACCGACAGCGACGAGGAGGCTGACGATGCGTAAATTGGCTATATGCCCTCTCCCATGGGGAGAGGGGTGGGTGAGGGGGTGTAAATGTGAACTCTCTAACCCCTCATCCGGCTCGTCCCTCGCCACCTTCTCCCTGTGGGAGAAGGGTAAAAGGGAGCGCCCATGACCCGCACAGGCCTTTATCCCGGCACCTTTGACCCGCTGACCAATGGGCACCTCGATATCATTGGCCGCGCCATCAAATTGGTGGACAAGCTGGTGATCGGTGTGGCGGTGCATTCCGGAAAAACGCCCGTGTTCACCATCGACGAGCGAGTGGCCATGGCCAAGGCCGAGGTCGCCCGTGTTTTTCCCGATGCGGATATCGAGGTGGCCGCCTTTGATGGTTTGCTGATGCACTATGCGGAAACCGTCGGGGCGCAGGTGATTGTGCGTGGGCTGCGGGCGGTATCCGACTTTGAATATGAATTTCAAATGGTGGGCATGAACCAAAAGCTCAATCCCGATGTCGAGACCGTGTTTCTGATGGCTGACCCCCAACACCAGGCCATTGCCTCGCGCTTGGTCAAAGAAATCGCCCGACTGAAGGGGGACATCACCGGCTTTGTTCCTCCCGCCATTGCCAAACGCTTGCAGGAGGAATTTGCATGAAACCCACTTGGATTGCCGCTGCGATGGCTTTGGTGCTGGCGCCGCTGACGGCCCTGGCGGCCCCGGATGCGGACACTTGGCGCGAGCTGGATTACGAAAATGCCTTGATCCTGGATACCACCAAGGGCCGCGTGGTCATTGAAATGGTGCCCGAGGCCGCCCCTTTGCATGTCGAGCAAATCAAAACCCTGGCGCGTCAGGATCTGTATGACGGCCTGACCTTTTTCCGGGTCATTGATTGGTTCATGGCCCAGGGTGGCGACCCGGAAAACACCGGCGAGGGGGGATCACAACTGCCGGATCTGCCGGCCGAGTTCACTTTCCGGCGCTATGCCGACACCCCGTTCACGCCTATGGCGGTGCAGGGCGGATCCGTGGTCGGTCTGGTGCGCAGCCTGCCTGTCTTCAGTCAGCCCGATGTGATGTTTGATCGCACCGGCGATCAGGGTGCCACGGGCTGGGCGACCTATTGTGCGGGTGTGGCGGGCATGGCGCGGGGTGAAGACCCCAACAGTGCCAACAGCCAGTATTTCCTTATGCGCGAAGCCTATCCCAGCCTGGATAAGCGCTACACCGCTTGGGGGCGCGTGATTTTGGGTTTGGATGTGGTGCGGGCCTTTGAAACCGGCGAGCCTGTGGAACGCCCTGACTGGGTGCGGGATTTGCGGGTGGCGGCGGATGTGCCCGTGGCGGATCGCGGTCGGATTTACCTGATGCGTGGAGACAGCAAAACGTTTGCCCGCTTGGTGGATGATGTCCGTGATGACCTCGAGGCCAATTTCAGCGCCTGTGATGTCCCCATCCCGGTGCGCATCGAATCAAGCCACAACGACAACGACTAAGTGAAATAAAGGGGGCCGACATGGCAGCAGACACCGATACCAATCCCGAAAACACCCTGATCATGACCCTGAAGGACGGGGACGTGACCATCAAATTGCGCCCGGATCTGGCGCCGACGCATGTCGAGCGCATCAAGGAACTGGCCCGCGAGAAGTTCTATGATGGTTTGATTTTTCATCGCGTGATCGATGGTTTTGTTGCCCAAGGGGGCGATCCCTCGGGCACCGGGCGCGGTGGATCCGGTCGTAAGCTGAAAGCTGAGTTTAGTGATGAACACCACGGGCGCGGCATTTGTTCGATGGCGCGGGCCATGGATCCCGACAGTGCCGATTGTCAGTTTTTCATCTGTCTTGATGATGTCGGCTTTCTGGATAACCAGTACACGGTTTGGGGCGAAGTGGTGGATGGCATTGAACATGTGGACGCCTTGCCCAAAGGCGAGCCCCCAGAAAAGCCTGGTAAAATCAAAACCATGCGCGTGGCCGCGGACCTGTAGCCTTAGCGAAAACGTCATAAAGTCGTCAGGGATATTTTCTTGTTTTAACGGCGCCTGTTGTGTATGATCTTGATCGTACGCAGTAGGCGTCGTTTTATTTTTGATTTATACAATTTGAACACCGAGGGATTCATTTATGTCCATCTCAGCCCTGATGGGGTTAGGCGCGCAGATCGCCCGACAGGCCCACGAAGCCACCCACAATCCAGAACATGCAACGACTTCTGGCCCGCAAACGCCAGCCGTTCAGCAGAATTTTGATGCGAGCCTTGCGGCCGCCCGCGCGGCCGTGACGGGCACTGCCAACCCCGAACCTTATCAATATGCCGCCTTGCAGGCCGAAACGTCTGCCAAGATGACCAAAACCGTGCCGGTGGGCGAAGATGTCCACGAGATGCTGGCCGAGATTGGCGGCAGCTATGGCGGCATCGAGGTCAACAGCGCCGGCGACCCTGTTTATCAAGAGCCCAACACTTCGCACGAGGCCGATTTCCTGGTGAACACCAATGATGGCGGTCAGATTATGTATGTGCATGACCTGAACACTGTTGGCCAGCGCCCTGATCCGGAAAACAGCTATCTGACCCCCTTGGCCAACAAGGCCACATTGGCCATGAATGGCCGAGTGGACCCAAACCTGCACAACTTCCAACCCACCGATGATGATATGCCTGTTCATGGGCAATTGGTGGGCGTGGTCTCGCCGGATGGCACCGCCCAGGGTGGTTTTGTCTATATCTCGCCCGAGGAGGTTCAACAACAAAACGATCCCCTTGCCCGCGTGCCGCAATTGGCCGCCTAGTCGATTTCTGAGCTCGGGGAGACAAGCCCGACGCCCCCTGATCCCATGCAGGTCAGGGGGTTTTCTTATAAGAAGACTCTGGACAAATCCCTGCCTTTGTGGCCCTGAAGGGGCATGACGGACATCACAAATACGCAAACGCTTACGGCCGAACCCGCCATGACCCTGGCAGATTTTGATTTCGACCTGCCCGAGGATCGGATCGCCCTGCGCCCCGCAACCCCACGCACATCGGCGCGTCTGATGCATGTCCGGGCCGGGGGTGATGTGCTGGATCACACGGTGGCGGATTTGCCCGATCTGTTGCGGACCGGCGACCTGTTGATCACCAACAACAGCCGGGTGGTGCCTGTCGCCCTGCGCGCGGTGCGGCCGGCGCGGGATGCCACGGGCCATGACGTGGATGTGCATATGAACCTGATCGCGCGTCTGGGGCCGTTGCGTTGGCAGGCGTTGGCCAAACCCGCCCGGCGGTTGGCCGTGGGGGATCGCTTGCAAATTGCCGATGATCTGACGGCCCAGGTCACCGCCAAGGCGGAAACCGGCATCCTGACGCTTGATTTTCACTGTACAAACAATGATTTGGATGCAGCCCTTGAGGCAGTGGGTGATATGCCTTTGCCCCCCTATATCGCCGCCAAACGCCCCGCTGATGAACAAGACCGGCAAGATTACCAGACCATATTCGCGCAGGATGCGGGCTCGGTGGCCGCGCCCACGGCGGGTCTGCATTTCACGCCTCAGCTGATGCAGGCCTTGCGCGACAAGGGCATCATGCACCACCAGGTGACCTTGCATGTCGGCGCGGGCACCTTCCTGCCTGTCAAGGTTGATAACATCCACGAGCACAAAATGCACAGCGAATGGGGCGAGGTCTCGCCCCAGGTCGCCCAGGCCATTCAAACCGCCAAAGCCAAGGGCCGCCGGGTGGTTGTGGTGGGCACCACGGCCCTGCGGATTTTGGAAAGCGCCGCCCACGCCACGGGGCAAATCGCGCCCTTTGCCGCCGAGACCGATATTTTCATCACCCCGGGCTTTGACTTCAAGGTGGCCGATGTCCTGATGACCAATTTCCACCTGCCGAAATCCACATTGTTTATGTTGGTCTGTGCCTTTGCGGGCACCGCGACCATGCAAGCGGCCTATGCCCATGCCATCGACAGCGGTTACCGATTTTTCTCTTATGGTGATGCCAATCTGCTGGAACGTCCTTCATGACCTTTGCCTTTGATCTGCAACAGACTGACGGCCAGGCCCGCACCGGCGTGTTGCGCACCCCCCGCGGCGAGATTCGCACACCGGCCTTTATGCCCGTGGGCACGGCGGCGACGGTCAAGGCCCTAACCTGTGATCAGGTGCGCGGGGCGGGGGCGGATATTCTGTTGGGGAATACCTATCATTTGATGCTGCGCCCCACCGCCGAGCGTGTTCATCGTTTGGGTGGTTTGCACACCTTCATGGGCTGGGATCGCCCCATTTTGACGGATTCTGGTGGGTTTCAGGTGATGTCGCTGTCGAACATTGCCAAGATCTCGGAACAGGCCGTGACCTTTCGCTCGCATATTGATGGCTCGGAACATGTCCTCAGTCCCGAGCGTTCCATGGAAATCCAGGCGGACTTGCTGGGTTCGGATATCGTGATGCAGCTGGATGAGTGTGCGGCCTATCCCGCCGATCATGACCGTGCCAATGAAGCCATGTTGTTGTCGGCGCGCTGGGCGGCACGGTCAAAGGCGGCCTTTGGCATACGCGACAGCCAGGCCCTGTTTGGTATTGTACAGGGCGGGGTCTATGGCGATTTGCGGGCGGAAAGTGCGCAACGCTTGGTGGACATGGGCTTTGATGGCTATGCCATTGGAGGCCTGGCGGTGGGCGAGGGCCACGAGATGATGGTCAAGACGCTCGCTTTGACCACGCCGCATTTGCCCGCCCACCGGCCGCGCTATTTGATGGGCGTGGGCAAGCCGCTGGATTTGGTCGAGTCTGTGGCCTTGGGCGTCGATATGTTTGATTGCGTGCTGCCGACGCGGTCGGGTCGTCATGGCCAAGCCTGGACCTGGGACGGCCCGTTGAACATCAAAAACGCCAAGTATGCCGAAGACCTCACGCCCCTTGATGCCAACAGTGCCTGTCCCGCCAGCCGTGATTACACCAAGGCCTATTTGCATCATCTGTTCAAAGCCAACGAGATTTTGGGCCAAATTCTGCTGAGCTGGCACAACACCGCCTTTTTCCAAGAGTTGATGCAGGCCATGCGCACGGCCATCGCCCAGGGCGAGTTTAACGCGTTCTTGGCGGCACGGCGGCGTCAATGGCGGGCAGGGGCTTAGGCTCCGGGTCCGGCAAAAACTGCGGACAGCCTTGGGCATTGGCCCAGCCTTTCAGAAAGGCGCGACGCAGGTGGGCCACATAAATGGCATTTTGCACCTTTTTTTCATGAGCCTTGGCACCGGATACCCGCCGCACCAAGCCGCGAAAGGGGATCAGACCGGTGACTTCATCCTTGGCGGCGCCAATGATCAGCTTCGAGGCCTCGACCGCGCCGCGGGCAATCAGCCCATCATCGTCCTTGTCTTCGGGGCGGTCGATATCATCACCCAGCACGGCATCAAAGCCCCGCACCAAGACCGTGGCCTGGGCGCAGGTTTCAGGCGGGGCGTATTTCAGCATCACAGCGCTGGCGACGGCAGGGGGGATCTCTTCCTTGCTCAGGCCAAAATCCCGCAGCGGTGTGCTGGCGGCGTGGGTCACGCCCTTGCCGGTGGTGGTGACATGTTCGCGGGCATTTTGCAGGGTCGTGCTGGCCTGAACCGCTTGCGGCATAAGGGGTTGCGCGCCCAAGGCGCAAAAAAACAACCATATCGGTGCAGTTTTTCGCATTTTCTGAGTGTGCACGTCTTGCCATCTGCGCCGCAAGTCCCTATGTTCCGCCCGCCTCGGGTTCTTTTTCCCCCTTGTGGAAATGGCTCGGGCTGGCGGTCTGACCGAAGACATTCCCACCGGAAACGCCACAAAACCCAAAGAGCCCGTAGCTCAGTCGGTAGAGCAACTGACTTTTAATCAGTGGGTCGTAGGTTCGATTCCTACCGGGCTCACCAATAAAAATGCCCCCGTCAGGGGGCTTTTTTATTGGTGAATGTGGTCTTGGTCTCGACCTTTGGGGTCCCCACAAGCCGGGCTTTGCACGGCGCAAGTGGGGCAGATGACCGCGATTCCTACCGGGCTCACCATTTTTTTGCTCGCGACAATTCACTACGTTCATGTCTCCGCAAGGGCGCGTTGTTTTTCAATACGGCATTGCGAACCGAAAAACTTCTAACGGCTTTGGCGCAGGCTTGAGCCAGTTTTTCTGCAATGCCTTTGGGCCGCGGTGCATAGTCATGCACGCCACGCGCTTCGCTTGTGGTGGAACATAAAACCTCTACATTATCTCTCACGCGGGGGCTTTTTTATTGGTGACTGTGGTTTTGGTCTCGACCTTTGGGGCCCCGCAAGCCGGGCTGGCCCTTTGCTGGGCGCTACCCCTGTGATCACCATGACCATGCGGTTGACAGAGTGTGGCATTTATGAAATTATCATAATTGTTGTGTTTTTGTAATTTTTTTTTGATTCATATGCGGTTTAATTTGTATGGAGAGTCACAATGAGTAATGTTCCCAACTGGGTTGGCGGTTTGCGTGATTATGTGGACTGGGATAATGACGGCAAGATTTCTGTAGATGAAGCTGATTTCTTCCTAAATAATGTTGATGAGAATGGAGACGGTCGCATCAGTCGCTCTGAGCTCAAACAGGTTTTTGATGATGAAATCAAATCCTTCAAAGCAAGAATCGCTGTATATAATGATAAAATTGAACAAGGTTTGACAGTCTATGGCAAGGCCCTAGCGAGGTGTGAAGAGCAACTCAACATGTATGAGCAAGCCTTGAACGATTTGAATGGCGACTTTGATCTCGATAACAATATTCTCAGTGGGGCTCGGCATTCCATCAGCGACACTCAACTGCGCGTTTGGCTGTATCAGTCTGACGACGAGGTGTAGGCGCCCCCTTGCGTCTGAGCCCTGGCGGGCCTAGACACGAGGCATGACCACACATACTGCTGACGCCACCGCCGTTCTCAATGCCATAGACCAGATGGGCGAGGGGATCATCACTCGCGCCATTGACTGGTGCCATATCAATTCCGGCAGCTATCACCTGGAAGGCCTGCGGCAGATGCTGACGGTGTTCACCGAGGCCTTTTCCGTGCTGCCCGGCAAAGTCGAGCATCTGGTCTTGCCGCCCATGGACACCATCCGGGCCGATGGCACCACCGCCCATCATCAACCGCCGCCAGCACTGCGCATCACGGTGCGGCCCGAGGCCCCGATCCAACTGGTGCTGACGGGCCATTATGACACGGTTTATCCCGCCGACAGCGCTTTCCAAAAGGTCGTGACCCTGCCGGATGGGCGCCTGCATGGTCCGGGCATTGCCGATATGAAAGGCGGTTTGTCCGTGATGTTGGCTGCCCTTGAGGCCTTTGAGCAGCATTCGAAATCTCAGGGCGTAGGCTATACGGTGCTGATCTCGCCCGACGAGGAAATCGGTTCGCATTGTTCGCGGCCCGAGCTGATGCGCCTGGGGGCCAAGGCCCATATGGGTCTGACCTACGAACCCGCCTTGCTGGGCGGGATCTTGGCTGCCGGGCGCAAGGGCAGTGGGAATTTTTCCTTTGTGTTCCGTGGGAAATCTGCGCACGCAGGCCGCGCCTTTCACGAAGGCAAACACGCACTTGCCGCCGCCGCGCGGGCCGCTGTGGCGCTGCATGAACTGAACGGTGAGCGGGAAACCATCACCGTCAATGTCGGTCGCATCGATGGCGGGGGGGCTTTAAATGCCGTGCCCGATTTGGGCATCACGCGCATTGATGTGCGGGTTTTGAACCAAGACGACACCGAATGGGCGCATGGCCATTTCCAGCGCATCTTGGACCAAAGCGCCAAAATCGAAGGCGTCAGCTGTGAACTGCATGGCGGTTTCACGCGTCCGCCCAAGCCCTTTGTGCCCTCGCAACAGCGTCTGTTCGAAGAGATCCGCAACACCGGCGATCGATTGGGCGTTGAGGTCACATGGCAGAACTCGGGTGGGGTGTGTGAAGGCAACAATCTGTTCGCCGCCGGCTGCCCCAATGCCGACAGCTTGGGCGTGTGTGGGGGCGATATTCATTCGCCGGATGAATACGCCTTTCCCGACAGTTTTGCGGAACGGGCGCGGTTGTCGGGCTTGATTCTCGCGCGTATTGCCGAAGGGGACTTGGATGCCGAATCTCTGCGCGCCATGCGCGACCAAGAGCGCCTGAGCGAAGACGCCTAACAAGGGACAGCAAAATGGTCATGAACCCCGTTGAACTTGTGGGCTTTTGTGCCGCCTTTCTGACCACCATCGCCTTCTTGCCCCAAGCCATCAAAGCCATCCGCGAGCGCGACACCCGCGCCATTTCCCTGGGTATGTATTTGATTTTTATCAGTGGGGTCTGCTTTTGGCTGGTGTATGGGCTGTTGCTGCAAAGCTGGCCGCTGATCATGGCCAATGTGGTCACCCTTGTGTTTGCCGGCACCATTTTGTTGACCAAATTGCGCTATGGCTAAGGGCCGCTTGGCCCCTGGGCGCAAATGCGCTACAAGGCCTGCCTCATGTCGTATTTGATCCGCCCTGCCAAACTGTCTGACCATGCCGATGTCATGGAACTGGCGCGCCATGCGGGCTCGGGCTTTACCAGTCTGCAGCCCAACGAAGCCGCCATTGAAAAGAAGCTGAAAACCGTCGAGGCGAGTTTCCATTCGCCCGCAGGCACAGATCCGGCGGGCCTGGCCTATTTGCTGGCGCTGGAAGATGACCAGGGCCAAGTCATTGGGGTTGCGGGCGTGAAGCCTGCCGTGGGCATCGAGCGGCCCTATTACAATTTTCGCGTGGCCAAGGCGGGCTATGTTTCGTTTGCGGCCGATCGGCGTTTTGACATGCCGCTGTTGTGGCTCGTGAGCGAGCACAATGGTCACACCGAGGTGGGGTCGTTGTTGTTGCACCCTGAACGCCGCGGCGGCGGTGTGGGGCGGATGCTGGCCCAGGCGCGTTATATGCTGGTGGCCACAGGGCGGTCGCGCTTTGCCGACACCATTTTGGCCGAGCTGCGCGGCTGGTTTGATGAGGCCGGGCGCTCGCCGTTTTGGGAAGGAGTCACCCAGCACTTTTTCAAAATGAGCTTCGATGAAGCGGACGGCCTGTCGGCCACAACCGATGGGCAGTTCCTGGCCGAGCTTTTGCCCCGTCATCCTATATATGCGGATCTATTGCCCACGGCGGCCCGGGATGCGATTGGCAAATGCCATGATGATGGCGAGGCCGCCAGACGCCTGTTGGAATGGGAAGGTTTTCGCTATCAAAACCTGGTGGATGTTTTTGATGCGGGACCACTGGTGTCAGCCGAAACCGATCAGGTGCGCACACTGCGTGAGTCGCGTGTGAAGCCCGTCCAGATCGCCGAGGTCGCGCCCGGCGTTTCCGGCTATGTCGCCAACGAAGATTTCCAGAATTTCCGCATGACCCGCACGCCTGTGCAGGAAACGGATGATCATGTCAGCATTTCACCCACCGCCGCCGAGCGTTTGCAGGTGCAGGCTGGTGACGCTGTGCGGTTGTGGACGCCGCCGGCGTCTTGATTCAAACCAAACGAGGTTTCAGTATGCCCCAAGGACTTTTGATCAATGGCCAATGGCAACCCGGTGCGGGTGGGCTTTTGGCCTCGCTCGACCCCGCTACCGAGGACACCATCTGGACCGGCACGGTCGCAAGCCGCAGCCAAGTCGAGAGCGCCATCGAGGCCGCAGGTGATGCCTTTGAGGCCTGGGCCGACCGCCCACACCAAGACCGCGTGGACCTGCTGAAGGCCTATCAGGCGCAGCTCGAGGCCAAAAAGCCCGAACTGGCAGCGATGATTTCCCAGGAAACTGGCAAACCCAAGTGGGAAGCCCTGGGCGAAGTCAGCGCCATGATCGGCAAGGTTGACATCTCGATCAAGGCCTATGACGAGCGCACAGGCGGCCATCAATCCGAGGCGCCGTTTGGGCAGATGGTGCTGCGTCATCGGGCACACGGCGTGATGGCGGTGTTTGGGCCTTATAATTTCCCGGGGCACTTGCCCAATGGTCATATTGTGCCGGCGCTACTGGCGGGCAACACCGTTGTGTTCAAACCATCCGAACACACACCGGGCACAGGCGAGCTGATGATGACCTGCCTCGAGGCCGCTGGTCTGCCCACTGGCGTGGTCAATTTGGTGCAAGGCGGCCGCGATGTGGGCGAGGCCCTGAGTAAGGGCAATATCAATGGTCTGTTGTTTACAGGCTCGGCGGCCACAGGTCAGGTGTTCCGCAGCCAGTTCGCCGAGCGGCCGGAGGTGATTTTGGCCCTCGAGCTTGGGGGCAACAACCCCCTGATCGCGTGGGATGGGGACCCAGCGGCGGTGGCGTCTTTGGTTTTGGCCTCGAGCTTCATCACTTCGGGCCAGCGCTGCAGCTGTGCCCGGCGCTTGATCTTGCCCCAAACCCCCTGGGCCGATGAGGTCCTGAAGGCGTTGGCGGCCGTTCTGGATCAAGTGGTGATCGGCAAGTGGGACGATGTGCCCGAGCCCTTTATGGGGCCCTTGGTCAGCAAAGAGATCGCCAAGGCGGCCATGGCCAGTTTTGAAGCTTTGGTCGAGGCGGGCGGGCAGGTGCTGCGCGCGCCCGAACGGGACGGGGCCTTTGTCTCGCCGGGTGTGATCGAGACCACCGGCGTCAAAGTTCCCGACGAGGAAATTTTCGCGCCCTTCCTGCAGGTGGTGCGCGTCGAGACCTTCAAAGACGCCATTCGTGAAGCCAACGCCACGCGCTATGGCTTGTCTGCGGGCCTGATCAGCCAAGACCACGCCCATTGGCAGCAGTTCATTCGCCGCATTCGCGCCGGCGTGGTGAATTGGAATCGGGCCACCACGGGGGCGTCATCGGCCATGCCGTTTGGCGGGGTGGGCATTTCCGGCAATCACCGGCCATCAGCCTATTATGCCGCCGATTACTGCGCTTTCCCGATGGCCAGCCAAGAGGCCACCGAAATCAAAGATGTCCGGCCCGAGCTGAAAGGCCTGCGGGCGGAATAGGCGCGTTAGGTTTTGATGCAGTTAAGTGCGCCATCGATCATCGAGGCTGGCGTGTAGTGCTCTTGCATTTGCTGAAAGTCAGAAAGGCAATAAGCTATGAAGACCCGCTCAAAAAAGATTTCGGGGCTTTCATACTCTGCCTGCGCTCTTTCTGATATGGTGTATTTAAAATGAAAAAGGTCTTCTAGGTCTTCGTACATATTGCTGGGGAAATAGGGACTGACATATGTGTTGCGGCTTTCTAAGATTTTTTGCAATTCTTGGATGCAGATCTCAGCTTCCCCTGACCATTGTAGTTTATCATCGCCATTGAAATCAAATTTGCATTTCAGATACATCCGCTCTTCGCGGGTCACATCTTCGTCTAAATGGCCCAAAGCATCCGCAAAAACATCGGTGACAAAATGCCAGTCCGTGGCCGTGGGCGCAGCGGCTGGTGTGTTCAGAGTGGGGGAGGTGTTCATAAAATAAAACTCATTAAGACTGTATGCAGAGCAGCTGATCAGCCACCACGCCGGTGTTGTGGTCGGGATATTGGGCTTTGAGGTCATAGAGATGTTGCAGGCTTTGATTATCAAACAGCTGCGTGCGGTATTGATCAAAACTCCAGGATTGCATTATGTCTGACCGACTGTTGTATCGATCCCGGGCATAGCTTTCATAGCGATCATAAAAATCATCGGGCAGATAGGGACTGCTGTAGGTCCCTTGGCTGCGGATGACCTTGATGAATTCGGTGACGGCCACTTCGGCTTCGCCGGTCCAGGTCAGTTGCTGATCGCCATTGGCATCAAACTGGCACATCAGGTGCATACGCTCGTCCGCGTCAACTGAGCCATCCAGATTGCCCAAGACGTCAGCGAAATTATCGGTGCCCATTAGCCAGGTTTTGTTGATCCCGCTGTGGGGCGGCATGGTGGTGTTTTCGGGTGTCATCATTCAAAAATTTATACTTGAGCGCAGTTTATATGTCAAATGCATGTATGGTATTTTTGACGGGAATATTCTTCTGCTTGGCCCCCTCGTCAGGCCTGGTCAGCAGTGATAAAAGCCAGCAACGATCAGACTCATAATGTAGGCAGGATGACGAGGCCACCCAATGACCCAGATGACAACATACGATGTTAATGCTGATGGCCTTATCAGCGATGGTAGGGCACAGGGGCAACCGGTGTCCGTCCGCCATCGCGCAGACAAAACCGACGAGGCCACCCAATGACCCAGATGATGACATATGAAGTTAATGCTGATGGCCTCGTCGGCCCCACCCATGCCTATGGCGGGCTGAGCGCTGGCAATCTGGCCTCGCAGACCAACAAAGGTGAGGTCTCCAACCCCCGTGCCGCCGTCAAACAGGGCTTGCAGAAAATGAAGCGGCTGATGGACTGGGGCGTGCCGCAATGTGTCCTGCCACCCCATGAACGGCCGTATATCGGCTTTTTGCGGGGGCTGGGCTTTGGTGGCTCTGATGCCCAGGTCTGGGAACGGGCCTGGCAATCCGCGCCGCAGGTGGCCTGGGCCGCGAGTTCCGCGAGCGCCATGTGGGCCGCCAACGCCGCCACCATTGCCCCATCGGTGGATACAGGTGACGGCAAGCTGCATGCCTCGGCGGCCAATCTGTTGACCATGTTGCACAGATCGCTGGAGGGGCCACAGACCACGCGGGCCTTGCAGGCCCTGATGCCTGGAGATCGGTTTGCGGTGCATGCGCCCTTACACGCCCACGCCGATTTCGCCGACGAAGGCGCGGCCAATCATGTGCGCTTATGTGCCGATCATGGCACGCCTGGCGTACATCTGTTCGTTTATGGTCGGGATCATAAGGCCTGGGATGGGCAAAACCCGGCGCGGCAGACCTTGGCTTCGTGCCATGCATTGGCGACGCGTCATCAGCTAGACCCCGAGCGTGTGGTCATCGCCCAACAAAGCCGCATGGCCATCGAGGCCGGGGCTTTTCATAACGATGTGGTCTGTGTGGGCACGCGCGAGACCCTGTTTTATCACGAGCAGGCCTTTGAAAACCCGGAGCAAACCCTAGCCGCCCTTCGCAAAGCCGCTGACGGTTTGTTTGAACCCCAGTTCGTTGCGGTCAGCGCCCAGGATTTATCCCTTGAAGACGCTGTGAAATCCTATCTGTTCAATTCCCAGTTGCTGAGTTTGCCAGGCCGGGATGGCTTGACGCTGTTGGCGCCCACAGAAACCCAAGAGACGCCCACGGCTTATGCCGTGTGCCAGGCCTTGGTGGCGGGCAACGGGCCTATTCGGCATGTCGAGTATGTGGATGTGCGCCAAAGTATGCGCAACGGTGGGGGGCCGGCGTGTTTGCGTTTGCGGGTGGTGATGACCGCGGATGAACTGGCGGCCATCAACCCCAAAATGCGTTTGGATGATGATTTGATCGCGACCTTAGGGGACTGGGCGGATCGGCATTACCGTGAAGCGCTGACGGCCTATGATCTGCGGGACCCAAGCCTGATCACGGAAACGCGCGAGGCCTTGGACGCGCTGACCCAAATTTTGGGCTTGGGCTCAGGCTTTTATCCGTTCCAGCGTTGATCGGATATCACTGCACTCGACGTCCGATATTGGTGTGGGTCACGCCGACACGACCGTTTTCTACGGGCTGACCGTGATGGAGCGTGGGCTGGCTTTCATCGATACCATCGGGGTGGTCCGCTGTTTTCTGAACGAAGCGCCCCATGGTGGTTTGCAATTCAATGGGGCTGTCTGGGCGCCAATCACCATCTAGGTCACTGGCTATGCCCCTGGATTTCAGCGCCAACAAGGCCTGCCCTTGGGGCGTGTTGTGTCCAACCCAGCTTTGAATTTTCAGATCAGGATTGCGATCGGAAATCTGTGGATCCCAACTGATCTCGAGGATGTCGTGGTACGGGTCATCGGCATTGGCGGTCATATCGTCATAAATCACATGACTTTTCAGGGTGGCGACCCGCCGGCCATCAATGGTGCTAACGCCCAAAAGCTCAACACCAGCGCGGTCCGCATCCACATAGGTTTGGCCGGACTCTGTGGGTTGGGCCACACGGAAAGAGATATCTTCGCCCAGAATTTCAAAGCGCAAGGGGGAAACGGTGATCTCGTCATCAACACTTTGAGGTTGCCCAAAATAATCAATCTCGCGGGCATATGGTGCAGGCGGCGGGGCTTCGGGCACAGCGGGCAGGTCGCGCTCCTCGCCAAATTCTGGGTCCCAAATGGCAGAAAATTCATCCATAGGCACATGGGTTTTCAGACTGTTGTCAGTGCCGGCAAAGCTGTCGGGAACTCGTGTAAAGCCACCGGCGTGAATATGGGTCATGACATGATAAAGCATATGAAGCTCTTTGGTGTTGAGATGGCCATCGGCCACTAGATACCCGTGCTGATTCATATGCTGTAATGAGGGGTCGGCGGTCACAATCGTCTCGCCTGTGTTGATCAAATAGCGTTCAATATTTCTGACACTCAGATGTTCATCAGGGCCCTTAATGGCATCAACAAACTGCTGGTTCAGGTTGGTTTCCAGTATGTTCAAAACCTTTTGTTCAACAGCAGGCGGTCGTAACAGACTGTCTGTCAAACCTGGAGTGTTAAATTCAATTGCGGCGATCGAATATGGGATGCCCGTGGCCGCTTGGACGATAGAATCGGTGAACTCCCAACAATCCACAAAAGAATCTTGGTCTCCCCAGCGCATTTCGCGCTGTGTCACATCATTAAAGTCGGAAACGGAAATATTGAACTGAGACATAGGTTACTCCTGATAGGATCGGGTTACTCCTGATAGGGGTCGACCCCAAGGTTGGTGTGGCGCAGACCGACCCGGCCATTGGGCTGATCTGGACGTTGACTTTCGTCAATACCGTCCGGGTGTTCTGCGGATTTGTTGACAAACTGGTAGGGGCTGCGTTTGTGCGTGATGTGGGCGTCAGTTTTGCCATCCCCATCACGATCAACAGGGGCCATACGGGCCAGTTGTGCGCGCAGCACTTGCCCCTGGGGGGTGTTGTCACCATACCAGCTGCGGATCACCACGCCTGGATCATCGGTGTGGCTGCGGCTGGGATCCCAAGAAATTTCCAACACATCTCGGATCTCATCATCGCCAAGCCCGCCGTCCGTCGCCTCAACACTCCCCATAATCGAGGCCACACGCCGCGCGCCAATGGTGGCGACGTTGGTCAAGACCTCAGGCATATCGGTATAGTCAGTATAGCTTTCCCCTTGGCCATAGGTGACGCGAATGTCTTCGCCATCCAGGGTGTAGCGCAACCGCCCAGCCTCGGCAGGAGCGCCATCGGGGCGGAAGTAATCAATTTCCCGCACAAAGGGATGGGGAAAGCGGTCCCAGCCGTGACTGGGGTGCCAGATGAGCTCGAAATCAGCCAAAGCGGTTTCGGCCCGGAATTGATCACAAGCGCTGGGGTTTTCATCACCGTGGATTTTATAGACGGCCAAGTGGTAGAGCATGTCCAGCTCGGAATAGAGCCCAATGCGGCCGTTCACGTCGATGTGGTGCAGGTTGTTTTGAATATAGCGGTCATGCTCGGCGGCTTCGGCGCCCTCCTGCATCAAGTAGGCCTCCAGCGTAAAGGCATTGAATTCGCCATGCTGGGCAAGAATATCATCATAAAGTTCATCGCACAGATTGCGTTTGATGAAATTCAAAATGTGGTCTTGCTTGGCTTCGGTGCAATACTCATCCCGATAATCAATATCGAGACGGGACAGGATCGCCCGGCGAAATTCCGAACAATCCACATAAGCCTCATGCCCCTCGCATTGCCCATGGTGGTGGGCATTAAATTCTTCAAGGGACACGGCATAACTGGACATCATCGACTCCTGCCAGAGTCAATTTAAACGTTATGGTATACAAATCAAGTCTTTTTTATGTCAATTGAGGGGCGGCCGGTAGCCCTCAGGCGGTTTCCCCCCGCAAACACGGCGCCACCGTGTTGGTGAATCGCCCGCCCAAGCGCGCGTATTCCTGGGTGCCGTCCGTATAGACTTTATCGGTGGGCAGTATGGTTTCGATTTCAATGTCGTCGCTGCCTTCGATTTCATCATAAACGGGACCAAAATCACGCAGGGTGTCTTGGCGCAGATGCTCGAACGAAGGAATAACAAAGTAGTTCTGCTGGAAGTCGTCGATGCGGTATCTACTGCGCAAAATCCGTTTCAAGTCATAGCCCAAACGATTGGGCGAGGGATCCTCGAGGCAGAAAATGCTCTCTGTTTTTGACGAGACTATGCCGGCCCCGAAAATGCGCAAACCGGCTTCGGTTTCGATCAGGCCGAACTCAACGGTGTACCAATAGAGCCGCGCCAAATTGTCGATCATCCCGCGTTGCAGTGCCTTCAGGCCCCCTTTGCCGAATTCCTGCATATAGTCCGCATACACAGGCAGGGACAAAAGCGGCACATGACCAAAGACATCGTGGAAAATGTCAGGCTCTTGCAAATAATCAAGCTCGTGGGGTTTGCGAATGAACTGACCGGCCGGGAAACGGCGATTGGCCAGATGGGTGTGGAACACATCATCGGGCACCAAGCCTGGCACACAGACCACGGTCCAGCCGGTAAGGTCAAATAGCTTTTTGTTCAATTTCTCGAGGTCGGGAATGCCGCCATCATTCAGGTTCAAAACCTCAAGCCCCTTGAAGAAATCATCACAGGCGCGACCCGGCAAGACCTGCATCTGGCGCTCGTACAAGGTCGTCCAGACGCCATGCTCTTCGTCTGTGTATTTTTGCCAGTCCTGGTCGATGGTCCAATCGGGGCGGGCGCCGATTTCGGCGGGGTCGGTCACACCGATGGTTTCGCTCATGGCCATATGTCGTCTCCTGTTGCGTTTGGGCCATTGAAGCGGATCTTGCGCTAAGACGCAAACGGCTTGCTTGGCGTGATGACTGTGGCCTTCTGTCGCGGTCTGTGGTTTAGGGAGCGCAGATCTTAAAGGAGACCGTGATGACCACATGTTTATATGGCTATTGGCGTTCCTCGGCGGCGTATCGCGTGCGCATTGCCTTGAATTTGAAAGGGGTTGTCTATGACCAGTCGCCCGTGCACCTCGTCAAGGACGGGGGCGAGCAACACAGTGCCGAACACAAAGCCCGCAATCCGCTGAGCTTGGTGCCGGCCCTCGAGATCGATGGTTACACCCTGATCGAATCTCCGGCGATTTTGGAATATCTCGAAGACACGCGGCCTGATCCAGCCCTGATGCCGTCTGATCCCCTGGGCCGGGCACAGGTTCGCGCCTTTGCCAGCCATATTGCCTGCAACATTCACCCCATCGGCAATCTGCGGGTGCTGCAACACTTGAAAACCAAGGGCTTTGATGAGTCCGAGATCAAAGGCTGGATGCAAACCTGGATCGCTAAGGGCTTCATCGGCCTTGAGGCCTTAGCACAACGCCAGCCCAACCCCGAAGGCTGGCTGTTTGGCGATGGTCCAAGCCTGGCCGAGGTCTATTTGGTGCCGCAAATGTACAACGCCCGGCGCTGGGGTGTGGATCTGGTGGCTTTCCCGCGTCTGGTGGCCGCCGATCAGACAGCCATGATCCATGATGCCTTTGTTCGCGCCGCGCCAGAGGACCAGCCCGACGCGGCTTAGTCGTCTTGTCGGGGACGGGCCGAGTCTGCTACCCGAACACCCAATCGCACCCGCGTGCCAGCAGGAATGAGTGGGGTTTGGCTCGCCAAGGCCTCGCGCTGTGGGAGCAAACTTTGTGCCGTCTCGGTTTGGCCCGAGGCCTCTAGGCTCAAGATTTGGCTTTGGAGCCGGTATAAGGCCTCAAGGGTGCCAAAATCAAAATCTCCGGTGTCGAGACTTCGATTGAGTGCCGCAAAGGGTCGTGGATGGATTTGCACTTGGTGGGCGGCCACGTCTCCGCCTTGGTTTTGTTGCGCCATCACCGAAATCAACAGCTCCCCCAATGGTTTGGCTTGATCAGACCAGGCGGTTAAAATCGTGGTGGGGCGCAAGCCTTCTGGCAGGGCTTGGATGGCTTGACCGAGCTCAGGCAGGTCGGGGTTCAGTTCAGGGGCGGGCAGGCCATAGGTGGCGCGCTCTTGCCCAAAATCATCATCCCATAAGGTTTCAAATTGCTTGGCGGGCATGTGCGCATAGACCTTCATACCCTTGACGGGGTATGGCGCATTGTAGTGGTCGTTGACCACGATGTGGTACAGAATGTCGAGTTCATTAAAGCTGATATGACCGTCGATTTTCGGGGCATGATCCCCTGCCAAGGTTGTGCTGAGGAAGGGGTCATCCCGATAAAGCTGCGCTTGGTCGTGGATAAAGGTGTCGAGATCCATAGCGCTGATATCGCCATCAGCACTGCCAGGAATCTTTTGAAAGCTGACGTGATTAATATTATGGGTCACAAAAGCCAGAATGCGTTGCTGTTGTGCCGGCGAGTTTGTGTGCCAAGCATCGTTTCTGGTTTGGGCGACAGTATGTCGAAATTCGTTACAGTCCACATGGGTTTCGTCCTCGTTGTAATGAGGAACAATGTGACGATTGTTGTATTCGCTTAAGGGAATTCCAAATTGACCCATTCTCGGCTCCTTTGAGGGGTGATTTGGCCTTGAGTGTTAACTTTAAATTTTAAAATTGCAACATATGTGTTTTTTGTCGTGTCTTGTGCTTGATCTTTGTTGTGGCGCTTGGGACCTTGGTTTCGCGTGACGTCATCCGAAAAATCCCCGTGGACCTTTCAAGGTAAACTCGATAGCATAGCGCCAACTGGATTAGGCATCCGGCCTGTCGTGCAGGCCTGGATCAAGATAAGGATTTTAGGCGATGGCCAGCTCTCGGCCGCCGCGCTCTCCGTTTGGACGGGGGGGCAGACGGCGGCACGCTTCGGGCCCGCCACCCGCGTTTGCGGCGTTGGATTTGGGCACAAACAATTGTCGGCTGCTGGTGGCGGCACCGGACCGCACCGGTTTTCGTGTGTTGTCATCGTTTTCCCGCATCGTGCGCTTGGGCGAGGGTATGGGCAGCCAAAACCGCCTGTCCGATGCTGCCCAAGATCGCGCGCTTGAGGCCTTGCGCATTTGTAGCGAAATTCTGGGTCGCAAGACCCTGACCAATGGGCGTTATATCGCCACCCAGGCCTGCCGGGCCACTGAAAATGGCGAAGCTTTTATTGACCGGGTTAAACAACAAACCGGCATTGCGCTTGAGATCATCACGCCTGCAGAGGAAGCCCGGCTGGCGGTCATGGGCTGTCTGAACCTGATTGATCCCAGCGTGGATGCAGTGTTGATTGTGGATGTGGGCGGCGGGTCGACCGAGCTTGCTTGGGTGGATGTGCGCGCCTTGCCCGAGAATTTTGCCGAAAAACCAGGGCATATCAAAAATCTGGTGGGCGCGTGGACGTCCTTACCCATTGGGGTGGTATCTTTGTCGGAACGCTATCCCGAACCCCCATCCCACCGCGAGGTCTGGTTCAGGGCCATGGTGGATACCGTGATCAAAGCCCTTGAAGCGGATCCCGTCGCCGAGGCCTTCCGTCCGGCCTTTGATGCGGGGCGGGTGCACATTGTGGGCTCATCTGGCGCGATCACTTCGCTTGCGGGTGTGCATCTGGATTTGCCGCGGTATGATCGGGCGCGGGTGGATGGCCTGTGGATGAACGCCGATGAGTGCCGCACGGTCACCACCACGCTTTACGAAAGCAGCTTGTCTGAACGTATGCAGATCCCCTGCATTGGCGAAGACCGTGCCGACCTGGTGGTGGCCGGGGCCGCCATCTTACAAGCGGTGACCGAGGTTTGGCCCAGCCAGCGCCTGCGCGTCGCCGACCGGGGTCTGCGTGAAGGCATGCTGTGGGAAATGATCGGGACCCATAACGCCAAGCGCGCCAAACGTCGCCGTAAACAGAAAAGCAAACCCGCTGGGGGCAAAAGCTGATGACGAAAAAGCCACCCCCCAAAAGCGCCAGCAGGCCCCAAGATGACTTCCAGCCAAGACGGTTGAACAAAACCCTGACGCCTGAGGTCGGACGCGGCAGCCAGCCCCAGCGCGTGTCCGCGAAAAAGCACTCGGAAAGCTCCAAGGCTTGGCTGGATCGGCAACTGAAGGATCCGTATGTACAGCGCGCGCGGGCCGAGGGCTATCGCTCGCGCGCGGCCTTTAAGCTATTGGAACTCGATGAAAAATTCCGTTTCCTCAAACCTGGGCAACGGGTGGTGGATTTGGGCTGTGCGCCCGGCGGTTGGCTGCAAGTTTTGGAACGCCGAGGCGTGAAATCCGCCGTGGGCATTGACCTGCTGGCCACCGATCCTGTGCCGGGCATCACCTTGTTCGAGATGGACTTTATGGACGAGGATGCCCCCGCCGCCTTAATCGAGGCCTTGGGCGGGCCACCGGATCTGGTGCTGTCGGACATGGCGCCCAACACCACAGGGCATGCGCGCACCGACCATTTGCGCATTTTGAACCTGGTGGAGGCCGCGGCCCAGTTCGCCATCGACACCCTGGCGCCTGGGGGCACCTTTGTGACCAAGGTTTTTCAGGGTGGCGCCTCGCAGCCCATTATGGACATGCTGAACGCGCATTTTGCCAGTGTGAAGCACGCCAAACCCAAAGCCAGCCGCGCCCAAAGCGCTGAAATGTTCCTGGTGGCGCAAAATTTCCGTCCTTAGATTTTTGGCCTTCCGGCACGCTTGTCCATTAAAACGCCAAATTCCCCTTTGCAAACGGACGCCAAGCTGTTAAGCCCCAGCTGCAAAACCTACGTCTGTTTCTTCGGAGTTTTGCCATATGTCTTCCCCCACCATCCGCGAAGCCTTGACCTTTGACGATGTCTTGTTGGTGCCTGCCGCCAGCGAGGTTATCCCGTCCGAGACCTCGGTCAAAACCCGCCTGACGCGCAATATTCAGCTGAACATTCCGTTCCTGTCGGCGGCCATGGACACCGTCACCGAAAGCCGTATGGCCATCGCCATGGCGCAGTCGGGCGGCATGGGCATTATCCATCGCAACCTGAGCATCGAGGAACAGGCCGCCGCCGTCCGCGCCGTCAAGCGCTATGAAAGTGGGATGGTCATCGACCCGCTGACCGTGACGCCTGAGACCACATTGGCCGAGGTGCACGACATCAAAGCTCGTCATCAGGTTTCCGGCTTTCCTGTGGTGGACGGGAAAACCAAAAAATTGGTGGGCATTCTGACCAACCGCGATATGCGCTTTGCCACCGATACCAACCAAACCGTTGACAGCCTGATGACCCGTGACCTGGTGACCGTGCCCGAGGGCACCAGCCAAGACGAGGCCCAGGCCCTGCTGCACAAACACAAAATTGAACGCCTGTTGGTGGTGGATGCCGCTGGGGCCTGTGTGGGTCTGATCACCGTCAAGGATATGGAAAAGGCCCAAAGTTACCCCAATGCCGCCAAAGACGCCCAAGGGCGCCTGCGGGTGGGGGCGGCGACATCGGTCGGCGACAGCGGCTATGAACGCGCCGTGGCCCTGATCGAGGCGGGTGTGGATGTGCTGGTGGTCGATACGGCCCATGGTCATTCGGTGCATGTGGCCAAACAGGTCGAGCGTCTGAAGGCCCAATACACCATAGACATCATTGCGGGCAATGTGGCGACCTATGAAGCTGCCAAGTCGCTGTTCGATGCAGGGGCGGATGCGGTGAAGGTGGGCATTGGGCCGGGGTCGATTTGCACCACGCGCATCGTGGCCGGTGTGGGCGTGCCACAGCTGACCGCGATCCTTGAGGCCGGGCGCGCCGCGCGCGAAGCCGGGGCGCCTATTGTGGCCGACGGCGGCGTCAAATCATCCGGTGATGTGGCCAAGGCCATTGCCGCGGGCGCGAGTGCCGTGATGATGGGGTCGATGTTTGCGGGCACCGACGAAGCTCCGGGCGAGGTTTATTTGTATCAGGGGCGCTCGTACAAATCTTATCGGGGTATGGGTTCGGTCGGGGCCATGGCCTTGGGCTCGGCGGATCGCTATTTCCAAAAAGACGTCAAAGACAGCATGAAGTTCGTGCCCGAAGGCGTCGAGGGCCAAGTGCCCTACAAAGGGCCGATGTCGGCGATTTTGCACCAGCTGACGGGTGGTCTACGGGCCTCAATGGGCTATGTCGGAGGCGCGGATATCGCGCACTTTCAAGCCAATGCCGAATTTGTGCGCATCACCAATGCGGGCTTGCGTGAAAGTCATGTGCACAATGTGACCATCACGCGCGAAAGCCCGAATTACCAGGCGGGCTAGGGGCCGGGCGTTTGACGCGCGCTACGGGTGCTGAGGCACGGCATAGCTGGAGCCGTTCGAGACTTTCAGCTCGCCATTCTCTTTCCACAGGCGGAAATTGAGCCTAGAGTCCAGGTGCTGGGGGTCCACCAGAATGTGCCCAGAATTCGTGCTGTGCGCTTGCATAAAGGCGGTGACAAATTCACGAGAAAGCGCCGCATAATGAAACCCCCAAGCGGCATCAATAAAGCCGTCTTTTTCTTCGGGCGTTATGGTTTGGCTGAGCTTGCGATCCACATCAAAAATGCTTTCTAGGCTGGCCTTGAAATTCACCTTGCCAATGTCAAACCGAGAGGGCGCCATATAAAATTTGTAGGGCGCGCCTTCGACATGCACGCTCCACCAGCCCTCAAACACATCCGCATATTTGGTTTCCAGGGTTGTGATGTGGTTTTGGTAGGAGTCGTATGTGGCGTCCTCGGCGGCGACGGCGTCCTCAAAACCTTCCAGGCCTGGGGAAAATGCGGTCAAAAGGACACTGAGTTCCTGAGGTTCCAGTATATGATTATTGGCCTCGTCGGACATAACAAGGTTGGCGATATAGCTCTTGAGAGTGGCCACCTCTTGGCGAAGGGCTATGTTCTCTTGCTCGGCCTCATGCGCGGCCTGCGCGTGTTTAGCGATTTTGGCGGTCAAGGCGCCTGTGTAGTCACCGGCTTGCAGACCTTGGTCAGAAGCAGATTGGACCAATTCATCCAAGGCACGGCTGGCATTGGCCCATTGGGTCTCGTTGGCCATGATTTTTGTCTGCAGACGCTCAATTTCATCATTGATGATGTTTCGGGTGGTATCAACGACATAGGCTTCGCCGCTGATGACAAACTGTTCTGCCTCGGTTTGGGTGACCATGTGGTCGTTGTTGCTGTCTGCCAGACGACGCGTAAAGTCTATCTCGGCGTAAGGTGTGCCATATGAGAATTGGTACGGGCCTGTGTGCTCGTCTGGGCTAAGGGCTGTGGACATGGGGCCTCCGGTCATGATCGCTTTGAAAACTGCAAGAAATCCACTTGGGCGTCAATAATAATTCAAGGCATGGCGCGCTGTTACGGTGTGTTCTCTTGACAAGGGGCCTGGATCTGATCATCACCCGTCTATGACACCCGGTGCGCGATATGGGGCTGTGGCCCAAGTTCTAGACGAAATTTTTGCCACGACGGCGGACACCAGCCAGATCCTGAAACGGTGGGGGCGGGCCAACCGCTTTGCGGGCTCGAAAGATCGCCGTGCCATTTCTGATATCACCTATGACATTTTGCGCCATTGGCCCCAGTGGGGGGGGCGCGGCCTGACGGGGCGGGAGTTGGCCCTGTTGCATATGAAAACCACAGGCCAGGACGTGGCCGCCCTGTGCGGCCAACCCCACGGCCTGGGGGATTTGAACACAGATGAGCAGGCCGTGCTGAGCGGCGCCTTGCCGCCGCGCACACCGGATGGCCAGGCGGTCTATGAGGATCTGAAGGCCACCTTTGGTCCCGATCTTATTCGGGCCTTGGCGGGTTTGTTCGAACGTGCGCCTGTCGACATTCGGGTGCATCCCGGCCGTATCGCGCGGGAAGACCTGCAAAACCAGTTGGCTGAGCAGGGGATGGCGCTGTCACCGACGCCCTGGTCCCCGTGGGGGTTGCGGGGCAAAAGCGGCTTGGATCTGAGCCAAACTGAGGCGTTTCAGTCTGGCGATTTTGAAATCCAGGACGAAGCCAGCCAACTGGCCGTGGCCCTGACGGCGGTGCAGCCGGGCCAAACGGTGGTTGACTTGTGTGCCGGTGGCGGGGGCAAGACGCTGGCACTCGCCAGTATTTTGGCAAGTCTGATGCAAACCGGGGACAGTGACGGCGGGCGTCTGCTGGCCTGCGATATTGACCCAAAACGCCTGGCGGCCATCACCCCGCGTTTGGAACGCGCCGGATTGAGTGCTGAGATGCGCGAGCTGACGCCAGGTGCGCCCGAACTTGCGGATCTGCACGGCCAAGTGGATGTGGTGGTTGTGGATGCGCCCTGTTCGGGGTCGGGCGTGTGGCGTCGCCACCCCGAGGATGCCTGGCGGCTGACCGCTGCAATCTTGTGCGAGCGACATGCGGCCCAGGCCGAGGTTTTGCGCACGGCAGCCCAGTTGCTGCGGCCTGGCGGGAGAATGTATTACTTTACGTGTTCTGTTTTATCATCTGAAAACAAGCAAAAAATCGGTAATCTTTTAGCGGAAATTTCTGGTCTCCGCCCCCTGGATTTGGCTCAGCAGATGGAACAGCAGCTGGGGCCAGAGGCGACAAAGGATCTTGCCTCGCGGGGGGTGAACGGTCATACGCTTCAGCTTAGCCCCCACACTAGCCAAACCGATGGCTTTTTCATTGCTGGCCTCACGAGGATCTCATGACCCATCATCAAACCGACATCACGCCCGAGCACACCCTGCACGAGACCCTGTTGATTGTGGATTTTGGCAGCCAGGTGACCCAGCTGATTGCCCGCCGCCTGCGCGAGGCCAAGATCTATTGCGAAATTTGGCCCCACACCAAGGCCGCCGAGGCCATCAAAACCGTGCACCCCAAGGCCATCGTGCTGTCGGGTGGACCATCAAGCGTCACCGATGCCTTAGCCCCCAAAATGGATCCAGCGGTGCTGGACGCCGGCGTGCCGGTGTTGGGCATTTGTTATGGCCAGCAGACCTTGTGCACGGCCCTGGGTGGTCAGGTGGAAAGCGGCCATGACCGCGAGTTCGGCCGCGCCGAGATTGAGCACGTCGGCCACAGCCCCTTGTTCGAAGGCCTGGGCGAGAAAGAAACCGTCTGGATGAGCCACGGGGACCGGGTGACAAAGATCCCCGATGGCTTTGAGATCATCGCTAAATCCAAAGGTGCACCCTTTGCCGCCATCGCCGACGAGGGGCGCAAGCTTTATGCGGTACAGTTCCACCCCGAGGTGCATCACACCCCGAAAGGCGCGCAAATCCTGAAGAATTTTGCCCAAACCATCGCCGGGTTCCAAGGCGACTGGAGCATGAAAGCCTTTAAAGAAGAGGCCAAAGCCCGCATCCGCGCTCAGGTGGGCAACGCCAAAGTGATTTGTGGGTTGTCCGGCGGTGTGGACAGCTCGGTGGCGGCGGTGTTGCTGCACGAGGCCATTGGCGATCAGTTGACCTGTGTTTTCGTCGACACTGGCCTGATGCGTCACGGCGAGGCCGACGAAGTCGTGGGCCTGTTCCGCGATCATTATAACATCCCACTGGTGCATGTGGACGCGGGCGACACTTTTTTGGGCGCTTTGGCGGGCGTCAGTGACCCCGAGCAAAAACGCAAAACCATCGGCAAGCTGTTCATCGATGTTTTTGATGCCGAGGCCAGCAAGATCGGCGGCGCCGAGTTCTTGGCCCAGGGCACGCTTTATCCGGATGTTATCGAAAGTGTCTCGGTTCACGGCGGACCATCCCAGGTCATCAAATCCCACCACAATGTGGGCGGCCTGCCGGAACGGATGAAGATGAAACTGGTGGAGCCCTTACGGGAACTGTTCAAAGACGAAGTGCGGGCGCTGGGCCGAGAGCTCGGTTTGCCCGAGGCCTTTGTGGGTCGTCATCCTTTCCCAGGGCCGGGTCTAGCCATTCGCATTCCGGGGGAGATCACACCAGAAGCTGTCGAGATCCTGCAAAAGGCCGATAAAATCTATCTCGAAGAAATTCGTGAGGCCGGGCTTTATGATGAGATCTGGCAGGCCTTTGCGGTTTTGCTGCCGGTGCGTACCGTGGGTGTGATGGGGGATGCCCGCACCTATGAGCGGGTGTTGGCCTTGCGCGCCGTGACCTCGGTCGATGGTATGACGGCCGATATGTATCCTATTCCACATGACCTGTTGTCGCGTATGGCCACCCGCATCATCAATGAAGTGCGCGGGGTGAACCGGGTGGTCTATGACATCACGTCAAAACCGCCCGGCACCATTGAGTGGGAATGATTCCGCGTCCTTCGTAGACTATCGCGAACGATCAATAAATCCAACAAATACAATGGCTTGATACCGATGATCGTTCGGTATCTATCGCCCTCTATCGCGGGCCAACGGAACGTTCTGACGGTATCGCCTGACGGTATACAAATTGCCTCTTCCTGCCTAAAGTCAAAATACCGTCAGCCCATTTTGGCGGCCTGACGGTATTTTTTCGGCATAACGCATTGAAAAATAAGCGTTTTGTTGTCGAAAAATGGCCATTTTGGCCTGACGGTAAAATTGGTGGGAAGGAGGCGCAACATGCTGACCGATATTGCAATCAAGTCGTTGAAATCAAAGGATAAACCCTACAAGGTCGCAGACCGGGACGGCCTCTATGTGTCCGTCGCGCCGACGGGCACCAAGACCTTCCGCTACGATTACCGTGTGAACGGGCGCCGGGAGACGCTGACCATCGGGCGTTATGGCAAGTACGGGATCACGCTGGCGGCTGCGCGCGAGAAGCTGATCGATGCGAAGAAGCTCGTGGATGAGGGTGTCTCACCCGCCAAGGAAAAGAAGCGGGCCAAGGCCAAGGCGAAATCCGAAGGGACATTCGGCGAGCTTGCTCAGCGCTGGCTCGCTGAGAGCGAGATGTCGGACTCGACCCGCGATATGCGTCGTCACATTGTCGATCGTGACCTGATCCCGGCGCTGGGCAATTACACCTTGCGCGAAGTGACGAGCGAGGATGTCCGTCAGCTCTGCGACAAGATCAAGAAGCGAGGCGCGCCTTCAACGGCGCTCCACGCCCGTGAGTTCATCAAGCTCGTCTACGCCTTCGCCAATTTGCACGGCATCCGCGTAGAGAATCCCGCCGAAGAGGTCGATCCCCGTTCGATCGCGCGTGTCCGGCCCCGCGACCGCTCGCTCACGCCGCTGGAGATCCGGGTCCTCTATCGGGTCCTTGAAGAGATCACCGCCAATCCGACGCTGAAGCTCGGCGTGAAATTCATCCTGCTGACGATGAAGCGCAAGACCGAGGTCGCTCATGCGACCTGGGATGAAGTCAGCTTTCAGGATGCGGTCTGGACCATCCCGAAGAAGCGGATGAAGACGGGCCTCGACCATAATGTCTATCTGTCGAACCAGGCGCTCGACATTCTGGTGGCGCTGAAAACCTGCGCAGGCGGATCGAAATACGTCTTTCCGTCGCGCTACGACACCTTCCGTCCGATATCGAATGCGACCTTCAACCGGATCACCGACAGCGCTCACAAGCTGGCGAGCGAGATGGAGTTGCCGCTGGAGCCGTTCACCGTCCACGACCTGCGGCGCACCGGATCGACGCTCCTGAACGAGCTGGGCTTCAACCGCGACTGGATCGAGAAGAGCCTCGCCCATGAGGACCGGCGCTCATCGCGCGGGGTCTATAACAAGGCGGAATATGCCGACCAGCGCCGCCACATGATGCAGGAATGGGCCGACATGATCGACGCCTGGGCCGCCGGCGAGAGCCGCAAGCCGAACATCATTCCGGAAAGCATGGCGGTCTACGCGGCTGATCCGAGGTTAGGGTGAAAACCTCCCTGACCCCAGCTGATTTTGTTCATGATTTCAATCTTCGCCAGCGGCGCACTGGGTCGACTGAGAAATCAGAATCTGCAGGGTTGAAATTGTTGGACCGGTCACCACCTAGGCCAGAATATTGGAAGATATAGTGGTCCGGCCATTATGGGCATCAATATATTGATTCTTGTTGCACGGTTTCAGCCACGATGATATCGAGCGAGAACATACAAGGAACATGTGGTTGTTATGACACCGAACGCTAGATTTACAGAGTTCATCAAGGATATCACGCCGAGCGAGACAACGGTCGCAAATTGCCAGAGCGCCCATAGCTCTGTCCGCAAAGCGTTGCTCAACGACGATGAGTTCAAAAGCAAGGTGAAGCGCGTCTTTTTGGGCGGGTCCTATCGGCGGTCAACATCGATCCGACCAAGAAAAAAGGGGGAGTCCACCGAACGCCCCGATGTCGATCTCTATGTCGTGGTTGAGGGCAATCCATGGTTCGCGGATGCGGCGGCGTTGATGGATGAACTTTACGCGGCGTTGAACAGGGCGAGGGACGATCTCGGTATCACCACAATCAAACGCAATCGCTGCTCGATCGCCCTGTCCATGAACAAGGCCGATCTCGACGTGTCGATCCTGCTCGACCGGCAGGACGACAATCTCTTCCGCATCGGCAATCGCAATACCGGTGAGTGGTATAAGACGGACCCGGAAGAACATACGGACTGGTCGGCGGCGCAGAACACGCGTTGCTCCGGCCGGTTCAATCCGATGACGCGGATGGTGAAATGGGCGCGGCGTCAGAACAAGACGGTCTCCCGGCACCCGAAGAGCTTCGCGCTCGAAGCGCTGATCGCGCCACACATCAGCGAGACCGAAACGCATTACGGCCAGCTCTTTCACGACTGGTGCGACGCGTTCGTCGACGCCTACAGCTTCAACCGGACGATCGGCACTTGCCCATCCCAAGCGGACCCCGCCGTGCCGGGCGGGAATATTCTGCAAGGCGTGACCGGCGACGAATTCTGCGCCTATTATGACAAGATCAAGAAGCACCGTGACGACGCCGCCAAGGCCCTGGCGGAGGACGATCAGGATAAGGCGACGGATTATTGGCGCCGGATTTTCGGAGACCGGTTCCCGAAGGCGAAACACTCGGGCCAGTCGACGAAAAGCGCCGCCGCCGCGATGTCGCCGTTGAGTTTCACTGCTACCAGAGCTGCGCCGACGGCGCGGCCGGCAAAATTCGCCTGAACTTATGTGGTGGCTCACCGATCAGTCGCGGTTACGAGCTGAACGGGAAGCCATCGAAGCGTTGGACGCGGAATGGTTCCAGAACCCAATCTGGTCCCCAGACAAACAGTTACGGCTGACGCTCACTTTCGAGATCGCGATCGCGCGGGGCCGCCACGCGCTCCGAATGATCTACCACAATACGTTCCCGGCATCGCCGCCAAGCATCGTTCCGGCGGACGGTGAGACGCGGCTATCGGGACATCAGTACGGCGCCGGCGGCGATCTCTGCCTTGAAATCCGAAATGACAATTGGACGCCGGACGTTACCGGCGCGATGATGATCGAGAGCGCTAAGCGTCTTCTGGAAGTCGAGACGCCGGACGAAGACGGCGCGGCGATCCATGCCCCATCCGCCCATGATTTCCCGGAAACCTTATCGCTACGATCCGACGTGACCCGCTTTTATGTCAGCCCCTTGGCGCGGCTCCTTCTGGCGGGTGACAAGATTGACGGCCTGCCGATTGAAGTCGGCTTCGATTACGGAAGCGGCCGGACGTTCATGGCGCATATTCTGTCGATCGGCGGAGATGACGAAAAGCGGAGCCTGACGCCGGAACCCCTACGAATAACTTGCGCCGTGAAAAAGGGCGTTGTCCTGAGCACTGACGCATCGACAATGACGTTGGAGAAGATCAATACGTTCAGTGATCTGAATGCGCATTTCGGTGGTCGGCTCAGTTTGAATGCGGACGCCGCTTGGACGGTCATTCTGCGCGGATCGGAAGGCGGCCTTACCCTGCTCGATCATTTCGCGGATGATGACGAGTTTCTGCGTTTCACGACCGTCCTTGCACCATTCGACGGTGATCGCTCCGGTCTTCCGACTTCGGACATCGGGGAGAAAAAGGTAGGTATTGTAGGCCTCGGCTCCCTTGGCTCCAAAATCGCCGTGTCACTCGCAAGATCCGGCGTGCGCCGATTTGAGCTTGTTGATGGTGATATTCTGCATATGGGGAATCTGGAGCGCCATGACGGGGACTGGCGGGATGTCGGGCGTCACAAGGCCGATTTAACAACACACAGACTGCGGCTCATTCGACGCGATGTCGAAGTCGGCGTTTGGAGAAGCGCAATCGGCGCGCAGGTCTCCTCCCAGGAAGCGGCCAATGTGAGCCAGGCGCTGGCTTCTTGCGATCTCATCATCGACGCCACGGCCAACGCTGACGTGTTCAATCATCTCGCGGGTCTCAGCTTGCGCCACAATCGTTCGCTGATCTGGGGCGCGGTTTACGCCGGCGGCGTCGGCGGCGAAATGGCGAGAGCGCGGATCAACAAGGATCCGTCGCCTTATGACATCCGCACAGTGATGAACCAGTACTACGCTTCCAGCACTGAGACCCCGCCGCTCCCAACGGGAAGCGGATATGACGGTTCGGTCGGCGAGGAGAGCCCGATGCACGCGACCGATGCGGATGTGTCCGTATTCGCAGCTCACATCAGCGCATTTGCCCTCGACGCGCTAATTGATGTTGAGCCGTCAAACTATGACGAACCCGCATATCTCGTTGGGCTGAAGCGCGGATGGCTGTTTGACGGGCCGTTTGACGCCCGGCCCATCGAGGTGAATGCGCCGGTTCGCGGTGTCTTATCCACAGGGGCGGAAACCGCTTTAGAGTCGGACTTTATAGCTTCATTATTTTCAGGCGAGAGCGGTGAGACTGCGGATACCGATAACGATGATTGAGCGGTGGACTTCCGATCTTAAGGGAGCCGGCCTCAAGGAGACCGGCGGCGTGCTGTTCGGCGAACAGATTGCGGAGGGAGATTTCCGCATCGTCGAGGCAACGCGCCAACGCTTTTTCAGCGGGTCCGCGACGACCTTCAAACGACGCGGCGCAGCCGCACGAAAGGACATACTCGATCTGCATAAGAGATTCGACGGCGATCCTGAGCGATTCAATTATTTGGGCGAATGGCATTCCCATCCGAATGCGCCGGTGGTGCCGAGCCTTCAGGATGAGATCACCATGTACAAACTCCTCGCCGAACAGGGCGAGGCCGTGAATTTCCTGGTCTTGATTATCGTGCGGCTCGATGCGGAAGCAGGCTTTCATATCGGTGCACGGACCTATCTCGCGTCCGGCCACAAGCTGAACTGCGAGATTGAATTAGAAGGCTCCGAATCCGATGCGGCGGAAACCACGCCTCACCTAAACGAGGAAGAAGAATGAGCGACTGGTCCTTAAAAAACGTCCTCTCCGGACTGCATGACGACATTCAGCAGCGACTTGAAACCATCCGAAGAACCATGGCGCATCCTGGAACGAAGGGCGATGCGACCGAAGGTGTCTGGAACGAGTTGTTCAACAAATATCTCCCTGCGCGGTATCAGGCAGACAAAGCACATGTCGTGGACAGTGAGGGAACCTTTAGTCAGCAGATCGATGTTGTGGTCTATGATCGCCAGTATTCTCCGTTCATCTTTCACTATGAAGGGCAGATCGTCGTTCCGGCGGAAAGTGTCTATGCCGTCTTCGAGGCGAAGCAGTCCGCCAATCTTGACCATGTGAAATACGCGCAGGAAAAAGTCCGGAGCGTACGCCGGTTGCTGCGTACGAGTTTGCCAATCCCACACGCAGGCGGAACTTATCCAGCAAAGCCGTTGATCCCGATCTATGGCGGTCTTTTGGCGTTTGAAAGCGACTGGAAACCGGCGCTTGGCGATAGCTTCTTGGGCGCCCTACAGCTGGACGAGGAAGACGGAAAACTCGACTTCGGCTGCATCGCCGGGCACGGATACTTCCACGCCGATCGCGAAGGGAGAGGCTACGCCTTTCATACTGGCGGTAAACCGGCGACGGCCTTTCTGTTCAAGCTGATTTCGCAGCTCCAATTCAGCGGCACCGTACCGATGATAGACGTCCAAGCCTACGCCCGATGGTTAGCCGATTAGCTCAATAGCTGTCTTCGGGATCAGAACCCCAATCCTACCGCATCCGATAATCAGGATGCGGCCCGCAGCCTTCGCGGCCCTTGCGCCTTTGGGCGTCGATCCACTCCAGCACTTCGGCGAGGGGCCAGACGACGCAACGGGGTGTAAGGTAAAAGCGCTGTGGGAATTCGCCCTTCTGTTCGAGTTCGTAGATCGTCGTATCGGAGAGCGGCACGAGCTTGCGTAGCTCCGGCCGTCTGACGGTCCGGCGCCTGAAAATGTCAGCGGGTGTGATCCGTTCAGGATCGGTCGATGTGACGGGGGCGGGGGCCTTTGGCGGCGGGTTCAGGTCCCGCGCGAAATCCTTAAGGCCCGTGCGCCCGCCCTCCTTTACGCGATGCAACATGACGCACTCCGATTATCCCGTCTTCGCCCGGTTCCACACCATGACGCCGGTGCCATCCTTCTCGTTCTCGAAGAAGGCCGCGCGCATGGGGCTGGCAAAGCTTGGGTCATCGAGCTTGACGGCGAGGTAGGGCGTTTCGCCATCCTTGCTTTCCTGACGCCAGGCCGCGCCGAGTTCGGCACCGCCGGCATAGAGCCGGAAGTCTGGCGCGCCGTCCGAGGCCTTGTCACTGTTGGGGACAAGCTGGGCTTTGACGTTGATGGTCATGGTGCGGATGGTGCCGGTATAGCTGCCATCCTTGAGGGTGAACGTGCCGATCTGTGCCATGGGTTTCAGTCTCCGTTGCTGGCGTTAGAATGAAGGGCGCGGCGCGCCCGCTTGAACCCGGCATCCGAGGCCAGGAAGCTTTCGATCATGGCCGGGATCAGCGCTTCGGGCTTTTCCTCCGCGCCATAGGTCTGACGGTAGATTTCGGCATAATCGCTGAGTGCGCTGGCAAGCTCCGGATCAACCGAGAGGCTCATGCGCACGGGCGTGCGGTCGGGAAGACGGTCAAGGCGAAGGGTCATCGTGTGGCTCCTTGTGGATGGGGTCTGAGGATCAGGTCGCGGGTGACGACCACGCGCACCGGCCAGCCGGGCCGCACACGGATCGTTGGCTGGATGCCAAGATTGCGCTCGACGACGCGCTGACCGGCCTGGTTGACGGTATCGGTGGTGCCGCGGCGGATCGCGCGCTCAAGGTCGCCGTCGCCGTCTGCGCCAAGTTCGGCCCCGACGCCGAGGATGGTCGCCAATCCGGCTGCCACGAACACGCGGTCCCAGTGATGGTCGGTCCGGTCGGAGAGGCCCGCAAAGCCTTGTGCGTCTGCGCCCGGCGCCGAGATCACAATGGACGACCCGTCGGGGAAGATGATCCTGTCCCAGGTCACAAGTGCCCGGTCCTGGCCGAACGAAACCTCGGACTGGTAGCGCCCGATCAGCCGCGAGCCTTGGGGTATGAGGAGATATTGGCCTGTGACCGTGTCATAGACGGGCTGGGTGACCTGCGCGACGATCGTGCCGGGAAGGTCCGAGTTGATGCCGGTGACAAGCGAGGCCGGGATCAGCGTGCCGGCCATCACCTGGTATGGCGAAGCCGGGTCTTCCACGCCGTGCGGATTGTAGATGTCGCTGCTTGCCCCTTCGCTCGCAAAGGCGAGCTTGCGGCTTTGGAGATTGGTATCGGCTGGCTGACCGAACGCGGACGGCGCGCCCTGCGGCAGGGCAGCAAGCGCCAGCAGCTCCGAACCGAGGTCAAGTGCGGGGTCTCGGTAAGCGGGCCGCGCGTCAGTGGTGCTTGCGGTACCGCTCTGAGAGTCGAGGCGGAAGAAGACCGGCGCGCGGGCCGCTTCATCAGCCAGCGCCGCTTCGCGCATGCGCCTTGCGCGTTCGGCCTCGTCGGCCGGGTTGGGGCGGAAGTCGTCCTCGAAGGAGCGCACATATTCGGGTTCGATCCCAAGCTCGCGTTCCGCGCGCAGCATGGTCGCGCCGAGATCGCCCGACAGCGGCGGGCCGAGCCGGGCGATGCGGTCCTCCACCGGTGCGATATCACTATAGCTTGCCGGCAGCGTGGAGAGGCCTTCGGGCTTGCGCGTGTTCGTCGTGTTGTAGAGCTCGCGGCGGGTATCGGGGTCGACCGCTGTCGGCGGTTTCAGCGCAATGCTCATGGCGGCGAACAGGGCGAGCACGCCGAGGCCTGCGCCGACCATCAGGACCTTCCGGTTGATCCGCGTGACCGGCTTTGGGCTGGAGCGGATCTTCAGCCGTTCGGCATGCTCATCAAAGGGAATGGGCTCAGACATCTTCCTCAGTCCCCGAAGATCGCGGCCAGTGGCGAACGGCGCTCGTTGCGGGAGATGCGGACCACCGTCTGATTGCGCTCGCCGAGGCGCAGTTCGGCCGCGCGGAACAGCCGGTCGACGACATAATAGTTGCCGCGCACGCGATAGTTGACGAGTTCTGCGTCGCCATCCGCGCCCAGCACGAAAAGCGGCGGCATGTCCGTGGTGGCGATGTCTTCCGGCATCTGGATGAAGACCTGACGCCCATCATCGAACACGCGGACCGGCTTCCAGTCGGGGCTGTCGCCGGTCATGCGGTAATCGAAGTTGAGGCCCTCAAGGGTCAGGCCGCGTTCAATGCTGCCCGCGTCTCTTGCGATGGCGCGCTCGTTCCGCGCGGTCAGGCCTGCCAGCTCGTCTGCCGGATAGCGCCAGGAGAGCGCGGCCATGTAGCCACCGTCGGTGCTTTCGAGTTCGAGGTGATAGGTGCGCCGGTCGGTGGCGATCATCAGGTTTGTGCGGATGCCGGAGGATATGGGCTTGACCAGGACATGGGCGCGGGCCGTCGTGCCCGATCCGGAGATCGTGTCCCCCACCACCCAGCGCACTGTGTCACCCGCCGAGACCGAGACGAGCTCTTCACCCGGTTGAAGCGCGATGTCGCTGACCTGGCCGGGGCTGGCATAGAGGCGGTAGAGCGCACCTTCGGTGTAGGGATAGACCTGGATCGCGTTCACATAGCCATCGACCGAAGGTTCGATCAGGGCGCTGGTGCGACCTTGTCTTATCGCTTCTGCCGGTGAAACCGAGGGCGCGCTGACGGTTCTCGTATAGGTCCGCGTGACGCTGCCATCGGGATTGGTGGTGACGCGTGCGCCGACGGGCATCATCTGGCCGGGTAGTGGAAGCGCCACGGCGGTCTCGACAATCTCGACGGGATAGTCAGCGCGGTCCTCGACGGGCGTGGCCGCAACGAAGGCGCTGGCGTCGATCGGCTCATTGTCTGTTGTTGCGCAGGCCGAGAGCGAGGCCATGGCGGAAGCGGCGGTGAGGATACGAAGCATGGGGATCATTCTCCTGTGACAAGGTCCTGACCCCAGTTCAGGGCATGGACATAAAGGCCGAGCGGATTGGCGCGCAGGGTCTCTGCGTCCGTCGGCGGTTGCGTGATGAGGGTAAAATTGCCGGTGAAGCGCTGCGCCCGCACAAGCGCGCCATTCTCATAGGTCTTCTCGATCCAGCGGGCCTGGAAACTGTCATCGGAGACGCGCACGACGCTGACCACGTCCACGGTGCGAGACTTGCGGCCAACATCGGCAAAGGGATCATTGGCCGAGGCGTATTCGTTGAGCGTGGTCGCAGCGCGGTCTGTCACGAAATCATAGGCCCTCAGCCAGTTCTCGCGAACGACGACAGGGTCAACGGAAAGGCCGCGCACGCGCTCGATGAAGTTGGCCAGGTGATGGGCGATCTGCGCATCGGTCGGCGTGTAGCGCTCTGTTGCCGGAGCAATGGCTCTTGCCGCGCCGGTCTCATCGACTTCGACCACATAGGGTGTGACGGTCGATTGCATCGAGCGCCAGACGAGCGCGCCGGACGTGACGAAGCAGAGCCCGAGGCAGCCGAGCGCCATGAGCCGCCAGTTTTTCGCCTGCACGCGGGCGGAGCCTATTCTTTCGTCCCAGACTTGCCCTGCCTTCTGATAGGGCGTCTCGGGAAACGGGCTTGGGCCATAGCTTGATGATGAACGCTTGAACGCCATGGCTCAGGCCTCCTGTCTTGTTGGATTGAAGCGGGAGCCTGCGGGCCGCTGCCGCGGCGCGCCTTGCCTACAATCCATCCCCCGGATGGATTGTTTTGCCTTTGGCAAACCGGCAACGCGCTCCCATACCTGCCCCGCTTGTCTGTAAGGCGTTTCGGGGAACGGGCTTGGCCCATAGCTGGAGGAAGATCGCCTGAAAGCCATCGTCTAATCGTCCTTGTCTTTGAGAGTTGGGTTCGCGCCGGAAGCGCCGCGATCGCCGTCGCGGATCGAATGGGCGGCCATTTGGCCTGCCTGACCGACACGTTGTTGGGTCTGCATGCGCCGCGCCCAGCCGGGGCTTTGGGATGAAGATGATCCGGAGGCAGAGTTTTGCATGGATGCGGTCTCAGACCCGCCGGTGGCGCGCCAGGCGCCCTGACTGCCGCGGGCATAAGCCTCGCGCATCGACTGAGCGGGGCGGCTTGCCGCGCGGCGCATGGCGTCGCCGCCTGCACGTGCGACACCGGCAAGACCTGCGGCCACGCCCCCCGCGCCGGATGGGCCGGAGGCGACAGAGCCCAGCGTATAAGAAGTGCGCGCCGCACCCGCCATGCTGGCGCCGGCCTTGACGGCTGAGGAGGCCCCACCTGCGACCGCGCCGACAGCGGCACGCCCGCCCATCCCGGCGACATAGGTCCCGGCCGCGACACCGGCGGCTGCACCTGCAGCGGACCCCGCGCCCAGCTGCGGCGCGCCGGTAATGAGACCAGAGGCGATGCCGGGCGCGAAGATGCCCATCCAGAAGAAGACGATGGCGGCGAGCACTGTGCCCATGACCTGCGCCAGTGTCACATCATCGCCGGTGCGGAACGCATCGGTCACCGACGAGAACAGCGTCGAGCCAATGCCGATAATAACGGCGAGCACCATGAGCTTGATGCCCGAGGTGATGACATTGCCGAGGACGCGTTCAGCCAGGAACGTCGTCTTGTTCCAGAGGGCAAAAGGCACGAGCACGAACCCGGCGAGCGTCGTCAGCTTGAACTCCAGAATGGTGATGAAGAGCTGCACGGCCAGCACGAAAAAGGCGACCATGATGATCGCCCAGGCCACGAACATGACGGCGATCATGATGAAGTTATGGAAGAACGAAATCGGCCCCAGCATGTCGCCGATCTCCTCCAGCAGCGGCTGACCGGCATCGAGACCTACGCTGGCGATGAAGCCGGGGCGCAGCAGATCATCGGCGGTCATCGTGCCGCCGCCTGCGGTCACTCCGAGTTCGGCAAAGCTGTCAAAGACGATGCCGGCGAGCAGCGGGAAGTTGCCAATGATGAAGGCGAAGAAGCCGACATAGAGCACCTTCTTGAGGAGCCCGGCGATGACGTCCGTGTTCTGGGAGAGCGCCCAGAACAGGCCCGCCAGCGTAATGTCGATCGCGATCAGCGTGGTCGACAGGTATGCGACATCGCCCGCCAGCAAGCCGAACCCGCTGTCGATGTAAGCGATAAAAGTCGCGAGGAAGGTGTCGATCACGTCCATGGCCCGCTACTCTCCGAGGAATGCCCGGGTCCGCGCGCGGCCGCGTTCGGCTTCGGCGAGCTGGCGGGCGCGTTCCAGCGCTTCGGCGCGGTAATGCGCCGCCATCATGGCTTCCATCTGCATGAGCTGCTCGGTCTGCAGCGCCTCGATCTGGTTGCCGGCCTGCGCGACCTGGAGATTGCCGACGGCGGACTGGCTGTCCGCGATCAGCCGGTCGAGGCTGTCACTGTCAGCGCGCGCTGTGGAGACGACCTGCGCTGTGACGGTGAGGCTGTCCCTGTACGCCGTGCGGGACTGGCGCCAGCGGGCGCGGGCCTCTTCGACGAGCACGGCCTGGCGCGGCGGCTCGGCGCCATAGTCTTCCGGGTACACCTCTTCATACTCGCGCTCGATTTCTTCGACGCGGTAGCCGATGCCTTCGGCCTCGCGCATCAGATCCTCGATGCGGCGCATACGGCGCAAGATGTCGTCGGCGATAGAATCCGGCAGCGCTTCGAGGTCGCGGGCCATGTTTTCCAGCATCTCGATTTCATGGGTGAGCTGCTGAATTTGCTGGTTCACTTCCTGGAGGGACCGGATGGCCTGGTAGATGTTCTGGATGTGGTTGGCCGGGTCATAGACCGTCCATTGGGCTGAGGCGGGCGGCGCGATGAGGATGGAGAGCGGCGCGGCGCAGATCAAAGCGGAGGCAAGTATGCGTTTCATTGCGGGGCTCCTATTCGGCGGCGATGGCGTGGACTGGTGAGATCGGATCGGCGCCTTCAGGCGCATGGCTGGGCCAGCGGGTGAGCAGGTCCGCCGCCCAGGGCAGGCCCTTCTCGATCAGCCAGCAGGCAGCGAAGCCGTCGCCTTCGGTCTCGGCCCAGATGCGGTCCATGCGGGCCTGATCTTCCGGCGAGGACGCACCGCAAACCGAGAGGGCGATGGGGCCGAGGCCGAGGTCGAAGACGCGCGCGCCGAGCGGCGACTGGTAGTAATAGTCACGCTTTGGCGTGGCCCTTGAGATCAGTTCGATCTGGCGGGCATTGAGGCCGAACCGCTGATAGGTCTCGCGGGCGAGCGGCTCCTGAGCGCGTTCATTCGGCAGGAAGATGCGTGTCGGGCAGGACTCAACGAGGGCTGGCGCGATGCTTGAGTTCGCAATGTCCGCAAGGCTCTGCGTCGCGAATACGACGGACACGTTCTTCTTGCGCAGGGTCTTCAGCCATTCGCGGATGCGCGCCGCGAACATGGGGTCGTCAAGAAAGAGCCAGGCTTCATCCAGAATGAGCAGCGTGGGCTTGCCGGTGAACCGCTCTTCCAGCCGGTGGAAGAGATAGGTGATGACCGGCGCCACCGCGCCTTTCGCATGCATCAGCTCTTCCATCTCGAAACAGACGGTGTCCGCGAGGGCGAGGCTTTCATAATCGGCATCGAGCAGGCGGCCGTGCGGGCCTTCCAGCGTGAACGGGTGCAGCGCCGATTTGAGCGTGTCGTCCTGCAGCATCAGGCTAAGGCCTGTTAGCGTGCGTTCGGTTTCAGGCGCTGAAGCAAGAGACTGGATGGCTTCCCAGAGCTTTGCCTTGAGGTCTGGCGTCATGGCGACGCCTTCATTCGTGCAGAGCCCGGCGATCCAGTCAGCGGCGAAGCTCGCGCCATGTTCGGTGTCGATATCCTTCAGGGGCTGGAGGCTCGGGGCGCGGGCACCGCCAAGATCAATATGCGCGCCGCCCATGCAAAGCGTTGCGGCGCGCGCGGACCTTCCCTTGTCGAAGATGAAGACTTGGCCCGCCTCATAGCGCTTCCATTGCAGGGCGAGGAGCGAGAGCAGCACCGACTTGCCGGCACCGGTCGGACCCACGACCAGCGTATGCCCGACATCGCCGATATGGAGGTTCAGGCGGAAGGGCGTCGTGCCATCAGTCTGCGCCTGGATGAGCGCGGGGCTCTTGAGAAGGCGGTTCGTCTCCTCGCCCGCCCAGACCGCTGAGAGCGGCACCATGTGGGCAAGGTTCAGCGTGTGCAGGATGGGCTGGCGGACATTGGCATAGGGGTGACCGGGCAGGCTGCCGAGCCAGGCATCAACGGCGTTGAGCGTCTCGCGGATCGCGGTGAAGCCGCGGCCATTCACAATGCGCTCGGCCACGCGGATGTGTTCGTCCACACTACGCCGATCAGGATCGGCAACGGTGATCGTCGTGGTGACATAGCCATAGGAGACAAGGTCGGAGCCGAGCTCCTGCAGGGCCGCATCGGCATCTGCGGCCTTGTTGTCGGCGTCATTGTCAACGAGCGCGGCCTGTTCGTTGAACATTGTTTCGCGCAGCACCGCGCCGATGGATTTGCGCTTGGCGAACCAGTGACGGCGCTTCTTGCCGAGGACTTTTTCAGCCTCGGCCTTGTCCATCGCGATGAAGCGTGTCGCCCAGCGATAGGCAAAGCCTTGGCGATTGAGCTCATCGAGTATGCCGGGCAGTGTTGAGGCGGGGAAACCCAGAATAGTCAGGGTTCTGAGATGCGCGTCGCCGATCATCGGTTCGAGCCCGCCCGCGAAGGGTTCATCGGCAAGAACGGCGTCGAGGAAGACGGGAAGCTCTGGGGTGACGACGGGGTGTCGTTTGGTCGAAATGGTCGAATGGAGGTAAGTCAGCGCCTCGTCATCGGTGAGCATTGAGATTTCCGCGAGACATGTGGAAAGGAGATCAAAAACCCTGTCCGCCTGTTGCTGGAATGTCTCCAGCCGGTGGCGCCAGGTCGCGGCGTCTTCGGTCTCGGCGCGCTGGATCAGGGCCTTCTCGGCGCGGCCCGTGGCATCGGCGGGCGGCAGCCAGAGCAGGGTCAGATAGTAGGCGCTTTCAAATCGGGTTCCGGATTCTTCCGCTTGTAGTGCGCGCTCCTGATCCACCAGCCAGCTGAGCGCATCGGGGAAATCGCTTTCCGGATAGTCATGCACCTCATGGCGCTGCGCCTCGAAGAAGAGCGCCCAGCCTGAACCAAACCGGCGCAGGACATTGTTGACCCGCGCCATGACAGAGACGAGTTCTTCTTCCGTCGAGCTTTCGAGGTCAGGGCCGCGATATTTGAACGTGGTCTGGAAGCTGCCATCCTTGTTCAGGACGACGCCGGGCGCGACGAGACAGGCCCAGGGCAGATAATCGGACAGCAGGACCGGGGTCTCTGCATATTCTTTGAGGTTCAACATGTCAGATGCTCCTTGTGGCGCGTCGAGCGGCCTGCGACGGCCATGAAATCCGGATCAGAGCGCGCCATGAACACCGCCGCCGAATGCCCCACCGCCCAGAGGACGAGGCCCGGTATCCAGAGCTGGAGGCCGAGGCCGACCGCGGCAGCGAGCGTCCCGATGGCGATGGCGGCCGTGCGCGGCGCGCCCGCCATAAGGATCGGCTCGGTCAGGGAGCGATGGAGGGGGATTTCATAGCCGTCGGCCATTACACCAGCGCTCCGCCGCCGAAGCTGAAGAAGGTCAGGAAGAACGAGGTCGCGGCGAAGGCGATGGACAGGCCGAAGACGATCTGGATCAGCTTGCGCATGCCGCCGGACGTTTCTCCGAACGCCAGCGTCAGGCCGGTAATGGTGATGATGATCACCGCGACGATGCGCGCGACCGGTCCCTCGATCGAAGTCAGGATCTGATCGAGCGGGCCTTCCCAGGGCATGCCGGAGCCTGCGGCATGAGCCGGGCCTGCGATCATGAGGCCGAGGCCGATACAGGCCGCGACCTGAACCGTTCGGTTCACAGTCTGGAGGTGATTATAGAGCGTCATTGGGTTTCTCCATGTTGGACGAGGGATAGAGAGCGGGAGACGAGCGGCTGGGTCTGATACCCCTCGCCGTCAAAGCCGGTGACGCGCAGCGCCTCTTCAACGCGGCGCTGGCCGCCGGTGCGGCTCATGAACACGACGACATCAATCGCCTCTGCGATAAGGTCGAAGGGCGCGCGCGGTGTGGCTTCCAGGGTGAGCTGTTCAAGCCGGGCCAGTGCGCCGTGGGCGGAGTTGGCATGCAGCGTCGTGATCCCACCCGGATGGCCGGTGTTCCAGGCCTTGAGCAGGTCGAGCGCTTCGGCCCCGCGCACCTCGCCGACAATGATTCGGTCCGGCCGCAGGCGCAGTGTCGAGCGGACAAGGTCCTGCAGGCTCGTACTGCCGCGATGGGTGCGCAGCTGGACCACATTGGGCGCAACGCATCTCAGCTCGCGCGTGTCTTCGAGGATGACGATACGGTCGTCATGGAGTGAGGCTTCTGCCAACAAGGCATTGGTGAAGGTCGTCTTGCCGGAGGACGTGCCGCCCGCGATCAGGATGTTGGCGTGGCTGGCAATCGCGTCTTTCAGGGCCTGTGCCAGTGCAGGCGCGAGCGCGCCCTGGGTGACATAGTCGCCGAGTTCGAACGGTGTGGTCGCGGGCTTGCGGATCGAAAAGCATGGGGCTGTCGAGACAGGTGGGAGAAGCCCTTCAAACCGCTCGCCGCTGCCCGGGAGTTCGGCAGAGACGATCGGGGAGGTGCGGCCTGCGGCCTCTCCCACCCCGGAGGCGACCAGGCGGATGACGCGCTCGCGGTCGCAAGGGGCAAGTGTGTGCTGCGAAATGATGACGCCCACGCCAGCCTTCTCGATCCAGACCGAGCCGTCCGGATTGGCCATCACCTCGATCGTGTCAGGCGCTTCCAGCGCCTCGCGCACCACCGGGCAGAAGGCCGTGCGCAGCATGCTGCTGCGCCGGGTTTCTGTTTCGGTATGGTGCGCTTGAAGGGACATATCCCAGGGCTCCGACTGTTCATTTCAACAGAGCCAAGGATCGCAGACGGATGAATTCTACGGGAGTGTGAATGGCGGCAAATGGAGGCCGAACGCGGCGCAAGGCGGCGCGTTCCGGCATATTGCGGCAAAGGATGACAAAAGCGCTCTTCTGTAGAGTTTGCGGCGGTTTTTCGTGTCACAAGCGAAACGAAACTGGGTCGTTGTTTAGACGCAAAGCAATTAGAACACTGTTTTCAGACATCTTAATTGAGGTCGTCAGAGAGAAGCGCCAAACAAGCGTTGGCACACTTCTTGCCGGAATTCCCGCAAGAAGGGAGTTCAACCATGAAGACATTCACACTCGAAACAGACGCATTCACCGCAAAGTATGATTATTTGTGGCGGCTCTCGGAGGATCGCTGGGCCTGGGAATATGCCCGTCGCAGCAACAAGGTTCGCCGCTACGCGGAAAGCCGCACGCCGGACGACATTTCCGAGATGCAGGCGCCCTGCGCCAGCATCCGCCTCCTGAAATCCCGCGTGCCTCAGACCATGGCCGAACGGCTCGGCTTTGCCTTCATGCCCGATCCTGCAAAGAACGGATTCGAGGCCGATGTCGTCTGGACCCGGCTTGCCTATCCCGATCAGGTCGAGGTCAATTGCAGCTCGCTTCGCCCCGGCCAGACCTGCGATATCTGGGAGCGCACCGTGCCGATCTGCAACATCACCCACATCACCGATTCCATCGGTCGCGAATTCCTGCTGATCCGCGGCAAGGGCTGCGTCGTCCAGGTGCGCTGCACAGGTCTCTCCCTTCTCGGGATGGAGCCAGTGAGGATGAACCTCACCATTTCTGATCTTGATGCCTTCGAACGCAAGGTGAAGGCCCAGAAAGCCGCGCTCGCGCTGATCGGCGATGGGCCGGACCTGACAGAGCCGCGCTGGACCAAACGCACGGCGATGCTGCGCAATGGCCTCATCGCGCTGGACTGTCTGGAAGCCGGGCTCAATCGCCGCGAAATCGCAGAAGTGATCTTTGGCAAGGACCGCGTGACCGAGGACTGGAATGGGCCGTCGCTGAAACACAGCATGCGCTATCTCATCCTGAAAGCCGAAGCGCTGCGCGATGGCGGCTATCTCGTCGAACTTCTCGGATCGCAGTTCGGGATCACGAAGACCGCGGCCTGATCAAGCCGTTCAGAGGCACGGAGTCCTTTGCGGCCCGCCCGCGCCAAAGGCGCGGGGCTGTTCGCCCGGCTGGATAGGCCGATGAGAGGTATCATGGCGGTCCAGGGTGATCGCCGACCTTCGCCCGGCGCTCGCCCCGGAGCCGCAGGAGCCATCCTGCGCCGACCGGCCCGGCGAGGCTCAATGAGGGTCCGGTTGTTCGTCTGAAGAACGTGGTGCTGGGCCTCGCCGGCTGGCCGCGCGCCCGCGCTTCCCACTGGCTGGCGCCAGAGGGGTCACGGGCGCTGAAGTGGAGATCGAGATCCTCATTAAACCCTTTTCCGGGTCGCACATTTCGTCGGAATTTCAACCAGTCTTGACTGGACTCCACAAATCTCGTACCTATTTTGTTCTGGGCGTGCAAAATACCGAATCTCTGCCTATTGCTTTCGTGAACCGTACAGCAGTCTGAACTGCGTGCGAGTGCGGTTCATTTGATAAGGATCACTATGGCTCATTCCGTGCCGAACATCGCCTCTCGATCCAGCTTTCTTCCTGGATTGTGTCCGGTTAGCCAAGCTGTTGAAGCGATGTCTGAAGCCGACTCAGAAGAGCGTGGCGCGGTTTTCACACGACGCGAAGTGGTTGAGTTCATCCTCGACTTGTCGGGTTACAACCGCAGTGAGTCTCTATTCCGGATGCGCCTGCTTGAGCCCTCTTTCGGCGAGGGCGATTTCCTAATTCCCTGCGTGGAGCGCCTGGTTGATGTATGGGACCGCTCAGAGAAACGTCCAGCAGACCTAAAGGCGCTTCACTCCGCTATTCGCGCGGTTGAAATCCACCGATTGACCTTCACCAAAACGAAAGCGCGCATCATTGCGATCCTGGCAGGATCGGGGTTCTCGCACGCCGAAGCGGCCTCGCTCGTTCAGTCTTGGCTGATTCATGGCGATTTCTTGCTTGCCGAGATCGACGGACATTTCGATTTCGTTGTCGGCAACCCACCGTATGTGCGTCAGGAAAACATCCCTGCTGCTCTGATTGCCGAGTATCGCGCCGCCTACTCGACGATTTATGACCGCGCTGATCTTTACATACCCTTCATCGAACGGGGGCTGACTCTGCTCCGAACAAAAGGCCGTCTTGGTTTCATCTGTGCAGATCGATGGATGAAGAACCGTTATGGCGGGCCTCTTCGAAAACTAGTCGCGGATCGTTTTCACCTTCAGACCTATGTAGACATGTACGATGTTCCGGCCTTTCATGCAGATGTGATCGCCTACCCGGCCATTACCGTTATTGCCAGGGACAAGCCGGGACCAACTCGCATCGCGAGCCGCCCGCTCGTTGAGAGCAAGGCGTTGGCCAAGCTCGCCAAGCAGCTTCGGGCCCCACGGCTCGATGAACACAGCCCCGCCAAGGAAGTGGCGGGAATTGCACTTGGCGCTGAACCGTGGATTTTGGAATCCAGTGATCAGCTTCAACTTGTTCGGCGGCTGGAGGCGTCGTTCCCAACTCTGGAGGAAGCAGGCTGTAAGGTCGGTATTGGTGTTGCGACGGGTGCCGACAAGGCATTTATTGGCCCTTTCGACGAATTGGACGTCGAAGCTGATCGCAAGCTCCCTCTGGTCATGACCAAAGATATTCAAGAAGGGCATGTCGCTTGGCGCGGTCTAGGGGTCATAAACCCTTTCGCTAAGCATGGTGGTCTGGTCGATTTGAAGCGCTACCCAAAGCTTCGAGCTTATCTGGAAACACGGAAGGAGGTCATTTCAAAACGCCACGTCGCTAAAAAGGCTCCAGCGAACTGGTATCGCACGATCGATCGCATCTATCCCGAGATTGCATCTCAACCAAAGCTCTTGATTCCTGACATCAAAGGTAGTGCACACATCGTATTTGAGAATCACGGTTTATACCCTCACCACAATCTCTACTTCATCACCTGTGGCGAATGGCATCCTGAAGCGCTTCAGGCTGTTCTGAAATCGGGCATTGCCAAACTTTTTGTCGCAACATATTCGACCAAGATGCGAGGCGGCTACCTACGTTTTCAGGCGCAGTATCTTCGGCGAATTCGAGTGCCTCACTGGCGGACCGTTCCTTTAGATGTGCGCGCTCACCTCGTTGAAGCGGCTCGCAGTCTCGATCCGTCGAGCTGCAACGAAGCAGTCTTCGACCTGTACGCGCTGAGCGCGAAGGAGCGCGCTGCGATAGGAGGCAGCGGTGACACTCAACTTAGCTGACTATGAAGTTAAAGCGCGAGATGCCGTGATGGCCTTCTGGGGTAACCGGCAGAAGGCGAAGCAGAAGCAAGCTGAAGCCGGTGTGATCGACCAAGGCGAGCGCTCTGGTGTTACAGCCGGCAAGAACATGGACGGTTTTGTTGCCTTAATTCTTGATCTGATCGAAGCCAATGGTCTCGCCAGTGCCGAAATCCATCGCAAAAAATCGGTTGTGACGCTTCCAGGTTATTTTAGGCCCACGAAGCAATGGGATCTCGTTGTAATCAACAAGGGTCGGCTCGTAGCCGCAGTTGAATTGAAAAGCCAAGTTGGCCCTTCCTTCGGAAATAACTTCAACAACCGGACAGAAGAAGCGATTGGCAATGCCCATGATCTGTGGACCGCCAATCGCGAAGGCGCATTCGGTAAACAGTCAACGCCATTTCTGGGCTGGTTAATGCTCGTAGAAGATACCGAAAAATCAAGAAAGCCGGTTACAGATCGTTCCCCGCACTTTCCGGTCTTTCCAGAGTTTGAAGGCGCGTCTTATCTCAAGCGATACGATCTTTTGTGTGAAAAGCTCGTTCAGGAACGGCTTTACACCGCCGCAAGTGTCATTGCTTCGCCGAAGTCAGCTGTCAAATCAGGCGCGTTCGAAAATATGTCCGAGATGACAAGCTTGAAATCGTTTGTCTCAACTTTCGCAGGTCATATTGCGGCTGAAGCAACTCGATGAAGTAAGCAGATTGAACGTCGTAGTGGGCGGCCTCAAGATCGACGCTTTGCAAACCGGACCAATCGGGTCCGTCTTCGTCGTGCGTGCCACACAACGGCAAATGTAGATTTCCAGCGACCCCTGCCTCCCTCCGCCTCAATATCTGTTCCCATCAGTCAGGTGGGCGGACGGTGCGTCTGCCAGAGCGCGGTCGCCGCGCAAGGGGGCGGGACTTTTTCATCTGTGATCGTCTTTAGGCGTCATACCTACAGCTTCCCCTTGCGCGCCGCCCTATCACGCTCTGGCTGAGCACCTCCTCGCCGCCCACCCGACTGTCGGGAAAAGAACGCGGGCGGGAGAGGAGACTGACATGACTGACCAGATTTGCACCCACGCGCACGCGGCAACGCCCGCACCCGCGCAGCCCGACAGACCGCGCATCTACGTGGCCTGCCTTGCTGCCTACAATTCGGGCTGCCTGCATGGCCGATGGATTGACGCGACCACCCCTGACGAGATTTGGGAACAGGTTCGCGCCATGCTTGCGGACTCGCCTGTGCCCGACGCCGAGGAATGGGCGATCCACGATTATGAAGGCTTCGAGGGCGCGAACCTGTCCGAGTACGCCTCATTCGAAACCGTTTGCGAGCTTGCCGATTTCATCGAGGAACATGGCGAGCTTGGGGCGAAACTCATGAGCCATTTCGGCGACGACCTCGCCGAGGCGCGCGCCGCCTTCGAGGACTATGCGGGCGAATATCGCAGCGCCGCAGACTTTGCCGAGAGCCTGCACGAGGACACGGGAACCCAGATTCCCGAAAGCCTTCGCTACTATATCGACTGGCAGGCCCTTGCCCGCGACATGGCGCTGAATGGCGAGATCATGGTGTTCCAGACGGGCTTTGATGAAGTCCACATTTTCTGGTCGCGATAGGCGGAGGGCTTGGACATGACTCCCGAAACCACCCGCTATCGTTTCACCGTCGAAGAATTGCAGCAGGCTGACCGCTGGCAGGAAGGCTTCTGCTTGGCCTGCCGCACTCCGCGCGAGTGCTGCGAACCCGATGCGAGCGCTTACCGTTGCGACGAATGCTGCGAACATGCCGTCCCCAAGCGCCGCACCGAAAAGTGGTCCCCGGTTTTCGGGGTTGCGGCGCGCCTGACAAAAGCTCGCCCGCACTGGATCGCGATTGCAGGCCTCTTCAAGGAGGGCGCGGCATGACGTTTACGCAGCGCTTCCAGACCTTCGTTTGCGAGGGCGACAGCATCTCTTGCGAGGTCGCAGGTTTCGAGATCATCGCGCGGATTGTGCGCGACGATTGCGGAGATGCGCCCGATCAGCGCCAGGACGGATTCTGGCCTTCGCTCTACAAGGACGCGCCGGGGTTCATCGGCCCCGGACCCAATCACAGGCAACGCTTCGCCGAGGCGCAGGCTAAGGCCGAAGCCGTCATGGCCGCATGGCGCAAGGACGAATGGTTCTATTGCGGGATCGTTCTTTCCGTGGCGCTGGAGGGCGTCACTTTGGACGCCCATGCGGCGAGCCTTTGGGGCATCGAGGCGAACTATCCGGATGGCGACAATAGCTACCTGACGCAGGTCGCGCAGGAGCTTTTGCCCGAGGCGCTGGACGCAGGCCGCGCCGCCGCCCGCCGCCTTTGCGCAGCGCTGGAAACCAGCGGGGCGCGCGCCTGATGGCGCACCCCCAATCTCAAAACCCCTCAATCAACAAGGAGCCAGATCATGGCCCAGCCCATTCTCAAAACCATCCCCCTGTCCGAACTTCGGATTTCAAAACTGAATATGCGCCACAGCCGGAAGAAGCCGGACGTGTCCGACATATTGCCATCCATCCGCGAGAGCGGCATTCGCCAGACTTTGCTCGTTCGCAAGGAAGGCGATCATTATGGCGTAGTTGCCGGACGGCGGCGCTATTTCGCCCTCAAAGAGATCGAGAAGGAGACGGGTGAAACCCCGCTTGTTCCTTGCGCAATCATGGCCGAGGAAGACGCCGCCAGCGCCATTGCTGCGTCCGTCATCGAGAATGTCGGACGCCTGCCAGCTTCTGAAATGGAGCAGTACACGGCTTTCAAACGCCTGCACGATGAGGGGCGCGGCGTGGACGAGATCGCTGGCTTCTTTGGCGTCACCGAGCTTCTGGTGCGGCGTGTTCTGGCGCTGGCCTCGCTCGCTGAACCGATCCGCAAGCTTTACGCCGAGGACGAGATCGACCGCGAGACGATCCGCGCCCTGACACTCGCCACAGAGGAGCAGCAGGCCGAATGGCTGCGGCTCTATGAAAGCGAGGATGAACGCGCCCCGCGAGGGCGCAACTGCAAGGCATGGATCACCGGCGGCGCGATCATCACCACCGACAAGGCGCTGTTCGACATCGCCGACTATGAAGGCCAGATCACCGCCGACCTGTTCGGCGAGCATGGCGTGTTCGCCGATCCGGGCGCCTTCTGGAAGGCCCAGTCTGCCGCCGTGGCGCAGCGCATAGAGGCTTTCATTGCAGAAGGCTGGAAGGACGTTGTCTGCCTTGAACGCGGGGCGTTCTTCCATCGCTGGGACCACCAGACGCGAACCAAACGCCAAGGCGGCAAGGTCTATGTCGAGCTTCGCCATGACGGCACTGTGACCTTCCATGAGGGATATATCTCAAAGGCCGAGGCGCGGCGGCAGGAGACGGCGAAGGCTGGCAAGGACGATGCGCCTGCCGCGCCCGTCAAACCGGAAATGTCCGGCCCGCTCGCAGACTACATTCTCCTGCATCGCCATGGCGCAGCATCGGCAAGCCTTGCGGGCCAGCCCGCCATCGCGCTGCGCCTGATGGTGGCCCACGCCATGACCGGCAGCGCCCTTTGGCAAGTCCGCGCCCATGAATGCACAAGCCGCAAGGAGGAGACGCGCGCCAGCCTTGAGGTATCAAAAGCCGCCGCCGAGATAGAGGGAAAGCGCGCCCGCATCGCTTCCCTGTTTGAGGCGCTCAGCGTGTCCGCCGATCCGCGGCGCAATACTGACGCCTACCGGCTTTGCGAGATCTTCGCCGCCTTGCTTGCCATGTCCGACGAGGAAGTCATGGAGGTGCTGGCTTTCACCATGGCGCAGACACTGGAAGCAGGCGGGCCGGTTGTCGAGGCCGTGCTGCATGTTTGCGAGACGGATTTGCCTGCATACTGGAAACCGGAACCCGCCTTCTTCGACCTCCTGCGCGACAAGCGGGCGATCCATGCCATGGTTGCTGACATCGGATCGAAGGCGCTGGCGGAAAGCTGCGCTGGCGACACCGCCAAGGTCCAGAAAGCAATCATCGGCAACCGGATCACCGGCCATGGATGCGAGCCCAATCCCGACTGGCGGCCCGCATGGATGCAGGTGCCGCCCGCCCGCCTTGTCGAGGGTGCAGGCTCACCGCCCGCCGACGCATGGGCGCGGATTGCGGGCCTGTTCGCGCGCGTCGAACACATTGATGGGGCCAGGACGCAAGCCTTCGATCAGCAGGATGCCGCCTGACCTTTTAGTCTCCTCGTCAGGCGGATGACGGAGCCGCCCGGTGACAGTCGCCGGGCGGTTTTCCGCATACGAATCCACGCTGCCTGGGCGCAGGCAGAGGGTTCATTGATTGAACAGCGCCGAAAAAAATCGCCCGTCTTTGGGTCTCGCTTGGCTTTCCGAAATGTCGGTCAGCGTTGGTTCATCCGTTTCCACCTGATGCGCACCGAACCCCTTGTTCCCGTCTCATGCCGTGTGACCTGGACGACGCCTGTCGGGCCATGAAACCGGCCATTCAAGAAAACTTCCCCGCCGCTGCGCGGCTCCTCGCGGACCAAGTTTTCTTGCCTGTCCGGTGCTCCACTACGTTTCGCCCGCAAGCGGTTCAGGCCCGCCCTGCGCCGTCCTGACGGTCCGGCGTCGACGGGGACAAGGGGTCCCTCAGGCGACATGGAAACGAAAGGAACTACAACCATGGCCAACGCACTCGGATATGTCTCTGAGACCAAAACAGGCTTCGAAGGCGCTCTTGCAATGATGAACCTCACCGCTGCCATCCGCATCGAGAAGAACGCGGAAAAAGCCGCCGACGGACAGCCCGACTACCGCATCTTCGCCGGAGAAACCTCGACCGAGATCGGCGGCGGATGGCTTCGCAAAGCCAAAGCATCAGGGCGCGAATATGTCTCGATCACCCTCGCAGACCCGCAGATCGGCCCGCGCAAGATCTACGCGAACCTCGCCCCCGTGAAAGGCAAGAAAGGCCGCCACGTGATCCTCTGGAACCCGCGGGATTAGAGTTCCGATCCATCGCCAACGAACCGCCCCGGAGATCAGCTCCGGGGCGGTTTTTGCGTGTGGAAACAATGGTAAACAGGCAGGTGAAAAAGCGCACATGCGCTTTTTGCGGCTACAAATGGCGGCGTCTGGCGGCATCCTTTTCGTGGACTTTACAGCCACGAAAAGGAGCCTGACATCATGGCCAAAGATAACCGGAAACCGCCACAGCGTGAGGATCTGCCCGAGCTTCTGACCGCCATCGAGGCGGCAGAATTTCTCAACCTGTCGCCCATCACCCTCAGCCATTATCGCTATCAGGGACGCGGGCCGATCTACCGCAAACATGGCTGGCGCGTCTATTACACGAGAGCTGATCTTGTGGACTGGTCGAACCGCCAGAGATGGGCCTCGACAGGCGAGCCGCTGCGGTCATGAGACGGCGAAACTATGTGATCGGCATTGGCCTTCTGGGCATCGGGCTCGCCCTGTTCGGCGCAGTCCCTACGCCTCAGGATCGGCTGATCTGGAACCGGACAGGCAGCGCGCCGCAAGGTCTGTACTGGCTGAACGACGAGCCATTCACCCTTGGCAGATGGGTCGTCGTCTCAGCCAGAAGCGATGACGCGCAGTGGGCAGAGGAGCACGGATTTGTCGGGCGGAACTGGCCGCTTCTGAAGCAGGTAGCCGGGCTGCCCGGCGATGAAATCTGCCGGACAGACACGCAGATAATGATCAACGGAACTGTCGCGGGAGAGGCGCGATTGCGGGACTCTTTGGGGCGGGATTTGCCGTCCTGGGAGGGCTGTGTGGTGCTTGGGCAAGACCAGCTCTTCCTGATGAATGCGCACCCCGATTCCCTCGATGGACGCTATTTCGGACCCGTTGAAATCCATGATGTCGTTGGCGTGGCGCGTCTGATCCTGGAGTGGAAGTGAATCGAGATGGCGGCGTATTCCGGCATGTGGCGGCAATTTGCGGCGAAAGGCGGCATGGGATGGGTAAGCGAACCCGAACGGGCAAGATTGAAGCTCATGCACCAAGGAGTGCATAAGCCATTGTCTGCACATCTCTTTTTTGGCGTCTCATGCCGGAAAATGTGGCGCCCGGTTTTCATGGGTTTTGCTGAATTCATTGGGGTTTTTTGGCGTCTGTGGGCGGAGACGCGCCATGGTCGATGACACGGACTTCACGCCCCGGCTCGGCAAGCTGCGCGATGTTGGTGCGGGGTCTTCAAAGCGGTTTCGTGCGCGGGTTCTGAAGGCTGCGAAGGGGCTGAACCGGAAGGCGACTCGGCCCGCCTTCACCGGAGCCCGCATCGGACGCGGCAGCGCGGCGGGAATCTATGCCTTGTCACGCGCCGGACACATTGAGCGCGTCCGGATGCGGCGGGTCGTCGTCAAAGTGCACATTGCGCGCGCCCGAACCGGTATCGGTGTGGCGGCTTATGGACGGCACATCCATTACATCCGGCGCGACGGGGTGGACCGCGATGGAAGGGGCGGCGAGCTTTATGGGCGCGAAGGTGAGCGCGTGGACGGGCAGGAGTTCGCAGAACGAAGCCAGGATGACCGTCACCAGTTTCGCATCATTGTCTCGCCGGAGGATGCGGGCGAGATTGGTGATCTGAAAGCGACGACCCGGCGGCTCATGGACGAGATGGAACGCGACCTCGGCACGCGCCTCGACTGGGTCGCCGTCGATCACCACAATACAGGCCATCCGCACACCCATATTGTCATTCGCGGCAAGGATGCGATGGGACAGGACCTTGTCATCGCGCGCGATTATCTGATGAAGGGCTTGCGCGCCCGCGCTGAGGAAGGTCTCACCCAGGAGCTTGGACCGCGCCGTGATGTCGAGATCGCGAAAGCCCGGCAGCGTGAAGTGACGATGGACCGGTTCACCGGGCTTGACCGGGAGCTTGCAGGGCTGGCGGTGAATGACCGGGTTGAACTGCCTCGGGCCTCCGGGGCTCAGGCGAGGTTCACGCAGAGCCTGCAGCGCCAGAGGCTGGCGCATCTGGAAGGGCTGCATCTGGCAGCACCCACCGGCACCGACATCTGGCAGCTCAAGCCGAACTGGCAGCGCGCCCTGATGGCCATGGGGCGGCGCGGCGACATTATCCGCGCGCTGGCGGCCGGGGTCGAACATGGCCCGCATCTGACAAAAGTGCGCTTCTTCGATGAGCGCCTCGATAATGCGCCGCCCCTTCGCGGGACCGTCATTCAGAACGGACCCGAGGATGAACTCACCGACAAAAGATTCCTGCTCGTTCAGGACTTCGAGGGCACGCCCTGTTATGTGCCGGCCGGAGATGATCCCTTGCCGCCCAGGGGCACGGTTGTGGAGGTCTCCCGCAAGCAGGGGTCTCCCTCGCGTTCAGACCGGGTCATCGCAGAGATCGCCGAGCGCAGCGGCGGGTTTTATTCCGACGCGCTGCATGCCGAGGCTGATCCGTCAGCTTCAAGCGCCTACCGGCTCGCGCACAAGCGCAGGCTGGAAGCGCTTCGCCGCGCCGGGATTGTGACGCGTGCCACGGACGGCATCTGGCAGATCGGCGAGCGCTACCTTGAGCAGGCTGCGGAATATGAGGTGGCGCGGGGCGCCGGCATTCGTGTTCGGGTGCGCTCCTGGATGGCCATGGAGGCGCAGATCGAAGCGCGCGCGGAGACCTGGCTCGATCAGGTCAGTCCTGCGGAAATCGGTGAAGGCGAAAAGCGGCTGCATGAGGCGCGCCGTTTGCGGCTTGGGTTTCTGCGTCGAGAGGGCTTGCTGGAGGATGGTCAGGACCGGCTCAGCGAAGAGGTTCGCCGTCGCATGCGGCTTGAAGAGCTGCGGCGAGCGGCAGCGGACGAGACGAACCGGTCAGGTCGGGCGTATTCTGCGCTCGAAACGGGCGAGCGGTTCGAGGGCGTCTTTGAACGGACAGCTGACCTTGCACAGGGCCGCATGGCGATCATCGCAAATGAGAAGGCCTTTGCCATGGTTCCATGGCGTCCGGACCTTGAACGCCAGCGCGGCAGGTCATTAGTGATTGAGGCGCGCGAACGCGGGATCAGCTGGACACTGCCCGGTGGACGCCAGAGGGGCATCGGGCGTTGACAGTCCTTGCGACTGGTCAGTCTCGCCGAAGCAGACCAGAAGACGAGCATGGACATTCGCGCGACCTTTCTGATCTATCTTTTCGCGGCGCTGGCCGAAATTGCCGGGTGTTTTGCTTTCTGGGCCTGGCTGCGGCTTGGCAAGTCGGTGCTCTGGGTGATGCCGGGCTTGCTGAGCCTTGCGATTTTTGCCTGGCTTCTGACGCTCGTGGACACCGCTGCCGCCGGGCGCGCCTATGCCGCCTATGGCGGGGTCTACATCCTGAGTTCGCTGATCTGGCTGTGGTCTGTCGAAGGTGTGCGCCCAGACCGCTGGGATGCGATCGGGGCGATGATCTGTCTTGCAGGTGCGGCGGTGATCCTGTTTGCGCCGCGCGCTGTGGGACCCGCATGAGCACTCGGAGCGCGCCGCGTCTTCGATCGGTGTTTTTTTGCGCGCATCACATTCGGGTGTCAGTCGCCGGGTCGGGACGAAAGTTGGGTGTCTTTATAAGCGAGCAGCCTCAGAGCGTTGGCAACAACAATGAGCGTTGAGCCTTCGTGGAGGAAAATCGCCGGACCGATACCGAGGCCAAACAGCGTCGCTGGAATGAGGATGGCGACGACGCCCAGGCTGACCCACAGGTTCTGACGGATATTTCGGTGCGTCGCCCGGCTGAGGCCTACGGCAAAGGGCAGCGTGTCGAGATTGTCTGCCATCAGGGCGACATCTGCCGTCTCAAGCGCGACATCGGAGCCAGCGGCCCCCATGGCGATCCCGACATCTGCGTTCGCCATGGCAGGCGCATCATTGACGCCGTCACCGACCATGGCGACGCCGCCCTGTTCCCGAAGCGCCCTGATTTTTGCGACTTTGTCGTCAGGCATCAGGTCGCCGAAAGCCTCGTCAAGCCCGAGATCGCGGGCGATGGCGTTCGCGACCCTGTGGTTATCGCCCGAAATCATCATCATCCGGGTGACGCCGAGTTCATGGATGCGGGCGATGACGCGCCTTGCCGCCGGACGCGGCGTATCCATCAGGCCAATTGCGCCCAGAAAGCGATCGCCTTCGGCAATCACCATCATGGTGCGTCCATTGCCAAATAACACGTCGACTTCGCGAGCGAGTGTTTCAGGCAGGCGTGGGCCGCTCTCGCCGTCAAACAGGCCGGGCTTGCCGATCAGGACGGTCTTGTCGCCAATCACCGCGCTGACGCCTTTGCCCGTCAGGCTACTGAACGCCGATGCTTGAGGTAAGGCACCAAGTTTCCAGCGTTGCGCTTCTTCAACGATGGCTCTCGCGAGCGGATGGTCGCTTAAGGCTTCGACGGCTGCGGCGACACGCAGCAAGCGTTCGGTGCCAGCGCCATCGAACGGGACAAGATCGACGACCTTCGGTTCGCCAATCGTCAAGGTGCCCGTCTTGTCGAAGGCAATGGCGTCGATCCGTCCGAGGGCTTCCAGAGGTCCGCCGCCCTTGATCAGGACCCCGCCGCGTGCGGCGCGCGCGACGCCGCTCAGAATGGCGCTCGGCGTGGCGATGGCTAGCGCGCACGGACTGGCGGCGACAAGGACCGCCATTGACCGGTAAAAGCTCTGCGCTGCTGTCTCGTCTATGATCAGCCATGAAAAGGCAGTGACCACAGCAAGTATGATAACAATCGGGACAAAGATTTTCTCGAAGCGCTTGACGAAGGTCTGCGTTGGCGACTGGCGCGTTTCAGCTTCGGAGACGAGTTTGACGATCCGTGACAATGCGGACTGAGACGGCAGGCGGGTCACCAGAATATCGAGGCTGCCGCCGCCATTGATCGAGCCGGCGAAAACCTTGTGCTCGGGCCCGGCGGCTTCAACGTCTGCGGCAGACGCGCCGGGCATCGGACGCTTGTCCACCGGCGCGCTTTCCCCGGTGATCGGGGCCTGATTGACGCTGCTTTCACCAGCAATCACCACACCGTCGACCGGCAGACGCTCATTGGAACGGACCACAACAATGTCGCCAGGGCGGATGTCTTCGACCGGGGTGTCCGCGGTCTGGCTGTCGCGGCGGACGAGCGCTGTGTCAGGCGCAAGCTCGGCGAGCGCCTCGATTGCGCGGCCAGCGCGGCCCATCGCGTAGTTCTCAAGCGCGTGGCCGATGCTGAACAGGAAAAGGAGCAAAGCCCCTTCCGCCCAGGCGCCGAGGATGGCAGCGCCCGCTGCTGCAACCAGCATCAGGAAGTCGATTTCGAACTTTCCCGAAAGGCTCTTTTCGACAGCCTCGCGCAACGCAAAATATCCGCCAAAGCCATAGGCTGCAACGAACAGGCCGAGAGAGAGCCATCCGGGCAAAAGGTTGAGTACCGATCCGAACCAGCCGATGGCCAGCGCCGTCCCGCAGAGAATAGCGAAAATCAGTTCGAGATTGCTGCCCGAGGTATGGTCGTGACCATTTTTATGGTCCGCTTCATGTGATCCATCATTCGTCATGTGCGCGTGTCCTTGAAGTGTTCGGGTGAGTGCCGGGGCCGCATCAAACGACACGGCCCCGGCTGTTTGATCACTCGGCCGGCACGGCGGGGTGTGCGTGTGTTGCCTCGATAAGAGAGTGATGTCCCTCCGGTTTTGGCGCAAACCAGCGGTGCAGGGCGGGCACCACCAGGAGCGTCAGCACGGTGGATGAGATGAGACCGCCCGTGACCACCGTCGCCAGTGGGCGCTGGACCTCTGCACCGACGCCCGTTGCAAAGAGCAATGGGGCAAGCCCCAAAGCCGTCGTCAGCGCCGTCATCAGGACGGGAAGGGCCCGAAGGCCTGCTGCCTCGATGGCAAGTTCATCGCGGCCCCGTCCTGCTCGTGCGAAGTCATCCATGAAGCTGACCAGCACCATGCCGTTGCCGAGCGCGATTCCGAACAGGGCGATGAAGCCCACCGTCGCGGGCACCGAAACCGGCAGGCCCGCGACCCAGAGCGCGAGCGCCCCGCCTGTCAGCGCCAGCGGAATGTTCAGAAGGATAAGAACCGCTGACATCAGGCGCCCGAAGGTCAGAAGCAGGATGAGAAAGACGATGCCGAGCGTGATCGGGATGACCACGGCGAAGCGGGCATTCGCCTGCTGCTGCAACTCATACTGCCCGCCCCATTCGACCCGGTATCCCGGTTGCAGGTCGAGCCCCGCCTCCACCGCAGCCTGGGCATCGGCGACATAGCTGCCAATGTCACGATCGCGAACATTCAGCTGCACGGTGATGAACCGCTCGCCATTCTCGCGCGTGATCTGCCGGGGACCGACGACTTGGCTGATCTCCGCGACGCTTTCCAGCGGAATGCGCGCACCACTTGAGGATTCAAGAATGATGCGTCCGATGGCGGCGGGCGTATCGCGATCGACGTCATTGAACCGCACGACAACCGGGAATTGCCGCACACCTTCGAAGACCACACCGGCCTCCGCCCCGCCGACGCCCGAGCGCAGCGCGTCCAGCGCCTCTTCGACGCTGAGCCCGTATCGCCCCAGCGCTGCACGGTCGAGCGAGACGACGAGTTGCGGCGCGCCGGTGATCTGGTCGGCCTGGACGTCGCTGGCGCCGGGCACCTCCTGCAGGATGGCCTGAAGCGCCTGCGAGCCTTCGAGCAGGACCTGCGTGTCCGGCCCGAAAATCTTCACCGCAAGCTGCGCCTTCGTCCCGGTCAGGAGTTCATCGACCGACATGGCGATGGGCTGGCCGATATTGACGCGAATGCCCGGAAAGCTGGCGAGATTGTCCGAAATTGCCTCTCGCAGCTCTTCCGGACTGAGTCCCTCCCGCCATTCGCTGCGCGGTTTGAGCGCCACGAAGGCCTCGATGCTGTTGACCGGATCGGCATGGGCGCCGACCTCGCCGCGCCCGATCCGGCTGACGATGGAGTCGATTTCGGGGAAGGTGTCGAGGAGCCGCCTTTCGACGCGGGTCGATGTCGCACTGGCCTCTGTCAGCGAGATCGAGGGCGCCATGGTGACCCGGAGGAGAATATCGCCTTCCTCAAGGGCAGGCGTGAACTCCGAGCCGAGCCGTGTCGCAGCAAACCCGCCAGTGACAAGAAGCAGCGCGGCAAGGGCGAGAGCTGCGCTCCGCCTGTGGACGAAGAAGGCTGCCAGCGGGCGCACCATCCGCGTGATCCGGCTGTCCTTTTGCGCATCGCCATTTGAGCGCGGCGGCTTCATCAGGCCGAGCGCCATGGCCGGGGCGATGAGCATGGCGTAGATCAGCGACCCGGTCATGGCGAGCGCGGCGGCGGCTGCCAGCGGGCGGAAGGTCTTGCCTTCGGTCCCCTGCAGCGAGAAGAGCGGCAGGAACACGATGATGACGACGGCAACCGCGGCCACCAGTGGCGCGATCACTTCGGCGCTGGAGCGGGCAACGGTTGTGCGATTGTCCTCGCCTGTGCCGCGTTCACGAAACCCGCGCGCGACATTCTCGGCGATCACGATGGCCCCGTCGACCATCATGCCGATGGCGATGGCGACGCCGCCAAGCGTCATCAGATTTGCCCCGATGCCGAGCGCATTCATGGCGATGAAGGCAAACCCGACGGAGAACGGGATCGACATCACCACGACGAGGCTCGGACGCCAGCCGCCAAGGAACAGGAACACGACGATGGCCACCAGCAGGCCGCCCTGCCAGAGCGCCGTCGTGACCGTTGCCGCAGCTTTCTCCACCAGCGTGCCCTGATCGTAATAGGGGATCACGCGCACGCCATCGGGTAATGAGGCGTTGATCTCTTCGAAGCGGGCCTTGGCGTTGGCGATCACGTCTGAGGTATTGCTGCCATAGAGTTTGAGCACCAGCCCGGCGACAGTTTCGCCTTCGCCATTGGCGGTCGCCATGCCCTGACGGACCGCCCCGCCGATCACGACCTGGCCGAGATCGCCGACTCGGATCGTGCGCCCGTCAACGGTCTTGACCGGGGTTTCCTCAAGATCCGCGATTGTTGTCGCAAGCCCGACGCCGCGCACGGTGTATTGCTCGGCGCCGATCTCGATATACTGCGCGCCGGCTGTGCGGTTGGCGCTTTCGAGGGCGGCGATCACGTCGCTGACCTGAAGGTCCTGCGCCAGCAGGGCGTCAGGATCGAGCTGCACCTGGTATTGCTTCTCAAATCCTCCAAGTGCGAGCACTTCGGTGACGCCTTCGACCGACTGGAGCGGATATTTGATCATCCAGTCGGCGATCTCGCGCAGTTCGATCAGCGAGCGCGTGCCCGTTTCATCGACGAGGCGGAAATACATGATGATGCCAAGGCCGGTGGAGATGGGGCCCATTTTCGGCGTGCCGAATCCTGCCGGGATGGCGTCGGCGGCCTCGCCGAGGCGTTCGCCGACCACCTGACGGGCGAAATAGACGTCCGTGCCGTCCTCGAAATAGATATTGACCACGGAGAGCCCGAAATTGGAGGTGGAGCGCATCTCCCTGACCTTTGGCAGGCCGGACATGGCGGTCTCGATCGGGAAGGTGACATAACGCTCAACCTCTTCGGGCGAGAGGCCTTCGGTCTCGGTGAAGACCTGAACGAGCGCGGGGGACGGATCGGGGAAGGCATCGACCGGAAGGCTGCGGAAGGCAAACAGGCCACCGAGCGTCATGGCGATGACGGCAATCGCCGCCAGCAGGCGTCCACCTGCAATTCTGTGCATGAAATTGAGCATGATGATCGGATCCTTAGTGTGCGTGGCCGTCGCCGAACGCGTCTTTTTCAAGCTGCGCTTTCAGCGTGAAGGCGCCTTCGGAGACGAAACGTTCGCCCTCGCTCAGCCCTCGACGAATTTCAGTGAGCCCGTCGCGGGACGATCCCGTTTCGACGGGCCGCGGGGCAAACCCGCCCTCGACCGGCACGAACACCGACGCGCGTTCCTCGACTTCGACGACGGCATTGGCGGGCACGTGAAGAATGCGGCCGCCTTCGCCAATCGCGATCTCGGCGGTGACAAACTGGCCAGGCCTGAGGCGGCCATCCGGATTGTCGATGATGACGCGCGCCGTGCCGGTGCGGGTTGTCTCATTGATGACCGGCAGGATGAGGCCGATTTCGCCGCGTGCGGCTTCTCCGCCATCACGGGTGCGCAGAATGACCGACTGGCCAGGCGCAATCTTGTCTGCATCGGCCTTGTAGATGGCGATATCTGCCCAGAGCCTGGAATCGTCCACGATGACAAAAAGGGCTTCGCCGCCGCCTTCTACACTCGACCCCACAGAGACGCTGCGCGATATCACCGTACCGTCGATCGGCGCGAGAATGGCCGCGTTCGCGAGGGCGCCGTCGGGCGCATCCGTGAGGCCATTCAGCACGGCGTCGCTGATACCGACGGCATGGAGCTTGTTCTCAACCGCTTCACGGGCCACACGCGCGCTCACCAGCGCGGCGCGTGCGGCATCAAGGTCTGCCTCCGACGTGATCTTGTCGGCGAACAGGCGCTCCTCGCGCACAAGACTGGACGCTGCAAGATTTTCAGCAGATTTGGCAGTCAGGAAGTCCGCCTTCAGTTCGGCGAGTTCCCGGCTCGACAGAAGCGCAAGGCGCTCGCCGCGCCGGACCGTGTCGCCTTCGCCCTTGTCGAGGCGCGAGACAAGCCCGCTGACAGATGTCGCTACCCGCGCCACGCGGTCAGCATCGAAGCGAAGCTCGGCTGGCAGAGAGAGCGTTTCGGCGAGAGTGCCCGTTTCTGCCGCTATGACCACAATGCCGGCTTCAGCGGCGGCAGCGGCGTCAAGTTTCACAACATCGCCGCCGTCTTCGTCGCCATGGACGTCATGGTCGTCGTGATCCTCATGGCCGTCCTCGCCTTCGCCATGCTCATCGCCATCGGCGTGATCGCCGTCCTGTTCATCTTCGCCATGGTCGCCGTGATCGTCATGGGCTTCAGCGCCGCCAACCTGGCGCGTGGACGGAGCATCCGCTGCGCCGCATCCGGCGACGACCATGGCGAGTGCAAGCGCCAGCCCGGTCAGTTTTGAATCGGTCATTGGGTGTCTCCGTCGAATGGGGCCGCGCCGATCAGGCTGCGGAGGATGAAGTCTGCGGCGCGCGCGTCCCGGCGCGCGGCGATCACGGCGCGGCGGGTCTCTATGAGAACTGCGCGGGCCTGAAGTGTGGTGGTGAGGTCGAACCGGCCGATGGCGTAGCCCTGAAGGGCGGCGGCATAGGCGGCCTCCGCTTTCGGGAGCGCCTCATCGGTGAGGATGAAGAGCCGCGAATTTGAGGCCCGGACGCTGGCGGTCGCGGCGAGCTGTTCGGCGCGCAGGCGCGCATCGACCGCACGTGCTGACACCGCTGCGGCCTCGCCGCGAAGACTGGTGGCGCGGGCGGCGTCGCGTCCGCGATCGAAGATGGGCAAGGGTACGCTGATACCGGCGACAAAGGCGCTGTCGCCCGTCTCCTCAAAGCGCCGAAAGCCGCCCGAGAGCGTGACATCCGGTATCGCTTCTGCGCGGGCGCGGGCCAGCTCGGCCTCGCGCGCGCGCACCGCCGCCTCGGCAGCGGCAAGGCGTGGGTGGCTGCCGGGTTCGCCTGCTGCCAGCGATGGCGCGATCTCAAACGCGGTCGGCAGACCGAAGACGGGTTCTGCCGCCCCCCACAGGCTGGCGAGCGCATAGGCGCGCGTCTCGACCTCGCCAGCGGCAAAGGCTGCCTCAGCGCGCAGGCTGGCGGCATCGGCCTGGGCGCGGGAGAGTTCCGGCGGCGCTGCAGCGCCCGCATCGACCCGCTTTGCGACTGTCTCAGCGAGTTCGGTCGCAAGCTCTGCGGCCTCGGTAGCCAGCGCAGCCGTCTCAATGGCGGCGACGAGATCGACATAGGCAAGTGCGGCCTCGCGTTCAGCTTCGCGCAGGATGACGCTGCATTCAGCCGTGCCAAGCGCCGCGCGGGCGCGGGCGGCGCGTTCGGAAAGGACCCGCTTATTGCCAAGGCGGAAGGTCTGCTCGACAGCGAAGGTCGATTCGGTGCGGTCGAACCCGGACAGCGCGCCATTTCCGGAGAAATTCTCAAGCTCGACACTGAGGGACGGATTGAGCGGGCGCCCGGCCTGATCGGCCTCTGCGCTGAGCGCGCGGGCTTCAAGACCGGCGGCGCGGATATCCGGCGAGGCGCGCCGGATTTCGGTGATCACGGCGTCAAGGCTTGCCGGTATCTCGGGCGAAAGGGCGCCGGGTTCGGTTGAACCACCCGGCGTGCAGGGGCTTGCAGACGCGCTGCCTGCCGCAAGGAGTGCGGCCAGGGCAAGCGCCGGGACGGCGAGTGCGCCCCGAAACGGAAATGTCATTAGGGGAGTGTCCTCGTGCTGATATCTCGAAACGCATGCCGGAGGCTATAAGAGCGGCCCGGCATGATGGCGGTTGAGATTTCAGGCGCGGGGAGGACGGAGCATTTCGTAAGGCGGCGCGTCGAGCATCGCGGCGTCCGGCAGGAATCGGTACCGGCAGGTCGCCGGAGTGAGCGTAAATGGCTCGGCTTCGCCCGAACGCCAGACGTGGTGATGGCAACTGCCGCAATGGTGGGCTCTGTGATCGTGCGCAGGTCCCTGCTGGTCATCCGCCGGCGGGGCCGCTTCTCTCTGATGATCTGTCAGGCAGACTTCAGTCGGTTCAGATGCATGTGCCGTCTCCGCCAGCGGCGCAGCGATGAAGGCCAGCGCCAGAAGCGCAGCCAGCATCAAACGCAGTGAGGAAAAGACAGATCCGAAACTCATGCTTGACCCTTAACAGAAAATGATTGCCAAAACATGAGGCAAAGTCGCGACGTTCACGCCCTCTACTCCCTACAGTCGCTGGAGGGGCAAGCGCTTAACAGAAAAATTACAGGGCAATGTCGCGGGGACCATGGTCGTCGCTCGCGCACTGATCATGATCCGCCAGACTGGCCAGTACCGCGCAGGTCGCGACTGCGCCGCCTTCACAGGACCGAACCATGCGTTCAAGTTCGCCTTCAAGGGCGCGCAACCTTGCGATGCGCTCTCCGACATTGGCGAGTTGACGACGGGCAGCGGCGTCAATGGCGGCGCAATCGGCCTGAGGCGTCGTCTGCAGCGCAATCAGGTCACGGATGCTGTCCACGGAAAAACCGAGATCGCGGGCGTGTCGGATGAAGGACAGGCGTTCGACTGCGTCGCCTCCATAAAGGCGCTGGCCGCTTTCGCTGCGGTCAGGCGTGCCCATGAGGCCAATGGATTCGTAATACCGGATCGTCGTCACTTTTACCCCGGCCGCTTTGGAGATCCTGCCAATCGTCATCGGTTTGCCGCGCATGAAAATTCCCTCTTGTCTCTACAGTCGCTGTAGACTGTAGGGCATGCGTCTTGTCAAATTCTGAAGAAAGATCGCCGCATGTCTGCCTTACCCAATGACCCCGCCCAGTGGCTCGTCGCCGCAATGATCGCGAACGCCGTTCTGGCCCTGCCCATGGCTCTGCTTGTGCGGCGCGACTTTGTCCGCCTTGGCCGGGTGTCCTGGCCAATGGCGATCTGGACCGGTGCCGCCATGCACGGCCACGCCCTAGCGAGTTTTGCGCTCGCCTTTGTTGACCGTGGCGGGCTCTATACGCCCGGACCGTTGTCACTGACGGGGGGCACCGGCGTTTTCCTTCTGGGGGCTTTTGTCATCTATCTCGGTCGTCGCGCCTATGGCGATCAGGCCCGGGTCTATGGGCTGAAGGAAGATGTGCTGATCGAACACGGCATTTATCGCCGGTCGCGCAATCCCCAGTATCTCGGTTACGGGCTGATGTTTCTGGGCGCTGCGCTTGCGGGCGGATCAGGCCTTGCGCTGGTCTTCACGCTCGTCTTTGCGGGGCTTGTCCATCTCTATATCCGCTATGTGGAAGAGCCGCACCTGACCCGCATCTTCGGTGGGGCCTATACCGAGTATTGCCAGCGCGTAGGGCGATATTTTCGCGTGTAATGCGACATGGCCTGCGAGGCGGACGCTCTGAATTGAGGAGACTGTAGTGCGCATTCTGATGCCGCCATTTGCCGCCATTCACACTGGGCAGGGCGGTGCGTGTGCGGAACACTGAAGGGGTTTTCACTTTGGGAGCCCCTTGTCCATGTCGCCGTCCAAGATTCTCATCGGTCAGTTTCTCATTGTCCTGACCATCATCGTGGCGACGATGTGGGGTGCGACGCAATGGGTGGCGCATGCGTTTGGCTACCAGCCTGCGCTTGGGCGGCCATGGTTTATCTGGGGTGAGGTGCCGGTCTACAGGCCTTGGCGGCTGTTCCAGTGGTGGTATGCCTATGAGGCCTATGCGCCCGATGTGTTTGCGCGAGGCGGTGCGATGGCTGCCAGTGGTGGACTGCTCGGCATTCTGGCAGCGGTCGTCGGATCAGTCTGGCGCTCGCGCTGGGAGAAGCGCGTCACGACCTATGGCTCGGCCCGCTGGGCCGAAAAACGCGATCTTGCGCGCACGAAACTGCTGGGCGGCGATGGCGTGTTCCTGGGGTGCTGGAAGGGCCAATATCTGCGCCATGACGGGCCGGAACATGTGCTCGCCTTTGCGCCGACCCGGTCCGGCAAGGGGGTGGGGCTGGTTGTGCCGACCTTGTTGTCCTGGACCGGCAGCGCCGTGGTGCATGACATCAAGGGCGAAAACTGGGACCTGACATCGGGGTGGCGCTCAGGCTTCGGAACCTGCCTGCGCTTTGATCCGACCGATGCCCGTTCGCCGCGCTTCAATCCGCTGATGGAAGTGCGCAAGGGCGCGGGTGAGGTCCGCGATGTGCAGAACATCGCCGACATTCTCGTCGATCCGGAAGGCTCGCTTGAGCGCCGCAGCCATTGGGAAAAGACAGGGCACGCCTTGCTGGTCGGGGTGATCCTGCATGTCCTCTATGCAGAGGAAGACAAGACGCTCGCGGGCTGTGCGGCCTTCCTGTCCGACCCGTCGCGGACCTTCGAGAAGACGCTGCAGATCATGCTGAAGACAAAGCATGTGCGCGAAGGCGATGGGACGCGCACTGTGCATCCTGTGGTCGCTCAGGCGGCGCGGGAACTGTTGAACAAATCGGAGAATGAGCGCTCCGGCGTCCTCTCAACGGCGCTCAGCTTCCTGTCGCTTTATCGCGACCCGGTCGTGGCGGCAGTGACCTCGGCGAGCGACTGGCGGATCAGCGATCTTGTCGAGGGCGAGCGGCCGGTCTCGCTCTACCTGGTCGTCCCGCCTTCCGACCTTTCGCGGACCAAGCCTTTGGTCCGCCTGATCCTCAACCAGATCGGACGCAGGCTGACAGAAGCCTTGCCCGACCCGGGACGGCGAAAACTGCTCCTGATGCTGGACGAGTTTCCGGCGCTCGGGCGGCTCGACTTCTTCGAAAGCGCGCTCGCCTTCATGGCGGGCTATGGCATGCGCGCCTATCTGATCGCTCAGTCGCTGAACCAGATCGAAAAGGCCTATGGGCCGAACAATGCCATTCTCGACAATTGTCATGTGCGGATCGCCTTTGCGACCAATGATGAGCGCACGGCCAAGCGCATATCCGAGGCGCTGGGCGCCAAGACGGAGCTCCGCTCGCAGAAGAATTATACCGGCCATCGCCTCGCGCCCTGGCTGTCGCACATGATGGTCTCCCGGCAGGAAACCCAGCGCGCATTGATGACGCCCGGCGAGGTCATGCAGATGGCGCCCACCGACGAAGTGGTCATGGTATCGGGCACGCAGCCCATTCTGGCGAAGAAGCTGCGCTATTTCGAGGATCGCAATTTTACAGGGCGGGTTCTGCCTGCCGCTTCGGTCGCGGCGATTGCGTCGCAGATCGTGACTGTATGGACTGAGATGATTGAGGGCGGACCAGCCACGGTCGTCCCCGTCCGGAATGCCGCCGATGAGGGCGGGCGCGATATCGCCCCGGTGCTCGATCCGCCGGAACGGGTGGTGACACCGGAGCACGATCAGACGCCCGAACCGGAACTCGACGATACCGGAGACGCACCCGGCGATCAGGCGCATGAGACGATCCGGCGCGCTGCCGCGCTTGACCTTGCCGATGACGATACCTTGCCGGAGTTCTGATATGGCCAAACCACGCGTGAACCTGCGACTGCCCCACAAGCTGCATGCCGAGCTCGAACGCCGCACATCCATGCCGGGCGTGACCAAGGCCAAAGTCGTGGAAGACGCGCTTAACCGTTATTTCGACCCGGAAACCAATCTGGTGCTGGAGGAACGGCTTCTTCGCCGCATGGATGCCTTCGACCGGCGGCAGGGCGAGATTGAGCGGGACACAGCGCTCTGCCTCGAAACGCTCGCCCACTTTGTCTTCTACTGGCTGACGCGCACCGAACCGATCCCGGAAGGTGAGCGCGACGCCGCCCACGCCCTTGGCCAGAGACGCTTTGACCATTTCATCCAGCAGGTGGCGAAGAAGCTCGGCAATGCGCGCAGTGTGGCCGCAAGGCTGGACGGAATTGATGCGTCAACCGGTGACGTCGGCGGTCCTGATTCTGATTGATACCGGCAGGCTAGTGCGGGCAGCCTGCTGCGATGCCTGGATCGGCTGACCAGAACGCGCATCAGATTTTCGATGATTCTATACGGGCCCTCAGGGATCCATCATGCCGTCAAGACAGTCCGCGCCCTCTTCGGCCGTATTGCAGATAGCCATGATCCGGTACGAGCCATCACGGCCCTGCTTGACCATGAAGGCGACTTCGTCACCCTCGGCGAACCCCGAGAGATCGACCTCGCCCATGATGTCAAAGCCCATCGTCATGGCACCCATCTGGATGTCGCCTGCGAATTCGCCGTGCTCAATGGTCAGAAAATCGCCCTGGCTGCCGACCGATCGGATGGTGCCGGTGGCACGACCGATGCCATCGCCCATGGCGTGATCGGCTTGGTCCATGGCGCCCTCTTCGACCATCTCCGTTGGCATTTCGGCCGCACGTTCTGAGCCAGGCGGTGTCTCGTCGGCATTGCCGCACGCGGCCACGCTGAGGGCGAACAGGCTTGCTGTGATCGGGATAAGAGATTTCATTGTGTGTCTCCTTCGAGGCTAGGTTTGAGTGAAATTGAGCTGTCTTCATTGTTTTCGGCGCGCGCGGAAAGCTGGAATCCGGTCCGGATATAGTAGATGGCCGGGATGACGATCAGGGTCAAAACGAGCGTGGACGCCATGCCGCCGAGCATCGGTAAGGCGATCCGTCGCATCACATCCGAGCCGAGACCGTCGGTCAGGAAGATCGGCGCGAGTCCCGCGAAGATGGTCAGCACGGTCATCAGTTTTGGACGCACCCGCATGGCGGCGCCCCGGCTGATGGCGGCGAAGAGCTCTGTGCGGGTCTGCGGCCCGGCCTTGCGCACTTCGCTGTCGATATAGAGCAGCATGATGACGGCAGTTTCGACCGCAATCCCGCCGAGCGCGATGAAACCGACCGCCACGGCGACTGAAAGATTATATCCCGCGAGCCACACCGCCCAGAGGCCGCCGATCAGGCCGAAGGGCAGGCTCGCCATGATGATCAGCGTGCGATCCAACCTTCCAAAATGCAGCATCAGCAAAAGGAAGATCAGCGCGACCGCTGCCGGGATGGCAATCGCAAGCCGGGCGCTTGCCTCTTCCATCTGTTCATACTGGCCCGCAAAATCCACCGCATAGCCGGGCGGCAGGTCGACCGCTTCGGCCACAGCGGCGCGCGCCTCGCTGACATAGCTGCCCATGTCCCGGCCCGCGATATCCACGAACACCCATCCGGTCAGGCGGGCATTCTCGGAGCGGATCATCGGCGGGCCTTCGGCATAGGCAATCGTCGCCAGTTCACCGAGCGGGATATGCGCGCCGGTGGGTGTCGGTACGAGGATTTGCTCGAAGTCTTCCGGGCGTTCGCGGAAGGGGCGGTCATAGCGTGCGATGATGTCATAGCGCTCGCGGCCCTCGACGGATTGCGCCAGCGGCATGCCGCCAAGCGCGGTCTGCACCACGCCCTGGAACACACCCATGTCGATATTGCGCCGGGCAAGTTCGGAACGATCCGGCGTGATATCGAGATAGCGCCCGCCAAGAACCCTGTCGGCGAAGGCCGAGCGGGTGCCCGGCAGGTCTGCGACCACCGCCTCGATGTCGCGGGCGATACGTTCAATTTCTGTCAGGTCATCGCCGGTCACCTTAATCCCTATGGGCGTGCGGATGCCCGTCGAGACCATGTCCATGCGGATCTTGATCGGATAGCCCCACGAATTGACGAGGCCCGGCATTTTGAGGCGCTGGTCAAGCTCGGCGATGATGTCGTCGATCGTGATACCCGCCCGCCATTGTTCCTTGGGTTTGAGGGCGATCCAGCTCTCGATCATGGTCAGGGGCGCGGGGTCTGTCGCAGTGTCGGCGCGGCCGGCCTTGCCGAAAACACGTTCGACTTCCGGCACGGTCATGATGACGCGATTGGTCTGGCCGAGAATTTCCCGCATCTTGGTCGCTGATGCGCCGGGCAGTGTCGTCGGCATGTAGAGCAGTTCGCCCTCATAGAGCGCCGGCATGAATTCTGACCCTATGCGCTGTACGGGGATGATGACACTGGCGGTCAGAAACACGGCGAGGGCAAGCGTCACCCATTTGAACCGCAAGGCGAGATGCAGGATCGGCTTATATGCCCAGACGAAGAAGGCATTGAGCGGATTGGCCTGTTCGCGCCGGAATTTGCCGCGCATCAGATAGAGCATCAGCACTGGCACAAGCGTCACCGACAGGATGGCGGCGAAGGCCATGGCATAGGTCTTGGTGAAGGCGAGCGGCGAGAACAGGCGATAGCTTTCCCCCGTCAGCGCAAACACCGGCAGGAAGGAGACGGTGATGATGAGGAGCGAGAAGAAGATGCCGGGGCCGACCTCCTGTGCCGCCTCGATCAGCGCGGCGCGGCGCTCTGCCGGGCTGGGTTTGCCTTCCAATTCCGACAGTTTCCGACTGGCGTTTTCGACGAGCACGATGGAGGCATCCACCATCGCACCGATAGCGATCGCTATGCCGCCCAGCGACATGATGTTCGCGGTCACCCCCTGAAACGACATGATGAGGAACGCCCCTAGAACACCCAGAGGAAGCGTGATGATCGCCACTAGAGACGAGCGCACATGCAGGAGGAAAATCAGGATGACGAGCGCAACCGCAATACCTTCCTCGATCAGTTTGTCTTTCAGGTACTCAACCGAGCCTTCGATCAGCGGCGCGCGATCATAGACAGTGACGATCTCGACGCCTTCCGGCAGGCCGCGCTGCAATTCGGCGAGCTTGTCCTTGACGCGCTCGATGACGTTGAGCGCGTTTTCACCGTCGCGCATGATGATGATGCCGGCGACGGTCTCGCCTTCGCCATTGAGCTCGACAATACCGCGCCGCAGCGCCGGTCCCTCGATGATGCGGGCGACATCGCCGAGCAGGACCGGCGTTCCATCCTGCGCATGCAGAACAATTTGTTCGAGATCGCCGCGCTCATCGACGTAACCCGACGAGCGGATGACGAATTCCGTTTCGGCCTGTTCGATGACGCGCCCGCCCACTTCGCTGGAGGCAGCGCGCACTGCCTCGCGAATGCGGGCAATGGAAATGCCATAGCTGCGCAATCGGTTCGGATCGAGCAGCACCTGGTACTCGCGCACGAAGCCGCCGACCGAGGCGACTTCCGCAACGCCCTCGACGCCGGAGAGTTCCAGTTTCAGGAACCAGTCCTGAAGCGAGCGCAGTTCGGCCAGGTCTGTGTTTCCGCTCCTGTCAACCAGCGCATACTGGTAGACCCAGCCAACGCCGGTCGCGTCCGGCCCGATTTGCGGAACGGCGCCTTTGGGGAGTTCCGAGCCAAGGCGGGACAAGGCTTCAAGCACGCGGGAGCGCGCCCAGTAGAGGTCGACATCATCCTCGAAGATGACATAGACGAAGCTTGTGCCGAACATCGACGATCCGCGCACATCCTTCGTCCTCGGCAGGCCAAGCAGATTGGTTGAGAGCGGATAGGTGACGAGGTCCTCGACGATCTGCGGGCTCTGGCCCGGGAAATCGGTGCGGATGATGACCTGCGTGTCGGTAAGGTCCGGCACGGCGTCGAGCGGCGTGTTCTGCACGGCCAGCCAACCGGACACGGCAAGCGCTGCAGCGAGCACGAGCACGATCAGCTGGTTGGCGACCGACCAGCCGATGAGCGCCGCCACCCAGGATTTCGACGGGTCGCGGCCCGAAAGATCGTCAGCGGTGCTCATGGCTGCATCTCCGCCATGTCGGCCATCGGATCGGGCCAGTCGACGGGTTCGGCCTCAGCCCCGCCATAGGGATTGCGGGGCGTGTCGCCTTGCTGAATCCACAACCGGCCCGTTCCGGTGTCACGGAAGAGGAAGAGGCCGGCATTGCGATAGTGCACGGGCGCGCCTTCGAGCAGCCAGGGTTCCAGGGCCTCCATCAGCCGGGCGAGTTCGCTAGCGAGGGCCTCGCCTTCGCGAGAGATCTTCGCTGCGCGGAGCGCGGCTTCGGCCTCTTCAATGATTGGCGCGAGCTTCGTGTCAGCGAACCGTGTACGCAACGTCTCGCCGAGCGCCAGCGCCGGATCGACAAAGTAGAGATCGATCCGGTAGCCGTCGGTCAGCGCCTCGTGGAAATAGAGCGCCATATCGGTGAAGTGGTTGATCTCTGCCAGCGTCGTCGCATCCACCGGCAGCTCCGACAGGGGCGTATCCGGCCCGGCGGTTATGGCGGACGGCATCTGCAGCTTGGCGAGGCCCTCGCGCAAATTCACCTCGCTGTCGAGCAGGAACTGGCCGCTGGCGACGACCTCTTCGCCCTCCGTCAGACCGGCAATGATCTCCGTTCGGCCATTTGCGCTGACGCCGATGCGCACCGCGCGGCCCGCAAACCGGCCTTCGCCGAGCGCGACGATGACATGCGCGCCACGGCTGTCGCGCAAAATTGCTTCAGTCGGAACCGAGAGCCGCTCGCCGCCGCTGAGCTGCATGGAAATATCGGCATAGGCGCCGGGGCGCAGATAGCCCGCTGAATTGTCGACCTCGATCCGCACGCGCGCGGTGCGGGTCTGTGGGTCGATGGTCGGATAGATATAGTCGATGACGCCTTCGCCCGGCGCTTCCGGCGCACTCGGGAACTTGAGTTGCACCGGCAGTCCGGTGTCGAGGCGCGGCAGGTCGCTCTCCGGCACTGAGGCCATGACCCAGACGCCTGCATAGGATTGCAGGCGAAGCACCGGCGTACCGGGCTTTATATAGTCCCCGTCGCGGACCTCTAGCGCCGCGACCGTACCGCCTGCTTCGGCATAGACCGGTACGCGCTCCATGATTTCCCGGGTCTCAACGAGCCGACCGATGGCGCGTTCCGGCATACCAAGGGAGCGCAGGCGCTGGCGTACGGCTGCAATGCGGGTCTCATTGCCGATGGTGAGCGAGGCAAGGAGGTCTTTCTGCGCCGCGATCAGGTCGGGACTGTAGACCCGGTAGAGTAACGCGCCGGGCCGCACGCTGTCGCCCTCAGCGCGGATAGTCAGGTCTTCGATCCAGCCTTCGAGCCGCGCGACCGACACGTTCTCCAGACGCTCATTGGTCTCGACGGTTCCAAACGCCCTCAGCATGCCGCCGAACGGCATCACTTCGGCGGGCACGGTTCGCACACCCATGGTCTGGATCATCTCCGCAGACACAGTGACGCCCGGCTCGGCGACCTCATTTGCGTAGACCGGGATATAATCCATCCCCATGGAGTCCTTCTTGGGAACCGGCGAGGTGTCCGGCTGGCCCATCGGATGCTTGTAATAGAGGATGTCCCCACGCCCGGCATTTCCGCCGTTCCCGCTCACGGCTACGAGGTCCATGCCGCAAATCGGGCAGGATCCGTTCGCATCCGTCGAGATGTAATGCGGGTGCATCGGACAGGTGTATTGCGCGGTCTCTTCGGCAGGAGACGCCTGCGCACCCACGCCGCTGGCAGGCGCGCGCATGGCTGAGGGGTTGTCACAGGCGGCGAGCGCGATGGCGGCAACGGTCAGAAGAAGGATTTTGTGTTTCATTGGGTCACCAGGAGCGCGTTCATGCGCGCGATCGAAGCGGCCCGGCGGGCTTCTTCGGCGGCAATGTCTGCGCGCAGTTTGAGGATGGCTATTTCGCCGTCTATGACCGGTGCATAGGTTCCGGCACCGGATTCGTATGTCGTGAGCTGGGCCGCGATCTCGTCCTCAACGGCCGCGATATTGCGCCTCAAGACAGCGATACCATCTTCAGCGGCGCGCCAGGTTGCGGCTTCGGCGGCACTGCGAGCCGCAGCACTGCGAGCCGCCGCCTGATAACGCATCTGGGCACTGGCGCGATCGGCTTTTGCCGCGCGCAGGCGCGGTTCCTGACTGCGTTCCGCCCAGAGCGGCACCGTAAATGTCACCATGCCGGAGACCCAGTCATCGCCCGCAAAGTTCGCGCCGGACTCTCGTTGTTGATAGGTCAGCTGTGCGCCCCAGTTGGGCCGCCAGGCCGCCTCGGCGCCGTCCACGGAATAGTCAGCCACTCGAATGCCAGCATCGGCAACGCGGACAGCATGAAAAGCCATGGCGTCACCTGACCAGTCAATCGGTGCGACAGGTGGCGCAGGCGTCGCAGGAACGAGACCAACCAGATCGATGAGCCGCGCATTGATCTGCGATTCCTGCCGGTCAAGATCGACAAGTTCGCGCGCCACACCGGCGCGTTCAGCCTCGATTTCAGCGAGACGGAAAACGGCTGGACGGCCTGCATCGATCTCGGTCTCTACAACAGCCGTTAGTTCATCATATTTATCGTTTCGTTGACCAGCGAGCACGCGTTGCCGGTCGATACGCTGTTTTTCGTACAGGAGCGCGATCAGTTCGCCGCGCAACGTTGCAAGCTGCGCGTCTCGTATCCTCTCGGTCTGCTCGGCCATGGCTCTGGCTTCACCAGATCGGGCTTCACGGCCAGCGCGGTTCGGAAACTCCTGACGAATGCCAACGGCCTTGTTGGTTGGCAGGAATTCGGAGAAGGACGGGTCGAAGATTGGAAAATTGTTGATCCCGACAGAGACAACCGGGTCAGGAAGAGCAGTTGCCGCAACGCCCAGCTCGCGCGATGCGTCTGCCTGATAGGTCAGTGCGGCAAGAGAAGGGTGATCTGCAAGGCGCGTTTCCAGATCCTCGAAGTCCAAGGCGTCTGAAGTTTGGGCCTGCGCTGCACCACTCATCGCGCCGCACACGACGAGCGCGGTGACGAGCCAGATTCTGAACTTTGAAGACATGGATAGCACCTGAATTGATTGAACTTGAAGCAGCGAGACGCACGCGAACGCGCAGGCGCTGCCAGTTCAGATCAACAGGCGCTGTTTGAGTGTGATGGGTGTCGAAAGCGGAAGGGGCGGATCGCCCGGTGGTCCGGTTGTAAGAATTATATCTTTATGCTCGAACCCCTCGAATCGAGCCGCGATGACAGCGAAATGACCCTCTGGCGAAAGCTGCGTCAAAGATACGCTATGATCAAAGGACTGAGCCTGCATGACCGCGCTGTCGCAGTCGACGCATTCTAGACAATCCACCGGTAAAGGCGCGTGTTGTTCTGCCTTGGCATCTTCATGCCCCGAAGGTGAAGCGGCGTCATGACAAGGCAGAGTTTCAGTCGACGTATGTAACGCTGCAGATTGCGCATGACCTGTGAGACAGCACGCCATGACTGGTCCTGCCGCCAGCGCGGCGGTTGCAATCAGCATGAGAAGGCGTGTCAGTTTCAGCATATGCTCTTCAGACTAGGGCAGGTTCTATTAACAAACCTATACTCCCTTGGGGGTATAGTCCATCCCTACTTTTTGCGTCCCCCTAGAACCGCCACCAGTTCTTCGACTTTCTCCCGGCGATCCTTCAAATCATTGCTCGTTAACGCCCGATCGACGCAGGTCTTCAGATGATCATCCAGCACGACTTTCTCCAGCCCCGACAGGGCCGCCTTGATCGCCTGAACCTGTCGAACCACATCGATGCAGTAGCGATCCTCGTCGATCATCCTCGACACGCCGCGGACTTGACCTTCGATACGGGCGAGGCGCTTGAGCGCGGAATCCTTGGTGTCAGATTTCATTGTCTTATACCCTCTATGGGGTATATATGGCCGATCAGTTACTAAAAGCTAGAGGCGCTTATGAAATTTCTTCGCACATTACTTGTCGCCGTTTGGGTGGTTTCATTCTCTGCCGCAGCATGGGCGCACACGACCATCATCGCGTCAAACATCAAGGACGGAGCTGAACTTGCTGCGGCGCCTGCTGCGTTTGTTTTCGCATTTGGCGCGGAGGTGGGTCTGGCTGGGCTTGAGCTAGAGACGCTCGGAGGCGATCCCATTGTGCTGGACTTCAACCGCCGCTCAAACATGGGAAAAGACTATTCTGTGCCGTTGCCGCCTCTTGCGGCAGGAGCATACATTTTGAAATGGCGCGCTGTTGCAAAAGACGGGCACGTCATGCGGGGCGAAGTTGACTTCACAATTACAGGCTGATTACCGGTGCTTGGTGCATTAGCGCTTCTGGTCAAATTCGGTTTGTACACTGGAGTGCTAGGGGCGGTCGGCTTCGCAATTCAAAGGCTGGTTCTCGGTGCAGAATTTGGCAGGCTGATCGCCGCGAGCGCGCTATTGCTGGTGATCTGTGTCGCCGCCCGTCTCTTGCTCTTGAATGCCGAACTTGCAGGCGGTCTGGAGCACGCTTTTGATGTTAGCATGTTCGGCTGGATCTGGTCGCCCAACAAAGCGCAGACCTTTGCGTTTCTCGCAGGATCCGCCGCGATTTGGATCAGTTCATTGCCGCGTCTACGCATACTGGTTATCCCGGGCGCTGTTACGCTCATCGCTGGCGTCGGCCTTGGCGGGCATACGCAAGGCCTCGACTCACGGGGCCTCAGCCCTTTGATTGCCTCATTGCATGTTGCCATCGCAGCCTTCTGGATCACGGCGCCGCGGGCGCTGTGGCCTCGTCGAGAGATCGGCGACGTCGAGCTTTCAGCGACTCTCAGCCGCTTCAGCTCAATAGCCGTCTGGGCCATACCAATTCTGTTTGCGGGCGGGGTCTGGCTCAGCCTGAAACTCGCGGGGTCTGTGGACGCTCTTGCGACGACTGATTATGGCCGGTTGCTTATTCTGAAATTTGCACTTGCGAGCCTCGCGCTCAGCGTCGGTGCGTTGAATAAGATATGGGTTTCAAAAAAAATCGAAACCGGCAGTTTGTCAGGGCGTGTATGGCTACGGCGAATGCTGATCTTGGACATCTTCCTCTTTGTCGCCATCCTTGTTGCGATCGCCGCAGCGACGACGTTGACAGGCCCCGGGAGCTGAAGAAGCAGTATCCGCTCAGCCCGATTGCTGCGTCGAGCTGGAGTCCGCTTCGTTACGGCTTTTTGAGAGATAAAATTTCTCTACTGCAAATATCGCCGTCATTCCAGCGAGCGCGAGCGCAATAATCAGCGGGTCGCTGCGCCATTTGAGGATCAAGAATGCGCCAAGGGCGAGCAGATCGAGACCGATTGCCGTGATCAGTACCCATGTGCGGGCCCCGACGTCTTTTCGAATGTGACGCAGTACACCCCAGTGGATCAGAATGTCCATGACCAGATAGAAGATCGCGCCCAGGGAAGCGATGCGGCTGAGGTCGAAGAACGCAGCGAGCAAACCGGCGGCGACGACCGTGTAGACCAGAGTGTGCTTTTGAACATTGCCAGGCATCCCGAAATGGCGGTGCGGTATGATATTCATGTCGGTAAGCATTGCCAGCATGCGGGATACCGCAAAGATGCTCGCGAACAGTCCTGATCCTGTGGCGATGATGGCGATAGCAACAGTGAACCACACCCCGTAAGTGCCGAGCGCCGGACGTGCCGCCTCAGCGAGCGCATAGTCTTTCGAAGCGACAATTTCTTCAATTGTGAGCGTCGACCCGACTGCAAAGCACACGAGGATATAAACGACGGCGCAGATGGTCAGCGAGATCATGATTGCCCGCCCGACATTACGACTGGGGTTTTCGACCTCATCCCCGCTATTGGTGATCGTCGTGAAGCCCTTATAGGCCAATATGGCGAGCGCCACACCAGCGAGAAACCCACCAGCCGAGGTGTCGCCTGCGATGGCGCCTTCAGCCGGCTGAAAACTGAAACCCGCCGACCAAAGCGCAATCAAGGCGAAAACGAGGATGCCGCCGATTTTCAGAACAGCGGTTATCTTGGAAATGTTGCCGATCACATTATTACCGGCGATGTTGATCATAAAGGCGGCGACGATAAGACCTAGCGCGAGGACAGGGACAAGGATCCCGCCTTCGACACCGTAAAGTTGCAGGGAGTAGGTGGCGAAGGTTCTCGCAACCAGACTCTCATTAATGATCATCGAAAAGGCCATAAGGAGCGCAGCGCCGCCAGTGACCATGGTCGGTCCGTATGCTTTCTTCAGAATCATCGCGATCCCGCCAGCGGACGGATATTTATTCGAGACCTTGATATAGGAATAGGCGCTGAAACCGCTGATGACGGCTGCGAGCACGAAGGCTAGAGGGAATAGGGCACCTGCATACTCCGCAACCTGGCCGGTCAACGCGAAGATCCCGGCGCCAATCATCACACCGGTGCCCATGGCGACCGCCCCGGTTAAGCTCAAACTTCCTTTTTTGTAGTCCGCTCTCATCTTCCACGCTCACGATCAGTTTCTGGCTTGAGCGCGCGAAGAATGGAAATCGACCCGGTCGGCGTTGCAACATTCGCTATTTCCGCAATGCCTGAAAAGCCAGATTGTTCAAAGAGCTCCGGCAGCACGCCATTGGCATTGGGCTGGGTGTTTTCAAAGCCATCGAGCGCTTGAACACTCAACCGAAACATAAACCGCATGAGCGCTGTATTCTGGAGACCGTAGTCGGCAAGAACAAAGACACCGCCCACAGGCAATGTATCATATGCGCATTGTATGATCCGGCGCTTTTCCGTCAGCGGCGTCTGATGCAGCACCAGGGATGATACAATCTTGTTCGGCGGAGTGTTTTCGATCGCCTCGGTTCCATCAAAAAATCTGACACAGAATTTTGCTGTCGAGCCATTTTTCGCGGCGCGCTTGCGCGCAATGGCGGCAGCGGCCTTGTCCGGATCAATCCCCAGATATCGGGCTTGTGGTTCAGCGCGATAAATCTTCTCAGCGAGCCGCCCTGTGCCCGATCCAATATCGAGTATTAAATCGCCAGCCTTGGGCGACAGTGCACTGATAATATGTGTGCGCCATTTACCTTCTCGCGTGAATACTGCGATGGCCGCATCATAGAGCGGGGTCAGCGCGGCAAATCCGAGCGGCGGTGTGTAGATCTGTTCTTCAGCATCGACTTTCCCTGTCATAGCTTCAGCGACCTCAGGCGCGATGCATTGGCGATCACGGATACTGACGACAGGCTCATCGCGGCAGCAGCGATCATCGGGCTGAGCAGCAATCCGAAAAACGGATAGAGCACGCCTGCCGCGACGGGTACGCCAAGCGAGTTGTAGACAAATGCGAAGAAGAGATTCTGGCGAATATTTCTCATGGTGGCGCGGCTGAGCGCGCGCGCTTTGGCGACGCCCAGAAGATCGCCCTTGACCAGAGTGACGCCAGCGCTCTCCATCGCGACATCTGTTCCGGTTCCCATCGCGATGCCGACATCCGCCTGGGCCAGTGCGGGCGCATCATTGATGCCGTCTCCCGCCATGGCGACCCGGGCGCCGCCCTTTTGCAGCTCCGCGACAATTCTGTGCTTATCCTCGGGCGACACATCCGCGTGGATTTCATCGATCCCAACCTTGCGCGCCACAGCCCGTGCGGTGGCTTCGGAGTCGCCGGTCAGCATAACGACTTTCAAGCCCTCGGCATGCAGGCGGTTGATCGCTTCCGGCGTTGTTTCCTTGATTGGGTCAGCCACACCAATCATGCCTGCAAATGCGCCGTCGACACTCACAAACATGACCGTCTGACCTTCAGAGCGGTGTTGATCAGCTTGCGCCTTGTATTGATCCGACCAGACACCGAGCCGCTTCATCATTTTTGAGTTGCCGATGGCGACCAGCTTTCCATCGACATCAGCCTGAGCACCTTCGCCGGTGACCGATTGGAAGTTTGTCGCGGTGGATTCCGGAGCATTGCGCGCCTCCGCGCCCCGAACGATGGCTTCGGCCAGAGGATGTTCGCTCGAACGCTCAACGGCGGCAACGAGGCTTAAAAGACCCGCTTCGTCAAATGGACTGGCGGTCTCAACAAGAACGAGTTCCGGACGACCAAGCGTTAGCGTCCCCGTCTTGTCGACAATGATGGTGTCCACTTTCTCAAATGTCTCCAGCGCCTCGGCATTCTTGATGAGAATGCCGTTTGAAGCACCCTTGCCGGTGCCGACCATGATCGACATTGGCGTGGCAAGACCGAGGGCGCAGGGACATGCGATGATCAGCACGGCGACTGCATTCACAAGAGCGAACGCCATTGCCGGGTCGGGGCCGAAGATGGACCAGACAACAAATGTCAGAACGGCGGTGAAGATCACTGCTGGGACGAACCAGGACGAAACAAGATCGACCAGTCGCTGGATTGGCGCGCGTGAGCGCTGCGCGGCGGCGACCATTTGAACAATTTGCGAAAGCAGAGTGTCTTCGCCCACATGCGTCGCTTGCATGACTAACGACCCGGTGCCGTTCACTGTGCCGCCCGTGACGCGGTCCTTCTGGGCCTTTTCAACGGGGACGGGCTCACCGGTGACCATCGATTCATCGACAGTTGAGCGGCCTTCCAGAACAACGCCATCGACCGGAATTTTCTCGCCCGGACGTACCCGCAACCTATCTCCCTGATTAACATGAGCGAGATCGATTTCGTCTTCCGTACCGTCTTCGCTGATCCGTCTCGCGGTTGGCGGGGCCAGTTCGAGCAGTGCGCGGATTGCGCCAGATGTCGCACTTCTCGCCCGCAGCTCCAATACCTGGCCAAGCAGGACGAGTGTCACAATTACAGCAGCGGCTTCATAGTAAACGGCGACTGTACCGCCATGGCCTCGAAAGGAGTCAGGAAACAGGCCAGGCGCAAAGGTAGCGACCAGAGAATAAACATAGGCCACCCCGACACCCATCGCGATCAGCGTGAACATGTTCAGGCTGCGACGTTTGACTGACTCCCAACCGCGCACGAAGAACGGCCATCCTGCCCAGAGCACCACCGGCGTCGCCAGTGCAGCTTGGAGCCAGATGCCGTCAGCGGGATTGATCAGAGTTCCGAGCGGATTACCGGGGATCATTTCGCCCATGACAAGGGCGATCAAGGGCACGGAGAGGACGACCCCTACCCAAAACCGTCTCGTCATGTCGTCGAGCTCTGAGTTGTCTTCTTCGGCGGTTGCCGTCTCCGGTTCGAGGGACATGCCGCAGATAGGGCAGGAGGTGTTTGATGTTTCGCGCACCTGAGGATGCATCGGGCAGGTCCAGACCGTGCCGCTATATCCCACTGGAATGTTATCAAAATCCTTGCCCGCTGCCTCTGCGCTGGGCTGACAATGCTCGCCGTGTCGCGAGTGATCGGAATGATCGTCTTTAGTCATGTGAAGCCTCAAATAGCGTGCGCCGCACCGAAGAATCTCGGCGCGGCGCGTTAAATTGATCAGGTTGCTGTATTGAACCGGTTGTAGAGCGGCACGAACACCAGAGCGATATACCACCCGTAGAGATAGCTCTCGATCAGCCCAAGTCCGAAGCCAAGGGGAGTCAGGAACTCGAAGCCAGGCAGGAATCCCTCCCAAGCCCCATGCATGTGGAGCGTCGGCGGGGTGAGGACTCCCCAGCCAATGCAGATGATAAACGTGATGACAAAAAAGAGGGACAGGGAATGGCCCAAAGATCTGATTTTCATTGTTCGCCTCCTCGTTGATTGCGAGCGCACCACTGCGTCAAGGTTAGATAGCCATTATATACGTAATACCCCTATAGGGTATATGCAAGTGCATCTTGCCGTTTTGGGCAGCGGGCGCTGGCGAGAGAGACATCTTAGCTCGGTGGGCTCAGCTCCGGTGGCGAGACGTGTCGAACGTTCACGGGGCTTTTGGTGATAATTCTCAATGCGGAAAAATGATGCGGGAATTGTGAGCTGGTCCTGTTATCCAGTAGAGTTTCCGGCCTCCCTTAGGTATATCCGGGGTGGAGATCAGGCCACTTTTCTTAGTGTGGAGCACACTCCGTCTGCTTCGTTGGGCGTCGCCTTGCCAAAGGCCGATTGTGGCCTCTCGCGATTGTAGAAGCGCATCCACAGGTCGACGATGTGCTGGGCGGCCAATAGCACTCAAAGGGTCGCAAAGCGTCCCTTGAGGGAATCCCTATGCCGACGCTGACCCGTCGACTTCAGCTTATGTAGAGGGCAGCTCTCAGATAGGTCCAGATGTCGGCGACGACCGTACCCAGAGGCACGCCTTTGAGTTCCGTGCCGTCGGCGTAGGTCAGCCATTGCCTCGCCTTCGCGGGATCTTCTGCAAACGCAGCCGCGAGACCCGGTGGCGTCTCAGTCGGCACAGGTGTGTTTCGGCGTTCGAATGTCGCCGCGATGGCTGCGCGCAGGTCTGCCGGATCAATCTCGGTCGCCTTCGGGATGGCCCAGAGATTGTAGAAATCTTTCATGCGGCCGTTGATGAGGCCGAGCGCGACGACCGCCTGGAACTTCTCCGCGATCACCGTGGCAGGTGAATAGGCGCGGATGCGCGCGGGCTCGAAATCGAGGATCGATCCGTATTCGATCTCATATCGCGGGTCCGGAAGGGCGTCACCGAAGCCAAGATCAATGGTGATCGGGATTTCTGTCTTGCCGAGATGGGCCACGGTGCGGAGACGTTTGCCGCCATAGACCTGATCTTCGCGGATGTCTGTCGTGGTGATGGCGTCGATGCTGAACTCAAGACCGTCGCTTGCGTCGAGTGCCAGGATTTCAGCAAAGATTGCTGTCAGGGCTGCATCGCCGGGTTCGCCGAATGCGAGGAAATCAATGTCGCGTGTGAAGCGGCCGGGATCGGTGGTCCAGAGAGTGACCAGCATTCCGCCCTTCAGGACAAATTTGTCACGGTACGGAGATCTGGACAGACGGTAGATGAGACGCTCCAGGCCAAACGCGACAAGCAGTGTCTGGAAGTCGCGGCCCTCTGACCGGGCAAGATTCAGGAGGCGCTGGCGCACCGAAGCCGCGATGTTCGTTGGTGACTTAGCCATTCGAAGTCAGCGTCTCCAGATAGGGGCGCATGATCCTGGCAGCGCCATAGTCCGCAGCGGCCTGCATGAGGACAGCTGGCGTGGCCTTGCGTTGATGGAGGGCCGCCTTGAGCGCCTCGATCGCCACCGACCGATCAACCAGTTTCGGATTGCGGAAAGCATCCGCAATCGATTTTGGCACAGAATAGATGCGCACCGGTGTTCCGCCGATCTGATGCGCTTCCACGCCATCCGAAAAGTAGGGCTCGCGGAACCTGACGACGCGGACCGGCGGATAGGCGATCGACGGCTCCCAGTCCTTGGCGCCAATCGCAAACCAGACCTTGCGGGGGAGTTGGTCTGTCAGACCATGAAAGGCCAGTGCGGAGAGAAGGCAGATGACCGACCGCGGGGCACGCTTGGCGACTTCCGCAAGATTGGAGTTGAGGTCTGCTTCCGCATCGGCTGCCTGATAGAGGCCGCGACCAATCCGGACGACGTCGCCGGCTTCCACCGCCCTTGAGATCGCGGTTGCGCTGACGCCGATCTCCCGCAGCTCGAAGGCGCGGGCGATGTCGTGCTTGCGCAGATAGGCGAGGAGCCTGTCCTGGTGCGTTGCAGAGGGTGAAGGAGCGTGTTTCATAATCTCGGACAAGACGCGTTTCAGTCCGAGGTTATGTAACGCACTGATTGGTATTCGTCGAGCAGCTGATCAGAGCAGTCCGACCCTGGTGCGATCGCAAGCTGGAGCCGCCACCGTAATTCGGCTACGGTCAGGCCGTGTACCGGAATCGTGTCAACTGCAACGATACGTCATGCGTACATCATTCAATTTGCCTACGGAACGATATTGCCGGAATCAACGACGGTAGTTTTCCACAACATTTTCACAAACCGTTGATTCAAAACAATAATTTCTTCTCTTTCATCATCGAGTGGGAATAGGGTGGACTTAGACCAGCTGGACGTTGGCCTCTATGGTGCCGTCATTGTTGGTCAAAGACACCACTTTCAAGGTTTTACCACTGTCGAGTTCGACGCTGTCGCCAGCCGCCAACTCTTCGATTGATGACTTGCTCAAAGCGGCCAGCAGCTGCTGAATGCGGGCGTCATCTTGGGTCAGGGCCATGAAATAGGCCGGGCTGCCATCTGACGTGGTGCGCTTATAGCCTGTATCGTCAATGTCGCCATCGCCATCCATATCGGTGGTGACCACGCTGTAAGAGCCTATGTCGCCAAAGCGGGCTTCGGCTGAAGTATTGGTGCTGATTTCAGTGGTGGTGGTCGTCGTGGTGGTGCCGCCGGGCCCAAAGCCGCTGCCGCTGAAGTCTACTTCTAGAAGGTGTCTGGTCCCTCCAAGCGCACCGTTACTGATGTCTGTAGCTTTTAAGGCATAGCCCGTATTGGGGGCTTCAGACGCATTGATCAGATCATGCAGTTTCTGCTGCTGTGGATTCATGTTCTCGTACGGCACTACGGGTAGAGACACATCCATCACGAATGTCTGTGTGCCATCCGATTTGGTCACCAGATAGCCCATTTCTTGTGTGCCATCGCCATCCACATCAAAGTAATGCAGTTGGGGATTGACGCTGGTGCCGCCAATAGCCGCCAAGGCATTGGCATCCAAGCCGCCTGTCATACCCGGTTGTTGGGGCGGGTAATTAACCGGTGGGTAGAACATTTTATTGAACATAAATGGCGGCAACCAAGTAAACTGAGCCGGGTTCATAAACCCGCCCATGGTGTTCATATACCCTGGATTGGCGTTGTAGCCGTATGATGTATTTGGAATGTTCGTGGGAAACGTCGGCGCGTTCATAGCTTTTAACTCCAAAAAAAATCAAAAAACGAAATAAATACCTGCTTAGAAGACCATCAAATGGGCAAAAAATCAAGGTGCGTAACAAAAATTCACCCATTTGAATATTAGTGTCATAATTTATGTCCTTGGGCTTTGTGCCCACGGCTAACAGAATGGATCAAAAAATATCAACCCGGCTGCATCCAATTCCGGGCATGCCTGCATCTAGGGGGTAAGGACGCACAGGGCGTCATGGAAAACACAGGAGTAAACAGATGTCATTGATTACCATTACGGACGGGGCCATTCAAACCGATCCCACCGCCACGCCAGCCGCGGCGGAGGCCGCCGAAGCCACCCGCGCGGCGGTTATAGCGGCCCTGGAAAACACATCATATGTGGGGGGCACGTCTATCATGGGCGAACTGGTGGCCCTCTTGGTGCCTTTGGCCTTTTTCGTGATGATCGGGTTCATTGTGATTATGCCGATGGTCATTGGGCTGAAAAAGCACAAGGATGTGCAAACCACCATTCGCCACGCGATCGAACATGGCACGGAATTGCCGCCCGAGTTCATCAGCGCCATGGCGCCCAAAGAGTTTCGCACGCCAACCCAAGACCTGCGTCGGGGTTTGATTCTCATCGGGGCCGGTGTGGGTATTGCCCTGTTGTCTTTGGGGATTTCGCTTGAAGATGGCGAAGTCATCGGGCCGCTGCTGGGCATTGCCGCCATTCCCGCCATGATTGGCATCGCACACACCCTGTTGTGGGCCATCAATCGCAAAAAAGACCAAGTGGATCTGGTGGAATAGGCAATCCCGCGCACAAAAGCGAAAGATCTGCTATGTTGTGGTCTCGAAAGGTGAAACCGGTGATCAGCACCCCCGACGATACGGCGCATCAAGACATCGTCTTGGCCCAGACAGGTGACGCCGCCGCGTTCACCCGTCTGGTGCGCGCCCACCAGGGGGCGGTGCGGCTTTATGCTCGGCGGTTGTGCGGGGGGCGTGATGATCTGGCGGATGATATGGCCCAAGAAACCTTTCTGACCGCGCATCGCAAACTGCGCAGCTTCAAAGGCCAAGGCAGTTTCGAAGGCTGGCTGAAGCGCATCACCACCACACAGTTTTTGATGGCCATGCGCACGGATAAACGACACAAGCGCCTGAAAGATGGTCTAACCGCCGAGGGTGAGGCCCTGGACCAGCACCGTCTGCAGCCCTCGAAATACGCCGGTGAAAAGGCCGACCTCGACAAGGCGCTGGGGCATTTGGCTGAGGCTGAACGTTTGTGTGTGGTGTTATGTTATGCGGGCGAGTACAGCCACGCCGAAGCCGCTCAGCTGACCGGCATGCCGCTGGGGACGGTGAAATCCCACGTCACTCGGGGTGTGAAAAAGTTAAAAACCCTGCTATCTGCAGACCAAAGTCAAAAGGTGTCCTCATGACCCATATGCAAAACACCCACCATCAAACCCCTTCGCCAGATCTCGATCCGGACCTGAAGGCCCTGTTTGCTGATCCGGTGGACGAGCCTGTGGATTTTGGTTTTACGCATCGTGTGATGGCCCAGGTCGAGCATCAACAGCGCCAAGCCCGCTGGATGCGGCTGGGGGTCCTGACCGGGGCCTGCTTGCTGGGGGGCATTGTCACCCTATTGTTGGGTGGGCCGCTGCCGATCTTTGACCTGGCGGGGCAGGGGCTGATGGGCTTTGTGCTGGGGCTGTTGGCCTTGGGCACCGCGCTTGGGGGGGTGGGCTATGCCTGCGCCCAGTCCGCTTAAGATCCACCAAGGGTGTGGAGTTGACCCCACTGGGCAGAGCCAAGACTTTGGGCTATAAGGCCTTATGTCTAAAATTTCCACCGTATCCAACCGACTGACCACCCATGACGTGCAGGCCCGCAAGGGCGGCACACCACTGGTGAGTTTAACAGCCTACACCGCCCCCATGGCCGCCTTGCTGGCCCCTCATAGTGATGTGCTGTTGGTGGGCGACAGCCTGGGCATGGTGGTGCATGGTTTACCGGATACGCTGTCGGTTACGCCTGAGATGATGATCCTGCACGCCCAGGCCGTGATGCGGGGCGTGGCCCAGGCCGACCTGCCCGACGGTCAAAAGGCACCGCTGGTGGTGGTGGACTTGCCCTTTGGCAGTTACGAGGCGAGCCCGCAGGTGGCCTACGACACCGCCGTGCGGGTCCTGAAGAAAACCGGGGCTGATGCCGTCAAGCTTGAGACCTCGGCCGTGATGGCCGAAACCGTGGCGTTTTTGACCGCGCGCGGGGTGCCGGTGATGGGGCATGTGGGCTTACTGCCCCAAGCCTCGCGCCGTGATGGGGGCTTCCGTGTTAAAGGCAAGCGCCAAGACCAAAGCCAAGCCGTGCTGGCCAACGCCAAAGCCATCGAGGATGCCGGAGCCTTTGCCCTGGTGATCGAAGGTGTCACCGAATCCCTGGCCACGGAAATCACCGGGGCCTTGCACATTCCCACCATTGGCATTGGGGCCTCGGCGGCGTGTGATGGTCAGGTGCTGGTGGTGGATGATATGCTGGGGATGTTCGCTTGGACGCCAAAATTCGTCAAACCCTATGGCGAGATACGCCAACAGATTACGGACGCCGTGGCGCAGTATGCCGCTGATGTGCGCACCCGGGCCTTTCCCAGTGCCCAGCACTGTTATCAGGCGCGTGCTGACTTGACATCGCCAGCGTAAACGCGTCCAAACAAAGATCACTGAACACCAGATGATGGGGTCGAGATGAACGAATTTGTCAATGAAGTTGACGAGGCCATGCGCCGTGACGAACAGGTGGCGCTGGCCAAACGGTATGGGCCCTGGATTGCGGGTGTCGCCATTTTGGTGATCGTGTTGGTGGGCGGGCTGAAAGGCTATCAAGCCTGGTCGCAAAAGGCCCACGAGAGCGCCGCCGTGCAATACCAAAACGCCCTGAACACCGCCGAGCAAGGCGACATCGCCGGTGCCCGCAGTGGCTTCGAGGCTTTGTCGACCGAAGGGCCGGCCGTCTACAAGGCCATGGCCCATATTCAGCTCGCCAATTTGGCCCTGGCCGAAGAAAAACCTGATGACGCCATTGCGGCTTTGGACAATGCCATTGCCGCCAGCAGTGACCAAATTTTGCGTGATACCTCGCATTTGAAGGCGGCGTATATTCTGGCTGATGATCAGCCCGAGGCCGCTTTGCAGCGTTTGGCCAAGATTGAAGGCGAAGACTCGCCGTATCGTTTTTCGGCCCAGGAGCTGCGCGCCACCTTGTTGATGGACAGCCAACCCGACGAGGCCCGCCAGATTTTTGAACGTTTGCGTTTGTCATTGGAGGCGCCGGAAAGCCTGCGTCAACGTGCCGATGTCACCTTGGCCATGATGGCCAAACCGGACCCATCATCAGAACCGGCCGAGGTCAGCAAAGATCCTGCCCCGTCCCTGACTGATGAAGCCGCGGAGTGATCATGATGCGTTGGATGAATGCTGTCTCGACCCCTTGGATGCGTATGGGCCTTTTGGGAGCTGCGGCGTTGGCTCTCAGCAGTTGTGCGGCCTTTGAAACCCGCATTGAGACCATTTTGCCTTTCAAGGACAAAAAACCGACCAAAGAGATCAAAGAGGATGAAAGCCGCATTTCCATCCTGAACTTCGAACAAAGCCTTAAGGTCTCGCCCACCTTGGCGGGCGTCGACACCTTTGTGCCCACGCCCGTGCCCATCAGCACCTGGACCCAAGCCGGCGGCGGCCCGACCCGGGTGGTGGGCAATGCGATGGCCACTGGCCCCCTGGAGGTCTTGTGGAAACGCGGTGTGGTTGATGGCTCCGGGCGGTATGATCGCCTGACGGCGCAGCCTGTCGTCGATCAGGGCCGCATGTTCATTTTCGACAGCCAACAGCGCCTTTATGCCTTTGATGTGCGTTCGGGCGATAAGCTGTGGTCCTATGAGGTGCCGTCCATCAAGGGCCGCGACAAGGTCGCTATCGGTGGCGGTGTGGCCACCAGCGGTGGGCGGGTTTACATCACGTCGGGCTTTGGCGGGGTGTTTGCCCTGGATGCCCAAAGTGGTCAGGTGATCTGGGCCCAGGAAACCTCGGCACCGATGTCGTCGGCGCCTGCCGTGGCGAGTGGGCGTGTGTTCGCCATCAGTGATGAAAACGAGATCTATGCCTTTGACACCTTGTCGGGCGAGGTGTTGTGGACCTACCAAAGCTTGGCCGAATCGGCCCGCGTGGCCACGTCACCGGCGCCGGCGGTCTTTGGTGACACGGTGGTGGCACCCTTTGGCTCGGGCGAGGTCATCGCCATCCGCGCTGAAAGTGGCCGGGATTTATGGGTCGAGGGCCTGACACGGGCCGCGCGTACCAATGCGCTCGCCAGTATCAATGACATAGCCGGCGGTGTGGCCGTCAGCGAGGGCACGGTTTATGCCGCCAGTCATTCTGGCGTGATGTCGGCCATTGATTTGCGCACCGGCACCATTCGTTGGTCGGTGCCGGCGGGCAGCATTCAAACGCCTTATGTGGCGGGTGACGCGGTGTATTTGGTGACCACGGATCAGGAGCTGGTGGCCCTGAACAAAGACACCGGCAATGCCTTTTGGATCCGGCCGCTGCCCACCTATGAAAAGCCTGAAAAGAAAAAGGGCCGCATCGTTTGGGCGGGACCCGTGATGCTGGATGGACGCTTGGTTGTGGTCTCGACCGAGGGCTTTGCCCGTGTTTTCGATGCCAAATCCGGCGAGCCGGTGAAAACCATCAAGCTGGGTGCCCCTGCCTATATTTCGCCTGTGGTGGTGGATGAATCGGCGTTGGTGCTGCTGGACAATGGCGATTTGGTGGCCATCCGATAAATCATGACTGTGACCCTTGCCATCATCGGCCGACCCAATGTTGGCAAGTCGACCCTGTTCAATCGCCTGGCGGGGAAACGCTTGGCCATTGTCGAGGATCGGCCTGGTGTGACCCGAGATCGTCGGTTTGCGCCAGGGTCTTTGGCGGATCTTGAGTTTCAATTGATTGACACGGCGGGTTTCGAGGATGAAACCGGCACCACCTTGCCCGCGCGCATGCGCGCCCAGACCGAGGCCGCCATCGACGAGGCCGACATCTGTTTGTTCGTCATGGATGCGCGCACCGGCGTCACGGGTTTGGACGAGCAATTTGCCGCCATCCTGCGCAAAAAGAACAAGCCCATTATTCTGCTGGCCAATAAATCCGAGGGCAAAGGTGGCGATGATGGGCGCATGGAAGCCTACAGCCTTGGCTTTGGTGATCCCTTGGGCATTTCCGCCGAACACGGCGAAGGGCTGACCGAGCTTTACCAGGCGTTGCGCGCCCATTGGCCCGAGGATGACATCCCCAAGGAAGAGGGCGAAGTGCCGCCCCTGCGCATGGCCATCGTGGGGCGGCCCAATGCGGGAAAATCCACGCTGATCAATACCCTGCTGCAGCAAGAGCGCCTGGTCACAGGGCCCGAGGCCGGCATCACCCGCGACGCGGTGGCGGTGAATTGGGTATACGAGGATCGCGAGATCCGGCTGGTGGACACCGCCGGTATGCGCAAACGCGCCAAAATTGATGACCCATTGGAAAAAATGTCGGTGGCTGACAGCCTGCGGGCCATTCGCCTGGCCGAGGTGGTGGTGGTGTTGTTGGACGCCACCCATCCCTTCGAGGATCAAGACCTATCCATCATTGATCTGTGCGAACGCGAAGGCCGCGCGGTTGTGGTGGTGTTGTCGAAATGGGATCTGGTGGACGAGCCCCAGGCTATGCTCGCCGAGTATAAAAAACGCTTCACCGAATTGCTGCCCCAAGTGAAGGGCGCCGAGCTGGTGGCCTTGTCTGCCCAAACCGGCTGGGGTCTGGACCGTTTGATGCCCAGCGTGATGGAGGCCTATCGGCAGTGGAACGCGCGGGTGAAAACGCCGGACCTGAATGTGTGGCTGCAGACCGCCATTGATCGCCATCCCGCGCCTGTGGTCAACGGGCGGCGCATTCGTCCCAAATACATCAGCCAAACCAAAACCCGACCGCCGACCTTTATTTTGATGGCCAGCAAGGCCGATCGCTTGCCTGACAGTTATCGGCGGTATCTGATCAATGGCATCCGCGACACGTTCGATATCTGGGGTACGCCCATCCGCCTGTGGGTGCGTGGTGGCAAAAACCCCTATGCCGATAAGGCAGATCAGCGTAAACGATAGCCGTGCGGTTCATCCTTTATCACAGTGTGTTTCGCTATGACGTGGCGCGGGTGTTCACCGGCCATCTGGCCGAGGCCTTGCGCGCCTTGGGCCACGAGGCCGTGTTGCTGGATGTCACGACAGCCGATGCGCCTGACGAATTGGCCAGGCTGTGTGATCACGACGGCCAAGTCGTGATTTTCAGCATCAATGGCTTGTTGATGGCCTTGCCGGATGATCACCCCGCCCAGCGGGCCTTGCAGGTCTTTTGGTTGCTGGACCATCCACTTTATCACATGGCGCGCTTGGGCTATTTGGCCGAAGCTGGTGTAATCCTGACCATCGATCCGGCGCACGCGCGTTTTCTGCAAGGCTTGGGTATTCGGCATGCCATGCCCTTGTTGCATGCGGGCACGCGGCCCAGCGTGGGGGCCGTACCCTGGGCAGCGCGGCAAGATCGTTTGTTGTTTCCGGCCTCGGTCATGCCCCAGGCGCAGCTGCGCACCCACCAACACAATGAGCTGCGCCCGCATCTGAGCGATGATCACATGGATCTCTATGAAAGTCTGTGTGCCATGCCCACGGCAACGGATATCGAGGTCATTCGCCACTACCGTGAGGCCACAAAGATTGATGAACTGACCCGCGAGGCCTGTTTGATTTTGCCGGCGGTGTTTGACTCGCTTCGCAATCAGCGACGCTTGGCCTACGCCACCACGGCGCTTGAAAAAAAATTGCCCTTAACGGTGTGTGGCGCCGGCTGGGACGAGGTTTTGCCCAAGGCCCGCAGTGTTGGCCCGGTGGCCTTTGCCGATATGCCCAATTTGATGACCAATTTCCGCTGGGTGCTGCATGACAACCCCTTGTTTTCTGAGGGCTTGCACGAACGCCCCCTGACGGCGGCCCTGGCGGGCTGTGGTGTGGTGTGCAATGGCACGCCTGCCCTGCAACATACATTGTCAGACGCTGGGGTGCCGATGATGGCGGTGACCTCGCCGATTGCGCTGGCGGACACCTTCCGCGAGCGACCAAACGGTGATCACACCATCACGCCCGATGCCCCGAGCCCCTTTGACTGGCAGGCCCGCGCCCGTGATTTGGTGGCCATTTGTGATCTGAACTAAGCCGTTTCTGCTGCCCAGTCTTTTAAATTGATCAGGTCCCCTGTTCCCGTGAACTCAGGGGAACACATCTCCAGCACCAGCGGGCCAATCTTCTCAGGCGCGTGCAGGGTGTCTTGGTTTTCGCCAGGAAAGGCCTGTTTGCGCATGGTGGTGGCCATGGGACCAGGGTTCAACAGATTGGCGCGTACGGGCGTCGAGATCATCTCGTCGGCATAGCAACGGATCATGGCCTCAAGGCCTGCTTTGCTGGCCGCATAGGCCCCCCAATAGGCCCGTGGGCGTTGAGTGATGCCCGAGGAAAACGCCACCACGCGCCCGGCCTGTGATTGCCGCAGCAACGGGTCAAGCGAGCGGATCAGGCGATAATTGGCCGTTAGATTGACATCCATGACCTGTGACCAGGTTTTGGGCGTGAAATGCCCCACAGGACTAAGACCCCCCAACAGACCCGCCGCCATCACCAAGGCATCCACCCGACCAAAGCGATCATACAACAGCGCCCCCAGGCGATCGATGGTGTCGTGTTCCTGCAAATCCGCGGGCACCAGGGTGGCGCGCTGGCCGGTCTGCTTCAGGATCAGATCGTCCAATTCCTCAAGCGCGCCGACGGTGCGTCCCAAGCCCACAATGTGATATCCAGCCTCGGCAAGGGTCACCGCCGACGCCCAGCCCAAACCGCGTGTGGCGCCGGTGACCACCGCCAGGCGTTGCGAAGTTTCCAGGGTCATGCGTCCACCAAATAGCTGATATGGGTTTTATCGATGCCCAACAGCTCTTGGTCGGGCAGGGCGGTGGGGTAATCCCCGGTGAAATAATGGTCGGTGTATTGTGGGGCCTCGGCGTTGCGGGGGCCCGAGCCCAAGGCGTGGTACAACCCCTCGACGGATAAAAAGCCCAGGCTGTCAACCTCGAGCGTTTTGGTCATTTCCTCCAAGCTTTGGGTGGCGGCCAACAGCTTTTCCCGGTCCGGCATGTCGATGCCATAAAAATCTGGGTGCGTAATGGGCGGGCAGGCGATGCGCAGGTGCACTTCCTTGGCACCCGCTTCGCGGACCATGCGCACAATCTTCACCGAGGTTGTGCCCCGCACCACACTGTCGTCCACCAGAACCACACGCTTGCCGGCCAGCACCGAACGATTGGCTGAGTGCTTCAAGCGCACACCCAACTGGCGTACGTTTTGGGTGGGCTGAATAAAGGTGCGGCCCACATAATGGTTGCGGATAATCCCCAATTCATAAGGGATTTGGGCCTCTTGGGCATATCCCAGTGCGGCCGGCACGCCACTGTCGGGCACGGGCACGATCACATCAACATCCGCCGGAAATTCGCGCGCCAGTTGATGGCCCATCTGTTTGCGGGCTTCATAGACGCTTTTGCCGTTCACGATGCTGTCGGGGCGGGCGAAATAGACATATTCGAAAATGCAGGGCCGTAAGCGCGCGTCTGGGAAAGGTTTCAATGAGCGCACGCCCTCGGTGTCGACCACCACCACCTCGCCGGGTTCCAGGTCGCGAATGAACTTGGCCCCGATGATATCGAGCGCACAACTTTCCGAGGCAAAAATGGTCGCGCCCTCAAGCTCGCCCATCACCAGCGGACGAATGCCCAGGGGGTCACGGGCCCCGATCAGCTTTTTGTTGGTCATGGCCACCAGCGCATAGCCGCCAATGATCTGCTTCAAGGCATCGACAAAGCGATCAACGACCCGGGCCTCGCGCGATCGGGCCACCAATTGCAAGATCACTTCGCTGTCAGATGTGGACTGAAAAATCGCCCCATCTTCAACGAGTTGCTTGCGTAGGGTCATGTAATTTGTCAGGTTTCCATTGTGGGCCACCGCAAAGCCACCACAGGACAAATCCGCAAACATCGGTTGCAGATTGCGCACGCCCGCGCCGCCTGCCGTCGAGTATCGTGTGTGGCCGATGGCGGCGGTACCGGGCAGGTGTTTGGCCAGGTCCGCATTGGTGAAGTTATCACCCACCAGGCCGTGGCGGCGTTCGTTGTGAAAGTGCCCATCAAAACTGGCAATGCCGCAGGCTTCTTGTCCGCGATGCTGCAGGGCATGCAGACCCAGTGTCACCAGCACACTGGCGTCCGCCGCACCAAAGACACCAAACACACCGCATTCGAGGCGCAGCTCGTCAGGGTCGCGGGTGTCTTCTTGGTGATTGTGTGGGGTCGGGGCGGCGGTCATGGGAACCTCGAAAAGACTCTGTGCGGTTACTCGGTGGTGGTGGTGATCAATTGGTCCAAACTGCGGCGATCGGATCCGGCGTAACTTTCGTCACTGTCATCGGCGGTGACGGGGGGCAGGGCGCTTTCGCCGGGTTTGCTGGTCAGGCGGGCGGCGGCGTCATCGGGCGCCAGCGAGCGCAAAAAGCCCGCCGCGTTTTGCACCATGGGATAGGTCTTGGCGGTCACCAGCCATTTGGGCATGCGATCGGCGGGTGTGACCATTTCGAATATGATAACCCCCAGCGCCACAATCAACAGCCCGCGCAACAAACCAAAACCAAAGCCTAAGGCCCTGTCCAAGGCCCCGATTTTAAAACCATCGCGGATCAAGGTGGCGATCTGCCCGCTGAACAGGCGCACAGTGATATAGATGATCATAAAGAGCGCCACCAGGCCCACAAGGTCAGCGGCCCAATCCGGCGAGACCATGGCGCGCACGGGGCCTTTGACAAACGGAAAGCCAAACACACAGCCAAAGGCGGCGGCGACAAAGGCCCCAGCGGAAAACACCTCTCGCAGCACGCCACGCCCAAAGCCCACCAGGCCAGAAAACAACAGCAGGCCCAAGGTCACTGTGTCAAAAACCGTCAGCCCGCCACCATCCATATGTGTTCTCTGCCGTCCGTGTTAAAACTCATCCGTAGGCGTCATGCCCAGTTTGGCCACCACATCGCGCAGATGGCGCATGCCGTCAAGGGCGATCCCGTCGATGGGGTTGGCGTCCTGGGGGGCGATGGCGGTCGTGAAGCCCAACTTATGCGCTTCTTTCATCCGCAAGTCCATGCGACCAATGGCCCGCACATCGCCCGAGAGACTGATTTCACCAAAACACACGGCCCCATCCGGCAGCGGCGCGCCCGCCAGCGACGAGATCAAAGCCGCGGCGGCGGCCAGATCCGCTGCAGGTTCCATCACCTTCAGGCCACCCGCCACATTCAAATAGACATCTTGTCCGCCAAAGGCGACGCCGCAACGGGCCTCGAGGACGGCCAAAATCATAGCGAGACGCCCCGAATCCCAGCCCACGACGGCGCGCCGGGGCGTGCCATAGGCCGATGGCGCCACCAGGGCCTGGAACTCCACCAGCACCGGGCGTGCGCCCTCGATGCCCGCAAACACGGCTGATCCTGGTGCGCGACTGCCGCGGGTGTCGAGAAACAGGGCCGAGGGGTTGGGAACCTCGGTCAGGCCCTGTTCGTTCATTTCAAAAACGCCGATTTCATCTGTGGGACCAAACCGATTTTTCAGACCCCGCAAGATCCGGAACGGGTAACCCCGCTCGCCTTCGAACGACAGCACTACATCCACCAGATGCTCGATGACGCGGGGGCCGGCGATTTGGCCCTCCTTGGTGACGTGGCCCACCAGCAACACGGCGGTATCGGTTTTTTTGGCAAAGCGCACCAGCTCGGCCGCCACAGCGCGCACCTGAGCCACCGATCCGGGTGCGCTGTCTTGCATTTCAGACCACAAGGTCTGGATGCTGTCGATGACCACCAGATCGGGATTGAGGGTTTTTAGACCGGACAACACCGTGCGCAGTTGGGTTTCGGCTGCCAGCTGCACATCCGTGTCCGCCAGACCCAAGCGTGCGGCCCGCGAGCGCACCTGCGCCACACTTTCTTCGCCGGAAATATAGGCGATGCTGGCGCCGGTTTGCGACAGGGCTCCGCAAACCTGCAACAGCAATGTGGATTTGCCGATGCCCGGATCCCCGCCCACCAAAATGGCCGAGCCGCGTGCGACACCGCCACCCAGGGCGCGGTCAAATTCCTCGATGCCAGAAATCAGCCGCGGCGGGGCGGGGCTGCCGCCTTGCAGGCTTTCAAAGGTCAGATGGCCAAGCTTGCTGCCGGTTTTCAGCTTGGTCGCGCCGGGCGGGGCGGCGTTTGATTCCTCGAGCAAGGTGTTCCATTGCCCACAGCCATCGCATTTGCCCGCCCATTTGGCGTGCACCGTGCCGCAGCTTTGGCAAACATAAACGGTGGCAGTTTTGACCATGAACACCTTTTTACAAAAGAGGGGACCGGGATGCGCGCTTATACCTTCGCTGCGATTTTGATCGGCCCTTCGGATTTGCCGTGGACGAATTGGTCCACATAATCGTTGCCGGGGTCATCCAGTTTGTCCACGGGACCGCGCCAGATGATTTTGCCCTCGTACAGCATGGCGACCTCGTCAGCGATTTTGCGCGCCGATACCATATCATGCGTAATCGAGATCGCGGCCGCCCCTAGATCTTTGACCTGTTCCACAATCAGTTTGTCAATGACATCGGCCATAATCGGGTCAAGGCCGGTGGTGGGCTCGTCGAAAAACAGAATTTTTGGCTTGGCGACAATGGCGCGGGCCAAGCTGACGCGTTTTTGCATGCCGCCTGAAAGCTCGTTGGGGTAAAGGTCGGCCACATCCTCGCCCATGCCCACACGCCCTAGCGCCTCGATGGCGGCTTCGCGCGCCTGTTTGCGCTTCATATTGTTGGCGTATATCAGCCGAAAGCCAACATTTTCCCAGATCCGCAAGCTGTCGAACAGGGCACCGCCCTGGAACAGCATGCCAAAACTGGATTGCAGCTCATCACGGGTCTCTTTATCCGCCGCATGCAGGTCGGTGCCATCCACCAGCACTTGGCCGGAGGTGGGCGTCATCAGCCCAATGGCGCACTTTAAACTCACGGATTTTCCCGTGCCCGATCCGCCAATGATGACCAAGGATTGGCCCGGCTTCACATCCAGATTGACATCATCCAGAACGACCTTGCGGCCAAAGGCTTTGCGCAGATGTTTCAGCTCCAGCGTGGCGCCCATTATCCCGCCCCCGAAAACAGTGTGGTCAGCACATAGTTGGCGGCGAAAATTAAAATGGCCGCCGTGACCACGGCCAAGGTGGCCGCCAGACCCACGCCTTGGGCCCCGCCACGGGCCTTGTAGCCATGATAACAACCCATCAAGGCGATCAAAAAGCCAAAGACGGCGGCCTTGATCAGGCCGGAGATCACATCCCAATTGGTCAGGAAGTTCCATGTGTTTTTGATGTAAATCGGCCCGTCAAATCCCAACGTGCGGGTCGAGACCAAATATCCCCCGTAAATGCCCAGAATATCGGCAATGGCCACCAATATGGGCAGGGTGATCACAGCGGCCAGCAGGCGCGGGGCCACCAAATAGCGGAAGGGATCAACGGATAACGTGCGCATGGCGTCGATTTGCTCGGTCGCGCGCATGGCCCCAATTTCGGCGGCCATGGCGGCCGAAACCCGCCCCGCCAGCATCAAGGAGGCGATGACCGGCCCCAATTCCCGCGTGATGCCCAGCGCCACAATATCGGGCACGAAGCGTTCGGCATTAAATCGTGCCCCGCCTGTATAGATGTTCAAGGCCAAAGCTGCGCCGGTAAACAGCGCCGTCAGCCCCACCACCGGCAGGGACAAATAGCCCACACGCACCAATTGCTTCATCAATTCCGTAAGATACCAGCGCGGCGTGAAGGCCGCCTTCAGGCCCTGGCCCGCAAACAGGACGGGGCCACCTAGGGCCGCAAACACGCCAAGCGTCAGCCGGCCCAACAGGGCAAAAGGGGTAAAAACCGCGTGCGTCATAGTCATCTTATAGCGGGATTTTCCAACTTGTGGAGTGGGGTTTGAAAAAAACTCGTGCACAAAGCAGGCTTGCAAATGTGTTTTTCATATGTAACAAACTCGCCACATCATTATGGTTAAGACATCTTAGCCTTTAACCAAGAGGATACACCCATGAGCACGCCCACCATTCTGGCCACTTATAAAGCCGATCTCACCACCAACAATCCATCAGGCTGGGACGACCCCTATAAGTTTAATCAGTATGTGGATACCATTGGGCTGGGGATAAATGCACATGGTGAACGCCAATGGTATATCAAAGACAATGGGCAAGGCGAATGGCGGGAGTTGACCACGAACGAGCGTTACAGTGTCAATATCGATGCCATTCCTTATCCTGAGAGTTTGCCGAGAGCAGAGAATGTCAGCGACACTGACTATATTATCAAAACCCATCCTGCAGGCTATACGCAATTTATTGGCATCGGCCATTATGAGGACAATACACAGGTCTTCCGGGCCTATTGTGACGCATATAATATTGATTTAAATGGGGATTCGCGTGACCTGGCACATCGTCCCGATTTGAACTACGATGGCGTAAAAGATCATGTTTTGAACTTTAAGGATATCCGTGCCGAGCTATGGCTGTCCCCAACAACTGTCGAGGGCCAATAGCTGATAAGGTGACCGAAAATATACAAAACAAGAGCCAATACAGCACATAAAAAGGCGGCCTAGGGCCGTCTTTTTTGTGCGTGCGGGTCGAGGGTGCTTTGGAGGCGCGGTCTTTAATGCGCATGCCCACCATAGCGATCATCGCGGGCCAAATTGCCAAACTTGGTGATGTTTTCGTCAAAGGCCAGCTTGATGGTGCCGATGGGGCCGTGACGCTGCTTGCCGATGATGACCTCGGCTTGGCCACGAATTTGATCCATTTCGTCTTGCCAGGCCAGGTGTTCGGGCGTGCCCTCGCGGGGCTCGGCACGGCCTTTGTAGTAGGACTCGCGGTAGACAAACATCACCACATCGGCGTCTTGCTCGATCGAGCCTGACTCCCGCAGGTCTGAAAGCTGTGGACGTTTGTCGTCGCGATTTTCCACCTGGCGCGACAGCTGCGAAAGCGCGATCACAGGCACGTTCAGTTCCTTGGCTAAGGCCTTGAGCGACATGGTGATTTCACTGACCTCTTGCACGCGGCCGGCACCGGCTTTGTTCTCGGCGGGCGTGACGAGTTGCAGATAGTCGACCACAATCAAATCCAGACCGTGCATCCGCTTCAGACGCCGCGCGCGTGCCGCCAAGTGGGCAATGGACAAACCACCAGTGTCGTCAATGAACAGGGGGGCGTTTTGGATCTCGAGCGCGGCGTCCCGGATCATGCCGTATTCTTCGGCGGTGATATCGCCACGGCGGATTTTATCGGATGGCACGCCCGAATATTCAGCGATCAAACGTCCGGCCAACTGCTCGCCGGACATCTCGAGCGAGTAAAAGGCCACCACGCCACCATCGACGGTTTTGCGGCCGCCTTCGGGGGTGGGTTCGTATTTGTAACGCCGGGCCACATTAAAGGCCACGTTGGTCGCAAGCGCCGTTTTCCCCATCGACGGCCGGCCCGCCAAAATGATCAAATCCGACGGGTGAAGCCCACCCAGACGCCGGTCCATATCATCAAGCCCTGAGGAAATGCCCGACAGGCCGCCATCACGCTCATAGGCCGCGGCCAACATCTCCATCGAGCCCTCAAGGGCTGTGGCAAAGGGGGTGAAACCGGCATTGGCCTGACCGGTTTCGGCCAAAGAAAACAGTTTGCGCTCGGCGTGTTCGATCACGTCTTGGGCACTGGCAACCTCCTCGCGGTTGGTGGCCGAGGTAGAAATTTCCGCCGAAATTTCAATCAGCTGGCGCCGCAAAGCGAGGTCGTAGACCAGGTTGGCATATTCCGGTGCGTGGCTAAGCGGTGGCGCGGAGGCCAACAAAAACGCCAGATATTCCATGCCGCCGATCTCTTGAAAACCGGGGTCGTCTGACAGTTTATCTTTCAGAACAATGGGCTCGGCCACACGGCCCTGACGGATCATTCGGGCAGCGTATTCAAACAGCTTGGCGTGCACGGGATCATAGAAATGCTCGGGCCGCAATGCGTCACCGATGCGATACAGCGCCTCGTTGTCAAACAAGATGGCGCCCAACAGCGCTTGTTCAGCCTCGAGGTTATAGGGCGGTTCGCGCTCGGGTTTGGCGCTGGGGCCTATGGGGACGGGCAGGGTTTCGATGTTGCTCATTTCAGTCGTGCTCATGGGGGCCATTATAGGCAGGCAAGCGCAGTCCCGGTGTGAAGATCCGGTGATATCCCGTGTCCATCCACAGTCAGGTTATCCACATGGGGATGGGTTGTGGATAAAATTGTGGATAACCAAAGTCGCGGGCTATGTGCAGAAATGTCGATAGTCGGTCAATGCACGGGATGCCAGGCAAAAAAACAGGCCGGGATGAACCCGGCCTGTTGATCTGGTTCGCAGAAACAAAAAGGGCTTATGCCTCTTCGTCACTGCCCATGTTTTCTTTGGCCACCTCTTGGGCGACAGCGGCTTGGGCCTCGGCTTGCTCGGCTTTTTCCGCGCGCTCTTCTTCCAAAGCGGCCTCAATCACATCCTCACCTTTGGCTTGGCGCTCGGCCTCATCCTCGGTGCGGGCCACATTGGCGATAATGGTCACGCTGACTTCGCCATGCAGGCGCACGCGCACATCATGCATGCCAATGGTTTTGATGGGATCATGCAGGGTCACCATCTGGCGTTGGATATCAAACCCGCCGTCGATAATGGCCGTGGCGATATCACGCGCCGTCACGGATCCATAAAGCTGGCCACTTTCGCCAGCCTGACGGATCAGCACAAACGCTTCACCATCCAACTTTTTGCCGATTTGCTCGGCTTTGTCGCGGGCGGCGGCGTTGCGGGCTTCGATCTGCTCGCGTTCGGCTTCAAAGCGCTTCAGATTGGCTTCGTTGGCCAGCAGGGCTTTTTGATTGGGCAACAAAAAGTTACGGGCAAAGCCGTCTTTGACGGTGACCACGTCACCAATGCCACCCAGGCGTTCAACACGTTCTAAGAGTACAACTTTCATCGGTCCGCTCTCCTTAGTCCATCACATAGGGGATGAGGGCGAGGAAGCGTGCGCGCTTGATGGCCCGGGCCAGTTCGCGTTGCTTTTTCGCGGACACCGCTGTGATGCGGCTGGGGACGATCTTGCCGCGCTCGGTCAAATAGCGTTGCAGCAGCTTCACGTCTTTATAGTCGATGGTTTTGCCCTGATCACCAGAAAACGGGCAAACTTTTCGGCGACGGCCAAAGGGCTTGCGGCCACCAGATGCAGGTCGAGCCATGATTATGCCTCCTCACGGTCAGAATGGCGTTCACGGTCACGGTCTTTTTTGGCCATGACCACCGAAGGGCTGTCTTCAAGCTCGTCGGTGCGGATGGTCAGATAACGCAACACATCTTCGTTGATCGACAGCTGACGTTCGACCTCTTTGATGGCTTTGGGCTCGCATTCGATGGCGAACAGGCTGTAGTGGCCTTTGCGGTTTTTCTTGACCTTATAAGCCAGGTTGCGCAGACCCCAATATTCGATCTTGGCGACCTTGGCCCCGTCTTTTTCCAATTGTGCTTTGATGTCGTCGTTCAGTTTTTCAGCGTTTTGTTGGCTGATATCCTGACGCGCAATCACGATATGCTCGTAAAAGGGCATTGTCCGTTTTCCTTCTTTTGGCAGCGGCACCAAAGCGCCCCGGATCAGGCCTTTGGCGATGGATCATGTCACGGGATGGGCCAACCCCATCGCAAACGACGCGTCATGACCGCTGGCGAAGGTGCCAAAAAACACAAAAGCCCCCGTTTGGCAAGGGGGTATCGACGGGCAGGTTTATCTGGGATTGGGTAAGCGGTACGCTAGACTGGCTTTGTACGCATCAATAAGGGGCACGGGGTCACACTCACAACTGTGAGGCAAGTCATCAGGGTGACGGGTCAGGTGGACTTCGTTGGTTCTGGTGAGCAGGATGCGAACGTATTCGTCAGGGTCTATCGCCTTTTCGTCAAATCCCCAACTGTTCTTAACCATATCCGTAAATCGGTTCAAACCTTTGGGGGGAGGCTGTAAATTTGCGGTGTAATTATCGAAACTGGCATCGGCTAGGGCGCCGTAAAAGGCCAAGCGATGATCGTGAACAGTTTGGCGTTCGGCGATCGCGGCCCTTTGCGCAGAGTTTAGCTGGTCAATGTCCCGCTCCAGATCAGCAATTTTTTGCTCGAGAATAGAGATAGAGGCATGATGCTGGCGGATCTTTTCCATGTTTTTGGCACGATCAAACCCTAGATGATCAATTTGGCGCTTCAAGACTTTGATATTGCTGCGTTGCGAGCGGATGTTGTCTTGTATGTCTTCAATTTTATGGCGTCGATTTTCGATGGCGCTTGCGAAACGCGTCTCGATGACGGCAACCTCTTCAGCGGTCGTTTCCGTTTCAGCATAGGCAAGCTCTAACGCATAAATACCAATATCGGTTTTCGAGAACTGGCCCACATCATCCACCTCGCCATGATCATCAGCAATGGTCAGGATAGCGTGCTCACGGGCATATCCAGGAATGTGAAAGGTGGCGTCCACCATTTGACGGAAGTCATCTTCTGACTTGTATTGATTATAGAAAAACACAGCCCGCGTTGAATCTCCCTGCCCAATATTTTCAGTGCGGTAGTGGTAATCGTAGTAATCACGCTCAAAATTTTGATAGGCAGATTGTATCTTTTCGGTAGGGTAGGAGAACTGGCTTGGGTTGTATTCAAGATCTGATAGATACTGAGAAAAAAAGTTCTGGGTATTGTCTTTTGCTTCCGAACTATATTTTTCCAGAATTTTTGTGCGTTTGATGACTTCCTGGCGAAAGCCTGGTGGTGGGTTGTCAATTAACGCAAGTAACAAGCATGAAAAATCATCAGCGCTCTCACGGACATTCAGATTTTCTCCCTCATAAATATAGCCCAGCGGGTCAACAGGATCGAAGGTTTCTGGTGGAGGCAGGTGTTCTCGGTAGCCATTGATATATAGGCCTGTGCCTGGTGTGCCGCCCATGTCTGCCTCCTGTATATCACCCGTGATCAGGATTTGCACAAAACACATTGGTGAACAAGTTGGCCTGGGGATTTTTTTCGTCTCCTCTTGTTCCGGCGGGACAAAGTCGGTATGACCCCCGCATTATGATAATCAGATAAAACACACGGAGACCCTCATGGCGCTCGCATTCATTTTTCCTGGTCAAGGCAGCCAAGCCATCGGAATGGGCAAGGACCTGGCTGACGCGTTTCCTGCCGCCAAAGCGGTGTTCGAGGCCGTGGACACGGCACTGGGCCAAGATCTGTCGGGTCTGATGTGGACAGGCAGCGAGGATGACCTGCGCCTGACGGAAAACACGCAACCGGCCCTGATGGCGGTGTCGTTGGCCACCATGGCGGTTTTGAAAGCCGACTTTGGCGTTGATGTGACCCGCGCCAAATGTGTGGCGGGGCATTCCTTGGGCGAGTATTCGGCCCTGGCGGCGGCTGGTGCCCTGAGCCCTGAGGACGCCGCGCGTCTGTTGCGTCATCGTGGCCAAGCCATGCAAAAGGCTGTGCCGGTGGGCGAGGGGGCCATGGCCGCCCTGATCGGGGCCAATATTGAACAGGCGGAAGAGATCGCCAAACACGGCGCCATAACCGGTGTCTGTGATGTGGCCAATGACAACGCGCCGGGCCAAGTGGTGATTTCAGGCGCCAAAGCCGCGGTCGAGGCCGCCATTGCCCATGCCCAATCCAAGGGCATCAAGCGGGCGATTTTGCTGCCGGTCTCGGCGCCTTTCCATTGCCCGCTGATGCAGCCAGCTGCTGATGAGATGAAAGCCGCCCTGGCGGAGGTCAGCCTGAAAACCCCGGCCGTGCCTGTTTATGCCAATGTCACAGCCAGCCCCGTGACCGATCCCGACACCATTCGCCAGCTGTTGGTGGACCAGGTGTGCGGGCGTGTGCGCTGGCGCGAGTCGGTGGCGCAAATGGCCGAGGATGGCATAGATCTGTTTGCAGAAGTGGGCGCAGGCAAGGTGCTGACCGGTATGATTCGCCGTATCACCGACACCGCCCAGGGCGTGGCCCTGAACGGGCCCGATGACCTCGAGGCCTTGGCCAAGCAATTGGGCGCGCCGGTCACCACCTCTTAAGTCAACTGCATAACATCAAAGGAAAGCACTATGTTTGATCTCAGTGGAAAAACTGCGCTTGTGACCGGGGCCACCGGCGGTATCGGCAAGGCCATTGCCACCACCTTGCACGCGGCAGGCGCCAATGTGGTGCTGTCGGGCACGCGGGAGAATGTGTTGGCGGATCTGTCGGGCCAATTGGGCGATCGCACCGCCATCAGCGCTTGTAATCTGTCGGATGCCACAGCGGTGGATGGCTTGATCGAAAAGGCGTCCGAGCATTTTGGCGGCGTCGATATTTTGATCTCCAACGCCGGTTTGACCCGTGATGGCTTGTTGATGCGCATGAAAGACGAGGACTGGGATACGGTGCTGAAGGTCAATCTCGAGGCCCATTTTCGTTTGTCGCGTGCCGCTTTGCGCGGCATGATGAAGCGCAGATGGGGCCGGATCGTGGGAATCACCTCGATTGTTGGTGTCACGGGCAACCCCGGCCAGGCCAATTATGCAGCCTCAAAAGCCGGGATGATCGGGTTTTCGAAAGCTCTGGCCCAAGAGGTCGCGGCGCGGAATATCACCGTCAATTGTGTGGCGCCGGGCTTTATTGCTTCGCCCATGACGGATGAGTTGTCCGAGGCCCAGAAAGACCAAATTCACCAGAAAATCCCCGCCGGACGCCTTGGCACACCAGAGGAAATCGCCGCTGGCGTTTTGTACCTGGCTTCCGAACAAGCGGGCTATGTCACCGGCCAAACCCTGCATGTCAACGGCGGCATGGCGATGATCTAAGGGGAGCGGGCGCTGGGGGAAACGGCCTTTTCAGTTTGCCCCCACAAGGTGCCCATGCTAGAGACAACGTTTCAGGGTTGCGGCCCAGGGGTAACCGGTGTAGAGCCGTGGACTTCATGGGCATCCCGCAAGGGGGGTGACCCGCGCTGAAGTGGCAAACCGCTTTGGCAGTGTATTGGGAAACGAGACAAGGAAAGACAAGATGTCCGACGTTTTTGAGCGCGTGAAAAAGATTGTGGTCGAGCATTTGGATGTGGATGCCGACAAAGTGACGGAAAAGGCTAGCTTCATTGATGACCTGGGCGCTGACAGCCTGGACAATGTCGAGCTGGTGATGGCGTTCGAAGATGAGTTCGGTGTGGAAATCCCAGATGATGCCGCCGAGCAAATCAAAACTGTTGGCGACGCCGTCAGCTTCATCAAAGACAAAGCTCCCGCTTAAGTCTGAAACGGTTACCCGATGCGGCGCGTAGTGATTACAGGTCTGGGGCTGGTGTCCCCAGTGGGCACGGGCGTGGATCACGTCTGGGGGCAGATTTTGTCAGGGGCCAGTGGTGCCGGGCAAATTTCGGCCTTTGATGCCTCGGATCTGGCGTGCCAAATCGCCTGCGAAGTGCCCCGCGTCGATGGACGCGGCGGCGGCGCACCAGGTCAGGCCGGGGTCTTTGATCCCGACCAGACCATGCCCCCCAAAGATCAGCGTAAAGTCGATGATTTCATCCTGTATGCCTGCGCGGCGGCCGATGAAGCTGTGCGCGATTCAGGCTGGGTCGCCGAGACCGAGGACGATCAACAGCGCACAGGGGTGATGATTGGCTCGGGCATCGGTGGTTTGTCGGCCATTGCGGATACCGCCATCACCATGCACGAGAAGGGGCCCCGCCGGGTCAGCCCCTTTTTCATTCCCTCGGCTTTGATCAATTTGGCCTCGGGCCAGGTGTCGATCAAATATGGCTTTAAAGGGCCGAACCACGCGGTGGTCACGGCCTGTGCCACAGGGGCGCATGCCATTGGTGACGCGTTTCGTTTGATCCGTCATGGGGATGCCGATGTGATGGTGGCCGGTGGTGCTGAGGCCGCCGTGTGTAAGATCGGCATTGCGGGCTTTGTGGCCTGTCGTGCACTTTCCACGGGCTTTAATGACCAGCCTACCAAGGCTTCAAGGCCCTATGACAAAGACCGGGATGGCTTTGTGATGGGCGAGGGCTCGGGCGTTGTGGTGCTTGAAGAGTATGAGCACGCCAAGGCCCGGGGCGCAAAAATTTACGGCGAAATCGTGGGCTATGGCCTGTCTGGGGATGCCTATCACATCACGGCCCCGGCCTCGGATGGCGACGGTGGCTATCGCGCTATGGTCGCGGCCTTGAAAGAGGCCAATTTGCAGCCCAGTGATATTGGCTATGTCAATGCCCATGGCACCTCGACGCCCTTGGGTGACGAGATCGAGCTGCGGGCCGTCGAGCGCTTGTTTGGCGAACACACCGATGGCTTGGTGATGTCCTCGACCAAATCGGCGGTGGGGCACCTGCTGGGCGCGGCTGGCGCGCTCGAGGCCGTGTTCTCGCTGCTGGCCCTGCGGGATCAAAAGGCCCCGCCCACCATCAATCTGGATAACCCGTCGGTCGAGACCAAGATCAATCTGGTGCCCCATCAGGCCCAAGACATCTCGGCCCGGGCTGTGATGTCCAACTCGTTTGGCTTTGGTGGCACCAACGCCACCTTGGTCTTCCAGTCGGTCTCGTGACGGGGCCGCGCCCTTCGTCTTCATCTTCTGGGGGCTTTGGCCTCGCGCTGTTGACCGCCGCCATTGTGGTGGTCGTGGGCACATTGACGGCTTTGCTGTTGACGGGGCTTTGGGGGCTTCACAGCTATAAAAAACCCGGCCCGGCCTTGGTGCCCACCACCGTGGTGCTGGAGCGCGGATCCTCCCTGACCACGATCGCCGACACCTTGGCGCGCGCGGGCGTGGTGCGGCGGCCCCAGGTGTTTTTCTGGGCCGTGAAACTGCAGGGCGAGGCCGGCAGCCTGAAGGCTGGCGAATATCGCATCCCGGCGCGCTCAAGCCCCGCCGAGATTTTCCGTCTGATTCAATCGGGTCAAGTGGTGCAGCACAAAATCACCATCCCCGAAGGCTGGACCAGCCAGCAAATTTTGCGCGCCTTACAGAAAGAACCGTTGCTGACCGGGCCGCTAGATCCAGTGGCCGAGGGCACGCTTTTGCCCGATACCTATACGTTCCAACGCGGCGAGCCCCGTCAGGCGGTCTTGGACCGGATGCGGGCGGCGCAAGCCACCCTGATCGCCAATTTGTGGCCCACCCGCCAAGCGGGTCTGCCGGTCACAACGCCTGAGGACGCCATCACCTTGGCCTCGATTGTCGAAAAGGAAACGGGCCTGGCGGCCGAGCGGCCCTTGGTGGCCTCGGTGTTTATCAATCGCTTGCGCAAGGGCATGCGCCTCGAGAGTGATCCCACTATCATTTATGGCATCAGCCAAGGTGAACCTTTGGGGCGGGGGCTGCGGCGCTCGGAAATTGATCGCAAAACCGCTTATAACACCTACCAAATTGATGGCTTGCCGCCCACGCCCATCGCCAATCCGGGGCGTGAGGCCATAAAGGCGGTTCTCAATCCCCCCGAAAGTCCGTATCTGTTCTTCGTGGCCGATGGCAGCGGGGGACACGCCTTTTCCGAGACCTATGCTGGGCATCGGCAAAATGTCGTCCGTTGGCGACAGATTGAAAGGCAAGCTTATGACCGCTGATCGCCGAGGAATATTGTTGGTGCTCTCGAGCCCATCGGGCGCGGGCAAAAGCACCATTGGCCGCCGTTTGCTGGCGGAAAACGCCTGTATGGCGCCATCGGTGTCGGCCACCACGCGCCCGCCACGCCCGGGCGAGTTGGAAGGCGAGGATTATCATTTCCTCTCGCGGGCAGAATTCCAAGCCAAGGCCGATGCCGGTGAGTTTCTGGAATGGGCCGAGGTGCATGAAAACTGTTACGGCACGCCACGCGCACCGGTGGAAACCGCCCTGAAGGCGGGCCGCGATGTTTTGTTTGATATCGATTGGCAAGGGGCGCGGGATGTCGCGGCCGCCATGACCGGCGACACGGTGCGTATTTTCATCCTGCCCCCCAGCATGGCCGAGTTGAAACGCCGCCTTTATGCCCGTGCCCAAGATGCCCACGATGTGATCGAACGCCGCCTGCAACGGGCGCGCGGTGAAATCGGCCAGTGGGGCGAGTATGATTACATCGTGGTCAACCATGACCTGGATGATGCCTATGCCAAGGTTTCGGCGATTTATCAGGCGGAATGCCTGCGGCGTCAGCGCAACCCCTGGGTGGCGCAAAAGGTGGCGGATTTGATCGCCGAGCCAATGGAAACGCCAACACGCGTCAGATAGACGGGTAATGATTTGACGATATGACCAGCAACTGACATATTTTGTCAGGCCAATTGTTCAAACTGGGGGAAACCATGTCCGGCATCATTGATCTGAAGGCATTGCCAGAAACCTATAATCCGGCCTTGGCCTCCAACGGCATGCAGGCTGGGGATTTTGTTCACACCATGCTGTTTGTGGCGGACCCCAACCAAGATGGCGTGATCGAGGAATCGGAAACCGCTGAGATTCGCAAGTTTCTAGGCGACTTGGACGACCCCACCCGTCCTGAAGGTGCCGATGGCCGCTTTGACCAGACCGAAGCTTTTGAGGCCTTGAAGGCGCAGCGGGCCGAGTTGGCGATGGAGTTGCAGACATTAAAAGCGCAAGAGACCGAAGATTTTGCGCTAGAAGACCCCATAGATGAATTGGAAGGTCGAATTTCTGATCTGGATGAAGATATGTTCTTCATTTGGAACTATACCTATTGATCAGAGATCGCGGCCACGAGGCGCAAAAACCCCTTGATATCAATTTCTTCGGCACGCGCTGTGGACGGCAGGCCTGCCGCGGCGCACAGGGCTTCGCCACTGAGAGGCCCCGGAACAGATTTTAATGACTGCCGCAGCATTTTGCGCCGCTGACCAAAGGCTGCCGCCGTCACCGTTTCCAAGCCTTTCAACATCTCGAGCGTCAGGCCATCGGGCTTGGGTCGCAAACTGACCACGGCGCTGTCCACCTTGGGTGGTGGTGTGAAGGCCTGTGCGGGCAGACGAAACGCCAAATGACAGTCAGCTACCGCCTGGGCCAAAACCGCCAACCGCCCATAAGCCTTTTGGCCCGGTTCGGCGACGATGCGCTCGGCGACTTCCAACTGAAACATCAGGGTCAGGGCCTCGAGGTCTTGGATCTGTTTCAACCAGGCAATCAGCATCGGCGTGCCGACGTTATAGGGCAGATTGGCGATGACGTGCACCGGCCCATCGCCAAAGCGGCTTTGGGCCTCGGCGATGACATCCACCGCCAGGGCGTCAGCAGACAGGGTCTGCAAACGGTTGTCCAGCGCTGAGATCTCGGCCAACAAGGGCAAAACGCGTGTGTCCTTTTCGATAGCCAGCACGCCTGTCACGTCTGTCTCCAACAGGGCCCGGGTCAGGCCGCCAGGGCCGGGGCCGACTTCAACCACAACGCGCCCCGTCAGATCCCCGGCCGCGCGCACGATTTTGCGGGTGATGTTCAGGTCCAGCAAAAAATGCTGGCCCAGCTTCTTATCGGCCCACAGCTGATGGACCTCGAGGTGCTCACGCACAGACGGCAATTGATCAAGCGGGGGGGGGCTCATGCGGCGGTCCCCACCAGGCGCTGTCGCGACAGCTGATCGGCGCTGCGGATGGCCTCGATCAGGCTTTCGGCCCGCGCCGTGCCCGTGCCGGCGATTTCAAAACCTGTGCCGTGATCGGGCGAGGTGCGCACGATCGGCAGCCCCAGTGTGATGTTCACCCCTCGCCAAAAATCAAAGGCCTTCAACGGCACCAGACCTTGGTCATGATACATGGCGATGATGGCGTCATAAGGCGCGCGGATTTCGGGCGCGAACAGGGTATCGGCGGGCAGGGGCCCCGTAAGCCGCAGGCCTTCGGCTTGCAGCTTGACGATCACCGGTTGGATCACCGTTTGCTCTTCGGTGCCCAGCATACCGCCTTCACCGGCGTGGGGGTTCAAGCCACAGACCGCAATCTGCGGATCTGAAATCCCAAAATCCTGTTGCAAGGCCGTGTGGGTAACGCGAATAACGCGCGCCAGCCGGTCAGGGGTCAGGGCGGCGGGCACGTCCTTCAATGGCATGTGAATCGTCGCAAGCGCCACCCGAAAACTGTCCACAGCCAACATCATCACAGGGCCACGAGGAGCGGGGGTGTGGTCATGGCTGTCGAGCGTCAGGGCCGCCAGATACTCAGTATGACCGGGATGGGCAAAGCCCCCGGCCCGCAACACCGATTTGGCGATGGGATTGGTGATCAGGGCGCGGGCTTGCCCAGACTGAATTGCCGCCACACACCGATCCAAGCAGCGCAAGATTTGCGGGGCGGCGGCCACATCCGGTGCGCCAGCGTTCGGTATCTGTTCCAAGGGTTCGTTCAGAACCGGCAGGCCCTGGGCGAAACAGTCGTGGGCCTGTGCCGGATGGTCAATGCGGCACGGTGGCGGCAGATCCAAGCGCTGGGCCGTTTGCTGCATCAGGCGCAGATCCGCCACCACAGCAAAGGAACTGTCCAAGCTGTGCAAGGCTTGCCAGGCCAGCAAGCTGATTTCCGGCCCCACACCCGCAGGATCGCCCTGAGAGAGCAACAAGGGCGGCAACTGCGTCGCGTGGGCCATCATCGGGGGCTATCGTCCCTCGATGGTGGCGGCCCGTTTCAGATCTCGGAGATAACGTTTAGAAATCATAGAAAGTTGTTGATTTTGCAGTCGAATTTCTACCTGGTCTCGCGATGGTAAGGCCCCCTTCATATCCACCGTCCGGCGGCATAGGCCCAAAATGTGCACCCCAATCTGGGTGCGAATGGGTTCAGACACTTGGCCTTCATCCAGGCCATCGATAGCGGCCTGAAAACTGGGGGCCAGATTTTCGCGGGCGATGTCATCAATCCCCCCGGCCTGTACACCCGTAGCGCTTTGGGCGATCTGTTCAAAGTCATCACAACCGGTGATGCGTTGGCGCAGTTGGCTCATGGTGCCCCAAGCCCGTTCTTCCTGTGTTCTCGCCTCGGGCGTGCCCGGCTGGCTGCGAATCGGGATCACGGCTTGTTTCAAACTGTAGCTGACCCGATTGGCGGTGCCGCTGCGACGGTCACGCAAGGCCAAAATTTTGATGCCATCCTGGGTCAGGAAGGGGCGTGAGACCTGGCCGGGGTCGATGCTGCGCAAAACCTGTTCGGTTTGGCCGCCCAATTCACCGGCCGCCACCCAACCAATATCCCCGCCATTAGCAGCACTGCTAGAGCTCGAGAATTGTCGCGCCAAAGCCGGGAAGGGCGCGCCACGGCGCATCTCATCGATCAGTTTGACGGCCAGGCTTTCGGCTTCGGCTTCACGGCCAGGAATGATATCAATGACAATTTCCGAGATCAGATACTGAGGCTTATCGGCGTTGGCGGCAATGCGCTCCAGCGTATTGTCGATTTGGTCGTTGCTGATGCGCAAACGGGTGCCATAGCGCGCCGTCAACAGCCGTTGCCAGGCAATGTCGGTGCGGATTTGATCGCGAAGAGAGCGGATGTCACCGCCCAAAGCTTGCAGCTCGGCTTGCAGCCCTTGAACGCTGGTGTCGTTGTCCCGCGCCAAGGCCCGCAAGGCCTCGTCCACCTGTTCATCGGAAATTTCGATACCCAGACGCTTGGTTTCTTGCATTTTGACGCGTTCATTCACTAAGTTTTCAAGCGCTTCGCCTTGGATTTGTTGCAGGGTTTCCTGGTCTTGGGGGCGCAGGCCTGTGGTCACCAAGATCAAGGCTAAACGGTTGCGCAGATCCACGGTCGAGATCACTTCGTCATTGACCACCACCACGGCCCCTTCCTGGGGCGAAGAGGGGGTGAGGACATAATCATCCGGAGCCATACTGGGCGCGGGCGTGGCTGTGGGCGCGGTTTCAATGGGCACTTGGGCCTGGGCAGCTGAGGCCACACACAGCAGACTGGCGGTCATAAGCCCAGAGGCCACAACAGCGGACCAATGCGGCCGCTGGCGTTTCACATCAGCACGAAAGAGATGTCCGTTCATATCCAATAGTTTCCTATATTCCCCTTAAACCCAAACTGAACAGTTCGCCCCCGAGATGCAAGCGCCATGATGGGGGCGCAACATGACAAGCCCTGATCACAGGCTAGCGATCCCCGAATTCCCCCAGTGTGGCCAAGGCGAAACGGATGGAGATGGAATCCGATGGTCCCAGTGTGCGGTCGGCCTGATCCTCGCGCACATAGGCGATCTCAAGCTCGGTACATTCATCCCGATACAGAAGACCGATTTGCCCCCGGCGGGTGACATCGTTTTGCAAATCTTGGGTGATTTCGGCCCGCGCCCCCCAGAACCGTTTCGGCGTCCATTGCGCGCCCAGAGACAATTCTTCGAAGGCGTTGATGTTGGTGGCGGTCGTGACCCGCACATGCCGCCCCCATACAGAGGCCTGGCCTGCACGCCCCCAGAACAGGGTATCGAGACGCCGGTCATCCAAGCCATCTTCGTCAAGGCGGAACTGGTGTTTCACGCCCACCATACCTGCATAAGACGCGCCCAGTTCGCCGACCCAGTCCGAGTTGTCATCCTCAAGGCCCGCGCTCAGCAGTTGGCCGTTGTTGCGCCAAGACCGCCCCGCAAAGCCATGCACTTGCACACGCCCGGTTTCATAGCGCGCCTTCAGGCCCGCATTCAGGCGTTGCCCGCCTTCCCAGACATCATAGCCAGGGGTGCGGGAAATGCTCATTAGGTTGCTGGCATCCAGCTCAAAGGACTGGCTGTCTTCGTTGGGGATCAGGTTAGCGTCATCAATTTCTTCGGTGGCGACAACAACTTGTGTCACGGGCTCGAGGATCACCGCCCCAGATTTCAGCAGTTTGATAAAGGGCATACTGATGTCGGTGCCCACAGCGCCCACCAGGCGGGTGACATCTTCGTCGCCCGTGACACTGACGGCAGCGGGCAAATCGTGCAGGCGGTAGACGTCTCCGCGACCATAGGCAAAGGGCGCAACCTTCACGCCCGCATCCGTCAGCATCACGCGCTGCCATTGTCCTGCGGCGCTGACGCGGCTGGATTGTGTGCCCATACCCCGTTGCAAGTGGGCCCCACTGAGTTTCAGCTCGGCTTGTCCGCCGAAAACACCTGGAAAGGTGCGGAAAGCCTCGAAAATCGGCAGAGGCTGGGCAAAGGTTTCATCGTCGTCTCCGGCGCGCAGGCCCTGGGTGTCCCCCACCAACACGCGGCTGTGCCAGTTGTAATCGCCACCTTCGGCATAAATTTGGCTGAGGAAGCGTTGCTCGTCAGACTGAATCAGCCCGCGTTTTTGCTCGAGATCAGAGATATCATACCGTTTGGGCAGCAGATCATCGGTGGCTTGCTCGAGCCCAAAGCCCCAGCGCCAGTGCTGATTGACGCGAAACTCGCCTTCACCCAAGACATAAGACCGCGTGCTTTCCTCGCCATACAGATTACCATCGCCGTCAAATTCTTGCTCGTGCGTGATGCCGCCCCGGATATCCACCTGGCCGGAATAGAACCGTTTGCGCCAGCGCAGGTTCATCATCGGCGCCACTTTTTCGTTGAATTGCGGCGAGATGGTCAGGTCTTGGTGGGGTGAGATGGCCCACAAATACGGCGTCTCAAGAAAGGCGCCGCGCTTGGACGACACACCAAATTCCGGCACCAAAAAGCCGGATGCCCGGTCAACGGTTGGGTCAGGGTGCCACAAAATGGGGGTATAAAACACCGGCACGCCCACGGCTTCGAGGCGAGCATGTTTATAGACCACCACCTTGGCATCACGGTTTTCGACCACCTCGGTGGCTTTCAGCGCCCATGTGGGGGTTTTCGCCTCGCCCTCGGGTGTGCATGCATCACAGGCGGAATAAACGGCTTGGTGCAGTTCATTCACCTTTTCACTTTTGCGGATGGCGACATCCGCCGCCAAGGTGCCTTGGCCAGCCATGCGATAGGAAAAGTTCTGCGCCACCCCAGCGGACAGTTTGTCATCAAGCTCGACGGTATCGGCAAACTGGGTCGAGCCATCATCGTTCAGGATGGCCACGTCCCCTTCGGCCAGCACAACACCCGTTTCCGGGTCATAAGTCACTTGGCGGGCCCGGATCGAGCGCTGATCGTAACGCGCAAACACATCGCCCTTGGCCACATAGCTGTTGGTTTTGTCGTATTTTTCCATCTGGTCTGCTTCCAGATAGATAGCTTCAGGCGGCAGTACGGGATCCGCCGCAAAGGCACCCGTCGTGGCGGCCGCCGGCGGCGCACCCAGCCCAATACTGCCCGCACTTTCGGCGGTGGCGGTCATGGGCAGGGCCCCCATCAGCAGCGCCGCCGCAGCCAAATGCAGGCCAGGCCGACGGCGCGGTCGGCGCGTTTTCGGCGTTAAGGCCCCAGCGGATAACCCAGTTTTGTTCACGCGCGCAGCTTTCGGATGCGTTGGTTAATGATGTGTGTGAGGTGACGGCGCATCGCTCCCCCTTAGCCGTCTTCTGTATAGGTCAAGATGGTGAAGCCTGACAATACGGCGACCATCGGCGGAATCCACGCCGCGCCTGCCGGTGTCATCAAAGTCGCGGTGGCAAAGGCCCCAAAGACATCGTTCAAAAAATAGACGGCAAAGCCCGCGCCCGCGCCCAAAGACGCCAAGCCAACCAATCCACCCATCCGACTGAGTCGCAAGGCAAAAGCAGCCGCCAAGATCGACATGCCCGCATACAAAAACGGCGAGGCCAAACTCTGGTGCCATTTCAACTCATAGGCATGGGTGGCAAAGCCCGCGGCCTGCATTTCGTCGATCAACCGGGGCAATTGCCAAAAGGTCGCGGCCTTTGATTTCTCCATCTGTTGTTGCAAATCCGCATCGCGCAGCGTGGTGGGAAGGGCCAGGGCTTGCAGCGTGGTTTTGGGGGCACCGGGGGCCAGTTCTTCAATATCACGCAGCTGCCAAAAACCAGACTTCAAAATGGCGGTTTCCGCCTCCAGGCGGCGCACGAATCGCAACGGCCCCTCGGGCGTGGTTTCAAATACAAACACGGTGGCATCCACCAGGGTGCGGCCAATGTCTTCTTCCAGGCTTCCGCGGATGACCAGCTGCTGCGAGCCTATGGTCTGGCGCAACCAGACATCGCCATCACGTTTTTGCGGGTCGTGGCGCGCGAGCAGCGCATCACGCTTTTGCTCATAAAGCCCATCCAGCATCGAGGCCGCTGGCGCCAAGGTCAGTGTGGCCAAACAGCCAAAAAAGGCCGCGAGCAAGGCGGCGGGTCGAATGAAGCTCCAGGCCGACATGCCCGAGGCCCGCATCACCACCAGTTCCGAGCGTCGGTTCAGCCGCACATAGGTCGCCAGCGTGCCAAACATGAACATGAAAGGGGCCACCAAGACCAAAATGTTCGGGGCCTTCATCAAGGTCAGCCACATCACATCCGCAGGCGTGGCGCTGGGGGCGGCATCAAGCGTGCGCAACAGCTCGACATAATCCACCAGCATCACCACCGCGCCCACAATGGCGAACACCATCAAGGTCGAGGTCAGCACCTGCCACAGGATATAGCGCTCGAGCTTATCGGACCGCATGGGCGCCTCCCTCGTGCTGGGCGCGGGCTTTTAAGACGCGCATCAGCGCTTTGGCCTGGCGGGGTTGGCGTATCAGCATGCGCAAACAGATGAAGGCCGCCCCAATGGGGATGATATATTGCACAAGGTTTACCATAGGCACGTCCACCGCCGCGCTTTGGGCGGCAAAGCCCAGCAAACGCACAAACAAGGCCGCTACCGCCGCCACCGCGATCCGCCGCCCATAGCCCATGCGCGAAAACGAGCCGCCAATCACCGCCACAATGGCGATCAAAGCAAAGACCGGCGCATAGAGCGGCGAGGATAGGCGATAATGGGCTTCGGCCCAGACCTTGGGCGTGTTTTCCCGCTCCCACTTGCGGGTCATGTCGGGGAACAGCAGTTCGTGCAGATATCGGTCCGAGAGCTTGAGGAAAAATTCGTCGTCCGTTTTGACGAAATCTTTCAGGTCGAACACATACTCGTCAAAACTCAGGAAGCCATAGCGCCCATCTGTCGACAGCGACTGCCGCGAGCCTTGATTCATCACCAGTGCCGGCACGTCGTCGCGCACCACGATCTGGCCATCTTCCGCCAAATACGTCACGGGCGAAGTGGGGTCGGTGGCGTCATGCAACAAAATGTTCTTCAAATGTCCGCCGGATTCGCGACTGCCCGCATACACCGTCAGGTCCGAGGTGGGATGGGTAAAGGACCCTTCTTTCACCAGCACCGAGGCCAGGTCGGTTTTGGCCGAGAACAACAGCTCTCGCATTTCCCGCGCGGCCAGCGGTTGGATCCACAAATTCGCCACCAGAATCAGAAAGCCCGCCAAAATGCCCAGACGCAACGCCGGCGAGGCCAGCGCCCAACGCGACATGCCCGCCGTTTTGGCCACCACCAGCTCGTGGTCTTGTTGCATGCGATTCAAGGCGATCAGCACACCGACAAAGGTGGCAATGGGCAGCACCAAGGCCACCAATTGCGGCAGGGCCAACGCTGTAACCTTCAGGAATATATCGGCGCTTTGGCGTTGGTCGACAATCAGATCCAAAGCGCCCAGGCTTTGGCTCAGCAGCGCAATGGCAGCCAAAGCAAAGGCCACCCCAGCCAGCGTCCACAACAGCTGGCGAAACATATAGCGCGATATCAGAGTCATAACCTACGCTTTCCCCATTCAGGGGCTTTAACAGAACTCGCGGATATGCAACAGACTGAAGCAGAGTTGCCCCCACAGAAAAAGAAGGAATGTGACATGAAAATCAATTTCGTCGCCAAAGCCCCAAAGGCTGATACCTTGGCGGTGTTTTACACCGATGGTGCCAAGGCCACGGCCGGTGCCAAAACCCTGGACGAGCAAGCGGGCGGTGCCCTGCAAAAGGCCATCAAGGCCAGCCGTTTCGAGGGCCGCGTGGGCCAAGTGCTGACGGTGGCGGCTCCGGCTGATGTGGATGCGGCACGCATTTGCCTGGTGGGTTTGGGCAAAACCAAAGACCTGAACGGAAAGGCGGCCGAGCAAAGCCTGGGCCATTTGATCAAAGGTCTGCTGACATCCGGCGCGCAACATGTGGCCGTGCTGTTGGAGGGGGCCGAGACCAAAGCTTTGGCCGAAGCCGAACTGGCCGCCCACGGGGCCATGGCCGCCCGCCTGGCGAGTTATCGGTTTGATAAATATCGCACCACACAAAAAGACGACCAGAAGCCGTCATTGGCCCAAATCAGCTTTGTCTGTGCCGATGCCAAGGCCGCGAGTGCCGCCTGGGCCCCGATGGACAAGATCGCGGACGGGGTGATTCTGACCCGGGATCTGGTCTCCGAGCCCGCCAATGTGCTGACCCCACCCGAGTTCGCCAAGCGCGCCAAAGCGCTCGAAAAGCTGGGGCTCAAAGTTAAAGTGTTGGGTGAGAAAGAGCTAAAAAAGCTCGGAATGCATGCGCTTTTGGGTGTGGGGCAGGGCTCAGTGCAAGAAAGCCATGTCGCCATTATGGAATGGATGGGCGCCAAGGACAAAAAGGCTCCGCCCGTGGCCTTTATCGGTAAAGGCGTCTGCTTTGACACAGGTGGGATCTCGCTGAAACCAGCCGATGGCATGTGGGACATGATCTGGGACATGGGTGGTGCCGGTGTCGTCACCGGTCTGATGGCCGCGCTTGCTGGCCGCAAAGCCAAGGTCAATGCTGTCGGGCTGATTGGCTTGGTGGAAAACATGCCGGACGGCAATGCGCAGCGTCCTGGTGACATTGTGACCTCTATGTCCGGTCAAACCATCGAGGTTTTGAATACTGACGCCGAAGGCCGCCTGGTGATGGCCGATGTGCTGTGGCATGCCAAAGAAACCTATAAGCCCAGCGTGATGATCGACTTGGCCACCTTGACCGGGGCGATGTTGGTCTCACTGGGGCATGACGTGGCCGGTGTCTTCAGCAATGACGACAAACTGGCCAAAGACCTGTTCAAAGCTGGCGAGGAAGTGGGCGATGATGCCTGGCACATGCCGATGCCCGAGGCCTATGACAAAATGATCGACAGCAAGGTCGCCGATATGAAGAACATTGGCCAGGGCCGTTTGGCTGGTTCGATCACGGCGGCCTTGTTCTTGAAACGTTTCGTGGGCGACACCACCTGGGCGCACATCGATATCGCGGGCACCACCCATCGGCCGCACACCAAAGATCCGCTGATCCCCACCGGTGCGTCGGGTTATGGCGTGCGTCTGCTGGATCGGTACCTGGCGGATCACCACGAGGACAAATAGACCGCCCCTGCGGTTGGAACGCTGATGTCCCGCGCCGAAGACACCGAGATCTGGTTCTATCACCTGCAGCACACCTCTGTGGTGCAGGTGGTGGTCGGCTTGGTGGAAAAGGTTTTGGCGCGGGGCTGGCGGGCCGAGGTCTCAAGTCCGCTTGATGAGCGCATCGAAACCCTGGACGATGCCTTGTGGCAGGCGGATGAGCGCAGCTTTTTGCCCCATGGGCGCTGGGATGAACCGCGTGCTGCGCGTCAACCGGTGCTGCTGAGCCCCAAGACCACACTTGAAAATCAGCCGGACGTTGTGATTCTGTTGGACGAGGCCGCGTTCTCGGACCTCAAGGGTCTGAAGCGCGCCATTTTGATTTTTGATGGTCACAACGAGGCTGCGGTGGCCCGCGCCCGTGAAATGTGGACCAAGCTGAAAAGCCATGGCCACCCCATGAGCTATTGGCAACAAACCGAAAGCGGGGGCTGGCAGAAAAAAGCCGAACAGCAGGCTCAGCCTGTCGCCGCGGCCAAAACCCCATAAAAGGCCGGCTTGGCCGAGCCATCTTGGCGGAACAGCACCGGCGCGTCTTTGCGCATATGATAGGGGTGCACCAGCATCCAATGAATGTGATCCATCACGCCCCAAATGGTGATGGCAAACTGTTGGGCGGTGGGCACGACTTGGGGATAGATGGCAAAGACCTCGTGCATCAAATGGGCCTGATGCTGCAAATGCCCTTCGGTGATGTCAAAGGGATGGCGGCGTTTGGGATTGACGCTGATGTCAAGCTCGGAAATGTGCACCTTTAGCCCCGTTTCCACCAAGGCCTGCAGGGATTTGCGAATATCACTGGGGTCGGAATAGATGTCTATGTGCATCTGGGTGCCCACACCGTGCAGTGGCGCGCCACTTTTCTGGACATCTTCGATCAGCTTCAAATACCCTTCCAGTTTGGCGGGATCACTTTCAAGGGCATATTCATTGACAAACAGCTGGGCGGTGGGGTCGGCCTTGTGGGCGCGCTCCAGGGCATATTTCACATAATCGGGGCCCAGCACTTGAGTAAACAGGCTGCTGTCGGTGCGCATCTTGCCCGTGTTGTTTTCAATGGGTTCGTTGACCACATCCCAGCTTTTTGCCTGGGCTTTATACCGCGCCATCATGGCGTCCAGGTGTCGCCAGGTCTCGGCGGCAAAGGCATCGGGGTCGTGGGCCAAGTCGCGCAGACGTTTGGGCACGGTTTCATGCCACAACAACGCGTGCATATGCAGCCAGTCGTCTTCGGCATCAGCGGTGTTGGCGATGATATCGACGCCTGTGTAATCATTGCGGCCGCCTTCGCGCATGACTTCGGTCATTTGGGCCTCATAGCCCGTGCTGACCTGGTTGAAATGCTCGGAGACCAAACCACGAAAATGGGGCGTGCCCAACAGATCCGGGGATTGCACACACACACCAACCCGAAAGGGAAAGGCCGATGACAGCGGGCGCGGGGTCACGGTGGCCTCGGAATAATGCTGGGTGCGGGCGCCCACTGGTCCGCAACCCAACAGGGCGGCGGCGGTCGTGCCCATTAAAAATCCGCGTCGGTTCAGTTTCAGGTCTTGTTGCATGGGCTCCCCCTGGCTATAAGCGCGGCATCATTCATTCAACGGAGTTCTATCCATGACCGAACGCACCTTTTCCATCATTAAACCAGATGCCACCAAACGCAACATCACCGGCAAGATCAACGCCATGATCGAAAACGCCGGTTTGCGCATTGTGGGCCAAAAGCGCGTGCAGCTGAGCGAAGACCAAGCCAAGCAATTCTATGCCGTGCACAAAGAGCGTCCCTTTTATGGTGACCTGGTGCAGTTCATGACCTCGGGCCCCGTGGTGGTGCAAGTTTTGGAAGGTGACAATGCGGTTGCCAAATACCGCGAAGTCATGGGCGCCACCAACCCGGCCGATGCCGCCCCCGGCACCATCCGCAAAGAATGCGCCGAAAGCATCGAAGCCAACTCGGTTCATGGCTCGGATAGTCAAGAGAACGCCAAAACCGAAATCGCTTTTTTCTTTAAGGATGAAGAGATCGTCGGCTAAGGCAAACGCCAATCTGACCACAAAAGCCCCGGGTTACCGGGGCTTTTTTATGTTGACTGCGTTTGCGGGCTTCTGAGTGCTGTGCAGATCTTGTCTAAACAGGCGGGATAGAGTGTGTGTTCCTCGGCCAGCACACGGGCAGCCAGGGTTTCGGGCGTGTCACCGGCTTTGATGGGCACACGGGCTTGGCCAATGATTTCGCCTTCATCGACGCCTTCGCTGACCCAGTGCACGGTGCAGCCATGTTCCGGCTCACCGGCCTCAAGGGCGCGTTCATGGGTGTGCAGGCCTTTGAATTTCGGCAGCAAAGAGGGGTGAATGTTCACCAACCGCCCCTGCCACTGGCGCACAAACCCAGCGGTCAGCACCCGCATAAACCCGGCCAAGGCCACCACACGCACACCATGGGCCATCAGGGTTTGGCTCAGTTCGGCTTCGAAATGCTCGCGGCTGTCGAAGGCCTTGTGGTTCACCACCACGGCAGGGATGTCATGGGCGGCGGCGAATTGCAGGCCCTTGGCATCGGCACGATTGGCAATCACACACACGACCTTGTAGGAGGCGTTGGGCGCCTGAGCGGCTCTCACAAGGGCCTCCATGTTCGAACCGCGCCCCGAGATCAAAATGCCCACAGGAACGGGCGCAAGCAGGGTGGACCTTCGTGGGGTAGGCGAGCCGGTCATGCACCCACAAGCTCTCCGATGACCTCGGCCTGCTCACCTTGGCCGCGCAGGGTGTGCAGGGTTTTGTCGGCCTGATCCGGGGAACAGATGACAATAAAACCCGTCCCGCAGTTGAAGGTGCGGCGCATTTCGGCGGTTTCGATGTTGCCAACCTCCTGCAGCCATTCAAAAATCGGCGGCAAGGTCAGGGCCGCATCATCAAACTTGGCGGTCAAATGATCGGGCAGGGCGCGGGGCGGGTTTTCCACCAAACCCCCGCCGGTGATGTGGGCACCGCCGGTGATCAAACCGGCATGAACCGCTTTCATCACGGATTTCACATAAATGCGGGTGGGGGTCAGGCAGGCCTCGGCCAAGCTTTGTCCCGCACCAAAGGGGGCCGGGTCGTGCCAGTTCAGGCCCGAGCGCGCCACCACCTTGCGCAACAACGAATAGCCATTGGCATGCACCCCATCGGACGCGAGGCCAATGATCACGTCACCGGGTTGCATATTGTCATGCTGGGGCAGTCCAGCTTCACGTTCATAGGCGCCAATGGCAAACCCGGCGAGATCATAGTCGCCTTCGGCATACATCCCCGGCATTTCAGCGGTTTCGCCCCCTGCCAGCGCACAATCCGCCAGCAAACAGCCCTTGGCGATGCCGCTGATGATGGTTTTGGCCTGGGCCACGTCTAAGGCTCCACAAGCGTAATAATCCAGGAACATCAAAGGCTGCGCCCCTTGGGCCAACAGGTCGTTGACACACATGGCCACCAAATCAATGCCGATGTGATCATGCACGCCAGTTTCAATGGCAATTTTCAGCTTGGTGCCGACCCCGTCCGTGGTGGCGACAAAAATGGGATCGACGAGGCCTGCCGCCTTGGGGTCAAAGGCCGCGCCAAACCCGCCGAGGGCTGCCGTCGAGCCGGGACGGCGCGTGGCCTTGGCCAACGGTTTGATGGCGTCCACCAGATCGTTGCCCGCATCAATATCGACGCCAGCATCAGCATAGGTCAGGGAGGGCGTATCGGTCATAAGGGCCTCTGGACTTTCTGATCAAAAACTGCGCATGTCCTAGCGCATGAAGATCATTTCCACAAACCCTGATTTACAAGACCTGTGCACGCGCTTTGCCCACGCCCCCTTCGTGGCGGTGGACACCGAGTTTATGCGGGAAGGCACCTATTGGTCAGAGCTTTGCCTGATTCAGATTGCCACCGCCAACGAGGCCGTGATCATCGACCCATTGGCCGAGGGCATCGACCTGAGCCCCTTTATGGATCTGATGGCCAATCCGAATGTCGTCAAGGTCTTTCACGCCGCCCGCCAAGACGTTGAAATCTTTGTGCAGCAGTTTGATACCGTGCCCATTCCACTGTTTGATACCCAGATCGCTGCCATGGCTGCCGGGTTTGGCGAGCAGGTGTCCTATGAGGCCCTGGCCAAGGCCATGGTCAAGGCCAAAATCGACAAGGCCTCGCGCTTCACCAATTGGGCGCGACGGCCGTTGAAAGACAGCCAGCTGAAATACGCGCTGGACGATGTGATTCATCTGGCGGCCCTTTATCCCAAGCTGCGCAAACGCCTAGAGGACGGCAACCGTCTGGAATGGATCGCTGAGGATCTTGAGATCCTGACCAACCCGCGCACTTATGACATGATCCCGGATCAGGCTTGGCGGCGTCTGCGGCTGCGGCGCAAAACGACACCTTATCTGGCGGCCCTGAAAGCGGCGGCGGCGTGGCGGGAACGCACGGCCCAGGCCAACAACAAGCCCCGCAACCGGATTTTGCGTGACGAGGCCCTGGAAGAATTGGCCATGAACAAAGTGCAAACGATAGAAGCCATGAACGATTTGCGCGCCGTGCCCAAGGGCTTTGGTCGATCGAAATGGGGGCCGGAATTGGCGGCCTGTTTGGCAGACGCCTTGGCTGACCCCGAGGCCTATGCCCCCGATGTGGAGTTCAAGGGCCGCCCCGACCCCATTCCGCCCGCTAAGCTGGAGATGTTGAAGGTTTTGCTGAAAATTCGCTCTGATGAAATCGGCGTGGCCTCAAAACTGATCGCCACCGCCAGCGACCTTGAAGCGTTTGCCCGAGGCGAGCAAACCTTCACAGGGTGGCGTCACGAGGTTTTTGGCCGGGATGCCGAGCGGGTGTTGGCGGGCGAAATTGCTTTCCGTCTGCGCGGTGAAACCGTTGAGATGGTCGAGCTGAGCGCCCACGCCTAGGCGGACATTTGGCGAACATTGACCTGGGTGGGGATGTGACCTCAGAGGATCTGTACCGGCAGGCCCATAACTTCGCCCAATTGGTCCAAGCGTTTTTGCGTGGTGTCCCCCAGTAACATATCGGCCCATTTGGGGCTGGCTTGTAACAACAGCCCTTGGGGCCGCAATTTCAGCTCGCAATTCTGTAAAAACACCGCTGCCCGGCCCGAAACATCACACCCCAAACGCATTGCAAACCCAAGCGCCTTGGCCCGTGACATCTGCGCGGGGTTCAGGAGATGTGTCAGCACCGCCATTTCCGGCGGATCATTGCGTGAAGCATGACGGTGAAACAGGGCGGCGGCAATAAAGGCGCGTTCCATATGGGACACACCGGCAAAGGGCGCGCGCAACACCTGCCCAAAGACCAGGCTGCCCCTGTGATCCGTGTGCAAACGCGCACCCATATCCGCCATTCGGCAGGCGGCGGCGCGCACGATACGTTCGCGTTCTGGGTCCATCACGTGGGGCAGTTTTTCAAAGGCCGGTGCGATCCAGCGTTGCAAAGCTTCGCCCAGATCTTGGGAAACAATGGTGCGTTGCCCCATGGCCTGGGCCCCCGCCAACAGGGGATCGGCGGCTTGAACCTCGGCGTCCAGGTGATCAAACACCAAGCCTTCGCGTAGGCCATAGGCTGACAATTGCACCTCGTCCGCGCCCAGATATTTCATCAACTCATCCAGCAGCACAGCGGCATAAGGCAGGGTTGGCAGGCGCTTTTTGGAAAAGTTGGGTATGGCCTCCAGCGTCGCGGGGCGGGCGCGGCGCACATATTTCACCAGATCCTCGACCTCATCGGCGGGCAGGCGATAATTGTGCACGATGTGCAGCGGATATTCGCTGCGGTGCATATGCACCAAGGCCAGGTTCCGCCACGCGCCGCCAACGGCATAAAGGGTTTTGACTTGGAACTGCAGCGGCAAGGCATCGAGATAGTGTTGAATGATGGTGCGGGCGCGTTTTTGCGACAGCCCTTCGGCCTCCAAAGAAAACGGCCCCAGCGGCAAGGTCACGCCGGATTGGGGTTGGCGATCAGCAAGCTCAATGAGTTCCAGCGAGGCCCCACCCAAATCGGCAGCCAGGCCATCGGCATCGGGATCACCGGCAATCACGCCAAGGGCCGAGAGGCGGGCCTCTTCGCCGCCCGAAATCACCTGCAACGGGATTTGGGTTTCGTCCTCGACGCGGCGCAAAAACTCTTGGCCGTCACGGGCATCCCGCACGGCGGCAGTGGCCACGGCATAGATGTGTGTGGGTTCATACCTATCCAGCAGCACACGAAAGCGCCGCAGCACCGCCATGGCGCGTTCGACGCCATCGGGGGAAAGCTTACCGGTTTTCGACAGATCCTGACCCAAACCCGCCATCAGCTTTTCGTTGAACACAGGCCAGATGGCGCGGCCTTCGACATGAAACACCACCATCCGCACCGAGTTCGAGCCCACATCAATGACGGCAATGTCTTCGGTGGGGGTGGTGATGGCTTTGGGCATGGCGGTAAAAAACTCTGGAAATGGATATTAGGCGCGGGATTTGTGTGACAACACAGGTGGCATATTTTTCTTCTCGCTGCCACGGCCCGACAGCGACGGGTTGTTGATAAAGTATTGGTGGGCGGAGAAGCGCTTTTCACCCTTGGCGCGCACATGGCGCACATAGTCCCCATCGGGCATCAGATGCCAACTTTGTACATTGTCGATCATGTTGGCGGCCAAAATCTGTTGCAGCACTTGGCGATGCACGGTGGGGTTTTCGATGGGCACCAGGGCTTCGATGCGGCGATCGAGATTGCGCGGCATCCAATCCGCCGACGAAATATAGACCTTGGCCTGTTCAGACGGCAGCTCGGCCCCATTGCCAAAGGCACAAATCCGCGAATGTTCGAGGAAACGGCCCACGATGCTTTTGACCCGAATGTTTTCAGACAAGCCCGGCAGCCCAGGGCGCAAACAACAAATGCCCCGCACCACCAAATCAATTTGCACGCCTGCGTTCGAGGCTTTGTAAAGCGCGTCAATGATTTCCTTGTCCACCAGGCTGTTCATCTTGGCCCAGATGGCGGCGGGACGTCCGGCTTCGGCGTGTTTAATTTCCTGTTTGACGTGATCCAACAGCACAGGCTTCAAAGAGACGGGCGAGACCGCCACCTTTTCCAACGCTTCAGGGCGGGCATAACCGGTAATGAAGTTGAAAATGCGACCAGCATCGCGGCCATAAGCTGGGTCGGCGGTAAACAGGCTGAGATCCGTGTAAATCTTGGCCGTAATGGGATGATAATTGCCCGTACCAAAGTGGCAATAGGTGGCCAGTTGCCCCCCTTCGCGCCGAACCACCAGGCTGATTTTGGCGTGGGTTTTGTACTCGACAAAGCCATAAACCACTTGGGCGCCAGCGCGCTCAAGGTCCCGGGCCCATTTCAAATTGGCCTCTTCGTCGAAACGGGCTTTCAGCTCGACAAGGGCGGTGACGTTTTTGCCCGCCTCGGCGGCCTCAATCAAGGCGGCGATGATGGGCGAATTTTCTGATGTGCGATACAGCGTTTGTTTGATGGCCACCACATGGGGATCTTGGGCCGCTTGGCGCAGGAAGCGCACCACCACATCAAAACTTTCAAAGGGGTGGTGAACCAAGATGTCTTTTTCCCGAATGGCGGAAAAGCAATCGCCATTGTGGTCGCGAATGCGTTCAGGGAAACGGGGCTCGTAGGGCGGGAATTTCAAATGGCCATGGTTTTTGGGGATCAATTGATTGAGGTGATTAAGCCCCAAAAGCCCGCTTGACACCACAACGTCCTCGGGCGTGGCGCCCAGATGCTCGATGATAAAGGCCCGCAAGGTCTCGGGCATTTTGTCTTCGAGCTTCAGGCGCACCAACACGCCCCGGCGGCGTTGCTTCAGGGCGGTTTCAAACTCGCGCACCAGGTCTTCGGCTTCTTCCTCGATTTCAATGTCGCTGTCGCGCACAATGCGGAAGCTGCCAAGCTCCAGAACATCATGGCCAGGGAAAAACCGCTCCATAAACAGGCTAAGGGCTTGTTCAAGCGCAATATAGCGCCGGGGGCCGTTCGGGTCCTCTTGGGGCAGGGTGATAAAACGTTTCAGGCCATTGGGAATGGGTAACAGCGCGTTCATCACACGCCGACTGGCGCGATTTTTCAGACGCACGGCCAGGGCAAACCCCAAATTGGGAAGGAACGGAAACGGGTGCGCCGGATCAATCGCCAAGGGCGTGATCACGGGCAAAACGCGCAGGAAATATTCGTTTTGCAGCCAGTCGTGTTCGTGAGTTTGCAGATCATCGGCTTCGACGACCATTAAACCGGCTTCGGCCAGTTCTTCACGCAATGCGGCCCAAACGCGATTTTGCCGCAGCATCAGGTCATTGGCCACGCCATTGACCTGGGAAAAGGTTTCGGCTGGCGTCAGGCCATCTTGGCTGACGATGTCCACGCCATTGCGCACCTGTGCCCGCAGGCCCGCCACACGCACCATGTAAAATTCATCAAGGTTCGAAGCCGAAATCGACAAAAACCGCAGGCGCTCCAGCAATGGTGTGTCCGGGTTTTCCGACTCTTCCAGAACGCGCGTATTAAAGGCCAGCCAGCTCAGCTCGCGGTTGAAAAATCGCTCGGGACTTTTCAGGTCGATCGGGGTCTCGGGGGCGGAGGTGCGTGTATCCATTGGGCTACTCTAGCACATCAGGGCTTAAAGACGTCTCATCAAACTGCAGATTCGGCTCTAAAATTTCCCGCACCAGGCCCCGGTTGATGGGGCGGTTTTGCTGCAAAGAGGCCGTGACGATTTCCTCGACCAAATCATCCACCGCCGCATAGCCTCGCTCGATTCGCGGCAGCATATAGCCAATCAGCCCCGCATCCGCCCGGTGGTGTCGGGCGCGAAAGGCTTGGTGCAGCAAGGCGGTCATCAGATCATCATCAGGCAGGCCAAGCGCGACCACATAAGCGGCCTGTAATCGGGATCTCAGATCAGGGAGCTGAACCGGTAAGGCGCCCAAGGGCTCGGCCGACATCATCACCACGGGCTGCGGGCGATTGAGGGCATGAAACAGCGTGTCTTCATCCACACCTTGGTGCAGATCATCAAGGATCAAAGCCGTCTGTGCCTCGTGCAGGTCATCCAGCCGCAATCCGGCCGCCGCGCACAGATGCCCGCCTGTGGCATCCGCCAACATATAGGCCAGATGGGTTTTGCCGCTGCCTGTGGGGCCGATCACTGCCAAATGTCCGGCGGGCCAGTGGGGCCAACTGGTGATCAGCCCGTGTGCCTGGGCGTTGGCTGTGCCCACGCGGTAATCCTCGGCGCGATAAAGCGTTGATTTGGGCAATTTCAGGGGCATTTGTTGGCTCATTGTGGGCTCATGTTTGGGTGTCGGGTCACCATGACATTATAAATTCGATCAATCACCCCGCGTTGGCGATGTTAAGCTTGGGGCTTGAGCTGCACCATCAAATCCGCGGGCGCGTCGTCGGGATAGGTCTGCACCATCAGCCCGGCGCTCATCAGCTTGATGACCAGGTCATCCTTGCCGGGGGCGTGTTTGACCGTCAGCTTGGCGGTGGTGGCGGAAATTTCCTGCAACATCACGCCGCCCACCACGCGTACATCCCCCAGGGTGCGGCGCAGCTTCAGCCAACTGGCCAAGCTGTCATAGCGGCAGAGCATAACCATTTCCGGTAAATTCGAAACTTCGGCCTGTTTCACATAGGGCTTGGGCACGCGGGTGGCCACGGGCGCGGCTTCGGCGCTGTGGGGGGCAGGACGCACAAGGGGGCGACTGTCGCGCAAATCCGGCGGCGAGGCGATTTTGGCCGGGCGCATAGCCGCATCCAGCTCGGCAGGGGCGGGTTCCGCCAAGGCCGACAAGGGAAAACCAAGCATGACGGTGGCCGCGAAACCGGCCCAAAACAAAGGGGTCTGAGACATGACCCACTGCATAGCGCAAACTGCACGCTTGACAAAGCCCCCAATGCCGTGGTGCTCAGCGAGGATGGACAATTTTTCTGAGACCAAACAGATGACTTCGGGGGCTTCCATGCACAATTTTCGCACGCACACCTGTGGCGCTTTGCGCAAATCCGATGCGGGCTCGTCCGCACGCCTTTCCGGCTGGGTGCACCGCAAACGTGACCACGGAGGGCTGTTGTTTGTGGATTTGCGGGATCATTACGGTCTGACCCAATTGGTCATCGATCCGGAATCGGAGGCCTTCGCCACCTTTGAGCGTTTACGCGTCGAAAGTGTGGTGCGGGTGGACGGCGAGGTGGTTGAACGCTCGGCCGAGACCGTCAACCCGAACCTGCCCACCGGCGAGATCGAGGTGCAGGCGACAGCTGTCGAGGTCTTGTCCGAAGCCGCCGAGTTGCCCTTGCCGGTGTTTGGCGAGCCCGATTACGCTGAGGACATTCGCCTGAAATACCGCTATCTGGATTTGCGCCGCGAGACCCTGCACAAAAACATTTTGCTGCGTTCCCAAGTGATCAACAGCATCCGCCGCCGCATGGTCGAGCAAGGCTTTACCGAGTTCCAAACCCCGATCCTGACGGCCTCGAGCCCCGAAGGCGCGCGGGATTTCTTGGTGCCGTCGCGTTTGCATGACGGGCAGTTTTACGCGCTGCCCCAAGCCCCGCAGCAGTTCAAACAGCTGTTGATGGTGGCAGGCTTTGACAAATATTTCCAGATCGCACCGTGCTTCCGCGACGAAGATTTGCGAGCTGACCGCAGCCTGGAGTTCTATCAGCTGGATATGGAGATGAGTTTCGTCACCCAAGACGACGTCTTCGCCGCCATCGAACCTGTCCTGCACGGCGTCTTTGAGGAGTTCGCCAACGGCAACACCGTCACCGCCATTGATCAAGATCGCCGCTTTGAGAACGATGCCGGCGAGACCTTTGCGCACAAAGGCTTCCCCCGTCTGACCTATCAACAGGCCATGCGCTGGTACGGCACCGACAAGCCCGATTTGCGCAACCCGCTGAAGATGCAAGACGTGTCCGATCATTTCCGTGGCGGGGGCTTTGGCATTTTTGATCGCATCCTGGGGGCCAACCCTAAACACGCGGTGTGGGCCATTCCGGGGCCCAAGGCCGGCAGCCGTGCCTTTTGCGATCGCATGAATTCCTGGGCGCAGGGTGAAGGCCAACCGGGTCTTGGCTACATCATGTTTGATGACGAAGCCGGCAAGGGGCCCATCGCCAAAAACCTTGGGCCCGAACGCACAGAGGCCATTCGCCAGCAATTGGGCCTAGCCGCCGGTGACGCCGCCTTTTTCATCGCGGGTTTGCCCAAAGATTTCGCCGCCTTTGCCGCCGCCGCCCGCACCAAGGTCGGCACCGAGCTGGAGCTGATCGAAGGTGGCACCTTTGAATTCTGCTGGATTGTTGATTTCCCCATGTACGAATGGGATGAAGACAACAAGAAAGTCGATTTCTCTCACAATCCGTTTTCGATGCCCCAAGGTGGGATTGAGGCCCTAAACACCCAAGATCCGCTGGAAATCATGGCCTATCAGTATGACATTGTCTGCAATGGTTATGAGCTCTGTTCCGGGGCCATTCGGAACCACCAGCCGGAAACCATGCTGAAGGCCTTTGAGGTTGCGGGCTATTCCGCCGCAGAGGTCGAGGCCGAGTTTGGTGGTATGTTGAACGCCTTTCGTTATGGCGCGCCACCCCACGGGGGCTTGGCGCCCGGGATCGACCGCATTGTGATGCTGTTGGCGGGCCAAACCGCTATCCGCGAAGTCATTGCTTTCCCGCTGAACCAGCAGGGCGAGGATTTGATGATGCAGGCCCCGGCCGAGGTCTCGGAGCGTCAGCTGAAAGAGCTGCATATCCGCGTGCAAAAGCCGATCAAAGCCTAGGAAAACATTTGGTTTTTAGGGGTTTGCCGTTTACCGGCAGCGCTTGACCCGCACGCCTTGCGCCCGCAGGGTTGCGGGCAGGCGGGTCTCAGGGGTGCCGCAGGCGTTGCGAACCTGGCTCATACTGAGGTTTTGCACATTCGACAGATCCGCATCAGAGAGATTGACCTCGGTCCAGTCCGAGCCCGCGAAATCCACGCCATCAAGGGTAGCCTTGTAGAAGTTGACGCCCTCAAGCCGGCTGTCGCTGAAATTAACACCTGACATCTGCGCCTTGTGAAAGCTGACGCCTTTCAGGTCGGCATTGGAAAAATCCGCCCCGTTCAATTGCGCTTGGTGAAAGGTCACGCCCACCAGATCCGCTTGGGCAAATTGACTGCCCAACAGGGTGGCCTTGGCAAAGGTGGTGCCGGTGATATCGGCCCCCTCAAAACGGGCACCGGTGCCCTTGCTGCCGGAAAAATTGCTGCCGGTGATGTCGGCTTGGGCCATGGCAGCGCCCATAATGTTCACATCCGACAAATTGGCGGCGGTGATCTGAACCTCGGTCATATCAGCACGAGACATCTCGGCGCCCGCAAAATTGGCGGCCACCAGTTTGGCCCCCCGCAGGTCCATGCCACTGAGTTTGGCGTTGGCGAAGTTGCAGGTTTTGAATTTGGCACCCTTCAGATTGCCACGCGTCAGGTCACAGCCCTTGCAGGCCCCGCCCAACGAGACGCGACGAGCTGGATCCTCATCAGCCAAAAAGGTCGGCGCAAAGCCGGTGGTCACCAGCCAAGCGGCACCGGCCATCGCCAGCCATGAAATTTGAGGACTCCTTGTCATGATCACAGTCTGCGCGTCCGGGCGCGCCCTGACCACTTAAAACTTGTTAACGGATGGGCTCAGCAGCTTTTCAGGCTTAGGCCCTTGGGCAAAACCGTTGACTCATCGCCACAGGCGGCGTCCAGTTGGTCTTGGGTCAGGCCGCGGGCGTGGGTCAGGTCCGCACCCGCAAAGTTCACGCCGGTCAGGTTCGCGCCCTTGAAATTCACACCGCGCAAATAGGCCCCAACAAACGAAGCATTGGTCAAATTGGCATAGGCGAAATTGGCCGAGGTGGCGCGGATCCCATAGCCCTCGACGTCCCGCATGTCAGAACGCGAAAAATTAGCCGTGTTAGCAATCGCGAAGCTGAAGTCTGCTTGGCGCAGACGCGAGCCCGCGAAACTTTTGCCGGTGACGTCTGTGTCGGACATCTCGGCTTGAAACAGGTTGCAGCCGGCGCAGCTTTTGCCCGCTTGGGCTTTGGCGATGTGGGTAGCGTTCTGGGCCATGGCTGGCGTGGCCAAAACCATCACAGACACAGCGGCAATCAGATGTTTCATATTGATACACTCGTGGTTAAGGGTTCCCGTTGCCCCAATGTCAGCAAATTCAATGCCATCTGTTAACCCCAAATCGTCATCAGGCCCGTTGGTCCGATGAGTGATCTGGGCCTTTGTCTTTGTCGGCGTCTGTGCTGGCCCCACAGGCCTCGCAAGTTTTGTGGCCATCGGCATCCAACAGGGCAAAGGCCCCACACGCCGGACAGGCCTGTCCGCCCTCGAGGTTCGCTTGTTCTAAGGCCGCTTTGACGGATGGCAACAGCACCAAATTGTCGGCGTGACCCCGGCTGAACCCCTTGGAGATCAAGGCTGTCGGATCAATGGGCTTGCCTTCACCGGATCCCTTGCCCAAGCCATCGGCGCTCAGGGCTTCGGGGTCGACATTGGCCAGATCCGCCCGACCCAGATAAGAAACCGCCAACTCACGGAAAATATAATCCAAAATCGAGGTCGCCGATTTGATGGTGTCATTGCCTTCCACAGGGCCTGCGGGCTCAAAGCGGGTGAAGACAAAGGCATCGACATATTCTTCGAGAGGCACGCCATACTGCAGGCCGATGGAAATGGCGATGGCGAAGTTGTTCATCAGCGACCGAAAAGCCGCCCCTTCCTTGTGCATATCAATGAAAATCTCGCCCAGTTCGCCGTCATCATATTCGCCGGTGTGCAAATAGACCTTGTGCCCGCCGACGCTGGATTTCTGAATATAACCCTTGCGCCGGTCCGGCAGTTTGTGGCGGGCGGGGCCTTGGAAAACGGGCTTTTCCACCACGCGTTCAATCACCTCAGGTTCCGGAGGCGGGCCCACCGTGGGCTCGATCAGATCCAAATCAGCCCCCAGACCGGGGTCAGAAATTTGGCTGGTGGCGCGGCGCAAATGTACGCTGGGCAGCTTCAGGGCCTGTGCCTGACCCACAAGCGCCGCAAAGGCCTGGCGTGTGATGTCGTTGGGCAGGGCGATGATGTCGCGGTTGTCCTGGGGCAAACAGGCCAGAAGCTGGATATGGGCCTCGGGCGACCAGGCCTCGGGCGCACGCAGCACCTGGTGAATGTCGTGGTCATCAGGTATATCCAGCCCGTGCACCGACGCCTGACCGAACAGATCGGAAGTTAGGGCCACGAGGTCTAAACCCAAGGTGTCTAGGTCAAACGGCTGATCCGGTTTCAGGTCCAGAACATCCGCGCGAAAGCCTGCGTCCAATGTCTTGCTGTCCAACAGATCTTGCAGACTGTGGACTTGGGGCAAAGCTGCTTCCAGCTGCGCAAATTCAAGATCGGTAAACCCAAGGGCGGCCAAACGGTCGCGCAGGGCGGGGGGCAGGGCGCGTTGCCCCAAAAGCGCATCGGTGACGGCGGCCACTTGGTCGCTGGCGCCGTGGTGCCTCAGGGCGCTGATGGTCTCGGGACTGAGGCTCATCAGGATCTGTCCCTCGCCACTTTCCACCGCCGAGACCAGGGGCGCGGGCGCAAGACCCGTGTGCGACAGCCCCAGACGCAACGCGGTATTCCCGTCGTCCCAAACCGTCAGTCGGCACGTTTCCGGCAGCGTACTGGACATCTGCTGGATCAAACTTTTCAGAAACGATCGCGCGGGCGCACTGTCATAGACCAGGCCATGGGCCAAAATCAGGTGCGGCAAACCGGCCAGCACCACCACCCCATCCGTGGTCAGAGCGCGGGCCACGACCTCGAGCACCGCATGGGCTTGGGGCCAGTTCACCCCTTGGCCATCCCAAAAGGCCCGCACGTTCACCGCCAACCGAGGCGCGCTGCCAAAATCTTCGGTCTGGCCGTTCAGTTTCAGACGTAAACGTCCGGTCTCGTGGGCGACGGCCTGGGCCCGGGGGCTGGGCTTGGCCAGGCGTAAACAGCCAAAATCGGCGTCCACCCGATACCCCGGCGAGCCATAATCGAGGTCAAATGACGGCATGGCGGGCAAGGGCGCATCCGATGACGACAGCTGGCGCGCTTCGTTAAGGGTGCGCGCAATGGCGGCCTCGGGCACGCAGGCGGCCTTGGCGATCAGAATTTCACGGGCCAGGCGCTCGTTCTTCTTGGGGTCGGCACAGGCTTCTGGATCTCCGTCGCAGTGGGTGATGGCATTTGTAATGGCCTCTAGGCGGCGCTGAATCAGGCGCGATCCGGCCATCAAGGCGATGGCGGCTTGCTCGCCTAGCCACAGGTCTTCGGCCATACGGTCCCCACCGCTCAGTTCCTCGGGCGCAGGGGGCATGGGGGCAACAAGGCCTTGGGCGAACAGGGCTGCCAAAGGTGTCGTGTCACGGACCTTTGCGCCCAAATTGGTTTTGGCACTGAAGCGGGCGGCTTGGGTGACAAAAACCGGCTCGAGATCAATCTGGTCAGCCTCCGGCTCGTCAGCGAGCTCGGCCCAGGCCAGGGCCATGGCAGTGGTAAAGGTCACGGGTGTGCGCAGTTGGCGGTCATCAAGATCGCGGATTTCGAAGTCGATAAGGCTCTCTGCTGGTTCGAATTTTCCCAATAGGTTCCGTGTTGACGATCTCCGTGTGCTCACCGTATTCGCCCCTTGATGGTCTGGATCAGCAATAGGCCTCGCCGACTGATCACATCTGTCCCTCGTATCTGTCATTGACACCACCGTGCGCTGAGTCGGCGGGGTGGAAAATCTGTGTTTTTCCCGGTGATTTCCCCTTGATTTTCTGCTGGGGGTCTAGACCCGCGACCCAACGCCTGCCATATTTCCGCGATCAACAGTTCGGAGTCGCACGATATGGGTGTGTTCAGTAAAATTTTCACGTGGTGGAACGGCTCGACCGTCGGCACCTCTTGGACGCTGATGCGGCGGGGGCGCAAGGTCGGGCAAGACGAGTTTGGCAACACCTATTTCGAAGCCCGCGATGCCAAGGATAGCTATGACGGCCGCAAACGCCGCTATGTGACCTACACAGGCTATGCCGAGCCATCGAAAATCCCGCCCGAGTGGCATGCCTGGATGCATTACATCACCGATGTGCCCCCCTCGGAACAGCCCCTGGCGCGCCAGCCCTGGGAGGCAGATCATCAACCGAATTTCACCGGCAGTGGCCGGGCCTATCGGCCCAAGGGGGCCATTGTGCACGACACCGGTGCGCAAAAACAGCAAGATCATTACCAAGCGTGGGTGCCATAATGTCAGGACGGACAGCCGAAGTTATCGTTGGGTTTTTGGTGGTGTTGGCCGCCGGGGCGTTTTTGACCTATGCCTTGGGTCTCGAGGATCGTGGCCCTTCTGGCGAGGGCTATGAGGTCATTGCCAAGTTCGGCGAAGCCGGTGGCATTGGTGTGGGTTCGGATGTGCAAATCGCAGGCGTAAAGGTTGGCCGTGTGGCCTCGTTGTCGCTTGATCCCGTGACTTATCAGGCCCGCGTGGCCATGCGCATCGGCGAGGATCACCGCATCCCTGTGGATTCTGTGGCCAAAATCACTTCGCGCGGGTTGCTGGGGGATGTGCATCTCAGCATCGATCCCGGCGCTGAAGACGACATGATGGCCCCAGGTGACAGCTTTCAGTACACCCAAGGGGCCCTGGATCTGATGGGCATCCTGAGTGCCTTTACCAAGGGTGGTGACAAAAGCTCGGGTGGGTCCGGATCATCAGCCTCTGGGGACAGCATGGATGCCCTTGGTGAGTTCTAAGACGACCGGTTGTGCCGTTGTTTTTGGCCTTATTTTGCTGGCCACGATGCTGGTGGGCGGGACCGCCCAGGCTGCGTCCCGCGCTGATTTGGTGGTGGTCGATACCCTGAAACCCCAAACCCGCAATGTGAATGTGCCCTTGTCGACGCCTGTGCGGGCTGGGGCTTTGATCATCACGGTGCGGGGCTGTCGTGTCGATGCGCAAACCGGCGGCAATTGGGCCTATTTGGAAATTGATGGGCCCGAGGGCATTTCGGCGAATTCTGAGAAAGAGCTGCCGCGACTGTTTTCAGGCTGGATGCTCAGCGCTTCGCCGTCGTTGAACACCTTGGTGCACCCACGTTATGCGGTGTGGCTCAAGGCCTGCAGCACCTGATCCCCACTCAGGCCGGATGGCATTGCAAAGAAATCCGCAGATTGTTTCAAGGCCGGCGCAAGCTGGTCATGATAGTCGGCACGGCTGATCTCTTGTGTGCCGAAACGCGCCAGGTGATCCGTTAAAAATTGTGTGTCCAGAAGGGAATATCCGCCAAACCTCAAGCGGCAGACGAGGTATGCAAGCGCCACTTTCGAGGCATCGGTGACATGAGAAAACATGCTCTCGCCAAAAAACGCGGCGCCCAGGGACACCCCATATAATCCACCCACCAATTGGTCATCTTGCCAGCATTCCACACTGTGCACGTGGCCTTGGTGATGTAGCGCGGTATAGAGGCTGATGATGCCGTCATTGATCCAGGTGTTGTCGCGGCCCGGTTTCGGCGCAGCGCAGGCGGCAATCACGTTGGCAAAGGCAGTGTTGACGCGCACCTGAAAGGGCTCGCGGCGCAGGGTGCGTTTCAGGCGGCGGGGAATGTGCAGACCATTCAGGGGCAAAATCCCGCGCCGATCCGGGTCGATCAGATATATGCGCGGATCATGGCGATCATCCGCCATGGGAAACACCCCACGGGCATAACAGGACAACAGCTCATCAGGGCCAAAGGGTCGCATCTGCACACGATATGAAGAACCGCAGGCCGGGTAAAGTCATAAGGCTGCCATGACGTGGCAAGGTCCGCTAGGCTTTGGCCTCAGCTTTGGCTTTTAGAAACTGCTCTAGCCAGTGGATGGTGTAATTGCCACTCTGGATGTCTGGTTCGTTCAACAGATCCAAGAACAACGGCGTGGTGGTCTCGACGCCGCCAACAACCAACTCTCCCAAGGCCCGACGCAGACGCATCAAGCACTCGGGCCGGTTATCCCCATGCACAATCAACTTGCCGATTAGGCTGTCGTAGTAAGGTGGGATGCGATAGCCGGCATAAACACCACTGTCCATGCGCACGCCCAAACCACCGGGCACGTGATAATCCGTGACTTCACCAGGCGAGGGCACAAAGGTGGCCGGGTTTTCGGCGTTGATGCGGCACTCGATAGCGTGGCCTTTGAAGGTGATGTCCTCTTGGGTGAAGCTGAGCTTTTCACCCGCGGCGATGCGAATTTGCTCGCGCACCAGGTCAACACCGGTGATCATCTCGGTGACGGGGTGCTCCACCTGCAGGCGCGTGTTCATTTCAATGAAATAAAAGGCCCCATCCTCATAAAGGAATTCGATGGTCCCCGCACCCAAATAGCCAATTTTCTGAATGGCTTCGACCACGGTTTGGCCAATGGCGGCGCGGGCCTCACTGTCCAAAATCGGCGAGGGGGCTTCCTCGAACACCTTTTGGTGGCGGCGCTGCAAGGAACAATCCCGTTCGCCCAAATGCACCACATTGCCGTGGCTATCGGCGATGACTTGCAGCTCGATATGGCGGGGTTTGCCCAAATATTTTTCCATATAGACCGCATCATCACCGAAGGCGGCTTTGGCCTCGGATTTTGCGGTCGACATGGCTTCGCGCAGGCCGTCTTCGTCGCGAGCGACCTTCATGCCGCGCCCACCACCACCGGCGGCAGCCTTGATCAGCACCGGATAGCCAATTTCACGGGCAACGTGCACGGCTTCGTCGATGTCATTGATACCGCCGTCTGATCCGGGCACCACGGGGATGCCGGCCTCCTTGACGGTGGTTTTGGCGGTGATTTTGTCACCCATGATGCGGATGTGTTCGGGCGTGGGGCCAATAAAGGTCAGGTCATGCGCCGCAACGATTTCCGCAAACCGCGCGTTTTCCGACAAAAAGCCATAACCAGGGTGAATGGCCTGGGCGCCCGTGACTTCGGCGGCGGCGATGATGGCAGGGATGTGCAAATAGCTTTTGGCCGCCGGTGCGGGGCCGATACAGACGCTTTCATCAGCCAGGCGGACGTGCATGGCGTTTTCATCGGCCTCGGAATGTACGGCCACGGTGGCGATGCCCATTTCCTTGCAGGCGCGATGGATGCGAAGGGCGATCTCGCCCCGGTTGGCAATCAAAACCTTGTTGAACATCAGACTGTTCCTTTTGGTTTGAACAGAGAAAGTGGAGGCTTAGCCAATCACCATCAAGGGCGCGCCAAATTCCACAGGGTCGGCGTCGCCCACCATGATCTCTTTGATAACGCCGGATTTGGGCGCGGGGATGGGGTTCATGGTTTTCATGGCTTCAACGATCAACAGGGTCTGCCCCTCCTTGACCTGATCGCCCACGGACACAAACGGGTCAGAGCCAGGCTCGGGCTGTAAATAGGCGGTGCCCACCATGGGGGAATTGACCACATCACCCTCGGCCACGGGGGCTTCGGGCGTGCCCACATCGGCGGCGGGCATGGCGGGGGCCGCGGGCATTTCCGGCAGGCTGGGCATGGGGGTCGGCATGGCACTGGGCATGGTGGTCGGTGCCATTACCATCTGGGGCTTGCCACTTTTGCGGGCCACCCGGATTTTCAGCTCGCCGTGTTCGACCTCGATTTCCGTCAGTTCGGTCGCGTGCAGAATATCCGCAAGCTTGCGCACCAGGCGCGGATCAATTGCGGTTTGCGACTTTCCATCAGATGATGCCATCAGATTACTCCTTACCCTGGTTCGGGTTATGGTCCGCTTGCTGCCAATTGGCAACCGCTTTCAAAGCGCACTCATAGCCCAAAACGCCCAGTCCCGTCACGCTTGCCGTGGCGATGGGGCGCAAAAAATTCGTTCGTCGAAAGGGCTCGCGCCCGTCCGGGTGGCTGAGATGCACCTCGATCCACTTGTTTGTCAAGCATTTGGCCGCATCATGCACCGCCACCGAGGTATGGGTCCACCCGCCAGCATTCAAAATCACAAAGGCCTTTTGGTCGGCGGCTTGGTGCAGCCAGCTGATCAGTTCAAACTCATTGTTGGTTTGACGAAAGACCAATTGCAGGCCCAAGGCCTTGGCTTGGGCTTGGCACAGATCCTCGAGATCCCCAAGTGTTGCGGTGCCATAGACCTCAGGCTCTCGCGTGCCCAAGCGATCCAGGTTGGCTCCGTTCAAAACAAACACCGTCGACATACCACATGGTTTAGAGGCGCTTGGGGCAATCGGCAAGTCACGTTCGTAGCAGAACAGGCGAGGGGGACGAACAAGACAGCGTATACCTCCTAAAAGTTGCGTGGCTTTAGGCGTGGTTTACATATTTCCCTTATAGTTCATACACCTACCACGAGGACTGAAAGCATGCCGGCAGCGCCACTCCCTGAGAATGAACACAAACGTCTGCAGGCTCTGCGGTGTACGGGGATCTTGGATACCCTGCCCGAGGATAGCTTCGAACACATCGTCGATTTGGCCAAAACCTTGTTTAACTGTCCCGTGGCCTTGGTCTCGATGATCGATGAGGACCGCCAGTGGTTCAAGGCCAAACGAGGCTTTGATGACGTTGAAGGACCACGCGACGTGGCCTTTTGTGCTCATGCCATTTTGCAAGACGAGAGTTTGTGGGTCGAAGATGCCCGCCAAGACGCGCGGTTTGCAGACAACCCCCAGGTCACCGGCGCGCCCCATCTGCGCTTTTATGCTGGTGCGCCGATTGTACTGGCTTGTGGGGCCCGAGTGGGCACGGTGGCGGTGGTGGACCTTGCGCCGCGGACGTTTGACCCTGTGCTGGCCAAAAACCTCCAGGCCCTGGCCGATTTGGCGGCGGACCAGTTGCGTTCGCGCACGGTCATGCAGACCCTGGATGACACCAACCGCCAGCTGACAATGGAACAGGCCAAAACGGTTTCGACCTTAACGGCCATGACCGAAGGCGTGATCGTGCAAAACGCCAAAGGTCAGATTACCTTTTGCAATCCGGCTGCTGAACAGATTTTGGGCCTGAGCCGGGACCAGCTTCGGGGGCTGACGTCGACAGATCCGCGGTGGCGGGCCATTCATGAAGATGGCCGTGATTTTCCTGGCAGCACGCACCCCGCCACCATGGCCCTGAAAACGGGTATGCGACAGCGCAACGTCACCATGGGCATTGAATTGCCCTCGGGCGAGCGCCGTTGGCTGTTGGTCAATGCGGAGCCTATTTTTGACTATATTGTCAAAACCGAGCCCAGCCGGGTTGTGGCCACCTTTACGGACATCACCGAAGCGCGCGAAACGCGCCGACATTTGATCGAGGCCAAAAAGCTGGCCGAGGCCGCCGACCAGGCTAAGTCTGAGTTTTTGGCCAATATGAGCCATGAGCTGCGCACCCCCATGAACGGCGTGGTCAGCATGGCGAACGCTTTGTTGGAAACAGATTTGTCGGACCGTCAGCGGGAAATGGTGGACATCATTGTGCGTTCGGGCGGATCGCTAGAGCGCTTGTTGAGTGAGATTTTGGACCTGTCCAAAATTCAATCCGAACAGTTTGAATTGCGGCCCGAACCCACCGAGATCCATCACCTGATTCAAGATTTGACCGAGCTTTATGGCGCGCGCGCCGAGGAAAAAGGCCTATGTGTCAAAACCTCGGTGGCTGAGAATGTGAGCGGCACATTTGAAACGGACCCTGTGCGCTTACGGCAAATGATGGCCAATTTGCTGGCCAATGCCATCAAATTTACCGAAACTGGCTGTGTTTGCGTTGAGGCCAGCCTCGAAACCTTAAAGGGGCAGGAGGCTCTGCGCTTTGCGGTCAAGGACACAGGCATTGGGTTCGCGAGCAAATCCGCCAGGATCTGTTCCAACGCTTCACCCAGGCCGACGGCTCGATCACGCGCCGGTACGGCGGCACGGGTCTCGGGCTCGCAATTACCCAGGCCTTATGTGACCGCATGGGCGGTCATATTGATGTGCAATCCCAAGAGCATAAGGGCAGCACCTTTACCTTGGTCATTCCTCTCAACCGCATAGAGGGGGGGGGACACCGCCCGTGCCAGACGATGACGTGTCCCATGATCGTCCCCAGTTGAAAATCTTGGTGGCCGAAGACAACCCCACCAACCAAAAGGTGCTGCAAATTGTGCTCGAGTCCTATGAGCACGACATCACCATGGTGGAAAATGGCCAACTGGCGGTCGAGGCCCATGCCCGCGAGCCGTTTGATCTGATCATTATGGATATGCAAATGCCAGTGATGGACGGTGTGACGGCCACGCAAGCCATTCGCGCCGCCGAGCAGGGCACCGGGCGACACACGCCCCTGGCCATGCTGAGCGCCAATGCCATGGCCCATCACGTGCAAGCGGCCCTTGAGGCCGGGGCTGATCAACACATCGCCAAACCTTTTACGCCCAAAAGCCTGTGTGAGGGCTTGCGGGTCACTTTGGCATGTGTCGCATCCAAAGACAGCGACGAGGGCACAACAGACGCAACCATCCGACCTATCGCCAAATCCGCCTAGGCGGCGACTTACAGACACCCCCACAGACACCATTGTCAGTCGTGGCTCGTCAGGCTATGCAGGGGCATGACCAAGACCGCCTGCACCTCCATCACCATCCAGTTGAACGGCAAGCCTATCGACCTTGAGCCTGGCCTGAGCTTGGCAGACGTCATCCGACGTCATCGACTGGATCCACAAAAGGCTGCTGTCGAACATAATCTGAACATCGTGCCCCGCAGCCAACTGGAATACACTCAGGTTGCCGATGGGGATCGCATCGAGCTGGTTGAATTTGTTGGTGGCGGTTAACCACCAGACGCATATGTACATCAAAGGGATATGACCATGGACGCCCAAACCCAAACCAAAACGGATGACACCTGGACGGTGGCAGGCCGCACCTTTACCTCGCGCTTGATCATAGGCACGGGAAAATATGCGGACTATGCCCAGAACGCGGCGGCGGCCGAGGCCTCGGGCGCTGAAATTATCACCGTGGCGGTGCGGCGGGTGAATTTGACCAACCCGGACGCGCCCAAATTGGTGGATTACCTGGACCCCAAAGCCTACACCTATTTGCCCAATACGGCCGGGTGTTTCACCGGCGACGAGGCCCTGCGCACCCTGCGCCTGGCACGGGAAGCGGGCGGTTGGGACCTGGTGAAGCTTGAGGTTCTGTCTGATCCCAAAACCCTGTTCCCCGATATGGAAGAAACCCTGAAGGCTCTGAAGGTGCTGACCAAAGAAGGCTTTGACGTCATGGTCTATTGCACCGATGATCCGGTCTACGCCAAAAAATGCGAAGATGCAGGGGCCGTGGCCATCATGCCCTTGGGTGCGCCCATTGGTTCGGGCTTGGGCATTCAAAATCCGGTGAACATTCGTCTGATCGTCGAAGCCATGTCGGTCCCTGTGTTGGTGGACGCTGGCGTGGGCACGGCGTCCGATGCGGCGGTGGGCATGGAACTGGGATGTGATGCCATTTTGATGAATACAGCCATCGCCGAGGCCAAGGACCCCGTGCGCATGGCGGGCGCTATGAAACATGCTGTGATCGCGGGGCGCGAAGCCTATCTGGCCGGTCGTATGGCCAAAAAGCGCTATGCCGATCCCTCGTCCCCTCTGGCGGGCTTGATTTAGGCGGGGTGACAATCGAAGCTTTGGGTATAAAAAAGCGCCCCAGAAAACCTGGGGCGCTTTTTTGATGGTCCGAAGATGTGCGATCTAGTTGGCTGCCTCGGCTTTGGCCTCTTCCATGGCCTTCTGAATGCGCTCAGGGCTCCAGCCGGGAACGATTTGATCGCCAATGATGAAGGTGGGCGTGCCGCTGGCCCCAACCTTTTGCGCCAACCGGAAGGTGGCATCAAAACGTTCGACATGGGCGGGGTCTTTCATGTCCGCCTTCAGGCGCTGCACATCCAGGCCGGCATCTTTGGCCAGCGCGAACAGTTGCTCGTCTGAATTGGGTGGCGTTTCAAACAGCTTTTGGTGGAAATCCAAAAAGCCTTCGTCCTGGCGCGCGGCGGCCGAGGACGCCAAAGCCATGGTATAAGACGGCGAGCCTTTGCCGCCCAGCACCGGCAGTTCTTTGAAAACAAAGCGCACATCCGGGTTGTTTTCAATCATGGCGGCCACTTCGGGAGCTGCCGTGCGGCAATAGCCACACTTATAATCATAAAACTCGACGACTTGCACTTTGGCATCTTTGGGACCCACGGCAAAATCGCGGGGGTCGTTGAATAGGGCTTCGGATTCCGAGGCAATGGCCTCGGAAAGGGCGGCGTATTTTTCTTGTTCTTCTTGCTCTTGCAGTTTGATCAGGGCGTCGCGCACCACCTCGGGGTTATTCATCAAATAGTCTTTGATGATGGGACCCATTTTGTCCTTTTGAAACTCGGGCGAACAGGCCGCCACACTGACACTCAGGGCCAGGGCCGCCAGGGTGGCTTTCATTGGCGTATTTTTGGCAGGGGTGTTCAGGGGCCGTAGGCGGCGAAAACGGGATGGTGTGCTCATGGTCTGCTCTCCAAGCTCAAAAAATCATCCCTAGCTGATTCCAAAGCCCGGGCCGATTGAATTCTTTGTCATCTTATGGTGGGCAAAGTTATAGCGTGTGGGGTATGCCATGTGAGGCTATTGCTCGCCCAGGGCCTGAATATCGCCTTTGGTCGGCTCCGAGGCCAGCACGATATCGGCGGCGCGGCGCCACTCGGGCGTGCCACGGGTCAGATGCTCGCGGGCGCGCATGGCAAACACCAGGGCTTGTTTCAAATCGCCGGCATAATAGCGCGACTCGGCCGAGGCTAGGCGCGCTTCGCCGTCTTTGTCTTGGCGATCATACAGAATGCTCAGTTGATACCAGGCAAAGCTGTTGTCTTTTTCCCGCGCCAGGGCGTGCTGCAAATTGGCCAGGGCTTCATCTTCCCATTGCGGATCTTTACTGACGATCTGGGCCTGGGCCAAATTGATCCGCAGCAAGGGGGCCTCTGGCATCAAATCCACCGAGCGCTGATGGGCCGCGATGGCCTCGTCCGCGCGACCGGCTTCCAGCAAAACTTGGCCTTTCAGCTCCCAAAAGTAGGCATTGAAAGGCTGGTCGTTGATCAGGTCGGTGATCATCGCCAAGGCCTTTTCGGTCTCGGCGTTTTGATAAAAGGCAATGGCGCGCGCGTAACGACCGGGTAGGGTGACCACCGTGTCACGATATTTGGCAAAGGTCTGGCCTGGCGGGTTCAAAAAGCCCTCGATTTTGGCTTGCATCATCTTCAGGGCCATTACGTCCTCGGGGCTGTCGGCTTTGGCCTGGATGTTCGAAGCGGCGACCCGTGACCTGAGGGCGGCAATTCGGGCCGATGACAAGGGGTGGGTGCGGAAATAGGGATAGCGTTTGGCCTCGGACATCACCTCTTGGAAGCGAAAACGCTCGAAAAACGCCACCAAGCCATCGCCGGATTGCTCTGTGGCCTCGAGGTAGCGCATGCCCGCTTGGTCGGCGGCGGATTCTTGGTTGCGGCTATAGCGCAAATAGCTGAGCGTGCCAAAATACTGCGCACTGCCCAACAGCCCAATGGCCGCATCCGGCCGGCCCGCGGCGGCGGCCAAAACGCCCAGGCCCATGGTCAGCAACAAGGGCTGCATGGCGGCCTTGATGCCTTGGTCCGATCGCGCAATGTGCCCGGCGGCGATGTGTCCGGTTTCGTGGGCGATGACGCCTTTCAGCTCGTTGGGGGTTTCCGCCTTCAGAATCAAACCGGTGTTGAAATACATATTGCGCCCGGCGGTGACGAAGGCGTTGATCTGCTTGTCGCCAATCAGATGGATTTCCACAGACTCAGGGGGCAGCCCCGCCGCTTGAATGATGGGGTGGGCATACCGATCCAGCGTTTCTTCAATTTCCGTATCGCGCAACAGGGTCTGCGCCAGCGCCGTTTGGCCCATGGCCACCGTCAGCATCACTACCCAGCACAGCAAACGCGCCCACGAGGGCATCACCGACGCTGGGCGGCAAGAGCAGGTCAGGGCTGGACGCATCATAAACACCATAAGCCGAGTGTATCGCTATCCTTTTGGCTTGTGTAGCTTACAAAATGCTCATGATCCCGCAAAAAGGGATTGGATATCATCAGCACATTCAGTCGCCGACCATACACAACGCCGCCTGAGGCCAAGATGAACACAAGGCGGTTTGGGGATGATTATGGTCCTGGCGCGGAAATGAAAACGGGGATCTGATGGCTCAGATCCCCGGTGTTTCAATGGTCTCGTGTCAAACCGCGTTTATTTCTTGAACAAACCGCCGCGCTTTTGCCACCAGCCGCCGCGCTGGGCGCCGCTGCTTGCGGTGGTGTCTTGGTCGGTTGTTTGCGCGCCCACGACCTCGATCACTGGGTTTTTCGGGGGGGCATCCACCACCACTTCGGTTTTGGCCACGGGCACATCGGCGGGCACGTCGGCCGTCGTCTCGGCTTTCGCAGGTTCTGCAGCCTTTTTCGCCCGGGGTTTGCGTTTGGCTTTGGGCTTATCTTCGGCGGAAGTGTCCTCGGCTGGTGAGGCGGCCTCGGTGTTCTCGGGGGCACTGCGTTTGCGGCGGCCGCGCTTAGGTTTGTTTTGATCGGGTTTGTCTTCGGTGTCGCTGTCAGTAGGGTCGTCACCACTGGTGGCTGCCGTCTCGTCCTCTTTTTTCTTGCGTGCTGGGCGCTTACGTTTGGGTTTGTCCTCATCAGAGGCCGCGTCTTCATCCGAAGGGCCAAACCCTGCCATCGCTGACGCAGTAGCAAACTGCACCTGTTGCACATTCAAAGCGGCCAGGGGATCTGCGTCCGAGATCTTTTGCAACTCGGGATCAGCCTCGGCGGTCACCACAGTGTCACCACCTTGTGTGTCACCATCTTGGGCTTGATCATCAGATTTGCGACGGCGACCACCCCGGCGGCGTTTGCTGCCTTTGTCGGTGTCAGGTGTGCTTTCGGACTCTGGTCCTGAGTTTGAGGTCTCGTCTTGCGACTCATCCGAATCGTTTTGCTCGTCGCGATCCTGCTGTTGAGTCTCGGCGTTATCACCGCCACCCCCACGTCTGCGACGCCGCCGGCGACGTTTGCGTTTGCCGCTGCCTTCGCCGTCCCCATCAGTGTCACTCTTGGCCTCGTCTTCACGCAGGGCCTCTTGCAAGGTGGGTTTGTCGCCGGCGGCATTGACCTTGCGGCCGCCGTCCGAGCTGATTTCGTGGTCGGTTTGCGGGTCGGCGGCCCCCACCACAATGCGGGCAGAAACCTCGTGTTTGTCTTCAATATCTTTCAGGAAGTGGCGCTTTTCATTCAGAATATAAATCGCCACATCGGCGGGCACTGCCACGGTGACACTGCCACCCTCGACGTTCATGGCCTCGGCCTCGAGCGCGCGCAGAGCCTCAAGCGCCGCACTTTCCACAGTGCGCACACGGCCCAATCCTTGGCAGCTTTCGCACACATGTGTCGAGCTTTCCATCACGCCCGTGCGGCGGCGCTGACGGGACATTTCCATCAAGCCGAACATCGACATCCGCCCCACCTGCAGGCGGGCCCGGTCGTGTTTCAGGGCGTCTTTCAGGCGTTTTTCGACGGCGCGGACGTTTTTGTTGTCATCCATGTCGATAAAATCGATGACCACCAGGCCAGCCAGGTCCCGCAGGCGCATTTGCCGGGCGGCCTCTTCGGCGGCTTCTAAGTTGGTTTTGGTCGCCGTGGTTTCGATGTTGCGCTCTTTGGTGGCCTTGCCCGAGTTGACATCAATGGCCACCAGGGCTTCGGTTTGGTTGATGACCAAATAGCCGCCAGACTTCAAGGGCACCACAGGGCTGTGAATGGCCTTGAGCTGTTTTTCCGCGCCATATTCGGTAAACAGGGGCACTTTGTCTTTATAGTGCTGCACCTTTTTGGCGTGGCTGGGCATCAAGGTTTTCACAAAGTCCTTGCACTCGCGATAGGCCGGCTCCCCATCCACCAAGATCTTGTCGACATCCTTGTCGTACATGTCTCGGATGGCACGTTTGACCAGGGTCTCTTCTTCGTAAATCAAAGCGGGCGCAATGGATTTCAGGGTGTTTTCCCGAATGTCCGACCAGGTTTTCATCAGATAATCATAGTCGCGCTTGATCTCGGCCTTGGTCTTTTTCGCGCCGGCTGTGCGGATGATCAGCCCCATGCCGTCGGGCACCTCCAGGCTGTCGACCACGCTTTTCAAGCGTTTACGGTCGGTGGCGTTCGAAATCTTCCGACTGATGCCGCCGCCGCGCGCGGTGTTGGGCATCAGCACACAATAGCGGCCCGCCAGGGACAAATAGGTGGTCAGCGCCGCCCCTTTGCCGCCGCGTTCTTCCTTGACGACCTGGATCAACATGATCTGGCGGCGCTTGATAACCTCTTGGATTTTATAGTGTTGATTGCGCTTGCGCTTGGGCCGACTGCTGAAGTCCTCGTCTTCACCGGCGTGGGCGTCATCGTCTTCGTTTTCAGCCTTGGCGGCTTCGGCTTCTTCCTTCAGCAAGGCCTCACGGTCCGCGACGGGGATTTGATAATAGTCGGGGTGGATCTCGTTAAAGGCCAGAAAGCCATGGCGATTGCCGCCATACTCCACAAAGGCCGCCTGCAGTGACGGCTCTACGCGCGTGACTTTGGCGAGATAAATATTGCCTCTGAGTTGTTGTCGGGCCGAGGATTCGAAATCAAAATCTTCAACAGTCCCTTTGTTGAGAACGACCACACGGGTCTCTTCCGGGTGGCCGGCATCGATCAGCATCGTTTTGGACATAGAAATAGTCTCCGGTGCGGCGCGCGCGCCGCCAGTTACGTGTTGGGCAGGCCACAGCGCGTTCGGCCCGGGCGCCGAGACAACGGCGGAAACGGGGTGAAGAACGGTGATATGCCATGGTCTGCATGATCTGGTGTATAATCCTGTTGTGGTCAAAGCCGTTTGTCAGCCGGCCCGGACCGAGGTTCGGTGTGGCCTCAGCCTGTATTCTCTGACTGGGACCAGGTGGGCGTAGCCATGAATGGCAATCTGCCCAGGGAAAATTTGGGCATATGCCCGTGTCGGTTTCAGATCTCCGTGCCTGCTCGAAAAAACCGGCGGTCATCGGGAATCTGGGAAAACCAGCTTGCTAACTTTATACAGCTTGCTGTCAAAAGAAAAGCGATTTCACTCAAGCACAAACCATTTAACGGTTTGTCTACGTCGATATGATAGGGTGAGCATCAAGAAAACCCAACACATCGCGAAACAGCGAGAACCGCATGACAGACCCGCAGGCCCCCACGGGGGCACCTTCTTTTCCCAAAGTCCGTAAACGCCCATCGATGGTGGCCATTGTTGTGGCCGCCGTGATGCTGTTGGTGTTCGGCGCGGGTTTTAGCGCGCTGTTTGCGGGTTTGGCCACCGCCACCGAGGCCATGGGGGTGCGTTTTGGTACCTCGGCTGAACACACCCGGATCGTCATTGATCTGAAAGGCAAGGCCACGCCCAAGATTTTGGCACCAGCCGAGGGCGACAAAGCCTTTCGTTTGGTGTTTTCTGGCGTCGAGCTGCCGGGGTTTACCACGGGCCGCGGGCAGGGGGCCGTCACCACCTGGGAGGCGGATCAAGACAAACGTCAGGCCACATTTTTCTTTGAGCTTTCAGACGATGTTGTGGTGCGGCGCTCGTTTCTGCTGAAGCCGGGCACGGGCGTGGATCACTACCGGTTTGTGGTGGATTTGGCACCGCGCAACATGCAGGCGCCCGGACAATCCAATGGCCAAGTCATCAATGCCGTGTTCGCGCCCCCCCACCAAGGCAAACGTGTGGTCGTGATCGATGCCGGTCACGGTGGCCAAGACCCTGGGGCCGTGGCCAAATCCGACCAGGTCTATGAAAAAGATGTCAATTTGGATGCCGCCAAAGTATTGAAGCGCCAACTGGAGCGCACCGGCCGCTACAAGGTGGTGATGACGCGGGCGGATGACACTTTCATCCCGTTGAAAGATCGTGTGCGCAAAGCCCGTGGGGCCAATGCGGATCTGTTTATTTCCCTTCATGCCGACTCGGGCCCCAAGGGCGCTGAGGGCGCGTCGGTTTATACACTGTCGGAAAAGGCCTCGAGCCGTGTGGCCCGCTCGATCGTCAATGGTCAAAATTGGATTTTGGATGCCAAGGAGCTGCGCCAGCGCGACCAAGATGTCACCCGCATTTTGGTTGATCTGACCCAGCGAGAAACCAAAAACCAATCGGCGCGTTTTGCCCAGACCCTGACCCAAAATCTGAAACCCGTGACGCCCCTGTTGCGCAACACGCACCGCAATGCGGGCTTTGTCGTATTGCTGGCACCGGATGTGCCGGCTGTGCTGCTGGAGATGGGCTTTTTGTCCAGTGAAAAGGACCTGAAGCGTCTGAAAGACAAAAACAACCGTGCCAACATGATGGCGGCTGTGGCCCGCAGCATTGATGACTATTTCGAAAGCAACCCAGCCCGCGTGGCCAATTTGCACTAAGACCCTTTGAGGGGACACAAGAGATGAAACGCACACAGAATATGATCATGGGAACGAAAAACGGCCTGCTGGCTTTGGCGCTGGGGGGCGTGTTGGCTATGGGCGGGCTGCCTGTTGCCTCAACGGCTTGGGCAGCTGATGGGGGGGCGGTTGAAGAAAAAGACCCCCGCGAGGTGGAGTTGCCCACCATCATTATGCCCATTTCCCGCAACGAACGTTTGGTCAATTATCTGTTTGTGACCTTTCGCATGAAGCTGTCCCCCAAGGCGGACCCCTGGAAAATTCGCGATGACGCCCACTATGGCCGCGATGCCTTGGTGCGCATTGTGCACAAGGTGGACATGACCGATCCGGAAAATCTGAAAGACTTTGATCGTTCAAAAATCGAATCAGACATCATTCCCGCCATGGAAAAGGTCTATGGTAAGGGTGTGATCGAAAAGATGTGGCCTGAATACCTCGACAGCCAAAAGGTGGCGGTGCGCTAGCCCGCGGTCTAATGTTGACACACGGATCTCTGATATGGGCTTGGCCATAGCCTGTGGCACAAGCGCCCATTGACCTGTCGGACCTCTGTGATCAAGAAGCGTATTCCCAAAAAATTTGCCAGCAAAACTCGCCTGAGAGGTGAAGAGGTGTTGATCCCTGTCACACTTGGTGGCAGAACGTGCGCACTATGGGCCGCAGTCTGCGGGGGTTTTGTGCTGCGCTTTTGCACTCATCGAAGCACCCGTTTGTGGCCTCCTTCTTGTTAAGACTGGGATTAGGGGGCTTCCCCGAAGGAATGAAAATATGAGCAATGAACTCTGGTTGGTCATCGTCGCGGGGCTTCTCTCGTTGATGTATGGCGCCGTGCAGATCCACTCTTTGATGTCGTCGTCTGCCGGTAACGAAAAAATGCAAGAAATCGCTGCGGCCATTCAGGAAGGCGCCAACGCCTATCTGAAACGCCAATACACCACCATCGCCATCGTGGGTGTTGTGGTGCTGGTGGCCATCTTTTTCCTATTGGGTTGGAAAACCGCCCTTGGGTTTTTGATTGGGGCCGCTTTGTCTGGGGCTGCGGGCTTTATTGGTATGTTGGTCTCGGTTCGTGCCAACGTGCGCACCGCCCAAGCCGCATCCGAAGGCCTGGACAAAGGTCTGTCGGTGGCGTTCCGTTCGGGCGCCGTGACCGGTATGCTGGTCGCGGGCCTCGCGCTGTTGGGTGTGGCGGGGTATTATGCCGTGCTGACAGCGGGTATGGGCTTGTCGCCCATGAGCCGTGATGTGGTTGACGCCTTGGTGGCCTTGGGCTTTGGGGCGTCCTTGATTTCGATCTTCGCGCGCCTGGGCGGCGGGATCTTCACCAAAGGCGCCGACGTTGGCGGTGACATGGTGGGTAAAGTTGAGGCCGGCATCCCCGAGGATGACCCCCGCAACGCCGCCACCATCGCCGATAACGTGGGTGACAATGTGGGTGACTGCGCCGGTATGGCCGCTGACCTGTTTGAAACCTATGCCGTGACCATCGTGGCCACCATGGTTTTGGCTTCGATTTTCTTCCGCTTTGCGGGTGATATCGTGGTTGGTCAAATGATGCTGCTGCCGCTGGCCATTGGTGGCGTGTGCATCATCACCTCGATCCTGGGCACCTACTTTGTGCGCTTGGGCAAGTCACAATCCATCATGGGCGCTTTGTACAAAGGTCTGATCGCCACCGGCGTGTTGTCGCTGTTGGGCGTGGCCGCTGTGGTCAGCCACATCGTGCCGTTTGACACCCAGCTCTTGACCTCGACCGGCAAAGAAATGACCGGCCTGTCTCTGTTCTGGTGTGGGGTTGTGGGTCTGGTTGTGACCGCGGCCATCGTCTGGATCACCGAGTACTATACGGGCACCGAATTCCGCCCCGTGAAGTCTGTGGCAAAGGCGTCTGAATCCGGTCATGGTACCAACGTGATTCAAGGTCTGGCCGTGTCATTGGAATCGACCGCTTTGCCAGCCTTGACCATCATCGCGGGGATCATCGTCACCTATAACCTGGCGGGTCTGTTTGGGATCGCCATCGCCACCACCACCATGCTGGCCCTTGCTGGTATGATTGTGGCGCTGGATGCTTTTGGTCCGGTCACCGACAACGCCGGTGGGATCGCCGAAATGGCGGGCATGCCGGGTGATGTGCGGGTGGCCACCGATGCGCTGGATGCTGTGGGGAACACCACCAAAGCCGTGACCAAGGGCTATGCCATTGGTTCAGCTGGTTTGGGGGCCTTGGTTCTGTTTGGGGCCTATACCGAAGACCTGAAGCACTTCTCGGCCCCTGAAAACGCCGAGGTCTATCCGTACTTTGCGGATATGGGGGCTTTGGCCTTTGACCTCTCGAACCCTTATGTGGTTGTGGGTCTGTTCTTTGGTGGGATGTTGCCGTTCCTGTTCGGTGGCATGTCGATGATGGCCGTGGGCCGCGCCGCCGAAGCGGTTGTGGTTGAGGTTCGTCGTCAGTTCAAAGAAATGCCTGGCATCATGGAGTTCAAAACCAAGCCTGACTACGGTCGTGCTGTGGACATCCTGACCAAGGCGGCAATCCGGGAAATGATTGTGCCATCCTTGTTGCCGGTGCTTTCGCCGATCGTGCTGTTCTTTGCGATCAACGCCATCGCGGGCAAGGCCAACGCCTTTGCGGCGGTGGGTGCCATGTTGATGGGTGTGATCGTGACCGGTCTGTTTGTGGCCATTTCCATGACCTCCGGTGGTGGGGCCTGGGACAACGCCAAGAAACTGATCGAAGAAGGTCATCATGGCGGCAAGGGCTCGGAAGCGCACAAAGCCGCTGTGACCGGTGATACCGTTGGTGACCCCTATAAGGACACTGCCGGTCCCGCCGTGAACCCGATGATTAAGATCACCAACATTGTGGCCTTGTTGCTGTTGGCTGCTTTGGCACACATGTAATCTGATCTGTGATCACAATCTTCAGACCCCCGCGGCCTCGGCTGCGGGGGTTTTTGTTTGACCTTTTAAAGGCTGGTCATTACAAATATTTTACATATGGTGGGCCGGGCTGACCCAGGCGTTTGAAAATGCGGAGGACATTATGAGCATCACACCAGATATATCCGCCAGCACCCTTGACATGAATGCTGATGGGCAGATCACCCGCGAAGATTTTCATACCTTTGTGGAAGACAAACTGCTGGATGATGACCGCAAACCCTACCGAGATCACAAGGCCACGTCAGGCGCTATGAAAGAGACCTTTGTCCGGGCCTTTAATGGCGCGCCCCTGGTGGTGGAAATCCTTGAGCGTCATTTGAAATCCGAGGGCAAGGGGACAGCCGACGGACGTTTGACGGTTGACGAATTCAATGCCCTCAGCGATGGCGAGATGAAATCCGACATGGATGTGGTGTTCAGCGAAATCCAACAGGCCATGACCTATCGCGGCAACCAAGCGGCCCCAAAAGATGACAATGGCAAAACCGCTGTGGACAAGGCCTTTGCGGCCTATAACGCCAATCTGTCGCAGCATCTGAACGCTAAATATTTCCCCGGCCAGGATGTGCCGACCTTGGCGGGGTGGGGGGCTTATCTCGATGACACCGGCGAGGCCCATGGCTATCACATCGAGGATGAGCTGGTGGTCTCACCGGCGGTGGGCGAGGCCTACACGTTCGAGCTCTCAACACATTATATTGATCAGCGCCTAATGACAGGTGATGCCATTCCCGCCCAGATGTTGAACGCGATGATGGGCGTGCCATACCCATATGGCCTGCCAGAAACAGATCCCCAGGGCCTACTCATCAATGACTAAACTGCCACGACCTAAGTTACCTTCCCGTTTCGCCTGGCAGGGGCATAGCCTTGATATTCAGAAACCAAACTGATACAAAGGTGTGTTTTTAAAATTAGCAATAAGGAATTTTCCTATGGGTACTCAAAATATCGCCAACCTTGATCTCTCTGCCAAAGCCATTGATGCCAACAAAGATGGCATGGTCACTGTGGAAGAATTTGTAGGCTACGTACATAATAATTTGCCAGAAAAATTCCAAGACCAGTTTTATGGTGAGCAGCTGGTTGAAACTGGCATCCACCAAACCATGGCAGATGCGATCAATCAGTACCCTGAACTGGTTGAGCAAATCGAACACTTCTTTCAGTTGGATGGGGATGGTGTCATTACCGCCGAAGAACTGGAAGGCCCAACGCATTATCGCGGTGGGTATGTGAAGCCCGAATCTATCTATAGAAGCATTTTTAGTACCAACAATGATATCTTTTATATCAACCATGAAAATGCAGAAGAGAATTTTCAGGAGTTAGAGCAACATATTGCCACGTTGAAAGCTGAAAATCCGGAAGCTGATGGCATTAATGGAGATTACGTGCATATGCCCGTTTTGAATGAAAACTGGGACGAGCGCATTGGTGAGAAGAAGCAAGACTAAACCTTAGTCATCAACCGGTAGGCTGCCCCGACCGATGTTGCCGAAAATTTGCTCGAACACATTCAGCTCGCGCCCGAGTGTGGGGGTTTTGCCATCAGCAATGTCCACATAGCGCGCATCGTTCAGATCATAGGTGCGCACACTTTCCACCCGATCATCAGGTCCAAAGGTGATCTCGGTCACCTCGCGTTCGATGGTTTCGGCCTTGTTATAAGCGAACTGCTCGCGCTTGGCGTGCACATAGTACCAGATGTCGCGCTCAAAGGTGCTTTTGGTCGAGGGCGACCCCAACCGGTTCAGCACGGTGGATTTGGTGTCCATGCCGGCGGCGACCTCCGACGGTTTGGCCTCATCGGTCAAAAACCCATGATAGGATTTCACCGAAGAACAGCCCCCCGCAGCCAAAGACAGGCCCACAGTGGCAAAGGCGGCGATCAGCACGGCACGGTTGGTCATCATCATATCCTTTGTCGGTGTCAGGGCGCATGTGCCCGACAGCATTCATAGTGGTCAGCACAGATTCGGTTGATCTCGGCTTGACCTGACAGGTGGGCAGGGTACTGTCTTTGACGATGTTCGCAAGCTTTTTTGGACGGCGCAAATCGCGCCCTGATATTGAGTCGCAGTTCCAGGCCCTGGTGGCCTCGGCGCGCACGCCCGCGTTTTATGAAACTGATGGCGTGCCCGACACCATGGAAGGCCGGTTTGATCTGTTGGTGGCCTTTGTATGGCAGGCTATTACGCTTCACCAAAGCCAAGACGAACGCGATGTGGCCCAGGCCCTGTTCGACCGCCTGGTGGATGAGGTCGAAGGCACCCTGCGCGAACAAGGGTTCAATGACAAAGGGTTTGCCAAGCGCATGAAAAAGCTGGTGGCCGCCATCTATAGCCGTTTCGAGGATTATGCCGGGGCTGTAAAATCCGACGACCCCAAAGAGGCCTTGGCCCGTGCCCTGGCGCAAAACATTTGGCTGTCCACGACGCCAGCGCCGGGGGCTTATAATTTGGCGGAAATTTTCTTGAAAAACCTGCCGGATCGGGGCGCAAAGGGTTTGGCAAATCAGCAAAGCCCTGCCTAAATAGCGCCATGAGCACGCAACCAGGCCAGAACAGCAGCCGAAATCGTTTACACATCGCCGTCGACGCCATGGGCGGCGATGCGGGACCCGAGGTTACCATTCCCGGTGTGGCCCTGTTCTTGGATCAGGCCGCCGATGATGTGGACATCAGCCTGTTTGGCGACAAGACCCAGATCCAACCCCATATGGCCAGCTTGCAGGCGCAGGCTCATCGCGTGACGGTGCATCACACCGCTGAAACCGTGGCCATGGATGAAAAACCGGCCCAGGCCATTCGCCGCCGCGAAACCTCGATGGCCCTGGCCATCAAAGCGGTGAAAGAAAAAACGGCCGCGGTTGCGGTCTCGGCAGGCAACACGGGCGCCTTGATGGCGGTTGCGAAACTGGGCTTGCGCACCATGCCCGGCATCGACCGCCCCGCCATTTGCGCCAGCTGGCCCAGCCCCGAAGGCATGGGCGCCGTGTTGGATGTGGGGGCAAATGTAGAATGCTCGGCCGAGCAATTGGTGGAATTCGCCATTATGGGCGAGGCCTTTCACCGCGCGGTTCACGGCAAAGCCAAACCGACCGTGGGGCTGTTGAACATCGGCACCGAAGACGTGAAGGGCCATGACGAGATCAAACGGGCGGCCAAACTGATCCGGGATTGCGGCCTGGATATGGACTTCCGCGGGTTTGTCGAGGGCGACGGCATATCCCTGGGCCATACCGATGTGATCGTCACCGATGGCTTTACCGGCAATGTCGCCCTGAAAACCGCCGAGGGCGCAGCGCGCCTGATCGCCCATTATGTTCGCGAAGCCTATTCGGAAAGTGTGGCTTCGAAAATGGCGGCGGTGGCCTCGATGGGGGTTTTGAAGCGGATCAAAGAACGGCTTGATCCTTCGCGGGTCAATGGCGGTGTGTTTCTGGGCCTGAACGGTGTGGTGGTCAAAAGCCATGGCGGCACGGATGCCAAGGGCTTTGCCGCCGCCCTGACAGTGGCCAACCAGATGGCTCATAGTCAATTTGCCGATGAGATCGCCAAGAACCTTAACCGCCTCGAGGATGTTCGTGGTCTGCCCACCGAAAGCGTGATGTGATGGCAGATCTGCGGCAATCCGGCGTGCGCATTGCCGGGGTGGGCAGCGCCTTGCCCCAGACGGTTTTAAAAAATTCAGATTTGCCGCCCGAGCTTGAAAGCTCGGATGAATGGATCCGCAGCCGAACGGGCATCGCGCAACGCCATGTGGTGGGCGATGACGAGTTGACCTCGGATCTCGCGGTTTCTGCGGCCCAAAGGGCTTTGGCGGCGGCGGGCTGGGGCACTGATGAAGTGGACCTGATTGTGGTGGCCACCACCACACCCGATGATACCTTTCCCGCCACGGCGGTGCAGGTGCAGGCGCGCCTGGGGTGCGGGCCCATTCCGGCCTTTGATGTACAGGCGGTGTGCTCGGGCTTTCTGTATGGCCTTGGGGTGGTGGATGCCATGCTGCGGGCGGGCCGCGCCCGCAAGGCGCTGTTGGTGGGCGCCGAGGCCATGAGCCGTATTGTGGACTGGACCGACCGGGGCACCTGTGTGCTGTTTGGCGATGGGGCCGGGGCTTGGGCTCTTGAGGCCAGCGACACCGACCACATCCACGCCCTGAACCTGCACGCCGAGGGGCGCTTGCGGGATCTGTTGTATGTGGATGGGGGACCGGCGCGTGGGCAGCGGGTGGGCCATTTGCGCATGGCGGGCCGTGATGTTTTTCGCCACGCCGTGACGAACATGAGTACGGCCATGAGCCAAGCCGCGCAAGAGGCGGGTCTGGCCTTGGCGGATATGGACTGGGTGGTGCCTCACCAAGCCAACCAACGCATTTTGGACGCCGTGGCCGACAAAGCGGGCCTCGATCGAGAGCGTGTGATCTCGACATTGGCACAGCACGCCAATACCTCGGCGGCATCTGTGCCCTTGGCTTTTGATGTGGCGGTTCAGGATGGGCGCATCCGTCGTGGGCAGACCATCATGCTGGCAGCCATGGGCGGGGGGTTCACCTGGGGCGCTGGGGTTGTGACATATTGAAAAATTTTACGATTTTCCCACCCAAGCCCCATTGAAATCCGATTCAGCCGCGTGCATGATCGCGATTCTGATACACACCGAGTAACCCGAGGGACCGAGGACCACTATGTCTGAAAAAACACTCACACGCGCAGACCTCGCCGAAGCCATTCACAAATCCGTGGGTCTGACCCGCACGGAATCGTCCGCCCTGGTGGAAGACGTTTTGGATTTGATCATCGACAGCTTGGCGAAGGACGAAGTGGTGAAGTTGTCAGGCTTTGGTGTGTTCACCCCCCGCAAAAAGTCACCCCGCGTGGGCCGCAACCCCAAAACCGGGGAAACCGCTGCCATTACAGAACGCCGCGTGGTGACCTTCCGGCCTTCGCAATTGATGAAGGACAAGGTGGACCGCGCCCTTTCCTAGGCGCCGCCATAACCCCAACAGGACGACCGCACGATGTCTGATCACAAGGCACCAGACGCCTATCGCACCATTTCCGAAGCCGCCGATATCATTGGCGTGCCGCAGCATGTGCTGCGCTTTTGGGAGACCAAGTTTTCCTTTGTGCGGCCAATGAAACGGGCTGGTGGCCGGCGTTTGTATCGGCCCCAGGATCTGGATATTCTCAAGGCCGTCAAGCGCCTGCTGCATGATGACGGCATGACCATCAAAGGCGTGCAAAAGCTGCACCGTACCCACGGCCTGAAGGCGATGCTGCAAGCGGGCGAGGGCGCGCCGGCGGTGATGGCCACGGCCCCATCGGCGGCGGATAAGACTGACGAGCCTTCGGCACCGAACGCGGCCCCCGGGGCGGCCGCACCGCAAGGGACGCCGGGCTTGGCGGCTGTGCCGTTACACCCCCACAACGCCGAGGCCAAGGCACGCCTGGATAAGGTTTTGGACACCTTGCTGGACGCCCAGGCCCGCCTGAAGGCCGTGCAGGGCGAACGGGCATAAACGGTATAGTGCCGTAAGATTGGAGACGGTCGTCGGCCAGCTCACGCGCGCGATGCGCGCAGGATTGTCTGCCATCCTTTGAGGTATCGCCAAAAAAATAAACCCCCTTGTCCCCCGCTAGGGGCTATGTCATAAGGCCCGCTCGGTCGGGATGTAGCGCAGCCTGGTAGCGCACTTGTCTGGGGGACCGCCGACGGTCGTCGGCCAGCTCACGCGCGCGATGCGCGCAAGGTTGTCCTCATACCCCAGGGATGTTTTCAAAAAATAAAACCCCTTGTTCCCCTGGTGTGGCTATGTCATAAGGCCCGCTGTGTCGGGATGTAGCGCAGCCTGGTAGCGCACTTGTCTGGGGGACAAGGGGTCGTAGGTTCGAATCCTGCCATCCCGACCATTTTCACATCACAAAAAGCAACTTTCGCCTTGCGAACTTTCCATGCTAAAGGACGCCTCATGAGCATTCAAGTGGCGACATTTTATCATTTTTGCCCGCTGCGCCCAGACGCAGAACAGCAACAGGCTTTGGTGGCAGAAATGGAAACCCAGGGCGTGAAGGGCACAGTTTTACTGACGCCCGAGGGGGTGAACGCGACCATCGCTGGACCCAAAAGTGGTGTGCAGGCCGTCTTGCGCGCGATCGAGGGCCAAATCACCTTGGCCCCGCTGGAGGTCAAATACAGCACATGCGCCTTCCAGCCCTTTGGCAAGGCCAAGGTGAAGCTGAAGCCTGAGACGATTTCCCTGGGTGAGCCCGCATGCCCCACCGTGGTGGGCGAGTATCTGGATACCCAAGCCTGGAACGCCTTGCTGCAGGACCCGGACGCCATCATCATCGACACCCGCAATGATTACGAAGTGCACCTGGGCACCTTTCGCGGGGCGGTGAACCCGAACATCGCCAGCTTTCGCGAGCTGCCGGACTTTGTGCGTCGGGTAATTGGCGAGGATAACACGCGGAAAATCGGCACCTTTTGCACCGGCGGCATTCGCTGCGAGAAGTTTACCGCTTGGCTGTTGGCCGAGGGCTATCAGCATGTCTATCACCTCAAGGGCGGCATTTTGAAATATTTCGAAGAGGTCTCGGCCGCCGACAATCAGTGGATCGGCGAATGCTTTGTGTTCGATGATCGCATCGCGGTGGATTGCGACCTGCAACCCAGCCAAACCGCCAGCATCTGCCCCGTGTGCAGCTATACCCTGACACCAGCGGATCGTGCGCAGCCCAGTTACGCCGAAAACCAGAGCTGCCCTTATTGTGCGGTGGCGGACCCGTATCGCCCCATGCTCAGCCGCGCCCAGGCTGCGGGGCATGATCTGAACGCTTAAAAGTGGCCGCGCTGCCTTTTGCCCAATGGACCTGGGGCGCGACACTTGCTAAGTCGGAAAAAATGACGATGGGGAGAGTGTGATGTTTGCGCGCATTTACCGGCCAGCCAAGAACGCCATGCAATCGGGCCGGGCCAAGACACAACAATGGATTTTGGAATTTGAGCCCGAGGCCGCCAAAAAGCTCGACCCACTGATGGGGTGGACGGGCTCGACGGATATGCGGGGTCAAGTGCGCCTCAGCTTTGAAAGTCGGGACGAAGCCATTGCCTATGCCACCCGGCACCATATCCCGCACGAGGTGATTGAAAAGCCCGAGCCCAAACGGGTGCTGAAGGCCTATGCCGATAACTTTGCCACAGCGCGAAAAGTGCCCTGGACGCACTAGCTGGTCGAGGCGGCACCCAACAGACTTTGCCGTAAATCTGGTGCCGTGGTGTCGGTGTCCAGCCAGATATCAAAAAACAGGTCCGTGAATTGGGGGTCATCAATGACGCCCAGACGGGTATGGCCCTGATAAAACACAGCGTGGCCGCGCTGGTCACGGATCCCAATTAAACTGGTCGAGCTGTCCACATCGGGAAAAATCCGGATCATGTCCTGATACCAACGGTCGAGAACGGCCTCATCCCGAAACCCTTGGTTGCGCATTTCCTGCAATGTGCGTTTGGCGATGTCTTTGGCAGCAAAACTGCGCAAATAATCTAGACGCAGCGCGAACGGCCGGTCGCCTTGCCATTTGCCCTGGGGGGCATAGAGCTTGGCGTCATAGACATCCCAAAACAAATAGGTCATGCGCCCTTCACCCACCACCTGGGCCTTGGGGATATATTTGCCAACGACATCTATGTTGGCATGGGCCGCAGGCGCGGCCATTATGGCCACAAGGGCACCGATCAAAAAGGTTTTGGTTGTGGTCATTTTGGCTTTGGGTATCGGTTTCATGCGAATCATGTCTCCAGGATGCCAAGTGTGGCGTTAAATCTCTATATGAATTTGAAATTCGGCGGGATTATGGCAACCTCAACTTAAGATCTGGGGCGTAGCGTGTGCGATGGTCGCGCTGGCGCTTGGCCTCGTCCCCTGGGGCTGCTAAGGCTGGGGTGCCGCACATGGCATAACGACTCCGTAGCTCAGCTGGATAGAGCATCTGCCTTCTAAGCAGACGGTCGCAGGTTCGAATCCTGCCGGGGTCGCCATAAGCCCCCAGAGGGGGGGGCGCATGGCGAGCGCGCATTCGAACCTGCGACAAACAAAAAGACCGAGGTTCGCGCCGGAACGCGCGCAGCGCGCGGAGACGGCGCTTTGCGCCCATCCTGCCGGGGTCGCCATGATTTCATTCGCGGCAGCTCGTATTCACTCGCGCCTCCATTCGGGCGCGTTCCCTGTCTATGCGGCATTGCGAACCGAAAAATCGCTAATGGCTGTAACGCTAGATTGAGCTGGTTTTTCTGCAATGCCTTTGCGCCGCGATGCACAGTCGTGCACGCCACGCGCTTTGCTTGTGGGCAATAATGGTTTGCGTGGCTTTGCGCATCGCGAGCGCGCATTCGAACCCCGCACCCCCACAGAAAAAACCCGCACTGTGTATGAATTGCCCCATGACATTTCGCGGACAGGTCATTAGGCTGGGGGCATGCCAAAGACTCTGGTCAAAGGTCTGACCCTGGGACTGATGATGCTTGTCAGTTTCGGGGCGACGGCGGCTGTTGCCGATACCCTGCGCGATGTGCGTCGTGCGGGTTTTGTGCGCTGTGGTATCGAGACCATGCCCGGCTTTGCCTATCAAGACCGTCAGGGGCAGTGGCGGGGCTTTGATGTTGCTGTGTGCCGGGCCATTGCGGTGGCGGCGCTGGGGCGTGCCGACCGGGTGCGGTTTTCCGATATCTCCCAAGAGCGCGGGATGCGGGCCCTGCAAGACGAGCGTTTGGATGTTATCGCCCGTGCGCCGCAAACGCTGTTGGGGCAAATCAGCAGCGACACCTTGATCGCAGGGATCAGTTATCACGATGGCGTTGGCATCATGGTGCCCAAGGTGTTGGGGATTCAAAGCTTGGGGGAGCTGAGTGGCGCGCGCGTGTGCGTGCTGGACACCGTGCACACCTTGATGGCGCACCGGGCGGCGGCCCAAGGCCTGAATTTTCGCGTTACGCGCCTGGATAGCCCCGAGGATGTCCGCGACCACTATGAACGTGAACAATGTGACGCCGCCATTGCGCCCATTTCCACCTTGGCCGCCGTGCGCACCACCATGGATGCGGGCCAGCACGAAATTTTGCCCACCAGCTTTGGGCGTTTTCCCACCGGCCCCTTGGTGCGGGCTGGCGATGCTCGCTGGTTGAACGTCGTCTCAGGCAGCCTGGATGCCATGGTGTGGCTAGAAGAAAATGGCTTCGACCGCGACGACAAAGACCGTGACAAGCGCCTCAGCCAAACCATTCGCCTGCAAACCGGCGCCACGGGCAAGGCCCTGGGCCTGTCGGAATATTGGGTGGATAAAATCCGCCAACAGGTCGGGGATTACGGCGATGTGTTCGAAGATACGGTGGGCCGCCGATCGGCCCTAAAGCTGCGCCGGGGCCTGAACGCGTTGTGGTTCAAAGACGGTTTGCAAAACGCGCCGCCTATGGAATAGGGCGCGTCAACCACGCTGCCCCCCGCACGCCCGAGCTGTCGCCATGACGGTGGCGCACGATGGGCGTTTGGCACCCGTCGGAAAACACATAGCGCGCCAGCGCCACTTGGGTGGGCGCATACAAGGCGTCAATGTTCGACAGACCGCCGCCCAGAACGATCACATCCGGATCCAAGATATTGACCACATGCGCCAAGCCGCGCGCCAGGCGATCACAATACCGCGCCAAGGCCTCGGGCGTTTCTGCCAAGTGCTCAGGCGGGAGGCCGAGGGTGGCCTGAACCGCGGGACCTGAGAGCCAAGCCTCTAAGCACCCACGCCGTCCGCACCAACAGGCGGGGCCTGGATGTTCGTCGGGCTGTGACCAGGGCAGGGGGTTATGCCCCCATTCACCGGCAATGGCCTGCGGGCCTGTCAGCGCACGGCCGTTGATGACCACGCCACCCCCGACGCCGGTGCCCAGGATCACGCCAAAGACAACGCCATGGCCCGCGGCGGCGCCGTCCGTGGCCTCGGACAGGGCAAAGCAATTGGCGTCATTGGCCATCACGACGGGCCGAGGCGCCAGGTCCGCCATCACGTCCGCCAAAAAGGGCCGCCCGTTCAAATGGGTGGAATTTGCGTTTTTCATCAGCCCTGTGCGCGGCGAGATCGCCCCCGGCGTGCCCAGACCCACTGGCAAATCATGAGAACCCGTTTGTTTTTCAAGGTGTTCACACAAAGATCTGAGGGCATCTCGGCAATCTTCGTAAGTGCTCGGACTGGGCACACGATGTGTAACCAAGACCTCGCCGACATCATTCAAAACGATGCCTTCGATCTTGGTGCCGCCCAAATCTATGCCGATGCGCATATGCTTTCTCCTTGATTCCACACAGAATCCGTTGGGGCGTTAAAGATCTGGTTAAGGGGTGTAAACGCAAAATTAATGGGTCTAAACAAAGGTTTACGGCGGAACATTCTGAAATATCGTAAGGCTTGATTCATCATATTCCGCTTTCATATGGCCGTGGGCGAAGTGTGCCTGCTGCAACCGTAGACGGAAGAATGGCCAAAAAAGTTCTCATAGTTGAGGATAACGAGCTGAACATGAAGCTGTTTCATGATCTGCTCGATGCCTTTGGCTATGACACCATTGAAACCGGCGACGGCATGCAGGCGCTTGATTTGGCCCGCGAGCACAAACCCGACTTGATCCTGATGGACATACAGCTGCCAGAGGTCTCGGGTCTTGAGGTCACCAAATGGCTGAAAGAAGACGATGACCTGCGCTACATTCCGGTGATCGCGGTTACAGCCTTTGCCATGAAGGGTGATGAACAGCGCATCCGCGAAGGCGGCTGCGAGGCCTATCTCTCCAAGCCCATCAATGTCGCCGGCTTTATGGACACCGTGCGCAAGTTTATTGGCTGATAACCAAAGCTCTTCATCTTCAATACACACCAAAATTCATCTTAGGTCCATCATCCCAACGGTTTTTCAATCTCTTTCCGTTAGCCTGCGGGCATGAGTGCAAAAATCCTTGTTGTCGACGATATCGAAGCCAATGTGCGCCTGCTGGATGCCAAGCTGAGCGCCGAGTATTATGATGTGGTTTCGGCCACCTCGGGGCTAGCGGCGCTGGACATGGCCAAACGTGAGCAGCCGGATGTGATCCTGCTGGACATCATGATGCCGGGCATGGATGGCTTCGAGGTCTGCCAACGCCTGAAAGCCGACAGCACCACCCGCCACATCCCTGTGGTGATGGTCACGGCGCTCGATGGTCGCGAAGATCGCTTGCGCGGCCTGGATGCAGGGGCCGATGATTTCATCACCAAGCCCTTTGACGAGGCCATTTTGATGGCGCGCGTCAAGGCCCTGACCCGCCTAAAGCAGGTCACCGATGAGCTGCGCCAACGCGAAGCCGAAGGCCACAAAATTGGCGTGATTGAAACCGTCAGCGCCCGGTCCGAGGGCAATGGCGGCCGGATCATGATTGTCGATGACCGCACCCGCCAAGCCGAACATATGTTGCGCCACCTGAGTGATGACCATCGTCCATTTATCGAACCCGACGCCGAGGCCGCCCGCACCGCCGCCAAGGGACCGCTCGATCTGGTGATCATCAATGCGGTGAACTCAGAATTTGATGGTTTGCGCTTGCTGGCAAATTTGCGCTCGGATCCCACATCCCGCGCTGTGCCCATCTTGGTGGTGGTGGATCCCGATGATCGCCAACGGATGATCAAAGCCCTAGAGCTCGGGGCCAATGACATTGTCGCCCGCCCTGTGGACACCTCCGAGCTGTTGGTGCGTGCCCGCACCCAGGTGCGGCGCAAACGGTATGCCGATGCCCTGAAGCAAAATCTGGATCAGGGCCTTGAGAAAGCCGTCACCGACCAGCTGACCGGGCTTTTCAATCGGCGCTATATGGATACGCAGCTCAAACCTTTGGTTCGCCGCGCCGCTGAAGGTGGCCCTTCGGTTTCTGCCTTAATCCTGGATATCGATCACTTCAAACAGGTCAATGACACCTATGGCCACGACGTGGGTGATGAGGTCCTCCAAGAGTTCGCCTTGCGTCTCGCGGCCAATGTGCGCGCCATGGACATGGCCTGCCGCATGGGTGGCGAGGAATTTGTGATCATCATGCCAGAAACCGAAGCGCCCTTTGCCTATTCAGTGGCCGAGCGCATTCGCCTGCATGTGGGGGGCACCAGCTTTCCCATTCGTGGTGGACAGGGCCGATTACACGTCACCATTTCCATTGGTATTGCCACCACCCAGCGTGGCGATACGCCGGAAAGCCTGCTGAAACGGGCCGACGAAGCGCTCTATCGCGCCAAGGCCGAAGGCCGCAACCGCGTGGTGGTGCCGCCAGCGGCGTAATTCAGCAGAAAACACCTAAGCCAAATTGATATAGGTGGATTTCATCTCGCAATATTTGCGGATGGAATGCAGGGATTTGTCGCGCCCTATGCCGGATTGTTTGTAGCCGCCAAAGGGCATCAATAACCCCGCCCCGCCGCTGTGATTGACCAGCACTGTACCCGCGCGAAGGGTTCGGGCGGCGCGGTGGGCGGTGTTCAGGTCTGACGTCCAGACACTGGCCTGGAGCCCATAATCGGTGTCGTTGGCGATCTGCATGGCCTGATCGAAGGTATCAAAGGTCAGCACCGACAGCACGGGGCCAAAGATCTCCTCGCGGGCGATGGTCATCTGGTTGTCCACACCGTCAAAGATCGTGGGCACGATATAGGTCCCGCCCGCCACGGGCTCAGCGCTGTGTCCGCCCAGCACCAGATGGGCACCTTCGGCTTGGCCTTTGTCGATATAGCGCATCACCTGATCAAACTGGGTGGCGTTGACGATGGTGCCCATTTTGGCGGTGGGGCTGAGGGGGTCTGTGGGCTGCCAGTCCTCGGCGATGGATTTCAAACGTGCCAGGACCTCATCTTTGATGCGGGTATGCAACAGCAACCGCGATCCCGCCACGCATACCTGACCAGAATTGGCAAAAATAGCCGCCGCAGCAGCGTGAGCCGCGCGATCAAGGTCAGGGGCATCGGCAAAAATGATGTTCGGCGATTTGCCACCGCACTCCAGCGAGACCCGCTTCATGTTGCTCTCGGCGGCATATCGCAGGAACAGCTTGCCCACAGGACCCGAGCCCGTGAAGGTGACCATATCGACATCCATATGCCGCCCCAGCGCTTGGCCAACGGTTTCGCCAAAACCGGGCAGAACTTGTAGGACGCCTTCGGGCAAACCGGCCTCAAGGGCCAATTCGGCCACCCGCAGCATCGACAGTGGCGATTGCTCGGCCGGTTTCATGATCACCGAATTGCCGGCGATCAATGCCGGAGCGAATTTCCAGGCCGCCATCATCAGTGGATAATTCCAGGGCACCACACCGGCGATCACGCCCATGGGCTCGTGGGTTACCAAGCCCAGTGCTGGTGCGCCGGTGGGGGCGATTTCATCGTACAGTTTGTCAATGCTTTCGGCGAACCAACGCACGCCATCCACAATGGCCTTCAGGTCACCATCACGGGCCGCGGTGATGGGCTTGCCCATATCCAAGGTTTCAAGCAGCGCCAGATCATCGGCATGACGCGCAATCAGATCGGCAAAACGCAGCATCACGGCCTTGCGTTGGGCTGGGGTTTGGCCGGACCAATCGCCACGTTCGAACACTTGGCGCGCGATGGCCACTGCGGCGTCCACATCGGCGGCATCGCAACTGGCCACAGGGCCCAGAAAGCGGCCATCGATGGGGCTGTGGTTATCAAAGCTTTCGCCCGAAGCCGCGTTAACGAACTGCCCGCCGATCAGGGCCTTGCCGGGAATCGCCAGGGTTTCGGCACGATCATGCCACGAGGTTTGCGGGGCGTCGGTTTGGGCATCCATGGCGGGCTCCTAATGTCATACGGGTATGGGCGTGATATGGGGAGGGCCTGGGCCCATCACAAGGGGGCAGATCCGTCTTTAACAAAAAGGGCGGGCACAAAAAAACCGCCGAGCCAGGGCACGACGGTTTCCTGAAAGCCTTATGTGGGCAGGCTTATTTGATTTTGCCTTCCACGAACTCCACGTGCTTGCGCACTTTGGGGTCATATTTTTTCAGGCGCAGCTTTTCCGTGATGTTGCGGGGGTTTTTCTTGGTGACGTAAAAATACCCGGTATCAGCCGTTGAGTTCAGGCGGATCTTGATGGTGGCGGGTTTGGCCATGGGTTTGCTCCCGGTTGTGCGCCATCACGGGCGCGCGTACAAATTTCAGAAGCGCGCACCATACGGTTTCTTTTGACCTTGTCAAGAGGTTTGCACAGGATTTCGCCGCAGGCCTCGGGCCAAAATCACCAGGGCATAAAGCCCGCCAAACCCACACAACGCCAACGGTACACCCACCAGTCCAATTTGATCGCGCATCACGCCGCTGACGCCTGGCCCCACCAGGGACCCGAGGCCATAAAGCGTCACAAACACCGCATTGGCCGTCACCACCGCCGAGCCCGTGAAGCGGCTGCCCAAATCCGTCAGGCCCAAGGTGTACATACTGAGTGCCATACCGCCCCCAAAAAATGCCGAGGCATATAACAACCATGGGATATGGGCGAAGACCAAACAGCCGGCAAAACCAATCGCTGTGCCCAGGGCCGCCGCAAACAACAACGCCCGCCCAAACCCTCGGTCCGCAAACCAGCCCAGGATGGGGGGCATACCCACGGCCCCGATGGCGGCGGCGGACAACAACAAGGCCCCGCCTTGCGGCCCCAAGCCCACGCCATCGCCATATAGCGGCAAGAAGGTGAACAGGGACATTTCAACGGCCCCAAAACACAAGGCCGCCATGGTCACCACCGGCGCTTGGCGGATCAGATCCATGATCGCACCCCATGAGGCGGCATGGGCATCGGGCTTTTCTGGATCAAGGGCGCGCATCATCAAGGGCAGGCTGGCGACAGCAAAAATGGCGCTGCCGGTCAAAAAGGGCCGCCAGCCTTCGACACCCACCAGGCTGGGCAGGGCACCGCCGAGCGCAAAGCCAATGCCCAACGCCGTGGCATAAAAGGCAATCAAGCGCCCGCGATCCCGGGGCGTGGCGATTTGATTCAGCCAGGTTTCCGAGGCCACGAACAACACCGTCAGCCCCATGCCCATGACAAAGCGCAGAACAAACCACAGCGGAATGTTGGGCAGGGCCTGGAACAGGGGAAAACAAGCGGCGGTGAACAGCAGGGCGGCCATCAAAATGCGTCGCGGGGGCATGCGCTGCATCAGGCGCGGGATCAAGGGGGCCGTGACCAAGGTCGACAGTGCCCCCACCGTGGCGTTCAAGCCAATAACGGTGCCCGAGGCGCCCATGGTCTCGAGGGAAAAGGCCAAAACCGGCATGCTCAGGCCAAAGCCCGTGCCGGCCAAACAGCCCGCCAATAGGCAAAACATCACTGTGCGGGCCTTCAGGGGGTGCGGAGCGGCTGGGATCGGGGGGGCGGTTGTGGTCATGGCTGGGCTTACCCCTCAACCGTTTGCGCGGTCAACGCGCATCTGTCCGGCCACAACGCGTGCGCACAGGGCCGGGGCTTGGTCGTTGTTCAGCCAATCTGGCAGTTCTTCCAACAAAAACCTTGTAATGATGGGTAAATTTGTGTCCATAGCCTCGGCGGGGCTGAGCCAATGCACCTCGGTCAATTCTTCGGATGGTTCCGGTGTGCCGGGTTGAAGGGCCTGGGCGCGGGCAACAAAAAACCGGGTATCATAGCGGTGCCCCAACCAGGGTGGGGTGACGGCGCGCGCAAAAAACCGCAACGCCCCCAGATCCGGCAACAGACCGGGTTTAGCAAAGGCCCGCCAGCCCTTGACCACAGGCGGGGTGCCGGGGGCTGCCAGGCGCAGGCCGGTTTCTTCAAAGGTTTCCCGAATGGCGGCCATGCCCAAACGATGACGCAAATGCGCGTCCCCGCCAAATAAACTGTGTCCGGCCACCGTGCCCATCGCGGCCATGCGCCCATCGTTACGGTGGGGGCGGCCGCCAGGAAAGACAAATTTTCCAGGCATAAAGCGCACGGCATCGCTGCGTTTGCCCATCAACACGCGGCCATCGTCACGCACCACAATCAGGCTGGCGGCGGGTTTGGGCCGCGGCGCGGGGGTGTTCTGTGCCTCTGGGGGGCGCTCGGCCAATGGGCGGCGAGGCTGTCGTGCCGCCGTCATCGACGTCGTCTCCGGCGAAAGCCACGCCCCGGATCATCGCGGCGTTGGCGTTGGAAGTCCCGAGATTTCAGCTCGACATGACTGCTGGGGGCACTCAGGGGGGTTAGGATCAGTCCGCCGGTCAGGGGCATGGCGTCTTCAAGGCGAACCTCCAGGCGATCTCCCAGCCGATAGGCCTGGCCCTGGGCATTGACAAAGGCATGGTGGCTTTCAAAAAATTGGAATTGTCGCCCCAGCGCGCGCGACGGCAACAGCCCATCGGCCCCGATGTCATCCAAGCGGATGAACAGCCCATGCCGGGTCACACCAACCGAGATGCCGGTGAACTCCGCCCCCACCTTGTTGCTGAGGTAGGAGGCCAAATAGCGATCGGTGGCGCTGCGCTCGGCGGCGACGGCCCGGCGCTCGGCACCGGTGACGGCCTCGGCGATCTGTTCCAGACGACTGATTTCGCGATCCGTCAGGCCATCGTCGCCCAAGCCCAAGGCGCGGATCAGCCCCCGGTGCACAATCACATCGGCATAACGACGGATGGGCGAGGTGAAGTGGGCATAGCGAGGCAAAGCCAGGCCATAGTGCCCGATGTTGTCAGAGCTATAGATCGCCTGGGACTGGGTGCGCAAAATCACTTCGTTCAGGATTTCCGCCTCGGGCGTGCCCTTCGTTTGCGCCAGCAGCGCGTTAAAGCGTTTGGTGGTGGGCGGTTCCTTGTGGTTCCATTTCAAACCAAAGGCCCCCAGAACTTCGGACAAGTTCAACAGTTTGTCGTTGCCGGGCATGTCGTGCACCCGGTAAATCAGTGACATGTGGTGCTGTTCAAGCGTTTCAGCCGCCGCCACATTCGACAAGATCATGATGTCTTCGATCAGGCGGTGGGCGGCAAACTGCTGGCGCGGACTGATGCGGTCGACATGGCCCTGATCATCAAAGTGGATGGTGCGCTCGGGGCTGTGGATTTCCAAAGGCGAGCGTCGCTGACGCGCCAACTGCAACAGATCATAGGCCTGTTTTAAGGGCCGCAAGACTTCGTCCATCCAGGGCGCGGCGGCGTCATCGGGGTGGCCATCAAACGCGGCCTGGGCCTGGGCATAGCTGAGCCGTGCCCGCGAGCGCATGATGCCCCGATGGAAGCTGTGGGCCCGCTTCTCGCCGGTTTTGTCCAACACCAGCTTCACCGCCAAACAGGCGCGTTCCACATCCGGCTTCAGCGAGCATACATCCGACGACAAACTGTGGGGCAGCATGGGCTCGACGCGATCAGGGAAATAGACCGAGACACCTTTGTCTTGGGCGCGGTCATCCAACGCTGAACCAGGGCGCACATAGCGCGCCACATCGGCAATGGCCGACCAAATGATCAACCCGCCTTTGTTTTTCGGGTCCGGGTCTGGGGTGGCCCACACCGCATCATCATGGTCACGGGCATCGGGGGGATCGATGGTGATCAGGGGCAGGTGGGTCAGGTCCTCGCCATCCAAGGGCGTGTCGCAGGCGGCCTCGGCTTCGGCCTCAACCTCGGGCCCAAAGCCCATGGGGATTTCGTGTTCGGCCATGGCCAGCAACGAGGCCGCGCGTGCATCGTCTTGGTGGCCAATGACCTCGAGGATTTCAGCCTCCGCCGGGCCATGGTGGCGGGTCTTGGTCATGCGCACTTTCACCAAGTCCCCGTCTTCTAGATCCGCTGCGGCATTGGGGATCAACAGATCGCGCCGGGCGGATTTGTTGGCCGGCGTCACATAAACCGACTTGCGTTGGCGACTGACCACGCCCACCAGCTCGTCGCCCTTTTCAGCAAACACTTTCAAGATCTTGGCGGTGGGCATGGCCTCGGCGTTGCCGCCATCGGTCAATTGCACCAGGGCGCGCTGACCCATACCCAGTTTGGCCTTGGGGTCAGCCACGCGTATGCGGGGCGCTTTGGCGTCTTTGATCGACTCGGCGACGGGGCCATCATCGTCCATGGCCACCACCTGCACCATCAAAACGGGCGGCAGATCACCGGGTTTTCCGGCAGATTTCCCTTTGTGGCGGCGGGGCGATTTTTGACGAGACTGTTTCAGCTTGCGGCTCATGGTTTGTGCATGACCGGTCTGGGAGGTGGGGTCAAGGGCGGACTAAGCTTTCTTTTTAGCAGGAGCCTTTTTCGCAGGAGTCTTCTTCTTCTTGGTGCCCTTTTTGGCTTTTGGGGCTTTGGCGCGGGCGGCAATCAGCTCAAGAGCCTGGGCCATGGTCACCTCGTCGACCTCTGTGCCCTTGGGCAGGCTGGCGTTGGTTTTGCCGTCCGTGACATAGGGGCCATAGCGCCCATTCATCACCTTGATGGCGGTGCCTTCGTGCTCGCCCAGTTCCTTCAAGGGTTCCGGCCCGCGTCGCCCTCCACCTTTGCTGAGTTTGTCGGCAATCAAGGCCACCGCCCGGTTCAGTCCAACCTCGAACGCTTCGTCAATCGAGCTGAGCGAGGCATAAGTCTTGCCCCGTTGCACATAGGGGCCATACCGCCCAAGGCCGGCCTTAATCATCTCGCCGGTTTCGGGGTCCTCGCCCACATCGCGTGGTAGACTGAGGAGCTTTAAAGCGCTTTCAAGTGTGATGTCTTCGGGCTTCCAGCCTTTTGGCAGGCCCGTGCGTTTTTGGCCGTCGCCCAACTCGACATAGGGACCAAAGCGACCACTTTTCAGGTGCACGTCTTCGCCGGTTTCCGGGTCTTGGCCCAATGGGCCGTCTTGGGCCACGGCTTGGGCTTCGGCCTCGCCTTGGGCCAATTGGCGCGTGTAGCGGCACTCTGGGTAGTTGGAGCAACCGATAAAGGCGCCAAACTTGCCCAGTTTGAAACTGAGGGTGCCATCATCACAGGTGGGGCAGGCGCGGTTGGGTGTGCCGTCTTCATTGGCTGGGAAGACATGGTGGCCCAGAGTTTCGTTCAGAACATCCAGAACGTCTGAGATCTTCAAGTCTTTGACCTCGGCGATGTTGCCGGAAAAATCCCGCCAGAAATCTTGCAGCAGCTTTTTCCAATCCAGATCACCGTTCGAGACCAGATCCAATTGATCCTCAAGCTTGGCGGTGAAATCGGTTTCCACATAACGGGTGAAAAAATTGCTCAGGAATGCTGTGACCAGGCGGCCTTTGTCCTCGGGGATCAAACGGCCTTTTTCAAGGCGCACGTAATCGCGCTCCTGCAACACGGACAAAATCGAGGCATAGGTGGATGGGCGGCCAATGCCCAACTCTTCCATACGCTTGACCAGGCTGGCTTCGGAGTAGCGCGGCGGGGGCTCGGTGGTGTGTTGGTTGGGCGTGACGGTGGTGGCATCGGCCGATGACCCTTCGGACACGGGCGGCAAGCGCTTGTCGTCATCGTCGCCTTTGGCGTCGTCCTGGCCTTCTTCATAAAGCGTCAGAAAGCCATCAAAACGCACGACCTGGCCACTGGCCCGCAGGGTCAATTGCCCATCAGACGAGACGATATCGACACTGGTGCGCTCCAGCTCGGCGGCGGCCATTTGGCTGGCCATCATCCGTTTCCATATCAGCTCATACAGCCGCGCCATATCGCTCTCGAGGCGCACATCGTCGGGCTTGATATCCAGATGCGTGGGGCGAATGGCCTCGTGGGCCTCTTGGGCGTTTTTGGCTTTGGATTTGTACTGACGGGGCGAGGGCGGCAAATACCGTTCGCCAAAGGTCTTGCCAATCACCTCACGGGCTTGGGCCAAGCCTTCGGGCGCCACGGTCACGCCATCGGTTCGCATATAGGTGATCAGGCCGACGGTTTCGCCCCGGATGGCGACGCCTTCATACAGTTTTTGCGCGGCGCGCATGGTGCGGCTGGGTGACATGCCCAATTTGCGTGCGGCCTCTTGCTGTAAGGTCGAGGTGGTGAAGGGTGGCGGCGGGTTGCGGCGTGTGGGTTTTTTCTCGACCTTGGCGATGCTCAGGTTGGCGACCCGCACGGCCTCGGCGGCTTCATCGGCCAGGTCTTGGGTGTTGAGGTCGAACTTTTCGAGCTTTTTGCCCTGCAAATGGGTCAGGCGCGCCTGGAACTGAGCCTCATCAGATTTCAGATCGGCGGTGACGGTCCAATAGTCTTGGGCCTTGAAGGCCTCGATTTCCAATTCCCGCTCGCAGACGATGCGCAGGGCCACCGATTGCACCCGACCGGCGGAGCGCGAGCCCGGCAGTTTGCGCCACAAAACGGGGCTGAGGTTAAAGCCCACCAGATAATCCAGCGCCCGGCGGGCCAAATAGGCTTCCACCAGCTCCATGTCGATCTGGCGGGGTTGGGCTATGGCGTCCATCACCGCCTTTTTGGTGATGGCGTTGAAGGCCACACGCTCGATGGGGGTGTCTTTTTTCAAAGCGCGGCGTTTGCGCAAAGCCTCGAGCAAATGCCAAGAAATGGCTTCCCCCTCGCGATCGGGGTCAGTGGCCAGGATCAGTTTGTCTTGGCCTTTCAAGGCGTCGGCAATGGCTTTGATGCGTTTGCTGCCCTTGGGGTCGGCTTCCCAGGTCATGGCAAAATCGTTGTCGGGATCCACGGAACCGTTTTTCGCTGGCAGGTCGCGCACATGACCATAGGAGGCCAAGACCTGATAGCCTTTGCCAAGATATTTATTGATGGTTTGGGCTTTGGCGGGGGATTCGACAACAACGACAGGCATATGGTCTCTCTGAGTGGCTTTGAGGCAAACGAGCAGTGTGCCCTCAGAATGTCAACCAGCATTTCAAACAGGTCCGGAAATGCGCGAACATTTTCCCGTATTGCGATAGAGTATGAATATATGTATACCCATGGTTGTGATTCAAGGGCTAGCTAAAAGGGTTTCAATGGCCACTTCAGATCGACCGACCATGGGGGACTTGCCCAAACGTCAAAAGGCCCGCGCCCTGGATGCGGACGAGGATTTTACCGCCTCTTACATCGAGGATTTGGCCTTTGAGCTGTCGTGTATGGCCAGCAAAGCGGGCCTGCGGGAGTCGGCTGTGCTGTTGCGTTATGCGGCGCTGGAGGCCTCACGGGGGCCGCAAGAGGCCTCCGATGGCCAAGCGCTTTCGGAAGCGTAGTCGACGAGAACAGAAGAGATCAGACCACAGTCTCGGCGCGCGCATCAAAGCCCATAGCCACCAAACCACCGGGCTGACTTTCGGCTTGGCCAGCCAATTCAAGCTCCAAGAGGGTGGCGTTCACCAGGGCCACCGAAACCCCCAGGCTGCGGGCCAAGTCATCTCGGCCAATGGGTGTGGGCGAAAGCTGGGCCAACAGGCGTGGGCGCAGGGCGTCGATCTCGGTTTCCATGGGGGCGGTGTCCAATCCGTGGGCTGAAAATTCATCGGTACCGGGCTCGCCCAGGTCCAGTGATCCCTGAAGTTGGGCCAGGGATTGGGCATGGGCCAAAGCCTCGAGGATATCCTCAACGGTTTCCACCAGGGTCGCGCCTTGGCGCAGCAAATTGTTGGTGCCGCGCGCCCGGGGATCAAGGGGGGAGCCCGGCACGGCCATGACCTCGCGGCCCATATCGGCGGCCAGGGTGGCCGTGATCAGGGTGCCGGATTTGTGCGCGGCCTCGATCACCACCAGGCCCTGACCCAGCCCCGCTATGATGCGGTTGCGGCGGGGGAAGTCACGGGCCTGGGCGGTGTGGCCCACGGGGCTGTCGCTGATCAGGCAGCCAGTGGTGGCGATTTCGTGATAAAGATCAGCATTTTCCTGAGGGTAAATGTGATCAATGCCGCCGCCCAAGACGGCAATGGTGCCGGTTTTCAGGCTGCCCACATGGGCCACCGTATCGATGCCCCGCGCCAGGCCCGAGACCACGACCTTGCCTGCGGCCCCCAGGCCCATGGCCAGGTCCCGTGCCAATTTTTGCCCTGCCGCCGAGGCATTGCGTGAACCCACAATGCCCACAGCCGGCGTGTTCAGCAAATGATCATGCCCCTTGATCCACACCACGGGCGGTGGGGCCGACAGGCTGCGCAACATCTTGGGGTAGGCGTGGTCCGTGCTGATCAGCAAACGCGCACCACAGCGGTCACCCGCAGTCAATTCGGCGTCTATGTCGGCGCCTGTGGGGATGCGCAGCGTGGCCATACGTCCACCGCGGGCCGCCAAACGGGGAATGGCCTCAAGCGCCGCCTCGGGCGTGCCAAAGCGTTGCAGCAACTGGTGAAAGGTAACGGGGCCGACGTTTTCCGTCCGGCACAGGCGCAACCAATCCCGGTGCGCCGAGGTCATGACGGATTTTCATCCGCGGGTTTGGGATCTTTGCCGTCGCCGATTTTGGGCTCGGTGCCCGTGCACAGGCGATGGATGTTTTGTTCATGCCGATAAAAAATCAGCAGGGTCATGGCGGCGACCAAAATCGTTGTGCCTTTGCCCAACCCCATCAGACTGACATAAACTGGCGACAAGCCCGCCGCCACCAGCGCCGCGAGCGACGACAGCTTGCTGACCTTGGCCACCAGCAACCAGGTGATGGCGGCCCCAATCCCGGCGATGGGCGACAGGGCCAGCATCACCCCGAAAAAGGTGGCCACGCCTTTGCCGCCCCGAAAGCCAAGCCAGATGGGGAAAATGTGCCCCAAAAAGGCCGACAAGCCCGCAATGGTGCCCGCCAAAGGCGAGTAGAGTTCGCGGAAAATGATGACGGCGGCGGCACCCTTGCCCATATCCAACAGCAAAGTCAAAAAGGCGATGTCTTTGCGGCCCGTGCGCAGCACATTGGTCGCCCCAATGTTGCCCGAGCCAAATTTGCGCACATCGCCGTGCCCGGCCAGAAAGGTCAAAATCAAGCCCGAAGGGATGGCCCCCAACAGATAACCGCCCAAGACGGCCATCACCTGAATCATCCCCATCGTTAGCATGATGCCTCCGCGAGCTCGTGCTCAAAGTCATACATCATCTGCCCTTTGATCCAAGTTTTCAAGAGGCGACCTTGCAGACGCCGCCCATCATAGGGACTGGCTTTGCACGCCGACATCAGGGCCTCGGCGCGGCGCACGCTGGGGGCATCGAGATCCACCAGCACCAAATTGGCCGGCGCGCCCTTGCTGATTTCACCGGTATCAATGCCCAATGCGCGGGCAGGCGTCAGGCTTAGGGCTTGCCACAAGGTCAAGAGTTCGACGTCACCCGTGTGATAAAGACTGAGGGCAGCGGGCAACAGATCTTCGATGATCGCGCCACCAATGCTGGCCTGGGAAAACGGATTGAGCTTGCCACCTGTGCTGCACGGCGCGTGGCTTGACGTGATGATGGGCACGAGGCCCGTGCGTGTGGCCTCGATCAGGGTGCGGCGGTCGTCATCGATGCGCAGGGGCGGGCACAGGCGATATTGCGGATCTAGATCCCCCATATCCACGGCATTGAAGCTGAGGTGGGTCACCGGCGTCCAGGTCACGGCCATGGCCTCGCGGTCTAGCTTGCGCAGGGTTTCAAGGGCTTGGTGGGTGGTCACGGGGCCGATCAAGGGGCGGCAGCGGGCCTCTTGGGCCAGCATGACCTGTTGCGCCAATGTCAAAGCCTCGACGCTTGCCGGCGTGCCGTGTAACCCCAGGCCAGAGGCCACAGCCCCGGCGGTGGCCAGATGATCAAAATCGGGATGCAGCGTCGACAAACACACGGTCAGACCAAACTGCTGCGCATAGCGCAAATGGGCCAAACGCTGTGCGGCGTTGGGGCTGACCTGGCCGCCGTCACTCAGCAGGGCGGCACCGGCTTCTTGCATCAGGCCATATTCCGCCATGGTATCCTGGTGACGGAGGTTACCGGCCGGCAGCAAAACCGCGCCATCATTCGGCGTTTGGGCCAAAAAGGCCATGATGGCTTCGGGCGTGTCCAGCGGGCAATTTTCGCTGGGGTGCACCACAGCGTGGCTGACCCCCCCGGCAAGCGCGGCGCGGGCCAGGGTGGCGGGGGTCTCGAGACCATTGCCCAACAGCCCCTGAACCTGGGTGTGCAAATCCACCAGGGCCGGGGCCAGCACACAACCCTGGGCGTCCAACACATCGGCCCCATCAGGCTTGCTGTTTAATGTAGCGCTTTGGGAAACACCCACAATGCGCTGATTTTCTATCAGAACTGCGCCGGGGCCGTCATATTGGCTGGCGGGGTCAATCAGGCGCGCGCCATAAATCACCAGCGGCTTATTGGTCTGGAGGGCTGAGGTCGTCATCACGCTGCCCCTCCCACACGATTGGCCATCAGTTTCGACAACACGGCCATGCGTGTGGCCACGCCCAGTTCCACTTGATCGAGGATCAGGCTTTTGGTCAGGTGATCCGCCAGGCTGCCGGTGATCTCGACGCCACGGTTCATGGGACCGGGGTGCATGACCTTGGCGGCGGGGGCGTGTTCCATCAGAGTTTTCAGATCGAGACCGAAAAACCGATGATACTCCCGCACGCTGGGCACGAAATGGCCGGCCATACGCTCGGTCTGCACCCGCAGCATCATCACCACATCGGATCCGGGCAGCCCCTCGGCAAAGCTATGGCTGACAGGCACACCCCAGTCGTGAACCGCATCGGGCAACAAGGGCCCAGGCGCACACAGACGCACTTGGGCACCCAGCAGGCTCAGCAGGGCCACATTGGACCGCGCCACGCGGCTGTGGCGGATGTCACCGCAAATCGTTACCCGCAGGCCCGCCACATCACCAAAGGTGCGTTGCAGCGTGACCGCATCCAACAGGGCTTGGGTGGGGTGGCCACGGGCACCATCCCCGGCGTTGATCACACTGGCGTCCATCAGGCGCGCCGCCAGATCCGCGGCACCGGGTGCGCCATGGCGCATGACCACCATATCGGGGCGCATGGCGTCCAAAGTTTTCAGGGTATCCGCCAGGCTTTCGCCTTTTTTGGTGCTGGAGGCCGCAATCGGCAAACTGATGACCTCGCCGCCCAAGCGCTTCACCGCCATCTCAAACGAGGCCAAAGTGCGCGTGGAGTTTTCAAAAAACACCGTCATCACGCGGGCATTGGCCAGGTGGTGGGGGATGTCATCTTCGGCGCGGATGGCATCGGCAAAGGCGCTCGACGCGTTCATCAGATCTCGCGCGCTGGCCTCGTTCAGTTGATCAATTGACAGAAAATGCCGCCGCGCAAAGGCGTGGGGGGCAAGGTCGCTGGATGCAGGATCCGACGTGGTCTCCGTCGAAGTCGGGGTGGTCATGCTCATCGGGCCGTGTTTACCCCAAGTCGCACGGGGGGCCAAGGAAAAAATGAACAGGTGGGATCACCAATCTGCCTTATAAAAACCAGGCAATCGTCAGGGGCAGGGTGATGAGGCTCAGGCTGGTGGTGGCGGCCACCACACCCGCCATCAGGGGCGCGTCCCCACCCATTTGTCGCGCCAGCACATAACTGGCCGCCGCCCCGGGCGAGGCCCCCACCAACAGCGCAATGGCTTGGGCCAGTTCATTGGCGCCGTAAAATTTTGCGAGCCCGAGCATTACCAGGGGCATCACCCCCAGTTTTAGCGCACAAATTGCTCCCAGGGTGGGCAGGCGACCCCGCAGGGCGGTGAAGTTCAGGCCCGACCCCGCCAACAACAGCCCCAACGGCAGGGCGGCATCGCCCATACGGTCCATCACCTTATCGAGCACGCCCCAATGGGGCACCTGGGCGGCGTTCAGCACCAAGCCCGCAAAGCACGCCAGCAAAATCGGATTGGTCAACAGAGGGCGCAAGGCCCGCCGCAATCCGCCACCCCCTTGGGCATATTTCGACAGCGCCAGCACGCACAAAATGTTCACCACCGGCACCAGCGCGGCAATGACAATGCCTGCCAGCGCCAAGCCCTGTTGGCCATACAGATTGGCGACAATGGGCAAGAACACAAAACTGTTCCAGCGCAACACCCCTTGGAACAGGCTGGAATAGCTGGGGCCGGACAGGGGCACCACGGGGCGGGCCACAAACAGCACGGCGCCCGCCAATCCGGCGGCAGTGGCCACCGTCAGGGCCAGAGGCCCCGCATCAAGGCCACGGAAGTCCGCGCCCCAAATGGCGGGCACCAAAAAGGCGGGAAAAAACACATAATAGGCCAGCTTGGTCACCGCACCCCAACCGCGTGGGCCCAGAAAGCGCAGTCGTTTCAGGCCATAGCCCAAGGCCACGACCAGAAACACGGGCAATACGGCATTCAGGATCAGGGTCATATCGCGCTCGTGGCAAGCGCGCGGGGCTCGCTGCCTCGGCAGGGGCGCGACGGGCCGTCGCCCGCGCCGCTCCCGATGGTCGCAGGCTGCTGGGAGGATGAGGGTGTACGCGGCTCTCGAAGGGCGTAACCCCTCACCCCAGCCCTCTCCCTGTGGGAGAGAGGGGTATTCTCGTTAAGCCAGGCTATCAGCGGATGAGAATGTGTGTGGGCGCCATGCCGCACGTTTTTACCGCTCATCCCGAACTTGATTTGGGATCCATACGATAGCGATTGCCTGGATTCCTGCGCGCGCAGGCATGAACGGGCGTTCATCGTTTGGGCAGATATCATTTTTGCCCCCGCAGGTGCTCCAGCGCGCTTTGCAGGATCAGGCTGGCGGCAACGGCATCAATGTGCTCGGCTCGTTTTTTGCGGCTCAGGTCAGCCTCTAGCATCGCCCGATCAGCGGCCAGGCTGGTCATGCGTTCGTCCCACAAGCAAATGGGCATGTCCTGTTGCTTCAGCAGATTGAGTGCAAAGCTGCGGGCCGATTGTGCCCTGGGGCTCATGTCGCCGTTCATATGCAGCGGCAAGCCGATGATCAGCCCTCCGGCTTCGTATTCAGCCATAAGTTTAAAAATGCCCTCGGCGTCTTGGCTGAATTTGCCGCGTTTCAAAGTGGTTTTGGGGCTGGCAATGACACGGGTGCGGTCGCTGGCGGCGACGCCGATGGTTTTGCTGCCCAAATCGAGGCCCAACAGGACCGGGGCTTGGGGCATAGCGGGCAGGTCGGAAAGCGCAATCAAAGGCATGGCGCGTCTGTTTCATGTCTGTGGGCAAGGGTCAAGAGGAGGGCGCGGGCCATCCGTCCGGGATCGGGATTGACATTCCGCCCCCAAGCGCGTTTCTGACTAGATCACAAAAACCGAAGGTGAGTCTGACCATGTCTGTAGATGACGCCACAATCCGCAAAGTCGCCAAGCTGGCCCATATCGCCATCAAGGACGAAGACGTCCATCCCATGACCGAAAAGCTGAACGGTATTTTGGGTTGGATCGAACAGTTGAACGAGGTGGACGTAGACGGCATCGAGCCCATGACCACCTGCATCCCCATGACCCAACCCCTGCGCGAGGATGTGGTCACCGATGGCGGCAAACCCGAAGCCGTCACCGCCAACGCCCCCAAATCCGATCACAACTTTTTTGTTGTGCCCAAAGTTGTTGAATAGAGGCCGCCCAGATGGATACCGCCACCCTTGCCACCGATCTGTTGGACTTGACGCTTGCCGACGCCCTTGAGGCCCTGAAGGCCAAAAAAATTTCCGCCACCGAGCTGACCGAGGCCTATATCACCGCCATGGAAGGCGGGCGGGCCCTGAACGCCTATACCACAGAAACGCCCGACAAAGCCCGCGAAATGGCCAAGGCCTCGGACGCGCGCCTGGCCAAGGGCGAGGCCGGTTTGCTGGAGGGCATTCCGCTGGGCATCAAGGAGCTGTTTTGCACCGAAGGCGTCGAGACCAATGCGGGCTCTAAGATTCTGAAGGGGTTTGTGCCGCCCTATGAAAGCACCGTGACCCAAAACCTGTGGGACGCTGGGGCGGTGATGTTGGGCAAGCTGAACATGGACGAGTTCGCCATGGGCTCGTCCAATGAAACCTCGGCCTTTGGGCCCGTGGCCAACCCCTGGCGGGCGCAGGGCTCGAACGGCACCTTCACGCCGGGTGGGTCCTCTGGGGGCTCGGCCTCGGCGGTGGCGGGTCTGATGTGCCTGGGGGCCACGGGCTCGGACACGGGCGGGTCCATTCGCCAGCCCGCGGCCTTTACCGGCACTGTCGGCATCAAGCCCACCTATGGCCGGTGTTCGCGCTTTGGTATGGTGGCCTTTGCCTCGTCGCTGGACCAAGCCGGGCCGATCACCCGCACCGTGAAGGACAGCGCCCTGATGTTGCAGGCCATGTGCGGGCACGACGAGAAAGACAGCACCTCCCTGACCGCCGAGGTGCCGAATTTTGCCGCCTCTTGCGGCAAATCCATCAAAGGCATGAAAATCGGCATCCCCAAAGAATACCGCATGGATGGGATGCCGGCCGAGATCGAAACCCTGTGGAGCCAAGGCATCGCCTGGCTGAAAGATGCGGGCGCCGAGATTGTCGATGTCTCGCTGCCGCACACCAAATATGCTTTGCCATGTTATTACATCATCGCGCCGGCCGAAGCCTCATCGAACCTGGCGCGCTATGATGGCATGCGCTTTGGCTATCGCGCCGAGGGCAAAACTCTGGCCGAGGTTTACCAAAACACCCGCTCCGAGGGCTTTGGCGAGGAGGTCAAACGCCGGGTGATGATCGGCACCTATGTGCTGTCGGCGGGCTATTATGATGCGTACTACTTGCGGGCCCTGAAGGTGCGCCGCCGCATCGCCCAGGACTTCGACGAGGTTTTCAAGTCCGTGGACGCGCTGCTGACACCCTCGACGCCATCGGCGGCCTTCCAATTGGGCGAGCGCTCGGCGGATCCGATTTCCATGTATCTGAACGACATTTTCACCGTCACGGGCAATCTGGCCGGTCTGCCGGGCATTTCGGTGCCTGCGGGCCTTGATGCGCAGGGTCTGCCGCTGGGGCTGCAGGTCTTGGGCCGGGCTTTGGACGAAGAAACGGTGTTCGCTGTGGGCTCGGCGCTGGAACGTGCTGCGGGCTTTGCGGCCAAGCCGGAAAAGTGGTGGTGAGACTGTTCCGCTCATCCCGTGCCGTGCCTCGGTCCGCTCATTCTCCACCCTCTCATCCTAACCTTCTCCATAAGGGAGAAGGAACTGATGGTAAGCCCTCTCCCATGGGGAGAGGGGGGGGGTGAGGGGATGAGCTGGTGAAAGCAAAAACGCAACGTGCCCGAGCGCTCCGCTGTAACCAGGAAAATAGTGGAGACACAGGGCTGCGGCTTTGCAATACGGATGTCCTTAAAAATCTTGAGGGTGTGTTGGAAACCATTGCGGGATATATGAAAACAGTTTAACCCCTCATCCTAACCTTCTCCCTAGGGGAGAAGGAATAAAAAGGTGCGCGATATGAACACGACAGCAGAAAAATCCAATCTGATCACCGGCAACACGGGCGAGTGGGAGGTCGTGATCGGCCTCGAGGTTCATGCCCAGGTCGCATCGAACGCCAAGCTGTTTTCCGGCGCGCCTGTGGGCTTTGGGGCCGGGCCCAACGAAAACGTCAGCTTCATTGATGCCGGCATGCCGGGGATGCTGCCGGTCATCAACAAATTCTGCGTCGAACAAGCGGTGCGCACAGGCCTGGGGCTGAACGCGCAGATCCACACGCGCTCGACGTTTGATCGCAAAAACTATTTTTATCCCGATCTGCCCCAGGGCTATCAGATCAGCCAGTTTAAAAACCCCATCGTGGGCGAGGGGGAAATTGAGGTTGAGCGCGAGGACGGCAGCAGTTTCAAAGTGGGCATCGAGCGTTTGCACCTCGAACAAGACGCTGGCAAATCCATCCACGACATGGACCCGAATGCCACCTATGTGGATCTGAACCGCTCGGGCGTGGCCTTGATGGAGATCGTCTCCAGGCCCGATATGCGCTCGGCCTTGGATGCAGCGGCCTTTGTGAAAAAGCTGCGCACCATTGTGCGGTACCTGGGCACCTGTGACGGGGATATGGAAAAGGGCAACATGCGCGCGGACGTGAACGTTTCCGTGCGCAAGCCCGGCGGGCCGTTGGGCACACGCTGCGAGATCAAAAACGTCAATTCGATGAGCTATATTGTCAAAGCCATTGAATATGAGGCCCGGCGTCAGATCGAAATCCTGGAAGATGGCGGTCAGATCGACCAGGAAACCCGGCTGTTCAATGTCGCCAGCGGCGAGACCCGCACGATGCGATCAAAAGAAGATGCCCACGATTATCGTTATTTCCCCGACCCCGATCTGTTGCCGCTGGAGCTAGAGCAAGCCTGGATCGAAGAGATCCGCAAAACTCTGCCCGAGCTGCCGGATGCCAAAAAAGCGCGGCTGATGGCCGATTATGGTCTCTCGGCCTATGACGCCGGTGTGCTGGTGACCAAAGGCGCGCGCGCCGATTATTTCGAGGCCGCCGCCAAAGGCCGTGACGCCAAACTGATCGCCAACTGGACCATCAACGACCTGCTGGGGCGTCTGGCCAAAGAGGGGCATGACATCGACGACAGCCCCATTTCTGCCGAGCGGTTGGCGGGCATGGTGGCTTTGATTGAAGATGGCACCATTTCCTCGAAAATCGCCAAAGAGGTCTTCGAGCATCTTTGGGCCAGCGAAAACACCGCCGCCGAGATTGTTGAAAAGCATGGTTTGAAACAGGTCACGGACACCGGTGCCATTGAAAAAGCCGTTGACGAGGTCATGGCCGCGAACCCCGATAAGGTGGAACAAGCCAAGGCCAAACCCCAACTGGCGGGGTGGTTCGTGGGCCAGGTGATGAAGGCCACCGGCGGCAAGGCCAACCCCAAAGCGGTGAACGACATTATCCAAAAGAAACTGGGTGTATAAGCCACCTCGGTGGTTTTGTTTGAGCGAGAAAGACCGTGTGTCCTGTGGGGCAGGCGCGCCTTTGCCCATGGCTACCTTTGCCCATTGTTACCTTTGTCTATGGCCACCTTTGTTCACTCACTATGAAAATATGAATCCACATTAATTGGTATAAATATATATTTACCATGGCCTCTTGCTTGTTATTTTTATATTTATTGTGGTTAATGTGGTTTAACTTAATATATTTACTTGATAATAACCAAAATTACCCAAAAATTATTTTGATTCATTTACGTATTCTTCAGCAGATGGGGCAAAAGTGTCTAGGAAACCTGAGTGGCGGTGAACGGCCGCGCCCAATTCAGACGAGGAATACACAATGACCGAGAATAAAAAATACGATGATGGTGTGGGTGTCGAATTTCCAGCAGAGCTGATCCAAGGGGCCAATACCCCCGAGGACCTATATAAAGCCGGCTTGCAATACTCGACGGGCCAGGGTGTGCCTATGGATTATGTCTGTGCGCATATGCTGTTCAACCTGGCCGCGCTGATGGGATCCGAAGATGCCAAGCTGACGCGCAAGGAAATCTCCGAGCTGATGAGCAGTGGTGAGATCGCCCACGCCCAAAAGGCCGCTCGTGAGTGGCTCGAGCAAAACAAAACCGATAAAAAGCCCGCCAACGGCAGCGACAGCAGCCGCGCGGCCTAAGAGGTTTATCCCGTCAATCGCCCCCTGTGTGGGGGCGTGGCAGGCGGTTTTTTTACGATGGCACCGGGACTCTGATGCCATTTTTTTATTTATCAAGACGGTCGTGTTGCGATCTTGTGTCGTTTCGTCTAGTCTGAGTCCCCATAAGGGGGGCACCATGCCAGAGCCATTGGATTGCAAAACGTTGACCATGCAAATGGATGTCACCGGCGATCAGGTGCCTGACACCGTCTATTTCGATCTTGAGCTCTACAACGCCTCGGATTTCAGCTGTGGCGACCTGTCGGAGCAACTCGGGGCCAGTGGTCAAAGCGCCAACACGGCTGAATTTTATAAAAACGCCAATGTGCCCCAATATACAGTGAAAATTGCCACCAGCTATCGTGATGGGGTGGGCGATGAGTCCGGCGATCAGGCCACCTGCGCGCTCGATTTGAATCTACAGGGCCGGACGGGTTTGCAAACCTTTGCGGCTGATGTGCCGGTGGTGCCGCAAATTTGGGAAGATGGTCTGGTGACGTATCGCACCGATGGGGTACTGGATGATGTGGGCTTTGTTATCGATATTGACAAGGACGCACGCGGATACCCCGTTTTGACGGCTGACCGGGTGCAGGCCTATCTGCCCGAAGGCAGCCCCGATTATGATTGGATGATGTCAGAGCCCAATTGCGATGACATGGAAGGGCTCCGCCTGCCGGAGCCTCATTTCCCTGACAGCATGATTGTGCATGAAACGAATGCGGGGCGCATTTGCATTCCGGTGTTGGCGGCTGAGCGTCACCCGTACTACAACTATATGTTCCTCAATCCCAATTACGAGGTAACGGACTAGGCCGCCCTTGATACGCGCCGTAGGACCCTAGTTGCTATAGGGATCGTTGATGGCGTAAGAGACCGCAAAGTTGACCGGCAGGGCATTGCGCAGATTGGTCATAAAGGCCGCCACTTCGGCTAGGCCATTGCGGGGCACATAGACAATATCAAAGCGCTGGATCTGAATGTCTTTCAACATCTCTGGATTTTTGCGCGCTGTGTTGATGTTGATGGTTTTCATCATCGGCCGACCATCGGGACCGCTGCGGATCAAGGCAATGTTCGAGGTCTTGGCCCCGATTGTGGCGCCGCCCGCCAAAATGATCGCTTGCAGGGGGTCGATCGGGCCAGGGATGTCGTAGACACCGGCGCTTTGTACCTCGCCGCCCACAAACACTTGTTGCGAGCTGAAGGTGTTCGGTGTGATGCGCACATCTGGATTTTTCAAGGTTTTGGCCAGCGCCGCACTCAGGGCCGCTTCGGCCTCTTTGATGGTGCGGCCCGAAGCCATCACGGGATCCGCATAGGGCATGATCAGGCGTCCATCGGGGGCCACGGTCAGCGTGCGGCTCAGCTCGGGCGCAGTATAAACCACAATGTCCACTTCATCACCGGCAAACAACCGATAATCATCGGTAACGGGCGCCCAGGGCGAGAAGCCTGCGGGCATCGCAAAGGCGGCGTCTTGGGCTTGAGCCCCCGCGGACATGTCTTGATCCGACGCCGTCGTTTGGCAGGCGGAAACCGTCAAGGCCAATCCCGCGATCAAGGCAAAGGGGGCAGCAGACTTATATAGAGTGCGTGTCATCACTTCATCTCCGTGTATCGATTTTTTTTACAATCACCGGGAATGGATAAGAAAAAATTAAAAGTCATGGTGTTTGGTAAATGCACATTCACCATAGACTGGGGTAAAGCATATGTCGGATTCAACAGCGGGTTATACCAGATCGCATGGCTATAGGCCGGCCAATGATGCCCAGCCAATCGGCTGGCGCGAATTTATTGGCCAGGTCTGGAAAGAGCGCGGATTGATGTTGGTGGTCTTTATGGTTATATTCGCCATTGGGGCCAGTGTCGCCATGCTGCAAAAGCCCAAATATCCGGCCAACTCCAGCATTCTGGTTCGTCTGGGGGATGAATATGTGTACCAGCCCACCGTTGGTGACGCCGGTAAGGGGTTTGTGCCCGCAACACCCGAGCAGCTGATGCAGTCCGAGGTGGAAATTCTAGCGAGCTCGACTTTGAAAGAGCGCGTCATCACCAAGGTGGGCATCGCCCGCATCGACCCCGAGCTTGGGCAAAAATACGCCAATCTTGATGGTGACGACGAACAAGACGCCGCCGAGCGTCGCTTTTTGATGGGCGAGGCCGTTCACAAGTTGAACGCCGGCCTTGAAGTTGAACCCGCCGCCAGCACGCCGGTCATTCGTATGACCTATTCGCATGCCAATCCCAATGTGGCGGCGACGGTTTTGAACCGGCTGATTGATGAATATCTGGCCTATCGTCGCGAGGTGTTGCAAGGCGTGACCACGCCTTTGATCGCGGCCCAGCGTCAGGCTTTCGAGGATCGTCTGCGCACCGCCCAAGAAGATCTGGAAGCCTTCCTGAGCGCCAATAATATCGGTGACTTTGAAGCCGAGCGCGATGCCAATGCCGATCTGTATGCCCAGGTGTTGGATGAGCGCTATCGCGTGCAGGCCCAGCGCCGCCAGATCGAGGCCCGCCGCGAAGCCTTACGCAATCGCCTCGAGCAAGTGTCACCTGAAGTCAATTTGTTCGTGGATGACAGCTCACGCGAGGAACTGCTGCAGTTGAAAATCGAACGCGAAGATCTGCTGGCGCGTTACGAGCCCGGCTCCTCGCAAGTGCAAAACATTGAAAAACGCATCAACCAGCTCGAACGCTTTATCCTGAGCGGCGGGGCCGAGGGGCAGGGAGCGCGTCGTGTGGGTGTGAACCCTGTGCACCAAACCTTGCAGACCGATTTCTTGCAAGCCGAGGCCGATGCCGTGTCGTTACAAGCTCGCGAACAGGCCCTGACATCACAGTTGGCGCGTTTGTCATCTCGTCAGTTGGAAATGCAAAAGCTGGCCACCGAGTACCAAAAGCTGTCACGTGAAGCGTCAGTCCTCGAGGCCAACGCCCAAGCCTTTGCCGAGCGTGAAGAGCAAACCCGCGCCGCGCGCGAAATCGCCGAAAAGGTCACGGACAACATTCGCGTCATCGAGCGTCCGGTTACGCCCACGCGGCCGACGGACCTACGGATTCCCATCTTGTTGCTCAGCCTGATTTTTGCCGCCATGACCGCCTTTGTGGTCGGGGCTTTGACGGTGTTGTTGCGCCAGCCCGCCATCATGTCACGCCCCACAAGCTCAGACGGTGGCGTTGGGCCAGCGCGGGGTGTCACCCCGCCACCGCCACCACCGCCCACCAAAGTGGCCGACATGCCGGTTTTGGCCGTGGTGCCCAGAAAGCAGCCGTACTTATAGGCCTGGTGCAACTTGCCCCAGACCCTGAGATTTGATGAACGAGGGACGTCTTATGATTAGCATGCAAAACAATCTTGAGGGGCTCAAAAGCCTGGTGCCCGATGCCGCCACTGGACAGTGCCTATTGTTTATGGCGGCGCGTGACGGGGTGGGGACCTCGACAGTGGCGCGTGAATATGCCCAGATGATGGCCCCCAGATTGGAAAAAGGGGTCCTGCTGGTGGATTTGGACTTCTTTTTGAATGGCCAGTTCGAGGCTTTGTCGACTTATGGTTATGATGAGCCCAAAGACGAGCATCTTTCCGTGGCGCCCGATGATCAGACCTTTTGGCGTTTGATCGGCGAGGAAGGCAGCTTCCTCGATAACCCCCAAGCTTTGATGTCGTGTCACAAGGTGCGTGGTCAAAATCTGTATGTCAGCTGTTTCCATCACGAAGCCATTGAGAAGGGGCAGCGTGTCCAGGTTGTCCACGCCCCTGATTACTGGGCCGAGATGCGCAAGCAGGTGGGATTGGTGATTGTGGATGCGCCGGCGCTTGAGCGCTCTCGGGCAGGGCTGGCTTTGGTGCGGGCCTTTGATGGGGCGGTAATTGTGGTCGATGACGAAGGCAAGCACGACCCCATGGTCGCGACTTTGCGCGATGATATCCGCGCGCGCGAAGGCGACTGCAAAGGCGTTGTGGTCAATCGCTTTGAGACGGAACCCTTCCGCCAAGCGGGCTAGGGGGAGCGCATGACGGCCCCCTCTCATTCCCATCCCGTCACGCATCCTTATGCCAAAATCCATGCGGATTTGGGCCGGGCGGCGCGGTGGGCGGAACATGGCTTTATCCTGTTCGCCATTTTGATGTTTTCGGGCGCTGTTGAGGGGCTGTTGCTGCAAACCGCCGAAGGTATAGCCGGCCCCATCGCGCAGTTGGGATATGTGTTGTGTTACCTGGGAGCCTTGGTTTTGCTGATGCCCCATGCACGCTTTGTGCTGCGTGATATTTGGCATGCCTGGGCCGCGTGGCTGATGGTGATCTTGGCCTTTGTATCGGTGACCTGGTCGGTGGCGCCGGATGCCACCATCAAGAAATCTGTGGCGCTCATGGGCTCCATGCTGTTCGTCTATATGCTGTCGGTGCGCTATCCGTTCATTCAGATTATTCGCTATTTGTCTGTGATCAGCGCGCTGACAGGTTTTCTCAGCCTGCTGTTGGGGGCCTTGGTGCCTGCCATTGGGGTGATGCAGGTCGAGGTGCCGGGGGCCTGGAGTGGGGTGTGGATGCACAAAAATACACTGGGGGGCATGATGGCCTTTGGTGGTTTTTTTGCCATGATCGGCGCCAGCTTTGATAAGCGCTTTCGGCGTTATTATTTCGCGTTGGTGCTGTTGTGCCTATTTATGATCATCGTCTCGTGGTCCAAGACATCCTTGCTGTTGTTTTGCCTGGCCATTGGTTCGGTTATTGGCATTCGGGCCTTGCAAAACAGTATGCTGGCGGGTTTGCTGGCCATTTATGGCGGTGTGATCGGGGGCTCTGTCTTGGGCTTTTTGATGATATTTTCACCGCATCTGCTGTTCAAGGCCATTGGCAAAGACCCATCGTTCACAGGGCGCACACCCATCTGGCAAGCCATTTACGAGGTTATCGACCGCCATCCCATGCTGGGGTATGGCTATGGGGCCTTTTGGGAAAACCCAGAGACCGGGCCCGGGTATTTCATTCAAAGAGCCGTGTTGTGGGAGGTGCTGTCTGCGCACCAAGGCTGGCTGGAGGTCTGGTTGCAAGTCGGCAAGGTGGGCGTGATTTTGATCGCCATCTATCTGGCCAGCAGCTTTGTGTTGGGTCTGTTGCGTTTACGCCGGGATCTGATGTCATCCTTTACGCTGCCGTATATTGTTTTGATGGTGCTCTATTGTTTTTCAGAAAGCGTACTGATGATTCAGAACAATTTGGTCTGGATGGGGTTGGTGCTGGCCACCATCTATATCTGGCGGCACACCTTTATGCGTTCGGACGTGCCAGGCGCGCCACCATTTCTCCCACCGGCACAATCTCGTAACCCAGACTAAGAGCGGTCTCGAGGACTTGGCGCAAAATTCCGGGCGTGATGCCCCAGTCTGCCGGATCATCGCGTACATCATGGGTATATAGGATCAGCCAGCCGGGGACGTCGCCGCCACTGCGCAAGGGCTGCCAATAGGCTTCGGGGTCACGCCAACATTCAAGACCAATGGCGGGAAGGTAGCCCAGATCCACCTTGCCCCGCACGATATCCTTGCCGTGCACGCCACGGGCCGAGGTGAAGCGCTGATTGGTGATGCGTTTCCCCCGAGGGCACAGATTGCCAAAGGGATAGGCAAAGCTGTTGATCGTCTCCACGCCATGATGGTGCAAGAAGGTGGCGTTTTTATCGAGCTCGGCGATCAGCACATCCGGATGGGCCTTGCCACAATCCAGATGCGAAAAGGTGTGACAGCCGATCTCTTGGTCATTTGCCAACAAGCGTTGCAGATCATCCAAGATGAAGCCCGCACCGCCAACGCCATCGGGCATATGGGCCATGCCGCCCGCAGCATAAAAGGTGCCCTTTACGCCCAGGTCTTGCAGGATCGGCAAGCCTTGGCTGACGGCACTGTGGGGGAAATCGTCAAAGCAAATGGACAACACCGGACGCGTAAGGTTCACCGGCACCATGCGCCGAAACATCAGCTGGGCCAGACGCCGTTGCACCCGATCCCGCCAGGTGTTTTTGAAATAGCTTTGCACCTCGGTTCCGGTCATCAGATCTGCTCGCTGTAGAGGGTGGATTTATACAGCTTCAGCGCCATGGCCCGCAGGCGCACCGGCACCCCATAGCGCTGTCGCGCCAACCAGCCGCAAACAGCTTTGATGAGGCCCTTGGCGGGTAGCGGTTTGATCAAGCGGGCGATGCGAAAACTCGTAAACATGGCCATGGCCTGGGGGTGGGCTTTGGCCATATGCCCATAGTTTTTTGCCGATTGTTGGTATTTGCGCATCAGGTGCTCGGGCGTATCCAGCCCCAAGTGGGTGGCGGTGTTGTCCACATGCAAAATGCGTGCGCCCAAGCCACTGACCCGCAAGGCCCATTCGGTGTCTTCCCAGCCCCAACCCGTGAAACCCTCGTCAAATGGCACTTGGCGAAACAGATCGGTTTTGACCAAAACGTTCGAAGTGCACAAATGCTTGGCTGGGGTTTCATTGCGCGCGGCGGCGGCCATGCAGTCACTGGATTGGGACAGATAGATATGAAGCGCCGTGTCTGGGGTGTTGGCAACTTGCAGCACCGAATAGCCACCAAAGACCACGGGTGCGGTGTTCTGGGTGATTAGACCCAGATAGGTTTGTAAAAAGGCACCGGTGTCCGGCAGCATGTCGCCATCCAAAAACAACAGCCACTGCCCGCGGGCCTGTTGAGCCAGGATGTTACGGCCTTTGGCCCGGCCTGCGTTTTCCAGTAAACGCACACAGCGGCCGGCCAGTCGCCCCCGGCCCAGGCTTTGGGTGATTTCGTGAAACAGGGCCTCATCCATTGAGCCATCATCCAAAACGATGATCTCGACTTGACCGTTCACCTGTTTGGCCTCGGTGTTCAGAGTGCTGATCAGGAAGCTGGGATCGTCTTTGAACACCGGGATCAACACCGACAACACGGGTTCGGCCTGGGGCCAGGTGGCGTTGGTGAACATCTCGTGGGGCAGGGTTAGCGAAGGATTGGTCATGGTGTCCCTCCCTTGCCTTTGAACAGTCGGACCAAATGGGGCCCAGCGGTGCGGATCTTGGCAGTGTTCAGCACCACGGCGCTGGCTCCGTAAAGCCCCGCGCCCACCAGGGCGCCGCCCATCAAACTGACCCACCCCAGATCCATGGGCACCAAGCTGACGCCGACGGCCATCACCGCACAGCCAGCCAAGGATTTGGCCATATCCACAAGGGGCAAGGGCATGGCAAGTTCTTTACGACCGAACCATATCGACAGGCCCAACCCCACCAGCAAAGCCCCCACCGCCGAGGCCAAAGCCCCCATGGGGCCATAGCGCGGCGTCAGCAGGGCGTTCAACGCCACATTGCTGAGGACGGCAGCCAAGTTCACCAAGGTCAGCACCCGCGTGTTTTGGCTGATGGCAAAGGCCATGTTGAAATAATAGTTCAGCCACCCCGCCAGCCACGCCGCGAGCGCCGCAAAGGGAATGATCTGGCTGGCGGCCACTTCAAAGGTTGCGCCGGTCATGGCCACCGCCAAGGGGTAGGCCACAAGCGCAAGGCCCGCCGCCGCGGGCGTGGCCACCAGGATCAAAACCTCGGCAAAGTCACGCAGTACGGTGCGGGCGGCCTCCATGCCGTCTTGTTCCAGGGCGCGCACGGCGGTGGGATAGCCCCCCAACCACACGGCCAGGAACACAAGCTCCATCAGGCGTTGCGAAAGGTTATACCCCGCCGCATAGGGCCCCAAGGTGCTGTCACCGAAATAGGCCGCCAGAAAAAACCGATCAATCGAGGTTAACAGCAAGGTCAACACCATGGCCCATGCCAGCGGCACGCCGTAATGGGCATACCGCTTGAAGCGATCCCACTGAAACCGCCCGCCCTTGGCGATGCCCAGCATCCGTGGCAGGTCAAAGCCGAACATGATCAAGGCGCCCGTGGCCAAGCCCAAAATCGGTGCGGCCCCACCAAGGCCCAACAGCGCAAAGCTGACGCCCGCCACGAGCCCCAGCCAAACATTGGCCCCTTCGATGACCGTATAGCGGCCATAATGGGCGGCCGCCAAATGGCTTTCGATGCCAATCATGATGCCGCCGCGCACGGTGCCCGCCACCGCCGCCACATGCAGCACCAATTGAAACACGGGATCAAAGGGCAGGGCGCGAATGATCACAAACGACAGCCCCAAAAACACAGCCGCCAGCACAAAATAGCTGCCATACACAGTGGCGAAGTGGGGGCCCAATTCACCCTTTTGGTCCATGCGCACGTGATAGCGCGTACAGGTGGCGTCCAGCCATTTGAACACCAAAACATAGCTGATCATCATCACCGCCTGGGCGATGGCGAACTGGCCATATTCTGCGGGGCTGAGGATATGGGTAAAGGCGATAATCGACAAAAAGCCCGTCATGGCTTGCGAGACATTGACGGGCAGGGTGCGCCAAATGTTTTTCTTCAGCGCCATACCGGCTATCGCACCGTTTCGCTGTCGCCCAAAAAGGCGGGCAAGGTTTTGATCATGATCAACAGGTCAAACCAAGTGCTGGCGCGGTTGATGTATTCAACGTCCAGTTCTACACGCCGTTTGATGTCGGCCGCCGTGGTGCATGCCCCGCGCGAGCCATTGATCTGGGCCCAGCCGGTGATGCCGGGTTTGACGCGGTGACGGTGTGCGTATTCAGAGACCAGTTTGTGCACCTCGGTTTCGCTGGCTTTCATGCCGATGGCATGGGGCCGCGGGCCGACCAATGACATCTCGCCTTTCAGCACATTGATGATTTGGGGCAGCTCGTCGATCGAGGTCTTGCGGATGATCCGGCCCCCCTTGGTGACGCGGTCATCATCCTTGGCGACCTGTTTGGCCCCCTTGGCGTCGGCGGCCTCGTGGCGCATCGAGCGGAACTTGTAGACCGTAATGATCTCGTTGTTAAAGCCGTGGCGCTTTTGCCGGAACAGCACGGGACCAGGGCTTTCCAGCCGAATGGCGATGGCGGTCGCCAGCATCACCGGCGCAAACACAACCAAGGCCACAGTCCCAATCACCAGATCCTGCACCCGTTTCAACACCGCCCGGCGGTCATCATCGGGCTGCCCGGAAACATAGGCCAAGGGCGAGCGCGCCACCGCCACCAAACGCGAGGGATCGAGCACGATGTCATCAAGATCCAAAAACAGGGTCACCGGGTTGGGCATCACCCGCAAGCGGCCAATCAGCTCGCGCACGCGCCCTTGGGCCCGCGAGGTCACGGTGACGATCACTTGGTCAATCTGGGGCAGTTGCCGCCAGGTCAGCAGATCTTCGGTGGTGCCCAGAACGGGCACACCATGAATATCGTTGGGGGCGCGGCCCAGGCGATCATCAAAAATACCAATGATGTTCAGCTCTTGGGTCTGCCGGTTCATGTGAATCAAGCGCTTGGCGTTTTCAGTGGCACCAACAATGACCACATTGCGCGCCAGTGCCCCTCGCTCAGCCCACCGCACCACCAAAGCCCAATAGCCCGCATGCACGGCCGCAAGCGATATATAGGTCGGGAAGATGAAGACGCCGATGGTGCGTTGGAAATGCGCCCAGCCGACAAAGGGCACCACCGCCAACGCCGACAAGGCGCCCGCCAGCATAAAGCCAATGGTGACCTTGATGTGGCGTTTCAGAATGGTTTCATAGGGCGAAAAGCTATAGACCCCCATGGTCCACAGCGCCCAACTCGTCAGGACCGCCGCACTGATATAGGGCAACAGCGACATCAACGGCGCGCCCAAAATGGGCACCGGGTTGTGTGCCGAAAAGCTCCACATCGCGATGGTGGCGATCATCAACGCATCAAGGAACAAAAAGATATTGGCCGCCGTCGCCAGGGCTACACGGCCCTTGCGCATGGGCACATGCAACGGATTGGCTCGGCGTTCGGGTTTCGCGGGCGCGGCCAGGTCCGAGGTCAGATCATCCGCGTCGTTGGCCGGATGCTGATCCTCGGCGCGGCGTTGGCGTGGCGCAGGGTCGGGCGCAGGGTCTGGGGCCGCTTCGTTTTCGGGTTTGGTCTTATAACCCCTGGGCGGATCAAAGAATTCCGCGTCCAAATCTTCGGTGTTCGGATCAGGCGCGGCGGCGGTGTTTGGCTGTTCGCCCAGCCCTGTGCGCGGCACGCGCAGTGGATTGTCTCGTGATGGTCCTGACACGACCCCATACCCCATATGTTGTTTTTTCTGTGTAGGCCGCAGCCCACAGGTTTCCTGAACCCTAGCAAAAACAAGTGGATTTCTTCTTAAGCCGAGCGTGCAATCTCGGGGCCACATGGGGGTGGGGTGTTTGGGGTGTCAGACAGGGATGGGCTCGCGGGGCTCGCCTCAACGGCGCAGCAAAGCTGCTTGTTGTCGAAAAGGGTTCGTCCACCATTCTCTTCCACCCCCACTTAACTCCCTTCGGGAGTTTAGCAGTGGTGGCGGAGAGAGAGGGATTGGCGTCGCTTCGCTCCACCTCCTCTGCGCCATATATTTTTGAATTCAGCGGCGCGGGCACGCGCGCGCCGCAATGCGGAATGGCTTGTGGTCGAACCCTACTCTCGGGTTCGAACCCCACGGCCACAAAAAAGCCCCCATGAAGGGGGCGTTTTTATGTGGCGGAGAGAGAGGGATGGGAAGACCATAGCAGCGCACCGCATAAGTTATTGATATTATAGTTATCTTATGAGTGGATAGCAGAGAGTGCAAGAGAAATTGGAACAGCTTTTGGGTAGAAAATGGGTTCAAAGAGGAAAAAGGGCAGGTTGAGACCCTCCCTCTGACCTTTTGCTATACTTATAAGCGCCTGCGTCATCCTGAAAATTGATATACCTCAATCTGTTTTAGGGCGCCTTTGATTTTCTTAAGTTCGCGGTTGGCCTCGGTGGCATAGTCATCACCGGAATGCGTATATTCATGGAAAGCTTCAATCGCCTTGGTTAGCTGCGCCAAGGCAGCTTTCAGGCGCACTTGCTTGGCCTCGTCATCAAGCTTGCTGTTATCCAAAAGGTAATGCGCTGATGCGGCCATATCTGGATAGATAGCGTGAATAGCATCAAACTTATTCTCGCCTACGGCTGTTTCTGCCGCATTTACAGACGCCGTTAAGGTATCCCAGGCTTTGGCGGTTGAGCCATAATCCTTATGCTCGAACTCAGGCGTGGTTGGCGTATGATGGTCATGGGCGTGACTTTCCGCTTCGTCTGCATGCTGATGGCCATGGTCATCTTCGTGCTCGCCCTCGCCCTCGTGATCCTTGTGCGCTGGCGCTGCATCGTGATGGTCATGTGTATCCGCGCCATGCTCATGCGCTTCATCTGCCGCATGATGATCAGTCCCGTCGTCGTGTTTATCACAGGCCACCAGGTTAAACGCCAACAAACCACCCAGCAAGGATGCGGATAAATAAGGGCTCAGTTTCATATTCAATCTCCTGTTTCGCATTTAATCGTTTACAGCTCCTGGCAGTAAGCCATGGATGGTGTTGCGGCTAAATCGCCAGAAAATCAGCGGTGTGACAACCAAATTCAGCAATGTGCTGGAAAACAGGCCAGAGAAGATCACCACTGCTACTGGGTGTAACAGCTCTTTCCCCGGCTCGCCACCTGCCAATATTAGTGGGGTGAGGGCCAACATGGCCGTAAGCGCGGTCATCAACACAGGCACCAGGCGTTCTTGCGTACCCCGCATCAGCATGTTCAAATCAAACTGCTCGCCTTCGTATTGCATCAGGTGCAGATAATGGGAAATCATCAAGATTCCATTCCGCGCAGCAATACCAGTAAGGGTAATAAAGCCAACCATGGTGGCAATTGAAAACACACCACCAGACAACCATACGCCTGCAACCGCACCAATCAACGCCAAGGGTATAGCCAACATAATCTGTAGGGTCAGATTGACGCTGCGGAAGTGGCTGTAGATCACCAAAAACATACCCACGAGCGAGATCAAGCTTAAAAGCAGGATAGCCTGGGCAGCCGATTGCTGTGATTCAAACTGCCCGCCATAGGTAACGAAATAACCGTTTGGTAGTTTGACTTGATCTTGCACTTTGGCCTGAATGTCTTCGACCACACTGACCAAATCACGTTCGGCCACATTGGCCTGAATGATGATACGGCGGCTGACATTTTCGCGGTTGATGATGTTGGGACCCTTGGCTTCTTCAAGATCCGCAACCGTTCCCAGTGGCACCAGGCTGCCGCGCAATGTATTGACAGGGATCTGACCAATAGCCGCCGCATCAACACGCGCTTCATCAGAAAAGCGCATGACCACATCATGGATGCGCCGCCCATCGATAATTTCCGTGACTTTACGCCCTTGCAAGGCGAGCTCGGCATGTTCCGCAGCCTCACCAACCATCACGCCATATTGTTGTGCGCGCTCTCGGTTCAGGCGCACATGCAGCTGCGGGATCATCACCTGCTTTTCAACTTGCAAATCGACCACGCCGGGGATGCTGTTCATAACGGCTTGAATCTCTTCTGCCTTGATGCGCAGGGTTCCAAGATCATCCCCAAACACCTTGACGGCGATCTGTGCCCGAACGCCTGAAATCATGTGATCAATGCGGTGGGAAATGGGCTGGCCAATGTTGATCACAGCACCAGGCAGGGTTGCCATTTTTTCCCGCATCTCGTGCAAGATTGCTTCGCGACTGCGGCCTTTATCGTGCAATTCCACCTCGATCTCGGACGCATTGACACCCATGGCATGTTCATCCAGCTCACCGCGCCCCGTGCGCCTACCGGTTTTGCTGACCTCAGGGATTTCCAGCAGCAACCCTTCGGCGATTTTGCCCAGGCGGTTTGACTCCTCAAGCGACGTGCCCGGGGCCGTCACCATGCTGATGGTCACGCTGCCCTCGTTAAATTCTGGAAGGAACTCTTTTCCCAAAAAAGGCAAGGTGGCGATGGCAGCGATAAAAATTGCACTGACCACGCCCAAGATCACACCTGTGTGTGGCAAGGAAAAGCGCAACACGCGCACCTCGATATCTTTGAGGTGCCGCACCAGCCAACCATCCTTTTCAGCCTTCAAATGCTTCATACGTGGCAGAAGGTAATAGGCCAGAACAGGCGTGACCGTCAGCGACACCAACAACGAGGCAATGATTGAGACAATGTAGGCAATGCCCAGTGGTGTGAAGATCCGTCCCTCGATCCCCGACATAGCAAACAGCGGAATGAACACCAGCACCACCACCGCCGTGGCGAACACAATCGAGTTCCGAATTTCCGAGGTAGCATTGCGGATCACCTCCATCGCAGGGCGCGGGTTGGCCTTTTCACGGTTTTCCCTGAGACGTCGATAGACATTCTCCACGCCAACAATCGCGTCATCAACCAACTCGCCAATGGCTACCGCAAGCCCGCCCAAAGTCATGGTGTTGATGGACATCCCCAGCCATTTGAACACCAGCGCCGTGATCAATAGCGACAGGGGAATGGCCGTCAGGGTAATCAGTGTTGTGCGGCCATTGAGCAAAAACAAAAACAGCACAATGGCCACCAGGATTGAGCCATCGCGCAAGGCCTCGATGATATTATCTATCGCACGGTCGATAAACAGGCTCTGGCGAAAGAGGTCATCATGAATGACCACGCCTTCTGGCAGAGTGCGGCGGATCGAGTTCAGCTCGGCCTGGATGTTTTCCGTCAGCTCAACCGTATCTGCGCCAGGTTGTTTCTGGATCGATAAAATCACACCCGGCTGCCCGCTGATGCTGGCATCCCCCCGTTTGGCCAAGGGGCCACCCAGCTGCACATCGGCAACCTGGGCCAGGGTCAGGGCTGGGGCCTCATGACTAACCGATTTTGGAATAACGGACTGTTCAAGGTCATCCAGTGTTTGAATACGTCCCAGATTGCGGATCAGGTGCTCTTGGTGTGGGTCTAGTAAAAAGCCACCAGTGGAATTGACATTGGCGTTTTCAAGAGCATCCTCCACGTCAGCCAACGACACATCATAGGTCCGCAGCCGATCAGGGTTCACCAATACTTGGAATTGTTTTTGCTCGCCCCCGATCACCGTGATTTGTGAGACGCCAGGGATCGCTAGCAAGCGTTGACGCACATCCCAGTCGGCGATTGATCGAAGCTCCAACGCATTGACCGCCTGGTTGTCGCTGGTCAGTCCCAACAACATAATCTCACCCATAATCGAGGTGATCGGCCCCATCTGCGAGGTTACATCATCCGGCAGCGTGGCCGTAATTTGCTGCAATTTCTCGGATACAATTTGACGTGCGGTGTAGGTCTCTACATCCCAGTCGAACTCTACCCACACCAGTGAAAAACCGATGCTGGATGCTGAGCGCACCCGCGCCACACCAGACGCTCCATTCATCGCTGTTTCAATCGGTAAGGTGACCAGGGTTTCCACTTCTTCCGGGGCCAATCCATGGGCCTCAGACAGTATGGTGACGGTTGGCCGGTTCAGATCAGGAAACACATCCACCGGAAGCTTTTGGGCTGTGATGGCCCCATAGACGGTCAACAACACCGTCAGCGCCAATATCAGCAAGCGGTTTTGCAGTGACCAGGTTATGATGCGATCAAACATGGCCCACCTTAATGCGCGTGACCATGATCACCACCCGCCGCATCATGCGCAGGCTGACCAGCTGGGGTTACATATTGCAATTGGTAGTTACCCTGTACCACCACGTTTTCGCCTGGAAATACACCGTCGATGATTTCCCGCTGGCCCCCGCGCAATACCCCCAAGGTCACATTGCGTTTCTCGAAGTAATTACCGTCACGCACATATACGAAATGCTGGCCCATAGTACCCAGCACAGCCCGGGTTGGGACAGCCAGCATGGGGTCACCCACGCCCGTGAAAACATCCATCTGCCCCTGCATATGCGGGATCAAAACACCGCCCGGATTATTGAGCACTGCAAACACAGAAACGGTGCGCTGGTTTTCATCAATCGCCGGGTCAATCCGTTGAACAGTGCCGCTAAATATCCGCCCTTTCAGACTGTCGACCCGAACCGTAACATCTTGCCCGACACGAATATCCGTTAGGGCTGCAGACTCGTAGGTCATGCCTTTTGCCAGTACCGTATTGCGATCTGATACCTCCATCAGCGTATCACCTGCGTCAAACGCGCTGCCCACGGTCACCAGTTGCTGTGATAACACGCCGCTGACAGGTGAGGACAAGTTCACAGGTGGGTTGCCAATACTGATGGGCTGAAGGGTAACAAGGGTCTGACCACGGGAAATGCGATCACCAAGTTTGACGTGAATTTTGATAACCTTGCCCTGGAATCGTGGGGAAATCACGGTTTGCTTTTCAGGCAACATTTTAATTTGCATCAACATGCGTGTGGATTCTCGCACGGGTTTGATATCGGCCACCACGGTTTCAATTTTCAGGTTACGGATACTGGTCTCTTCCAGGGTAAAAGACGACGTGGCATTTTGGCCACTCAATTGCCCCTCGCCATGGTCATGCCCACCACCCGCATAGGCCGCAGAGGCCAGTAAGCCCAGAACGCATGATAAAAACAGTGATTTCATGATGACCCCATAAGTGATTGGCCCAGCAACATTTCAAGCGCCATGATGGCTTCAAACGCATCGTTATGGATTTCTAACGTTTTCAATTGTGCATCGTGCAGACGCTCATGAACTTGCCACAATTGCAAGGTTGAGGCTTGCCCACCACGGAACATCTTATGCGTTACGGCATAGCTTTTCTGATACGCTGGCAAAATAGAGTTTTCGTATTGTTTCAGGCGCGCGATGGCTGCCGTGGCTTTTTCATACTGGCTGCTCAATATCTTGTCATAGCCAACGCGATCATAGGTCGCGAGCGAAGTCTCAGCAAAGCGCTTTTCTGCCTTAGCTCGACTGATTTCAGCCTCATTTTTATTCCATAAGGGTATAGTCAAACGTACACCAAAACCGACATCTTGCCCGCCGCCATTATAGCTTTGATTGTAAAGAAACCGTGGCGAGATTTCTGGCAAGCGTGCATCAGACTTGGCCACCGACAAGCGGCGCTCGGCCTCTCGTTTCTTGGCCAGCAGGATTTGTTTGGGTGACGCTTTGGCCAGCGCTTTCAGTGGCTCAATGTCATCGGGCACCTGTGGAACCTGTGGGTGCGCCAGTGTCAGGGTTTCAGCTTGCAGCCCCAACTTCTGCATCAGATCAACCTGTTGGGCACTGATGGTAGCTTCAAGCTCATTTAGCTCTTCCTGAAATTTCAATGTTTCCGCATCAAAAAGATAAGACTCGCTGATGGCTAATTCTCCACTCAGCGCTGCTTTTCGAACAACGGCATTGGTGCCTTTCGCAAAGGCCAGATTTTCACGAAGGAACCTGGCGTGCTGTTGAAGTTGCCATAAATCCAGATAGCGACGCGTCACATCATGTTGGATCGATAGAATTTCCGATTGTTCTTCCAATGATGCCGTGTGGCGAACGGCTTCGGCCAGCGCTGGGCGGTCTTTGAAATTGGACATCCGCAATGGCTGGGTCAGCTCTAAACTGATGCCATCCCCACCCGATGAATTGCCAAAAGTATTATCAACCTGAACCTCGGGGTTCTGCAGTACATCCAGCTCATAGGCCCGCGCATCTCTATCGGCCCGCTTTCGGGCCACATGGGCCATGGCGGGCGTTTGGTCTATGGCTTGGCTGAGGGCTTGCTCTAACGTTAGCACCTCTGCCTTTGAAGGCTGCGACCACAAGAAAACTGGCAGGAGTATCAGCAGAAACCGTTTCATAGGTACTTGGTAATCTCCTTAAAGCTTTTTACGCTCTCACGCGCGGTTTTGGAATCAGCAAGGCTGTCGACATCCAAGCATCCAGATATATGATCTTCGATGAAGACGCGCTTGGCACTGCCTATCGCACTGTAAACCGCCTGCATCTGCTGAGCGACCTCAACGCACGGACGCTCCTCCTCGATCATCGTGATGATCTTATTCAGGTGGCCGTTCGCCCGTTTCAAGCGTTTGACGATATCAGGGTGTGTGTGGTGCGTGCTCAAAGCTCATACCTCGTGTGGGGCTATATCCTATGCGGGGGGATAGTATGTTTCGGACGTAAATGAAACATTAAGTGGATTTTCGCCTTCAGGCCCCCTTAAACATTGGGCACTTCTTGTTCGCTCACCCCGCATTCTAACAGATGCGAGTTCAGCAATTTATATCAATTTGTTTTGCTGCTGTCCGCCAAAGGATTTCCGGTACTATTGCTTGTAGAAACCTGCTATGAAGGGCATAAGCTTACGCCCTTTGCTGAACTTCAGATCTTGACTAATTTCCTAAAGGGGAGCTGAAAACGTATTGACAGCTTTTCCAGTTTCAAAGGGACCTTACTTTTGTCCTTTAGGCTGCACATTATAAACCACACGCCAGCATCATACGTATCGATGCTTACGCGCCAACATCACTTCAAGCCATCCACTGATCAAGCCAAATGCTTTTGGATCTCATCTGCGCGTATGTCTTGAAATGACTCCCAATCGGCATCCATCGCCTCATAAATTTTCAGAGCCGTTTCTGCGTCACGAAACGGGCCAATCGTGCGAACCTGATTGAGTAAGTTGAGGTGGCCAGGTGTTTGAATGCGCTTTGCCAAAAGACCGCTTTCGTATTCAAAATGCGTGCTTGATAATGCGCGTAAATGGTTATGTTGGCCTTTGTTAATGTGGCGCAGGGCAGCTTTGATATTGGAGCATTCAGTTATAGCTCGCCTGAGTGCGGCTTTTCCGGCTCGTGTGTATTGATCAAATGCCCAACAAGGAAGCTCACACACACGCATTTCTGTTGGCATGTGGTCTTGTGTGGATTTGTGCTGCAACCCCTCTGTGCGGGCTTCTATGGCGGTTATAGCTGATGAAATAGCCAGGATGTTAGCCCCTGTGCGAATCCCCATCATCATGATTTCGTGGGTTTCAGGGTCTGGAATGATTTGGCCTAGGGTATCATAAATGCGCTTGGGGTCGGCCTCCGGGTGCTGTATCGGTGGAGTAATCCCCAACAGTGAAAAGCCTGACAGCATCCAAAGAGCGGCGACGATGTCTGTCGGCGGTCTATCTTCAGTCAAAGTCCACGTGCATGCCTGCTCATAGGGCTGCTCAGATAAACTGACCATAACTTCGATCAACTTTTGGTCGTGAAGGCAGAGATGAATAATATGGTTGGCAGCTTGAGTTTTCTCTGCCCCGCACATTATCTCAACCAGTGTGCTGATCACTGGCCAGGTTTTAAGGTGTGGTTGCCGCCGGCACACATCACGCGTAGCAAACAACCGCCAAGCCAAATCCGTATTGGTTAGGCCAATATCTTCAAACAGTGTGATCATCAGCCGCCGCCATAACCTGCTGCGGTCGTAGATGCTGAGATATTGGGCGGCCACTAGCGCCCAATCAGTCTGGGACCGCCTGATCGATTTCTGGAGAAGTGAGGCCGCGATATATGAATCAAGCTGTATCGGTGGACACCGTGTATCTTGGTATCTTTCCGTTTCTTCTAATATCTGCATCTTATAAAAATTCAACCAGTTTGACATTTCAACCACTAAATTTACCGAAGAAGAACAAGGGCTTCTGCTTAAGCGTGGCTGAATAACTGGTCTGGTCAATAGTAAATATTGAAGAATTACAATGCGGTGCGAGATATTTCTTCTGCGGCTTCACCAGGTAGCGGGGTCCATATTGGTTTTAAATTCTTCTCTCCGAGGCCAGACCTGCGCCCTATAGCCATGCGGTTTACAATGAGTTTGGTGTGTACGGCTGGGTCTAATACCCCTGTATCCCACCAAGGTCCGGGTAATGATTCTGGGCGCATAACCTACCTACTCACTCAACCGCAACCACAACGACATCATCAGGGTCATACCCCTCATCATCTGTTGACGTATTGGATTTGGTTTGGTGGTACGTGACCATGTGAAAACAGTGAGTGGTCATCTGATCCAGTGTCGGAAATGGGTGTAGCAGTTTTGCGGTTGTGATCTGAACATGATCTTTGAATGAAACCCAGACGGAAATCACACTTTCGATCACCTCTCTGATTTGATCATCGCTCAGGTTATGATTGTCTCGAAGACGTTGCAGGATCGTTTTGCATTGGCCTAATGCTTTTCCGGTTTTATCTCCCAACGGATGGTTCGGGTGAGATTCATGCTGCACGGCTCTTATGAACTCAAACAGGGTTGTAGGATTTAATGGTTTTTCTGAATTCGGTTTTTTGGGTTTAAATTTTTTCTTGATTTCCTCTGCTGATAAATCTTTCAGGGAGGTGATCTTTTCGCCTGCCATTTTTGGCGGGCTTGTATTGTCTTGATGATTGTCTTGTTGATTGTCTTGTATAATAGTCGATACTTTTTGATCTGTTTGAACCGAAACTTTTGATCTGTTTAAAGGCAAGGTTTTGACTCCTTTAGTTGCAACATGGCCGTCTGCGATTCTGATCCATGAGGCTTTCATTATGCCAGACTTAAGGGGGTGTGGTTTGTGCTTAACAATGAGCAACCCTTTTTTGGCAAGTGACCGGACTGCTCTACGGATAGTGACTTCTGAATATGTAGCTCCATATTTGATGAATTCTTCTGCTGTACGAACAACCCATGTATGGCCATTAAATGTAATTTTGGCTTTCGGCTGCCAATGAGAAATATGCTGCAGAACGAAAGCCTCGGGACGACTTTTTGTGAGGCTATATGCCTCGTTATATGATATTGTTTTCATAAAGTTTCCCCCTAAGACCCCATACTGTTAGGTACACGTACTGCCAAAGGAGTGTGAGTCGTGCAGGAGTCAAATAGAAATTATGGTTAGGGCACAATTTTTTTGCTGATACCTATTCCCCACCCAGATAGCTTTGCAGTCGTGTGGGGATTGGACCCTCCCAATATACAAGTTCTTTATCTGTGGGGGATAATGGTGGCGGCAAATCATAGTACGTGTATTTCCCACCTGCGCCAGAGCGAAATATCGCTTTTTTAAAGCGCAATCTCTTAAGTTGAGTGACAAGAAGGTCATAATCTTCTGCAATGTTCGCGTTCAGAATGTATTTGGTGTTTTTTAGTGTAATTGTGTCGCTGCGCTTTCCTCCAGTTGAAACGTACGTGTCGCCCACCCATAGGAGTCTCTTTAGATTATTGGCGTATGTGACCCGCAAGTTTGGGAACCCGGTGCTCTGTGCCGTACTTAGTTGGTCTCTGATCTCTTTCAGCATCTGGGTTTCCTCTTCTGTAGGGTCCACCTCCTGCCCCCTTGCTAAAATTTCCACATAGCTATCAATTTTTCTAAGTTTACTGAGGATATCATCCAATGATGCGGTGCCACTTAACGAGAATTCGCTTATTTCCTCATGTGCCTTTTTGAGGTCGGTGCTGAAAGTCCCGTATTCAGCTTCAAGCAAGGCAGCAATCTGCGCCTCTCGATCAGCTTCAACTTCTCGTATTCTTTCCGCTTCAGCCGCTTTTTCGGCTGCGTCTCTGCGTTCCTTCTCAACTCTGTAACCCTCAGGATCCAATTGCTCTAATTCGGAAAACCATCGCTTCTCGTCTGAAACTTTCAGCTTAGCCAGGTACTCTTGAGGTGCTGTCTTTTTCAGCTTCTCTTCTGAAATATGGGTCAGCGTAAGATTGAGGGTCATGACGGCTGTTGCCACAAGCCCGAGAGGCCGCCATGTGGTGAATTTAGGGATGCTAATCATTTTTAGAAATATCAGAACGGCGAAGGCAAAAAAGCCGAGGGCGATCAAGACAGCAATCATTGGGTACGCGACAAACGTCACCATGATCGTAACTGGAAAAAATATCACCCAACAAAGGGCCTCGCCTATGATTTTCCAGATCTTATTCTTTGGCTGTGTCTCATGTTCCAGGGTCATAATGATATCCATCAGTTATGGAGAGGTGTTCAGATTTCACACCTCAGCGTGTCAGAAATTCACAACCGTTGAAGTGGAAGTCGCGCTCGTCATATACGGCCCAAACCTGGCCATCCTTGAACGGGACAACGTAGAGCTTGTATCCACCGTACCCACCATAAGAGTTCTTGGCGTTGACCATAACTTTACGCGCCCAGCCCGCATATTTGATCTTTCTGGGGGTGCCGCGAAGCTCAAGTGTTAGGCACTGCATTTTTTCAAAGCGTTCACCGTATTTGAAACGGGCGCTATCATAGTCCTTGAGGATGCTTTCAAAGTGGGCATTGATTTTTTGCTCATAATCAGCTGGTCGCTCACCGAAATCAAAATGAGCTGGCAGGCTTTCAGGAGGCACATTTGCACACGCAGTAATGGCAAAGGCTGCAGCTATGCCTAAAAGCGACTTTGCCTTGCGTTTTATGGATAGGCTGTGGAGTTTCATGCTTTTTCCAATCACTAGATTTGTTGACTATGAGTCACCATCGTAATGGGAGAAGAGCAATGGTCAAGAGAAAAAGAGACTCATAGTCTGTAGATCAATCGTATGCATTGCGCTGCCATGTGGGTATGAATATCCGCAAACATGTTGGGGCGAATGTACGTCATTTCAGAGAGCAAAAAGGCTGGTCTCAAGAGGAACTGGCTGACCGCGCCGATTTTCATAGGACTTATGTTTCTGGTATTGAGCGCGGCATTCGCAACCCAACGCTCACAGTGCTGAAGCGCTTATCAGATGCCCTAGAGTGCTCTATGGCTGATCTCGTCTCTTAGCGCTACTTTTCAGCTAGCTTCGTCTTCAGGGCATCCGACAACCCAAACTCGACCTTTTCCATATATTCGGCCAAAGTTTCTATATTGGCGCCAACCCCATACTGTTCAGAGACCGTGCCATTGGAGTGGCCCATAATCTGATTGCGCTCCTCTTCAGGGATCTTGGCATTCCGCAGGGTGTCTTTGAACGTATGGCGGAAACTATGGGTCGTGACGTTGGGGTCAAGGATGCCTATTTTCCTGAGGTAGCGTCCGAGTTTTTTAGAGTAATAATTGCTGATATCCCCCGCTGACTGGATGCCAGAGAATAAAGGCTTCGTTTTTGCCTGGCGCTTGGCCACAAAATCAAGAAACCCATAATTCACCAGGTCAGGATGAATGGGAATAAGCCGCTCAGATGAGTGTGTCTTGAGCTGCATGTGAGACGCACTGAGACAAATATGGGGCGTAGAACCATCTGTATAAACATCTGAAACTCTGAGCTGCAAAGCCTCGGCCAAGCGCATACCTGTGTAAAACAGTAGTAGTGGCACCCAGAAGTCGTCATTACGAACCAGAACATGGCCTGGCTTGTACAAGCGTTTTGCCGACTGACAGCCCATGAACAGTGGGGATGCAAAAAACTGATTAAGCTCGTCTTTTGTAAAGCTGCGCCGTTGTTCGCTTTTGGCCTTTTTTGGTACTGGAACGCCCACCTTTGTACCGGGCGCGCTGTCAATGTAGGCCTCAGCTACTAGCCAATTTAAAAAGGCACGCAGGAACATGAAGTGCTTCTTGGCTGTTTTGGCCCCAACCCTATCCTGAGGATTGCTTGTAATCGCCTGGTCAAGATTTGTGTTGGCACCAACACCTCGTTTCAAGGCCAGCATACGGTCCCGGAAGGTGCGGACGTGTTCCGTGGTGATGGCTTTGGCATCCGTATCTGCTCCGACCAGTTGCACAAACCAGTTGAGACTTTTTGAGATGTCTTGTGTGGTTTTGGGTTTCCAGGGGCCGTTGCTGCTGGTGCCTGTCTCCGACGAGATTTGGATATATTTCGCCACCAAATCAGCGATGGAATGGCCAGGCTTTGGGCTGTTATCAAAAACTGGCGTTGATTTTACTGGGTTCTTAGCTGCACTTAATTGCACGGTACGGAAAACAGGGTCTTCTGGCGTGTATGCATCAAGGGCGCTATTCATATACGACAAGCCATATTTTGCATATTCAATTCGTGCGCGACAAACACCTTCCAGCAGCTGCTGATAGTGAGAAGAGCTGAGGTCTTCTCTCGACAGGCTTGCGGTTTCTAATGCACGCTTGGCATCTGTATGCACACTGTCTTCGTAGTTCTTGCATGTAATTTGGCCGCGAAGGCCTATGATCACGTCTTCAACGATTCCCTTTTGGCTGTAAAACAAGGCATCTAAGTCGTCAGGGTGGACAGCCTCAATCGGCTGGTGCTCATGGACAAGTCTTGCGTAGAATTGCTGTACCAGTTTTTTAATATCATCAGTCGTCAAGGCGTTCATATGCCGAATGCACCTGCATAACCCTTCAAAGTCAAGGGTTGCTTTTAGTGCCCTCTGTCTGGCGATGTCGCGATCATCGGTTTGTAAGGACCAGCGTAGTTCCTTTCGCCCGTACCGAACTTGCAAATCTTTGGGAATCGGCAGTCGCAGTTGAAAGATATGACCCCGCCGAGATAGATAGCGCAAACGATGGGCGGTCATAGCGCGCCCCCGTGCAGAGTTTGGAACAGGTTTTGGGAACACCCTAGGGACGCATTCCCCGTCAAATGCCTTAGCCGGTTGATAAAATAAGGATTATTCAGAAAGTGGCGGAGAGAGAGGGATTCGAACCCTCGAAGGGGCTCTTCACCCCTTACTCCCTTAGCAGGGGAGCGCCTTCAGCCACTCGGCCACCTCTCCGTCCAGATCAGTGGTCTTAATGGCTTATCCGCGCTTTGCCAAGACCCAAATCGGGCCGCGGGCCGTTGCGGCGGGGTCTGGGTGCGGGCCGCACGCAGGTGTCTGTCGTTACATTCGCCTTCGCAAACGGCGCTCGCCACTGTTATATAAAGCCACCATGGCAAGTGGGATTTACATAGCCTTTCCAAGCATAAAACCCGTAAAATATATAAGGATAATCTGGGGATAAGAGGAGTTCGTGAACATAAGTTCATAAACCAAGTGCGGATTGCCCTTGCATAGGTCTGACATGTAATATTATTACAATTCTTCGGTTTTTTACACCAGCATACCGATCATATTATCAACGGGAGGACAGATATGAATTCATCTTTGGGGAAAACCATGCGTTTGCACTTGTTGTCGTCATGCGCGGCTTTGGTGTGTGTGACCGCGGTCCTGCCGGCCAAGGCCGCCGAGACCACACCGCCAGTGGTGAGCCAATCTGTTGCGGGCAACCCCTTGTTTTCAAAATGGACCGCCCCTTTCGAGGCGCCGCCCTTCCATAAAATCAAATCAGAACATTTCACCCCGGCTTTTGACCACGCCATGGCGCTTCATGCGGCGCAAATCAAGGCCATCGCCAGAAATACAGATCCCGCCACATTCGAAAACACCATTGTGGCACTCGAGCGCGCGGGCGCAGATTTGGCCCGTGTTCAGCGCACCTTCTGGGCGCTGGCGTCTTCGGCGACCAATGATGATATTCGCGCCATTCAGCTGGCGATGTCGCCACGTCTGGCCGCGCATTACAGCGCCATTGCTTTGAACAAAGATCTGTTTGATCGCGTGTCCTCGCTTTATCAGGCTATGGATAGCCTGGATCTGAACCCCGAGCAGGCCCGGGTTTTGGAGAGAACCTACACAGGTTTTGTGCGCGCGGGCGCCAAATTGGAAGGCGATGATCGCAAGCGCCTGTCCCAAATCACCGAAGAATTGGCTTCGCTACAGACCACCTTTAGCCAGAACGTTCTGAAAGATGCCGAGTCCTTTGCCTTGGTTCTGGAAACGGAAGAGGACAAGGCTGGACTGCCCGCCTCGGTGCTGAGTGCCGCCGCCCAGGCGGCCGCGGATCGCGATCTTGACGGCAAGCATGTTGTCACCTTGGCGCGGTCGTCGTTCGAGCCCTTTATGACATTTTCGACCCGTCGTGATCTGCGCCAGAAGGTTTTCGAGGCCTGGACCAACCGCGGCGACAATGACAATGCCTACAACAATGCCGATAACATCCGAAAAATCCTCCAGCTGCGCCTCGAGCGCGCCAAGCTGCTGGGCTTTGACAATTTTGCCGCGTTCCGCACGGCCAACACCATGGCGGGCTCGCCCGAGGCCGCCCAGGAGCTGTTGACCAAAGTCTGGGCAGGGGCGGTGGCCAAGGCCGAGCGCGAGGCTGACTTGATCGCCAAAGTCATGGCCGAGGAGGGGGTGACGCATACCCTCAAGCCTTGGGATGTTTGGCATTATGGCGAAAAAGCCCGTGTGAAATTTTATGACCTGAACGAAGATGCCGTGAAGGCGCACTTGTCGTTGGAAAATGTGCTGAAGGCTCAATTCGCCGTGGCGGAGCGTCTGTTCGGCCTGACCTTCAAGGAACGCAATGACGTGCCTGTGTATCACCCCGATGTGCGGGTGTGGGAAGTGATATCGGCCGAGGGTGAGCCCATTGGTCTGTTTTATGGCGATTACTTTGCGCGGCCAGGAAAACGCGCGGGCGCTTGGAAAAGTGCGTTGCGCGTGCAGCACAAGCTGGATGGCGAGGTTAAGCCTCTGATTATGAACAATTGCAACTACAACAAACCCGCACCAGGCCAGCCGGCTTTGATTTCCATGCGTGAAGCCGAGGTCATTTTCCACGAGTTTGGCCACGGTTTGCATGGCTTGCTGTCGAACGTGACCTATCCATCCATCGCGGGCACATCTGTTGATTACGATTTTGTCGAATTCCCGGCCCAAATCTATGAGCATTGGATGCGGGAGCCAGCCATTATTCAGGAATTTGCCAAACATCACGAAACCGGCAAGCCCATGCCCAAGGCCTTGTTGGAAAAGGTGCAAAAGGCCGGCAATGCCAAATCAGGCTTTGATAATGTGGAATTCATCGCCTCGGCTTTCGTGGATTTGGCCTTTCACCGCCTGACTGATCCAGACGAAATCGCCAAGCTGGAAGTCAACGCCTTTGAGGACAAAATCCTGACCAAGGCCGGTATGCCCGACACCATAGAAATGCGGCATCGCTCGCCTCATTTCTTGCATTCGTTCGCCAGCGAGCTCTATGCCGGGGGTTATTATACCTATATGTGGGCAGGGGTTCTGGACAATGATGGCTTCGCCGCTTTCGAAGAATCCGGCGACATTTTTGATCCTATGCTGGCCAAAAAGCTCTATGAATATGTGTACTCGGCTGGAAACAGCCGCCCGGCTATGGATGCCTATGTGGGCTTCCGCGGCCGTGAGCCCAGTGTCGAGCCGCTGTTGATCAATCGTGGCCTGAAACCTGCGCCTGAGGGGCAATAGCCCCTTTGATCTCCGCGCCCTTGCGGCATACGGTCACCGGAATACCGGCTGTGCGTATGCTGCCAGGGGCGGGGTATAGGGGGTCCGGGCGCTAAGCTGCGCTTATTTTGCCGATAACCGGAGACAGCAGATATGACGACCGCTCAGACGCCGACGCCTTCGGGCCGTCGTAACGCCTTCACGCGATTTCTGGATGGTGTGGAATGGTTGGGCAACCTGTTGCCCCATCCTGTTACGTTGTTCGCCATTTTGGCGGTCGGCATTGTGCTGTTGTCTGGTATTTTCGGGGCGATGGGCCTAGCGGTCGAGGATCCCAGGCCCGCCGGGGCCCGCGGCGTGGCCGAAGACGGCATGATCCGCGCGGTCAGCCTGCTAAACGGCGATGGCCTGCGGCGCATTTTCACTGAACTCGTCAGCAATTTTACCAACTTTGCCCCACTGGGTGTTGTGTTGGTGGCCATGCTGGGCGTGGGAGTGGCAGAACGATCGGGGCTGTTATCAGCCGCGGTGCGGGGCATGGTGTTGTCGGCCCCGCGACATGCCGTGACGGTGGCCATTGTGTTCGCGGGAATTGTGTCCAACACGGCTTCGGAAGTGGGATACGTGGTGCTGATCCCCCTGGCGGGGGCGATCTTTTATGCTTTGGGTCGCCATCCGCTAGCGGGCATGGCGGCGGCCTTTGCCGGGGTTTCTGGCGGTTACAGCGCCAATCTGTTGATTGGCACCATAGATCCGCTGCTGGCGGGCATCACCCAAGAGGCCGCCCGCCTGATCGACCCAGAATATGTGGTGGTGGCCACGGCCAATTGGTATTTTATGGTGGCCTCAACGGTGTTGATCACGGTTGTGGGTTCGTTGGTCAGCATTTTTATCGTCGAGCCAAAACTCGGGCGGTATGATTCCGCTCATGCTGACCCGTCGATTTTGGACGATCGTATGATGAACGCTCTGACGCGCACCGAGAAAAAGGGACTGATGTGGGCCGGGATTGCGGTGCTGGGGGTGTTGGGCTTTATGGCGCTGACGCTGTTGCCGGAATGGGGGGTGTTGCGAAATCCCGAAACCGGAGACCCCATCAATTCGCCCTTTTTCAAGGGCTTTGTGACCTGGATACTGATCTTCTTTATCGTCACCGGTTATGTCTATGGGCGCGTCGTGGGCACCATGAAATCTGACCGCGATGTGATCGACGCCATGTCGGCAGCCCTGGCGACCTTGGGGCTTTATATCGTTTTGGTGTTTTTCGCGGCTCAGTTCGTCGCCTTTTTCAACTGGACAAACCTGGGGGCCATCAGCGCGGTGGCCGGGGCGCAGTTTCTGCAAGATACGGGCATGACCGGACCACTTGTCTTTGTGGTTTTCATCCTGATGTGTGCGGTTATCAATCTGTCGCTGGGCTCGGCCTCGGCGCAGTGGGCGGTGACCGCGCCCATTTTTGTGCCCATGCTGATGCTGATTGGGTATGCGCCCGAAGCCATTCAGGCTGCATATCGGATTGGTGATTCCACCACCAATATCATCACCCCGATGATGAGCTATTTTGGTCTGATCCTGGCCTGGGCCACGCGCTATGACAAGAATTTGGGTGTGGGCACGCTGATCGCCATGATGTTGCCCTATACGATGTTCTTCTTGCTGACCTGGATTGGGTTTTTCCTGTTGTGGACTTTTGGTTTGGGCTTACCCGTCGGCCCAGGCTCGCCAACCTATTATACGCCCTAATGCGCGAGGGCTATGCAGTGGCGCGCGATAGGGTTTTGCCCTCAAAACCCGTTCAAAAAAATAGAAGGAACTCCCGGAATGAAATGGCGCGCATAGGGTTTTTCTCGAAAACCCGTCAATTCTAAAAAAGGGAACGAGAGCCATGAAATGGCGCGGGTAGGGTTTTGCCCTCAAAACCCGTCAACTTAAACAAAAAGGAACTCGCGGAATAAAATGGCGCGAGTGACGGGACTCGAACCCGCGGCCTCCGGCGTGACAGGCCGGCGCTCTAACCAACTGAGCTACACCCGCATCGAACGGGTCATGACCCGTGCGCGAGCAGGTTGGGTACCGGAACGCGCGGCGGGCGTCAAGCGCAAAGTACGAAACTCCGTACTTTCTTTTGCTCGGAAAGACGCATTAAAGGCCCGCAAAAATCCAGCTGTCGAAAATCTGGTTCTCGGCTTTGTCGCGCAGATTGACCAACATACCATCTAGCACCGTCAGATCATCGCGTTCCCCAACGGCAATGGCGCTGGCGGGCACACCGCCCGCTTGGGCACCCCCCATCAGCGCCGCATCAAACAGGGCTTGGCCAGTGGATTGGCTGGGGGCGGCCATCACATTGCGGGCGCGGTGAAACAGGCGTTGGCCATATTCCAACATGCGCAATTCCTGGGGCAGGGAAATCAACACATTGCTGTCGGACCCCACGCCCCATGCGCCCCGTGCGCGCTGGTAATCAGCCATGTTAAAAATCCCGTCGCCCAAATTGGCCTCGGTGATCGGGCACAGGCCAGCGACCGCGCCGGTGGCCGCCAGATCAACGGTTTCTTGGTGGGTCATGTGGGTGGCGTGCACCAGGCACCAGGTGGGGCCCAGGTCAAAATGGCTCAGCAGCCATTCCACGGGGCGCTGGCCGGTGTGCGCAAGGCAGGCCTCGACCTCTCGGGTTTGCTCAGCGATGTGGATATGCAGCGGCTGATCACCCACGAGGGTTACGAGGTCGCGCAGCTCCGCCTCGGTCACCGCCCGCAGGCTGTGGGCCGCTACCCCCACCACCAGGTCCGGCACATCCAGACCGCGCAAGTGATCGACCAAGCGGGCAAAGGCATCAGGTGTGTGGACAAAACGCCGCTGGCCTTCGGTGGGGGGCTGACCGCCAAAATCGCTGTGGGCATAAAACACCGGCAACAGGGTCAGGGCGATGTCGGCCTCTTGGGCGGCGGCGATCAAACGCTCGGCCATTTCGGCGGGGTTGTCATAGGCGCGGCCATCCGGCCCATGGTGCAGATAATGAAACTCACAGACCCGATTGAAACCACGCGCCCGCATCTCCCGAAAAGCCAGGGTGGCGGTCTGTTGCATCTGGTCGGGTGTCATGGTGGCCAGGAAGTCGTACATCACCTGACGCCAGCTCCAGAAACTGTCGTCACCGGGCCCGCGCGTTTCCGTCAGGCCCGCCATGGCCCGCTGAAAGGCATGGCTGTGCAGATTGCACACGCCGGGAAGGGCGATGTCGTGCCCCGTGCCCGTCACCCCCACATCCACGGCGGTGATGATGCCGTTTTCGCTGGTGATGCGTACGTTTTCGGCCCAACCGCTGGGTAAATACGCCCAACGCGTGAATCGCTCTTGTCTCATGGGGGTGTTCTAGGCCAAAACAGCGGGCATGACCAGCCAACCGACCTTGCCTGCGCGCCGTTTGCTGCTGCGCAATGCCCGTGTGGCCCCCATGACCACCGGCGGCACCGAAACCCAACTGGCCCAGATCGCCACCGAGGGCGATACCATCACCGCCGTTGGCCCGGATGTGCAGCTGGAGGGGGCCGAAACCTTTGATTGCCAGGGCCGCCTGGTCACTCCCGGACTGATCGATTGCCATACGCACCTGGTGTATGGCGGTGATCGCGCCCGCGAGTTTGAGCTGCGCCTGGAGGGCGCAAGTTACGAGGAAATCGCCAAGGCCGGTGGTGGTATTCTCTCGACCGTAAGTCACACCCGTGCCGCATCGGAAGACGCGCTTTATGCCCAAGCTCTGCCGCGCTTGCAGGCCTTTTTGGCCGAAGGGGTCACCACGCTGGAGATCAAATCCGGCTATGGTTTGGACATCGAGACCGAGCTGAAAATGTTGCGGGTGGCGCGGCGTTTGGGCCGGGACCACCCCGTGACCATCACAACCACCTTTTTGGGCGCCCATGCCTTGCCGCCCGAGTACAAAGACCGCGCCGATGACTATATCGATCTGGTGGCGGGGCCGATGATGCAGGCCGTGGCCGACGAGGGCCTGGCCGATGCCGTGGATGTCTTCTGCGAGGGCATTGGTTTCACACCCGATCAAACCCGGCGCGTCTTTGCCGCCGCCAAGGCTCACAATTTGCCAGTAAAAATCCATGCCGAGCAGCTTTCCAATCTTTCTGGCGCACATTTGGCCGCCGCCGAGTTCCAAGCCCTGTCCGCCGATCACCTCGAACATCTGGACGAGGCGGGCGTGAAGGCCATGAAGGCCGCAGGCACGGTGGCGGTTTTGTTGCCCGGTGCGTTTTATTTTCTGCGCGACACACAGCTGCCGCCACTTGATTTGCTGCGCCAACATGATGTGCCCATGGCCGTGGCCACCGATTGCAATCCGGGCTCGTCGCCGATGAATTCGTTGGTTTTGGCCATCAACATGGCCTGTACGCTGTTTCGCTTGACCCCATCCGAAGCCCTGTTGGGGGTGACCCGGCACGCGGCCCAGGCCTTGGGTCTGGCGGATCGCGGGCAGATTGCCCCAGGGCAGCGGGCCGATCTGGCGGTGTGGGACCTTGAAGACCCGGCGCAGCTTGGCTATCGCTTTGGCATCAACCCCTTATGGAAACGCATATGGAACGGAAACCTCTGACCCTCGAGCCTGGGCACATGACCTTGGCGGATTGGCGCACCCTGTGGCAGGGCAGTGAATTGAGCCTGTCGGCCCAAAGCCGCAAAGCCGTGCAGGCCGGGGCCGACGCTGTGCAAGCCGTGATCGACAGTGGCCGCACGGTTTATGGCTTGAACACGGGCTTTGGCAAGCTGGCCAATGTGCGCGTCAATGATGACGAACTGCGCGTGTTGCAACGCAATCTGATCCTGTCCCATGCCTGTGGCACGGGCCCGGCTTTGCCGAAACCTGTGGTGCGTTTGCTGATGGGGCTGAAGCTCGCGTCCCTGGCGCGGGGGGCGTCGGGCGTGCGACCGGCGGTGACGGACTTGCTGTTGGGCATGTTGAACGCCGATCTTTATCCGATCATACCGGCCAAGGGCTCGGTGGGCGCCTCGGGCGATTTGGCCCCGCTGGCTCATTTGGCCTTGGTGTTGATGGGGGATGGCGAGGTTGAGGTCGATGGCGTGCGCTTGGCGGGCCGCCGGGCGCTGTGTGATGTGGGCCTCGAGCCCATTGATCTGGGTCCCAAAGAGGGCTTAGCGCTGATCAACGGCACCCAGGCCTCGACGGCCATTGCCCTGCATACGCTGTTCCTGAGCGAGCGGGTGTTCAAAACCGGGCTGGTGGCGGGCGCCATGAGCACCGAGGGCCTGAAGGGCTCGCACGCGCCCTATATGGAGGAAATCCACGAGCTGCGCGGCCAGCCTGGGCAAATCAAGGTGGCGGCGGTGATGCGGCAGTTGCTGGCGGGCTCCGAGATCATGCGCTCCCACACCGATTGCGACAAGGTGCAAGATCCTTACTCGCTGCGTTGTCAGCCCCAGGTGATGGGGGCGGTTTGGGATCTGATGGGGCAGGTGGCCACCACGCTGGGGTACGAAGGCAACGCGGTCACCGATAATCCGCTGGTCATTGACGAGGACACCATTGTTTCAGGCGGGAATTTCCACGCCGAACCTGTGGCCTTTGCCGCCGATCAGCTGGCGCTGGCGCTGTGTGAGATCGGCAACATCTCCGAACGGCGCACCGCCATATTGGTCGACCCGCACATGAGCAACCTGCCGCCGTTCCTGGCGCGGGAGGCAGGCTTGAACTCGGGCTTTATGATCCCGCAGGTGACGGCGGCGGCTTTATGTTCGGAAAACAAACAAAAATCTCATCCGGCCAGTGTAGACACCATTCCGACATCGGCCAACCAAGAAGATCATGTCTCGATGGCCACGCACGGGGCCTATCGTTTGCTGGATATGGTGGAAAACACCGCCATGGTGTTGGCCGTAGAGCTGATGGCAGCCGCCGAAGCCATCGAGCACCACCGGCCGTTGACCTCGTCGGTGCATCTGGAAAGTGCGCACGCCGCCTTGCGGGCGCGGGTGGCGCCGCTGTTATCGGATCGCCTGATGGCTCCTGACATGGAGGCCATTCGCGACATGGTGCTGGAAGGTGGCCTGACGGCGATTGTACAGGGCCTGGAATGACGGAGACGCAGGCGAGCCCTCAGATCTATACGCGCTTGGGCGACAGCCCCTTGGTGCTGTCTATGCCCCATTCGGGCACCCATATCCCGCCGGACATCGACGAGAATATGAACGCTCGCGGCCGCGAGCAAACCGATTGCGATTGGCGCGTCGAGGCCCTGTATGCGCCCCTGGCCGAAGCCCTGGACGCCAGTGTGGTGATGACGCCGTTTTCTCGTTATGTGATCGATGTCAATCGCGACCCCAGCGGCGTGTCGCTGTATCCCGGCCAGGCTACCACCGGCTTGGTGCCGGAGACGGATTTCGATGGCGCGCCCTTGTGGCGCACGGACATCACGTCTGATGACATTGAGGATAGAAAATCAAAATATTTCAATCCTTATCACGACCATCTTCAAGCGACAATTGAACGGGTGCAGGCCCGCCACGGTTTTGCGGTGCTATATGATTGTCATTCCATTCGCTCGCGGGTGCCGCGCCTGTTTGACGGCGAGCTGCCGGTGTTGAACCTGGGCACCTATGGTGGGCGCAGTTGCGCTCCGGAAATCGAGGCCGCTGCCCGTCAGGTGGTGGAGACGGCCCCCTTCAGCCACGTCGTCAATGGTCGCTTTCAGGGCGGTTGGATCACTCGCCACTATGGTGATCCGGATAACCATGTGCATGCGGTGCAGATGGAACTGGCGCAATCGGCCTATTTGGCCGAAGAAGCGCCGCCATGGATGCTGGACCCGGCCAAGGCCGACCGCTTGCGCCAAACCCTGGGTGCCGTATTGCGGGCCATCGTGCACGCCGCACAGGGGTTATCGCACGCACGCTAAGCGGGTCTGGGATCCAGCCCTGCAAAGGGGTGACAGGCGGGGCGAAACTTCGCTATAGCCAGGGCCAAGACATCTGTTTTCATTTCAAAACCAAACCGTTCCCAGCCAAACTGGGGGAGAGATCAGAATGGACATGCCCACTCGCCTTGACAATTCCCGCGTCATCCGTGCCCCTCATGGCTCTGAAAAAACCTGCCAAAGCTGGCTGACCGAGGCCGCCTTGCGCATGTTGATGAACAATCTCGATCCCGATGTGGCGGAAAACCCGGCGGAATTGGTGGTTTATGGTGGCATTGGTCGGGCCGCGCGCACCTGGGAGGCCTTTGATCGCATCGTCGAGAGTTTGCGCGCCCTGAAAGATGACGAAACCTTGTTGGTCCAATCTGGCAAGCCTGTGGGCGTTTTTAAAACCCACACCGATGCGCCACGGGTGTTGATTGCCAATTCGAACATCGTGCCGGCCTATGCCAATTGGCAGCATTTCAACGAACTCGATCGCAAAGGCCTGATGATGTATGGCCAGATGACGGCGGGTTCGTGGATTTATATTGGCAGCCAAGGCATCGTGCAGGGCACCTATGAAACCTTCGTCGAGGCCGGCCGTCAGCATTATGAGGGCAACCTAAAAGGCCGTTGGATATTGACCGGTGGCTTAGGCGGTATGGGCGGCGCTCAGCCGCTGGCCGCGACCATGGCGGGGGCCAGCATGTTGGCCGTTGAGTGTCGCCCCAGCCGGATCGAGATGCGCCTGCGCACGGGGTATTTGGACAAACAGGCCCAAACGCTTGATGAGGCCTTGGATATGCTCGCGGTCGCCAAGGCTGAGGGCAAGGCCATTTCGGTTGGCCTGCTGGGCAATGCCGCTGAAATTTTCCCTGAAATCGTCAAGCGCGGCATTCGCCCCGATATGGTCACCGATCAGACTTCGGCCCATGATCCGCTAAACGGTTATCTGCCAGCCGGTTGGACCTTGGATGAGTATGAAGCTCAGCAAAAATCCGACCCCGATGCGGTGGTGGCGGCCGCCAAGCGCTCGATGGCTGATCATGTGCGCGCTATGCTGGCCTTCCAAAAGATGGGCGTGCCCACCTTTGATTATGGCAACAACATCCGCCAAATGGCCAAAGATGTCGGCGTCGATGGGGCCTTTGATTTCCCCGGTTTCGTGCCCGCCTATATTCGCCCGCTGTTTTGCCGGGGCATTGGGCCGTTCCGCTGGGCGGCGCTGTCGGGCGACCCTGATGACATCGCCAAAACTGACGCCAAAGTCAAAGCATTGATCCCTGACAATCCGCATTTGCACACCTGGCTGGATATGGCTGCGGAACGCATTCAGTTCCAGGGGCTGCCCGCGCGCATCTGTTGGGTGGGTCTGGGCGAGCGGCACAAGCTGGGCCTGGCGTTTAACGAGATGGTCAAATCCGGCGAGCTGAAAGGCCCCATCGTCATTGGTCGTGACCACCTGGACAGCGGATCGGTGGCCAGCCCCAACCGGGAAACCGAGGGCATGTTGGATGGCTCGGACACCGTTTCCGATTGGCCGCTGTTGAACGCGCTGTTGAACACGGCCAGTGGGGCTACCTGGGTATCGTTGCATCATGGCGGCGGCGTGGGCATGGGCTATTCGCAACATTCCGGCGTGGTGATTGTGGCTGATGGTACGGACGCAGCGGCAAAACGTCTCGAGCGCGTGTTGTGGAACGACCCCGCCACCGGTGTGATGCGCCATGCGGATGCGGGCTATGATATCGCCAAGGATTGCGCACGGCAGCAGGGCCTGAATTTGCCCAGCCTGTGATGCGTCAGCCCCCTCCCCAGGACCTGCATACAACCCTAGACCGCATTGATGCCTTGGCGGGGTTGATGGATGCGCGGTTCAAAATTCCGGGGGTTCCTTGGCGTTTTGGGGTGGACAGCCTGTTGGGTTTGATCCCTGGGGTGGGGGATACGGTTTCACTGCTGATCGCGAGTTATATTATCGGCCAGGCGGCGCGCACAGGTGCACCGGTGGGGCTGTTGGTGCGGATGGTGATCAATGTGCTGTTGGATTGGGCCATCGGTTTGATTCCCGTGATCGGTGACATTTTTGACTGGGCCTTTAAGGCTAACCTGCGCAACGCGCGCCTACTGCGACGCTATCATGGGCTGTAAGGTGGAGTGCATTGTGGGTCGTTCGTATCCAGACGAATTTGTAAATTATTTTATATAATTTGTATTAAAAACTTGCATGGTGACGATTGTGTGAAAGTGGTAAGGGGAAAGTGCTACACCCAAAGATGGTGAACACTGATCAGAAACCCGTTGATCCCCACAGGAGACCGCAATGACCAATCCATCTCATATCATCAACACTGGTGTATCCGTTGACTTTGACCGCGATGGCAGCAAAGAACCGGTATTCATCATCGAAGATCAAAAGGGTGGCTATCAACTGGCCACACAAACCCAGGCTGGCTATCAAACCTTTGGCCAAAACACGCTTTGCGATACGGATTGTGATCTCAGCACAAATGAATTTATCTCGGCGGAAAAAACCGAAGATGGCTATCGGCTGGATATCTATTTGGGCAGCAAGATGGCCCACGATTACCAAACCGCCAATCAGGCCGCTGCGGATGTGGGTGGTCCCCTGGAGTTCATTCAGGTGAGTGGTCCATTCCCCCACATGAATGCGCCCATGGGTTTTGTTGGGGCGGTGAACATCAAAACCCGCTAGGGGGTTTGATCTTATAACACGGATGCCTTTAAGGGGGGGCTAGCGCCGACACAGGACTGATGTTTCGACGCGCCCAGATGTTCGGTGTCTCAGCCCCCTTACACAGCTTTATTTCCCCCATCTAAACCCCTCTCCCTCTATGGGAGAGGGCTTATGGGGCAGTTTCAGGGGATCGAGCGTGACTTGGCCTCTGGCGGTAAAAGATTCTTATGGCACATAGGCATGTGCCCACTGGACCCCGCGGTTAAACGCGCGGGTGAGTGTACGGTTATGCTCCCGCCAGCGCATTCCCTGCCTGGTACAGCACGATGCCCGTTGACACCGCCAGGTTCAGGCTGTCGGCCCCGCCGCGCATAGGGATTTTCACCAGATCATGGCAACTGGTGCCCAGGCGTGGGGTCAGGCCCGCCTGTTCATTGCCCATCAGGATCAGGCATTGGTCCTGCCAGTCGATGGCGCGATAGTCCTGGGTGGCTTTCAGGTGGGTGCCGACGATCTGCCCATCCCACAGGTCGGCCCAGGTCATGAACTCGTCTTCGGTGGCGCGGGCCAGCTTGACGGCGAAGGTCGAGCCCATGGCGGCGCGCACGGCCTCTTGGGCATAGGGGTCGGTGCAATCGCCGATCAGCACCACGCCCTTGGCCCCAACGGCGTCGACGGTGCGGATGATGGTGCCCAAATTGCCCGGGTCCCGCACCCGATCGAGGCCCACCCACAGACCTTTCAGCATCTTGATGGCCTCGACGCCCGCCCAGCGCTGGTAAAACACCCCCAGCAGGCTTTGGGGGTTGTCGCGATGGCTGAGCTTCTTCAAGGCCCCGTCCGAGACCGGCAGCAGCTCGGCGTCTTGTGCGCGGGCCAGCTGAATGGCCTTGGCGATCAAGGGGTCTTCGGCGCTGTCGTGGGCATACACCAGTGCCGCGGGCTTCCAGCCCCGTTCAAGGGCATCCAGCACGATTTTCACGCCCTCGGCCAGGAATTGCCCGGATTCGTTGCGATGCTTTTTCAGATCCAGGCCCTTGATGCGTTTGATGCGCGGATTGGCCGCCGAGGTGATCACGTCTGTCATATCAGTTGTCTGCCTCCCACTTGGCATTCCCACTTGGCATAGAGGGCGGTGGACAACAGCCGCCCGCCAAGCTCCTCGCGCAAGGCCAGTTCCCCGCACTGCCATTGGCCATCGACGCGGGCCACATGCTGTTGCGCCAACGCCAACAGTGACAAGCACGACAAGCGCGCCGCATAGCCGGTTAAAATAAAGAATTTGGCGTCATCGGCCAAAATCGCACCACAATCCGCCATCAATTGGGGCAGGTCGTCAAACACTTGCCAGCGTTCGCCCTTGGGCCCACGGCCATATTTGGGTGGGTCCAGGATGATGCCATCATAGCGATGGCCACGCCGGACCTCGCGGGCCACAAACTTTTGCGCGTCATCCAGCAACCAGCGGATTTTGGCCTGTTGCAACCCGGCTGCGGCTTGGTTGTCTTTGCCCCATTGCAGCGCCTTTTTCGAGGCATCAACATGGGTGACTTCGGCCCCCGCCTGGGCCGCCGCCAAACTGGCAAGGCCCGTATAGCCGAACAGGTTCAGAACCTTCAGCGGGCGATTGGCGGCGCGGGCATGGCGTTGAATGGTCTGCCAATGGGCGGCTTGCTCGGGAAAGACCGCCAAGTGCCGAAAGGCGGTAAAGCGCCCCAAAAAGCCCACATCCTGCCAAGCCAAGGGAAAGGTTTCGGGCGGGGGGCTGGTGAACTGCCAGCGGCCCTTGCCGGTGTCGCTGTCGTCGTCATCGCTGCCCGCGGTGAAGGTGGCGTTGGCCTTGTGCCAGATCTTGGGGTCGGTGCGGACCCACATGGCTTGGGGTTCCGGCCGGTCGATCAAAAAACGGCCCAGGCGTTCGAGCTTTCGACCCTCGCCGCTGTCAACAAGGGCGTAATCGGGCCAGGGTTCGGTGATCAACACCTGGGGGCTGGGGTCTGGATGCGTCATGGTGGCCGGTATAGCCCCAACATCGGCGGGGGCCAAGCGCTTAGCCGCTAAAAACTCCGGGTCATGGCCAGGCCGTGGGGCGTTTTGCTCCAATGGAAGGGTTTGGTCACGAGCTCAAAGCCGGCTTTGATGGCCGCAAGCGTTTGCAGCGGCCAGTAAAACGGTGTGGTCAAGGCGCTGAACGCCAGGTTTTTCACGCCCAATTGCCGGGATGCGAGCGCCGCCGACAGCAACCAGGTGGCATAGGCCGCAAACAACACCAAGCCGTCGATGGGCCGCAAATGCCAATGGCCGGTCTGCAGGCCCGTGATCACATCAAGACCCACCGCCAACAACAACGGCCCATGCACAAAGGCCGATACAATCGAGGCCCCAATGGTCAGGTGCAGCACCAAAAACCCCCACAAGCCCGCGCCTGTCATCAAGGTGTGCCAGCTGCGCATACGTACGCCCCAGGTTTGCATAAAACCCTTGATCCAGCTGCTGCGCTGATTGACCCAAACCGGCAGGTGGCGGGGCGCTTCCTCATAGGTCGGATAGGGCAGGGCCTGGACTTTGTATGTGTGGGCCGCCAAGCGAAAGCCCAAATCAGCATCCTCGGTCAGATTATAAGGATCCCAGCCGCCCAAATCCCGCAGCACATCGGTGCGGAAATGGTTGCTGGTGCCCCCCAGCGCAATGGGCAACCCCAGGCGAGACAAGGCCGGGATGATCAGGCGAAATTGCACCCCATATTCCAGGGCGAACTGACGGCTCAGCCAGCCATCACCGGTGTTGTCGATATCCAGTGGCGCTTGCAAACAGGCCAGGCGCTTGTCTCCGGCCTCAAACGCCAACACGGCCGCTTTCAGCTGGTGGGGGTGAGGGGCATCTTCGGCGTCATAGATGGTGATGTATTGTCCGCGGGCGAGCGCGAGGGCGGCGGTGCAGGCCTTGGGCTTGGTTTTCGGTTTGCCTGCGGGCAACACCACAATGCGCGCCCAGGCGGGAAGGTCGGTGCTGTGTAGGGCGTCGAGGGTGTCGGCATCGTCTGCTTCCAGCATAATCAAAAGGTCTAGTTTATCATCTGGATAATCTATTCTCTTAAGCCTATCAATTAGGTCAATGGCCACAGGGCCTTCTTTGTACAGGGGCGCAATGATGCTGTAGACAGGCCAGTCACGAGGCGCGTGAAATTCGGGCCGGTCAACGGGCACCAAGGGACGAGCCAGTGCCGCGCACAGCAAACGAAACAAGCTCAGGCTCAGGAAGGCCAGAATGCCCAAGGTACGCATAAGCTCAGCGGTCTCGGCGGGCCACGCCGTCAGGCCCAACAGCAAAGCAGCAACCGATAAAATCGCCAAAGCGCGCTGTACGGGCGTGGGAATAAACGACGCACTATCAATGGGATGGTTCTGGCGCAGATGCTCGGCGGCGCGGCGCTCCAGGGCTTGCAGATCAGCCGTGTCAGATATCTGTGCGTCCATTTTGCCCTCCAGCCCAAGATGACAAAAGATAGACACTCATAACCTAGGGTTGCAACAATCTCTGGGTTGTTTTTGTGTTATGTACAATTTTAAGTGGTGGTTGGCTGTGGTTTGACTGTTCAAAAATTGAAACAGGGCGTGTTGGCAGGGTTTGCAAAACTCTGGCATAGATCACGACATGGATACGAAACCAACATCACCCCTCAAGACCTCACCCCTCAAGACCTCACCCTTGAAGGCCGGCGTGATTGGCGCGGGCGTTTTTGCGGGCTTTCATGCCAACAAATATGCCGAACTGTCCGACACCCAGCTGACCGTCGTCTTTGATCCCAACCTGGCCAAGGCCCAAGAGTTGGCAGATAAACACGGGGCCCAGGCCACGGATGATGTGGCCAAACTGTTCAAGGCCGTGGATGTGGTCACCGTGGCTTCACCGGCCGATACCCATGCGGAAATGGCGCTGGCGGCCTTGTCTGCGGGCAAGCTGGTGTATGTGGAAAAACCCCTGGCCACCACAGTGGCCGAGGCCGAGCGCATCGTGCATTTCGCCCGCACCCTGCCGGTGGCCTGCGGCCACCAAGAGCGCGCGGTCTTTGCCGCCATGGGCCTGTTGGATGTGCCCGTGGCCCCCAAGCGCATAGTGGCCTGTCGCGAAGGGGCCTGGTCGGGTCGGGGTGCGGACGTCAGCGTCACCCTAGATTTGATGGTGCATGACCTGGATTTGGTCACACATCTGGGTGTGGGCACACTGCAAACCGTCAGTGCCAAGGCCCAACGCCAGCACAGTGAATTTGCCGACCACATCGTGGCGGATTTCACCTTTGCCCAGACGGCGGTCGCGCTGACCGCGTCTCGCATGGCCGAGGGCCGCAAACGCCAAATGCGCCTTGAGTATGACACGGGTCATGTCTTTATCGATTTTGTAGCGCGTACGTTTGAAAACACCACGCCCTATGATTTGAACCCGAACTTCGCTGACCAGCCCGAAGCCCAAGACCCGCTGCGCACCAGTGTGGCGGCCTTTGTGGATACGGTCCTGGGCCGCCGCCAGCGCCCGCTGGTGACCGCCGCCGAAGCCCTCGAGGCCCTGCGCTTGGCCCATATGGCCGATGCCAAGGCTGTGATGACTGAACCCACCGCTTAATCCCTTTCCGCCCACAAGGAGCCCCCATGACCAGCAAAGATGCCGTCCTCGACAAAGCCGACGCCACCACAGTGCCCGTGGCCTTTATTGACCTCAAGGCCCAGCAGGCCCGCATTCGCGACCGCATTGAAGCCCGGTTTCAGGCGATCCTAGACCATGGGGCCTATATCAATGGGCCCGAGGTGCGCGAGCTTGAGGACGCCTTGTGTGACTTTACCGGCGCGCCACACGCCCTGGCGGTCAGCAATGGCACCGATGCCTTGGTGATTCCGATGATGGCTCTGGGCATTGGTGCGGGAGATGCGGTGTTCATTCCGGCCTTTACCTATAACGCCACGGCCAATGCCGTGCTGATGCAGGGGGCGACGCCGGTGTTTGTCGATGTCTGTCCAAAGCATTTCACCATGGATCCTGAACATCTCGAGTCTCAGATCCAAGCCATCAAAGCCGCCGGCAAACTGACGCCCAAGATGATCATCCCGGTCGATTTGTTTGGCATTCCCTGTGATTACGATGCCATTTTCCAGGTGGCCAAGGCCCATGACCTGATGGTGATGGCGGATGCGGCCCAGTCATTTGGGGCGAAATATGATGGCAAATGGGCGGGCAACATCGCGCCCATTACGGCCACCAGCTTTTTTCCCGCCAAGCCTTTGGGCTGTTATGGCGATGGCGGCGCGATCTTTTTCCACGACAAAGCCCATCGTGATCTGTGCGAAAGCATCCGCTGGCACGGCACGGATGATGGCCGCAAACTCAGCGTGCGGGTGGGGCTAAACGGTCGCCTCGACAGTTTGCAATGCGCGGTGGTCACGGAAAAGCTGCGCATCTTCCCCGACGAGCTGGCCCGGCGCACCGAAATCGCCGAGCGCTATTGGGATGCCCTGAAAGACGTGGCCGACCCCTTTGCGGTGCCCACCAAAGGCCAAAGTGGCTGGGGGCTGTTCACCTTGGCCTTGGATAACCGCGATGCGGTGCAGACCCGTCTAAAAGAGGCCGAGATTCCCACAGCTATTTACTACCAAACGGCGCTGCACAAAATGCCCGCCTTTGTCGAATATGCCCCCGCCGGAGGCCTGCCGGTGACCGAGCGTTTGGCGGATCGGGTGCTGTCGTTGCCCATGCACCCTTATCTGACCGACGCCCAGGTGGACCGGGTGATCAAGGCGGTTTTGGGGCGATCCTGATCGGGTGGGCGTGGGTTTGGCCGCCTCGCTTCATGACTGGCGTTTTTGAAATTCGCAGATTATAGACATCTGATGCTGTCGAACTCGCATATGTCTTTGGCACCTCGCAACACGGCTTTGGCGGTGTGGCTTTATATCGTGGCGGCTTCGGTGGGGGTGATGGTCGTTGTCGGCGGCATCACGCGCCTGACGGACAGTGGACTGTCGATCACAGAATGGCAGCCGGTGACCGGGGTCTTGCTGCCTTTGTCTGAGGCCGCCTGGTTCGCTGAATTTGAAAAATACAAAGCCAGTGGCGAGTATCAGCTGCAAAACGCCGGCATGTCGCTGACGGCGTTTAAATTTATCTATTTCTGGGAATGGGTTCACCGCCTGCTGGGGCGTTTGGTGGGTTTGGTCTATGCGGTGCCGTTTGCTTGGTTTTTGTGGCGCAAGCGGGTGCCGGAGTGGTTGACGGTGCGCTTGTGGGTGTTGCTGGGTCTGGGCGCGCTGCAGGGCTTCATTGGCTGGTGGATGGTCAAATCGGGCCTGGTGGACCGGGTTGATGTCTTGCCGGAACGTTTGGCCACGCATCTGGGCTTGGCGGTGTTGATCTTCGCGATCTTGCTCTGGACGGCCCGCGAAGCGCGCCTGGGGCAAAAGATCAAAATCCCTGTTGATGGCAGTGCGTTGATCTTGGCCTTGGTGTTCGTGCAAATCTTGCTGGGGGCGCTGGTGGCGGGCAATGACGCGGGCAAGATCTATACGGATTGGCCGCTGATGGACGGCGCCTTGGTGCCCGACAGCTATTGGCAAGCGGGGCAGGGGCTGTGGGCCAATCTGTTTCACAATCATGCCATGGTGCAGTTTCATCACCGTTTGGGCGGCTATGTGGTGGCGGGTCTCGGGGTTTGGGCCTGGGTGCGCTATGGGCGCATGGCCTTCCCGTTATTTATGGTGGCGGCTTTGCAAACCGTGTTGGGCATCACCACGGTGATGACGGCGGCCCCGGTGGGCTTGGCGTTGGCGCATCAAGTTTTGGCACTGGCCCTGATCGCCAAGGCTGGGGTGTTGGCGCAAAATCGCACACTTAAATAAATCCGTTAAAAAACGACATATAAATTTGTTTTGATGTCAGACGGAGTCTGCGATACCTTTTTGATATTCGATTTTGTTTTTTAATGCTCTGAATTATGTTTAGGAGAATTTGTTATGGGTTTTTTCCAGAATGTTGGCAATGCTATCAAAGATGCTGTCGAAGATGTCGTTGAGGAAGTCAAAGACGTCGTAGAAGATGTCTCTGAAAACTTTAATGATGTCATCAAGGGTGACAAATCACTGATTGCTGGTTTGGGCGAGCATCTGGCTATTATGGGTGGTGCGTTATATGGCAACCTTCTGAATGGCCCCGCCTCAATCTTTGTGCCTAAGAATAAAGATTTCGGCGAAGTGGCCATTATGACGGACGGCTCCAAGGAGATCACCGATCCCAGTATTCTGCAGCTCAGCGCCCTGCACCTTGATCGCGGTCGCAACCGCCTGGCAAAACGAGATGACGAAGTCGTCGCCACAATGTCAGATGGCTCACAGCATGATATTTATCTCGATGATGATCGCAAAGGGCATCTGGAATTGGATGTTGATGGCGATGGCGACATGGATGTTATTCATATCGATATGAAAAACAAAGATATGCCCTTTGAAATCGAATACACGGTTTAAGATTACCCATACCCATAGCTTCACGCCCCCGCCACGGGGGCGTTTTGCGTTTTAGGCAGCGGTTTTGAAAATGGCCACCGTCAGCCCTTCGTTTTGCAAGTTCACAAACAGGGTCTGGCCATCAGGCGCAAAACAGATCCCGGCGAACTCGCCGTTGGTTTTGGTGGCGTTGCGGGCAAAGGCCGTGACCTGACCATTGGCTCCCAGACGGCGAATGCGGTTGTTGCCGCCGTCGGCGCGATCCTCGCAGATCAGCAGATCACCGGTAGGGCTCACCGCCAGATTGTCGCCGTGGCACATGACCTCGGGCGCCGGGGATTGAAAATGCAGACTCAGGCGTCCCGGGGCATCGGTCTCGTTAGCTTGGCCCTCGTGGGGGCTGGGGGTGTAGCGAAACACCTGGCCATACCCATCGGGTCCACCGGTGGTGGCCGTGAAATATAACCCTTCGGGTGACCACCACAGCCCTTCGCCACGCCGGAAGGTGATGGCCCCTTGGCGTGCTGCCCGCAAGCGCAGGTCATTGACGCCGCTGTCGACGCCCTCAAGGTCTAGCCAGTGTACGGCATAATTTTGCCCTTGGGGCATCCGGTCGCGCCCCCGATTGTCCGTGCGCTTCAGGTCTGGTACGGCCAGGGCTTGCAGCCGTCCGCCCGCCGCCAAGGTTCCAGGGCGGTGGGGCAAAAACCGATAAAACAGACCATCTTTTCGATCCTCGGTCAGGTAGACTATGCCGGTCGCCGGATCGACGGCACAGGCCTCGTGCACAAACCGGCCCATATCGCGCAGGGGCAGGGCATCGGAGGTGCGTCGAGGGTCAGCGGGGACTTCGAAGACATAGCCATGATCATCTTGCGCGCCGTCTTCGCCCTTGGCGTGGAAGGTTTCTTCGCAGCTCAGCCAACTGCCCCATGGCGTCAAGCCCCCAGCACAATTGTTGACCGTCCCTGCCAAGCTCAGGCGGTGGTCCACCAATTCGCGGCGGCGCAGGTTGTAGACCATGGTGCTGGTGCCGCCGGGCATGTCGGGGTCATAGACCGCGCCACGGTATCGGTTGCCATTCTGAAAGGCGCTTTTGTGCTTTTCACCGGCATGAAGCTCGTGGTTGCATACCAAAGTGACGTTTTCATCATCCAGGGGAAAACAGGCCATGGCATCGGGGTCCCCCGGCACCACCAGCCCATCGGCCATCATGCCGCCCGCGCGTGCCAAAACGCGATAGCCATAGCCTGGCGGTAGGTCCAAGATACGGGCTGGGTCAGGGACCAGATCGGTCTCTGCCGCCGCTGCAAGGCCCGGCCAGGACAAAAGCCCCGGCCAGGACAACAAGCGCCCAAAAGCCAAGGCCGTGGCCGCGCCCGTGGTCTGGTGCAAGAATCGCCGTCTGGTCAGGGGTGTGCTCATGGGGTCTGCTTATATCCCGAACCGATGCCCGTGCCGAGTGCTTTTGTCAGGGCTTAGTTGGCAGGAAAACATAGCAATTGAATACGGTAATACTATACCGTATTTTTATTTATCTGTTTTTATTGGCTTATTTCTTTGTGTGGGGCTTGACGCGGTCTATCAGCTCGGATAAAACGCTCTCTTTCCCGGGTTATGCCCAAAAGATACCAGGTAAAGGGTCTGACGATGAAGACATCAAATCTGAAATCGACCGAAGTCGAAAAGAAATGGATCGTGGTCGATGCCCAAGACGCCGTTGTCGGCCGTCTTGCCAGTTTTGTCGCCAAGCGGTTGCGCGGCAAGCATTTGCCCACCTATACCCCCCATGTGGATTGCGGTGACAATGTGATTGTGATCAACGCCGACAAGGTGAAGTTCACAGGCAAAAAGCTGACCGATAAAAAATACTATTGGCACACGGGTTTCCCCGGCGGGATCAAAGAGCGCACGCCTGAAAAAATCCTGGGCGGCAAATTCCCCGAGCGCGTGGTGAAAAAGGCCGTGCAGCGCATGCTGCCTAAAGAAAGCCCGCTTGCGCGTCAGCAGCTGAGCAACCTGCGGGTTTATGCCGGCGCCGAGCACCCCCACGAGGCCCAAAGCCCTGAGGTCATCGACTTCAAAGCCATGAACAGCAAAAACAGCCGGAGCAAATAAGGATGTCGACGGAAAACACTGGCCTCGAGGCCCTGAAAGATATCAAAGCCACTGGCACCGCCGAGGCATCCGAGGCGACGACCGCTGAGGCTCCCGAAACCCGCGAGCCCAAACTCGATGAGTTCGGTCGCGCCTATGCCACCGGCAAGCGTAAAAACGCCATTGCCCGTGTGTGGATCAAGCGCGGCAGCGGCAAGGTCACCATCAATGGCAAAGATCAGACTGAATATCTGGGACGTCCTGTGTTGCGCATGATGATTGCCCAGCCCTTGGAAATCACCGACCGCAAAGACCAAATCGATGTGGTCTGCACCGCCACCGGTGGCGGGTTGTCGGGGCAGGCGGGCGCCATTCGTCATGGCATCTCCAAAGCCCTGACGTATTATGACCCGACTTTGCGCCCCGTGCTGAAAAAAGAGGGTCTGCTAACCCGGGACAGCCGCGTGGTGGAACGGAAGAAATACGGTCGCGCCGGCGCGCGCCGCAGCTTCCAATTCTCGAAGCGCTAGTTCTTTTCAGGTCTTCCTGCTCCAAGCACGGCTTGGGATTTAGAGGTCGATTTGTTACTTCGAAAATGGACAAAGGCCCCGGCATCGCCGGGGCTTTTTCTGTATTTAATGGAATATTCGGGGTGATGATCATGCTTAAAAAAGACGTTTGTCGCCTTTCAGGGGGGGCAACTTTGCAGCTGATGTGTTATAAATATGTTTAAGGCTAACTATATTTATGATATAAAGCCTTACGGTTTAAAGTTAAGGAGTTTTCATATGTCGATTTCAAATGCCATCACGGCAGCCAGCTTAGAAGGCAGTATCCACGATCCCAACGACAGCGCGACGGTTAAGTTTTTTAAGCATATGGCTTGTGGCGATGATGGTGTGGTCAGCCGCGAAGAGGCTGAACACTTTATTGATCGGTTTGATATGGTGCAAAACGGTGATCAGGTCTTGGGACTGGGCGAGCAGGCCTTTGCGGTTCATGCTTTTAGTACTGAGGGCATAGGGGTCGGCGACCTGAGTGTGATGGGCGAGGGTGAAACCTTGAAATATAATCAAGGCCTTGCAAAAGCCGCCAACGCAGAAATTTACCAGGAGTCCTTGAATCTTGAATCAGATGAAGAAGTCGAATTCCGTCGTGAGATGAGAACTGCCACTCTGCTTTATCATCAACAACATGGTGTGGGTTACGAGTGATCATCCGGCCAAGAGCCTAGAGGCCGCGCCTCACCTGACTGTGATTTGCGGTATGCTTCCTGAGCAGCGAGTTCATGCTGTGTTGGCCTTAGAAACCCCATAGCCTTTTGCGGGCGATGGCCTATGCTGGTCTGACGCACCAGCCACGGAGGCCTCATGCCCACAGACCTGCCCGACCCCGAGACCTCGGTTCATGACCTGATCTGGCTTGCAGACACACCCACTGTAGACGGTACCACGCCGTGCCCGGCGTGCCGGCAGGAAAACGCCACGCGTGTAGCCCAGGTCAAATTTGAACGCCCCCACGCGCGTTGGGTGCCGCTGAACCGCTGCCACGCCTGCCAATCAGTGTTTTACGAGGGCGAAGACTTGGTGGACGCCTATGATGATCACGTCATGCATGATGGCTATTGGCGGCATTATGCGGAAATCGGCGCGGGCATTCACGGCATGTTGGGTTTTGTTCAGGCCATTCAGGCCCCACCAGGCGCACGCCTGTTGGATATCGGCTGTGGCATGGGCTTTGTGGTGGATTATTGGTCGCGGATGCGCGGTGATCCCGCCGTGGGTTTGGAAAAGGCCAGTTATGGCCGCGCGGGGGCGCAGCATTTGGGCGCGGATATCCGGCCCCACTATTTGCACGAGGCTGCGGACCTGGCGGGCAAAACCTTTGACGTGGTCTATTCGTCCGAGGTGATCGAGCATGTACCGGACCCCGCGGCGTTCTTGGCGGCCATCATGCCGGGCTTGGCGGATCAGGGGGTTTTGATGCTGACCACGCCGTGCGCCGATGCCCTGACACCAGATTTGGACCCCACGGTGGCGGTGTCGATGTTGTTTCCCGGCGGGCATTATTTTCTGTTGTCGGCCCATGCCCTGGAGGCCTTGTTGCGCCAAGCGGGTTTTCAACATGTGGTGGTGCATCAACAAGCCGAACAGCTGCTGGCGGTGGCCTCCCATCGCGCCTTGCCAGACCTGAGCTTTGATCCCATCGCCCACGAAGACTACCGGGCTTATATGATGACCTTGGCGGATTGTGATGATCGCTCGTTCGCCTCGGGTGGGCTGTATCGGGCCTTGAAGGAAGACGTCAATCGCGGCGATTTCGAGCGCGGTATGGACGTGTGGAAGCGCCTGTGTGACGTGGCCAAAACGGGCTATGGCCTAGATTTGAACGACCCCCCGATAACAGAGATCCTGAGCGTGACCGACCCCCACCAGGCGCTGAAGCGCTATCCGGCGTGGCTCGGGTGTGCGCAATATTATGGCGGCATGCTGATGTCGGGGCCGTATGATGATATGCGGGTGAGATTGCGGCGGCTTGAGGCTGCAGGGCGCTTGCTGCGCCACGAAATCAAGATGAACCCAAAATACGATCGTGAAGCGTACTCGCTGCTGAACACTTGTGATTTTCATTTCCTGCAGGCCGCGAGCTATACGATTTTGCGCGAGGAGACCTTCCTGACGGGCGCGTGCCTGCGCGAGGGTGAAGCCATGCCCGACAAGATGTGGCGCGAGCGGTGGCAGCAGGTACGCCAAAAACTTTCCGAGATTTTGACCGAGCAGGCACCAGGGGCGACACCTGCGCCTCCGGCCAGGCCCCAAGATGCACCAATCGAGTCTTAGGGCCTACTCTGCCACCACATAGGTGCCTGGCGCTGGGCAAAGGGGCTCGAGGGGGCCATCCTCGGGGCTGTGGGCCGGGATCTGCTTGCCCGATCGCGGGGCCAGCCAAGACTGCCAATGGGGCCACCAGCTGCCGGGATGCTCGGTGGCCTCGGCCTTCCAAGCTTCCAGCGTCTCGGGCAGTTTGTCATTCACCCAGTGCTGATACTTGCCCGAGCTTGGCGGGTTGATCACACCGGCAATGTGGCCCGAGCCCGCCATCATATAGGTGACATCGCCGCCAAACAGTTTCGCCCCCTTATACACCGACAGCGCCGGGGCGATGTGGTCGTCCTTGGCGGCTTGGATATAGATGGGCGTTTTGATGGTGCTCAGGTCAATCTTGACGTCATCCAGCACCAGCTTGCCATTTGCGGTGGCGTTGTTTTGATAGAATTGGCGCAAATAGAACATGTGCAGCGCCTTGGGCATACGGGTGCTGTCGGAATTCCAATAGAGAAGATCAAAGGCCGGCAGTTCCTGGCCCAGCAGGTAGTTGTTCACGTAAAACGACCAGATCAAGTCATTGGCTCGCAAGGCGTTAAAGGTCTCGGCCATGTCCTGGCCCGACAGCACGCCACCAGCCGCATCCATGCGGCGTTCGATTTCTTGCAGCCAGTTCTCATCAACAAACAATTTCAGATCGCCAGCTTCGGAAAAATCATGCTGGGCGGCGAAAAAGGTGGCACTGGCAAACCCCGGATCTCCCTTGGCGGCCATATGGGCCATGCTGACCCCCAGCAGGGTGCCGCCGATGCAATAGCCCACGGCATGGGGTTTTTGCACGCCCGTTTGTTTCGCCACCGCATCGCGGGCGGCATAGACGCCTTCACGCATATAGTCCTCAAAGCCCATGTCTTTCAACTCGGGCGTGGGGTTGACCCAAGAGGCCAAAAACACGCTAAAGCCCTGATCCACCAACCAGCGGATCAGCGAGTTTTTCGGCTGCAGGTCCAGGATATAGAATTTGTTGATCCAGGGCGGAAAGATCAGGATCGGCACCTCGTGCACGGTTTCTGTGCTGGGGCTGTATTGGATGACCTCGATCAACCGATTGCGAAACACCACCTGACCGGGGGCGGTGGCCACATTCTCGCCGACTTTGAATTTCTCTTTGTCGACTTGGGAGATTTTCAAGCGCCCTTGGCCAGCGGCCAGATCCTTTTCGAACTGCTTCATACCCCGCAGCAGACTTTCGCCTTGTGTGTCCATGGCGGCTTTCAGGGCGGCAGGGTTGGTGAAAAAGAAGTTGGCGGGACTGGCGGCATCCATCATCTGGCGGGTGAAAAACCGCAGTTTTTTTTGCTCGGCCTCGTCCAGGTCCTGGGCATGTTCCAGCAAACTGTCCATGAAGTTGCAATTCAGCTGATAGGCTTGGTGCAGCATGCTGAACATAGGAAAGGCTTGCCAGCTGGGGTCTTTGAACCGGCGATCGCCGGTTTTCGGGGCCTCATCAGGCGGGGTATGCAAGGCCTCGGCGGTTTTGGCCCACAGCGCCATGTAATCCTGGGCCAGTTTGGATTGCGCCGCATAAAGGCTGTCGGGGGATTTCGCCAAGGCTTGGGCCCAGGCGGAAAAACTGGGGGCCAGGTTCATGGGATCCGGATTGACAGGATCAGCGCTTTGCCCCGCAGATCGAGAGCTGTCCTCATGCCCCGCGGCCTCGGTTGGCGGTGTCATGGTTTGCAAGGCATGGGTGCTGGCTTGGGCCAAGGCCCGTTGGCCCACCTGCATGGCCTCGGCCATATTGTGGAAAAAGGCCTGCCAGTCTGGGCCAGAGCTCTCGGATCCTGAAGAGGGGTCGGGTTTGCTGTGATCGTCGGCCATGGCCAGATCCTTCCTGGGCTGATGCGGGCGAGGGCCCGGTCTGAGTTCTGGGTCATTTTTACTGGTCATAGGCGATAAAATCGCCTAGCTAAGACCCATGTCTTTTCGATTCCAGCCATATGTTAGGGCACTCCTGGTGCTCAGTATAGCCCCGCTGGCCACGGGCTGCGAGGCCATTCAGGCGCTGCGCACACCACCGGTGGACAAGGCCTCGCCGCTGGCGGCGTCAGCCAAGGCGGCCAGCAAACAAAAAAAGGGCGACATCCCCCGCCTGCAAGACGTCCCGCCGCGTCCCACCGATATGCCCAGCCTGCAGACCATTGCCGCCGAGGTTGAGCATTTGAACGCCGCAGGTGATCAGGTGCGCCAGCACCCCCGCGCCGTGCCCACCGACCAACAAGACGCCGAAAGCTTTGCCACTGACGCGCGGACCCGTGCCCAAAATGGCGCGCCCGTCACAGGTGCAGATGACAGAAACACTAAGAACTAGGATAAAAAAATGGATGCGCAGATGACCGAGACACTCAGCTTAGATGCCCTGTTGGGCTTGGACGCCGTTCGCGTTAGTGACGAGGCCGCGATCGCGGCCGCCAAGCTGGCCGGCCGTGGGGATAACGTCGCCGCCGACCAAGTGGCCGTGGATGCCATGCGCACGGCACTGAACACCATTGCCATGGATGGCACCGTGGTCATTGGCGAAGGCGAGCGTGACGAGGCGCCGATGCTGTATATCGGCGAGAAAGTGGGCACCGGATCAGGGCCTGCCATCGATATCGCCCTTGACCCGCTGGAGGGCACGACCCTGACCGCCAAAGCCATGGCCAATGCCCTGGCGGTGGTGGCCTTCGCGCCCAAGGGCGGGCTGTTGAACGCGCCGGATACCTATATGGACAAAATCGCCATTGGTCCCGGCTATGAGGATGGCATCATTGATCTGGATGCTAGCCCCGCCGACAACGTCAAAGCCCTGGCCAAGGCCAAAGGCGTCAGCCCGGACGAGATCACGGTTTGTGTGCTGGAACGCGCGCGTCACGATGATATCGTCAAATCCATTCGTTCCGTCGGCGCACGGGTGCTGTTCATCACCGACGGCGATGTTGCGGGCGTGATCAACACCACCGATCCCACAACAGGCGTGGATATGTACATTGGCCAAGGCGGCGCGCCCGAAGGCGTTTTGGCCGCCGCCGCCCTGAACTGTGTGGGGGGGCAGATGCAAACCCGGTTGGTCTTCCGCAATGACGACGAGCGCGCACGTGCGGAAAAATGGGGCATCACCGACCTCAATCGCAAATACACACTCAAAGACATGGCCTCGGCCGAGACCGTGTTCGCCGCCACCGGCGTGACGGACGGCAACCTGCTGGATGGCGTGAAGGTTGCGGACGGCTTTGTGCACACTCATGCCTTGGTCATGAGCTCGGCCACCGGCACCGTGCGCACGGTGCGCACCAAGCGCCGGTTGGGGGCGTGACCGCGCAGGCCGAACAATCCGAGCCCGATCGCGATTTTGCGACGCCAGCGCCCATCCTGGGCGTCACCCAGTCGGCACGAGGCCAGCAGTGGCAGCTGCGCCCCATCGACGACGATGTGGTGCAGCAGCATGTGCGCACCCACCGCATCAGTGATCTGTTGGCGCGCACCTTGGCCGCGCGCGGCATTGGTGTTGACGGGGCAGGGGATTTCCTGAACCCCACCTTGCGTGGCTTGTTCCCCGACCCCAGCAGCTTTGTCGATATGGACAAGGCTGCGGACGTGTTGATGGACACCATTGTGCGCAAACGCCCGGCAACGGTGTTCGCCGATTATGATGTCGATGGGGCGTCATCGGGCGCGCTGTTGGTGCGGTATTTTCGCGCCTTGGGCCAGGACCTGAGCATATATGTGCCCGACCGCATGGCCGAGGGCTATGGCCCCTCACCTGAGGCTTTCAAGCATATCAAAGACAGCGGCAGCGAGGTGATCATCACCGTCGATTGCGGGGCCGCCGCCTATGAAGCCATGGACGCCGCCAAAGCCATGGGCCTGACGGTTGTGGTGCTGGATCACCATATGATGCAAGGCGAGCCCCCCACCGGGGCCGCGGCCGTGGTCAACCCGAACCGGCCCGATTGTCCGTCAGGGCAGGGGCAGTTAACGGCGGCGGGTGTGGTCTATGTTTTGCTCGCGGCCCTGAACCAGCGGGCGCGGGCGCGGGGATTGCCGGCGCCGGATCTGATGCAATGGCTGGATTTGCCAGCCATGGGTACTGTCTGTGATGTGGCGCCCCTGTTGGGGGTGAACCGGGCTTTGGTCAAGCAAGGGCTGCGCATTATGGGCCGTTGGCAGAATGTGGGTCTGCGGGCGCTGGCCGAGGCTGCCAAACTGAAATCCGCCCCCCGATCCATGGACATTGGCTTTGCCCTGGGGCCGCGGATCAATGCCGGTGGGCGTATCGGGCGCTCGGACCTCGCCACACGATTGCTGTCTAGTGATGATATGACCGAGGTTGCGGATTTGGCCGCACAGCTTGATGCCTTGAACATTGAACGCCGCGCCATAGAGCGCCGCGCGCTTGACGCCGCCATTGACCTGATCGACCGGCAAAGTAACCTGTCCGATGATGCCCCTGTGGTGGTGGCCGCCGGCGAAGGTTGGCACCCCGGCGTGGTGGGTATTGTTGCGGGGCGTTTGAAAGATCGCTATCACCGCCCGGCCATTTGCATCGGCATTGACGACAGCGGTGTGGGCCATGGCTCGGGCCGGTCCGTCAAGGGTGTAAACTTGGGCGGCGCCATCACCGCCGCCAAAGCGGCGGGCTTGCTGATCAGCGGTGGCGGGCACGCCATGGCGGCGGGCTTGAAGATTAGGCGTGAAATGATCCCAGATCTGCGCGCGTTCCTCGAGCCCTATTTGGCCGCCGAGGCCGCGGTAGCCCTGGCCAACCCGACCTTAGAGGTCGACGGGCTGGCGGCCCCGGCCTCGTTTACGCCGCAACTGGCGGACGAGCTATTGGGCCTCGAGCCCTTTGGCCCCGGCAACCCCGAGCCCGTGTTCGTGGTGCCCCATGCGCGACTTGTTGATGTGCGCCATCTGAGCGGCGGGCACATCAAAATCGCGGCCGCCGACGAGGACGGGCGGCGTGTGGCGGCGATTGCTTTTCAAGCGGCCAATGGCCCCATGGCCGAGCATTTGCAAACGGGCGCGGTGGTGCACCTGGCGGGGGCCTTGTCGCGCAATGAATGGAATGGTCGCGTCAGTGCCGAATTGCGTCTGCTGGATGTGGCTGACCCGCGGGCCGCGGGCAATGCCTCTTGAGGGACCGAAAAACAGACCCTTTCAGAAATAATGCAGTGGGTCGGGCAAAAAGTTTGCCTGACCAGTGTTTTTTGCCAAAAAGGGCTTGATGCCCCGGCAGGCGTCATGTATATCCGCTCGGCACTGGCTGGTCCCTTCGTCTATCGGTTAGGACGCCAGGTTTTCAACCTGGAAAGAGGGGTTCGATTCCCCTAGGGACTACCAGTATTTCCCCCGACACCAGCAAAGCCTGTCTTCACAACCATAGTTTGTGGAGTTTGCGCTTGATTTTGGTGTATTTTTGTCAATATCCTCAAAAAAACACAATTTTTTTATAAAGATTGCCGCTTCGTAGGGGAATTATGACGATTTTGCTGTTCCGGGGTGTGTTCCTATGTTATCCTATAACCGTCATATTTTGGGGTTATGAGGGGGCTATGGCTGAGGAAGCCACAGGACAAGCGCCAGTTGCGCTGACGGGGCAATTGAAATGGTTCGATCCGGCCAAGGGGTATGGCTTTGTCGTGCCTGATCAGCCGGATCTGACGAATCACAAAGACGTCTTGCTGCACATCACGATTTTGCGGGATGGTGGCCATTGTGTGCCGGCGGAAGGGGCCTTTTTGAAGTTTCGGGCCGTGCGCCGGCCAAGGGGTTGGCAGGTCACCCAAGTCGATGAACTGAAACCGGCCCCGCAAACCCAGGCACAAGATGACATACGGCGCGGCGGCGCGGAGGGTGTGTCGGTGATGGATACGGATGCCACCTGGCGGTCAGCGCAGGTGAAATGGTTCAATCGCGCCAAGGGCTTCGGTTTTGTGCAATGTGACGGCCAAGACGATGATTTGTTTGTGCATGTCGAGGTTTTGCACCAAGCGGGCCTGGAAAGCCTGGAGCCAGGTCAAACCGTACAGGTCCAAATGGGCACGGGGCCGCGCGGGCCTATGGTGGCGGCCATACAGCCTTGATTAAGGTCTGGTGTGCCATGGTGGCCCCATGGTGATGTTCAAACGTTTGGTTGTGTTGGCCGTTTTGGCTGTGTTGGTGCTGCCCCATCATGGGCGCACGGATGCGTATGATCGCGATCCTCAAGCCCCGTCCAAGGTGACCTTTCACAAAGAACGCCTGGTGATCGAGCGCGCCAATGGCGGTCGCTTTGGCTTTACGGTCGAAGTCGCCGACACCGAGCCCAAGCGCCAGCTGGGTCTGATGCATCGCCGCAAGCTGGATCACGACAAGGGCATGTTGTTCGTTTTTTACCGCGAGCAATATGTGGCGATGTGGATGAAGAACACCTATGTGCCGCTGGATATGCTTTTCATCGACAAGCAGGGCATGGTGGTGGACATTTTTGAAAAGGCCACACCGCTTTCTACAGATATGATCGATACCGATGTGCCGGTGCAATATGTCCTGGAGCTCGCAGCGGGCCGCGTCGAGGCCTTGGGTTTGGCGCCGGGTGACAAGATCATTCGCGGCCGTCGGCTGGGCAAGGGCAAATAGGCTACATGTCTGGGCCGGTCAATAGGCAGGTCAATGGGTAGGTCTGACCCTCTAAATTTTCGGTCTTGCGCGCTTTGGCCCTTTTCAAACGCGGTCATAACCGTTAGAAGGCCCGATGTGGATGTTTGTCCACCCGGTCGGGGCGTGGCGCAGTCTGGTAGCGCACCTGTTTTGGGTACAGGGGGTCGTTGGTTCAAATCCAGCCGCCCCGACCATTAAAAAGGCCCCCATTCGGGGGCTTTTTTCATGTCGACAGCAGGGGGATGCGTTTCGTCCCGCACGCATCTGTGATTTTGGGCGACAATGGCGCAATTGAGAACCGCTCGCAACAGTAAGCCCATCAACAAAAAAATCGCCAAAAGTACGCCCGCGCGGTTGTGGTCTGGCGCGGGCTCGGCTATAGCGCCAATAAGCATTATAGGGGAATCGTATGGCGGCGCTGTTGCTCGAGTATTTGCCGATCGTGGTGTTTATGGCCCTCGCGACCATTCTGGGCCTGGGCTTTATCCTGGCCGCGGCCATCGTCGCACCCAGCAATCCGGATGCGGAAAAAGTCTCGGCCTATGAATGTGGTTTCAATGCCTTTGATGATGCGCGCATGAAGTTTGATGTGCGCTTTTACCTGGTGGCCATTCTGTTCATCATCTTTGACCTTGAAGTTGCCTTTCTGTTCCCCTGGGCCACCAGTCTGATGGATATGCCCAAGGATGTGTCCATATTTGCCTTTTGGTCGATGATGGTTTTCCTGGGTGTGCTGACGGTGGGCTTTGTCTATGAGTGGAAAAAGGGAGCCTTGGAGTGGGAGTAGAATACGGCCAAGCGGGGCGGTCCTCGGTCGAGGGCTATGATCCCAAACTGCACGATGCCTTTTTCCGTCGCGCCCAAGAGGAAATGGCGGACAAGGGTTTTTTGGTGACCTCGTCCGAAAGTCTGGTGACCTGGGCGCGTACGGGCTCGTTGATGTGGATGACCTTTGGTTTGGCGTGCTGTGCGGTTGAAATGATGCAGGCCTCGATGCCGCGGTATGACCTGGAGCGCTTTGGCTTTGCGCCGCGCGCCAGCCCGCGTCAGTCCGATGTGATGATTGTGGCCGGAACCCTGACCAACAAAATGGCCCCAGCTTTGCGTAAGGTGTATGACCAGATGCCGGATCCGCGCTATGTGATCTCCATGGGCAGTTGCGCCAATGGGGGTGGGTATTACCACTATTCTTATGCGGTGGTGCGGGGGTGTGACCGCATCGTGCCGGTGGATGTCTATGTGCCCGGCTGTCCGCCAACGGCCGAGGCCTTGGTCTATGGTGTGTTGCAATTGCAGAAAAAAATCCGCCGCACAGGCACGATTGAGCGGTGATGGGTATGGAAAAGTTTGCAAGCAAAATCAAATCGGTCCTGAAGTCATCGTATGTGATGCATGAAGTTGCCCATGGCGAGGTCACCGTGGTTGTGCGCGCCGAAAAGGTGGTGGATGCTCTGACGGCTTTGCGCGATCACAAGGATCTGCGCCTGGTGCAGTTGATCGATTTGTGTGGCGTGGACTGGCCAGGGCGCTCGCGCCGGTTTGACGTGGTCTATCATCTGCTCTCGCCGTTCAAAAACACGCGCCTGCGGGTCAAGGCCATGGTGGGCGAGGGCGAGTCCATCGCCAGTGTCTGTGATGTGTTTCCCGTGGCCAATTGGTTTGAGCGTGAAGCCTTTGATATGTATGGCATTAATTTCTCTGGCCATCCAGACCTGCGGCGGTTGCTGACGGATTATGGCTTTGAGGGGCACCCTTTCCGCAAGGACTTTCCGCTGACGGGGTATGTCGAGGTGCGCTATGACGAAACCAAAAAGCGCGTCGTCTATGAGCCCGTTAAGCTGACCCAGGAATATCGCCATTTTGATACCCTTAGTCCCTGGGAGGGTGCCGAGTACACCCTGCCAGGTGATGAGAAAGCGGGGGCGGACCAATGACCGAGCATCGTGACTTGACCCTGAACCCCGAAGCCGTTTCGGATGATGTGGCCGAAGGCAATACCACCACCATCAACTTTGGTCCGCAGCACCCGGCGGCCCACGGCGTGTTGCGGTTGGTGCTGGAGCTGGATGGCGAGGTTGTCGAGCGGGTGGACCCTCATGTGGGTCTGCTGCACCGGGGCACAGAAAAGCTGATCGAGCACAAGACCTATTTGCAGGCGATGCCGTATTTCGATCGCCTGGATTACGTCGCACCTATGAACCAAGAGCACGCCTGGTGCATGGCCGTTGAGCGCCTGTTGGGCGTCGAGGTGCCGGCACGGGCGCAACATATTCGCGTTTTGTACTCGGAAATTGGGCGTATCCTCTCGCATTTGCTGAACGTGACCACTCAGGCCATGGATGTGGGCGCTTTGACGCCGCCGTTGTGGGGCTTTGAGGAGCGGGAAAAGCTGATGGTGTTCTATGAGCGCGCCAGTGGGTCGCGCATGCACGCCGCCTATTTCCGCCCTGGGGGCGTGCACCAAGACCTGCCGCCCAAGCTGATTGCCGATATCGACAAATGGTGTGACGAGTTCCCTCGTGTGCTGGATGATATCGAAGGCCTGTTGACGGAAAACCGCATTTTCAAACAGCGCAATGTTGATATCGGTGTGGTCAGCAAAGAGTTTGCCTATCAGTGGGGGTTTTCCGGCGTGATGGTGCGCGGCAGCGGCATCCCCTGGGATTTGCGCAAATCGCAACCCTATGAAGGTTACGAGGATTACGAGTTCGATATCCCACTGGGCAAAAACGGCGATTGCTATGATCGCTATTTGTGCCGCATGGAAGAGATGCGCCAATCCGTGCGCATCATGAAGCAAGCCATTGCCAAAATGCCCGAAGGCCCCGTGATGGTCGAGGACGGCAAACTGGCCCCGCCCAAGCGCGGCGAGATGAAAACCTCGATGGAGGCTTTGATTCATCACTTCAAGCTCTACACCGAGGGCGCTCACGTGCCGGCGGGCGAGGTTTATGCCTGCGTCGAGGCCCCAAAGGGCGAGTTTGGTGTCTATTTGGTGGCGGATGGCTCCAACAAACCCTATCGCGCCAAGATCCGCGCCCCGGGGTTTGCCCATTTGGCGGCCATGGACGCGCTCAATCGTGGGCACATGTTGGCAGATGTTTCGGCCATTTTGGGCTCGTTGGATATTGTGTTCGGGGAGATTGACCGATGAGTGTACGTCGACTGGCCCCCGCGGACCAACAGCCCCAAAGCTTCAAATTCACCCCCAAAAGCTTGGAGGTCGTGAAGTTTTGGATGGGCAAATACCCTGAAGCACGCAAGCGCTCGGCCGTGATCCCGCTGTTGTGGGTGGTGCAAAAGCAAGAGGGCTGGGTCTCGGAGCCCGCGATCCAGCTGATTGCCGAGATGCTGGAAATGCCGGTGATCCGGGTGCTGGAGGTCGCAACCTTCTACACCATGTTCCATCTGCATCCCGTGGGCAAAAACGTGTTTCAGGTTTGCGGCACCACGCCCTGCATGTTGCGCGGCGCCAATGATCTGAAGGCGGCGTGCAAAAAACATATGGGCCCCAAAGATACCGTCAGCAAAGATGGGCTTTTCACCTGGCAAGAGGTCGAATGCCTGGGGGCGTGTGCCAACGCGCCCATGGTGCAGATCAATGACTACTATTATGAGGACCTGACGGTCGAGAGCCTCGAGAAGCTGATCGCGGACCTCAAGGCCGGCAAAAAGCCAAAACCCGGGCCCTATGTGAAGCGTTTCAACTCGGCGCCAGAGGGGGGCGAGAAGACCTTGCTCGATCCGGCGCTTTATGATGGGCACCTCGGCAAACCCGCCAAGACCCTGCCCAATGCCCCCACCACCGGCAAAAGCAAAAAGGAAAAGGCATGATCCCGGATCTGCGTCATTTTCCACTGTTGCGCAAGCTGGCCTTGGTCGAGGGTTTGGCCATTGCGGGCTTTGTCGGTTTGTTTTTGCACACGGGCTATTGGCCGGTGTTGGGCGGTGTGTTCGGGGCTATTATCGCCAGTTTTGTGTATTTGCGGCGTCTGAACCAACAGGACGCGCGGGAGGGAAAGCGTGCTCGCTGATAAGGATCGCATTTTTCTGAACCTCTATGGCCGTCAGGATTGGGGGCTTGAGGGCGCGCGCAAGCGTGGGGCCTATGTCAATGTCAAAGACATGCTGGATCTCGGCCACGAGTGGGTGATCGACCAGATCAAAGCCTCGGGCCTGCGGGGCCGTGGGGGCGCGGGCTTTTCCACCGGTTTGAAGTGGTCGTTCATGCCCAAAGAGGTCAAAGACCGCCCGCATTATCTGGTGGTCAACGCCGATGAGTCCGAGCCTGGCACCTGTAAAGACCGCGAAATTATGCGCCATGATCCGCATTTGCTGATCGAGGGCTGCTTGGTGGCCAGTTTCGCCATGAAGGCGCATGCCTGTTACATCTATATTCGCGGTGAATATGTCTATGAGCGGGAAATCCTCGAGAGTGCCATCAAGGAGGCCTATGACGCCAAGCTGATCGGCAAAAACAATGTGCACGGTTGGGATTTTGACCTCTATGTCCATCATGGCGGCGGGGCCTATATCTGCGGCGAGGAAACGGCCCTTCTCGAAAGTCTCGAGGGCAAAAAGGGCCAACCCCGTCTGAAGCCACCATTTCCGGCTGGTGCCGGGCTTTATGGTTGCCCCACGACGGTCAACAATGTGGAAAGTATCGCCGTGGTGCCCACCATTTTGCGCCGGGGGGCCGATTGGTTCGCGGGCTTTGGCCGGGAAAACAACACCGGTACCAAGCTCTATTGTCTATCGGGGCATATCAACACGCCGTGTAACGTCGAGGAGGCTATGTCCATCTCGATGAAAGACCTGCTAGAGCACCACGGCGGCGGCGTGCGTGGCGGTTGGGGCAATCTGAAGGCCGTGATCCCTGGTGGATCCTCGGTGCCGTTGATCCCGGCCGAGCAATGCGAAGACGCCATTATGGACTTTGATGGCTTGCGGGATTTGCGCTCGGGCCTGGGCACGGCCGGGGTGATTGTGATGGACCAGTCGACCGATGTGGTCGCGGCCATTGCCCGCCTGAGCTATTTCTATAAACACGAAAGCTGCGGCCAGTGCACGCCGTGCCGCGAGGGCACCGGCTGGATGTGGCGGGTGCTGGAACGCATGGTCGAAGGCAAGGCCGAGATGTCGGAAATTGACTTGCTGTTGGATGTGGCCGGTCAAGTTGAGGGGCACACCATTTGTGCGCTGGGTGACGCGGCGGCCTGGCCTGTTCAGGGTTTGATCCGCCATTTCCGCCATGAAATCGAAGAGCGCATCACCAAATACCGCAGCGGCAAAGCGGTGCACGCGGTGGGTGCCAGCAAAACATCTGTGGAGGTCGCCTGATGGGGGTGCACAACCAGATGAGTTTTTTCTCCTCTCCCACAGGGAGAGGGAGTATGACGGAGCGTTTGTAATGCCTACAGCCAAGGTCAATGGCCAAGAGGTCGAGTTTGAAAACGGCATGACGGTTCTGCAGGTGGCGGAACTGGCAGGCGAGGAAATTCCCCGGTTTTGCTATCATGAACGGCTCTCGATTGCTGGCAACTGCCGCATGTGTTTGGTCGAGGTCAAACCCGGTCCGCCCAAACCCCAGGCCAGTTGTGCGTTACCGGCCATGGATGGCCAAGAAATCACAACCAATTCGCCCAAGGTCAAAAAGGCCCGCGAAGGGGTGATGGAATTTTTGCTGATCAATCACCCGCTGGATTGCCCGATTTGCGACCAGGGCGGCGAGTGTGATTTGCAGGACCAGGCCATGGCCTATGGCCGGGATGGCAGCCGTTTTGCGGAAAACAAACGCGCCGTCGAAGACAAAGAGATGGGCCCCATCATCAAAACCGAGATGACGCGCTGTATTCAGTGCACCCGTTGTGTGCGCTTCATTACCGAGGTGGCGGGCAGCCCACAAATCGGGGCCACGGGCCGCGGCGAGGATCTGGAGATCACCACCTATCTCGAAAGCGCGGTGACGTCGGAATTGTCGGGCAATGTCATTGATTTGTGTCCCGTGGGGGCTTTGACCTCCAAGCCCTATGCTTTCCAGGCCCGCCCGTGGGAGCTGAAAAAACACGAAGGCATCGACGTCATGGACGCGATGGGCAGTTGGATCCGCATTGACACGCGCGGGCCGGATGTGATGCGCGTGTTGCCGCGCCAAAACGATGAGATCAACGAAGAATGGCTGTCGGACAAATCCCGCTATGCCATTGATGGGCTGCGCACGCAGCGCCTGGACACGCCTTATGTGCGGCAAAAGGGCAAGCTGAAGCCGGCCACCTGGGACGAGGCCTTTGCGGCCATCGAAAGCCAGCTGAGCGGTGCGGATGCCAAAACCATTGGTGCGATTGCTGGCGATCTGAACGAGGTCGAAGGCCTGAAGGCCGCCCTCGATCTGTTCCGCAGCCTGGGCGTGCAAAACACCGACTGCCGCGAGGCGGGGGCTGTCTATGGCGCGCCGGGGGCACCACGGGAAAGTTATTTGTTCACTTGCGGTTTTGAAGGCCTGGAGCAAGCCGACGCCGTGCTGATCATCGGCAGCAACCCACGGCTGGAGGCGCCCGTGCTGAACGCCCGCCTGCGCAAAATGTGGCTGAAGGGCAGTGCCGAGATCGGCCTGGTGGGGCCGGTGATGGATCTGACCTATGGCTATGATCATCTGGGCGATGAGGCCGGTGCGCTTGAAGATTTGGCTAAAGGCAAGGGGGCGTTCGCCAAGGTTCTGAAGGCGGCAAAACGCCCGGCGCTGATCATCGGCACAGGGGCGCTATCGCGTCCTGATGCGGCGGCAATTTTGAATGCAATCAGTGAGATTGCGCAAAAATATAAAGTTGTACGCGAGGGTTGGTCCGGCTGGAATCTGATGCACACGGCGGCCGGGCGTGTTGGGGCCTTGGATCTGGGGTTTGTGCCCGGTAAGGGTGGCATGGACACCGCCAAAATGCTGGCAGCCGCCAAAGCGGGCAAGCTGAGCACCCTGTTTGTCTTGGGCGCCGACGAGGCCGTGGCCGATGCGGACCTGGGCGAGAGTTTTGTGGTTTATGTGGGCCACCATGGGGATGCGGGGGCCAGCAAAGCCAATGTGATTTTGCCCGCTGCTGCCTATACGGAAAAGCCCGGCATGTACGTCAATATGGAAGGGCGCGTCCAGGCCATGGGCCGTTGCGTCTTCCCCAAAGGCGAGGCCAAAGACGATTGGGCCATTTTCCGGGCCTTGTCTGAACGTTTGGGCAAAACTTTGCCGTATGACAGTTTGGCGGATTTGCGCGCGCGCTTGATTGCCGACCATCCGACCTTTGGTCGTTTGGGCTATGCGCCTGAGCCTCAGGGTTTTGATTTGACTGCGCTTGCCAGCAAAGCCAGTAAGATATCCACAAAACCACTCACAGGTGCTGTGGATAACTTTTATTTCACCAACGCCATCGCCCGCGCCAGTCAGACCATGGCGACCTGTGCCAAGCTGCAAAGCGAAGCCCAGCCCACAAACGCAAATGCCAAGGTGACCGCATGATCGACACAGAAACGCCCACAGACGGCCAAGCCCCAGAAGCGCAAGCGGCTCCACCGTCCCCCACGCCGGGGCCTGTGCACAGCAAATTGGCACGCTTGCAGGGCCGCTGGCAGGGCACAGAGAAAATTTCCCCAACGCCCATGCTGCCCAACGGGGCAACGGCCACGGGCACGGTCGAGAACGAGTTGGCCTTTAACGGCATGGGGGTTATCCACAATTATCACCAGGTTCGCGAAGGCAGTGACGAGCCCTTCCGTGGACATGGCGTCTTTCAGGTTCTACCCAATTCGGAAACCGTGGTGCTGACCTGGTTCGACCAGATGGGCCGGTTTGAGTTTTTGGGGCAGTTCCAAGGCGATGACCTGATGATGGAATGTCGTTTGCCCGATGGGCTCAGTCGCTGTGCCTATCGGTTGGGTGAGGGCGCGTATCGCTTTGTGATGTCGATGTCCCAAGACGGGCAAACCTGGATGCCCTTTATTGACGGCACGTACAAACGGGTGGAGTAGGCCGATATGAACGGTGTGATGCAATCGGTGGCCAATTGGTGGGATGGTGTCTGGGGACCCATCTCGGGCACGCCTGTGGGTTGGACGCTGTTCACAACAGGTCAAATTTTGCTGGTCACGGTTGGGATTTTGCTCTCGCTTGCGTTTTTGCTGTTGGCGGACCGGAAAATCTGGGCCGGTGTGCAAATGCGCAAGGGCCCCAATGTGGTTGGTCCGTTTGGTTTGCTGCAATCCTTTGCTGACTTTCTGAAATTCGTGACCAAGGAAATCGTCATTCCCGCGGGGTCTGACAAGGTGGTGTTCCTGTTGGCGCCGCTGTTGACCTTCATTTTGGCCTTTATTGGTTGGGCCGTGGTGCCGTTTGCGCCGGGCTGGGTCATTGCGGATCTGAATGTTGGGATTCTGTATTTGTTCGCCATCTCGTCTTTGGGTGTTTATGGCATCATTATGGGGGGGTGGGCCTCGAACTCGAAATATCCGTTCCTGGGCGGTCTGCGCTCGGCGGCGCAAATGGTGTCTTATGAGGTCTCGATTGGCTTTGTGATCGTGACGGTGATTTTGCTGGCGGGTTCGATGAACCTCAGTGATATCGTCAACAACCAGGCTGGCGGACTGGCCCACTGGCACGCCTTTGCGCCCAAGACCTTGGTGATCATGTTCCCGATGATGGTGATCTTTTTCGTCTCGGCTTTGGCGGAAACCAACCGCCCGCCTTTTGATTTGCCCGAAGCCGAGTCCGAGCTCGTGGCCGGCTATCAGGTGGAATACAGCTCGACGCCCTATTTGCTATTTATGATCGGCGAGTACGCCAACATTGTGCTGATGTGCGCCATGCTGACGATTTTGTTCTTTGGGGGCTGGCATCCCCCGCTTGATGTCGCGCCCTTGACCTGGCTGCATCCCTTTGTTTGGTTCGCGCTGAAGGTTGTGTTTTGGTTCTTTATGTTCGCCATGGTCAAGGCCATCGTGCCGCGGTATCGCTATGATCAGTTGATGCGCTTGGGCTGGAAGGTGTTTTTGCCTACGTCCCTGGTGGCGGTGGCGCTTGTGGCGGCCATTCAGGTCTATGGGAGAGTGAGCTGATGGGTTTGTGGACCAACATCAAGCGCGCGACGCTGTTTGATTTCGTCGGGGCCTTTGGCTTGGGCCTGAAGTATATGATGCGCCCCAAGGCCACCGTGAACTATCCGTTTGAAAAGGGGCCGTTGTCGCCACGCTTTCGGGGCGAGCACGCTCTGCGGCGCTACCCGAACGGGGAAGAGCGCTGCATTTCCTGCAAACTCTGTGAAGCCATTTGCCCGGCCCAAGCCATCACCATCGAAGGCGGGCCACGGCGGGATGATGGCTCACGCCGCACCCTGCGCTATGACATCGATATGACCAAATGCATCTATTGCGGCTTCTGCCAAGAGGCCTGCCCGGTGGATGCCATCGTCGAGGGACCAAACTTTGAATTTGCCACCGAAACCCGGGAAGAGCTGTTTTATGACAAGGAAAAATTGCTCTCGAACGGGGATCGTTGGGAACGGGAAATTGCCACCAATCTGGAGCTAGATGCCCCCTATCGTTAGGGCATGGGGCAGAACGGGAGACGGGGGCATGACAGATAACAACAGGAGCCAGGGCTGATGGGGCTGTATGACATCGCCTTTTATATCATTTCTGCCATCACCGTTTTGGCGGCTGTGGGCGTGGTGGCGGCGCGCAACCCGGTGCACGCGGTTTTGTTCCTGATCCTGGCGTTTTTCAACGCGGCGGGGCTGATGGTGCTGATGGGTGCTGAGTTTTTGGCCATGTTGTTGGTGGTCGTTTATGTGGGCGCCGTTGCGGTCTTGTTCCTGTTCGTCGTGATGATGCTGGACGTGGATTTTGTGCGCCTGCGTCAGGGCTTTGCGCAGTATTTGCCTGCGGGCCTTGTGGGGGCGATTGTGCTCTTGGTGGAAATGTTGGTGGTCACCCAGGCCGCCAAAGACATCCGCCAACCGATGGTCGCCGAGTTGCGCCATCCGGAAAATGTCCGCGCCATAGGTTATGAGCTTTACACCGATTATGCCTTTTACTTTCAGGCCTGTGGCATCATTTTGCTGATCGCCATGATCGGGGCCATCGTGCTGACCTTGCGGCATCATCCCAATGTGAGGCGGCAAAACATTGCCCGCCAAGTGGGTCGTCGGCGCGAAGACAGCATGGAAATTGTGTCGGTGAAAACCGGTTCGGGGGTGGAAGAATGAGCAGCGTCGGCTTACCGCATTTTCTGGGCGTGGCAGCCATTGTCTTCACCGTTGGGGTGTTTGGCATTTTCGCCGCGCGCAAAAACATCATCGCCATTTTGATGTCCATTGAATTGATGTTGCTGGCGGTGAACATCAATCTGGTGGCCTTTTCCACTTATTGGGGACAGGTCACGGGTCAGATTTTTGCCATGTTCGTGCTGACGGTCGCCGCCGCCGAGGCCGCTGTGGGCTTGGCCATTTTGGTGACCTTTTTCCGCAATCGCGGCGATATTGCCGTTGATGACGCCAGCGTGATGAAAGGCTAGTGGGGGCAGGGATGGACGCACAGAGTCTGATTACTTTTGCGATTTTCGCGCCCCTGTTGGGGGCGGTGATCGCGGGCTTTTTTGGCCGCCTGATTGGCGACCGCGCCGCCCAGCTGTCGACGACGGCGTTGGTGTTTGCGGCGTGCGCGGCCAGCTGGGTGATCTTTTTACAGGTCTTCAGTGGCAGCCTCGAGGCCTTTACCCTGCAGTATCTGCGCTTTATTGACGTGGGCAGCTTCACGGCCCACTGGTCAGCACGTCTGGATACCTTGTCGGCGGTGATGCTGGTGGTGGTGACCTCGGTCTCGGCGCTCGTTCACTTTTATTCCATAGGCTATATGGAAGAAGATCCGCACAAGCCGCGCTTTTTTGCCTATCTCAGCCTCTTTACCTTCGCCATGTTGATGCTGGTGACGGCGGCGGACTTTATGCAGCTGTTTTTTGGCTGGGAAGGCGTCGGGCTTGCGTCTTATTTGCTCATTGGTTTTTGGTACAAAAAATCTACGGCCTCGGCCGCGGCCATCAAGGCCTTTGTGGTCAACCGGGTAGGGGATTTTGGCTTTGCCCTGGGGATCATCGGCTGTTTTTGGCTGTTTGGCACCATCGAGTTCGCCGAACTGTTCCCGCAAATCGCCGCGAAATCTGATGTTTCTGTGGCCTTCTTGGGCATGAGCTTGCCGGCCATGGATCTGCTGGGTGTGTTGCTGTTCATCGGTGCCATGGGCAAATCGGCGCAGTTCTTCCTGCACACCTGGTTGCCTGATGCCATGGAAGGCCCCACGCCGGTTTCGGCCTTGATCCATGCGGCCACCATGGTGACGGCGGGTGTCTATATGGTGTGTCTGTTGTCGCCGCTGTATGAATTTGCACCGGTGGCCAAAACCGTGATCACGGTGGTTGGGGCCGTGACGGCGCTTTTTGCGGCCACCGTGGGCCTGGCACAAAACGACATCAAGCGCGTGATCGCGTACTCCACCTGTTCGCAGCTGGGGTATATGTTCTTTGCCGCGGGCATTGGGGCCTATCAGGCGGCGATGTTTCACCTGTTCACCCACGCCTTTTTCAAGGCTCTGTTGTTCCTGGGTGCGGGCTCGGTGATCCATGGCATGCATCACGAACAAGACATGCGCAATATGGGTGGTCTGGCGCGCTTTATGCCGGTGACGTATGCGGTGATGCTGATCGGCACCTTGGCCATTACGGGCTTTGGTATCCCTGGTACGTATTTGGGCTTTGCGGGCTTTTTCTCGAAAGATGCCATTATCGAAAGCGCCTATGCCGCCGGTCTGCACAACGGCGCGGCGCATATGGCCTTTTGGTTTGGTCTGATCGCGGCGGGACTGACGGCCTTTTACAGCTGGCGTTTGGCTTTCATGACGTTCCACGGCCCCCTGCCAAAGGCACATGAAGGGGCACATGGGGATGCGCATGACGATGATCATCACCACGAGCCCCATGAAAGCCCGATGGTCATGTTGATCCCGCTGTTTGTCTTGTCGGTGGGCGCGGTATTCGCGGGCTATGTGTTCTACGATGCCTTTGTCGATCATCACCAAGCCGAGTTCTGGCGCGGCGCGATCTATACGGCCGCCGACAATCATGTGCTGCATGATCGCCATGATGTGCCGGGCTGGGTGTTATGGGCGCCGTTTGTGGTCTCGATGTTGGGATTGTTTGGGGCGTTTGTGGCCTACATTTGGAAGCGTGGCATGGGCAAACGCGTCGCCGATCGTGGCGGCCCGCTGCACAGCCTGTTTTACAACAAATGGTGGTTCGACGAACTGTATGACGCCACCTTCGTGCGCCTGACCCGCGTTCTGGGGGATGTGTTCTGGAAGGTGGGCGACCAAAAGATCATTGATGGCTTTGGTCCCAATGGCTTTGCGGCGACGGCGGCGCACACCGCGCGACGTTTGGCCAAGCTGCAATCGGGATTTGTCTATCATTATGCCTTTGTGATGTTGCTGGGCGTGTTGGTGTTAGGGGCCTTGGGGCTTTGGCTCTCGGGCGTATGGGGGTAAGGCAATGAGTATCGGCCTGCTGACAATTATGACGCTGCTGCCCACCGTGGGGGCAGGGATCATCTATCTGATGCGCCTGAGTGCGGGGGCAAACCGCGAGGGCATGGACCAAAGCGCCAAGCACGTGGCCTTGTGGACCACCTTGCTGACTTTTGGCCTGAGCGTGTGGATGATGATCGGATTTGATGATCGCATCACCGATTTTCAGTTTGTTGAAAAAATCGACTGGTTCGCCGGCATTTCCTATCACATGGGTGTGGATGGCATTTCGGTGCTGCTGGTGCTGTTGACCACCTTTTTGATGCCCTTGTGCATTTTGGCCTCGTGGCACAGCATCAAAGACCGCCTGGCCGAGTATCTGATCGCGTTTCTGATCTTGGAAACCTTGATGATCGGCGTTTTTTGCGCGCTGGATCTTGTGCTGTTTTATCTGTTCTTCGAGGCCGGTTTGATCCCCATGTACCTGATCATCGGCATTTGGGGCGGAACGAACCGGGTCTATGCGGCCTATAAATTCTTCCTCTATACCTTGCTCGGGTCAGTGCTGATGCTGGTGGCGGTGATCGTGATGATCAGCCAGGCGGGCACCAGCAGCATCCCTGATTTGTTGGCCTATCCGTTTGCGGAGGATCTGCAAACCTGGCTGTGGTTAGCGTTCTTTGCCTCGTTTGCCGTGAAAATGCCCATGTGGCCGGTGCACACCTGGCTGCCGGATGCCCACGTGCAGGCGCCGACAGCGGGGTCTGTGATCCTGGCCGGGGTGTTGTTGAAAATGGGGGGCTATGGCTTTTTGCGCTTCTCGTTGCCGATGTTCCCTGATGCCAGCCAGATGTTCGCGCCCTTGGTGTTCGCCCTGAGTGTGATCGCCATCATCTATGCCTCGTTGGTGGCCTTCCGGCAGGTGGATATCAAAAAGCTGATCGCCTATTCATCGGTCGCCCACATGGGCTTTGTGACCATGGGCATCTTTGCCCTGAACGCCCAAGGGGTGCAGGGCGCGATGTTCCAAATGATCAGCCACGGGGTGATTTCTGGTGCCTTATTCTTGTGCGTGGGGGTGGTCTATGATCGCATGCACACCCGCGAGATCGCCTTTTACGGCGGGCTGACCAGCCGGATGCCAATTTTTGCCTTTATGTTTTTGCTGTTCACCATGGGCAATGTGGGCTTGCCCGGCACCAGTGGCTTTGTTGGTGAGATCCTGACCATGACGGGCGTTTACGCCGCCAGCACCTGGGTCGCGGTTTTGGCTGCGAGTGGTGTGATTTTCTCGGCGGTCTACGCCTTGACGCTGTATCGCAAAGTGATGTTCGGTGAGATCACCAATCCCAAGTTGAAGACCATCACCGATATGAATGGGCGCGAGATCGCCGTTTTCGTGCCGCTGGTGGTGGCCACCATTGTGATGGGGGTGGCGCCGGGCTTGGTGCTGGATGTCACCAACGCCAGTGTGGCCGGGGTTTTGGATATGATGCTGCCCGCCCAAACGATGGCACACGAAATGATCACCGATAGCCTGCCCACCGCAGCCCTTGAGACGATGGGGACCGCCCAATGATGGATGTCTTGGTACAACAATTGTTTTTTGCTGGCGCAGAGGTCTGGCTCGCGGTCATGGCCATGGTGTTGCTGGTGGTGGGGGCCTTTGTGGGCAACCGCGCGACGGCGGCGATTTCCTATGCTTCGGTGTTGGTGTTGGCAGCGGCGGTGGCTTTTATCATCGGCCTCAATGGGCATCCGCGGGTGTCCCTGTTTGGCGGAGCGATTTCTACCGATGCCTTGGCCAATTTCGGCCGCATCATGGTGTTTGTGACGGCGGCCTTGGCCATTGTGTTGGGCGACCGTTGGATGAAGCGTGTGGGCCTGCAAAAGTTTGAGTATCCGGTGCTGATGCTGTTGGCGGCCTTGGGGATGTCGGTGATGGTCTCGGCCAATTCGCTGATCAGCCTGTATTTGGGCATCGAGATGCAATCCTTGGCCCTTTATGTGCTGGCGGCCTTTTCTCGTGACAATCCCAAATCATCCGAGGCCGGTCTGAAATATTTCGTGCTCGGCGCGCTATCGTCCGGTCTGTTGCTGTACGGCATTTCGCTGATCTATGGCTTTACAGGTCAGGTGGGCTTTGCCGAGATCGCCAATGCCTTGCCCACAAGCTCCAAGGTCGGTGTTGTCTTCGGCCTTGTGTTCATGCTGGCGGGTCTGGCCTTCAAGGTTTCGGCCGCCCCCTTCCACATGTGGACCCCCGACGTATACGAGGGCGCGCCAACGCCCGTGGTGGCCTTTTTCTCGAGCGCGCCGAAACTGGCCGCCATGATCTTGACCGCCCGCGTGTTGACCGAGGGCTTTGCGCTCGCCACGCCTGAGTGGCAACAGGTGCTGATTGTCATTGCCGTTCTGTCCATGATTTTTGGCAGTTTTGGCGGCTTGGTGCAGGGCAATATCAAACGCCTGCTGGCCTATTCCTCGATCGCCAATATGGGCTTTGCCCTCGTGGGCCTGGCCGCGGGCACGGCCGCGGGTGTGCAGTCTGTGCTGATCTATATGGTCATTTATATGCTCACAAGCCTTGGACTGTTTGCCGGGCTGTTGGTGACGGCGCGACAGGGCCGCCCGCTGGAAAGCTTTGAGGATTTCGCGGGCCTCGCCAAGGTGCGGCCGGGGCTGGCGCTGGTGATGACCTTGCTGTTGTTTTCGGCGGCGGGCATTCCACCGCTGGCGGGCTTTTGGGGGAAATTCTTTGTTTTCAAAGCCGCCTTGGATGCGGGCCTGGTGTGGCTCGCGGTGATCGGTGTGGTTTTGTCGGTGATCGCGGCCTTTTATTACCTCAAACTCATCAAGGTCATGTGGTTTGATGAAGGCGACAGGCCCGTTGACGGCATCGCCTGGGATGCGGGCTTGGTGGCGTTGGCGATGGCGCTCTTTGTCGGGCCCATCAGCTGGTTTGTCCTGCCGGTCCTCGAGCCCTGGGCCCTGCGCGCGGCGGCCATCCTCTTTTGATCTGCACCACCCTGACCGAGTGGCATGATCGTCTCGGCAGTACCAATGACGAGGCCCGCACCCGCGTGGCCAGCCTGGGGGCGGATGAATGTTTGTGGGTGGCGGCGCGCCAGCAAACGGCGGGGCGGGGGCGTCGCGGTCGGGTTTGGCAAAGTGATACGGATGGTGCGGGGGGGGATTTGACCGCCTCGGCGGTGTTGCCGGTGCCGTGCCCGCTGAAAGACCTGGGTCAGGTGTCTTTTGTAACCGCGCTGGCGGTGCGGCAGGCCCTGGTGGATCTGGGGGTGACCGCCGAGGCTGTGCGCCTGAAATGGCCCAATGATGTCTTGATTGCGGGCCAAAAGGTAGCGGGCATTTTACTGGAAAGTGGGCCACTGATGCCCGGCATCAATTGGCTGGTGGTGGGCGTTGGCATCAATTTGGCCACCCACCCCACGGGCGTTGATTTTCAGGCCACCCATGTGGGGCAACACGCGCCGATGCCCACGCCCGAGCAAACCTTACCGCTGCTGGCCGAGGCCTTTGCCCAGCATTACAACCGCTGGCGGCAATATGGCTTTGTGGCCATAGGTGACGCCTGGGAAAAGGTGGCCTGGGGACTGAATGCCCCTGCCATTGCCCGCCTGGGGACCGAGGATGTGCAGGGCACGGCCCAGGGCCTTGACGAGACAGGGGCCCTGGTGATGCGCCTTGAGGGCGGCGGGGTACGAAAAATTTCCGCCGGTGAGGTGTTTTTTTCTGAAAATTCGAGGTAAAGACAGCCATGCTATTGGCCATTGAACAGGGCAACACCAACACCGTCTTCGCCATTTATGATGGTGAGCGCTGGCGTGAGCAATGGCGCACGGCCACAGTGTCGGCGCGCACGGCCGATGAATATGCCGTTTGGTTGACCCAGCTGTTGGCCATGCGCGGCTTGAATTTCCAGGACCTTGAGGCCTGCATCATTTCCTCGGTAGTGCCGCAGTCGCTGTTTCATTTGCGCAATCTCAGCCGGCGCTATCTGGATGTTGAGCCCATGATCGTGGGCGAAACCGTCGAGCCGGGCATTCCCGTGCGCATCACCAAACCGTCCGAGGCCGGGGCTGATCGCTTGGTCAATGCCCTGGGCGCACACCTGAGCTATGAAGGCCCGCTGATCGTGGTCGACAGCGGCACGGCCACCACCTTTGATGTTATTGCCCCCGATGGCGGTTTCGAGGGCGGTTTGATCGCACCGGGGATCAATTTGTCATTGCAGGCGCTGCACGATGCCGCCGCCCGCCTGCCGCGCATTGCCATCCGCAAGCCGGACCGTGTCATCGGCACCAACACCGAAGAGGCCATGCAGTCCGGCGTGTTTTGGGGCTATGTGGCCCTGATCAATGGCCTGGTGGCGCAAATCAAGGCCGAATACGGCCAACCCATGACGGTGATCGGCACCGGCGGTGTGGTCTCTTTGTTTGAAGGGGCCACCAACAGCATCGACCACTTCGATGGTGATCTGACCTTGCGCGGGTTGCTGGAAATCTATAACCGCCACCAGGCGGCTTCATCCCCTTCATCCTCTTAATCACGATATCCATATGGTCAAATCTTCCGAGTCTGAACTTGTGTTTTTGCCCCTGGGGGGCTCGAACGAAATCGGCATGAATCTGAACCTGTATGGCTGGGGGCCGGGGGATCAAAAACAATGGATCATGGTCGATTGCGGCGTCACCTTTGGCGACAGTTCGACGCCCGGTGTGGATGTGATCGTGCCGGATCCGAGCTTTATCGTCGAGCGCAAAGACCAACTGCTGGGCATGGTCATCACCCACGGCCACGAAGACCACTTGGGGGCTGTGCCCTATTTGTGGGAGCAATTGCGCTGTCCCGTCTATGCCACGCCCTTTGCCGCCTTTTTGCTGCGGGAAAAACTGCGCGAAGCCGGGATTTTGGACGCTGTGCCCCTGCACGAAGTCCCGGTGGATGGCGACCTCAGCCTCGGGCCCTTTGACATTCAACTGATCACCCTGACCCATTCCATCCCCGAGCCCAATGGCCTGGCCATCACCACGCCCGTGGGCACGGTTTGGCACACGGGGGACTGGAAGCTTGATCCCACGCCGGTGGGCAGCCCGGTCAGTGACATTCCGGCGCTGAAATCCATGGGCCAAGACGGTGTTCTGGCCATGGTGTGCGATAGCACCAATGTCTTTGTCGAGGGCACATCCGGATCCGAAGAGGGCGTGGGCGAAGCCCTGAAAAACGTCATCAAGGATCTGCGCAGCGGCAAGGTGGCGGTCACGGGCTTTGCTTCGAATATCGGCCGGGTCGAGAGCATCATCCGCGCTGCAGCCGCCGCCGAGCGCCATGTCTGCCTATTGGGGCGGTCGCTGGGCCGGTATGTGGCGGCGGCGAAATCCGTGGGTTTGCTGCAGGATATTCCTGAATTCGTCACCGAAGACGAAGCCCGCATGATGCCCGACGAGGCGGTCTTGTACCTGTGCACAGGGTCCCAAGGCGAGCCGCGGGCGGCGCTGGCGCGCATTGCCGAGGGCAGCCATCGCGCTGTCAGCTTCGGGGCGGGGGATACGGTGTTGTTTTCCTCGCGCGTGATCCCGGGCAATGAAATCGGCATTCGCAACCTGCAAAACAAACTGGCGGCCAATGGTGTGCGCATCATCACCGAACGCGAGCATCCCATCCATGTCTCGGGCCACCCCTGTCGTGACGAGTTGCGGGATATGTACGCACTCGCCAAGCCGAAAATCGCCATCCCTACCCATGGGGAAACCCGGCATTTGCATGAACACGCGCGTTTTGCCTTGTCGCTGCAGGTGCCCCATGCCTTGGCGCCGGAAAATGGTCAGATGATCAAAATCACCCCCAAGGGGGCCAGCGTCATCGACGAGGTCCCCAGCGGACGCCTGTTTGTGGACGGCGGCTTTTTGGTGCCCGCCGATGACGATGCTATGCGTTTGCGTCGCCGCATGGCCTATGCGGGGCATATCACCATTGGACTGGCCATTGATGATCAGGCGCGTGTGGTCTCGGGGCCCGAGTTGCGCATGTCCGGCATGCCTGCCGATGATGACGAGCCTATCGAGAGCTGGATCGAAGATCTGGCCGAGGAAGCCGCCGAGGCCTGGCGACGCCTGCCCAAGGCCCAGCGCCGGAATCTCTCGGAAGCCGAGACGGTTCTGGCCCGCAAGGTGCGCAAACGGGCGGAATATATCTGGGACAAAAGGCCCTTGGTCGAGTGTGTGATTTTAGTAGTCTGAGGGAGAACACCATGAAAATTGGTCGCTTAAATCATGTGGGTGTGGCGGTGCCATCGGTGGATGAGGCCGCCGAGGTTTATCGGACTATGTTTGGCGCCACTGATATTTCCGAGATCAAAGACCTGCCCGAACAAGGCGTACGCGTGCGCTTCGTGCATCTGGAAAATTCAGAAATTGAACTGATCGAGCCCCTGGGCGAGGCTTCGCCGATTGTGAAATTCCTCGAAAAACACCCTAAGGGTGGCCAGCATCATGTGTGCTTTGAGGTGGAGGACATCATCAAAGCCCGTGACGCCATGCGCGAAAAGGGGGCCACCGTGCTGGGTACGGGCGAGCCTCGTATCGGGGCCCACGGCGTGCCGGTGATCTTTGTTCACCCCAAAGATTTCAATGGCGTCTTGGTCGAGTTGATGGCGAAGCCTGAGCTCAGCCATTAGGGCGCTGGTCGGATGGCATAATGGGGCAGGCCGCCATTGGTGGTCACCAGGCGATCCACGCGGCCATCTCCATTGATATCGCCCTGGTAAATGGCCGTGGTCTCGGGCCCAGCCGCGGTCTGACGGGTGCGCTGACGGCGCAAGGTGACGTCCCCATTATCAATCAGGGCTTGGGTCTGGTCCGCATCACATGGGATCACAATCAGGCTGTTGCGGCGATTGACGTTGCGCCTAAGCTCGCGATCCAGTAGGCTGGGGTTATAAATCGGGGTGTCGGCCCAGCCATCGCCATCGACGTCCACCTGGGTGGCAGGGGTGTGCAGATCGTAATTCCCCTGGGCATCGGATGAGAACAGACGCGTATGGCCGTCTTGTTCTTGCACCAGGCTGACAAAATCTTGTGGGGCAGGGGTTTCAAGATTGCTGACTTGATAAGTCCCCAACAGGGTGGGATCGGGCATGACAAAATCTCCAAAACAAAACTATGGTTAATAAACGCAATACCCATAGCAAATTTTGGAATATATTGACAGTGAACTTTGTGATATAATCATAAAAACACACTGAAGGCTCCTGTCTACGGGGCCTTACTTTGATGTTATGGCCTTTAAACCTTGAGGCCCACGATTTTATGACCGTTTGAGGGCTTCGTGCAAAGGTGTCCACGTTGGCGTGATGGTGATCTGAGTTTCAAAAAGCGTGTAATCTCCGCCTGGGGATTCACTTGTTTCTAGCCGCTGTGTGCTGACATGATCCTTTATATCATCATTGTTCAGGTCGTAGCCGCACCCACAGTCGGTAGGAATGGTGTCTGGACCAAATGCAACCGTTTGCGGCATGGCTTCGGAAAAGCCAGGTTTTACAGACACAACCCGCGCCGCGAGGCTGCCGTGATCATCGAGGTATAGGTTTGTCCCTTCTGCTTCGCCGTCAAAATTGATGTCAATATCACTATGCAGGCTTAGTGGGCTGTGGGGAGTTTTGATGGTGCCGTTTCTGTTGACCTCATAGACGCCGTATCCTTTTTCGCCCTGATCAACGATGGCAATGAATTCGGTGTGCTTGTTGGTCCCCACTAGATTAACATGATAGGTGGCGACGATATGCTTTTGTAAATCATTGGAAAGGCTCGAATGAGTCATAGCTGTGTGTCCGGTGGGTTAATGACGGCGATGAGATTCATGCAGACAATTGTCTGACAACTCTTCTTGGGTGATGCGGCGATCCGGGGTCCAGGTGGGCGTGATGGTCACCAGGGTTTCATAGCGCTCTTCATAGCCATCTCGATGATGGGTGTTGATTATAGGCTGGCCTGTTGTCACCCCGTCGCCCTGCCCATCTTTGTTCAGGTCATATTGGCCGTTGGTGGGAAGGATATCATGCCGCCCATAACGGGCGGTTTCTAGTGCCTCGTCAGAATCATACCGCAAATTCGTGATCGAGCGGGCGGTCAATGCGCCATCGCGTTCAATATAAAGGCTGTCGCCTTCAGGCTTGCCATCAAAATTAATATCAATGTTTTTGTGGACGCTCAGCGGGCTTTGAGGGTCAAGGATGCGGCCGTTGCGGTCCACTTCATAGGCATTGTGGTAACCACGTCCCATATCGACGATCGCAATAAACTCGACTGTGGATGGATCGTTGTCGAGGTTCACGTGATGGGTGGCAACAATCCGATCTTGCAAATTGACTTGACTCATTTGATATGGCTCCTGAAACTCGAAAATAAATCATAAAATCTGGGCCAGTTATAACAAGATGAAACTTCAAATGCAACAGTATTTTTATATTGAGATGCGAAACCTATGACGCTGTTCACCGGCATTGCTGTTTATATTATCATTTGGTGGGTGCTGCTGTTTGTGGTGTTGCCGCTGGGCGTGCGCTCTCAGCATGAAGATGGCGATTGGCAGGCGGGTACCGACCCGGGCGCGCCCTTGGTCACCAATTTGCGCAAAAAATTGCTGATCACGTCACTGCTGGCGGCAGCGGTGTGGTTGGTGGTTTGGGCCGTGATCACCTTTCAAATTATCCAGGCGCCACGTTATGACTGGTAAGGTTCTTCTTCTCGGATAAGGGGCGTATCCCCCTTTCCGTTTGCCTGCTCACGGGTTAGGAAGGGGAAACACCAGAAAGACAATCGATTCCCATGAAACGCTCCCGCACCTTTTTGCCGATTCTGAAAGAAACCCCCGCCGAGGCCAAAATCGTCTCCCACCAATTGATGCTGCGCGCCGGGTTGATCCGCCAGACCTCGTCGGGGATTTATGCCTGGTTGCCTTTGGGCTTGCGGGTTTTGAAGCGCATCGAGCAGATTGTACGCGAAGAAATGAACCGCGCCGGCGCCATCGAGATGCTGATGCCCACCATCCAGTCTGCGGATTTGTGGCGGGAGTCCGGTCGTTATGATGATTACGGCAAGGAGATGCTGCGCATTACAGACCGCCATGATCGCGATTTGCTGTATGGGCCGACCAACGAGGAAATGATCACGGATATCTTCAAGGGGTTTGTGAAGTCCTATAAAGACTTGCCGAAAAACCTATATCACATCCAGTGGAAATTCCGCGATGAAATCCGCCCGCGCTTTGGGGTGATGCGTGGCCGCGAGTTTTTGATGAAAGATGCCTACAGCTTCGACCTCGACGAAGCCGGGGCGCGGGCTTCTTATAACCGTATGTTCTTGGCCTATTTGAATGCCTTTGCCCGTATGGGTCTGAAGGCCGTGCCCATGCGCGCCGACACGGGTCCCATTGGCGGGGACCTGAGCCACGAGTTTATCATCCTGGCCGAGACCGGCGAAAGCGCCGTGTTTTGCCATGCCGATCTGGTGGATATGCCGCCGCCGGGGCTGGATCTGGATTTCGATGCTGATTTGCAGCTGTTGGTGGACCAGCGCACCGCCCTATATGCTGCCACCGATGAAATGCACGACGAGGCCGAATTTGCGCACATCCCTGCTGACAAACAGCTCTCGGCCCGTGGCATCGAGGTCGGGCACATTTTCTATTTCGGCGAAAAATACTCCAAGGCGATGAACGCCGCCGTGGTGGGCCCCGATGGCGCCGAGCGCTTTGTGCATATGGGCTCCTATGGTGTGGGGATTTCCCGTCTGTTGGGCGGGATTATCGAGGCCAGCCACGACGACAACGGCATCATCTGGCCCCAATCGGTGGCCCCGTTTGATGTGGGCCTGATGGGCCTGAACATCGACAAACCCGGCGTGGCCGAGGCCTGCGAGGATCTGTACGCCAAGCTGCAGGCCGCAGGCCTTGAGGTGTTTTTTGATGACACAGGCGAGCGCCCAGGCAGCAAGTTTGCCACCTGTGACCTGATTGGTTTGCCTTGGCGTGTGGTGGTTGGGCCCAAGGGTCTCGATAAAGGGGTCGTGGAGCTGAAATGCCGCAAAACCGGCGAGGTCGAGGAGCTGACGCCCGAGGCCGCCCTGAAAAAGCTCATACAAACCCGAGCCACCATATGAGCCGTCACGGTCGCGTTCCGTTCTCGGGTCTTGAATGGGCCTTGGCCTGGCGATATCTGCGGGCGCGACGGCAACATGGCGGGGTTTCGATGATCGCCGTGATCTCGTTCATCGGCATTATGCTGGCGGTGGCGGTGCTGATTGTGGTGATGTCGATCATGAACGGGTTTCGCGCGGAACTGATGGACCGCATTCTGGGCATCAATGGGCATGTGTATGTGGCCTCCCAAGCCATTGGCGACGAGGCCATCGAGGCCCAACGCCAACGCCTGGCGGCCCTGACGGGTGTGGAGCGCGCCATGCCGCTGGTGGATGGTCAGGTCTTGGTGACCTTTGGTCAGGCCAGCACGGGGGTGTTTGTGCGTGGCATACGGCCGGCGGATCTGAAAACCCTGCCCAGCGTGGCGGACAACATTCGCCTGGGCCTGCTGGATGGCTTTGGCCAAGACGTGGATCAGATTGTTTTGGGCGAGCGTCTGGCGGCACGGCTGGGGGTGGTGCCCGGCGACTGGGTGACGTTGGTCTCGCCCAATGGGGCGGCGACGCCCTTTGGGGTGGCCCCGCGCAAGAAAAGCTATGAAGTTGTGGCCACCTTTGCTGTGGGTATGGCGGAATATGACGAAGTTTTTGCCTTTATGCCCTTGGATCAAGCGCAGTTGTTTTTCAACATGAAGAACAAGGTGCAGCAGTTTGAATTGCATCTGAAAAACCCCAATCACGTGGCGCGCATTCGCCCGGAGATCGAGGCCATAGCGGGCGCTGGCAACGTCAGCGATTGGCGCGAGCGCAATCAGTCCTTTTTCAATGCCCTGATGGTCGAACGCAACGCCATGCGCATGATTTTGATGATGGTGGTGGCCATTGCCGCCATGAACATCATCTCAGGTCTGGTGATGCTGGTGAAAAACAAGGGCCGCGATATCGCCATTTTGCGCACCATGGGCCTGACCCGTGGTGGTGTGATGCGGGTGTTTTTGCTGATTGGGGCCAGTTTGGGTGTGGCCGGTGCGCTTGGCGGTTTGGTGCTGGGTCTGCTGATCACCGGCAATGCCGATGGCATTCACCGGGGCATTGCGGCCCTGACGGGCGTGGATATTTTCAGCGCCGATGTCTATTTCCTCAGCCATATTCCTGTGAAATATCAGTGGTCTGAAATCATTGGTGTTGTGGTGTGGGCGGCGGTGATGTCTGTGCTGGCGGCCTATTTTCCCGCGCGCCGTGCCGCCAAACTCGACCCCGTAGAGGCCTTGCGCTATGAGTAGGCCGGTGCTCAGCCTTGAGGGCGTGACCCGCACTTATCAGACGCCCCACGGGGATCTGACGGTGCTGCGGGGTGTGGATTTGCAGCTGATGCCGGGCGAGATTGTGGGCTTGGTTGGGCCGTCGGGCTCGGGCAAGTCGTCATTGTTACACGCCGCGGGCCTATTGGAAGCCCCAGACGCCGGGCGTATCACAGTTTTGGACCAAGATTGCACCGACATGACCGACCGGGCGCGTACGGCTTTGCGGCGGCGGTCCTTGGGCTTTGTCTATCAGTTTCATCATTTGCTGCCCGAATTTACGGCCCTTGAAAACGCCGCCATGCCCTTGCGCATTGGGGGCACACCCGTCGAGGAGGCCAAAACCGCCGCATCAGCGGTGCTAAGCCACTTGGGCCTAGCCGAACGTTTGGATCACCAACCGGGGGCGCTGTCGGGCGGCGAGCAACAGCGCGTGGCCATTGCGCGTGCGTTGGTGCATACACCTGCGGCCGTCTTGGCCGACGAGCCCACCGGCAACCTGGACCCTGAGACCACGGACCGGGTGTTTGCGGCCTTTGTCGAGGCGGCGCGGGCCAGTCGGGTGGCCTGTCTGATCGCCACGCACAATTTGGCGCTGACGCCGAAAATGGACCGCGTTTTGCGCCTTGAAGCCGGGCGGTTGGTCGAGGCCTAGATTTCCATCACTGACGTGATGGTGAATGCGCATTAACCCTATCATATTTCAGTAGAAAATTTATTTTGTGCTGCGTTTGTTCTTTTTCGCTTGACGAGAACAAAACCAGAATTTATAACCGTGAACATAGACGGAACATAACAAGAAATCACGGAGATCGCCATGGCCCAGTCTGCATTGTCCTTCACGTCCGACGGTTTGCGCGGAGCCCCGCGCTTCCCGCTGCATGTTCAAGAGGTCGTGCGCCTGTGTCGCCGTCCTTTGGTGCCGGCGCGGATGCGTTGGGTGCTGCGTGAGGCGGCGGCCCTGGTGGCGGTGGCGACGTTTGTCTCCAGCGTAGGCCTCTGGGCCCTGGGTGTGGGCTAAGCTGATCGCGGCACAAAACCTAGCAGGAAAGGCAAGTGATGGATATGACCCAGATGATGTCTGCAAATCGTGCGCGGGTGCGGCCCAGCTTGGCGCTTTCGGCCAATCTGATCGGCTTGCGGTCTTCAGGTGTGGTGCTGCCCCCTGCGCCCACATCTGATCCCATTCCCAATTGGGTGTGTGGCCTGAAGGCGTATGCCCGCGCCGCCAGCCTGTCGCGGGTGGGCATGCCGGGCTAGTCGACGCCACCGTTTTCAGTTCACAGGCCTGGGCTCCGTGCCTCGCCCCCGACTCCATGCGGAGCCCAGTGCCTGTGTCACCGGAATGGTCTGAGATCCACCGGTACGTGGATCAGGGTTTTTTTATCAGGATTTGAATCAGGGCTTTGATCAAGATTTGGATCGCCGCTTGCATCGGCATTTCGGCCTTACAGCTCTTCAAGCGCCAACACACTCGGGTGGGCGCGCAATTCGTTTTGCAGATCGGGGCTGAGGGGGAAATCCGTGCTCAGGCGGATATCGGCGGATTGGCCATCGGGCAGGTCTAGGGCCAAAATCAACTCACCGGGCTTTTTGCCCTCGGCCGCACCGTGTTTTTGAGATGGTGGTGGGCCCGCGGCGGATCGATCGCTTGCGGTCTCGCCAGAAGTCGTGGCGGGCAATTGCTGTTTTAACACGTCCATTAAAGGCGTGACCTGTTCAGGTGTGCCGTGGGCGGTGATGCGCAGGCCCTTGACGTTGCGGGTGATGTGTTCGGTCAGGGGGCTGACGCCATCGGCGAAGAACCGGGCGTCACCATCGCGATTTTGGGCGCGGACGGTGATGATGACCTGCTCGCCGACCTCCAACATATGTCGGGTTTGGCTCAGGCATTCAGGCGGCACCAAGACTTCATATTCGCCGGTTGGATCCGATAAGGTGACAAAGGCGAACTTATCGCCAGATGAGGCCGAGGCGCGCTCTTGGCGGCGTCGCACCACACCGGCCATACGCAGGGCGCTGTGGCCATCTTTGATCATCTGAATGGCATTGGCGGCAAAGACCACGCGGCGCTTGTGCAGCATGGGGGCAATGGCATCCAGGGGATGGCCACTGAGGTAAAAGCCGATGGCCCCCAATTCTTGGTCCAGGGCATCGGTGGCGCTCCAGGGTGGGGTCGCGGGCAGGGGCGGGTGCGGCATGGCCTCTTCGCCACCAAAAAGGCTGACTTGGCTGCTGGTTTTGGCCTCTTGGGTGCTGGCGGCGATGGTCAGCAACAGCTCGGCGTTGGCGACGATTTGCGCCCGATTGGGGTGCAGGCCATCAAACGCACCCGCGCGGGCCAGGTTCTCAATCGCGCGTTTGTTGACGGCGCGGGGGTCAATACGGCTGGCAAAATCAAAAATATCCTTGAAGGGGCCATTGGCCTTGCGCTCTTGCTCCACCATGCGCATGGCGCTGAGACCGACGTTTTTAATGGCACCCAAGGCATAGAGCACCTTGCCATCTTGGACGGCGAAATCCGCGTCGGATCGATTAACACAGGGCGGCAAGACCTCGATCTCTTGACGTTTGGCGTCTTGGTAAAAGACGGCGAGCTTATCGGTGTTTTGGATATCCAAACTCATCGAGGCCGCGATGAACTCGACGGGGTGATTGGCTTTCAACCAGCCGGTTTGATAGGCGATCACGGCATAGGCGGCAGCGTGGGATTTGTTAAAGCCATAGCCCGCGAACTTGGCCACCAGCTCGAAAATGCGGTCCGCTTGGTCGGGGTCGACGCCTTTTTCGCTGGCGCCCTTGATGAAACGGACTTTTTGTTTGTCCATTTCCTCTTTTTTCTTTTTCCCCATGGCGCGGCGCAACAGGTCGGCCTCACCCAACGAGTAGCCCGACAACACCTGGGCGATCTGCATCACCTGCTCTTGGTAGATGATGACGCCGTAGGTCTCTTTCAAAATGGGCTCGAGGGTGGGGTGCAGCATGTCCGGCGGGCGGCGGCCGAACTTACAATCTACATAGACATCAATGTTTTCCATCGGCCCTGGACGGTACAACGAGATCAAGGCGATGATTTCCTCGATATTGCCGGGGCGCAGCTTGCGCAGGGTGTCGCGCATGCCCGTGCTCTCGAGCTGAAAGACGCCGATGGTGTTGCCCGCGGTCATCAGCTCATAGGTTTTTTCGTCATCCAGTGGCAGCAGATCAAAATCGACATCAATGCCTTGTTGTTTCAGATAGCCCTGGGCCCGGGTCAGCACGGTCAACGTTTTCAGGCCCAAAAAATCGAACTTCACCAGGCCGGCGGGCTCGACCCATTTCATATTGAATTGGGTGGCCGGCAGGTCCGATCGCGGGTCTTTATAAAGGGGGCAGAGCTCGACAAGGGGGCGGTCACCGATCACCACACCGGCGGCGTGGGTCGAGGCGTTGCGGAATAGGCCCTCGAGCTGCAAGGCGATGTCAAACAACTTATCCACAGCCGCATCCTCGCGCCGGGCCAGGCGCAAGCGAGGCTCGATTTCCAAGGCTTCGGCCAGGGTGGTCGGGCTTGCTGGGTTGTTGGGGATCATCTTTGCCAGACGGTCCACCAGCCCCAGCGGCAGTTGCAGAACGCGGCCCACATCGCGGGTGACGGCGCGGGCCTGCAGGGCCCCAAAGGTGATGATCTGGGCCACCTTATCCGCACCATATTTTTCACAGACGTATTTGATCACACGCTCGCGGCGTTCCTGGCAAAAATCGATATCGAAATCGGGCATAGAGACCCGTTCCGGGTTCAAAAACCGCTCAAACAGCAGCCCAAAGCGCAACGGGTCCAGGTTGGTGATGGTCAGAGCATAGGCCACGAGCGAGCCCGCCCCCGAGCCACGACCCGGGCCCACAGGCACACCATTGGTCTTGGCCCATTGGATGAAATCGGCAACGATCAAGAAATAGCCGCTAAAGCCCATACCGGCGATGATGTCCAACTCCCAATCCAGCCGCTTGATATAATCGGCTTTGTCCGCCGCCAGGGGAATGATGGCCAAGCGTTCCTCGAGCCCCTTATGGGCCAGTGCTTTCAGGGCCTCGATCTCATCATCGGCGAATTTGGGCAAGATGGGCGGATGGGTGCGCACCCGCACGGCGCAGCGCTGGGCGATCTCGAGCGTGTTGTCAACGGCCTCGGGCAGGTCTGAAAACAGCTCGGCCATGGCGGCGGGGGATTTGAAAAAATGTTCGCGGCTCAGGCGGCGGCGGTCCTCTTGGCTGACAAAGCTGCCCTCGGCAATGCACAGCAACGCGTCGTGGGCCTCGTACAAATCGCCCGTGGGGAAATGCGGGTCATTGGTGGCCACCAACGGCACGTGATGCGCATAGGCCCAGGTCAGCAGTTCAGGCTCGGTTTGGGCTTCGTCGGGCAGGCCGTGGCGTTGCAGCTCGATGTAAAAGCGGTCTTGGAAAACCTGATGCATCTGACCTAGCCACGCCTTGGCCTCGTCGGTCCGGCCCATTACCAGCGCCCGGTTCACAGCCCCCCCCAAACCACCGCTTAGCAAGATCAGGCCCTCGGCATGATCAGCAATGGTCTGCCAGGGCACGTGGGGGCTGGCGGCCTCAGCGGTCTCGAGGTGCGCGGCACTGGCAATGGCCATCAGATGCCGCCAGCCTGCCGGATTTTGCGCCAGCAACACCACCTCGCCATCAGGTTTCAGCACCTGTGTCTGCAAATCCGGCGCGGAAAAGCGCACCGAGATCGCGGCCCCCATAATGGGTTGCACGCCGGCGGCGGCCAGGGTTTCTGAAAAATCCAAGGCCCCGAACAGGTTGTTGCTGTCGGCAATTCCCAGCGCGGGCATTTTATATTTCTGTGCCAGCTCGGCTGCTTCTTTGACGAGGATGGCCCCCTCGAGTAACGAGTAGGCCGAGCGAAAGCGCAAATGAACAAAGGGCACCATGCCTCTAGTCATAGCGCAAAGCCACAAGATCGCCAGGGGCGAATTCAGCCTTCGCACAGCTTTTTTGCTAGGCACTGGCGGGGCAATTGTTGGCTTGCCTTTTGCCTACAAATGCGCCATAAGCCCCGTATTCCACACGCAAGGGCGCGGGAGGTGGTGTGTTGCCATCGCTCGCTCCGGTCCGGGATGTCCCGGCACACCCCCTTGCGGAGGCTAACCGGAGAAGGAGAAAACCGAATGTCTATGCCGAATGTTGGCATGCGTGATCTGTTGGAAGCGGGCGCGCACTTTGGCCACCAAACCCACCGCTGGAACCCCAAGATGGACAAGTATATCTTTGGGGCGCGGTCCAATATCCACATCATTGACCTATCGCAAACCGTGCCATTGCTGCACCAGGCGTTGCTGAAGGTGCGTGAAGTCGCCGCCGGTGGTGGTCGTGTGCTGTTTGTGGGCACCAAGCGCCAGGCCTCGGGCCCGATTGCCGATGCGGCCAATCGTTGCGCGCAATACTATATGAATCAGCGCTGGTTGGGCGGTACGCTGACCAACTGGAGCACCATTTCCAAGTCCATTCAGCGTTTGCGTGACGTGACCGAGATTTTGGCAAACGGCGCACCTGGCCGTAAGAAAAAAGAAATCCTGCAGCTGACCCGCGAGCAAGAGAAACTGGAGCGTGCCCTGGGCGGGATCAAGGACATGGGCGGTCAGCCGGATCTGATGTTCGTGATCGACACCAACAAAGAGGCCATCGCCATCCAAGAGGCCCGCAAGCTGGGCATTCCCGTGATTGCGGTCGTGGACACCAACTGTGACCCCGATGGCATCGATTACCCCATCCCAGGCAATGATGACGCCACCCGCGCCATCACCATGTATTGCGAGTTGATCGCGAGTGCCGCCCTTGAGGGGCTGGCCCAAAGCCAAGAGGCCCTGGGCGTGGATGCCGGTGAGGCCGCCGAGCCCCCGATGGAGGCGGCTGTGGCCCCGGCCCAAGATAAAGCGAATGATAAGGCCGATGAAAAGAGTGAGGCCAAAGCGGACGCGGACAAAGCCGTAAAGGTCGAGACCAAAGGCCGCAAAAAGCCCGCTGCCAAAGCGGATGAGGATAAGGCTGACGAAGGCACGGCAGAGACAAAAGCGGATCAAGCCGCCGACGCCAAAACCGAATAATCCCGAGCGCCCCGAGATGGGGCGCTCTTTCAATGCTAAGGAGAAATGACAATGGCTGAGATTACAGCAGGTATGGTCAAAGAGCTGCGCGAAAAATCAGGCGCGGGCATGATGGATTGCAAAAAAGCTTTGTCGGAAACCAATGGTGACGTTGAAGCCGCCATGGATTGGCTGAAAGCCAAGGGCTTGTCGAAAGCCGCCAAAAAGGCCGATCGCGTCGCCGCCGAAGGTCTGGTGGCCGTGGCCACACAAAGCAAGGGCAAGGGCATGAGCGGGATCGCCGTTGAGTTGAACTCGGAAACTGACTTTGTAGCCCGCAACGAAACCTTCCAGAGCAATCTGAAGCGCATTGCCGCCACGGCCTTGGATGCCGGTGGGGACCTGGAGGCCGTAAAGGCCGCCAAGACCGACAGCGGCAAAACCGTTGACGAGACCGTGCAAGACATGATCGCCACCATCGGCGAGAACATGAGCCTGCGTCGTCTGCAGCGCCTGGATGTGGAAGAGGGCGTGGTCGCCAGCTACATTCACAACGCCGCCACCCCGGAAATGGGGAAAATTGGCGTGTTGGTGGCGTTGTCCGGTGGTGAAAACCAAGACAAAATGCTGGAAGCTGGGCGCAAGATTGCCATGCACGTGGCGGCAACCCGCCCGCTGTCGACCTCGGCTGATGATCTCGAGGCCGATGTGATCGAGCGTGAAAAGGCCATTTTCACCGAACAAGCTCGGGAAAGTGGCAAGCCTGATAACGTCATTGAAAAAATGATCGAAGGGCGTTTGCGCAAATTCATGGAAGAGGTGGTGCTGGGCAAGCAGTCGTTTGTCATGGACCCTGACAACACAGTCGAAGCCTATCTGGACAAAGAGTTTTCCGGCAAGGTGAAGCTTGAGGGCTTTATTCGCCTGGAGCTTGGCGAGGGTGTTGAAAAGAAAGAAGAAGACTTCGCTGCCGAAGTGGCGGCCGCTTCGGGTCAAGTCAACGCCTAAGACAAAACTTCAAGGCCCCCGCTTGATCGGGGGCCTAAAGTTTGTGATCAGTAGACCACCATGGACAGTATCGATCCCACAGCCACGACCGCGGAAAAGGACAAACGCATGAGCGAAACAGCGTCAGAGGGTCAGACGACATCCCCCCTGCGTTATAAGCGCGTGCTGTTGAAAATTTCCGGCGAAGCCCTGATGGGCGATGGCAGTTACGGCATTGATATGAAAACCGCCGAAGCCATTGCCAGCGACGTGGCCGCCGCCGTTAAAGGCGGGGCAGAGCTGTGTTTGGTCATTGGTGGGGGCAATATCTTTCGCGGGGTGTCGGGCGCGGCCCAGGGTATGGAGCGCGCCAGCGCCGATTATATGGGCATGCTGGCGACCGTGATGAACGCCCTGGCGATGCAAACCGCACTTGAAGGGCAGGGGCTCGATACCCGTGTGCTCTCGGCCATTCCGATGATGACGGTCTGCGAGCCCTATATCCGCCGCCGGGCCATTCGCCATATGGAAAAGGGGCGGGTGGTGATTTTTGCGGCCGGCACCGGCAATCCCTTTTTCACCACCGACACGGCAGCGGCCTTGCGGGCGGCGGAAATGGGCTGTGATGCCCTGATGAAAGGCACCCAGGTGGATGGGGTTTATACGGCGGATCCCAAAAAGGATGCCACGGCTGAACACCTGCCGTCCCTTAGCTATATGGACGTTTTGGCCAAAGATCTGCGGGTTATGGATGCCTCGGCCGTCAGCTTGATGCGGGAAAACTCGATTCCCATCTTGGTCTTTTCCATTCACACGCGCGGGGGCTTGCACCACGTTCTGCAAGGGCAGGGCAAGCACACCGTGATTTCCGAACACAAAACCACATAAGGGATCCTTCGCATGACCGATCTTTCGCCCTTCAAAAAAAGTATGGACGCGGCCATCGCCAGCCTGAAATCTGAATTTGCCGGTTTGCGCACGGGCCGGGCCTCAGCGGCCTTGTTGGAGCCCATTATGGTCGAGGCCTATGGTTCGAACATGCCGATGAACCAGGTTGGCGCCATCAGCGTGCCCGAAGCCCGCATGATGTCGGTGAACGTCTGGGACAAGGGCTTGGTGGTCAGCGTCGAAAAGGCCATTCGCAATGCGGGCCTGGGGTTGAACCCGGTGGTGGATGGCACCACCGTGCGCGTGCCCATGCCGGCCCTGAACGAAGAGCGCCGCAAGGAGCTGGTGAAAATGGCCGGCAAATACGCCGAAACCTCGCGCGTGTCTGTGCGCAACGTGCGCCGTGAAGCCAATGACATGCTGAAAAAAGCCGAAAAAGACGGTGACATCAGCCAAGACGAGCAAAAGGGTCTGGAAAAAGAGGTCCAAGCCTTGACCGACCAGCATATCGAAAAAATCGATGAGCTGTTGAAAGCCAAAGAAGCCGAAATTATGCAGGTCTGATTGACCCCCACCTCGGCCAGGAGCGCTCATGGCGCCGTATGATCCGCAGTGTTCCGACCCCAATGTCACGGCCTCAGGCTTTGGCGATGGCACCGGTTTGCCTCAACATGTGGCCATTATCATGGATGGCAATGGCCGCTGGGCCACCCAACATAAAAAACCTCGGGTTTTAGGGCATCGCGCTGGCGTCGAGGCCTTGCGACGCACCGTGCGCGCGGCGGGCGAGCGCGGCATTCCCTATTTGACGGTGTTTGGCTTTTCGACGGAAAACTGGCAGCGCCCCCGCCAAGAGGTCACCGACCTCATGGGTCTGTTGCGTGAGTTCGTGCACGCCGATGTGAAAAAACTGGCTGCCGAAGGGGTCAAAGTGCGCATCATCGGCTCTCGACAGGGGCTCGAGCCCGATATTTTGGCTCTGCTGGACGAGGCCGAGGCCCGTACCGCCGAGGGCACGCATCTGAATTTGAATGTGGCCTTTAATTATGGGGCCAGGGACGAAATTATTTCGGCTGTTCAATCGATTGTTGAATTGTCTTCATCTGGCAAAACAACCATAATCACCGAGGCCGATGTCAATGCCGCTTTGATGACCCGGGGCTTGCCGGATGTGGATTTGCTGATCCGCACCAGCGGCGAACAGCGCCTCTCGAATTTTTTGTTGTGGCAATGTGCCTATGCGGAATTGGTCTTCCAAGACACCCTCTGGCCTGATTATGGCGCCGAGGCCTTGGACGCGGCATTGGCGGAATATGCCCGGCGTGATCGGCGTTTTGGTGCGCGTAAAGACAGCCAAAATGAACCCACCAGCCCCGCGCGGCTGGAGGCCTAAATGCCCGATCGCCAGTTGACCTTGCGTCTTATCTCTGCGGCCATTTTGGGTCCAGCCGTGCTGCTGAGCATATGGTTCGGCGGCTGGTTTTATTTTGGCTTGATTATGATCTCGGCGGTGTTGTGCGCCTGGGAATGGGCCAAGATGTCCGTGCCGCGCCTGCGCCACACCACGGTTATCATCCAGGCGGGCTCGATCCTGTTGGGGGTGATTTTGGGCCAAATGGGGGCGTTTGGCTTGGCGTTCTGGTGCATTGTGGCGGGTGCGGCGTTCGCGGCACTGGTGGCTGTGATCAAACGCGGCGGCATCGCCGATGTGGCCTTTGGTGTGATTTATGTGGGGGTGCCCCATGTGTGTGCCCTGTGGCTGCGCCAAGCGCCGGATGGGCAACTTCTGGTTATGCTGGTGGTTTTGGCGATTTGGGCCACAGATTCTGCGGCTTATGTGGCTGGGCGTATGGTCGGCGGCGCGAAGCTTGCGCCTGCGGTGTCACCCAACAAAACCTGGTCCGGGGCCATTGGGGGGGCGGTGGCGGCCATGGCCACGGGGGTGGCTTTTCACTTTGTCTTCGCGCCCCATCATGGCATTCTGGCGCTGTTGGTTTTGGGTTTGATCCTGAGTGTGGCCTCGCAATTTGGAGATTTGTTTGAATCCCTGATGAAGCGTGAGTTTGGCACCAAGGATGCAGGCGGCTTGATCCCGGGCCATGGGGGCCTGTTGGATCGCATTGATGGGTTGATGGCCGCTATGGTGGTGGCCACCGGCATCTTGACTTTCTTGCCCGTATTGTGGAGCCAGGGATAACACGACCGATATGGATATGCAGACACACCCCACACACACCAGTTATACAATTTTGGGCTCGACGGGCAGCGTTGGCACCGCCACGCTGGATCTGTTGCGTCACAAGGGTGTGGAGCCCGGCCAGATTGAGGCCCTGGTGGCCCACAGCAATGTCGAGGCTCTGATCGCCCAGGCCCGCGAGTTTCAGCCCAAATCCGTGGTTCTGGCCGATGAAGCGGGCTATCCCCTTCTGAAAACGGCGCTTGCGGGTTTGGATATCGAAGTCTCGGCCGGGGACAGCGCGGTCCTCGAGGCCGCGCAGCGCCCATCAGATTGGGTGATGGCCGCCATTGTGGGTGTCGCGGGATTGCTGCCGGTGCTGACAGCGGCCAAACGGGGGGCCACCATTGCGCTCGCCAACAAAGAAAGTCTGGTCTGTGCGGGCCAAAACCTGATGACCGCTGCCAAGCGGGCCGGGGCCACCATTTTGCCCGTCGACAGCGAACACAGCGCCATTTACCAGGTTCTCGAGCCTGAAAACGCAAGCCAGGTGGATCACATCACCCTGACCGCATCGGGTGGGCCTTTCCGGCAATCCAGTTTGGCGGAAATGGCACAGGTCACGGCGCGCCAGGCCTGTGATCATCCCAATTGGTCGATGGGGGCCAAGATCTCGGTCGACAGTGCCACCATGATGAACAAGGGGCTGGAGCTGATCGAGGCCGCCTTGTTGTTTCATATGCCCGAGCAAAACATCGATGTGCTGGTGCATCCCGAATCCATTGTGCATTCGATGGTCACCTACACCGATGGCTCCAGTTTGGCGCAGTTGTCGCCCCCCGATATGCGCACCCCCATTGCCTATGCGCTGGGATGGCCCATGCGGATTGCCTGGCCCGCGCCGCGGTTGGATCTGGCAACATTGCAAAGTTTGACTTTCGAGCGCCACGACCCCCGTCGTTTTCCGTTGTTGGATATGGCGCGTGCGGCCTTGCGGCTGGGGGGCGGTATGCCCTGCGTGCTGAACGCGGCCAACGAAGTGGCGGTTGAGGCCTTTTTGATGGGCAAGATTGGCTTTCTGGATATCGCCCGCGTGGTGGCCGAGGTCATAGAGCACGCCTTGGCCCATGACGCTTCATCGGCGGTTCAGTCCGCCCACGATATCGAAGACATTTTGATGCTGGATAAAAAAGCACGGCGGTGGGCCGTGTCGGTTGTTGCCGCCTTGGGCACCCGTGTGTCTCACGCCCCCAAGCATGTAGAAGAGGTTTAATCTGTGGATACTGTTGTCAGTCTGATTACCACCATCATTCCGTTTTTGTTTGTTCTGACGCTGGTGGTGGCGGTGCACGAGTATGGCCACTATTTGGCTGGGCGGATTTTTAAGACCAAAATCGATGCCTTTTCCATTGGCTTTGGGCAAAAGCTGTTTGGGCGCACCGATAAAAATGGCGTCGAGTGGAAGGTCTGTGCCTTGCCGCTGGGGGGGTATGTCAAGTTCTCTGGCGATATCAATGCGGCCAGTGTGCCGGACAAAAGCCACCTGGAGCAAATGCGCGATCATATCGCCGCCGAGGAAGGCGAGGCCGCCGTCAAAGACTATTATCATTTCAAGCCCGTCTGGCAGCGCATCATCATTGCCGCCGCTGGGCCGATGGCCAATTATCTGCTGGCGATTGTTATTTTCGCCGCCCTATTCATGACCCTCGGCCGCGAGGTCACCGAGGCTCGCGTGGACCAAGTCGTGCCAGAAAGTGCCGCCGAGGCCGCGGGCTTTCAGTCCGGCGATGTGATCCTCGAGGCCAATGGCCGCAGCATCAACAGCTTTTCAGATCTGCAAGAAATCGTGGCCTATCGTGCCGGTGCCGAGATTGACTTCCAAGTTCGCCGGGATGGTCAGGTTGTTGAGCTGCAGGCGACACCCGAACGCAAGGTCGTCACGGATCGCTTTGGTTATGAGCATAAAATCGGCGTACTGGGCATCAGCCGCAGCACCCAAGGCAGCGACATTCAGCGCATCCATTATGGCCCCATCGATGCTGTGGCCGAAGGCGCCAAGCGCACCTGGCAGGTGACCACCGAGACACTGGGCTATTTGAAACGCATCATCTTGGGCATTGCGCCGGCCGACCAGCTCAGCGGGCCCTTGGGCATTGCCAAGATCACCGGGCAAACCGCCGAGGCCGGCCTGCAAGCGGGCGAAAGTATTGGCGAAAAGCTCTCGATGGCCTTTATTGCACTGATTCACCTTTCGGCCATTCTGTCGGTCAGCATCGGTATGCTGAACCTGTTTCCCATCCCCATGCTGGATGGGGGGCATATTGTCTTTTACACCTACGAGGCCGTGCGCGGAAAACCCTTGCCGGAACGGGTGCAAAATTTTGGCTTCCAGGTGGGGCTGGTGATGATCCTGGGGCTGATGGTTTTTGCCACCTGGAATGACCTTGTGAATTTGAAAGTGATTGATGCCCTTCGTGGGTTGGTAAGCTGATCGGGACCTGATAAGAGGGTCGTTCGGGATATGCGGGTTCAAGAGGGACACAATGACAACATCACCCCTTCGCAAATCAGTGGCGCTTGTTTGTATGGCCTTGATTTGGTTGACACAATTGACGGTGCCGGCGTGGGCGCAATCAACGCCAACGGCTGCTGATCAAGCGAATCCCTACATCCGTAACATCGCCGTTCAGGGCGCCGAGCGTGTCGAGCCTGCCACAGTCGCTTCTTACATGACCTTGCAGATCGGTGATCGGTATACGCCGGCGGCAGCTGACCAGTCGATCAAGGCTTTGTTCGCCACCGGATTGTTTGCCGACGCCAAACTGCAAATGCAGGGCGATGTCCTGGTTGTGTATGTGGTGGAAAACCCCATCATCAACCAGGTAAAATTCGAGGGCAACAAACACGTTGGCACCGACAAACTGCGCGAAGAGGTCACGGCAGCCCCGCGTTCGGTGTTCACCCGTGCCCGCGTGCAGTCGGATGTGCAACGCATCATCGAAGTGTATCGGCGTTCGGGCTATTTTGCAGCGACCGTGACCCCCAAGGTCAAGGAGCTCGAGCAAAAGCGTGTTGACCTGATTTTTGAAATTGACGAGGGGCCAACCACAGGGATCCGCCGCATCAACTTCATTGGCAACAACGCCTTTTCCGATCGCGAATTGCGTGACGAGATCATCACGCGCCAGTCGCGGTGGTACCGCCCGCTGAGCTCAAATGACAATTACGACCCGGATCGCATTGATTATGACCAAGAGTTGCTGCGCCAGCATTACAGTAATCATGGCTATGCCGATTTCCGTGTGGTTTCGGCCACGGCGGCGCTCAGCCCGGACCAAGAAGATTTCTATCTGACCTTCACCTTGGACGAGGGCGAGAAATACACTTTTGGTGACGTGAAGGTCGAAACCACGCTCGACAGCTTGAAAGATGAAGACCTCAGCCTGTTATTGCCCATCCAAAAAGGTGACCTCTATCAGGCGAAAAAGATCGAGGCCTCCATTGATGCGCTGAATTACTTTGCGGGCACTGCGGGCTATGCCTTTGTCGAGGTTTTGCCGGATTATGACAAAAACCGCGAAACCCAAGAGGTCAATCTGACCTTTAAGCTCAATGAAGGCCCGCGGGTGTATGTTGATCGCATTGATATTGAGGGCAACACCCGGACCCTGGATCACGTCATTCGCCGTGAGATGAAAATCGCCGAAGGCGATGCCTTCAACCGGGTTTTGCTGGATCGGTCGCGACAAAAAATTCGCGCTTTGGGCTTTTTCCAAGAGGTAGAAATCGAAGAAACCCCCAGTGGTAACGAAGCCGACCGCACGACGGTGAAGGTGAACGTCAAAGAACGCTCGACCGGTGAGCTGTCCTTTGGCTTGGGTTACTCGTCGGTGGATAACCTGCTGTTTGATGTTTCCTTGACCGAGCGCAACCTGCGCGGTCGTGGGCAGTTCCTGCGCCTTGGGTTCTCGACCTCATCGCTGCGTCAGAATGCCGAGTTGCGCTTTACCGAGCCGCGCTTCCTGGGCCGCAATCTGGCGGCAGGCTTCGATCTCTTTGCCACCCAAACCAATTACGAAGACACGGCGGGTTTTGACATTCGCTCGGCCGGGGCTGGTGTGCGGGCGGGTTTCCCCACCAGTGAACACTCGTTCCTGCATACGCGATACTCCTTGCGCACTGACGAAGTGGTGGCCAATGACGCGGCCTGTACGGCGGGTCTGATCTCGGCGACGGTATGTAATCAGCGGGGGTCTCGTTTGACCTCTGTGGTGGGGTACACCTTCAGCTGGGACAAACGCGATGACGCCATCAAGCCTTCCAGCGGTTTCGTCTGGTCCTTCAGTCAGGATTTTGCGGGCCTGGGGGGTGATGTGCAGTATGTGAAAACCCAAAGCAGCGGCACGGTTTACAAGCGCATCATCACCGATGTGGTGGCCAGTGCCTCCTATGATGCGGGGTATGTGGTCGGCTGGGGCGGCGACAATGTGCGCATCAACGATCGCTTTTTCAAAGGCGGCTCGTCTTTCCGCGGATTTGAAACCGCCGGTATCGGCCCGCGCGAGTTGACCTTCCAAGATGCCTTGGGTGGTAAGGCCTATGCCATCGGCACCTTGGAAGTGCGCTTCCCCTTGGGCCTGCCCGAGGAATATGGTATTACCGGCGCGGTCTTTACCGATTTCGGCACCGTGGGCATGTTGGATGATGTCGACAAAACCAACCCTTCGGTCGTGGATGACATGTCCCTGCGGGCATCGGCGGGCGTCAGCGTCTTTTGGGAGTCGCCTTTTGGCCCCATCCGCTTTGACTTCAGCCAAATCCTGGCCAAGGAAGACTACGACAAAACCGAGACCTTCCGGTTCTCATCCATCACGAGGTTCTAAGTATGAAACGAGTTTTTGCAGTGAACAGCCTGAAGGTCCTGGCGGCCCCCATGACCATCGGCGTGCTGATGGCGGGATCCATCGGCTTGGCTCAGCCTGCGGCGGCCCAAAATGCCCAAGCTACCACGGTTTTGGTCATGGACGAGGCCCGTGTCATTGGCCAGTCGGCTGCCGGGAAAAGCGTGATGCAGCAGTTGAAAACCATGGGCGAGCAAATGAACACCGAGCTCGAGCGGGAAAGCAAGGCCATCGCCACGGAAAAGGATCGCATCTCATCGCAGCGTGATCAGTTGACCCAGGTGCAGCTTCAGCAGCGTGTCGAGGCCCTTGGCCGTCGCGCACAAAACTTCGAGCAATTGATGAAAACCCGGGGCCAAGAGCTCGAAGCCACCCGCGCCAAGGCCATGGAGACCATCAATAAATATCTCGAGCCCATTTTGAAAGAGGTCACCACCCGCCGTGGTGCCGAGATCTTGGTGGACCGGTCGCAGCTGATTTATGCCAATTCGTCGGTGGATATTACGCCAGAGGTCATTCAAAAGCTCGACGCCACCTTGAAGCCCTTCCGCGTTGAGCGCGTCAGCCGCTAACAGGGTCAGACCAAACGGCCAAATCAGGGACGCCCGCCATGCCCAATCCCCGCTATTTTCTGCACAGTGGCCCCATGGCTTTGGGGGCCTTGGCTGAAATCACGGGCGCGCGGTTGGCTGACGCTGCCGATGCCGCCATCACGGTCACGGGGGTGGCCCCTTTGGCGCAAGCCGGCGAGGGGCAGATCACCTTTTTTGCCGATCGGCGCTATCGCGCTGATTTCGAACGCACCATGGCCACGGCCTGTTTCATCCCTGATACTTTGGTCTCGGCGGTGCCGGAAAATGTAGCAGCCCTGATCACCTCGTATCCCCATGCCGCGTTTTCCAAGGCGGCCAACGCCTTTTATCGTGAAATTCCCTTTGCCACCGATGGCCAGGCCTGTGACCCCACGGCACAATTGGCAGAGGATGTGGTCGTTTCGCCGGGGTGTGTGATCGGCCCCAATGTCGAGATCGGTATGGGCACTTGGCTCGGGCCCAATGTGGTCATTGGCCCAGGCGTGAAAATTGGCAGTCGCTGCCATATCGGCCCGGGCGCGAGCATCCGCTGCGCCGTTTTGGGGCATGACGTCAAGGTCTCGGCCAATGCCAGCATCGGCGAGGCGGGCTTTGGCGCTACGGGCGACGAAGGCGGTCCTATCGACATCCCCCAATTGGGTGGTGTGGTCATCGGCAATGACGTGACGGTGGGCGCGAACACCACCATAGACCGTGGGGCCTTTGATAACACCGTGATCGAAGATCGGGTCAAGGTCGATAATCTGGTGCAAATCGCCCACAATGTGCGCATCGGCGCGGGCTCGGTGCTGGCGGCGCACACCGGCATTTCAGGCTCGGCGAACATCGGCCGAGGTGTACAGTTGGCAGGGCGCGCGGGCGTGGCCGATCACGTCAACATTGGGGATGGGGCGCGCATTGGTGCGGCCTCGGGCGTGATGGGCGATGTGCCCGCGGGCGAAACCTGGGCGGGCTATCCCGCCAAACCCATTCGCCAATGGTTACGAGAGACCGTGATCCTGGGGCGCATGTCCAAATCTAAATCGAAATCTCAGCCAGAAGAGGCCTAAGGGGAATGTCAGGTCAGATTGATTTTCAAGAAATTCGCGAGCGCATCCCGCACCGGTATCCGTTTTTGCTGGTGGACCGGGCCGAAGACTATGTGCCCAACACTTCGATCACCGGTATCAAATGCGTCACCATTAATGAACCGTTTTTCCAAGGGCATTTCCCCCATGATCCGGTGATGCCTGGCGTGCTGATCGTCGAGGCCTTGGGCCAGACGGGTGCGGTCTTGATGTCGAAATCGCTGAATGTTGATGTCGAGGGCAAAACCATTTTTTTCATGTCCATTGATGGCGTGCGCTTTCGCCATCCGGTGCGGCCGGGAGATGTGTTGGAAATGAAGGTCGAGGTCACCAAGGTGCGCGGTGACATTTTTAAATTCCGTGGCGAAGCCTTCGTGCGTGGCAAAATCACGGCCGAGGCCGATTTTGCCGCCATGGTCGTCGATGTGCGGGCGAAAAAGGCGCAAACCGCCGATGCCTGATATCCATCCCACCGCCATCGTCGAAGACGGCGCTCAGATCGCTGATGATGTGGTCATCGGGCCATATTGTCATGTGGGGCCGCAGGCGAAACTGGATACAGGCGTGCGCCTGAACAGCCATGTGGTTGTGGCGGGCCATACGGATGTCGGGGCTCATTGCCAGGTGTTTCCCTTTGCCGTGCTGGGTGGTCCTCCCCAAGATTTGAAATTCAAGGGCTCAGAGGTTTGGCTGCGCATAGGCGAAGGCACCATCATTCGCGAACATGTGACCATGCACCCGGGCACCGAGGTGGGACGCGGGGAAACCTTGGTGGGCAAAGGTGGGTTTTTCATGGTGGGCACCCATGTCGCCCATGACTGCATCGTCGGTGACGAGGTGATTTTCGCCAACAACGCCACCCTGGGGGGGCACGTGACCATCGGCAACCAGGCCATGTTGGGGGGGCTGTGTGCCATTCACCAACACGCGCGGGTGGGCCGCAATGCCTTTATTGGCGGGGGGGCAATTGTCACCCAAGATGTGATCCCCTTTGGCTCGGTAATCGGCAATCATGCCTATCTTGGGGGGCTGAACCTGGTGGGTCTGAAGCGCCGAGGCTTTGCGCGGCCGGTGATTGATGATCTGCGGGCGGCCTATCGCATGTTGTTTGCCAAGGAAGGGACGTTCCAAGAGCGCCTGAGCGATGTCGCCCGTGTGTTTTCTGATCGTGAAGAGGTCATGGAGATGATCGCCTTTATCCAACAAGGGGCACAGCGCGCCCTGTGTATGCCGGGCTGATGCCAGAAACCGACCACTCAACACCTTTGGGCTTGATTGCTGGCGGCGGAGATCTGCCGCAAACGGTGGTGGATTCCTGTCGCAAAACCGAACGCCCAGTTGTGGTGGCGATGATCGAGGGCAGTGGCGCGCGCGTGGACAACGTCATGGCCAAGACCAGTGTGGGCATTGGTGAACTGGGCGCGGTGATGGATTTTTTTCGGGCCCACAATGTGACCGAGGTCTGTTTTGGTGGCCATGTCAGTCGCCCCAATTTCAAAACTCTGAAGGTGGACTCCCGCGGGGCCAAGGCCCTGCCGCGGGTGATGGCGGCGGCCATGCGCGGGGATGATTCGCTGTTGCGAGCGGTGCTGCGCACGTTTGAAAACGATGGCTTTGATATTGTGGGCGCCGAGGAAGTCAGCAGCAACACCTTGTTGCCGATTGGTGTGTTCGCTGGCCCCAAACCCAAGACGGATGAGTTGAAAGATGTGTTCAAGGGGATAACCATCGCCAGCACCCTGGGGGCCATGGACATTGGCCAAGGCTGCGTGGTGACGCGTGGTCTGGTCATGGCCGCTGAAGCCCAAGAGGGCACCGACCGTATGTTGGCCCGTGTTGGCAACCTGCCGGCCAAGGGGGGTGTTTTGGTGAAGTGGCCCAAGCCCGTGCAGGACCGCCGCATTGACCTGCCCACCATTGGCCCCAGCACCATCGAAGGGGCCGCGCGTGCGGGGCTGGTGGGTGTGGCCGGTGAGGCCGACGCCACCTTGATGATGAAGCCCGATGCCATGAAGGCCATCGCCGAAAAACATGGGATTTTTGTTCTGGGTCTCAAGCCTCACGCCACCTCCGGTGCTAAGCCGAAATAGGGAGGTCTGCCCATGAGTTTACGGGTGTTTCTGGTGGCGGCCGAGCCTTCGGGCGATCGCTTGGGGGCGGGGCTGATGCGGGCCTTGAAAGCACGCGAGCCGGATGTGGTCTTTGGCGGTTTGGGCGGCAGCACAATGGCTGAAGAGGGCCTGGACAGTCCCTTTGACATTTCGGAATTGTCGATCCTGGGCTTTGTCGAGGGGGTGCGGGCTTACCCCCGCGTGGTCAAGCGGGTGAAAGAGGTGGCGGCCGAAGCGGCCGCCTTCAAGCCAGATGTGGCCGTTCTGATCGACAGCTGGGGGTTCACGCTGCGTGTGGCCCAGGCCTTGAAGGCGCAAACGCCGGATTTGCTCGTGGTGAAATATGTGGCGCCCCAGGTCTGGGCCTCGCGGCCGGGACGAGCCAAGACCTTGGCGCAAACCGTTGATCATCTGCTGTCGATCATGCCGCTGGATGCGCCGTACTTTGAGGCTGCGGGCCTGCCCACCACCTTTGTGGGCAACCCCAGCCTGAACAAAAGTTTAGATGACGTCGACCCGGCCCGTTTCCGGACGCATCACAATTTGGCTGAGGATACACCGGTGTTGGCGCTGCTGCCCGGCTCGCGCCCGTCCGAGCTGAAACGGGTTTATCCTGTCTTTGCCGAGACCACGCAAGGTTTGATGCGCGATCACCCCGATTTACAAGTGGTGGTGCCCTTGGCGGGGCGGGTGGCCGAACCCCTGGCCGAAGAGCTGGCCCAGTGGCCGCGACCGCCGATGATTGTGCGTGATGACCGGGAAAAATATGACGCGTTTGCCGCCGCCACCTGTGCCTTGGCCTGTTCCGGTACGGTGACCACAGAATTGGCCTTATCGGGCTGCCCGATGGTGGTGGGCTATAGGCTCGGGGGGCTCAGCCATTTTCTGATCCGGCGGGTGATCACCACGCCCTGGGCCTGTTTACTCAACATTGCCCTGGGACGCGAAGCCGTGCCGGAGTTCATCCAAGGCGATTGCGTGCCGGCGAAACTGCGCCCGGTCATTGAACAGCTTGTGACGAACCCGGATGCGCGAGCTCGCCAACGCCAAGATCTGGCCGCCGCCCTTCAGGCCATGGGGCGCGATCCCCGTTGCGATCCGGCGGCCATGGCGGCCGAGGTGGTCTTGCAGCTGACGTCATAACCCATGTGCAAAAAAAAGCCCTGGGAAACCAGGGCTTTTTTTATCAGGGTGTGTCCTAAGATTTAGGCGTTCGTCAGAGCTTTGCCAGTTTTGCGCTCGCTGAGGCTGACATAATCCCGCTGCCCATGACCGGTGTAGATCTGACGCGGACGGCCAATTTTTTGGCTGGGGTCCGTGGTCATTTCATCCCACTGGGCGATCCAACCCACAGTGCGCGCCAGGGCGAACAGCACGGTGAACATTTCGGTGGGGAAGCCCATGGCTTTGAGCGTGATGCCCGAATAGAAGTCAATGTTCGGGTACAGTTTGCGTTCGACGAAATAGGGGTCGTTCAACGCCACTTTTTCCAATTCCATGGCGACCTGCAGGATTTTGTCCTCGCCCGAGCCGACTTCGTTCAGCACCTCGTGGCAGGTTTTCTGCATCACCTTGGCGCGGGGGTCGTAGTTTTTATAGACCCGGTGGCCAAAGCCCATCAGGCGATATTTCTTCGATTTCACGCCTTCGACAAATTCGGGGATGTTGTCCACCGAGCCGATTTCGTTCAGCATGTTCAGGGCCGCTTCATTGGCGCCGCCGTGGGCCGGACCCCACAAACAGGCAATGCCCGCAGCGATACAGGCAAACGGGTTGGCACCCGACGAGCCCGCCAAACGCACGGTCGAGGTCGAGGCGTTTTGCTCGTGATCAGCATGCAGCATAAAGATGCGATCCATGGCGCGGGCCATCACCGGATTGACCACATAGTCTTCGGCAGGGACCGCAAAGCACATGCGCAGGAAGTTGGCCGAATAGTCCAGGTCATTGCGCGGCGAGACGAACGGCTGCCCGATCGAGTATTTGTAGGCCATGGCGGCAATGGTGGGGATTTTGGCAATCAAACGGATCGAGGCGATCTCGCGCTGTTTGGGATCGTTGATGTCCAGGCTGTCGTGATAGAAAGCGGACAGGGCACCAACCACACCCACCATTATGGCCATGGGGTGGGCATCACGGCGGAAACCACGGAAGAAATTGCTGAGCTGATCATGCACCATGGTGTGCTGATTGATGCGCGATTTGAACTCGGCATATTCGCCGGCCGTGGGCAGCTCGCCTTTCAGCAGCAGATAGCAAAGCTCGACGAAGTTGGACTCCTCGGCCAGCTGATCGATGGGATAGCCACGGTGCAGCAACACGCCTTTATCACCATCAATATAGGTGATCTGGCTTTCGCACGATGCCGTCGAGGTAAAACCCGGGTCAAAGGTGAACATATCCGATTGGGCATAAAGCTTGCGGATGTCCAACACGTCAGGGCCAATTTCACCTTTGTAAATCGGCAAATCATAGGTGGCATCCCCAATGGTCAGCTTGGCTTCACCGTTGGCTTGGATCTTATTTTCCATCGTGCTTCTCCTAATAGGCTATGTGTGGTTTTGATATATCATGATGTCTATTGCGCTGCACCATAAGGGCATGTCCGCAAAAGTGCAAATCTGTCCGACAAAAAAATCTTTAGCCGAAAAGTCCTAATTTTCGCTATTAAGTTGCAAGGAATTTTGGGCCATTTCGAAACGGGTCAAAACCTCGTCCTGGCCAAGCGCCGCCAGGCTGGGGGCCAGGTCAGGAGCAGGCAGGCCACCGGTGATGGCGGCGCGCACCACGGGACCAACCTTGCCAAAGCCCACGCCTTCGGCCTCAACGAAACTGTGCAGAGCTTGATCCAGGCTTTCGGCGGTCCAGTCATCGAGAGCTCGCAAAACGGTGGCCAGGCGGCCCAGGCGCTCGAGGTTTTCAGGGTTGAGCTGTTTTTTGACCTTACCCGTGAAGGTGAATGGACCAGATGCGATCAAAAATTCTGACTGATCAATCAGATCTGGGATAATTTTTGCGCGAGACTTAAAGTGTGGCATCAGGGCCAAAATGCGGGTGCGTTCAATCTCTGACCAGGGTTGCCCCCGGTGGTCCGCCATCAAATCCAGCAGGCGTTCATCATCGGTGGCGGCGATATAATGGGCGTTGGTATGGTTCAACTTGTCCCAGTCCAGGCGCGCCGGTGCTTTGTTGATACCTTCAAGGCCAAAAGCTGCGGCGGCCTCGGCATCGGAAAAGATCTCCTGGTCGCCTTTGGACCAACCCAGGCGCAACAGGTAATTGCGCACGGCTTCGGGCAGGTAACCCATTTGGCGCAAATCGCCCACCGCCTGCGCCCCATGGCGCTTTGAAAGTTTTTTACCATCATCGCCATGGATCAGCGGAATATGTGCAAACACCGGCACGTCCCACCCCAGGGCCTGGTAAATCAGAGCCTGTTTGGCAGCATTATTAAGGTGATCATCGCCACGGATGATGTGACTGACGCCCATATCATGATCATCGGCCACCACCGCCAGATTATAGGTGGGCGTGCCATCGCTGCGCAGCAGCACCAGATCTTCGATGTGCTGACTGTCAAAGGTTACGGGGCCCTGTACGGCGTCGTCGATCAGCACCTTTTCTGCCAAAGGCGTTTTAAAGCGCACCACAAAGGGCTGATCGGCCGGGTGGTCATCGCGATCCCGCCATGGCGAGCGCACAGTGCCACCGCTGGCCTTGGCTTGCTCGCGCAGGGCCTCAAGCTCTTCGGCGCTCAGGTAACAGCGATAGGCATGGCCGGTTTGCAGCAACTGTTGCGCCAGCGCCACATGACGCTCGGCTTGGGCGGCTTGGCTGACGATGTCGCCATCGGCCCCAAGGCCCAACCAGGCTAGCCCCTCGAAAATGGCGTCAACGGCGGCTTGGGTGCTGCGGGCTTTGTCGGTGTCTTCGATGCGCACACGAAACTGGCCGCCATGGCGTTTGGCAAACAGCCAGTTGAAAAGGGCCGTACGCGCGCCCCCAATGTGCAAATATCCGGTGGGCGAGGGGGCGAAGCGGGTGATCACAGGTGCAGGTGTCATGCCCACGGCATAAGCCGTTTATGACCACAGCACAAGGGGTTCACGCCGCTTCGCCATTTTGCGGTTTATAACGGCTTGTGGAAGCTGATGCGCAGACCACGACCGGCCAGTGGGGCATTGGCCTTCAAAAACGAGGTGTGACGCCGCGCGGTCTCGTCGGTCAGGTTTTGGCCCTGCACCATCACCGAAAACGGCCAGCTGCGGGGCTCAAAGCGCACCGAAGCGTTCACGAGGGTATAGCCATCTGTTGTGCTCTCGAAGGCCGCCACCTGGTCTTGCTCGTCTACCCATTGGGCCTCAAGGCGGCTTTCCATGGTCTTCCAGCTCCAGGTCGTGCCCAGGGTCACGCCCAAAGGTGGGATGCGCGGGGCATCACCAGCGTCGGTTTCGGCTTCGACATATTCAGCGGACAGATCGATGTTCCACGCCCAGGTGTCACCCTCGGCGGCCAGCCAATCGGCATGGGCCTCAAAACCCCAGAACTCGGCGCCGCTTTCCTGGAATTGGAACACGGGCAAGTCATCCATGGTACCACCGGTGGGCACCAGATCGATGTAGTTGTCAAAGTCGGCATAGAACAGATGCCCATCCAAAGCCAAACGGTAGCCGCGATATTGCGCGCTCAGCTCGGCGTGCCAGGCTTGTTCGTTATCCAATGTGCTGTCGCCGATCTCATAGGCCCCGGTGGCAGCATGAGGACCATCGGCAAACAGCTCGGCTTCGGCCGGTGCCCGTGTGGTGCGCGACAACACCAGGCCCACTTTGGTCAGGTGTGTCGGCTTATAATAGCCACCAAAAGCCGCGCTCCAGTCAGTGAAGTCACGGGATTGCGTGCTGGTTTCCCGCTCGGCCCAATCCAGACGCGCGCCGCCCTCTAGGCCCCAGTTTTCACGATCATAGTTGCGCACCACAAACAGGCCGCCATCGCGGGCGTCCGTGGCGGGCAAGAAGGCTTCATCACCGGTGGCCACGATCTCGCGTTCCGCATATTGCACACCCAACAGGCCGCTATGCGGGCCATTTTGGCGATTGAACAGCTCAAGACGGCCTTCATAGCCCTCGACATCAAAGCGAGTGCCGACCATGCCATCTTCAAGCTCGGCGTGGGTATAGTCGCTGAACAGGATCGAGCCATCCAGGCGCTCAAACGGGCTGCCGTCGAACATATACCCCCCAGCCAGACGGACACGGGTTTGTTCCATATCGATGCTGACATCCTCGCCCGGGACGCCGTAATCGGTTTCAAACTGCTGGATGCTGGCCCCCACAAAGCCCTTATCGGCATGTTGTGCCAAACCAAAGCTCATTAGGTTTGAGGTCAGGTCCGAATTGTCGACCTCGACGCCATCGGGGCCTTCATAGTCTTCGGCCATACGGGTGGAAAAGCCAATGTGGGCCGCGGTTTTATCGTGGCGCATGGTGCTTTCGCCTGTGAAACCAAAGCCCTGGTCTGCGGTGCTGAGAAAACCATCCAGGCGCACATTGACGGGATCGGTGGGCAGTTTGCTGGGGATGGAGCGGTCAATGACATTCACCACCCCACCAATGGCGGCACCACCAAAAGCCAAAGCCGCAGGCCCGCGGAAGATCTCGACACGGCTGGCCTGCATGGCCTCGGCGCTGGGGGCATGGTCGGCGCTGATGCTGGCGGCATCCAAAACACCCAAGCCATTGTTCAGCACCTGCACACGATAGCCATCAAGACCACGAATGATCGGCCGCGAAGCCCCTGGGCCAAAAAAACTGCTGTCGATGCCGGGCAGACTTGCCAAACGCTCGCCCAAACCGCCATCGGTTTTTTGCAGTTCCTGTTCACTGATCACATCCACATGGCTGAGGATATCGCCCACGGTGCGCCCGAGGCCATACGAGGTGATGACCACCGTGTCCACCTCGTGCGGGGCACCCAGGTCTTGGGAGGCCACGGGACGAGCAGCCGCCAAGGTACCCAACGCCACACTGGTGGCCAGCATTATACGCAAAGGGGCGGGTGTCAAAAAACGAGGTGTGGTCATATCCATCTCCGGGGATCAAAACTGATAGATGGCGTGTTGTTATGTTATAACATACTGGTCGTCAAGGGGGCTTATGGCTTTTGTTTGATCTTTATGCGAACCTTTCCGTCCGTAATTCTTGCCGCTATAACCTTTGCCTCCATAATTCTTGCGCACAGGGGCTAGGCGCGCCATAGTGGGGGCATGGATCATGATCATTCCCATGAGACCGCTGCTGGAGGCTGCAACCATGATATGGCGCTTGAAGGGGCGGACCTGCGCCAAGCCCTGCGCGATATCGAGGCCGACTGCAAAGCCCGCAAACTGCGCCTGACCGTCAGTCGCCGTCGGGTGCTGGAGGTTTTGCTGGCCAGCGAAGGGCCCCTAAAGGCCTATGACATCATTGAACAGTACGACACGCCCAAGCCGAAGCCGCCCACTGTCTATCGGGCTTTGCAGTTTTTGGTGGACGAGGGCCTGGCCCACCGGATCGAGCAAATCAACGCCTATGTGCCCTGCCGGGTGTCGGACCACGGCATGGCGGCCTTTTTGATTTGCGACACCTGCCATCATGTCGAGGAATATGCAGCACCTCGCCCCAATTTGGACAAAGGCAACTTCCAAGTCAGCCAGTGGGTGATCGAGGGCGTTGGCACCTGCGGCGCCTGCCTGACCCAGACCTGATGTCATCATGGCGGGGGGTGGGGCGTCACGGTGGAAACGACCCGTTTTCGGCCTGTCGGCCTTGGCCACGCCAGCCGATTGGGGGCGACCTGGTCACTGGATGCCTCTCCCGTTAGGAGTGGGCATTTGGTTATATTTTCAACTGAGCTTTGAACCCTTGCCCCATCTTGTGGCCGTGTTGGCCATGGGTGTGGTGGTTGTGTTGGGCTTGGCGGTGTGGTGTCGGCGTCAGGGCTGGTCTGTGATGTGGCTTTGGTTGGCGTTGGCGCTGATGGGGCTGGGCTTTGTCGCGGCCAGTTGGCGCACGCACCAGGTCGCCGCCCCTGTGGTGGCCCAAAGCACCTATCCAATGTGGATCGAGGGTCTGGTGGTTGACCGAGACCCGCCCACGGGTCGGGGCATGCGCATCACCCTGGATCGTCCCGAACTCGCAGAATGGGGACCGGCCGGCTGGCCTGCGCGGGTGCGGGTCAGTTTGAAGCCATCGGAAAGCGAGGCGCTGGGGGATCGGGTGCGGGTGCGCGCCATTTTGCTGCCGCCCCCGGGGCCTGATTTCACAGGTGGTTATCATTTCGCGCGGCGGGCCTGGTTCGAGCGTTTGGGCGCCGTTGGCTTTTCCATCAGCCCGCCCGAAGTCATGGCCCCCGTACGCACCGATTTGACCGCCCGTTTGGCCCGGTGGCGGGGGCAGTTGGCCACGCGTCTGACAAGCCAAGTTCCGGGGACGCCAGGCTGTGTGTTGGCGGCCCTGGTGGTGGGGGACAAGACCTGCATTCCTGCGGGCACCGCCGAGGCCTGGCGGCTATCGGGTTTGGCGCATTTGCTGGCGATTTCTGGGCTGCATATGGGCTTGGTGGCGGGGTTTTTGTTTTTTGCCGTGCGGTTGGGCTTGGTGCTGGTGCCGGGCCTGGCGGAACGGGTTCCCATCAAAAAATGGGCGGCGGTGATCGCGCTGTTGGGGGCAGGGGTCTATTTGTTGATTTCGGGTGCCGATCCGCCGGCGCGGCGGGCATTTTTGATGGTTTTGGTGGCCACGGTGGCGATTTTGGCCGATCGCCGGGCCATATCCCATCGCAGCCTGGCGGTGGCGGCCAGCTTGATTTTGCTGTTGACGCCCGAAGACCTGTTGGGGGCCAGTTTTCAGTTGTCCTATGCCGCGACCTTGGCGCTGGTGGCGGCCTATGAGGTCTGGCAGGCGCGATCGCCCATGCGGGACCTTGCGGCCCAGACCTGGCCTTTGCGGGCGGTGCGGCTGATGGGTATGGCCCTTGGGGGTGTGATCATGGCCAGTTTTGTGGCGGGCTTGGCCACGGCCCCCTTGGCGGTGCAACATTTCAACCGGCTGACGAGTTTTGGGGTGCTGGCCAATGCCGTGGCGGCCCCTGTCGCCAGTTATTGGGTCATGCCCAGCTTGGCGGCGGCGGTGATTGTGGACACCATTCCCGGGCTGGGCATCCTGGCAGAAGGGCTGCAAACCGTGGCGGGGCAGGGTGTCGAGGTCATCAATGCTGTGGCCCAAATGGTGGCCGGGTGGCCCATGGCGGTGCATCTGTGGCCATCGGGCCCTGATGGCGTGCCGATGATGGTGTTGCTGGGGTTGATGACGGTGGCTTTGGTGCCCAGCTGGCCGCGGTGGCTGGGTGTGCTGGTTGTGGGGGCGGCGATGATGGTGGGTCCCCTTAGCGCCAAGCCTCTGGCTTGGGTGGCGGCGGACGCGCGCATGGTGGTGATGGCGCCATCGGGGACTTCCGATGATGCAGCGGTCATTCCCGCCCATTTGGACAAAGCCCGCGATTTTCCTGTCAATGGTTGGTTGCGGCGACATGCCTATGTGGAGGTGGCCGATGATGATGAAGGGGCCACGGCCACGCCCGCGTTTCAGGCCTTTGGCTGTGATGGCCTGGGCTGTGTCAGTCCGCCCGGTGCGGCTCTGCGTCTGGCCATTTCACATCACCCCAGCAGCCTGCACGAAGATTGTCATCAGGCTGATGTGATCATCACCACCTATGGCCTCGATCGTGATCACTATTCTGCGCCGCTGCGGCTGGGCTCAGCTGGGCGGGGTGATGAAACCAACCCCGTGTCCCCAGATACAAAGCCCGTGTCTGGCAAGGTTATGGCCAATACCAGCTCCCCCCCTGACACCAGGCTGCGTTGGCCCGGCTGCCACGCCCAAGTGGTTGACCAGGGCCTGCTGGCGCGTTCGGGTGGTTTGCAAATTTGGCCAGGCCGGGCCAAGGGCCAGGTCCGACTGACACCGGCCTTAGACTTGAGAACACTAAAACCCTGGACGCCGCCGCGCTCCTGACACGCTCCTGGGCGGTACGCATGGTCAGCTGGTCAGGGTTAGTGATAGCGGCGGATCAGACCCACCAGCTTGCCTTGGACACCCACGCGATTGGGGGACAAAATGCGGTTTTCGTAGGCGGGGTTTGCGGCCTCGAGGATCACATCCTGACCTTTGCGGCGATAGGTTTTCAACGTGGCTTCTTCTTGGTCCACCAGGGCCACGACAATATCGCCGGGCAGGGCGGATTGGGTTTTGCGAATGACCACATAATCGCCGTCCAAAATGCCAGCTTCGATCATCGATTCGCCTTGAACCTCCAAGGCAAAATGTTCACCATGCCCCATCATATGGGTGGGCACGGCCACCCGTGTGATTTCTTCTTGAATGGCTTCGATGGGCACGCCGGCGGCGATGCGACCCAGCACCGGCATTTCGATGGCGTCGGCGGCCATGGGCGGCATATTGGGCGTGATGGATTTTTCACCCTTATGCACCGTCAGCGACGGCAGGGTTTCATCGGGCAGGCGCACGACTTCGAGCGCACGGGCGCGATTGGGCAGACGGCGCAAAAAGCCGCGTTCCACAAGGGCGGTGATCAGGCGGTGCACACCGGACTTTGAGGCCAAGCCCAAAGCATCCTTCATTTCATCAAACGAGGGCGAAACGCCGGTATCTTTCACCCGTTTGTGGATGAACAGCAAAAGGTCTTTTTGTTTTTCCGTCAGCATACCGCCTCCTTATCTGGGGGATCCCCAAATTCTGTTGACATTCCGAAGGCATAGCAGCCATTTCAGAACAAAAAGCAAACATCTTTGTTCTACGTACGTTCCGGCAAGCTGTCAAGAGGCATGCTTTAAGCGGCAAACAATAAGGGGCGTTACAGGGCTCGACAGGTTTCTGTGATGGCCAAAAACCGCTTGGCGATGAGTGTCCCGCCGGGGGTCATAAAGGATTCCGGATGGAACTGCAGGCCAAACAGGGGCCGGTGCCTGTGCTCGAGCGCCATGATCGCCCCGGCATCAGGGCCGTCTGCCACCCGGGCCGTCACACGCAAATCGGCGGGCCAAGGCGTGTCGTCGTGGGCCGCCAGGCTGTGATAGCGCGCCGCAGGGAAGGGGTTGGGCAGGTCCACCAAGATGCGGCTGTTGTCATGATGGATTATATGGGCCTGGCCATGACAGGGCCGGGTGGGCCGCACCGAAGCGCCAAAGGCCGCGCTGATGACCTGGTGGCCCAAACAAATGCCCAAAATCGGCAGCGTATCGGGACTGAGGCGCAACAGGTCCAGGCATACGCCAGTGTCCTGGGGGCCTTTGGGACCGGGCGAAAGCACCAGTCCCCGAGGGCGGCGGACCAAAATGTCTTCGCCACTTTCGACATCATGGCGAATGATCTCAACGGGGCAGCCCTCGGCCAGAAACAGGTGCGCCAAGGTGTGCACAAAGCTGTCGTAGTTATCGATCAGAACCAGCGGGCCCACAGGATTCGCGCCTCTTGGCTTTGGGGACAGGGTCTTACTCAGTGATGGGTTCACCCTCGGGCTCCAGGCCAATGGCAGCGCGTGCGCGATCGGGATAGACACGCACCTTCAGATCCTTGCGGGCACTGGCCAAAAACTGACTGCCGACATCATTAGTCAGGGCAACGGTCAGCTGTTGGCGGTTTTCCTCAGGCCCCGGGGCATCGGCGGGGATGTCTGCCGGCTTCAGATCCGTGACCTGGGCCACGGCCATAACCAAGGGGCCTGCCATGCCGGTCACGACTTCGCCAGGACGCGCGGAAAAGATCATGTCCACGATGGGGGGCACACGCTGGGTCATGGCTTCGGCCCGTTTCAGGCCGCTGACGGTTTCAGTGGGCAGGCCTTGGGCCTGGGCCACCGCTTTCAGATCGCCAGTTTTTTCAGCCTCGACCAGAACCTCTTGCGCCTTTTGCTCCAGCAATTCGCGCATGCGGTTGGCCTTCCAGAATTGCGCCACGCGGCTTTTGATCTCGTCCAACGGCGGCACGGCTTCGGGCGTGATGCCGTCAACCCGCACGATGGCATACCCGCCGGTTTTCAAGGGGAAGATGTCGCTGGCCATGCCCTCGGCCTGTTCAAAGGCGGTGGTCAGGATTTCAGGGTGTGCCAACAGAATTTCCGGCGGACGTCCTGCTTTGGCCATGCCGTTCGCTGAAATGCCGCTTAGGCTTTGCACCGCCAGCTCGGCGGCTTTTGCGGATTCTTCCATCGTGCCCCCGGCGTCAAATTCATCTTGGAAGGCCTGGGTGCGGTTCAATACGGCCTCGGCGGCTATATCGTTAAGCAGGCTTGCCTTGAGGTCGGCTTTGGCCTCGTCGTAACTGAGAGATGTTTCCGGCATGATGTCCGTGACTTTGACGACCGCGGTCGACAAGCGTCCCTCGATGGGGCCAATCACATCGCCTGTGTTGGCCGCAAAGACCTTCTCGGCCAGGGTTTTGTCGGCAATGTCCCGCTCGGCTTGGCCCTCTTGGGTCAAGGGTTCGTTCAAACCGAGATCCAGCGCCACGGCCTCGGCGTCTTCGCCCGCGTTCAAGCGATCCGCCACCTGCTGACCCATGGCCATATCGGGCACAATGATCTGTTCAAAGGTCCGCGTTTCCGGCGTGCCCAGTTGATCTTTGCGGAACTCATACAGCTCCTTGATCTTATCTTCTGGGACCGTGGTGTTGGCTTTGGCATCTGCCAGAGAAAAATGCACAAAGGAAATCGTGCGGCGCTCGGGCGTGCGGAAAGGATCGGGATTTTCGGCCAAAAAGGCCGCTAGCTCTTCGTCCGTAGCTTCGGGCGGGGCGCCAATAACGCGGGCATCCACCACGGCCACCACCGCATCCCGGCTTTCATACAGGTAATTCATGCGGCGCTCGACATAGCGTTTGGGGGCCTCGAGCCCCATGGCCACGGCCGACATCACTTGCCGACGCAACAGATCGTCACGCATGCCTTGCTCGAACATGGCGGGGGTCATGCCGTTGTCCCTGAGCACGCGTTCATAGGTCACTTGGTCAAAAGCCTGTTTGACGGGGTCGCGAAAGGCCGGAATGGCCTGAATGGCGCGGGCCACCTGCTGATCGGATACGGCCATGCCCATCTCCCGAGCACGCTCCAAAACCAAGGTTTCATCGATCATTTGCTGCAGCAAGCTGGTGTCGAAATCATTCTCGGCGGCTTCCTGCGGCGTTATGACGCGGCCGGACTGTTCGCTCATGGCGTCCAGGGTGCGGCGGAAGGTCTGGGCATATTCAACACGGTCGATTCTGGACTGGCCCACTTGGGCGACATCGTCACCGCGCGCGCCCCAGCTCATGACGTCGTTAATGCCGAAAATTGCAAAACTAATGATGATCAGGCCAAACAGAATGATGGCGATCCAGCTTTTGGCAAAGCCGCGCATGCGTCTGAGCATGGAAGACTCCTTATATGTGATATCCAGTGGGCCGGAGACTAGGGGCTTGTGGCCGCCCACGCAATCCCACGCAGACCTTGCCCTTGAAAAAAGCTGGCCATAGGACCATTTTCTGTGCATAAAGAGATGTCAGCCCATGAGCAGGCGTGGCGTATATGTGACGCACGTCAAAACTGACACAAACCCATCATCGCAGCGTATTGTTTATTTTGGCAACATCAGCCAGAGTGCGCCTGCGATTATTATGCAATAGCACGTAAAGTGGAGTACCCAGTTATGCCAAAGAGCACGCCAAAAACCCTGATTGCCGGAAATTGGAAAATGAACGGCCGTCGTGAAAACCTATCTGAAATCAAATCTGTATCTGAAGGGGTCCAGGCGACGAAACAAGGGCCAGAGGTTTTGGTCTGTCCCCCTGCGCATCTGCTGGGCCTGGCCATTGACGCTGAGAAAGATTCGCAACTTCATTTTGGCGCCCAAGACTGCCACGCAGAAGAAGATGGCGCCTACACTGGCGATATCAGTGCGGAAATGTTGGCCGATTTGGGGGCGAAGTATGTGATTCTGGGCCATTCCGAACGCCGGCAAGGTCACAACGAAACCGATAGCCAGGTGCGCGCCAAGGTCAAGGCCGCTGTGCGTGCAGGCTTGATTCCCATCATTTGTGTGGGCGAAACCGCAGGCGAACAGACACGTGGCCGCACAGTGGCGCGGATTTCCCGCCAGTTGAACGGCTCCTTGCCAGAAGTGTTGGGCGAGGCTCGCTTTGTCATCGCTTATGAGCCCATCTGGGCCATTGGCACGGGACTTGTGCCCACGCCGAAGCAAATTGCGGATGTGCACGCCATGATCCGGGGGCGTTTGTCTGATCGTTTCGGCACAAATGGCGAGACCACACAAATTCTGTATGGGGGCTCAGTGAAGCCTGGCAATGCCGCCGAGCTGTTGGCCATTGAAAACGTCAACGGGGCTTTGGTGGGCGGTGCCAGCCTGAAGGCCACCGATTTCTTGGGCATTATCCAGTCGCAAGTTTCGGAAGTCGCCTAAGCCTGCTGAGGGCCGCTTGCTCGACGCAACAAAAAATCTGCATAGGCAAATTCGTGTTCCTCGTCGATGTCCAGGCTTTCCGCCGCTGACATCGGATGGGTGAGCACGGTGCCTGTGTAGAGAAAATGACCCTTATCGTGATAGGTTTTCAGCGCGTGCTGGGCATCAAAGGCGCAGACGATGAAGTTGATCACATCCACGGGTTCGAGATCTTGGGTGCGGGGGCTTTGGGCCTGGGTTGAGAAATTGATGGGCTGGCCTTTGAAAAGCGCATGGCGCTTGATGGGATCGGTGGTGAACACGGCCTGGGCGCCCGAGTCTTGCAGCCGTCTGACCACGGAATCAATGGTTTCCGGCTTCAAAAGGGGTGCGGTGGGGTTGATCAAAACCACAATGTCGCAGGGGTGATGCTGCAGAAATTCGATGACGATTTCGTCGGTTTTGGTGGTGTTGCTGGCCAGGGTCTCGGGGCGGCGATGTACGGGCATCCCCAAGGGCTTGGCCAGCGCCGCCAGCTCGTCACTTTCCGTGTTGAGGTAGCTCTGATCGAGAGCGGTGGCCAGTTGCACTGTGCGCAAGGCGCGCGTCAACAAGGGCTCCCCCGCCAGTGGGCGCAAATTTTTTTGTCTGATGCGTTCACTGCCCAGCCGGGCGGGGATATAGCCAATTGTGGTCATGGGAGCCTCAGGCAGGGGTGAGCAGCTCGGCGTGCAAACGGTCGCGCACTTCGTCAAAGGGGGGGCCAAAGGTTTTGTGCTTGGCCTCTAGGAAGGCCTTGGCCTTTTTGCGCAATTCCGCCTGCTTGCCCATACATTTTAACGCATACAGTTTGTTGAATTCAGCGTGCCAGTATAGATGAGCAAACGCAGGATTGGCGTGCTGTTCAGCGTGGCGCATCATTTCATCAAAATCTGCAATGGCTTGTTGTGGCTCACCGCAATGATGAAGCGTGTAGATGGCCAGCATAAACAACGTTTGATGCTGTAGGAATAGGTCCGTGATGGCGTAGACGTGTTCGCGGACATAGGGCTGCATGGCGGCGCTGAGTTTTCGGTCATCCGAGTTCACGACGGCCATAAACTTCTGCGCCATCATACTGGCGGTCTGGCTGGTGATGGCGCTTGTCCAGCGCTCGATCTGGTCATCGGCTGAATACAGCATGGGCACGGGGTGATGCCGGCCGCCACTTTTCAGTGTTGTGGTCATAACCGGCCCCATCCAGTTGGGGTCTTGAAGATCCGCCTCCAATGCCAGATGTTTGTAAAACCAGGCCAAGTGTTCCAGGCGACGATCAAGGCCCATGGCATCGCGATGGGGCCAGGAAGCCGCGGCTGGGGTGGCATCGGCATAGGCTGACATATAGCGATCATTCAAAACAATCAGGGCATTGCCCCAAATCAACTTTAGCGCCCCCACCGTGGATGACACAGTGATGATTTGGCTGACATGGGGGGCAAAATATTGTGACGGGCCGCTCAGGATGGGGTCGCTGTCCACCCAGATGGCGTTGGGATACTCGGTTTTGATATAATCAATTCCGGCTTGGTCCATGGCAGCACCGCCACCGTGACTGGTGATGAACACCCCGACCTCGGGCCCCACGCGCTCCAGCACCGCGATGCACAGCTGCAGCTGTGAATGAATGGGTGTAAAGCCCTCGTGGTAGGCATGACGCAAAAAGGGCAGGGGCAGCAATGCCAATTGCGAGAACCGCCCCTTGGCCTCATCGATCAGATCCATATACGGGTTCAGGCGTTCGACTTGCTTGATATAATGGTCGGTGATGACGTCGGCGGCGCGCACATCCTCGGGCGTGATGTCTTTTAAAATGCGATTGCCAAAATGATTGGGCCAGGCAAATCCCGTGGTGCCCGCCGGATCAAAATACCAGGTCTCCGGCATGGGGGCGCGGCTGAAGGGGCCATATTCATGGTGCAGCAGCGGCACACCCTTAAAGGCTTTGCGCAGATGCGCCGCCGGCGAGAGCGAAATGATCGCATCCGGCTTCAGGCTCCCGCACAACGATTTGATGGTCTCGCCATACTGTTTTGCCGCTTTGGCATGCTGTTTGTCGCCAAGGGCGGCGATGCGATCCTGAAGCGGGTCATGGCCCAGCAGGTCATAAAGATCCGATTGCTGAGCGGCGATGACGTTCAAGTGCGAATCATCCGGCACCAATTTGACCAGATGCGTATTGGTGATCAGATGGCCTTCATATTCGTCGCCAAAGGCTTGCTGTAAGGTGCGCGATAGGCGCGGCACCCAGTCTTGGACCCAGCCATTTTTGACATTGGGGTTATCGCGTTCAAACCCCGGTTCCGTGTAAAAAAGGATACGTTTGCTCATGACACCATGGGAAATGTGGTTTTTTTTGGCTCAGGGGGAAGGCTTCCCCCCTTTTCGATAACGGGAGGGCGTGCTAACACCCCCAGCAACCTTAACTCGGAAGCGATTACAATGCTGCTACAAGTCCTTTTGATTGTCCACATCCTCATTTGTATGGCCCTGGTGGCGTTGATCTTGATGCAACGCTCGGAAGGGGGCGTGTTGGGCGTTGGCGGTGGCGGCAGTGGTGGCGGCATGTTCACGGCGCGCGGGGCGGCCAATGTGCTGACCAAGGGCACCACGATTTTAGGGATCGCTTTTTTTACGACCTCGATGGCTTTGACCCTTTTGTCCGGTGGGGGGCAGCCAAAATCCGTGCTCGATAGCCTGGACGAGACCGAAAGCACGCTTTCGGCGCCCTTGTTGCCCGATCCTTTGGCTGAACCGGAGGCTGATACGCCCGCGCCTGCGGCCAACCCGGCGCGGATTGATCCGCCAGCCCCGGCTGATTCTCCCGCGCAGAACTGATGATCCGGCCAGACCACATATCGACGCCTGGCTCCTCAGATGATGGGGGGGGCGTCAAGCGCCCCCGCTATGTCTTCATCACGGGTGGTGTGGTGTCGTCACTGGGCAAGGGCTTGGCTTCGGCGGCTTTGGGCGCGGTGTTGCAGGCCCGTGGCTATAAGGTCCGTTTGCGCAAGCTCGATCCCTATCTGAACGTGGATCCTGGCACCATGTCGCCCTATCAGCACGGCGAAGTCTTTGTCACGGATGATGGCGCGGAAACCGACCTCGATCTGGGGCACTATGAACGCTTTACGGGTGTGAACGCCACCCAGGGTGATAACATCACCACCGGCCGGATCTACCAGGACATTTTGGCCAAAGAGCGCCGGGGTGATTATCTGGGCGCCACTGTGCAGGTCATTCCCCATGTCACCGATGCCATCAAACAGTTTGTGCTGGCCGATGCGGGTGATGTCGATTTTGTGCTGTGCGAGATTGGCGGCACGGTGGGCGATATCGAAGGCCTGCCGTTTTTCGAGGCCATTCGCCAACTGGGCCAAGAGCTGCCGCGCGGCCAGGCCGTTTATATTCATCTGACGCTGTTGCCCTATATGAACACCGCGGGCGAGATGAAAACCAAGCCGACACAACACTCGGTCAAGGAATTGCGCTCGATCGGGATTCAGCCCGATATTTTGCTGTGTCGCTGCGAACAGCCGATCCCACCAGATGAGCGTCGCAAAATCGCGCTGTTTTGTAACGTGCGGGAAAGCTCGGTGATCGAGGCGCGCGACCTGAACCACATCTATGAAGTGCCGCTGGCCTATCACGCCGAGGGCCTGGATGCCGAGCTGTTGCGTTGTTTTGGCATGGCGCACGCCCCCAAGCCAGACCTGAGCCAGTGGCAAGACATCGTTGACCGCCAGAACCACCCTGAAGGCGAAGTGAAAATCGCTGTGGTAGGCAAATATACGGTTCTGAAGGATGCCTATAAGTCTTTGATCGAGGCCCTGAGCCACGGCGGCCTGGCCAATCGCGTCAAGGTCAAGCTGGTGTGGCTGGAAAGCGAATTGTTTGAGCAAGACGAGGCCAGCATCACCGCACGGCTGTCGGGTGTGCATGGCATTCTGGTGCCCGGCGGTTTTGGGGAGCGAGGGGCCGAGGGCAAGGTCTTGGCGGCACGTTTTGCGCGTGAGCACAAAATTCCCTATTTCGGCATATGTTTTGGCATGCAGATGGCGGTGATCGAGGCCGCCCGCAGCCTGCTGCAAAATGGCGAGGCCTCATCCACCGAGTTCAAAACCCACGACAATCCCGTGGTGGGCCTGATGACGGAATGGGAGTCCCACAAAGGCAAGCAAACCCGATCATCAGGCGATGATCTGGGCGGCACCATGCGTTTGGGGGCCTATCCTGCACAGCTGAAACCCGGATCAAAAGTGGCCGAGATTTATGGCACCACCGAGATTTCCGAACGGCACCGCCACCGCTATGAGGTCAATATCGAAGTGGCCAAGGCCCTGGAAGCGCATGGCTTGATTCTGAGCGGAATCTCGCCAGACGGTCGCCTGCCAGAAATTGTCGAGTACGCTGACCATCCGTGGTTCATTGGTGTGCAATTCCACCCCGAGCTGAAATCCCGGCCCTTTGCGCCGCATCCGCTGTTCGCCAGCTTTGTGGCCGCCGCCATGACTCAAAGCCGGTTGGTGTAAGTCTCTGCCTCAACGCTCTTGATGACAGTTCCGCATCTGTGTAATGATGGTCTCAACACAGTCTTTGGGAGGGACACGATGGACAACAGCTACGCATTGAACAATTTGATCAGCAAAGCCGAAAAAATGGTGGCTGGCGACGATGATGGCCTGATCAATGGCCCTGTGGAATACGCCATGTTTGGCACCTTGTTGTGGACAGCATCACAGCATGTCAAAGATTTGGATGGCAACGGGTTTACCACACCGGCCGAGATCAAATTCCTGGCGGATGCGGTGTATGAAGATGGTAAAAAGGGCCGGGCCTCGGATCTGAGTGATATTCGCGCGGATTACGTGGGGCGCTAAGTCGCTTGTGCGGGTAAAATTTGGCGCGGGCCTCTTGTCTTTGTCGGTCATTTCCGCTAAGCGAGCGGGCTAAAGTATAAGTTTCTAACCAAAGGATGAGGACATGGCTGTCCCCAAGAGAAAAACCACCCCGTCGCGTCGCGGTATGCGTCGGGCTCATGATGCGCTCAGCACCAGCGCGTACACCGAGGACAAAGACAGCGGTGAGATGCGCCGCCCGCATCACATTGACCTGAAGTCAGGCATGTATCGTGGTCGTCAGGTTCTGCCGCCTCAGGACTAATTTTCTTTCTCCTGGCTCTGGAGGGCTTGGCGCGGTTCAAGCTGGAAGAGGGGGGCGTTCGTACCCCTCACCCAACCCTCTCCCCATGGGAGAGGGCTTATTGATATAAGGCTCCCATGACCGCCATCCCTAGCGAGGTCCAAAAAGTGGATACCGGTTTTTGGAACAACCGAGCGTAACACGATAAATAATCACCGAGAGAGAAGAGACTCCCATGACCGCCATCATTGACATTCACGCCCGTGAGATTCTCGATAGCCGTGGCAACCCCACCGTTGAGGTGGATGTGGTGCTGGATGATGGGGCCTTTGGTCGTGCGGCGGTGCCTTCGGGGGCCTCAACGGGCGCTTATGAGGCCTGCGAGCTGCGCGACGGCGACAAAACCCGCTATCTGGGCAAAGGGGTGCAAAAGGCCATCGAGGCCGTGAACACGGAAATTTTTGACACGCTGGTGGGATCGGACGCTGAAGACCAGCGCCACATTGACGCCACTATGATCAAGCTGGATGGCACCGATAACAAATCTCGCCTGGGGGCCAATGCCATTTTGGGTGTGTCGATGGCAGTCGCGAAGGCGGCGGCGGAAAGCGCGGGCCTGCCGCTCTATAAATACATTGGTGGTGTGTCCGCCCGCACCTTGCCGGTGCCGATGATGAACATCATCAATGGCGGGGCTCATGCCGATAACCCCATTGATATCCAAGAATTTATGATCATGCCTGCGGGGGCTGAAAGCTTTGGCGAGGCCCTGCGCATGGGTACGGAGATTTTCCACGCACTGAAGGCGGCGCTGAAACAAGCCGGTCACAACACCAATGTCGGCGACGAGGGTGGCTTTGCGCCCAATCTGAAATCCACAGAAGAGGCCCTGGACTTCATTATGAAGGCCGGTGAGGCCGCGGGCTACACGCCCGCCAAAGATTTCTGGTTGGCGCTGGATGTGGCCTCGACCGAGTTTTTCAAGGATGGGCAGTATCATCTGACAGGTGAAGGCAAGACCCTGACGCCGGATCAAATGGCGGCCTACCTCGAGGATTTGGTGGACAAATATCCAATTGTCTCCATTGAAGACGGCTGCGGCGAAGATGATTTCGAAGGCTGGAAGTCCCTGACGGACCGCATTGGTGATCGGTGCCAACTGGTGGGGGATGATCTGTTTGTCACCAATCCCAAACGTTTGGCCATAGGCATTGAAAAAGGCTTGGGCAACGCCATTTTGGTCAAGGTCAATCAAATCGGCACCCTGTCGGAAACCTTGGATGCCGTCGATATGGCTCACCGTGCGGGCTATAAGGCCGTGATGTCGCACCGTTCCGGCGAGACCGAGGATGCCACCATTGCCGATTTGGCGGTGGCTACCAATTGCGGGCAGATCAAAACGGGGTCCTTGGCGCGATCAGATCGCTTGGCCAAATACAATCAGCTCCTGCGCATTGCCGAGGAGTTGGGGGATCAGGCTCAGTTTGGAGGGCGCCTTAATAATACAATTGATAAAAATCAATAACTGTGATACTTATTGCACATCACATTGTCGTTTAAGTGCTTGCTATGTCCAGAATTGATGACGATAAACCTACAATAAATAACTCGGTCAGCTATGGCATGTCTGAGATTCAGAAGAGATTCATGCAGGACGTGCTGGATGCGATTGCGCCCAGCCAACCGAAAGGTGTGAGGCCTCCAACATATGGGGATAGGCCGCCCCTTACCGAGGAGGCTCAAGATTTTGTTGATCGCTATAGGCAAATGGCTGCGGAGGCTGAGGCCCTTTATCTGACCAGTCCATGTTCGGCACCTACTGAGGAAGAGTGGGCAGAATACAATGCTAAATGGAACACGGACCATTCACAGGCACAGGATTTATCCGACCCGCATTATGTTGAGTGCTCTCAGAGGGTCATGATTGATTTCGTGACTATGTGCAGCTCAAGGGTCAATTTTCAGTAAAAAACGAATCACCCTTAACTCCTCGTCAAGACCCGCTTGTCACACTGTTCCCAAGGAAATGGGGGTGCCCAAAAAATTGGGCGATCAAGACTGATTGTGTGTGTTTGTGTCCGTGATCTCTCGATATCGACCGTATTGGCCCACAGTGTTGCTGAGCGTGGCGATTTTCTATTTTGCTTTTCATATGCTGACCGGTGAACAGGGCGTCCTGAACTGGCTGTCATACAACAGTGAAATCAAATCTCTAGAGCGAAATCTTGAATTTGTATCTCAGGAGCGCGATCGTTTGCAGTCGCGCGCTGATGCCCTCAGTCCGCGACAGTTGGACATGGATTTGGTCGATGAGCGCGCGCGCGTCCTGCTGGGGTATGTACACCCCGACGAAGTTGTCATTCAGCTCAGCGCTTACGAGAGCTAGCGCTCGGCTAGATATCCTTGGATATCGCTACGAATATTCTGCTCGCTTAGCTTTACATCGGTTTGGCCTGCATAATTTTCGTGGAAATGCTCGATAAATCCTTCGAGATTATAGATCCAATGCTGGGCGCTGGGGTTATCCACGCTGGCGCTGAAGGTGCCATTGACGCAAGCCTCATAAAACTTAGCCACATTCACATAGCCATCGCCTGTTTCTTGACCTTGGGGGTTGTCCAGACGGTCAGCCATGTTGATAAAATGGCTCAAAGCTTCAGGGGTGGCATTATGATTGGAGATATCGCCATCCATAGCATCGGCCATCATATAAAGGGTCAAGGAAATATCATTTGTAGGGGGCATGAGTGTGTGTCTTTCGGTTTGGACAAAAGATTAATATTGAGATTTGAAGGTTAGCCGGTTTTTGTCCACCAGGTCATTGGCGATGTTGCGAACAAAGGACTCGGAAATATGCTCTGGTGCTTGCCCACTGGGTTGGGGTATCAGGAATTTTAGGTCGCGTTCATACACTTGAATCATCGCCAGCGCGTCGGGGTCTGCGGCCACATCTGTATAGCAGGCAGCAATATAATCGGCGGAGAACTGGTTGATGCTGGCGGCTTGGCGCACTTCGAAAAGGTCGATTTGGCCATCTCCAACCACTTGACGCCCTGTATTATCCAGCCGGTCCACATGGTTCAGAAGTTTGGTGAATATGGCGGGGTCAACCACACGGGCAAATGAACCATCCAAGGCATCCGCAATATCAATCAAAGTATGGGCGATATGAGTCTGTCGAATATTGGTATTCATCATAACCTATTGGTCAGGGGCTTAATGCTGTTGTCCAGGGCTGGGGGGATTGATTTTTTGTAGACCCATCAGAATCTCATCAACGGCCCTTTGCAGGGTGCTGATTTCAAAGCCATGGCCATCTTGCACTTTCAACAGGGGGTTTTGCGGATTATCACATCCCATTGAAACAATGCTGAGATCGTCTTTGCTGGGAATGGGGCCGCCGTTTGCGTAGTGTTGAAGGTGGTCATAAATCATGTCTTCGAACTTGCCATTGGCGCAGGCATCAACAAGGGTGTGGGCATCAATAAAACCATTCTTTGCACCATCCAGCTCGTCAATAAACGTCATGACGCTCTCGATATTTTTGTGGTGGGTGCCGCTGTCCAATTTGCCATCCATGTAATTGGCCATGACCAAAATTTTAGCTGCGATATCCTGAACAACGGGATGAGTCATAAAAAGCTCCTTAGAATTATCTGTAAACCTTAAAATGCGATACACTTTGTGCGAATGTGTGTCAAGTAAGTGAATGGCGTGTGTTGCGCACAGGTCCCATAAAAAAATGCACGGCCCCCCTGGGCGAAACGGCAAATGCGTCTTATAAGCAGGCTGAACACGTGTATGAGGGAGTTCCATGAGCCCAAAATCGACATCTGCATCCTCGAAAGCGTCGGGGGATTTGCTGAAGGACCTGTATCGTCAAATGGTGCTGATCCGCCGCTTTGAAGAGCGCGCGGGCCAGCTGTATGGCATGGGCCTGATTGGTGGCTTTTGCCATTTGTATATCGGCCAGGAGGCCGTCTGTGTCGGTATGCAGGCCTGTATCGACGACGGCGATCAGGTTATCACAGGCTATCGTGATCACGGCCATATGCTGGCCACCGGCATGGACCCCAAAGAGGTCATGGCCGAGCTGACCGGCCGTATCGGTGGCTCATCCAAGGGCAAGGGTGGCTCGATGCATATGTTCTCGAAAGAGGCCGGTTTTTATGGTGGTCACGGCATCGTGGGGGCGCAGGTGTCGTTGGGCACGGGTCTTGGCTTTGCCAATCATTACCGTGGCAATGACCGTGTCAGTTTGACTTATTTTGGTGATGGGGCGGCGAACCAAGGCCAGGTCTATGAGAGTTTCAACATGGCCTCGTTGTGGAAACTGCCGGTTGTCTATCTGATCGAAAACAATCAGTACGCCATGGGCACGTCCGTGAAGCGGTCATCGGCCGAGGTTGAGCTTTACAAGCGCGGCTTGTCGTTCAACATCCCTGGCGAGGCTGTGGATGGCATGGATGTTTTGGCGGTGATCGAGGCGGGCAAAAAGGCCGTCAAGCATGCGCGCGAGGGCAAAGGGCCTTATATCCTTGAGATGAAAACCTATCGCTATCGCGGTCATTCCATGTCGGATCCCGCCAAATACCGCACCAAAGACGAGGTTGACGATATCAAGAAGGGCGACGCAATTGAAAAGGTCAAAGGCTATATGAAAGACGCGGGCGTCAAAGACGACGAGGTCAAGGCCATTGACGACGAGATCAAGGCCATCGTCAAGGATGCCGTTGAATTTGCCAAAACCAGCCCCGAACCCGATCCGTCAGAATTGATGACGGATGTGTATTTGTAATCTGGTTGAGATCACGAGGCGCAAAAGATGAGCACAGATATTTTAATGCCGGCCCTGAGCCCAACCATGGAAGAGGGCACCCTGGCCAAATGGCACGTGAAAGAGGGCGACACCGTCGAAGCCGGTCAAGTGATCGCCGAGATTGAAACTGATAAGGCCACCATGGAAGTCGAAGCCGTCGACGAAGGCACGGTGGGCAAAATCTTGGTGGAAGCGGGCACCCAGGGCGTGAAGGTGAACACCCCCATCGCCGTCCTGGCCGAGGAGGGTGAAGACCCCAGCGCCGTGGAGGCCAGCAGTGGCGCGTCCGAAGCCAGCGAGCCAACACCCGAGAGCACTGCGCAAAGCAGCACAACTGAGCCACAAGACGCCCCCACACCGGCCCACGTGCACCAGGTCGAGGCCCAGGATCCCGACATTCCCGCCGGCACCAGCATGCGCACCATCACTGTGCGCGATGCCCTGCGCGATGCCATGGCCGAGGAAATGCGCCGTGACGACGATGTGTTCCTGATGGGCGAGGAGGTTGCCGAATACCAAGGCGCCTATAAAGTCAGCCGCGAACTGTTGCAGGAGTTCGGCGACCGCCGTGTGATTGACACTCCGATTACCGAGCATGGCTTTGCCGGTCTGGGTGTGGGCGCGGCCATGGCGGGCTTGCGCCCCATCGTCGAGTTCATGACCTTTAACTTTGCCATGCAGGCCATTGACCAAATCATCAACTCGGCGGCCAAAACGCTTTATATGGCGGGTGGGCAGATGGGGGCCCCCATCGTGTTCCGTGGGCCCAACGGCGCGGCGTCGCGTGTGGCGGCTCAGCATAGCCAAGATTATGCGGCCTGGTATGCCCATGTGCCGGGCCTGAAGGTGGTCTCGCCGTATGATGCGGCGGATGCCAAGGGCTTGTTGAAAGCCGCCATTCGCGATCCGAACCCTGTGGTCTTCCTCGAGCATGAAATGATGTACGGCCACGAGTTCGAAATCCCCGAGGTCGAAGACTGGGTCGTGCCCATCGGCAAAGCCAAGGTGCGGCGCGAGGGCACGGATGTGACCATCGTGGCCTACAGCCGGATGGTGGGCCATGCCCTTGAGGCCGCTGAAAAACTGGCCGCTGATGGCATCTCTGCCGAGGTTGTGGATCTGCGCACCTTGCGCCCGCTGGACACCGCGACGATTTTGAGCTCGGTGAAGAAAACCAACCGTGTGGTCACTGTCGAGGAAGGCTGGGGTCCAATGGGTGTGGGCGCTGAGATTTCGGCCCTCGTGACCAAAGAGGCCTTTGATTATCTTGATGCGCCCCCCACCCGTGTGCACCAACAAGATTGCCCGCTGCCCTATGCGGCCAATCTCGAGGCCTTGTCCTTGCCATCGGTCGAGGATGTCATCAGCGCCGCCAAGGCCGTGTGCTATGTCTAGTTTTGCCCATATCTGTTGTGGTCTCGGGGGGTGCGTGTCCTTAGGCCGACAGATCACGGGGGCTATGCTGTCCATATGCGTGGACAAATCAAATTCACTTGCTCACACCAAAATGTGGGCGTTGGAGTCCGGATCGGGGTCCGGGATGACGGGGAGAAGATAAATGTCGATTGATGTACTGATGCCAGCGCTGAGCCCAACCATGGAAGAGGGCACCTTGGCCAAATGGCATGTGAAAGAGGGCGACACTGTCGAGGCCGGTCAGGTCATCGCCGAGATCGAAACCGATAAGGCCACCATGGAAGTCGAAGCCGTCGACGAAGGCACGGTGGGCAAAATCTTGGTGGAAGCGGGCACCCAGGGCGTGAAGGTCAATGCCCCCATCGCCATTTTGGCCGAAGAGGGCGAGGACCCCAGCAGCCTGAGTGTCTCTAGCCCGGAGGCCGCTTCGACCTCATCGAACGATCAGCCTGCCGAAGCAAGCCGCAAAGCCGATACCCCGGCCCCTCAGCCGCAATTGGCCATGGCTGGTGGCACTGGGGGTGGACAATCCTTGAATGTGCCCCAGGGCGACCGTGTCTTTGCCTCGCCGTTGGCGCGGCGTTTGGCAGCGGCCCACAATGTGGACATTTATTCGATCAAGGGCTCCGGCCCCCGTGGGCGCATCATCAAACGCGACATCGAAGCCGCCGCCGGCAAATCCCAAACCGCGGCGGCCCAAGTGTCGGCACCGGCGCCTGTGGCCTCGGGTCCTTTGCCCTATACGGAAGACAGCTACGACACCGTGCCGCTGGATGGCATGCGCCGCACCATCGCCAGCCGCTTGACCGCGAGCTTCCGTGATGTGCCACACTTCCCGTTGATGGTGGATATCGAGCTCGATAAACTGTTGAAGCTGCGGGCCGAAATCAATGGCGCGAGCCCCGAAGGCGAGGGGGCCTATAAACTCTCGGTCAATGACCTGCTGATCAAGGCTTCGGCCTTGGCGCTGAAGGCCGTGCCTGACGCCAACGCCAGCTATACGCCCGACGCGATCCTGAAGCACAAACACGCAGATATCGCGGTTGCTGTGGCCATCGAAGGCGGCTTGATCACCCCGGTCATTCGCCAGGCGGAAAACAAGTCCCTGACCAGCATTTCCCAGGAAATGAAAACCCTGGCCCAAAAGGCTCGGGATCGCAAATTGGCGCCCGAGGAGTATCAGGGCGGCACCTTCTCGCTTTCGAACCTCGGCATGTTTGGTATCAAGGCTTTTGGTTCGATCTTGAACGAGCCCCAGGGCCTGATCCTGTCGGTGGGTGCCGGGGAAAAACGCCCTGTCGTCAAGGATGATGCGCTGGCCATCGCCACCGTCATGACCGTGACCCTGACCTGTGACCACCGTGTGGTGGATGGCTCGGTCGGGGCCGAGTGGATTTCGGTTTTCAAAGGCATGATCGAAAACCCGATGCGGTTGTTGGTGTGAACCTGTTGCACCGAGGCAGAAGGAGGAGCCGACTAAGCCCTGAGAGGGCACTGACGGTATTGCATAGACATGCTTGAACTCTTCCTCATGGCGTTTGTCACGTTTTTCGTGATCATCGACCCGCCGGGCATCGCGCCGGTGTTTGCGGGCGTGACCGAAGGCGGCAGCAAGCCTTGGCGGCGGACCATGGCCCTGAAAGCCAGTGGTATTGCCAGCTTGGTCTTGGTGGGGTTTGCCTTTGGTGGGGCTTGGTTGTTGGGCGCGATGGGGGTGTCGCTGGCGGCCTTTCGGGTGGCGGGTGGCGTACTGTTGTTTTTGATTGCCGTTGATATGCTGTTTGAAAAGCGTACCGAGCGGCGCGAGGCCCGCACCGACGAGGTGATCTCGCATATGGATGAAAAACATATGGAGCGGGAAGACATCTCGGTTTTTCCCCTGGCCATCCCGCTGATTTCTGGCCCCGGTGCCATTGCGGCCATTATGCTGTATATGGCCGAGCATGACGCCTGGGCCGCCAAGGGCATGGTGCTGGCGGCGGCGGGCGTGAACATTTTGATGTGTCTGGTGATGATGCTGTCCATTGATCTGATGATGAAAATCATGGGCAAGACGGTGGCCGCCATGATCACGCGGATTTTCGGCGTCATCTTATCGGCGCTGGCGGCCCAGATGGTGGTCGATGGATTGAAGGTTTTGTTTTTAGCGTAGATTGAGTTTTATAAAGTAAGATCTACTCATCTTGATCCTCTGAAATCACTGCGTGAGTAGGGATTCCCTGTTCATTCACAATATAACCAATCAGGTGATCAGGCTTTCCATCATCGTCAAAATCATGTATTGCAGGTCCGCTAGCGATTGTACCGGCTATTTGTGGTTGGTAAACGCCATCGCCTTCTTTTTTGTAATTTCTTTGCGTGTACTTTATATGTGATCGGTGGGCATCAATTTTTGGGTGATCAGAATTTATCTCATCTAATTTATAAGATACAGTGGGCTGCACATTATCTAAATCCGATATTAATCTTTCAACGTATTTATCATTACTGCCTTGAGCGCGCAACTGATTTGCGTAGTCAGAGAGTTCTGATAAATCTATCGCTTGAATATGGGTGGTGCCGGAAACTGTTCCTTTTTTTATATCGCGAATAATGCCGTAATCAGTAATCTCTGCAGAATAACTTACTTCATAAATGGCATCAATTCCCACATAGGATTCGAATGATCCTGGTGTCTTTTCTTTAACACTACCGAACTGAAGTTTTCCTATGGGCATCTCACGATACCCCTCTGAAGTATCAGTTCTGCGCACCGCATACAAATTTACAGAAAAATCGTTACTTTCTACCTGTCTCTTTAAATCATCTAGGCTAGAAAAAATATTGACTCCAACAGACGACATCACTTATTCCTTCCCATTTGTCTAAGCTTGATCTTAAAATAACTAATACGAGACGTTAATGCTTAATTTGCAAATGTCAATGCGCTTTGTGAAAAAAGTTGCAAATATGCACCCTTCTCTTTGACAGCTTGATCATATATGGCTACTGCCAATGGTAAATGGCTCCCGGGGAGGAAATTATGAAAGCCTTTGATGTTGTGGTGATTGGGGCCGGGCCGGGTGGTTATGTAACGGCCATCCGTGCGAGCCAATTGGGCATGAAAGCTGCCATCATCGAGCGCGAAAACCTGGGCGGGATTTGTCTGAACTGGGGCTGTATCCCCACCAAGGCCTTGCTGAAATCCGCCGAGACCTTTGCCACCCTGAACCACCTGAAGGATTATGGCCTGAAAGCAGAGAAGATCGATTTTGATTTCAGTGCCATTATCGAGCGCTCTCGGGGGGCCGCGAAACAGCTGAACGGCGGCGTGGCCTATTTGATGAAAAAGAACAAAATCGAAGTCATCGAGGGTACGGCCAAGCTGGAAAAGGGCTCACCGGCGCCAGAAGTCATCGTCGAGAAAAAGGGTGGTGGCCAAGAGACCCTCACCGCCAAGCATGTGGTTCTGGCCACCGGAGCCCGCGCCCGCGAGGTGCCGGCCATTGGTCTGGCGGCGGATGGCGAGCACATCTGGACCTATCGTCATGCGCTGACGCCCAAGGCCTGTCCGAAATCGCTGGTGGTTGTGGGCTCGGGTGCCATTGGTATGGAGTTCGCCTGTTTTTACCGCACTTTGGGCGCAGAGGTCACCGTGATCGAGGCCATGGATCGCATCCTGCCCGCCGAAGACGCCGAGGTTTCAGCAGCGGCGCAAAAGTCATTCGCCAAACAGGGCATTAAATTTCTGACCGGGGCGAAGGTTGAAAAGCTGGAGGCTGTGAAATCCGGAGTGGTGGCCAAGGTGGGCGTGAAGGGCAAAACCGAAACCCTGACGGCTGACAAGGCCATTGTCGCCATAGGCATCACCGGCAATATTGAAAATTTAGGTCTTGAAGCGCTGGGCGTGAAGACCGATCGCGGTCATGTGGTCAATGATGATCATGGGAAAACCAATGTCCAGGGGTTGTATGCGATTGGCGATGTGGCGGGACCGCCGTGGTTGGCGCACAAGGCCAGCCACGAAGGCATTCATTGCATCGAGCATATTGCGGGCCTAAAGCCATCTAATCTGACAACGCCCATTCCCGGCTGTACCTATACGCATCCACAAGTGGCCAGCGTTGGTATGACCGAAGCCAAGGCCAAGGAGGCGGGGCATAAGGTCAAGGTCGGACGCTTCCCCTTCAGCGCCAACGGCAAGGCCATTGCCGCGGGCGAGACCGACGGCTTTATCAAAACCGTGTTTGACGAAAAAACAGGGGCGCTGCTGGGGGCTCATATGTTCGGGCACGAGGTCACCGAGATGATTCAGGGCTTTGCGCTCGCGATCACGCTTGAGGCCACCGAGGCTGAGATCATGGCCACCGTTTTTCCACACCCCACCATGTCAGAGGGCATGCACGAAAGCGTGCTCGATGCTTTTGATCGGGTGCTGCACACCTAGGCACGATCAATATTGAAGTGAATTCTACGGAGGCTAGGGTCAGCCTGCCGTCCAGGCGGGGTTCCACCAACTGCTGGTTTGGTTGCCACAATTCCAGTTGCCCCCGCTGTTCCAGTTGAAACACCCCTGGGACGGTGGATAATAACATGGTGGCGGTGGGCAGCATCCCCCATGCATAGGAGGCATCGTATAGGGCGGGTAATACCAGTACGGCGGATACAGACATGGTGGGAAGGTCGTGGGCGGGTTCACCTGCACAGTGCCATAGGTAATGTTTGGGTTGGTATTGGTGTAACTAAAGCTGTTGGGGCCCAGGCGGGCACCAGCTTGATAATTGAAGCTGTATTGATCGCGGATCCCGTCACCGTTGATATCAATGTGAAAGGTGCCGGAAATGCCCCCGGTAACGGATGAAAAATTGACATTGCCAACCCGCACCTGGTTGGTCGCGCCGTCGGTAAATTGAACGTGCCAATTGCCGTTCCAGTCGCGAGTAGCATACAGAATGTCGCTGATGCCGTCCCCATTAAAGTCTCGGGTTTCTTTAAGGGTCGCTAGATTGCCGTAAGCTTGGGTTCCAATAATGGTCATGGCGTATAAATCTATGTCAATCGTTCAAAAAACAGCCCAAATGAAATAAGTGTGAGCATGAAAAAATGCAAATCAATATGCGCGCAAATGCGCCCTATGAGACAGGCTGACACAAAAATGATATTTTTTCCAGTCAATCTTTTTGGCGGATTTTATGACGGAACGGAAATATCGTTAATGTGTGGCCAGTTTCAGCCGTACCAGGGCCAATTGGTGGGATATACAGGCCACTGCTGATAGGGTGGCCAATTGTTGACAGGCCAATTTTGAACAAAGGGGGGCCATTGCTGAAAAGGTGGCCAATTGAACGGGGGCCATTGTTGGCCACCACCTTGCTGCGTAGCGGAGTAGGTACGAATTTGCGCGCCATTGGCACCTTGGCTTACGGTGATCTGTTGAATTTGCAGCGCATCCTGTGTGCCATTAAAATCCAGATCTGCCCATATGGTGCCAGAGGTATAGTTGCCTGAGGTAAATTGAACCTGGCCGCCGGCTCTGATCTGACCACTGGCGCCATCGGTTACCGAAACTAACCATTGCGCTGGCCCGGCCCAGCCCACCGCATATTCCGCGTGAAGCGTATCAGTATAACCATCGTTATTGAAATCACGCTGCAGCTGCAGCATGTTTCTACCCGCATTGCCATTCGGGTAAAAGGTTCCCGTCATGGTGCCAAATTGTTGATAGGGCGGCCAAATTTGCGGGTTACCACCGCCAACATCCATTTGGATTTGTCCGTTGGTGTTGGTCAGATTGTATTGAAGATTTGTGTAACCAGAAACAGGGGTGCCTTGCCCTGTGCGCTGGAAAGAGAAATAATACCGGTCCGTAACGGTATTGCCATTGAGGTTCAGATTTACCCAGCCCATGGGGTTGGTGCCGTTGCCCATGGTCCAGTTGATACTGCCTGATCGTGTTTGCCCTGTTTGGCCGTCTGTATAATTCACGACCCAATTGGGGTTGGGGTTGCCGCCTGCGTTCCCAGGGTCATAAGCATACAGCGTATCCTGAACCCCGTCCCCGTTGAAATCACGGGTTTCCGTAAAGCTGACCAACTGACCGTTTGTGTTATACGTACCTGTAATCGACATGTGAAATCTCGACCGTGAAAAAAGATACATATTTCTCTAGTGTAGAAAAGGCACTTTGTCAAGATGATCAGGGTTTATTAAAAAACTGATGCGCCGCACAGGCGACGCATCTGTAAAATATTGAATGGATAGTGTGCTAGTAAAGATTAATGCTTCTTTCGTAGTCTCCGTCATTGTCGTAATCTATATTCAGTTCGACTTTGTTATTATAAAAACGCCCAATATTTTGCAAATTAGCGTCAATATTGATTCTGTCGTCAACGCCATCACCATCAATGTCTAGGCCTGTTAGATTGAGTTCACCATTGTAGTTATTGGCATCAAGCTCTTGTGTGGCGTCAGGATCATTCGTGCTGGCCTTTAAGCCATCAGTGTATGTCCACTTTCCATCTTCAAAGCGCAATGTGTCCATATGGCCATCTTTATTGATATCAGCTCTAATAGTTCTATCATCTTCATGGCCGCCAATTGGTCTATATACCATCCCATATTCATTTTTTTCCCATGTGTTTGCATTTGAAAAAGATAGCGGGCTGTATTCAGCAGTAGAGTCACTGTTCAAGTCTGTTTCGGAACTGTAACCAGACACTGCTCTTCCATTCGGCCCTATTTTATTAAATTTATCGATATTGATTGTGTCATCAGACTGACCATCAAAATCAATATCTAACTCTGTAAATTTATAGTCGCCTTCTGAATTAATTGAAAAAAGACCCTCTGATGTATTTCCGGTCTCTCCATCTATAAATTGGCAGGTGCCATCTTCATTATTAATTTCTAATGTGTCTTTCTTCCCGTCGCCATTGAAATCGCCAGTAAACTTATCAATCTGGTTTTTTTGATTTTTCTCTATATGTAAAGTATTAAAATCATATGCGTAGGCGTGTACGCCTCTAGATTGCGCGCCAGCAGTAGCCACAATAGCATATAAGGGTTTATTTGTCATTGACATTACTTTTTTCCTTCAATTTAACCTGAAAAATAAATTAATTTCTAAAACAAGCAGCTGCGAATTTAATAATACAGCAAATTAATAATAAATCCCCACCGCATAGGTGAAATATTTTATACTTTTTTTGAAAAACATAGCTTTAGCGGCGAAGGTGGGCAGCGATGTCCCCAAATACGTGTGCCTGGGGCTTCGTATTGACACTTCTGGCTCTTATTGAAGCCTCAGGGCTATGTGTCCGCCGGTGGGGCAAAGGCTATCGACATTTGCCCATAAAACGCTTACATGCACACCATGCACACGATTATTGACGCAAAGGGCCGTGAACGCCCCCGCCACCCACACTTGGCCAACCGCCAAGAGCATGACGTCATGCGCAAGCCGGATTGGATCCGGGTGAAAGCCCCCACCAACAAGGGCTATGCGGATACACGAAAAATCGTCAAGGATCGCGGTCTTGTGACCGTCTGCGAAGAAGCAGCGTGTCCCAATATTGGGGAGTGCTGGGAGCAAAAGCACGCCACCTTCATGATTATGGGCGAGATCTGCACGCGGGCCTGTGCCTTTTGCAATGTGGCGACGGGTCTGCCCAAAGCCCTTGATCCCGAAGAACCGGCCAAGGTCGCCGAGGCCGTGGCCTTGATGGGCCTGAAGCACGCGGTGATCACGTCTGTGGATCGCGATGATCTGGCGGACGGGGGGGCGCAACATTTCGAAGATGTGATCCTGGCCATTCGTCAGGCCTCGCCCGAGACGACGGTGGAAATTCTGACGCCGGACTTTTTGCGCCGCCCAGTCGAGGTGGTGCACCAAGTTGTCGATGCGCGGCCTGATGTGTTCAATCACAACCTTGAAACCGTGCCGAAGCTTTACCTGAACATTCGCCCCGGCGCGCGGTATTATCACTCGCTACGCTTGCTGGAACGCGTGAAAGAACGCGACCCCAAAATGTTCACCAAATCCGGCATCATGGTCGGCCTGGGCGAAACCCAAGAAGAGGTCATGCAGGTCATGGACGACATGCGCTCGGCGGGTGTGGACTTCATCACCATTGGTCAGTACCTGCAGCCGACACGCAAACACGCCCCTGTCGATCGCTTTGTCACGCCCGAAGAGTTCAAAGCCTATGAAACCATTGCCAAGTCCAAGGGCTTTTTGATGGTTTCCTCCTCGCCACTCACACGCTCCAGCCATCATGCGGGCGATGATTTTGCCAAGCTGAAAGCCGCCCGTGAGGCTCAAGAGGCCAAACGAGGGGCTAAACAAGAGGCGCATCAGCGGCCATAGTCTGCCTATGCCACGGCTGTCCACCACACGCACTTCACCCTACAGCCCGGATCAGCTGATGGCTGTGATCACGGATGTGCGCGCCTATCCGCAGTTCATTCCCTGGATTACCAGCATGCGGGTCTGGGACGACCAGGCCCACGAGTTCAAGGCCGAAGCCCAGGTGGCCTATAAGCTGTTCCGCGAGCGCTTTTCCACACATGTGCGCGTTGACCCCGTGGCCAACAGGGTCAGCATCGGGCTGATCCGTGGGCCATTTCGGCATTTGCGCAGCCAGTGGCAGGTGCGCGCCCAGGCCGATGGCGGCTCAGAAATAGAATTCTTTATCGATTTGGATATCAAGGTGCCGTTGCTTAACGGCATCCTGACCCGCGGGTTTGGCAAGTTTACCCAGCGTTTGATGCAATGTTTCGAGGATCGGGCCGCTGCCCTTTACGGTGCTCAGCGCTCGGACACCGCCTGAGCCAACAACCCCAGGGCAAAATTGCGAGCGGCTTGGCGGATGCCATCACGGCCGGTGTCGGGAAAAATCTGTTTGTGCGTTGCGGTTGGCTGGCCCGTTTGCGCCAGGCCAAACCACACCAGGCCCACGGGCTTGTCGGGGCTGCCACCGTCGGGCCCCGCAATCCCTGTGACCGAGACGGCAATGTCCGCCTTGGCAACCCGCAGCGCCCCTTCGGCCATGGCCTGGGCCACGGGGGCCGAGACCGCGCCATGATGCGCAAGGTCCGTTTCAGACACGCCCAGCGTTTGGTGCTTGGCGGCATTGGCATAGGTGACAAAACCTTGGTCAAAGATCGCTGACGAGCCCGCAATGTCAGTGATGGCAGCGGCAATCAGGCCGCCCGTGCAACTTTCGGCCGTGCTCAGGCGCAGGCCCTTTGCGCTGGCCGCGTGGACAAGGGCGCGTGCCCTATTCATGAACAGGCGCGTCTGTGGTCTCGATGGGGCTGATCAGATAGTGCCGGATCATAGGAATGCCCATATCTTCGGCGGCGGCACGGGTGTGGGGCTTGAGGGGCTCGTCCAAAAAGGCTTGCATCTCCATCATCTCCTTGGCCGTATCCATTTCACCATCGCCGTTGACATCCACATATTTGCGCACTTCAATTTCGCCCAAGGTGGGGTTTTGGACCATGCGCGTGCGGTCTTCGGCGGTAATGGCATCAAAAGTCGCGGGATTGCCCGGCATGCCCAGCAGACCATATTGACTATCGGCATACAGCACATCCGCTGTTTTGTCTTGGTCAAGGTCAAACATGCCGCGATAACTGTAATGCAAACCGTTGTTTAATGTGGATACGAGGCTGGCATCGATATACTGATACACCTCTTCACCCCAGGCATTTTCTGTCAACACATAAAGCGCACCACCCTTGGACTGCACGATGGTTTCCAGCTCGCCGTCAAAATCGCCGGTCGGACTGTAATCCAGGGCATAAGTGTTCAAAATATCAAGGTCTTGCGTTTGGAACGTCATAGTCTGGGCTTTCTGGCCGCGGCTATCGGCGGTTTCGTGAATTTGTGATGTTGGCCACCACTAACACGAGAACAACATCAAAAGTCAAGGTGAGCCTGGTTATGGATTGACATCATACCGGCAAAAGAGCCTGGACAACACACTGCGCCGCCAAGCCTTCGGACCGGCCCGTAAAGCCCAGGCCCTCGGTGGTGGTGGCCTTGATGTTGATGGCGCTGGCGGGCAGGGCGGTGATCTGGGCGATACGAGCTTGCATGGCTTGGCGATGGGGGAAAATTTTGGGTCGCTGGCCAATGATGGTCAGGTCAATATTCATCAGCCGCCCGCCCGCTTGGCGCAACAGATCACAGGCATGGGCGACGAACTGATCCGATGCCGCGCCTTTCCATTTCGGGTCGGTGGGCGGAAAATGTTGACCAATATCGCCCGCCCCGATCGTACCCAATATGGCATCGGTCAGAGCGTGCAGGCCCACATCCGCATCAGAATGCCCCACCAAACCATGACTGTGGGGCAGGCGCACGCCACACAGCCACAGATGATCACCAGGGCCGAAGCGGTGCACGTCAAAACCACTGCCCACTTTAGGAACGGGACTGGCCATAGCCAGCATCTGTTCGGCCCGTTCACGGTCGGCGGCATAGGTCAGTTTAAAGCCATGGGCGTGCCCCGGCACCGCCAGAACCCGCAGGCCCGCCGCCCGGGCCACACTGGCGTCATCAGTAAACGCTGACAAATCGGCCGCTTGATCATGGGCGGCCAACAGCTCGTCGAACAGAAAAGCCTGGGGCGTTTGTATAATCCGACAGTGGTTTCGATCGATGTCGCCGGCGATGACTTCACCCTCGACATGGCGCAGGGTATCTACCACCGGCAGGCTGGGGACCGCGCCCTGGCCGGGGCGCACGGCACGCAATAGGTCCTCGATGACCACGGCGGGCATGAAGGCGCGGGCCACATCATGAACCAAAACGACATCGGGGGCGTGGGGGGCAAGAGCCTTCAAGCCTTGATGCACCGAATGGGCACGGGTGGCCCCGCCCGATGTGGCGATCACATTGCGGTGGGTCTGCAGGATCGGCTGCAGCCAGGCTTGGTGATCCGGATCATGCACCACCACAACGGGGCCAATGGCCGGATGTTGAGCCATGGTTTCAAGCGCCCAGACCAGCAGCGGTCGCCCGGCGATGGTCTGGTATGCCTTGGGTGCATCGCCGCCCATGCGTGTGCCGCTCATGCGCGTGCCTTGGCCTGCAGCCAATAGGATCAATGCCGTGGAAGGGTGGTTGCTCATAATGGGTTCCATAGCAGCTTGGCCCAAAAAGCCAATGTGGACCGTTTGAAAAAGAGTGTTGATTTTTGGCCACACGTGCGGCATCGTCGGCACAATTTCCCCTGCTAGGGGAGCGATTCAGAGGGCCAATGGCGAAACGACGACACCAGTTTCAACGGCTGCGCACCAATTGGTGGTTTGTGCTGACCTTTGCGGCCACCGCCATCGTCACCGTGGCGGCCTTGGCCGTGGCGGTTTCGGATGTGGGGCTGTCCTTATCCTGGACCAATACGGCCTTGTTGTGGGGCTTGGGCATCAATTTGCTGCTGATCTTGGGTCTGGCCAGCGTCTTGGCCGTCGCCCTGTGGCGTTTGTGGCAAAAAAAACAGGCCGGTGACGCGGCGGCGCGACTGCACTTGCGTTATGTGGCCATGTTCAGCCTGGCGGCGGCGACACCGGCGGTGGTGGTGGCGGTGATTTTCGGCATCGCCATGACCCAAGGCTTGGATGACTGGTTCAGCACGCGAATCAAATCCTTGGTCGAGCAATCCGTGAATGTGGCGCGGTCATATGTGCGCGAGGAAACCGACACCCTAAAGGCCGAGGTTCTGGCGCTCGCTACCGACTTGAACCGGGTGTCCGAAACCTTGTCCAAAGACCCGGGGGCTTATCAAGAATACCTGGAAGCTCAAGCCACCTATCGCAATTTGCCGGCGGTGTATGTGATGCAGTCTGATGGCACGGTGCTGGCCCAGGCCGAAAGCCCCCAAGCCCCACCCCTGAGCCGCCCGCGGTCGCGGACGTTTTTCTCGGCTGGGCAGGGGGATTTGATCCTCTCGACCGATGACAACAATGATCTGATGCGGGCCCTCTATCGTTTGGAAAACTATAACCAGGCCTATTTGTATGTCGTGCGCTATGTGGATGCGGGCATTCTGTCACGTTTGCGGGCCGCCGAGGCTTCAGTGGTCTCCTATCGCAATGCCGAAGCCGAGCGCCAAAAGCTGCAGATGATTTTCGCCTTGGCCTATATCGAGGCCGCCTTGCTGATCCTGGTGGGGGCGGCGTGGCTGGGACGCCTGAGTGCAACACGCATCACAGCACCTGTGCGGCGCTTGGTGGTGGCGGCGGGCCGTGTGGCGCGAGGCGACCTGAGCACGCGGATCAACCCCAAACGAGATCCTGCTGAGCTGCGCACCTTGTCGGTGACCTTCAATCACATGACGGCCGAGCTCAGCGCCCAACGCTCTGAACTTGTGCGGGCCACTGAAGACGCCGAGGATCGCCGCGCCTATATCGAGGCCGTGTTGTCCGGTGTCTCGGCGGGGGTGATCAGTTTGGATGAGATGGGCCGGGTGTCGGCCATGAATTCCTCGGCGGTGCGACTTCTGGACCTGAGCCAGGGTGAGGCCTTGGGCCGTCATCTGTCGGACGTGGTGCCGAGTTTCATGGGGCTTGATTTGGGGGAAACACCGGTTGAGGTGGCCCTGAGCATCAAAGACGAAGAACGCCATTTGATGGTGCGTAAGGCCAGCGTGAATGACGGCGCAGTGCTGACCTTTGATGATGTGACCCAGCTGATGGTGGCCCAGCGCCATGCGGCGTGGCGTGATGTGGCGCGGCGCATCGCCCACGAGATCAAAAACCCTTTGACGCCCATTCAGTTGTCTGTGGAGCGCTTGCAGCGGAAGTTCCGCCCCGATCCCTTAAATGAGGCCGATGCCTTTGATCGTTGTACCCATATCATTTTGCGCCAGGTGAATGACATTGGCCGCATGGTTGATGAGTTCTCGACATTCGCGCGCATGCCCGCGCCCGTGAAATCGCCTACGGATGTGATCGAATTGTGCCGCGAGGCCATGGACGGTCAGCAAGTGGCCTTTCCCAAAATCGCCTATCGACTGCATGTGCCCAACAACCCGGTCGTCATTGATGCCGACGAGCGTCTGTTGACCCAGGCCTTGACCAATATTTTGAAAAACGCCGCCGAGGCCGTCGAGCAAAAACGCGCCACGGGTGGCACCATCGATATCGCCATCACACCACGCGGCACCGAAGCCGTGATCACCGTTGCCGACAATGGGGTCGGTTTGCCCCACAAGGATCGCCACCGTCTGACCGAGCCCTATTTTACTAAGCGCGACAAGGGAACGGGCCTGGGGCTCGCGATTGTGCGCCGCACGGTCGAGGACCATGGCGGCACCTTAACCCTAGACGATAACCCCGATGGCGACGGCGCTTTGGTGCGCCTTGTGCTGCCGCAATTGGCCGACCTGCCAACCGAACATGACCGCAGCCCACTGTCTGCGGATGACCATGATGACAACCCAGAAAAGGACCTAAGCCATGCAAGCTGACATTCTGATTGTGGATGACGAGCCCGATATTCGCGAACTGGTGGCCGAACTGCTGGAAGACGAAGGTTATGACGTGCGCACGGCCAATGATGGGCAGGCCGCGCTGAACGCCGTGGCCGAGCGTAAACCATCGCTGGTGATCCTGGATGTATGGATGAAGGGGCAGGGACCGGACGGGTTATCGGTGCTGACCTCGCTTTTGGATCTGGATCATCATTTGCCTGTGATCATGATTTCCGGCCACAGCACCATCGAAATGGCCGTGAAGGCCATTCAGAACGGGGCTTATGAGTTTCTGGAAAAGCCTTTCAAGTCCGAACGGCTGCGCCTGGTGGTGCGTCGCGCGCTTGAGGCCACGCGCCTGAAGCGCGAAAACAGCACCCTAAAGGCCCAATCCCAGCATTCGCCCGAGTTGATTGGGCAGTCTGCCGCCATGAGCAGTGTGCGCAACGTGATCATGCGTGCCGCCCCCACCAACAGCCGCATTTTGATCCATGGGCCGGCGGGATCGGGCAAAGAACTGGCGGCTCGTTTGATCCACGCCCACAGTTTGCGCGCCGACGGTCCGTTTGTGGCCATTAACGCCGCCGCCATGACGCCTGACTTGATGGAGGCCGAACTGTTTGGCACCGAGGACGCCAACGGCCAGCAGCGCCGTATTGGTGCCTTTGAAGAAGCCCACGGCGGGACACTTTATCTGGATGAAGTGGGCGATATGCCTATGGAAACCCAGGCAAAAATCTTGCGCGTGCTGCTGGATCAACGGTTCCGGCGTGTGGGCGGGGCCCAGGATGTGCGTGTTGATGTGCGGGTGGTCTCCTCCACCTCCAAAGACCTGCGTCAGGAAATACAAAAGGGCGATTTCCGCGAAGATCTGTATCATCGCCTGGCGGTGGTGCCCATCCGCATGCCCGCCCTAAGCGAGCGGCGCGAGGATATCCCCATGTTGATCAAAGACACCATGCGGCGTCTGACCGAGACGGCCAATTTGAAACTGCGCGAGATCGATGACGAAGCCATGGCCGTGCTGCAGACCTATAGCTGGCCGGGCAATGTGCGCCAGCTGCGCAACATCACCGAACGCATGATGATCCTGGCCACAGATGGCGAAGATCGCGCCATCACCACCGACGATTTGCCCTCGGAAATCACAGGTGCCGAGGTGGGGCAGGGCAACACGGGGGCCGAGCGGGTGATCTCGCTGTCTTTGCGGGAAGCTCGTGAAGTTTTTGAGCGCGAATATCTGACGGCGCAGATCGCCCGCTTTGGGGGCAACATTTCCCGCACGGCGGCCTTTATCGGTATGGAGCGCTCGGCGCTGCATCGCAAGCTGAAATCCTTGAAAGTCAGTGACCCCAAGCCCCGCCAGACGGCCGGCGTGGGTGAACCCCAGAAAGTCTAGGCCCCATGCCGCGCATTGCCTATGTGAACGGTCAATACGTCACCCAAGCCGAGGCCCAGGTCTCGATTGATGATCGGGGCTTTCAGTTCGCTGATGGTGTGTACGAAGTCTGGGCGCTGCGGGATGGCCGGATTTTGGATTGGGATGGACACACCACACGGCTCTATAGCAGTCTATCGGAATTGCGTATGGCCCCGCCGGTGGCCCCACAGGTCTTGCGCTTGATTGTCGAGGAGGTCATTCGCCGCAACCGATTGCGCCAGGGCTTGGTCTATTTGCAAGTCACGCGCGGTGTCGCCCCCCGAGACCATGCCTTCCCCAGCCCACAGCCCCGTGCCGGTTTGATCCTGACCGCTAAGCCCATCGATATGCAGGCCATCGACCGCAAAGCTGAGGCAGGCGTCCGCGTCATCACGGTGCCGGAAAGTCGCTGGGCGCGCTGCGATATCAAAACCACCAGTCTGACCGCCAATGTTATGGCCAAACAACAGGCCCGCGAAGCCGGGGCCTTTGAGGCTTGGTTTGTGGATGCGGGTGGGTTTGTCACCGAAGGGGCCTCGACGAACGCCTGGATAGTGGACGCCAAGGGCGTGCTGCGCACGCGGCCCAGCACCGATAACATTCTGCGGGGCATTACGCGGGCGCGGGTTTTGGCGGTGGCGCAGTCCCTGCAAATCCCGGTGTCCGAGCAGCCCTTTAGCCCCGAGGAGGCCTATGATGCGCAGGAGGCCTTCGTGACCTCGGCCACGGCCTTTGTTATGCCCGTGACCTATGTGGATGGTCATACGGTGGGGGCGGGTGTGCCTGGCCCTGTGACCAAAAAATTACGCACCGAGTATTTACGAATCGCTGCCGGTCCCGCAACGGCTTAGCTGCGGATACAGGACTGTGGTCTTGCCAGAATGTGCCCAAGACGGTACCAAAGGCTGTCGGGCGGTGTGATTCCCCCGGTAACATGACCGCACCCTGTGCAGGGGGGCTGAGCCTTAGAATGGCGGATGCTTTACAAGTTTAGCCCTTGGCAGAACAAACAATAACGAGAACCATAACGAGGACAAAATGGGCGGCGAAAAAAAACACCAAAATCTGCAAGACAGCTTTCTGAACGCTGTGCGCAAATCCAAAACGCCGCTGACGGTATTTTTGGTCAATGGCGTCAAGCTTCAGGGGGTGGTGACCTGGTTTGATAATTTCTGCGTCTTGCTGCGTCGGGATGGCCAGATTCAGCTTGTGTATAAACATGCCATTTCCACCATCATGCCCGGTGGCCCTGTGCAGATGTTTGAAGCGGAAGCGGCCGAAGACGAAACCGCTTAGGTGGACAAGCGTTAAGGCGATCCGTGGGCGAAGACCTTTCTGCAAAGACGGCCACATCGGCCATTGTGGTTCACCCCGTGCGCCAAACGGCGAAAGATCACGGGGCCCATGATTATGATCCTGATCTGCGCCTTGAAGAGGCCGTGGGCCTAGCCGAGGCTGTGGACTTGCAGGTCAAGGAGGCGCGGATTTTGCCCTTGCGCCAAATTCGCGCGCCCACCTTTTTGGGGCCGGGCCATATCGAAGACATCAAAACCCTGATCGATATCCATCATGCCGACTTGGTGATCGTGGATGACCACATCACGCCGGGCCAGCAGCGCAATCTGGAAAAGGCCTGGCAAGCCAAGGTGGTGGACCGCACCGGTTTAATTCTGGAAATTTTTGCCTTGCGCGCCCGCACCCGCGAAGGTCGCCTGCAGGTCGAGCTCGCACGCCTTGAATATGAACGCTCCCGCTTGGTGCGGACCTGGACCCACCTGGAGCGCCAACGGGGTGGTTTTGGCTTTATGGGCGGGCCAGGGGAGACCCAGATCGAGGCTGACAGACGCCTGCTGCGTGACCGCATCACCAAACTGAAAAAAGAACTGAAAGCCGTTGAGCGCACGCGCCATCTGCATCGCCAGGCCCGCAAGCGGGTGCCGTATCCGATTGTGGCGCTTGTGGGCTATACGAATGCGGGCAAATCCACACTGTTCAACACCCTGACGGGGGCCCAAGTGCTGGCCAAGGATATGGTGTTTGCCACCCTGGATCCCACCTTGCGGGCGGTTGAGCTGAAGGGGGGGCGGCAGATCATTCTGTCGGACACCGTGGGGTTCATTGTGGACTTGCCCACCGAGCTGGTGGCGGCCTTTCGTGCGACGCTGGAGGAAGTGATCGAGGCCGATGTGATTGTGCACGTGCGTGACATTGCCGCCAAAGCCAGTGCCGAACAAGCCGCCGACGTCGAGGACACACTGGCCACCCTGTTGGCCGAACAAGCCGATGATAAAACCGTCCTGACCGTGTGGAACAAGATCGACAAGCTGGATGCCCAAGCCCGTGAGATAACCATGTCCGAGGCCCAACAGCAGGGGGTCATTTGCACCTCGGCGTTGACGGGGGAGGGGCTAGAATCGCTCAAAGATAAACTCTCGGATTTGGTCTATCCCGAAGATTTATACCGGATCGCCACCCAACATAGCGATGGCCGCGAGCGAGCCTGGCTGTTGGCGCGGGGACGTTTGGAGACGATTGAGGACCGGGATGATGGCCGTGCCGAGCTGTCTATCTGGTTGACTCGTAAAGACTATCGACAATATTGCTCCGAATTTGGTTTGTCCGCCAACGGACAAAAGATGTAAACTTTGAAAAACATTTATAATCATGATATCTTTGTGATGGTTGACCATGGTAAGGTTAACGCATAAAACTATAATGAAAAGCATATGATGAGTGAGGATATTACGCATGAGCACTGTCCCGAGCATGCCAAGTTTTTTTACGGGCACAGTTAAAGCATACAACTTCTTCTTCGGTCCTGAAGTCGCAGATGCACCCGTTGCTGTCGGGTCGCGGGAAGGGCTTGTGGGCAACCGGCAAAGAGACTTTCAGCCGCGCAGTCCCTTGGATGTTGAAGTGGTGGTCACGGCCAATCGGCCCTTGGCTCATGATTCTGAAATCGCCGTTTACAACCCCAACACACGTGGGCGTATGGCCAATGGCCAGATGTATGATGATGATGCGCTGACGGTTGCACACCCGGATCTGCCGCTGGGCACCAAAATTACCCTCAGCAATGGCGAAAACAGTGTGGATGTTGTGGTCACCGACCGCAGTAACACCACCTTTGTGCTGTCGGGTGCTGCGGCCAAAGCCTTAAACGCCAAGCGTGATGATCGTCTGGAGTGGGCCTATCAGGGCCATGATACAGAAATTTGCGACGAAGACTGTGAGCCTGAGACCGAGCATCCGGCCCTGCGACGCCAAACGCCGGTAATCGCGGCCGATCAGGGTTTCAGTGAAGATATGTTTGCTGGTGACATGTGCGCAGACCCCGAGGATTGCGACCCCACAGAGGGCTTGGTGGCAGAATGTGACCCCAACGACGGGTTGGTCACTGCCGACGAGCCCGCAGTGGCGTCATCCCCCCGGCGGGTCAACCGTGCGCCCACCGACCGGGACACATTGGGCCCCGTCGGCATGGACAGCACGGCCAACGAAATGGCTGAAATGCTGATGTTGCCGGCTACAACAGTAGAGCAGGTTGAACCCGCTGAGTCTGGACCTGTTGATCCCTTTGATGACTCCAGACCATGGCAATCACGTGTGACACATTTGGCCAGTTTGCTGGGCAGTGACGACGAAGCCTTGAAGGATAAAGTGTTTCGGGAAAGTGGCGGGAGGCCTAACAAATCTAATCCGCGTTCAAGTGCCGAGGGTTGGAGCCAGTTTATTAACAGCAGTTGTATATCGGCCTGGGCCAAGCGGGCTGTTAACTACACTGAGCCTGAGTTCATCGAGGAAAACTTCGAATTCAAAATCATCAATCGCGAAAAGGGCATTGGACGCTGGGTTGTAAAGGACCCTGCGCTAGAGGATGCCATTCTCGACATGAGAAATGTTCTGGCCATTGATGTCGCTATGGCGGCTGAATACGCAGACTATCATTCGCAAAAGGCGCAACGCTTTCTTGGCCATTATCCGACAGCAGGTCAGCAATATGCGATGCATTTCTTAGGCTATGGTGGTTTTAAGGAGCTTTATAAGGCCCAGAAGTATAATCCAGATATGCCAGCGAGAGATGTAAAATCTCTCAGTAAGGCAGCCTCTGCCAATCCAGGCATTTTTTACAGAAATGGCCAGCCGCGCTCGGCAGCCCAGGTTTATGCCAGTTTGATTAGAACTGGCGCTGGTGAAGAGCCTGTCCGTGTGCGCCAGCGTGACCCTGAGCTGAAAAAGATTTTTGTCGCCGAGCTAAACAAGCGGGGTATCGAACTGCCCAGTCAGGTTCGCGAACGGGAACGCATCGCCGAGGAGCAAGCCAAACGAGAAGCCGAAATGTCACGCTATATGGCGCATGTGATTGACGACAGCACCAATACTATCCAGCAGGACAATACCTATTACAACATCGAACCCTTGGCTGTGGGTGGTTTCCGCGAGATCCCAATCCCCAGCCATTTGGACCTCAGCAGCTCTTACGAGCTGTGTCCCGATGACGGTTCGAATGTCTCGACCCTTTTGGCCGAACGCCAATAGGTTTCCATTTGTTCCAAGCTGGGTGACTGCCCTGTTTGGGAATGATATTTATGAATTTCGCTTTCCACATATCGGAAGCGGTTTGAAAATTTTGTATTCGCTTGGCGCAGGGCCTCTTCGGGGTCAATATCGGATTTTCGCGCCAAATTCACCACGGTGAACAACACGTCACCGATTTCATTCTGGAGTTCTGATTTTGAATTTTGCTTTATTTCTTCGCGGGTTTCTTCAATTTCTTCATATAATTTTTCAAGAACAGATTCCGCATTCGGCCAATCAAACCCAAGACGCGCGGCGCGCTTAGACAATTTTTCGGCCCGCATCAATGCCGGCAGCGCCAAAGGGACATCATCCAACACCGAGGGCACGCCAGCCAGAACAGACGGGACCAGGGCGCCATCAGACCTGAGACTCCGTGTGTTCTGGTTTTGCTCTGGGGCAATTTGGTGATCAGCCTGGGCGGCCTTGGCCTGGGCGACCTTGGACTTTTCCGCTCGCTCTTGGGCTTTGATTTCTTCCCAAGCCAGGGTTTGCCCCTCGACCGTGCGTTCGGCGGCATCGCCAAAAACGTGGGGGTGACGGCGGATCATCTTGTGGCAAATGCTGGCGATGACATCATCCAGAGTGAAATGTCCGGCCTCTTGGGCCATTTGCGCATGAAACACAACTTGTAACAGCAGGTCACCCAGCTCCTCGCACAGGTCCGGCATGTGGCCGCGCGCGATGGCGTCAGCGACCTCATAGGCTTCTTCGATGGTGTAGGGGGCAATGGTAGCAAAATCTTGCTCCAGGTCCCAAGGGCAGCCGCCGTTGGGGTCGCGTAATCGCCGCATGATCTCGCGCAAATCCCCAAGGGTTTCTTGATCCGGCGTAGGCTTAGGCGGCATGGCGTGCCTTTCGCTGGCTCAGTAGGCAAATCACCGCCAACACATAGCCGATGGTGGGCAAGACAACGAACAAAATGCCCACGGCCTCTAATGTCTCGGGCCGATGGCTGCGGAACCAGGTCTCGGGTCGGTAATTGATGGCCTGCAATGCCAAATAGGCCACACCCACCGCCAGGGCATAGCCCAGCTTGGCGGTCATGGTCGCCAGCGCCAGCATGCTGGCCTCGCAGTCGATCTTTTGCTGATCATGTAGGTCTTGGGCGATGCGCGCCGCCTCCGAGCGGATCAAAAAAGCGGGTGCCGCATAGGCCAGACCCGAGACCCCCAAAATCACAAAGGCCATGACCACCGCATTGGGGGCAATTAAGGGCACCAGCATCAAGCCCACCAAGGATAGGGTCAAGGCCGCGAACAAGCTGCGGTATTCTCCCCAGCGCCGGGCTATGAAGCTCCAGGCGGGCAGGCCGATCATTCCACAAAGAAAATAGAACAGCAGCATCGCGCCCGCCAGCTTCTCAAAGCCCAGACGGTCGCCAAACTGAATTTGAAACAGTGCGCCCAAACACCCGGCGGCAAAACCGGTGGCCAGATCTATCCCCATCAACCGCAACACGTCCCAGCGCTTCAGCAGCAGTTTGTAACTGCCTTTGTGCCGTCCAGCAGGCGGCCGCTTGCCTTCCGTGCCATCGCGCAGCAAAAACACTGCCGGCAAAGAGGACAGTGGGATGATCAAGGCCAAGCCCATGCCCATGTACCAAACCGCGCCCTCGCGCCCCAGGCCCATGAGCTGCACAACCGCGGGCACTGCCAAGATCAACAGGATGCCAAGAATATTGCCAGCCTGCCACAACCCATAAAGATGCGGACGGGCTGTGCGGGGCAGGGTGGCCATCCAGCCGGTTTGGGCGATCACTCCGGCGCTGAAGCCAAAATATATCAGGATCAGACCGATTACTAGGCGCGGCAACGCCATCGGGCCCGGGATGTTGAAAAACACCAAACCAATGCCCGCCAGCAGCGGCAACATGGAAAACAGCAACCAGGGCCGGAAGCGGCCGATGCCGGTGCTGGTCAGGTCCATGGCGCGACCGATGAAGGGGTCCAGCACAATGTCAAACAAGCGCACGAGCATAAAGACGATGCCGACAATGCCCACAGACATTTGCATGGAATTGGCATAAAAATCAGGCAATTGAACGGCCAATGGCAGGCCCACGGCCGCGAGCCCCAAACTGGGGGCGGCCAAAACCAAGGCTTGGCCCATATGCACACCATGTCGGCCGGTGTGGGCGGTGGGGGAAGGGGCGTTGGGCTGCGGCGAAGTGTCCTGCATGTCCTTTATCAGCCCTTTTTTGCTTGCAAAGGCAAGACAAAATCCCCACATTCACGCTCAAAGATTTAAGGAGGAGAAGATATGGCTGATCTATTTGAAAATCCCTTGGGCACCAATGGCTTTGCCTTTGTTGAATATACCTCGCCGGAAAGCGGTGCGCTGGAAGGCTTGTTGGAAAACCTGGGCTTTGCCGCTACTCACAAACACAAAAGCCGCGATGTGGTTTTGTATCAGCAAGGCAAGATCCATTTCTTTGTGAACCGCGAAAGTGAAGGCCCAGCTGCGGACTTCCGCAAGGTGCACGGGCCGTCGGCGTGCTCGATGGGTTTCAAGGTCCACAATATGGGCGAGGCCTATGAAGGCGCGCTGAAGCGTGGGGCCACCGCTGTCAAAGACCCCAGCTGGGCCACCGAGGCCGGCATTCCCGCCATTGATGCCATTGGCGGTGCCTATCTGTATCTGTTGGATGATGAGGCCGAAGAGCGCCTGCTGAGCCAGTTCGAGGCCATTCCGGGCGCAAAAGCCGATGCCAAAGATGCGGGCCTGACCTATATCGATCACCTGACCCACAACCTGCACCGTGGCAATATGGACAATTGGGGCAGCTATTACGAGGACATCTTCAATTTCCGCGAAATCCGCTATTTTGACATTGAAGGCAAACTGACGGGGCTTCTCAGCCGCGCCATGACCTCGCCCTGCGGTAAGATCCGCATCCCGCTCAACGAAAGCCGGGACGACAAGTCACAAATCGAAGAGTTCCTGCAGAAGTACAACGGCGAAGGCATTCAGCACATCGCCTTGGGCACGGACGACATTTTCAAAACCGTCGACACCATGAAGGCCAACGGCATTGTCTTCCAAGACACGCCGGACACCTATTACGAAAAAATCGACGAACGCGTGCCGGGCCATGGTGAAGACATCGAAGCCATGAAGGCGCGGCGCATTCTGGTGGATGGTGCGCCGACCGAAGACCAAGGTCTGTTGCTGCAGATCTTTACCAACGAAGTCATCGGGCCTGTGTTTTTCGAGATCATTCAGCGCAAAGGCAATGAAGGCTTTGGTGAGGGCAACTTCCAGGCCCTGTTCGAAAGCATCGAACTTGACCAAATTCGCCGTGGTGTCCTGAAAGAAGAAGAGGCCTAAACCATGGCCAGCCGTTGGATCCCTGTGCGCAAGGTCGAGGGCAAGGCCTCGCGACAGGCACACTGTGACTTGCCCGAAGGCACCTATGAGCGTGAAATCTCGAAAGAAGGCTTTTTTGGCCCGGCGGCGATGATTTACCACCAAAACCCGCCCACGGGCTGGACGAATTTCGAGGGGCCCTTGCGTCCTCGGGCTTTTGACCTGGGGAAACTGGATGAAGGTCTTGGCTCGCCTTGGGCCGCGCCGGTGGTGTTGAAAAACGCCTCCTGCGAGACGCGCTTCTGGCGGCTGGATATCGATATGCCGCGTTTGGTGCGAAATGCCGATGGTGATCAGCTGCTGTTCATCCATGCCGGGCGTGGGGACCTGTTTAGTGACTATGGTCACATGGCGTACGAGGCTGGCGATTATATCGTTCTGCCGCGCGGCACGCTTTGGCGGCTTGAGCCCAAAGGTGGCCCCAACGAAATCCTGATGGTCGAGGCCACCAACGGTCATTATAAACTGCCCGACAAAGGTCTGGTGGGCCATCACGCCATTTTTGATGCCAATATGCTCGACACGCCGAGCCTGAACAGCACCTTCAAGGCGCAGCAGGGTGCGGGCGAGTGGAAAATCGACATCAAAAAGCGCGGTGTGGTCTCGACGGTGACCTATCCCTACAACCCACTGGATGCTGTGGGTTGGGCAGGGGATCTGGCACCTGTGCGCATCAATGTGGCGGACATCCGCCCACTGTTGTCCGCGCGTTATCATTTGCCACCCAGTGCCCACACCACCTTTATGGCGGATCGGTTTGTGGTCTGTACCTTTGCGCCGCGTCCGTTTGAAAGTGATCCGGGCGCGATCAAGATCCCGTTTTTTCATAATAACGATGATTATGACGAGGTGATCTTTTATCACGCAGGGGATTTCTTCAGCCGGGACAACATTCATCCGGGCATGATGACTTTCCATCCCACGGGCTTTACCCATGGGCCACACCCCAAAGCGCTTGAGAAAATGTTGGTGCAGTCGAAACCCGCAACCGACGAGTATGCGGTGATGATCGACACCCGCGATCCATTGGATGTCGTTGACAGCGCCGAGCGTGTAGAGTGGACGGGATATGTGGACAGCTGGAAGGCTGGTGAGCCTGAAACGGCTTAGCATTGTTCAGAAAATGGGCCGAACTGGCCCATTTTTTGTCCTCAACCCTGGACCGTTTCGGCCGAACCCGATAAGCCAAAGCCATTCAATCAACATGACATAAGGACGAGACTATGAAACTCGCATCTCTGAAACATGGCCGCGACGGCAAATTGATCGTTGTTTCCAAGGATTTGACTAAGGCCATTGATGCCACCGATATTGCGCCCACCTTACAAGCGGCATTGGACGATTGGGTCGTAAAAGCGCCGCTGCTGAAAAAGCGTTGTGAACAAGTTTGCGCCGGGGAAGGGGAGGTCTTTGACTTCAACCCCGAAGATTGCGCCTCGCCGTTGCCACGGGCTTATCAATGGGCGGATGGGTCCGCCTATGTGAACCATGTGCAGTTGGTGCGCCAGGCCCGTGGTGCCGAGATGCCGGAAACCTTTTGGTCGGACCCGCTGATGTATCAAGGGGGCTCGGACGGCTTTTTGGGGCCGCGGGATCCCATTCCCCTGGGTGATGAGGCCTGGGGCTGTGACCTTGAGGCGGAATTGGCCGTGGTGACGGGTGATGTGCCCCAGGGCGTGACCCCTGAGGAGGCCAGCCAGCATATGAACCTGTTTATGCTGGTCAATGATGTCAGCTTGCGCAATTTGATCCCCGGCGAATTGGCCAAAGGTTTCGGTTTTTTCCAATCCAAACCCGCCAGCGCCTTTGCACCCGTCGCGGTCACCGCCGATGAACTGGGTGCCACCTGGGACGGCGGCCGCTTGCATTTGCCGATGCTGAGCTGGATCAATGGTCAGCCCTTTGGCAAACCCAACGCCGGCAATGATATGACCTTTGATTTTCCAACCTTGATTGCCCACGCTGCCAAAACCCGCAGTTTGGGGGCGGGCAGCATCATTGGCTCAGGCACCATATCCAACCGCGACACCGATGGCGGCCCGGGGAAACCCATTGCCGATGGCGGTGTGGGCTATTCCTGTTTGGCCGAGGTGCGGATGGTCGAGACCATTTTGGACGGCGCGCCCAAAACAGAATTCCTGAAATACGGTGACCGGGTTGAGATTGAAGTCAATGACCTGAAAGGCCAAAGCATTTTTGGTCGGATCAATCAGACAGTGGTCAAGGCCTCCTGAGGTCAAAAGGCATCCTAAGGTCAAGCAGACCTGAGAGCACATCTGGATTTTGGGGCGGGGCCTCCCGCCCTTTTTCCCTCCGTCCAAATTTCGCACGAGGTATATTATGGGAAATAAGATGGTGGCGTAAGCGGCACGGCATTGATTAGGCCGCTCCTGGCGCGCTTATGCGTTCAACCGTATTCCCAGGCTGTATAAGCGCCCATGGCCTGTGCTGTATGTCTTGCGATCAATATGGTGCGTCTGATGGATCGCTAAATGAATCGATGTGGATGTTGGGCCGCTTGCCTGCATCACCCAGCCTGTGTCCATTGTGTTGAATTTCAAGCTCAAAGTCCGGCTGACGGTCGCCATCTAGATCTATCATCATGCGGACTGTGGTGCTGTTTGTGGGCACAATCATCATTTCGCCCGGCTGCCCTGTAAACTGTTGTGCCCATTGAAAAGTAATGGGATCCACGCCCATCCAGGCACTGGGGTCATTCTGGAAACTGAGGTTCAAATCGGGCCCGTTCATGACAATGGTATTGGCCAGAGTTGGTTTGGAGTGATCAAACTGGCCATAACGCACCGTTTCCCCGCCCCAGATGGTCATGGTGTCTTGGCCGGGGCCCGGATAGATCACGGTGTTGGCGGCCAGGCTGTGTTGCCGGGCAAAGTCACTGTCGGGGTGCAAGCTGAAGATGTCATCATCCCCCTGCCCGCCGATCAGCTCTTGTGGTGTGCCATTGGTTGGATGACCGTAAAGCGTATCGTTGCCATCACCGCCATGAAGACGCGATCCATCCTGGGAAATATGATGATCACGCCCGCCGTTGGCATGAAGGGTATCGTCACCACTGCCGCCGGCAAGATTGTCGCTGCCTATGCCGCCATACAGCAGATCGTTGCCAGATCCACCGCGCAAGGTGTCGTTGCCGCGACCTCCATAAAGCTCGTCACCGCCGGAGCCGCCCCATATTTCATCATTACCACGGCCGCCGCGCAGGTTATCCTGCCCCCGTTGCCCATAAATCAAATCGTCGCCATCACCACCGTCTACGTCATCATTGCCATTATTGGCGTATATAGTATCTCGGCCGCCGCCAGTTTTGACACTGTCATTGCCCGATCCCGCGTGAACGGTATCGTCTGTGGTGTTCCCGGACTCAGCCTTGATGGTGTCATGCGAGGCCTGGCCATGGGTCACCCCGCCAGGCACCAAATCAAAGGTTTCATCCACTGGGTCGGGAAGGCCTGTATCAGTGCCGTCCATGTTTTCATCAAAGAAGGGGCTTGACGAGCTTTGGCTCTGAGCCGCGCCCTGCCCTGACGCTGGCACAGGGGGGGCGTCCGGCTTGGGCCTGCCCCTGGCTTTGTCCTTGCCCCTGCCCCTGGTTTTGTCCTGGGTTCTGGCCATTCGATTGGCGCGCGCGCTGCAGGGCTTCATGTATCTGCGCACGCAGGTCTGCACCGGTGCTGGGCGTAGATGATGGTGCACTGGAAATGTTGGTCATGGCAAAGCCCTCTGTGTCTCTTTGAGGGCATATTTATCAGAAAGAGTATAATATACCGGAAAGGTTTGTGGTTAATAGTCTATTGAAAACATGGGGTTGCGTGTAAGCCAATCTGTGGTATCGGCTTGTAAAATCGATGTGGTTTGGCAATAACCGGGCTTGAGGCAGCGCACCCATGTGAGTGTTGCGCCCTGTCGTTTTTTGTCGTCAGCTAGGGCCGAAATCATGGCCGCTGGTGGCAAGTTTCTAGCGCATGCCCACTGTGTTTTGGGGATGATCACGCCCAATCGCTTGGCCAGATCATCAGCCGTGACTTCGGTGGCATAGCCCTGGGCTTCAAAAAAACGAGCCTCCGCGAACAGGCCCAGACCAACGGCCAGGCCATGGGGAATCTCATAGTCACTGGCAGCCTCAAGGGCGTGGCCCAAGGTATGGCCAAGGTTCAGGGCAAAACGCGGCCCCCGGTCCTGTTCATCAGCATCAACAAGGGCGGCTTTTACTGACAGTGCCATGGCAATCAGTTGGCCAAGAGCATGGATGTCCCCTGCTAGGGCGGCCTGATGGTGCTGATCAAACCGGGCCAATTCGGCCTCCCCGCCAACCAGCGCACTGCGTAAGATCTCGCACAGGCCAGCGCGTCGGTGGTCATCAGGCAAGGTGCCGAGCCATTCCGGCCAAATGTGTACGGCCTGGGGGGGCGTGATGCTGCCCAATTGGTTTTTGTTACCTCCCCAATTGATAGCGGTCTTGCCGCCAATGCAGCTGTCCGCTTGGGCCACCAGGGTTGTGGGCACGCTGACCATTGGCAGCCCACGTTTGTAAAGGGCGCAAGCCAAACCCACGGCATCCAAAATCGTGCCCCCACCAATGGCGAGACACAGGCTGTGCCGAGTCAGCTCTGCCCCATGAAAGGCCGTCCAGACCTGTTCGAGGCCATGCAGGCTTTTGAGGTGTTCATCTGCCTGAAGTTTTACATGAGGATATTTTTCTAATATTATAGATAAGAAAGGGTATTTCGAAAGCAGAATATGGTCGATGGCGATGAAAACGTGGCCGCTGTCGGCCAAGATCTGTTCAAGTGCTGTTTCCAGCCCTTCTTCCGTGTGCAGCCTCGCGGGATATCCACCCAAGACACTCTGAACCACCATCTCCGCATCATGAGGCGTATGAAGTTTCCAGGGCGTGGGGCTGAAGGTTTGCTCATCAACGCGGAAGGTCATGCCGCGCCCCGCCCTAGGCTTCGTCCGGCAATTCGTCGGTGATGGCGGTTACGCGGCCTTTTTCCAAACACACAAAGCGATTGCACCAGCGTTTTAGGGTGTCGCGACTGTGAGAGGCCAACACCATAATTTTTGTACTTTCCACCATCTCGGCCAAGCGCGCTTCGGCTTTTTTAACAAACTTGGCATCCCCGACAGCGATCCATTCATCCATCAGCAGAATATCAGCCCCAAAGGCCGTGGCCACAGCAAAGGCTAGGCGCATGGTCATACCGGACGAATAGGTTTTTACCGGCAACTTCAGATAATCGCCCAGTTCGCTGAACTCTTCGACATAGGGCATCATCTGGTCGATTTCAGCTTGGGTGCGGCCCATCAGCATGGCGCTGAGGCGCGCATTTTCATAGCCCGTGGCCGTTGGGTCCACACCCAAAGCCAGATCCAAGATCGAGGTGATTTCCCCTTCGCTGTGCACCGTGCCGCTGTAGGGCGCATAGATCCCGGCCATCACCCGCAGCAATGTGGTCTTGCCCGAGCCATTGGGGCCATATAGTCCCAAACGATCCCCAGGTTTCAGCTCAAAGCTGACATTGTTCAGGGCCTGGACCTCCAGCACGCCGGTGGTGCCAAAGCCGATCTTGCCGCCTGTGCTGGCGGTCAGCAGAGCTTTTTTCAACGACCAGCTGTCCGGGCCAAAGACCGGGATGCGAACGCTGACATGATCCAAAGTCAAAGAGGCCATAGTTTGGTCCTGTTCCTAAACGTAATACACCACACGGTGACGGAAGGTGAAAAAGGCGGCCATGGCCGCGATCCAGCCCGCCACGCACATGACAATTAGAAATATAAGGGATATTTCAGGCATATAGCTTTCCGTTAAGGGCGCGCGCACCCCTTCGATCATGTGCGTGAAGGGATTGGCATTGACGAATTCTGAACTGCGTGTGGCCATGCCGGGTCGCCAGAAAATCGGGCTGACGAACATGCCCATCATCAACACGGCCCCAATGACTTGCGGCACATCTCGAAAGCGCGCGCAGATGATGCCAAAGAAAAACGCCATCCAAAACAGGTTCAAGACCAGCAGTCCAAAGCCCAACATCGTCCAGCCCCAACTGGCTGTAAACAGATCACCAGACCAATAAAGAAGTGGAATGATCACGATCAAATGATGAGCAAAGGCAATCAGATTGCGCACGATGATGCGGATCGGCTGCAGGCTAAGCGGGGCCGTGGATTGTTTGATCACTGCGGCGCTGTCAATGAAGGTTCGGCAAGACTCGGTCATCGTGGTGGATATAAAAATCCAAAGGGCCAATCCCACACCGACAAGGGGAAAATAGCTTTTGGCCTCAGCCTGAAAGATGTCGCCGAACAGCATGCTGATGCCCGCAATCGCCATCGCCAGGGTCAAGGTGATCCAAAACGGACCCAAGATTGATCCCCGATAGCGTGATTTGATGTCATGGCCGGACAAGGCCCACCACATGCGCACGCTTGTAAACCCGCGGATAAGGTCTTGAGACGTCTTCCCAAACCTCGCCACCAAAGGAATGCGGTGTGCACCGCTTGTCGTCAGTTTTCTGGACATTTTTAATCCATTCCCAGCAATCAGATGGCCTGAGGTAGACCCGATCCCATTGCAGGGTCAAGTCACCAGCTGTGATTTTGAGCGGGAAGGCACTGCCAAAAAAACTTCTTAACTCTCCCCGTTGTCGCTTAACAAGCAATCTTCTAAGACCAGATAAGATTAAATTCGCGTCATAAGGGAGAGAGCCATGAAAGCCATCTTGCTGGGACCCAACGGTCAGTTGGGCACCGACATCCGCAGCGCCAATGACAGCCGCCAGGTTTTGAACATCACCCCCATGGGGCGGGACCAGTTGGAGCTGACAGATTTTGAAGCGGTGAAAACCAAACTCAGCAATATGCAATTTGATGTGCTGATCAATGGCTCCAGCTACCACAAGACCGATGAGGTCGAAGACAACGCACAACAGGCGATCACCATCAATGCCCATTTGGTACAGCTGTTGGCCCAGATTTGCGCCGAAAAAGGCGCGCGCTTTGTGCACATCTCGACGGATTATGTTTTCGGTGGCCAAGAGGCGCGTCAGCCCCTGGATGAAAACATGGGCGTTGCCCCGCTGAATGTTTATGGGGCCTCCAAGGTTTTGGGGGAATCGCTTGCGCGCGTAGCCCATGACGACACCCTGATCCTGCGTGTGGCGTCCCTGTTTGGCGTGGCCGGGGCCTCGGGCAAAGGCGGCAACTTTGTTGAGACCATGTTGCGTTTGGCCAAAGAGCGCGGTGCCCTGCGGGTGGTGAATGATCAAATCATGTCCCCCACCAGCACGGCGGACATTGCTGATGCTCTTTTGGATATGCTGGAGAAATCAGCCCCAGCCGGCACCTATCACGTGGTCAATCGTGGCGAGATCAGCTGGCATGGTTTTGCCAGTGAAATCGTCAAACAAGCGGGCCTTGAAGTGCCTGTGGACCCTGTCCCCTCCACTGAATTCCCAACGCGGGCCATGCGTCCGCCCTATTCGGCGCTTGATAACCGTAAGCTCGAGGGCGCTATCGGCCGCCCTATGCCCACATGGCAGGACGCCTTGGCGCGCTTCATGCGTGCAAAAGGTCACACTCAGCGCGTTCTTGAGGCCGCAGATTAATGAAAGATTGACGACTTAGGGCAAATCGCGTAGGGCGCGAAAAAGCCCACTCAGCGTGTGTGTAATGGATTGCTGTACGAAGGACCAAAATGATAGAAATTGAAGAAACCAAGATCCGCGATGTTGTGCTGGTAAAAAACCGCATTTTCCGTGACAGTCGCGGCTATTTTTGCGAATTGATGCGCGAAGATCGCTTGAAGGATGCGGGTTTGGATCTGACTTTTGTGCAGTGCAACCAATCCGGTTCGGTCAAGAATGTGGTGCGGGGCCTGCATTTTCAGTGGGAGCCCCCCATGGGCAAAATGATGCGGGTCAGTCGTGGCAAAGCCTTTTTGGTCACCGTGGACATTCGCAAGGGCTCGCCGACCTTGGGCCAATGGCTCGGCTATGAATTGACCGAAGATGACAAGACCCACGTCTATGCCCCGGCGGGCTGTGCGCGTGGCTTTGCGGCCCTGAGTGATTATGCGGAAATCCAATACTTCACCACGGGGGCCTATAATGGCGCTGGCGAAAGCGGCATCGCCTGGAATGACCCCGAAGTGGGCGTAAAATGGCCGGTGGACGAGCCACTGTTGTCCGACAAAGACGTCAAAGCCCAAAGCCTGCAGGAGTGGCTGAAAACCCCTGAAAGTGATCATTTCCAATATTAAACTCTGACTGAGCAAAACCTCGAGGAGAAACGACGCATGTCACAGAAGATTATGGTAGTTGGTGGCGCTGGCTATATCGGCTCGCAATTGGTCCCAAAACTGCAAAACCGTGGGTACGATGTCACCGTTGTTGACCTTCTGTGGTTTGGCAATCACCTGCCCGAGGGCACCAAGGTCATCGAGAAAAACGCCGCTGACCTCGGTGAAAATGATCTGCTGGGCTTTGACCAAGTGATTTTCCTTGGCGGTCTGTCCAATGACCCGATGGCCGAGTTCTCGCCGGCGCGGAACTTCCTCGAAAACGGTGCCATTCCTGGCTATTTGGCCTTTGTGGCCAAGCAAGCGGGCGTCAAGCGCTTCATCTATGGTGGCACCTGTTCTGTTTATGGCTACACGGTCAATGAATTGTATGACGAGACCAAGCCCGCCTCCTCAAAGTACCCCTATGGGATTTCCAAGCTGATCGGCGAGTTCAGCGTCATGCAAATGAACGACCCCAGCTTCTCGACCATTTGCTTGCGTCAGGGCACCGTGTCGGGCTTCAGCCCCCGCATGCGTTTTGATCTGGTGGTCAACACCATGTTCAAATCGGCCATGAGTAACGGTCAGATCACCGTCAACAACCCCGCCATCTGGCGTCCAATCCTGGCCATCCAGGATGCTGTGGCGGCCTACACCCGCTGTGTGGAAGCGCCGCACGAGATCTCGGGCGTGTTCAATGTGGCGTCTGGCAACTTTACCATTGGTGAGGTTGCTGATTTCGTCAGCACCGGCATTGAAAAGCGCACGGGCAAGTCCGTGCCGCTCGAGGTCAAAAACATCCAAGACTTCCGCAACTACAAAGTCTCGACGGAAAAGGCGCGCAATATCCTGAGTTTCAAACCCAGCTGCACGATCGACACCATCATCGAAGAGCTGTTTGATAATATGGAATACTTCGGTGACTTCTCGAACCCTGAATTCTATAACATCCAGACCTTCCGCAAAATCGAAGAAGGCGAAACCGTCTAGGACGGATCCGTTTATGAAACGGCGGCAGGTGACTGCCGCCGTTTTTGTTTGTACACTCCCCCGTTCCTTTCCACCGCCAACAGCAGATTGATTGATGCCCACACCAGTTCGCAAAGCCGTTTTGCCTGTCGCGGGGTTTGGCACCCGCGTTTTGCCCGCCACCAAAGCGATCCCCAAAGAATTGCTGCCGGTTTTTGACCGCCCAGCCATTCAATATGTGGTCGATGAAGCCCGCGAAGCCGGAATCGAGCATATCGTTTTTGTCACCGGCCGTGGCAAACAGGCGATCGAGGATTATTTCGATCACGCCTTTGAGCTCGAGGCCAGCCTGAAAGCTAAGGGCAAAGACCAAATCTTAGCGGACGTCGAGGGCAGCCGGTTGCCCGCTGGTGGCGCCAGTTTTACGCGCCAGCAAACCCCCAGTGGTTTGGGCCATGCCGTATGGTGTGCACGGGATATTGTGGGCCACGAGCCATTTGCGGTGCTGTTACCGGATGTGATTGTCAAAGGTGAGCCAGGGTGTTTGAAACAGATGCTGGCGGCCTATGATGATGTGGGGGGCAACATCATTGCAGTTGAACAGGTGCCCGAAGATCAAACCCACAAATATGGCATCATCGCACCGGAAAGCCGCGATGGCGCGCTGATCAAAATGAAGGGCATGGTGGAAAAGCCGGCCCAAGGCACGGCGCCTTCGAACCTGTCCATTACGGGGCGGTATGTGTTGCAGCCGGAAATTTTCGAGCTGCTGGCCGAACAGGGTGCAGGTGCGGGCGGTGAAATTCAGCTGACCGACAGCATGGCCACCCTGATGGGGCAGCAATCGTTTTATGCCTATGAATATCAGGGCCAAAGCTATGACTGTGGCGACAAAATTGGCTATCTGCGCGCGGTGGCGGCCCATGCCGTGGCCCACGCGGATCTGGGCGATAAAGCCCGCGAAACCCTGTTGGACGTCTTGGGGTGAGCCCCGAGGCCTCATTAGATGCCCCGACTGACCCTGGCGTCAGTGTCATCATCGTGGCTTATAACGCCGGGGCTTTTTTGCAACCTTGTCTTGAGGCCCTGTCCAAGCAAACCTATAGCGATTTCGAATGTTTGATTGTTGACAATGGCTCGACCGATGGGGCGGTGGCCACGGCCACTTTGCCGGATCGTCGTTTTCGTGTGATCGATGCTGGTGAAAATCTGGGCTTTGCCGTGGCCAACAATCGCGCCGCCCAGCAGGCCCAGGCGCCTTGGATTGCGTGCCTGAACCCCGATGCCTATGCCGAGCCGGATTGGCTGCAGGCTTTGATCACCGCCGCCCATGTCTATGGCCCACGGGGGTTTGATATGTTTGGCTCGACTCAGATTGATGCGCAAAAGCCTGATCTGTTGGATGGGGCTGGCGATTGTTACCATGCTAGTGGCATCGCCTGGCGCGGGTTGAACGGGCACCCCACATCCCACTTGCCCAAAACCGCCGAGGTCTTTGCCCCATGCGCGGCGGCCAGTCTCTATCGCACCCAAGCTTTCCGTCAGGTCGGGGGCTTTGCCGAGAGCTTTTTTTGTTACCACGAAGATGTGGATCTGGCGTTTCGTTTGCGCCTGCGGGGTGGACGCTGTTTACAGGTTGCAGAAGCCGTTGTGCATCATGAGGGTTCGGGCATTACCGGTCGGACGTCTGATTTTTCGATCTATCATGGTGTGCGCAATCGGATTTGGACCTTTGTGCGCTGTATGCCGGGCGTGTTGTTTTGGGCGCTGTTGCCGGCGCATATAGCTGCCAATCTGGTGCATGGTGCGGTGTGGTGCCTGCGCGGACGCTGGCGTGTGTTTGGTCGCGCGTATCGAGATGCGGTTATGGGGCTGGGGGTAGCTTGGCAACAGCGCCAATTGATTCAAAAAACGCGTACGACATCGCTGTCATCTGTTGCGCGGGTCTTGACCTGGGACCCACGGCTGGCGTTCAAACGAGAGGTGAAAACGCAAGAGGTTCGGCATGACGCAGGCTGATTTTGATGCGGTGGTGATTGGTGCCGGTGTTGTGGGCTTGGCCTGTGGTCGGGCCCTGGCGTCGCGTGGTCAGTCTGTGGCTGTGGTGGATCGGGCCCAGGGCATCGGCTGGGAGGTCAGCTCGCGCAATTCCGAGGTCATTCACGCCGGCCTTTACTATGCCACAGGGTCACTGAAGGCGCAGTTGTGTGTGGAGGGCCGCCGACGTCTCTATGAATATTGCGATCGCCATCATGTGCCCTATCAAAAGACGGGCAAATGGGTGGTGGCCACCAGTGCAGATGAGCTGCCGGCGCTGGAGCGCATTTTCAAACAAGCCGAAATCAATGACGTCGAAGGCGTGCGAATGCTGAGCCAAGACGAGATCAAAACCGGCGAGCCGGACCTGAAGGCTGTGGCGGCTTTGCTGTCCGAGGAAACCGGCATCATTGATAGCCACAGCTTCATGCTGAGTTTCCAAGGCGAGATCGAAGCCGCGGGCGGGGCCTTTACGCCACACACTGAGGTCTTGGCCGCTGAGCGCCAAGGCGAGCTGTGGGCCGTGACCTGTCAGTGTGAAGGCGAGCGGTTCACGGTGCACACCCCCACCCTGATCAACAGTGCGGGTCTACATGCCTCGGCCGTGGCCAAACGCATTGAGGGTCTCGACCCAAGCCTGATCCCGGCCCCCATTTATGCGCGTGGGAATTATTATAAGCTCCAAGGCAAAAGCCCCTTCAGCCGTTTGATCTACCCCTGCCCCGTCAAAGGCGGCTTGGGCATTCACCTCACGCTCGACCTAACCGGGTCTGCGCGCTTTGGCCCGGATGTGGAATGGATGGACGAGATTGATTTTACCGTGAACCCGAACCGGGCCGAAGCCTTTGCCCAAGCCATCCGCCGGTATTGGCCCGCCCTGCCCGATGATGTGTTGGTGGCGGATTATGCGGGTGTGCGGCCAAAAATTGCGGGGCCGGATGGCGAGCCCGCGACGGATTTCCGAATCGATGGCCCGGCACAGCACGGCTTGCCAGGGTTGGTGAATTTGTTGGGGATTGAAAGCCCGGGTTTGACCTCGTCTTTGGCCATTGCCGAGCGGGTTTACGCGATGCTGGAGGACAAAGTCCCGGCCTGAGGCTTATCTTGGGCCTCTGTCATACGGCTTTCCAAAAGGGTGATGCGAGCGTCATCTTCTTGGGCCAGGCGCTGGTAATGATCACGTTTGAGCTTCAGCCAATCGAGCTCGAAGCGGGCGGCGAGCTCCAGACCCTTGGCGGGATCACCGCTCAGCGCCACTGTGGGGTTATAAACAATTTTTCGGGTTTCATAGCGACTGAGGTAGTGGCCCTGCATCTTCTGCAGCATCTCGACGCTGTCAGGTGCGATACCGCCGCCCAGGGCAAAATCCAGCTGGCGATCGCGGCAAGCGCTGGCCACCGTGCGCACACAGTCCATCACCATGGCCCCATCCAGATCATGCCGCGCCAAGCCCATGGAGCCAGCAAAGTCCACACGGCCAAACACCACACCTTTGACTTGGGGCAAGCGGGCGGCCGTGTCCAAGATCTCATCTAGATTTTCGAAAGCCCCGCGCGTTTCGATATTGAAGGTGAAGGCCACATCGGCCCACTCGGTCTCAGGATAGATCCGCGCATAGGCCTTGGCGGCTTTTTGCAGGCCATAGGCGCTTTCGACCATGGGGGCGATCAAACTGCTGGCCCCCAGACTGCGGGCCATGATCAGGTCGCTGACGGCCTCGGGCCCACCGATCTTCAGACACAGCTTCAGCCCTGACAAATGCCCCAAACGCGCGAGCCACATCAGCTCTTCTGGGCGGGCGCCTTCGGCCTCAAATTCCCCACGCACGGCAGTGACGCCGTGCTGGGTTTTTAAGGCTGATAATGTGTCAAGCAAGTTGTTGAAATGTGGTCCCATAGCCAGAGACCTAGCCACTCCGCCCCCCTGATACAAGGGGGTTTCTTGTCAAAGCGTGCAGGCTTCAGTTTCCATAAGCCGTGCTGGGTGTGATTTCAGCAATGGCGTGAAAGCCAGTGACACCTTTTTCAATGTAAAATGTATCGTCATTATTGTCGCGATTGAGATCAATACCCGCTCCACCGGTGATGACATTCGGGGAGCCGCCACGCATTTGCACATAGCTTGTGATGTCTTGTGTGGCAGTGTAACTGTCTGGGTCAAAGGCTAGTGGCGCCAACACATTCGGGGTGGCCATGATGCCAAAACGACTGTCGGAATAAATGGCAAAGATGACATCCGTGCTGTTAGGATCGCCCGGATTGACATCAACCTGACCATCACCATCGATATCCACCTGTATATTGGACATGTTCTGGCGAATGACGCCATCACGCCCGTCTGTGATTTCACGGGCATGCGTAAGCTGAATTGGCTGCGGTTTGGAAAACCCCCCATTCCCATCAGCATACTGAACGGTCAATTTCTCGGTATCCAGATCAAAGGTAATTTTATCTTGATGACCATCAAATGTATGGCCGTGTCCGGCAACATCAACATTAAACGTAACGCCTGGCATTATGACACTCCTGTATCTAGTGAAAAATTATTTATGACACAGTTAGGTTGAAATGTCAAAAAAAAAATCCGCCCCAGGTGGGGCGGTTAAAGAATAGATCGTCAAATTCAGGACTTGATGTCTGGTTTTACACTCCAGACAGTGCTCCCACCAGGGAAAATCAATATCCTTGATCAAACAAAGGATGGAGGCCTAGGACACCAGCACCTTTTCTTTCAAAACCTCATCCGCCGAAACATAGGGCAGGTTTTGATCTGTGGCCACGGCGTCATAGGTGACTTTGCCTTCCCAGATGTTCAAGCCCGCCTTCAGGTGCGGGTCATCCAACAGGGCTTGACGAACCCCCTTGTTGGCCAGCGCCAAAGTGAACGGCAGGGTGACATTGTTCAGGGCATCGGTCGAGGTCTGGGCCACAGCCCCTGGCATGTTGGCCACACAATAGTGCACCGACTGATTGACCACATAGGTCGGGTCATCATGGGTGGTGGCCTTGGAGGTTTCAAAGCAACCGCCCTGGTCAATGGCCACATCCACCAGCACGGAGCCACGCTTCATTTTGCTGACCATCTCTTTGGTCACCAGTTTGGGTGAGGCCGCACCCGGCACCAACACGGCCCCAATGACCAAATCGGCACTCAGGACATGTTCTTCGATGGTTTCGGTGGTCGAGAACACGGTGAACACCTTCGAGCCAAAATGCTCGTCCAGCTCTTGCAGGCGTTTGTGGTTGCGATCCAGGATCACGACTTGGGATTCCATGCCACTGGCCATGCGCGCGGCGTTCATACCGACAACACCACCGCCAATGATGACAACCTTGGCCGGCATCACACCTGGCACACCGCCCAGCAGTTTGCCGCAACCGCCTTGTTTCATTTCCAGGCAATGGGCGCCGGCTTGGATGGACAGGCGTCCGGCAACCTCTGACATTGGGGCCAGCAAGGGCAGATGACCTTTGGAGTCGGTTACGGTCTCATAGGCAATGGCGATACAGCCGCTGTCGATCAGGCCTTGGGTCTGCACGGGGTCTGGCGCCAGGTGCAAATAGGTGAACAAAATTTGCCCTGGGCGCAGCATTTTGCACTCGTTGGGCTGGGGCTCCTTGACCTTGACGATCATCTCGGCGCGGGCAAAGACCTCTTCGGCGGTGTCGACGATTTCCGCGCCAATGGCTTGGTACATATCGGCAGAAAAGCCGATTTCTTCGCCCGCACCACGTTGGATCATCACCTGGTGACCATGGCGGATCAGCTCACGCGCGCTGCCCGGCGTCAGGCCGACACGATATTCACGGGTTTTGATTTCTTTGGGGCATCCGATCAGCATGGCTACGGCCTTTCTGGGTCACGAGAAAACACTGCCGTCGCTATGCCCGATTGGATAAAAAAGCGCAAGACGCTGTTGTTTGACGCCAGGGTTAGTGCTGCCCGCCATGGGTGTGGTAGTCGCCAAAATCCAATTCAGGACCTGGTTTATCGCTTCCCCAATCATAAAGGTGGGGTTGATCTTGTGGGGGGCTGCCAGCAGGAGCCGGCGTGATATCTGAATATACAGACACTGGCGCACTGAGGTCCGAGCTGTCCAGTTGCGTGTTTTTTTCGGCCTTTGCGGTGTCTGGAATGATTTGGACCTGGAACTCGGAACCCCAAGTCCCCTCATCAGAGGCCTTGGGCGAGGCCCCGGGCATCATCATGGCCAGAGGGTCAGAAAATAGGAAATTAGCGGGGAAATTTGTCATGTGCGCGTCCGTCTGCGTAAATTTTTGTGTTTCATATCATATAAGTTTTAATGCGTGAAGGGATAATGCTCCTAAGGCCATAAATATTTTGCGCTTAAGATCTGATGCGTTTGGCATAGACCGCATCATCGCTTGACCCTGACCCGTAAGCACGAGATAATCAGCACAAACACAGGATAAAAGCCATGAATGCACCCACCAAACCCACCGCCACCTTTCGCTGGGACGACCCCTTGGACCTTGCGGGCCAGCTGAGCGAAGACGAACGTCTGATGGCCGAAGGCGCGCGCCAATACTGCCAGGACAAGCTGCTGCCGCGTGTGCAAAGCGCCTATGAAGACGAGCGTTTTGATCGTGAGATCATGACGGAAATGGGCGCCTTGGGTCTGTTGGGCTGCACCCTGCCGGAAAAATATGGCTGTGCGGGCACCAACCACGTGGCCTATGGCCTGATTGCCCGGGAAGTTGAGCGCGTGGACAGCGGTTATCGTTCGGCGATGTCGGTGCAGTCGTCGCTGGTGATGTATCCGATCTATGAGTTCGGCACCGAAGACCAACGCATGAAATATCTGCCGAAGCTGGCCACTGGGGAATGGGTGGGCTGCTTTGGCCTGACCGAGCCCGATGGCGGCTCGGATCCTGCCAATATGCGCACCAAGGCCGTGAAGGATGGCGATGGCTATCGCCTGAACGGGGCCAAGATGTGGATCACCAATTCGCCGATTGCGGATTTGGCGGTGGTTTGGGCCATGCTGGACGGCCAAATTCGCGGCTTTGTCGTCGAGCGCGGAGATAAAGGCTTCTCGACGCCCAAAATCGAAGGCAAGCTGAGCCTGCGGGCTTCGATCACCGGCGAGATCGTTTTGGAAGACTGCTGGCTGCCGGAAGACCGTCTGTTGCCCAATGTCAAAGGGCTGCGGGGACCGTTTTCGTGCCTGAACAAAGCGCGCTATGGCATTGCGTGGGGCGTGATGGGGGCGGCCGAGTTCTGTTGGCAGCAAACGCGGCAATATGCGCTCGATCGGCAATTGTTTGGCCGGCCGCTGGCGGGCACGCAATTGGTGCAAAAGAAACTGGCGGATATGCAAACCGAAATCGCTTTGGGCCTGCAGGGCGCCTTACAGCTTGGGCGTATGATCGATCAGGGCGCCTGGGTGCCCGAGGCCATCAGCCTGATGAAGCGCAACAACTGCGGCAAAGCTCTCGATATCGCCCGCGTCAGTCGGGATGTGCACGGCGGCAATGGCATTTCCGGCGAGTATCATGTCTTCCGGGTGATGGCGAACCTTGAAACCGTCAACACCTATGAAGGCACGCACGATATCCACGCGCTGATTTTGGGCCGGGCGCAAACGGGCCTGGCGGCCTTTTAAAGACGCATCATGTCCGAAACCGTCACCCTGACCCTGGAAGGGCCCATCGCCCAGGTGCGGTTGAACAGACCCGACAAAGGCAATGCGCTCGATTTGGCCAGTTGGCAGGCTTTGGCCGATGGCTTCGCCACCATCAATCAGCACAGATCCATCAAGGCTGTTGTCCTTTCGGGCGCAGGTAAGCATTTCTGTGTCGGTGCCGATATCGACGAGTTCGAAGTGGCCTACGCCAGCCGTGTCAGCGTGGATCGGTATTTCGATGCGGTGGCCGCGGCCACAAACACCGTCGCCCGCTGTCCTGTGCCGGTGATCGCGGCCATCCAGGGTGCGTGTTTTGGTGGGGCCGTTGGCTTGGCGGTGGCGGCCGACCTGCGGGTGGCGGCGCCAGAGGCGAAATTTGCCATCACACCTGCGAAATTGGGCTTGGTTTATCCGTATGATGATCTGCGGCGGGTGATGCAGCTGCTGGGGCCGGCGCGCACCAAAGATCTGATCTTCACAGCTCGCACCGTTTTCGCCCCCGAGGCCCAAGAGATGGGGCTTGTGAACCAAATGGCCCAGGACCCCTTGTCGTCCGCCCTGGATACCGCCAAAACCATTGCGACCTTGGCCCCTAACGCCGTGGTGAACATGAAACGGATGATGGCGGACGTGTTGGCGGGCCAACAGGCGGAAACGCCATCACATCGGGCGCTGATCCACCAGGCGATTGGGGGGCTCGAGTACGCCGAGGGGGTGCATGCCTTCAAAACCAAGCGCCAAGCTCAGTTCGGAGATCGGACATGAACGACACTCCTGAAAACCCGCCTGTAGCCCGTGTCGATTACATGGAGTTCGCGGCACCGGATTTGCCCAAAATTCGTGCCTTTTACGAGGCGGCGCTGGGCTGGACCTTCACCGATTGGGGCGGGCAGTATCTGTCGTTTCATGACGGGAGCCGCGCGGAGGCTGGCGGCATTCGCACCCAAGAGACTGGGGAAGACGCCCGTCCCCTGCCCGTGCTGTATACCGATGATATTGAGCACGCCAAAACCCGCATCCAGGATGCGGGTGGTGTGCTGTTGGGTCCGGATGTGGAGTTCCCCGGCGGCAAGCGGTTTCACTTTCGCGATCCCGCCGGTACGGAACTGGCCGTGTGGACAAAGGGTTAGGGCTTATTCGTAAAAATCATTATCTTTACGATATGTATAAACATCTTGGGTGTGGTTAATCATGTCCTTACTGGCTCTGAGATCAGTGTTTAAGCTGCCAGTGTATTGTCCACCATTTTCTTGATAATCGGCAACTTGTTCGCTTGCCATTTTATAAAGCGAATTGGCTAAGCTCAGCATACCCGGAACGAGTTGCCATTGTGCCCCTGCTGGGGTCGAGTCATCAACTTCATGCATGAAATCGAATGGCTGCGCCATGGCGGCGCTTATGTGGGCAACGGCTTTGGTGCCTATGATGCTCATCTCTGCCATTGCTTTACGGACACGATTTTTTGTCGCGGCATAAGCTGCGCGGGCTGTAATGTCTCTAAGGCTGCCTGAGACGTTCAATCTTTCGGCAATGCTGTCGAGGGTGGTGACATCCATAATCAAAAATATACTAAATGTAATTTCTTACATATATCATTTTATGAATTCCCAGGCCATAAAATAATTATGAATATCTGGTCCGGTTCATGCAATATAGTAAATGGATTATAGGTTAGTAGTTCGCAGCCCTAAGCATTTGACCAATAGCGTTTCATAATCTCTTTCGCCCAGGTTGGTTCTTTGACTTTGCCTTGGGGCAGGAAGCCGCTGATGACCGGTTTGATGTCCAAAATGGGGGTGCCGTGAATCAGATCGAGTCCTTTGACGTGGATCATCAAATCCTTGGTGCCCAAGATCTGGCAGATGCTGGTGCCGATTTGGTTGGGACGCTCACGGCCCCTTTGGGCGAAAATGCCCACCTTGGGCCAATCGCTGTTGCCACGGGGGTGGCGAGATTTATACTCGATCTTTTCTTGCTCGACTTGGTGCATCCACGAGACCACCTCGATATGCGAGAAATCTTCAATGCCTTGCAAAGACTCCGGGCTGAACCGCTCGGGGTCCAGTACAATCACGGCCTCTTCCTCGCCCCAGTTGTCATCCTCGGGCGTTTGTCGTCCTTGGCCAACAACGGCGATGGGGGTCAGGGCTATAATCATAGGTCAATCACCATGCTATCAAATCCGGGCTCGACGCCGGGCGGTAACTCCCGACACAGGGCATCGTAATCCAGATCAATATGCATATTCGTTAAGATCGCGCGTTTTGGCTGCAGGCGCTCGATCCAGCCCAGGGTTTTGTCCAAATGGGCATGCGTGGGATGGGGGGCGCGGCGCAGCGCATCGACAATCCAAACCTCAACGCCCTCAAGCAGGCCAAAGGCCGCCTCATCCAGATTGACCACATCATTGCTGTACGCGAGCGGCCCAAAGCGGAACCCTAAGGAGGGCCCACCGCCATGGTCTTGCAGGATCGGCATCACCGGCAGATCACCGCCCGCGCCGGATATCTGCATCTCGGTGCCGGGGGCCGCCATGGGCTGAGCGTTCAAAATGGCGGGATAGCCCCCCCGCCCTTCAAATATATATGAAAAACGGGGGTGCAGGCTTGCTTGGGTGGCCGCATCCCAATAGGCGGGAATGGGCGCGCGGCGGCGATGAAACAGGGGCCGCACATCATCGATGCCATGGGTCTGGTCGGCATGGTCATGGCTGAACAGCACGGCATCGAGATCCGATATGTGATTGCGCAACAGTTGCTCTCGCAGGTCGGGGGCCGTGTCCACCAACACCTGGGTTATGCCATGGCTTGCCGTTTGACGTACCAACAGGGACGATCGGCTGCGGCGGTTTTTGGGGTTGCTGGGGTCACAGTCGCCCCAATCCCCGGCCCCGTCTGGCCCACCCAGGCGCGGCACGCCGCCTGATGATCCACAGCCCAGCAAAATGGCCGACAGGCTCATGCGGTCGTGCCCATCAGCTCGGTACGCAGGGCATCGGGCACGGTGATTTTGTCAAACAGGCGCAGACAGGCGGTGTTGGTGCGCTGGGCGGTCTCTTCTAGGCTCCAGCCGCGGATCTCAGCCAGCTTTGCGGCCACATGGGGCAGAAAGCTGGGTTCGTTGCGCTTGCCGCGCATGGGCACAGGGGCCAGATATGGGCAATCGGTCTCAAGGATGATGCGGTCTTCCGGCATGGTGGCGATCACATCGCGCACGGCCTGGGCATTTTTGAAGGTGGCAATGCCCGAGACCGAAAACCAGGCCCCGAGCTCGGCGGCCACATCCGCCAAACGCTGGCCCGACGTATAGCAATGCATCAAAATCTTAAACGGCGCCTCGGCATAGGCGGTTTGTAAGATCTGCTCGCAATCCTCATCGGCTTCGCGGGTGTGCACCACCAGCGGCAGGCCTGAGCGCTGACTGGCGGCAATGTGGGCCTTGAAATTGGCAATTTGGATATCGCGCGGCGAAAAGCCATAGTGATAATCGAGCCCGGTCTCGCCAAAGGCCACGACCTTGGGGTGATCGGCAAAAGGCAACAGGTCTTCGGGCGTGATGTCCGGGTTGTCTTTGGCCTCGTGGGGGTGGGTGCCGATGGTGGCAAAGATGTCGTCATGGCCCTCGGCTATGGGCAGAATCTGGAGCGCATGGGCCAGCTTGTCAGAAATGGTCACCATCAGGCCAATGCCGGCGGCGCGGGCGCGCGCAATGACCTCGGCTTGGTCGTCGGCAAAGTCCGCGTGGTGCAGGTTCACATGACTGTCGATCAATTTCATAATACAAACTCAGCTGATGACGGGTGTGGTGGACAGAGTATCTTGGAACGAATCCAACAGCCGCACCATGACATCCCCCTTGTCGATGTTCAAACGATCCGCAGTGCTCAGGAAGGCTTCGCTGCTCTGGGCCAATTGCGCCCAGGCGGCCGCGGGCGCACGGCTGGCGATGGGGCGCAGGTCTTCAAGCTGGCCTTGGCCAGATTGCAAACGCGCGAGCTCGGTCATCACGCTCAGCAAAACGGTGCGCGCCAGGGCATAGGCAGGCTCGGCACCCGGTTTTTTCATGCGTTCGGCAAATTTCAGAACTTCACCATCGGCGACATCGGGCATCCGACCCAGCATCTCCAGGATCTCGGTATAGAGCTCATCGGCATTGCTGGCCGCCAGCGCCAAGGCGCGGCCCGGCGCGCCATTGGCCAATTGCGCCAGAGTCTGGGCCCGGTCCACGGACATGGCGGTGGTGCTGATCAGGGCGTCCGTGATCGCAGGCGTGCCCACGGGTGGCAGCCGCAACACCCGACACCGCGAGCGGATGGTGGGCAACAACCGGCCAGGCGTGCGGGCCAACAAAAAAATCACGCCCCGTGGTGGTGGTTCTTCCAGTGTTTTCAAAATCGCATTGGCGGCGTTTTCGTTCATGTCATCGGCAGTGTCGATGATGGCCACCCGCGCGCCATTGTGGCTGGCGGATTTGGCAAAAAACTCGGGCAATTGGCGCGCGACATCCACCGTGACGGCGGTCTTGGCCTTGCCGCCCTCCACGGCGCGGCGCAGCACCAGTAGGTCCGGGTGGGACTGGGCAGCGATCTGACGGCTGACGGGATCTTCGGGGTCAGTGTTCAGCCCCGAGACCACGCGCGCCCCCAACAGCACACGCGCCGCCCGATAGGCCAAGGTGGCCTTGCCCACGCCTTCTGGCCCTGTCAGCAACCAGGCATGGTGCATATGACCACTTTGCAGGGCGCGGGCGAGGTCCGCCTCTGCCTTTTCTTGGCCAAAAAAGCTGAAGGTCTCACGCGGGTGGGCGCAGCCGGGCTGGCGATCGGTTTCGATCTCGTCGGTCATGCCTGGCCCGCTCATGCCTGCCCCTCGGGCGTCAGGGTTTGCAGGGCTGGGCGCAGACCGGCCAGGATGTGCTCGCTGACGGCTGCGACCTCAAGGCTGGCGTCAATGACCTGGCAGCGATCGGGTTCCTGGGCGGCGATATCCAAAAAGGCTTGGCGCAAGCGCTGATGGTAGGCAAGATCCCGAGCCTCGAAGCTGTCTTGGGGGCCGCGTTGATGGGCGCGGGCCAGGCCGTCCTCGATGGGTTGGTCAAAAATGATGGTCAGGTCCGGTTTCAGGTCCCCACAGCTCAGGTGCTCGAGTGTCAAAATGTCATCCATAGCCAAGCCTCCGCCGGCGGACTGATAGGCCCGCGTCGAGTCGATAAAGCGATCACACAGCACCACAAATCCCTTATCAAGCGCGGGCTTGATGACATTGGCCACATGATCGGCGCGGGCGGCCGCAAACACCAAAGCCTCGGCCATGGGCGACAGCGCGCTTGGGGGGGATTTCACCAAAGTGCGCAAGGCCTCGGCGCTGGGGGTGCCGCCGGGCTCTCGTGTGCGCAATACCGACAGACCTTGGCTTTCCAGGGCGTCTCCAATGCGGGCGATTTGGGTGGTTTTGCCGGCGCCTTCGCCGCCTTCAAAGGTGATCAACAGGCCCGGCATCACTGCCCGCCAAAAATCCGGCCCCAGCCCGCGCCAATGGTGCCGAACAGTCCGGCTTTTTTGACGCCTTCGGCGGCCACCAGATCAAAGGTTTCCGGGGCGCGCCCTTCGGCACTGACCACCAACTGGGCGATGACATCGCCTTTCTTAAAGCCTGGCTTCAGAGGGCCTTGATAGACCACCTCGGCTTTCAAACTTTTGCGCGCCGCCTTGTGAACGCCGAATTTGAGATCTTTGGGCGCGATCAAATTGACCTCGGGGCTTTTGCCTTTCAGCACCTTGGCGGCCCCAACGACTTCGCCCTCGGTGAACAGGGGCACCATTTCAAAATCAAAAAAGGCCTGGGTCAGCAGGCTCCTGGCCTCGTCGGCGCGTTCCTGCATACTGGTGGTGCCGTTGAAGGCAATGATGCGCCGCTGGCCATCCCGCTCGGCGGTGCCCACCAGGCCATAGCCGCTTTCTTCGGTATGGCCAGTTTTCAGGCCATCAGCGCCGGGAAAGGTGCCCAAGAGCGGGTTACGATTGCCCTGCTTGATGCCATTATAGGTAAAGCTGGTTTGCGCATAATAGATCAGACTTTCGGGGTGATCCTTGACAATCAGGCGCGCCAACTTGACCAGATCCACGGCGCTCATTTTATGGTTGGGGTCGGGCCAACCGGTGGCATTGGCAAAGGTGGAATTCTCAAGGCCGATGTCCTTGGCTTTACGGGTCATGGCGGCGGCAAACGATTCCTCCGAGCCAGACAAGCCCTCAGCCAGCACAATACAGGCGTCATTGCCGGATTGGATGATCACGCCTTTCAGCAAATCCTCGACCGGTACGGTGTCGCCCACGCGCACAAACATTTTCGATCCACCCTTGCGCCAGGCGTTTTCCGAGACCAGCAGCTTATCCGTCAGCTTCAGTTCGTCGTTTTTCAGCTTTTCAAACACCATATAGCTGGTCATCAGCTTGGACATGGAGGCCGGTGGCATGGGCACACGGCCATCTTTTTCCCACAAGACCTGGCCGGTTTCATAATCCATAATGGCGGCGTGCTTGGCCGAAGTGGTCACCAATTGCGCCCAAGCCGGCGCGACCCAAAGCCAACAGGCCAGCAGTGCAATCCACAGTTTCATGCGAAATCCCGTTCTGTGTTCTGAAAAACTGGGCATATCCTGCGGAGGTGCGCCCAGAACGTCAAGCCCCCGACCATAAGGCCGAGGGCTTGATCTCTGCGCATTCGCAAGATCGGTTCTGTTTTGGTTTAGATGGGATTTAAGGCGTTTAGGAGGCGCTGATCACGCGGGCATTGGGCACGCCCAGGTCTTGGACCTTTTCCAGTGTGCGCTCGGCGTCATAGCGGCTGTCAAACTGCCCGACCATGACCTTGTAAAGCTGTACTCCGTTCACCAGTGCGGGCAACACCTGCACGGTGCCAGCAGACGCCAATTGGGTAGACAGGCGCTTGGCGTTATCAAGTTTTGAAAATGCACCGGCTTGAATGGCATAGGCCCCTGGCGTCAGGTTGCCGGCAACGGCGCGCTGCGCGGGCGCGGCGGGCACGGGATCAAGGGCGGCGGTTTGCACGCGGTCGGTGGGCGCGGCTTTGGCGATATAAACGCCGCTGGCCTCGGGTGGCGTGATGGGCGCCAAGCCCACAAACGAGACCCGCACATTGGCTTTGCCCGTTTTCATCATGCCCAGCTTTTCAGCCGCGGCCTTGGAGAGATCGATGATGCGCCCTTCAACAAAGGGGCCGCGGTCATTGACCCGCACGGTGATGGATTTGCCATTGTCGAGGTTTTCCACCTTCACCATGCTGGGCAGAGCCAGCGTGGGGTGGGCAGCCGTCATCAGGCCCACATCAAAGGTTTCGCCATTGGCGGTTTCGCGGCCGTGGAACTCTTCACCGTACCAACTGGCCACGCCCTCTTCGACGTAATCGGGTTGGTGGGCCGGGGCGTACCATTTGCCTTTGACCTCATACGGGGCGCCCACCTTATAGGACTTGGTGCTGGCGTGGGCCACAACGGCGGGCGTGGCTTTGGGGGCACCCATGTTCAAGGTGGGTATGGGATCGTTGTGTTGGGCGTGCGAACGTGGGGCTTGGGGCGCGTGCTGGCCGCCCTGCCCGCCATAAATCGGGTTATAAGGATAGGCATCGCTGGAAGACGAATTGTGCCCCCCCATGCCAAAGCCCAGCGCGCGCATATTTTTGGTGGGGGCGCAAGCGGTGGCAATGGCGCCGCAAGCCACAATGGCAGCCAGAGCTTTGATCCGGTTTGTGGCACGTTTGGCCGCCACAGGGTCGTCTATGGTTTGGAAATTTTTGATATTGAGCGAAAAACTGCCGTCGCGAAGAACTCGCGAGAACGAAGACATAGGCATGCTGCTCTCCCCTTTTCAGCTTGTGCTGTCGTGTCGGTGCTGAATTTTCAGCCCCACCCCTGGTGTTTCTGCGCAATCTTATGTGTTGCGATGATGGCATATTACCTGACACAGGTTAAAATATGAATTATTTGTTTGGTTTATGAAAATTAAGCATCCGCACATAACGCGCGCTTTTGATCTAATGGATTGACTTCCCCTCTCAAATCAGGACGCTTGTTGAGCTGATTTTTTTCATGAGGGGCGCATCGGGGCATCTATGGGCATACGGCATCAGATCAAGCGGACCGTGCGCGGCGCAGCGGCCTATGGGGTGGGCACGGCCTTTCGGGCGCGCTTGAAATGGCGAGACCTGGGCATGATGCGTCAGGCGCAAAAGCGCCCGGATCTCATCAGAACCATCAAAGCCCCTGTGGGCGACCACTTCATGATCGCCTTTGCCTGCGCCAATGGCGAGCCCTGCGCTTCGGTGGGGAAGTTTATGGATGCCGCCCAGGCCGTGGGTGCGAATGTGGTGCTGGTGGTTAATGGCGCGGTTAGTGATGACTATGTGGCCCGTCACCCGGGTCTGTGCACTGTCATTGAGCGCGCCAATTTTGGCCGGGATTTTGGCGGCTATCAGGCGGGGATTGCGCACCTGGACGCGCAAAAGATCACGCCGAAGAAACTGATTTTCGTCAATGACAGCATTTTTCTGGATCATCGTAAGGGGTCGGAGCTGATCCAGCGGTTCCTGGACCCGGATCACGCCTATATAGGCCTGACGGAAAGTCACGAGCCCAGATACCATGTGGGCTCGTTTTTGTTCTCGATTGATGATCGGGTGTGGCAATCGCCGGTGTGGCGTGCCTTTTGGCGAGACTATGTGCCTTGGTCCTCGCGCCGACACTGCATCGATAAGGGCGAGGTGGCGCTGGGCCACAGTCTGAAGCGTGCAGGCTTCGTGCCCCACATTTTGTATAATGCGGCCATGACGCTGGCGGCGATGCGCGAATGGTCCCTGAAGGATGTGCAGGAACATTACGATCTTCTGCCCGAAGAGTTTCAACACGAGGTCGAACGCGCCGAGGCCCTGCAGCCCCCAGCCCACAGTGGTTTGCATGTGCACATTCCCGCCGATCTGCCCGATGATCGGCTGCAGCATGTCTTGAACAATCAGCTCAGCGATCAGGAACACCAACACAGACGCCTGGCCTATCAAGCCTTTTTTGGCGAATTGGTCAGCCGTATCGAGCGCCGCAGCCAAATCCACTGGGCTGGTGCCCTGTTGGCCAAGGATCAGGGCTTGCCGGTGATGAAAAAGGATCTGGCCTATCGCGGCCTTTATGGCTATGCCGCCGCCCGGCAGATGATGGCGCTGCTGGACTATCCGGATATGCCCGAAGTGGACATCGAACTGCGCAAGCGCGGCATCCCCAGCTCGCTCAACCGTGCGCAGCGATTGCTGTTCAGTTTGGGGTTGGTTTAGGTCGCCTGCCTTAGCAGGCACGCACAAGCCGAGCGACACAGGCGCGAATACGCATCAATTGTGCTTTGGGCATCGGCTGCTAAAGGCTACTGGTAATCCTTTAAATTCACAACGGAAGGCGTGAAGGGGGCCTCTGTCTCGCAAATTTTATGGAGCGCATCGATGCAGCTGTCAACATCGTTAAATTTCATACCTTTGAGCTGCCATGGCGCATAATTCCACCATTGTAATTCTCTGAGTTTACTGAATTTATCAGATGGCAAGCGGAATTTTTTTATTTCAGCAGGATTACCCGCTACCACAGCATAGGGGGGCACATCTTTGACCACAACCGAGTGTGCCGCAATGATGGCGCCATCATGAACCTTGACGCCTGCGCGAATATAGGCACCATGGCCTATCCAAACGTCATTTCCAATTTCAGTGGGCTTGAATACAGTTGATTCGATGTTGTCTTCAAAAACATGGGGGACAAAAGATTTATACTCGGCGGCACCATTGAAATTGTCGCCTACAGTGAACAGAGGATCATGTAAGTATTGAAAAGGTGAAGTGCCTAGCCAATGCGTTGGATGATCTTGTCGGCCAACCTGCACATTTTCGCCAATTGAGACATAGCGCCCAATGCTGACACCATGAAAATATCCAGAAACAGCGTAGCTGAAGGCCCCCATACGTATTGAGCGCTCAATGCTCATCCATTTTAGACCACAGGGCGCTTCCAAAATACTATCTTCAGGAAGTGTCACGGTGTTGGGCGCATAGAGTGTTTCGACGCCCTCAGCGTTCAATTTTTTTATGATATCTTCTGTTAAGGGGATCATCTAGGCAAATTCCTTCGTAGCAGCCATGTACCTCGACTTCAGGTCCTTACATTTCTCGAGAATGTATTCTGGGTTTTGATGTTTAAGAATAAGACCATGCTTGTATTTGATCACACGCTCAGCAGGGGCTCCGATATCAAAACACGCGAGCGGGTATCCGTAAGCCATAATTTCTGAGGCCACATACGAGAAGGTCTCGGGCCAGATTGAAGGCAGTAAAAAAACCTCCGGCTTATAAATGTTTAAAAGGTCTGGAAGGTCATCTCTGACATAGGCCCCTGTAATGGTGATGTGCTCTGACTCGATATCAGGGCTAACCGAGCCAAAAACAACGATCTCGGCATCTAGTTTTTTTGCTGAAATTAGATCAACCATCTCAGCAATGATATTACGGCCCTTGGCAATATTGATCCCCCCCATAACGCCAATGGTCAGTTTTTTCTTGCCGTATCGTTTCATTTTTTGCGGCGTTATAATGGGACTGGGCAGCCAGTTAGGTTTGTGTGGCACAAGATCGAGTTGCTGTGTAGTTTTCAAAAAGGGATATGCCTTGTGCATAATATCTTTGCTGCTTTGCGAAAACACCAAAACACGATGGCTGGTCCTGATAACATTCTCCCACTCTGCGCGCCATTTCCGAATATCGCGCTGGTCGTTTTGCAAGAACGCCCGCTGGTGATGTATGCACTTTACGCACACATTGATATGGGACGGGACCTGGCAATAGGTGCCCGTGTAATCCAGCAGCTTGTATGACGGACATACGGGATAAAAGTCGTGAACAGCAATGACGACTTTGGCCTTGTTATTTTCGGCGACTTTCAAGACGTCTAAAAATTTGAAAATGTCCTCATAGCCAACGGCGTTGTTGTAAAAGACTTCCAAGTCTGCGCAGTCCTGAAACCACGTTTTGAACATGTCGAGGTCGTCAAGCTTTGCGGTCTGTATACGATCCTCGATGTGAACAGACAGATTGAATTTACTCGAGTTTGCTATGGATGTGATCAGAACCACAACTTGGCCTGAGGCCAATCTTTTCTGAACCATCTGATTTCGGTAGTCGTTCGCGCCGCCACCCATGTCATGGTCAAATATAACCAAAAATTTCTGAGGCTTTAGCTTCATTAGCTGCATGATCACCCCAAGCCTGACCTTTTTGGAAGGATCGGCGGCAAGGTGTCGCTGCACTTCATGGCCATAGCTAGGGTAGCGCTGATCAAGAATTTTCAAATTCTTTTGCAGAAGCTCGGCTTTTTCACCCGCATATGTGGCACCGTGTATGTGATAGACAAACAAATTCGGCACCAATACGTTTCGACCGCCGGCTTGTATGGCGCGCTGGCACCAGTCATTTTCTTCACAATAGCCGCGGCCGAAGGTATCATAGTCCAGAAAGCCGACTTTTTTGATGTATTTTTGGTTCATGGCCATGCAGAACCCGACTCCAGAAGGGATATCCAGTGTCATGTCCGTAGAAATTTTACCAAAGCAATCATCCAGTTGGTGCGTACTTAATCCCAGAAATAAGGGATTGTCCTGGTCCATGATGGGGAAGCTGGCAATCGTGGCGCTGTTGGTATGTGGCGTGACGCTGGCCACACGGTCGTCATTCAAAATGGGCGCGAGTAGTCGCTCAAGCCACTTCTTAGGCAAGCGAACATCTGTATTCAACAAAACAGCATGCCGCGTAGATTTTTTAAGGCCTGTATTGGTGGCGCCAATAAACCCGAGGTTTTTCTTTAATTTTATAATCTTAACTTCGATGGGGTGAGTTTCATTGGATATTCTGTGGTAAAAGTCATGGAGTTCTTTTTGCTTGCTGCCATCATCAACCAAGATAAGACGAACGTCCCCAGTACAGGTTGCCATGATGTCATCAAAAACATCACGAACTAGCTCGTAATTGTTATAACACGCCATAACAATGTCTGCTGAAATAATATGACTTGCGGGGAGGGTTTGATCATAATCATAAAGATCATCTGATATCACGTCAAAATTTCTTGTGGTAACGGCGTGTTCTTTATCAATATAATTCTTGATCGATTTTTTGACCTCTCGCGCATTAAATTTATGCTGAAGGGTCAGGGCGGCGGTCATTAAAGTCGTAGAGAAGAGAAACCGTGTTGAATCAAAGAAGTTGCTGAGGTTCAAATTATAATCGTCGATATAAATTTTATAGGGTTCTTCTGCGCCCTCTTCCTCGATCAAAAGATACAATGAGCCGGATTCAAAATTCGGCATGGGGTAAAAGGCGGTAAAGCCCGGACGCATGTCCGCGGGCAGTTTTTTGGCCACAACAACATCCGCGCGCTCGATCTGTGATCGAATCGGTATGATTGTCTGCCCTTCCTTAGAAGTAATTTGCAAGCTTAGCGTGTGATTTGCTGAAAGGAGGGAAGAGATCCAGCCTTGGATTTCGATGTTTCGCTCTGAGAACGTAATGCTTTCAACGCAGATTTCGTATGATTTCCATGAAAAATGTTTAAGTTTTACCACCTCAAGGGGGTTAGAATCTAATTTATGCGCAATTTTGGCCGATTTATAGTAACGCAAGGCATTGGAAACCTGGGAAATGCCCTTTATATGTTGCTTAGGAAGTTTTTTTTTAATTGAAAGTGCCGAGTTTTGCTTTGCTTTTTCTAGGTTTTCCAGCACATGCTGCGTCATATTTAGGCGGATATCCCATGTCCGGGATGCCAGATAATTGCCAGTGTCCAGAACATGACTTTTTAATCTCAGGGCGCAGGCCGTATCAATAAACTGGTGATGCTCGGGAATTTTGATTTGGAAGCCCAGATCATATGATTTGCTCACATTATGATCGTCATTGACATCGAAACGTTCTTTTCTGGCGGCCGAAATTTCTGTTGTCAGACCGTCTTGCTGACTAATAAATGAGATTTCAAACTCGCCGATAAGGGTTGGTACCGCCCAGCCCTCAATGAGTAAATTATCGCCCTCAGTTGAGACTCGTTCTACGAATACAACGCCATAGTCACATTCGTGACGGCCCAAAAAATCGATTTTGTCGCGCGCATGCTTATCTGAGGACGTGTTCATTCGTACGTTCAACCACTATATGGACAGAGAGTTTTCGCTATACAAACTCATTCCGCCTAAGTGTCAAGTGCGTTACGGATCGCAGGGGAAAGTGTGATGGGCATCGGGCAAATAAAATAGCCCCTGAGCGCATAAGTTCAATATGCGCGAAGGTGAACAATACCCATTGATCCAACCTTTGGCCTGGTATACTAAGCGGTTTAACGGAGAGGTGGCTGAGTGGTTTAAAGCGGCGGTCTTGAAAACCGTTGAGCGTGGAAGCGTTCCGGGGGTTCGAATCCCTCCCTCTCCGCCACACCGCTAAAACTGGCCTTGGCCAGTTTAGGTGGGGTGGCATAGGGAACCGTGGACGGACCCCTGTTCGACAACAAGCAGCTTTGCTGCGCCGTTGAGGCGAGCTCGCGCGCCCATCCCTCCCTCTCCGCCATTATACGCTGCACAACTTTCATCAGTGTGATGTTGCAACAAAAATAATCTTTATTTACAAGCACTTTAAGGCTTTATAATCCGTACTAGAGAGTTTGTGAAAGGTTGGAAATTCCGTGTCTTTTCCTCTCTATAGACGCTTTCTCCTATAAATTCTGCTTGGGAGAAACCATCTAAAGTACGGGAAATACTGGGGTTTGAAACCCGTACTTTGTTTTTTTGTGGTACGGCACTGATTATTCCTCAATGACCATATCACTCTTTCCAATATTGCACCGGCTACATAAAGTTCTGAGGTTTTCTTCAACTGTTTCTCCACCCTTTGACCAAGGATGAATATGATCAACATGCAAAACCACTTCTGAGTCTTTTGCAGGGCTAGTTCCACACATTTGGCAGATGCAATTATCACGTATTAAAACTTTGGCACGAAGTCTCCAATTTATATTACGGGGAGTTCGCTGTGTCTGCTTTGATTTATCTTGGCTATTTATAATAGGAAGGTCAATTTCCTCACCGTTGATATAGTCAACAAACGCTCTAAGTGCATCATTCCAAGACCCAAACCTATTCTCATAAGTGCCAACTGAGAATCTTGAAATATCTTTTGATAGTGCTTTATAACTTGGTTGCTTTCCTAACTTTGTCCAAACCTCTGCTAAATTGGAAAATAACTCTTCATTAGTATTATATATTGGTACTTTTACACCAAGCCCCAGTTTCTCTAACACCTCTGACCATTTTCCTAGCCTTCTAAGAACCGTAGTAAAACCATATTTTCCATGTTCTTCATACTCGCCACGAGTTAGCGTTTGGGAGTTAAGTTTTTCAGCTACTCGCTTAACATCTTCAAGTAACTCTTCATCTGGTATATTTCTTCTTCTTTCTTTAAATTCAAACATGCATATACCGACTTTTATTCATTTTCTAAAATTGCCCACCATTGGAAACACCCGCGCCCTCAGCATAAATCATTCTCCAGTCATGGCAAGCACTTAGCCAAAACCGGAAAAGAGATTCTTCAGTGATTTTTGAGTCCATGAACCGCCACACCGCTAAAACTGGCCTTGGCCAGTTTAGGTGGGGTGGCATAGGGAACGGTGGACGGACCCCTGTTCGACAACAAGCAGCTTTGCTGCGCCGTTGAGGCGAGCTCGCGCGCCCATCCCTCCCTACCTCTCAGCACGTCTTCCCCACCCCCGCGACACTGTGTGCTCTGGCGGTCAGGGTCGAAATCGCGCTTAAGTCCTCATAACAGGAGGCATTGTCATGACACAGGCAATCATATGGCGTGGTTTTGCTGGACTGGCCGGGGCGTCGGCCGTGATGCTGATGGCCGTTGGGGCGCATGGGATTTCCGACACCTATCATCAGGATCTGTTGCAAACCGCAACGGTTTTACAGCTGTTTCATGCGGTGGCGTTGCTGGCGATCGACAGCAAACCCGGTCGCCGGCTGATGGGCGCGCGGCTGTTATGGGTGATGGGGATATTGCTGTTTTGCGGGGCGCTGTATGCCAAGGTCTTTGCCCCCGCCCTTATGCTGCCGCCTTTGGCACCTGTGGGCGGGATCAGCTTCATGATGGGGTGGTTGTGTGTGGCGGTGTCGGGGTTTGGCAGGCGTCGCGCGCCCTAGCCCAGTCTGTCTACGACGCCTTTTGCCGCCACAAGCCTTGGCGAAACATAGCGAGCGCCTGGTGGGCCTGATCGGGCGTGAGGCTGAGGTCTGACATGGCTTCGTCCAGATCACGAAAAATCCCGCAGGCCTCGGGGTCTGTTTGATCAAAGGCACGGGTGACCACCAGCGCCATATCCCAATCGGCAAATTCACGGTCTTCGATTTCCCGGCGTGCTATCAAGCGGATATGGCTATGACGTGGGTCTTGCTCGATCTGTTTATAAAGCGGATCGATGACCAGCTTGTCGCCTTCCAAAACCTGTAAAAAGGCACCGTCATGATAAACCAGCATCCCCGTCAGATCCTGTTGGCGGTTGCGCGCGCAGGCCTGATTGGCGATGGCCGACAGCTCAGCCGCGCTCAGGCCCGGGTGGGCGGAGCTGGCATAGATCAATTGAATCAACATAGCCCCTCCCCGATAGTCATAACGTCTCTACGGTATCAGGTGCACGCTAAAATTGTCTTGAGGAACAGGCTTAAAAGCCGTTTATCTTATTCGCAGCGGTGGCGTTTCAAGAAGGCCCGATTCGTAAACGCCCTGGGCGCTGATTCTGGGGGTGATTCTGAGGCGGCAACATCAAAAGGCCCATCAGCAGTCTGAAAAGTGTCGGATCTTCAGGCCAGGACTCGGTATGAAAAACCCTAGGGTTAACTAGAGAAAACCATCTTCTCCCGTCATTTGGTTGCGTACAGATCGCCGAAAAAATCGATCAAATTTTATCTTTTACCACTCGTTAACGATTTCCGGTGAAACTGTTAATGTCTTCCCTTGAAGACACCCCACCATACCCGATCCTAAAGGGGCTGCATTCGCAGCCCCGTTTTTTTTGTGTGCCATATATCCTATGGGCGACCACTAAGCAGATTTTTACGCAAAAAGCCGTTTACCCCCTTGCAAGGATGTCTGGTGTATTTATAAAGGCGTCCTTGGTGATCCGCGGTAGCTCAGTGGTAGAGCCATCGGCTGTTAACCGATTGGTCGTAGGTTCGAATCCTACCCGCGGAGCCATTAAAAACGCCCTTTTCATAGGGCGCTTTTTTTGTGTTCGTAAGTGTATGCGGTTACCCCATGGCCCAGCTGGCCACGCGATAGGTCACAAACGCCGCGCCATAGGCCAAGGCGGTCATATAAACAAAGGTGATCACAGGCCAACGCCAGCTGTTGGTTTCACGCCGAATGGTGGCCAGCGTCGCCAGACATTGTGGTGCAAACACATACCAAGCCAAAAACGCAAGCGCGGTCGCGAGGCTCCATTGCTGACGCAACAAAGCCTCGAGCGAGCCCAAAGTCTCCTGCCCGTCGCCAACCGCATACAGTGTGCCCAGGGCGCCCACCACAACCTCACGGGCGGCCATGCCGGGAACGAGGGCGACGGCCATTTGCCAACTGAAGCCCACCGGCGCGAAAAGGGGGTGCAGCCAGTCTCCGATTCGGGCCGCTAAGCTGTGGGTGATGGCGGGCGCGGTGCTGTCCGGTGGCGGGGCGGGAAAACTGCTGAGCACCCAGATCACCACACTGCTCAGGAAGATGATGCCGCCCGCGCGCACCAAAAAGGCTTGGCTGCGCCCCACTAGGCCCAGTGCCACATTGCGCGCATTGGGCCATTGATAGCGTGGCAGCTCCATGACGAATTCAGACTGCACCCCTTGCCGCAGGAACAGCCAATTGATTACATGCGAGACCACGATGGCGCCCAAAATGCCTGCGGCATAAAGGCCAAACATCACCAGGCCCTGCAGTTGCAAAACCCCGCCCACCACCTGTTGCGGCACAAAGGCACTGATGATCAAAGTGTATACTGGAATGCGAGCCGAGCAGGTCATCAACGGGGCCAGCAAGATAGTCACCAGCCGCTGTTTCGGGTCGGGGATGACGCGGGTGGCCATGATGCCGGGGATGGCGCAGGCAAAACTCGAGAGCAAGGGGATGAATGACCGCCCGTTCAGGCCGCTCATGCCCATCAGTCGATCCATCAGCACCGCCGCGCGGACCATATAGCCACTGTCCTCGAGCAACAAAATGAACAAAAACAGAATCAGAATCTGGGGCAAGAAGATGATCACACTGCCCACGCCCGCAATCACCCCGTCAATCAGTAAACTCTTAACCAGCCCATTGGGCAGCAGCTGATCCACGCCGCCTGCCAACAGCCCGACACCGGCGTCAATGCCATCCATCACCGGCGTGGCCCAGGCAAACACAGCCTGAAACACCACCATCAACACCACCAGCAAAATGCTGATCCCCCAAACCGGATGCATCAACACGCGATCCAAGCGGTCGCTTTGCGAGCTGATGATATCCGTTGACCCCACATAGGTTCTCACCAGCGCGCGGGCGCGGTCGTGGCGTTGGCGCAGGGTTTCGGATTGCTGAAACGGTGGCAAGGGCGTGGTGCGTGGCGGCACCTCGGCCAAGGCTGTCATCACATCATCAATGCCATGGCGGCGATGGGCATGGGTGGGCACAATGGTCACCCCCAGGTCCTGGGCCAGGCCTGATAAATCCAAACGCAAACCCAGGCGCGTGGCCACATCCATCATATTGACCACAAAAATTATGGGCAGGCCCAAAGGCTTGAGGCTTAGTAATAACCGCAAACACAGCACCAAATTGCTGGCATCCCCCACCAACACCAAACCATCCAAGGGGCCGATGATGTCGTCGCCTTCGGTCATGGCGCGGACGGTGATCTCTTCGTCAGCGGATTGCGGCGTAAGGCTGTATAGGCCCGGCAGGTCAATCAGCTCGATCGGGCCCATGGCGGTTTCAATGCGGGCTTTTTTATACTCAACCGTCACGCCGGGATAGTTGGCAACTTTCTGCTGCAAACCGGTCAAGGCATTGAACACAGACGTCTTGCCGCAATTGGGCCGCCCCACCAACGCCACACGCCGAAATGCCGTGTTCATTACGCCTCGGCGGTGATGGCGATCTGTTGCGCCATGGCGCGACGGATGGCCAGGCGGTGATTGTCTATCTTGATGATCATCGGATCATGGCCAAAGGGCGCTTCGCCGAGGCATTGCACCTGGGCACCCGGAAACAGACCAAAGCGGTCCATCACGGTCTGCAGCTCGGGTGCCATCACATGCGCGGCCTCTGGTGCCACCCGCCCCGCCTGACCTGGCACCAAATCCGACAAACGGCGGGACAGATGCGGTATGGTGTCAGCGGGCTTCGTGCCCAGATCTGAAAGGCCGCCGGCGGCAAGTGTCAATGATGGTTTCAAGCCTGTGATCCTTTTCGACGTGGCTGCTCACGCCTTGATGGTGGTGCTGTTGATAATGAGAAACATTCTCAGTGTCAAACCTTTGCTTCTTATGGGCGTGTTCTGTCCGGCATCACAGGCGACAAACCGTCGCGGGCTCATGGCGGCTGGGAGCGTGATTGTTTCCTTTCGGAACGATTTTTCAGGCATGCGGCTTGCTGAGTGTTGCGCTTGGTGCGCATGAAATCCTGTTCATCTTCGCGGACTTAAACAGATGTTCATTTGCCCTGGGGCATGACCTGGGGCATGGACATGACAAGCACTTTGGGGAAATGGGGCGCGATATGGCCTTTAAGAAATCACATAAAATTGCAGGCGGCATACTGCTGGCCGTGGTGCTGTATTTTGCCATGTCCGCGCTGTTCCGGGGGGATGCGCCCGAAGAGAAACAAGACGAACCCCTGAGTGCGGCCGAGCAAACGCCGCTTGTGACGGCCGCCACCTCGCGGGCGGTGATGCACCCCGCCCTGTTGGAAATTCGCGGCCGCACCGCGCCTGATCGGGCCGTGGTGGTGCGGGCTGAAACCTCGGGCCGGGTCCTGAGCTTGCCTGTGCCCGAAGGCCAAACCGTCAAGGCCGGACAAATCATTTGCGCCCTCGAGGTCAAAGCCCGCCAAGCCCAGGTCGAACAAGCGCGCGCCAATTTGGCCTCTAGACAACTGGAATATGAAGCCGCGCAAACCCTCGAGGACAAAGGGTATCGCTCGGCTACGGCCACCAAAGCCGCGAAGGCCACTTATGATGCGGCCCGTGCGGGCCTGAAAGCGGCCGAGGCGGAGCTTGAGAATACCCGTCTGCGCGCGCCCTTCAGCGGTCTTTTGGACAGCCGTCCGGTGGATCGCGGAGACTTGCTCAGCACCGGCCAAGCTTGTGGCACGGTGGTGGACCTGAACCCGATTGTGATTACGGGGTATGTGACCGAAGGCGAGGCCCAGAGGCTGAAAGCGGGGCAGTCGGCCACCGCAGTTTTGTCGACGGGCAACACGGTGACGGGCACGGTCCGTTTTGTGGCCCGCACCCCCGAAGACACCACCAAAACCTTCCGCGTAGAGGTCGAAGTGCCCAATCCGACGCTTAGCATTGCTACAGGCGCCAGCGCGGTGGCCAAGGTGGCCGTCGGCGAGGCCATGGCCCATAAAGTGCCGCCTTCGATCTTGTCATTGAATGCTGAGGGCCAGGTGGGCGTGCGCATTTTGGATGAGAGCGACATCGTGCGTTTTGTGCCCGTCGAGATTTTGGAAGAAACCAGCGAAGCCGTTTGGATTGGCGGTCTTGAAGACGAGGCCCGCATCATCACGGTGGGCCAAGATTATGTGCGCGAAGGCAAAGCGGCCCGTGTGCAGGCCACCGGTGTGCCCACACAAGGAGCTGAACGGGTGTCTGCGCCCGAAGAGCCAGCCAACGAGGCCCCGGCCCCATGATCCACACGGTGATCAAAGGCATCATGAGCCGGCGCAAAATGGTCGCCGGCATCATGCTGGTGTTGGCCGTTTTTGGCCTGAACGCCTATTTGAACCTGCCCCGCGAGTCGAGCCCCAATATCCCTGTGCCCTTTATCACGGTGCATGTGCCTTTGCCGGGGGTCTCGCCCGAGGACAGCGAACGCTTGATCGTCAGGCCCCTGGAAACCCAGCTGAAAGCCATTGATGGCCTGAAGGAAATGCAGGGCTTTGCCATGCAGGGCGCGGGCATGATCTTTCTGGAATTCGAAATCGATTTCGAGCCGGACAGCGTGCTGAATGATGTGCGCGCCAAGGTGGATATCGCCCGAGCGCGCTTCCCGGCCGAGGCCTTGGAGCCTGTGATCGAGGAATATAACGTCAACCAAGACCCCGTGTTGACGGTGGTGTTAGCGGGTGATGCGCCGGAACGGACCCTGTATCGCACCGCAAAGACCCTGCAACAGAAGCTCGAGGGCGTTGAGGGCGTGTTCGAGGTCAAGCTCTATGGTGGGCGTGAAGAGGTCATGGAGGTCATCATCGACCCCGTGAAGCTCGAGGACTATAACGTCAGCACCAGCCAGCTGTTCCAGGTTATCCGCAACAACAACGCCTTGGTACCAGCGGGCAACCTGATCACCGATGGCGGCAAGTTCGCCGTCAAGGTGCCCGGCGTGATCGAGGACGTCGAGGATGTGATGGCCCTGCCGGTGCGCTCGGATGGCGCCGAGGTGGTGACTTTTGGCGACATCGCCGAGGTGCGCCGCACCTTCCTCGAGCCTGGCAGCATCACGCGCTTTAACGACAAACCGGCCTTTTCGCTGGATATCAGCAAGCGCGCAGGCGCCAACATCCTCGAGACCGTTGCGCTGGTGCGCGCGGCCGTTGAGGAAGACCAAAGCCGCTGGCCCGACACCATTCGCGTGCAATACACCTATGATGAAAGCGAATTTATCAGTGACACCCTCAGCCTGCTGCAATCGGGTCTGATCATCGCGGTCATATTGGTCATGATCGTTATTGTGGCCTCATTGGGGGTGCGGTCGGGGCTGCTGATTGGTGTGGGGGTGCCGACGTCATTTTTGATGGCCTTTTTGCTGATGCAGGCCACGGGCGTGACCATCAACATTATGGTGATGTTTGGCTTGGTGCTGGCCGTGGGGATCTTGGTCGATGGTGGCATTGTGGTCGTTGAATATGCCGATCGCAAAATGGCCGAGGGCCTGGATAAACGCGCGGCCTACACGGCGGCATCGGCGCGCATGTTTTGGCCGGTCCTGAACGGGACGCTGACGACCTTGTGCGCCTTTTTGCCCTTTTTGTTTTGGGACAGCATTGCGGGCAAGTTCATGTCCTATTTGCCCATCACCTTGTTCTTTGTTCTGGGCTCGGCGCTTGTGGTGGCGTTGATTTTTACCCCGGTGCTGGGGTCTTATTTTGGCAAAAGCGAAGTGGATGATGAAGAGCGCTTGGCGCTCGCCACCTCGGACACCGGTGACCCGATGGAGCTGCGCGGGATCATGGGCCGTTATGCGCGGGTGGTGCGCTGGGCCACCCAAAACCCTGGTAAGATTCTGTTGATCACCTTGGGCACGGCCATTGCGGTGGTGGTCTGGTTTGCCTCGACGCCGCACAGCACAAAATTCTTCCTCGAGGAAGATCCCGAACGGGCCACCGTTTATGTGCAGGCGCGGGGCAATCTGTCGATTTATGCCATGGATGAATTGGCGCAAATCGTCGAGGATCGGCTGCAAAACATCGATGGCGTCGAGAGCACCTATGCCCGTGTCAGCCGTGTGAACGCCTTTGGTCAGGGTGGCCCGCCCAACGATAACATTGCGCGCATCACCCTCGATTTTTTGCCTTTCGAAGATCGCCCTATGCGTGGTGTTGATATCGTCGAGGATATTCGCGAGCGCGTCAAAGACCTGCCGGGCCTGAAGGTCGAGGTGCGCACCCCCGAAGGTGGCCCGCCACAAGGCAAGGACATCCAGGTGCAACTGACATCATGGAACAATACCGATCTCGATGCGGCGGCGGCCATGGTGCGCAATCGCTTGGAACAAACACCGGGCTTGATTGAAATCGGCGACAGCCTGCCGCTGCCCGGTATTGATTGGGACATTCAACTGGACCGCGAAGAGGCCGGGAAATATGGCGCCGACGTCAGCACTGTGGGCGCGGCCATTCAGCTGGTGACCAATGGCATCTTGGTGGGCCGTTACCGCCCTGATGATACCGACGAAGAAGTGGACATCCGCGTGCGCTACCCGCCAGAGATGCGATCGGTCACCGCCCTTGATCAGCTGAAGATCAACACACAATATGGCCAAGTGCCCATTGGCTTTTTTGTCGATCGTGTGCCGGCCCAACAGGTGGACAGCATCAAACGCCTGAACGCAGAACGCTTTGTGACGGTGGATGCCAATGCTGCCGAAGGTGTCGCGGCCAATCTGAAAATCGACGAATTGAAAACGTGGCTCGAGACCGATCCCCTGCCCAAGACGGTGAAATGGAAATTCCGTGGCGGGGACGAAGAAAGCCAGGCGGCGGCCCAGTTTTTCATGGCGGCCATGGCCATTGCCCTGTTTTTGATGTCGATCATTCTGATGTGGCAGTTCAACAGCTATTACAGCGTGTTTTTGACCTTGTTAGCGGTGGTTCTGTCCACCATAGGCGTATTACTTGGCATTCAGCTGAATGTGGCGGGGACCTTCAATTATGTCTCGATCATCATGTGCGGCACCGGCATCGTGGCCTTGGCGGGTGTGGTGGTGAACCATAATATCGTTTTGATCGATACCTATCATCAGCTGCGCGGCGAGGGCTTTGCTCAGCCCGATGCCGCCGTCCGTGCCGCTTGTCAGCGCATTCGCCCGGTGTTGCTGACCACCTTTACGACCATGGTGGGCCTGTTCCCCCTGATGTTCCAGATCGAGCCCGATTTCTTCACAGGCAAAGTGACCTATGCCCCGCCAGGATCCGAGTGGTGGGTGCAGTTGGCGGGGGCCGTGATTTGGGGCCTGAGCTTTTCGACATTCCTGACGCTGTTGATCACGCCGTCGTTCTTGGCGGCACCACACACCATCCGCACCCGGCGCGCCGAACGCAAAGCCCGTCGCCAAGCCATGAGGCAGCAAGGGATTTTTGACCGCTTTAAGACGTTGTTCAGCAAACAGCGGGCATAATACACCTGTAACAATCAATAGGTGTCAGATGGAATTGAAGTCAGCCTGCGTGTTTTGCGGCTCGTCCAAAGGGGTTCACAAAGATTATATGGAAATGGCCGGTGAGTTGGGCAAAGACTTTGCTCGGCATGGCGTGCGCCTGGTTTATGGCGGCGGCGGCATCGGTTTGATGGGCCAGTCGGCCAAATCATGTCACGAAGCAGGCGGTTCGGTCCTGGGGATCATGCCCGCCTTTTTGCGCAAACGCGAGATCTTGTATGATGATGTCGAGACCCGCGTCGTCGAGACCATGCACGAACGCAAAGCCATGATGTTCGAAGAGTCCGACGCCTTTGTGGTTCTGCCAGGCGGCATTGGTACGCTTGAGGAAATCGTCGAGCTTATGAGCTGGCGACGGCTGGACCTGCATTTCAAGCCCACCGTTTTTGTGGACACCCGCAAGTTTTGGCAACCCTATTTCCAAACGCTTCGGCATGCCATTGATGAAGGTTTTGCCCCCGATTGGCTGATGGACAGTTTTATCACGGTCGATACCGCTGAAGAGGTCATCCCCGCCATTCAAACGGCGTTGAAAGACATTCAAATCAGGCGGACTGACCTGCCAAACGTCTAAGCACCACATCGCGATCCAACAAAGGCAACAGGGCGCCCATGTCGGGGCCATGTCCCTGCCCCGTCAGGGCTAGGCGCAAGGGCTTATAGAGACCCTTGCCTTTGGCGCCGGTCTGTTCGGCGATGGTTTTGGTCCAAACGCCCCAGGTGCCCGCATCCCACTGTTCCGGCAGGGTTTGGGCTGCTGTTTGCAGCACACTGCTGGCTTCGGGATCAAGATGCGGTGTCACCGGCCCCCGCACGATTTGCGCCCAGCCTTGAACATCGTTCACCGTATCCAGGTTTTCCCGCGCCACATTCCAAAAGCCCTCGCCCAGATCACAGCCAAGGGCCTCTAGGCGCGCTTGGGCCTTCACGTAGGGCATGGTGTGCACCAGGCTGGCGTTGTAGCGCTTCAGGACCTCGTCATCAAAGCGCGCTGGCGCACGGCCCATGGCACCGATGCTATAGCCTTCATAGACATCCTGGTGGGTGCTGACTGGCTTCAGCTCGCGGCTGGTGCCCAGTTGTGCCAGATAGGCGACAATGGCCAAGGGCTCAAAGCCCGCCTCCCGCAAACTTTCGATGGACAGGGAGCCCAAACGCTTCGAAAGCCCCTGCCCGTCGGCCCCGACCAAAAGCGAGGTATGGGCGAAGGTGGGCGCTTGCCCGCCCAGGGCCTCGAAAATTTCGATCTGACCGCCAGAATTGGTCACATGGTCCTCGCCGCGCACAATGTGGCTGATGCCGCGATCCAGATCATCCACCACCGAACACAAGGTATAAAGGTAATCCCCACCGGCCCGGATCAGCACGGGGTCGGATACCGATGACAAATCCACCGTGCTTTCGCCCCGCACCAGGTCTTGCCATTTCACCACCTGATCCGACAATTTAAAGCGCCAGTGGGGTTGGCGGCCTTCGGCCTCGTATTGGGCTTTTTCGGCGTCTGTCAGCTTCAGGGCGCTGCGGTCATAGACCGGCGGTTGGCCCTGGGCGCGTTGCAGCTTGCGCTTTTTGTCTAATTCCTCGGGCGTTTCATAGCAGGGGTACAACAGGCCCTTTTCGATCAGCTGATCGCGGGCCTCGTGATAGCGATCCATGCGTTCCGATTGGCGAAAGGTGTCATCCCAACCCAGGCCCAACCATTCCAGGTCACGTTTGATAGCGTCTTCGTATTCGGGCTTTGATCGCTCTTGGTCGGTGTCATCGATGCGCAGCACAAAGGTGCCGCCACTGGCGCGCGCCGCCAGCCAATTGATCAGCGCCGTGCGCACATTGCCCACGTGCAATTTCCCCGTGGGGCTGGGGGCAAAACGGAATGTATGGGTCATGAGGAAAGGCCTCCTTGGAAATGGTTCACAAGCGGATAGCGCCAATCGCGGCCAAATGCACGCTCGCTGAGTTTCACACCTGGGGGCGCTTGGCGGCGTTTGTATTCACTGTTGCGCAACAGGCGCTGGACCTCGCGCACGGTATCGGGGCTGTGCCCCTCGGCGATGATGGCCTCGAGACTGTCCTCGCGGTCGACCAGGCCCATCAAAATGGCATCCAAGACCTCGTAAGGTGGCAGGCTGTCTTGGTCGGTTTGGTCAGGTCGCAATTCAGCCGATGGCGCGCGGGTGAGGATGCGCTCGGGCATGGGCGGGGGTGTGGATTGGGCGTTGCGCCAGCGAGCAATGTGATAGACCTGGGTTTTGTACAGATCTTTCAGAACATTATAGCCGCCGCACATATCCCCATAGAGCGTGGCATAGCCAACCGCCATCTCCGATTTGTTGCCGGTGGTCAGGGTCATCAGCCCCAAACTGTTGGACAGCGCCATCAACAGCACACCCCGTGTGCGAGATTGCAGGTTTTCCGCCGTCAGGCCCTGGGGGCCCTTGGGCAAAACCGGCAGCAGGCTGTCTTCAAAGGCTTCGGTGATCTCGGCGATGGGCAGGGTATGTAACTGTACGCCCAAGTTGCGCGCCAAGGCTTCGGCATCATCCAGACTGTCTTGGCTGGTATAGGGGCTGGGCATCATCACGGCCTGCACCCGATGGGCTCCAAGGGCATCCACCGCCACCAGCAAACTCAGGGCGCTGTCTATGCCGCCAGAAAGCCCCAATATTACACCAGGAAAGCGAGATTTATTGATGTAGTCTCTCAGGCTCGTGCACATGGCCTGGTAAAGCCCGGCTTCGGTCTCGGGGCTGGGTGTTTTCACCTGACTTTTGATGCGCCAGCCCTTGTCGGACTTGGACCAATCGCTCAGGGCCAAATGGGGGCCAAAGCTGCGGGCGGATTGCACTTGGGTGCCGGCAGCGGTGGTGATGGTGCTGTGGCCATCAAAAACCAGTTCATCTTGCCCGCCCACTTGATTGCAAAACACAAACGGCAAGCCCGTGTCTTGGGTGCGGGCCCGCACCAGGCGACGGCGCGTCTCTGCCACCGGCAAGCGATAGGGCGAGCCGTTTAAGCTCAACAGCAGCTCCGCCCCCTTTTTGGCCAGATGGGCGCAAACATCGGGTTGCCACCAATCCTCGCAAATCGGCACCCCCAGTTTCAGTCCGCGCCAAGTGATGGGTTTGGGCAGCGGTCCGGGCACAAAGGTGCGGACCTCGTCAAAAACCCCTTCGTTGGGCAGGTAGTGTTTAAACCGCAGGTCAGCGATTTTCCCTTTGGCCAGCAAGGCCACCGCATTGCGGCAGACGCCCGCATCATCCCAGGGCAAGCCCACCAGCATATCCGGCCCGTCTGAGGTCAAAGCGGCCAGGGTTTCTGCTTCCTCGGCGCAGCGGCGCAGGAAATCTGGACGGCGGACCAAATCCTCGGGCGGGTAACCGCTCAGGGTCAGCTCAGGAAACAGAATCAGGTCGACATTATGGTGACGCGCGGCCTGTTGCACACGGCGGATGCGCCGGGCATTGCCCGCGATGTCGCCAACGGTGGGGTTGATTTGGGCGGTCAGCAGCCGGAACCGATCGGTGGGGTGGGTCATGCCCCCTCTTCTACTGGATTTCAAAGATGTGTCCATTGGGTCTGTGCCAAAGGCAAAAAAATTTGCTATGGGTGGTCTTCGGCTCATACCCCAAGGAGGACACGATGCAAGCCAATGTCGGAACACGAGACAAGGTGGCGCGCTATATCGCCGCTGTGATTTTGGTGGTGTTAGGCGCTATGGCCCAAGCCCAGGGCCAGTCCCCATGGGTTTGGGGAGTCTTGTTTGCCATCGCCGCGGTGCTGACGCTGACGGCAGCCGTGCGCTTTTGCCCCGCCTATGTGCTGTTTGGGGTGCGCACCTGCGGCGCCAAATCTGATCACACAGAATGAGCACCCTGATTGTGGGGGCCGTGGCCTTTGTGGCTTCGGTCTTGACCTTGTTTTCAGGCTTTGGTCTCGGCACCTTGTTGATGCCGGTGGTGGCCATATTTATGCCCATCGCCGCGGCGGTGGCGGTAACGGCCGTGGTGCACCTGCTGAACAATCTTTTCAAACTGGTGACCTTGTGGCGAGATATCCACTGGCGCACGGTCTGGACCTTTGGCGTTCCGGCCATGCTGGCAACCGTACCGGGGGCCTGGCTGTTGACCCATTTGGCCAGTCTGCCGGGGACTTATCGATACCACGTCTTGGGTCTGGCCGCCGAGATGACCCCCATCGGCGTTTTGGTGGGCGGGCTGTTGATGGCCTTTGCGGTGATCGAGTGGTTCAGTTTGGCCAAGCGCTGGCAGGTCTCGGCGCGGCATTTGCCCCTGGGTGGGCTGCTGAGCGGTTTTTTCGGCGGGTTGTCCGGGCATCAAGGTGCGTTCCGCAGTGCCTTTTTGCTGCATGCCGGTCTGGACGCGCCGCAATTTGTCGCCAGCAATGCGGCGCTGGCGGCGTTGGTGGACATCACCCGTTTGGTGGTCTATGGCCTGAACTTGGCGCTGATTGTCAGTGGGGATCATGGCCAGATTGTCGTGGTGGCCACTTTGGCGGCCTTTGCCGGTGTGCTCTTGGGTAAGGTACTGCTGAAAAAGGTGACGATTGCAGCCATTCAACGCTTGGTGGCGGTGATGTTGTTGGTGTTGGGGGCGTTGCTGATGGCCGGTGTGCTTTAGGTCTTATTTTATAGGGGCTATTCGTAAAATTCCTCGATTTCCGGGATGCGATTAAAGGCAATCTTGGCGCCCACATAATCGGTGGTCACGGTTTTGGGCATGCCCACCGTGACCGTGTCTTTGCCATAGCGAGCGTTCAGATGATCCACCCCTTGCCACAGGGCCTGGCGCTGGGGGGCATAATCGGGGGCGGTGGCCCAGGTCAGCAAATCATCGGGCACATCGCCCTTGGGTGACAAGCCGACCAAGGCCACGCCCACCTTTTTGATCTGCAGATGATCCGGTGGGTTGAACCCTGCCCACAGCTGATCTACAGCCGCCAAGATGGCCAAGGTGTCGTCGGTGGGGGCCATTTTGATCTCTTGCGCCCAGCGGGGTGTGGTCAGCCCCTGTCCGTCTTGACAGCGCACCATCACCCACAAGCGCGGGGTGACACAGGCATGCCGTCGCATTCGGGCCGCAGCCTTTTGCGCCAGACGACGCAGCACCTTGCGGGCCTGGGGTGCGGGGCGCATGGCGGGCGGCAACATGTGGGAATGGCTGACGCTGCGTTTGTGGGGTGTCTCTGGGCAAACCTCGATGTCCTCACCGCGGAAGGCTCGCCAAAAGCGCTCGCCCAGCACACTGCCCCAAATGGCGCGTGCACGGCGGGGGCTGAGGTGCCAAAACTGCTCGACCGTGGTGATGCGGTGCCGCCACAAACGCCGTTCCATCCCGACACTGATGCCGGGAAGGTCCGTCAGCTTTAGGTTCAGCAAGCGCCCCGGCAGCGCATCCGGCATCAACACCGTCAGGCCATCGGGCTTTTGCATATCCGTAGCAATTTTGGCCAACAAACGGCTGGGGGCAATCCCGACCGAACACTGAATGGCCTGCCCCACCCGGGCGCGAATGCCGGATTTCATGGCGCGGGCAATGGCGATGGCCACTTCGGGTTGGCGATCACGACCGCGCAGACGACAGGCCGCCTCATCGACAGAGCAGACCTGGGTGATGGGTAGGTGGCGTTCCATTTCCGTCAGAATTTTGTGGTGAAATTCAACATACATGTCGTGGCGCGCGGGCACCACCACCAGGCCGGGACACATCCGGCGCGCTTCCCAAATCGGGGTGCCAGTTTTGATGCCATAGGCCTTGGCCTCGTAACTCGCGGCAATAGCACAGCTGGCGTCACTGCCCTTCAGCGCCGAGACCGCCACGGGCCGACCACGCAGACGGGGTTCGACCTGTTGCTCGACGCTGGCAAAATAGCTGTTGAGGTCCAAAAATAACCAGTTCAGATCCGGGGCGCATACCATGCCCCATTCTGCCGCAGGGCTCAGAACATATCAAGAACAATGTGGTGGTGACGATTCCGGGGGCTTGGTATTTCGGAGCCGTTAGATCCCCTCATCCGGCTCGTGCCTCGCCACCTTCTCCCTATGGGAGAAGGACAAAGTGCCGAACCCGTCAGGAAAAAGATCGACCCTCGGGCCGACAGTCGCCAACGCTGGCGGGCATGGTGGGCGGTGAGAGGCGTAGGGTGAGCGTGTCGAACCCGTCAGGAAAAAGATCGACCCTCGGGCCGACAGTCACCAACGCTGGCGGGCATGGTGGGCGGTGAGAGGGTCGAACTCCCGACCTACTGGGTGTAAACCAGCCGCTCTACCACTGAGCTAACCGCCCAAACCAGACACCAGCCTTTAGCATGACCTGTTCATGACCTACAAGCCAGAATGGGGGCCGTCTGTGGCTCTGACTTGATTGGTCTTTAATTTTACAATATATTATATTCACAAAAATGAATTTAATAGCACTCAGGTCGATCAGTCATGACATCTGATGCAGAGCACGCCCTTCAAGAGGACAAAGGATATAGCTTATGACCACCGCCACGGAAAACCCAACGGCCTTCGTTTTTCCTGTTCACGCGCCTGATGAAAATGGGCAATACGAAAATGGCTTTCTTGAATTTTTGATTTATGATCGCAGCAACGGCCAATATTATCTGAACGATGGCGAGACGACTGAACCGATCTCGGAAAAGACCTTTCAAGGCAAGCCCTATTTTGATGTGGATGCGGATGGCAAACCAGATCCCGTTTATGTGCAGTTCATTGATAATGCGGCTATGGGCTACAACGACAAATGCTATTTGTTTGCCGTGGGTTCAAAGACCGAAGACCAACTGGGATATATCAAAACCTGGCCTCTGAGCGAGGGTGACGAGCCCTATAAGCTGGCCGACGTGAATCAAGACGGCGTGAGCGATTATGTTTTCAAGCCCATGGCCTCGAATGTTCCGCCGGGCTTGACCAATGGTGACCAGAGCTACGAGACCTTTTTGTCGTCTTATATGGCAGATACACCTGTTTTGGCTATTACGGGCCAATCCCATGCCCGCATGTTCCCATGGATTGAACTGCCCGGCGGTGAGTAGAACACCGCACACCCAGAAACAAAACGCGCAGGCTGCCCCTTGCTGCCAATAGTGACGCCTGGGACCCGCACTGCGCGTTTGAACTCGTATATACCCTGAACTTAGGCGTTAACGGCCTTTTTCACTGTTTCTGATGGCTTATAGCGCGCCTGATTGGTGGCCGGCACAGCCACGGGCTCACCGGTTTTGGGGTTGCGGGCCGTGGTGGCGGCACGACGGGACACCACAAAGTTACCAAAGCCAACCAAACGGACTTCGCCGTCTTTTTTCATACCGTTGACAATGCCGCTCAGGGCCGCTTCCAGGGCCTGTTTGGCCTGGGATTTGGTCATTTCGGTTTCTTCAGCAATGTGCTCGATCAGGTCGTTCTTGTTCATATGGGCCTCCCCTTTAGAGAACGGTAAAAGATGACGCGGATTGATTCCGCCCAACTATCTGCGCACATTTTCCCTTACTGGCAAAGAGAAAAACGTACACTCCCCACAAAAGGGGCTATTTTTTCCTAAAACCTAGGCTAATGGGGGCGAATTCCCTCGATATCTTCGTCCTCAGCGGTAATGACCTCTGGCGAATCAAGGGCCTCGAGATCCGCATCCGTCCACTCGATGGGGGTGGGCTCAGCCGTCAGAGCAATGCTCAGCACCTCATCCACCGCGCGCACGGGAATGATCTCGAGCGCGCCTTTCACCACTTGGGGGATGTCAACCAGGTCAGTTTCGTTCTCCTTGGGGATGATCACGGTCTTCACGCCAGCCCGCAACGCCGCTAACAATTTTTCTTTCAGCCCCCCGATTTTCAGCACCCGCCCGCGCAAGGTGACTTCACCGGTCATGGCCACGTCTTTGCGCACGGGAATATCGGTAAAGGCCGAAACAATGGCGGTGACCATGGCGATCCCAGCAGACGGCCCATCCTTGGGCACCGCGCCTTCGGGGACATGGACGTGCATGTCACTGCGCCGGAAGTCTTTGGGATGAATGCCCAGGGCGGGCGCGCGGGACTGCACAAAGGCATTGGCTGCCGAAATGCTTTCCTTCATCACGTCTTTCAGATTGCCGGTGACGCTCATTTTGCCACGACCGGGCATTTGCACGGCTTCGATGGTCAGGGTGTCGCCCCCGACTTCGGACCAGGCCAGGCCCGTGACCACGCCGACCATATCGTCTTGTTCCGTCTGGCCATAGGTATAGCGCGGCACACCACAATATTTGGCCAGTCGGTTTGGCGTAATGGTCACGCGTTTGGGCGCCTTTTGTTTGGCCAGTTCACGCACGGTTTTGCGCGCCAATTTCGCCAATTCCCGCTCCAGGCCGCGCACGCCGGCTTCACGAGTATAGGTCCGGATCAGAATGCGCAGAATGCTTTCGGGTACGTGCCAGTCTTTGGGGGAAAGGGCGTGTTCCTTCTCCACCTTGGGCATTAGGTGCCGCTTGGCGATCTCGACCTTTTCATCCTCAGTATAACCAGGGATACGAATGATTTCCATGCGGTCCAACAGCGGACTGGGCATGTTGAAGGTGTTGGCCGTGGTAATGAACATCACCTCGGAAAGGTCATAGTCGACCTCGAGGTAATGGTCATTGAAGGTTTTGTTTTGCTCGGGGTCCAGAACCTCCAGCAAGGCGGCGGCGGGATCGCCCCGAAAGTCCATACCCATTTTGTCAATCTCGTCTAATAAAATCAGAGGATTGACGGTCTTGAGCTTTTTCATCGACTGGATCATACGGCCCGGCATCGAGCCCACATAGGTCCGGCGGTGTCCGCGGATTTCCGCTTCGTCACGCACGCCGCCCAGGGACACACGGGCAAACTCACGGCCCGAGGCCTCGGCGATCGAACGCGCCAAAGAGGTCTTCCCCACACCTGGGGGGCCGACCAAACACAGGATCGGGCCCTTGTTGGCATTGGTGCGGGCCTGTACAGCCAAATGGTCGAGAATACGATCCTTGACCTTTTCCAGGCCATAGTGATCGCCTTCGAGCTGGTCATGGGCCTTGTCGAGATCAACCTTGGCGGGGCTGCGCTTATTCCAGGGGATCGACAACAGCCACTCGAGGTAATTTCGCACCACTGAACTTTCCGAGGACATCGGATTCATCTGGGATAGCTTTTTAAGTTCTGCCTGAGCTTTTTTTCTTACCTCTTTGGGAGGTTTTGCTTTTTTGAGCTTTTTCTCAAACTCGGCAATGTCTTCTCGTCCCTCTTCACCCTCGCCCAATTCCTTTTGAATGGCCTTCATTTGCTCGGTCAAATAATACTCGCGCTGCGTGCGTTCCATTTGTCGGCGGACGCGGTTGCGGATCTTTTTCTCGACCTGCATGACCGAAATCTCACCTTCCATCATGCCCAGCACTTTTTCAATGCGGCTGGAGACGTCCAGGGTTTCCAAAAGGTCTTGTTTTTCTGGATTTTTGACCAACAGATGCGAGGCAATGGTATCCGCCAAGACGCCTGGTTCTTCAATTTCGTTCAGACCACTCAGGGCTTCGGTCGGCACCTTTTTGTTCAGCCGGATGTAGCCCTCGAAGGCCTCAACGGCGCTGCGCATCAGGGCATCGGCCACCTCGTCGCTGGGGGGCTCGTCCAAAACGATGGTGTACTTGGCTTGGAAATATTGCCCATTGTCTTTGAATGTATTCAGTTTGACGCGGTCTTTGCCTTCGATCAGCACCTTGACCGTCCCATCTGGCAGCTTCAGCAGCTGCAGCACCTGCGCCACCACGCCCACATCATAAACGGTCTCGGCGCTGGGGGTCTCATCATTGGCGTCTTTCTGTGCCACCAGCAGAATTTGTTTGTCGGCGCTCATGACCTGTTCCAGCGCCTTGACGGATTTATCTCGGCCCACAAACAGGGGCACGATCATATTGGGAAACACCACGATGTCACGCAGGGGCAAAACGGGCAAAACAGTGGTCATCATCAATCCTTGGTCAAATGGGTCAAGAACACGTGTTCCAAGACAATTAGCAGATCTGCACCCTATGTGGCGACCGTTAAGGAGAGGTTCAAGGGGGCGTATGGATCTGGCGCTCTGGTTTTGATGGTGTGGGATATTTGTAGGTAATATGACTGTTTGACACAGATCCCCACTGTTGTATGTCTGCCCCTCGGATCATTTTATTCAGAAAGCGTGTTATGGATCTCTCAATTCTTGCTCCTCTGCCATCGGTTACCCCCAGCTCAGCTGTCTTGAGCACAAATTTTGCCCTGACCGAACTAGAGCCAGACGTGGACCCCAACCGCATGCTGGCCCGCCTTCGGTTTTTGGCCGGTGATCATTTGAAAGGGCGCGGCAGCGGCACGCGTGATGAATGGATAGCCGCCGCCTATATTGCATCTTTATATGAAGAAGCGGGCCTCGAGCCTGGCGGTGATGTTCTGCCCGATGGCAGCCGCAGCTATATTCAAACCATTACGCGGAGCGCAGAGCGGCCATTTATTGACGGGCCGACACTTTCCAGTGTGCACACCACGACACCCGGACCGGCCGTGGACCTGATGTATGGCAAAGATATGGTGGCCCTGAACATCGCTGGGGACCACGCCCAAGGCCCCCTGCGCTTTGTTGATATTATGGAAGACGGCAGTGTGGCCAGCGTGCAGCCTGGTGATGTTGTGGTGCTGTCGGATCGATTCAATCTTTATTCCCCTGCCTATTCCAGCGTGCTTGAGGGCCTGTCAGAAAAAGGCGCCGCCGCCATACTGATCCCGTCTTCCCAAGACAGTGGCGAATGGAACCTGGTCAAAATCGCCTATGGCGATGTGCCCGCCGTCCGTTATGGGCTTGATGCTGTCACGTTTGGCTATGATAAGGATTTGACAACGGTGGTGCTGATTGACGGGCCAGATATGGAGGCTCTGCGGGCATTGGGCGAGGGACATACCGTCAAGCTGGGTGGTCAGCTGCAAGCCAATATTGACTATAATCGCACCTGGAATGTCCACGGCATTTTGCCGGGCACAGACCCCGAGGCCGGCAAGGTGCTGCTGTCTTCCCATCTCGATCATTTGGGCGAGAGGAAGCAGGATGACATGCCATCTTGGTATCAATTGCCTGAGCCTGATGAAAACGGCGAGATTGATCTGGTTTACAATGGCACCAATGATGATGCCTCGGGCACTGTGGCCATGCTGGAGATGATGAGCATCCTGGCTGAGGATGGCCCCGAAAAGCGGACGGTTGTTTTCAGCGCTTTTGGCTCGGAGGAAGAAGGCCTGGTGGGCTCGCGTTATTTTGCCCGCAATCCCACCCTGCCGTTGGATGATTTGGTGGCCAATATTCAGTTCGAAATGCTGGCCCGCATCCCCGAGGATTACGAGGGTCCTCTGACGTTTACGGGTTTTGAGCGCTCAAGTCTTGGGCCTGAGCTGAACAAGCATGGTGCCAACCTGGATAAATCCCCACGGCCTTGGGAGAGTTTGTTTACACGATCCGATAACTACTCAATTGCTAAGCAGCTGGGTGTGCCGGCACACACCGTGATTTATGATGACCCCGATGGTGATGACGAACACTACCATCAACCGTCTGATGAGATTGAAAACGCAAATCTCCAGGGGCTATACGACGCCACCGAGAGTTTGGTTGAGCCCATCGAGTGGTTGCTGAACTCGGATTTCAAACCCGTCTGGAACCCCAGCCAAAACCCTTATCGTCCTGACTGATGACCAGCATGGCCATCAAACAGAGACCATGAAAAAAACGGCCTGGAATTTCCAGGCCGTTTTTTCGTGTGAACCTCGGTAAGGCTGAGGATTATGACGCTTCCGCCTGATCTCCATCGGATTTGGCTTTGCGCTTTTTCGGCTGCTTGGCATAGATCAGCAGCGGGGCCTTGCTGTTTTTGACCACATCTTCGTTGACCACAACCTCTTCGACATTCTCTTGCGAAGGCAACTCGTACATGGTGTCGAGCAGCATGTTCTCCATGATCGACCGCAAGCCGCGGGCACCGGTTTTGCGCTCGATGGCTTTCTGGGCGATGGCCGTCAGGGCATCATCGGTAAAGGTCAGGTCAGCACCTTCCATCTCGAACAGACGCTGGTACTGCTTGGTCAGGGCGTTTTTGGGCTCTGTCAGGATTTGGATCAGGGCATCCTCGTCCAGATCCTCGAGGGTGGCGATCACCGGCAGACGGCCAATGAATTCCGGGATCAGGCCAAATTTTTGCAGATCTTCGGGCTCAAGCTCTTTGAAGACCTCGCCGATTTTGCGCTCGTCCACATCATTGACATCCGCGCCAAAGCCAATCGAGCTGCCACGACCGCGGGCTGAGATGATCTTATCAAGACCGGCAAAGGCACCGCCGACAATAAACAGAATGTTCGAGGTGTCGACCTGCAGGAATTCCTGTTGAGGATGCTTGCGGCCGCCCTGTGGGGGCACACTGGCAACGGTCCCTTCCATGATTTTCAGCAGCGCTTGTTGCACGCCCTCGCCCGAGACATCACGGGTGATCGAAGGGTTGTCAGACTTGCGGCTGATTTTGTCGATTTCGTCAATGTAAACAATGCCGCGTTGGGCCCGTTCCACATTGTAATCCGAGGCCTGCAACAGCTTCAGGATGATGTTTTCCACGTCCTCACCCACATAACCGGCTTCGGTCAGTGTGGTGGCATCGGCCATGGTGAAGGGCACATCAATGATGCGCGCCAGGGTTTGCGCCAACAGGGTTTTCCCGCAGCCTGTTGGGCCCACCAACATGATGTTGGATTTGGCCAGTTCCACATCCTGGTTTTTCTGGGCGTGGTTCAGGCGCTTGTAATGGTTATGCACGGCCACAGACAGCACGCGTTTGGCGCGGGCCTGGCCGATGACATAATCATCGAGAATTTTGCAAATTTCTTGGGGCGTGGGCACGCCATCCTTGGATTTCACCAGGGAAACCTTGGTTTCCTCGCGGATAATGTCCATACACAGCTCGACGCATTCATCACAAATGAACACGGTGGGGCCCGCGATCAGTTTGCGCACTTCATGCTGGCTTTTGCCGCAGAACGAGCAATAAAGAGTGTTTTTGTCCGAGCTGTTTGTGCTTTTGCTCATAAGGTATTCCTAGTGTTTCTTTTGACCCGGGTAGACCTTGTGTCACCACCAACCTGGGGCACATCCTACACGAAAGGGATTGTCGAAACCTTACGTGATAAGAAATTAATAGAGGATTTCGATTTGCAGGGCTCATCCCACCTTCACAGTATAAGGGCTCGAGACGACGCTTCCAAGGCCTGAACGCACACATTGCCTCACATCACGATTTACACACAGCCCATTTCGGCCTAGCACGGGTCTATGAGCGACACGCCCCCACCCTATCCGCCAGAACACGATATCGTTGCTTTCGATTTTGATGGCACCATCACCACCACTGACAGTTTTGTGGTGTTTTTGCGTTATCTGGCGCGCCACCGCTTTCGAGCCAGCATGTTAGCGGCTTGGTATCCGCTGTTGGCTTATCCGTTTCATCGCAACCGGGGCCGTTTGAAAAGCCAATTGTTGACCTTGGCCTGGGGAGGCATTTCCCGTTCGGAGGCCACAGCCTTGGCCGAAGACTTTGCCCACACCACCCTGCCCCATTATGTGCGGCCCCAGGCATTGGAGGAAATTCAAACACACCAAGGCGCAGGGCGTTTGGTGTGTTTGGTCAGCGCCTCACCGGATTTGTATTTGCGGCCCTGGGCGGCGCAATTGGGGGTGAACATTGTGCTGGCCAGCCGATTGATCGAGGCCGAAGACGGCACCTTACCGGGGCCCTTGTTGGGGGAAAACTGCCGCAAGGCTGAAAAGGTCCGGCGTTTGGAAGATTATTTTGGCGGTCCCATTAAACTGCACAGTGCCTATGGGGATACCACGGGGGACACGGAAATGCTGACGATTGCGCAGCACGCTCATTTCAAACCTTTTCGGAAGTAGACATTTCCATCTGAATCCATCTGAACAAAAAAAACACCCCCGAAGCCGTGGCCTGGGGGTGTTTTCATTTTCTAATCAAGACGGTTTATTTTTTGTCGTCTTTTTTGTCCTTGTCTTCGCTGGCCTTGGCGGCTTCCTCACGGCTGGCCCACACATGATCCACAAGGCCAAATTCCTTGGCCTCCTCGGCGCTCATGAAGTGGTCACGATCCAGGGTTTTCTCGATCGTTTCATAGGGCTGGCCGGTATGTTTGACATAAATCTCGTTCAAGCGGCGCTTGGTTTTGATGATGTCTTCGGCGTGGCGCTCGATGTCAGAGGCCTGACCACGGAAGCCACCTGAAGGTTGGTGCACCATGATGCGGCTGTTGGGCAGAGCCACACGCATATCCTTGTCACCAGCGGTCAGCAGCAGTGAGCCCATCGACGCCGCCAGACCCATGCACACAGTGGCGATGGGGCAGCGGATGTATTGCATGGTGTCGTACATGCCCATGCCTGCGGTCACCATGCCGCCGGGGCTGTTGATGTACATATAGATTTCTTTTTTCGGGTTTTCCGATTCCAGGAACAACAGCTGCGCCGAAACCAGCGCGGCCATATTGTCCTCGACCTGGCCCGAGACGAAAATGATTCGTTCCCGCAGCAACCGCGAGAAAATGTCAAATGACCGCTCGCCACGGCTGGATTGCTCCACAACCATCGGGACAAGATTATAAAGGGTATCTGGATCGCGCATGTTTCACCATATTCACTGTTAAACGTGTTGATTGCTAGACGGGACCCCCATCAGATGGGAATCGTGCTCCTGGATATAAACACCCATAAGGCTTAAGGAGTAATGAAAAGATTGGCAATGGCCGCTGCCGATGGGGGATCGGGTGTATGCGGGGCCACCGCAACCGCATGCAAAAAAACGCCCCGGACTTTGCGGGGCGTTTTTGTCGTTTTCAAGGCCTGCCAAAACCTGGCCTCGATCTGAATTCAGCTATTCAGACGAGTCTTTTATTCAGATTTGGCTTTTGCGGTCGTTTTCTTAGCCGCAGGTTTTTTGGCTTCCGCCTTGTCCTGGGTATCCGTGTCTTTCTTGGTCTCGGTGCCGCTATCCTTTTTCGCCGTCGTTTTGGCTTTGCTGGTGTTGGCTTTTTTTGCGGGCTTTTTCTTTTTCGGTGCGGGCGCTTCGTCTTCCTTGAACAGTTCGTCCTTGCTGACGGTCACGTCCTTGACTTTGGCCAACGAGAAGATGTGGTCCATGACCTTTTCTTCAAAAATTGGCGCGCGTAGGCGGGCCATGGCCTCGGGGTTCTTGGCAAAATACTGGGCCACTTCTTTTTCCTGGCCTGGGAACTGAGCCGCCTGGGCGTTGATGGCGCGGGCCATTTCGCTTTGGCCAACTTGGATTTTGGCGTCACGGCCAATTTCCGCCAGCACCAAACCCAAACGCACGCGGCGCTCGGCGATGGCTTTGTATTCTTCTTTCAGCTCGTCTTCGGACTTGTCTTTGTCCTCGTCGTTCAGCTGGCCTTGCTCCATCTCATGCTTGACCTGACCCCAAACGCTGTTGAACTCGTCCTCGAGCATGCTGGGTGGCAAATCAAAGTCAAAGCGCTCGTCCATAGCATCCAACAATTGGCGCTTCATTTTCTGACGGGTGGCTTCGCCATATTCGTTTTCAATCTTGCCCTTAATGGCTTCTTTTAAAGCGTCAAGTGAACTGAGGCCAAAGCGCTTGGCGAGCTCATCATCAATCTTGGCTTTTTCAGGCGCCTTCACAGCTTTGACGGTGGTGTCGAACTCAGCGTCTTTGCCACGCAGGTGCTCGGCGGGGTAATCCTCAGGGAAGGTCACTTTCAGGGTGGGTGTATCGCCAGCCTTGGCACCGGTCAGGCCTTCTTCAAAACCGGGAATAAAGCGCCCGGCCCCGATGACCACTTCGGCATCTTCGGCCTTGCCGCCGCTGAATTCTTCGCCATCAATCTTGCCAACAAAATCAATGATGACTTGGTCGCCCGCTTTGGCGGCGCCTTTTTTCTCGGCATAAGAGGTGGCGGTCTCGGCCAGGCCTTCCATTTCTTTTTCAATGTCTTCGTCGCTGACGTCGGCTGTGGGGCGGGTCAGCTCAATGTCGCTCAGGTCGCCGACTTCGAATTCAGGCATGACCTCAAGAGCCAGTTCGAACTTCAGATCCTCTTCGCCCTGCAGCACTTTTTCCACATCCGATGTCAGCTCCAGCTTGGGCTGGGTGGCGGCACGGATGTTGTTTTTCTCTAACGTGTCCGTCTGGGCTTCTTTCAGGATGTTTTCGACAATTTCGCCCATGATGGCGCGACCATACAGCTTGCGGATATGGCTGACGGGGGCCTTGCCTGGGCGGAAGCCCTTCAGGCGCATTTGGGGGCGCAGGCTTTCTACGCGCGTATCCAATTGACCCTGAAGGTCTTTGGCGGCGACTTTGATGTCATACACACGGTGAAGCCCGTCTTTGGTTTTTTCTTTCAGCTGCATGAGACTGCCTTTATGCGTTCTTTGATCTAGACCAGCGGGCCTTATGGCACATCTGTTTCTCTAGGCCAAGGGGGCAAAGGCTTCGCGACTGATCCTCGTCTGCTAGGATAGCCAAAAGCCCCCGTGGGGGCTTCCTAGAGATTGTGATGCGCGGGCTTGGTTGTGGTGGGCTTAATTCTGAAGGCCTAATTCTGAAGGGCGTGGGCGCGCACATCCGCTTCGGTCACAGAGGCAAAGGGCTCGGTGCGGTAAACGTTTGCGGCATCCAGCGCCGGCGCGAAATACCGCATGTCCATGTAATGTTTGAAGGCAGGCTTCACATAAGCCAGATCGGCGGCCCGGATCATCAGGTCGTTACTCTCGTGAATATAGCTTGTCATGGTGTCCAGGGTGACAAACAACCCTTCGGTGGTCAGCACACCATCACCCTTGCCCTGGTCATTCACGCCATCATAGCGATCAATATCATTGATCAGACGAGTGAAGTTTTCCTGGGTATATTGGCCGTCCTTACGGCCATCCATGATGTCGGCTGTTTTTTCGATGACGCTGGTCATATCTGTAAGAATGGGATTGGACATATTGGCTTTCAGGTTGGCTATTGAAGACTTAGTGATGCTGAGGCGTTTTGATGTCAGTGGTCAAAAAGGTCTGGCCGGCGTGTGTTTTGACAAAATCAACCGCATCCAGGGCAACACCCATATAGGCCCCTTCAAGGTATGCGCTTTGGTTCGCCCACGGGCGTGTCATGTCTGACCACATCATGGGATTGGAGTGGTTATCCATTTCTTGTTCCGCATACTTATAGATATTGTCTGCCAGAAGAACGCCGTCGCCCGCGCCATCCATTTCGTCAATTTCTTTGATGACTTGCGCAAAATGAAACTCGCCGTACTGACCATTGGCTTTGCCATCTTTCAGATCGGCCAGGTCTTGAATGATTTTTGTGGCTTGGCGGAGAGCTACAGACATCATGAATTCACTTTTCATTTGTATAATTTGTGAAACTTAAATCGCATTTGGCGTGACATCTGTCAAGCCTGGTCAGTTTGATCAGCCTCGGATAGGATGCCGTCAACTTTACGGAGAGACAGTATGACCTATGTCAATGGTTTCGTGGCCGCCGTGCCCGCAGACAAGAAAGATGATTTTCTTCGGCATTCCCGGATGTGTGCCGAAATTTTCAAAGAACACGGTGCCCTGCAGGTTGTGGATTGCTGGGAGGATGACGTGCCGGATGGCGAAGTGACCTCTTTTGCCATGGCCGTCAAACGACAAAACAATGAAAAGATTGTCTTCTCTTGGATCACTTGGCCATCAAAAGACGTCTGTCAGGAGGGCATGGGCCGAATGATGGATGATCCTAGAATGAGCCCGGATAACAACCCCATGCCTTTTGACGGAAAGCGTCTGATTTATGGTGGTTTTGAAATGATCAACCAGATGTAGGGGTGAAGCCCTGGGCGGATCGGATCGGCCCTGACATTGTCGAAAACTGGTGCGGATGAGAGGAGTCGAACCTCCACGCCTTGCGGCGCTGGAACCTAAATCCAGTGCGTCTACCAGTTCCGCCACATCCGCACACACCCAGATGCATGGCGTCAACAGGCGCAAAGGTCAAGGGCAAAGTGCTATAGGTTCAGGGCGCGCAAGGCCTCGGGGATCAAATCCGGCAGGTCTTCAGATATCAGGCCGGGCCCAAATTTTTGCGCGGCCCGCCCGTGCAGCCAAACGGCGGCGGCGGCCGCCTCAAAGGCGGGCATGCCCTGGGCCAGCAGCGCGCCGATCATACCGGCCAGCACATCCCCCGTGCCAGCGGTCGCAAGTGTTGCGGGGGCCGAAGTGTTGATCACCGCCCGCGCATTGGGGGCCGCAATCACGGTGTCCGCGCCCTTCAGCACCACCACACATCCTGCGCGATGGGCGGCCTTGCGGGCTTTATCGGCTTTGTTCAGGTCGTCGCGTTTCGCCAGATCCGGAAACAGGCGGGCAAATTCGCCTGTGTGCGGCGTGATGACATCATGATCATCCAGCAGGGGAAAGAGGGCGTCAGGGGCGGCTTCGAAACTGGTCAGGGCATCAGCATCCAACACCAGTTTGGCGGGAATGGCCGCGAGGCCTGCGATCAAACGGCGTGTGTCTGCCCCCACGCCGGCACCCGGACCCGCAACCACTGCATCATGATCTTTGGCGGCCATGGCCAGGGTTTCCGCGCTGTCGATGGGCACAATCACGGGGGCTTCGAGGGCAATGGCCTGAATGGCCAAGCTCGCCGGCGGCGTGAACACGCTGACCCATCCGGCCCCAGTGCGAAGCCCGGCGCGCGCCGCCAAACGGGCTGCGCCTGTGCTGGTGGCGCCACCACTCAGAACACCCAGCTTCCCACGACTGTGCTTGTGCGCGTCTGGCCGCAGGCGGGGCATATGGGCTTTCCACAAGGCGGTGTCGTTCTCGAACAGGCTCGAGCCAATTTTCGGCAGCAAAGAGGCCGGCAAGCCAATGTCCGAGCATATGATCTCTCCGCAATAGCGCCGAGCGGGCTCGAGGACATGGGCGGGCTTTTTGCGGAAAAAGGTCACGGTCAGCTGGGCCGTGGGCGCAAAGTCCAACGGGCGCGCCAAATCCCCGTGCACGCCGGAGGGCACATCCACGGCCACCAGAGGAATTTTGCGCTTTTGCACCTCCTCAAGTGTGCTCTTGGCATAGCCCTCAAGCGGACGTTTCAGCCCGGCACCGAACAGGGCATCGATCACCAACTCGACGTCATCCAGCACCAGCGGCGTCAAGGTCTCGATGGGTCCGCGCCAATAGGCCGCCATGGCCTCGGGCGCGCCACCGCTCACCTTGTCACGGCCACCCAATTGCGCCACCCGCACAGGCCAGCCCGAGGCCTTCAGGTGCCGCGCGCATACATATCCATCACCACCATTGTTACCCGGCCCACACAGCACCAAGGTTTTGCAGGGCTTGAACCGCGAGACCACAGCGCCCGCCACCAGCCGCCCGGCCGCCTCCATCAGGCGTTCGATCTCGACGCCGGCGGCTGTCGCCTGGGCATCTGCCAGGGCGTGTTCCGTGGTGGTGAGAATTTCTGTGCTCATACGTCAGCGCATCCGGTTGGGTCTTTGGTGCCCTTCATGATGGATTTTCGCTTGTGGGTCGAGCCTTTTCGCGTTTGAAGGGTGCCCAATCAGTACTGACCCGGCACCTGGGGATTGTCCAGCATGGTGCCATGATGTGCGGGAATATCAGCCATCAAGGGATCGCCATAGATCTCGTTATAAAGATCCTCGATCATCTGAAAATACTGTGTATCCTCAGATGATGCCTCATAAGCGGCTTTGAAAGCCTGGTAAGACTCTGGTTGCTTATGCTTGAGCTTGGCAAAGCTGAGCATCATATCCAGTGCCTTGGGATGTTCATACGATAATCCCTCGGCCAGGGCTTGATTGAAGCGATGCGAGAAAAGTGTGCCGAAAAACTCGGCCCGTTCTGCGTCGTTTAAACCATGTACAGCAAAGTCGGGGATGGATATGCGTTCATCGTCCAAAGAGATGAAGTTTTCAATCTCGGTGCCTTGAAAATGGGAGTATAGAGCTTCAATGCCTTCAGTCGAGTATTTGTAAAAATTGCCTGTGCCTCCGATATCTGAGGCGAAATCGCCGTTTTGGTGAATCCTCTCCGCCTTGATCTCAAGAGATCCGTAAAGGCCATCTTTATTTTTGTCGTCTGGGGCAAAACGATACGCTTTCCCGCCAGGGCCAGCCAAGGCTTTGACGGCTTCATCTGAGCCCAAGCCCTGGTTTTTCACCATGACCTCAGCCACTTCGGGTTTCACACCAAGTTCTATGAGTGTTTGAATGTTCTCTTCATCTGAAAGGCAGGGATCAATATGAAAGGACCTAAAGTCACCATAGCTGAACAGGCTGTATGTTGAGTTCAACTGCACCGCCGTTCCCTGTGTCGTGAAAGGCACGATGTTGGTGTGGATCTCTTGAAGTGAAGAGTATATATCATATCCTGGTATGTCTGCGCCCAGGTTGCATCCTGTAAACTCAACCTGCTCCGTGTATTTCGAAAGAAAAGCAAAGTTGCTGATGTGCAGTGCTTGTTCGTTGTCCATTCCGCCAATGTGCAGATTAGATGGGCTTCCGTGCATCTCAACAATAATATTGTCTAGGCGTTCATTCGGGCCCAGGATGGCTTCGCCCGTTTCAGGATCGGGTGTGCGAAGTGTTTCAATATACTCAGCAATAAATTGGTTGATTTGCCCTAGGTTTTGAGTGTGTGGGGGGTGGATCTCCAGCCGCGGTGCGCCAATTTCATCTCCGTATTGAAATTGTGCATTCATGTGCAGATCAGCCATGGTGCCAATGCTGATCACCAAAACCTTGGGATTTGATGCGGGGGCGGTCTCTTCGGGTGTTGCGGCAACGGCGTTTGCCTGGCCGCTTTCCGTTTCAATGTTTTGCTCAAAGTCTGGATGATCTTGTGCAGGGGCTGAGGACAGCTCAGTTTTGGATTGAATGGGAGGCGTGCTCATTTTTTAAAAGTCCGTAGTGAGATGAACATATAAGTAAAAACGACAAAATAAAGATGGCAAATATTATTTCTTTTTGTCGTATTCGTCAACCCCCTTTTCCTTTTGATCCCATCACGTTATACGAAGCGCATCGCACAGGAGCACCCGCACACCCCCATGAAAAAAATTGAAGCCATCATCAAGCCGTTTCGCCTCGACGATGTCAAAGAGGCGTTACAAGATGCCGGCGTGCAGGGTATGACCGTCAGCGAGGTCAAAGGCTATGGCCGACAAAAAGGACACACCGAGCTCTATCGTGGGGCCGAGTATGTCATCGACTTTCTGCCGAAATTGAAAATCGAGCTGGTTGTTGAAGACACACTGGTGGATGCCGTGATCGACGCCATCGAGCGCGCCGCCCATTCCGGCAACATTGGTGACGGTAAGATCTTTGTGCTTCCGGTTGAAAACGCCATTCGCATTCGCACAGGTGAGCGGGGGGAAACCGCACTTTAGACCTGTAATCAACCCAAAAAAGGAAAAAGGAAACCCAATGACTGATGATCTAGCGAAGCGTATCAAGGATGAAGACATCCAATTCGTGGATTTGCGCTTCACCGATCTGCGCGGGAAAATGCAACACGTCACTTTTGATCGCAACATGATCGATGATGACTTTTTCGAAGAGGGCCAGATGTTTGATGGCTCGTCAATCGCGGGCTGGAAAGCCATCAACGAAAGCGACATGCTGTTGATGCCAGATACCAGCACGGCGATCATCGATCCCTTCTATCAGCACAGCACCTTGTCGGTGTTCTGTGATATCCTCGAGCCTGATACTGGCGAGGCCTATGAACGTGACCCCCGTGGGGTGGCCAAACGCGCCGAGATGTATCTGAATTCAACAGGCATTGGCGACACGGCCTTTTTCGGGCCCGAAGCCGAGTTCTTTGTTTTTGATGATGTGCGCTGGAGCACCAAGCCTCACAAGACGGGTTATGAGTTCGACAGCACCGAGCTGCCCGCCAACACGGACAAAGAATACGAATTCGGCAATATGGGCCACCGCCCGGGTCCGAAGGGCGGCTATTTCCCCACGCCGCCTGTGGATAGCCTGCAGGATATGCGCTCGGAAATGTTGGAGGTCATGGGCCAAATGGGCCTGGAGCCTGAAAAGCATCACCACGAGGTGGCCCCGGCCCAGCACGAGTTGGGCCTGAAGTTTGCCTCGATGATCACCATGGCGGACCGCATGCAGCTTTATAAGTATGTGGTGCACAATGTGGCGCATCTCTATGGCAAAACCGCGACCTTTATGGCCAAGCCCATGTTTGCCGATAACGGCACAGGCATGCATGTTCACCAATCCATTTGGAAAGATGGCGAGCCGCTGTTTGCCGGTGATAAATATGCGGGCCTGTCTGAGACCTGCCTGCACTATATTGGCGGAATCATCAAACATGCCAAGGCCATCAACGCCTTCACCAACTCGACCACCAACTCCTACAAGCGTTTGGTGCCGGGCTTCGAGGCGCCTGTGCTGCTGGCCTATTCGGCGCGCAACCGCTCGGCCTCCATTCGGGTGCCCTGGGTCAACAGCCCCAAAGCCAAGCGTATCGAAACCCGCTTCCCTGATCCCATGGGCAACCCCTATCTGACCATGGCGGCCTTGTTGATGGCTGGTCTGGATGGCATTGAAAACCGGATCCATCCGGGTGATGCCATGGATAAAGATCTTTATGATCTGCCCCCTGCCGAGCTAAAGGACATCCCAACGGTTTGTCATAGCCTACGAGAGGCCCTGGAGAACTTGGATGGGGACCGCGCCTTCTTGAAAAAAGGCCATGTCTTCAGCGATGACTTCATTGATGGCTACATCAATCTGAAGATGGAAGAGGTCACACGCTTTGAGACTCATCCCCACCCTGTCGAGTTTGACATGTACTATAAGTGCTAGTCAGCGCCTCAGCAGAACAGAAAGCCGGGCCATGCGCCCGGCTTTTTTGTATCGGCTATGTGCAACTGCCTGATATCGCCCGGTCTTTTTTTAGGGGGCTATAAGAAATCATACAAGCCGTTTATACTTATAAGTTGCTGAAAATCAGAAAAAAATCGCAATGGTTAAGGGGCATTAAGATAAAAAATGCCTTATGCCGTATGGTCTTCACCCTTGATTAGGCTTTTTGGGGTTTAACTATAGTCGCGAACCAAGGCGGCGTTATCCCCTTTCGACGCTGGGTTCGTGTCTTTCTGCGCATAACTGGACCGGCAGGGTAACCTGCCGGTCCTTTTTCTTTGGCGTGCGCTTTATTTCCACCTGAGTTCTGGAGATCCGTGGATTGGTATTTTTCTACTTTGAACTGTTCTGCAGAAAACAAAGATACATATTGACAATATGAATTATATATTTAATACCATGCCTTCACCATAATGCGTATAAGTAAATCATGGGTGTAACGGGCCTTCATCATGCAAGCGATACAGATGCGCGCAAAAATGTTCCGGCGCAAATAGATACCCATTTGTTTCCCGACCGCGTAGAGGTGCCACAAGATGGTGGCCTGAGTTATTACAGCGAAGCCCTGCGGATGGAAGCGAGCCATAACAGTATTCAAGTGCTGAAGGCTGTGGGTCCAAAGTACGGATTTCTGCTGAACCATATTCAGGCAGCTGAATTGGCGCAGGGCACAGAGGGTGAATTTTTTCACAAAGCCTATGATGCTTTGGTTGCCGAGTTAGGGCAGCAAGGGGCTGATAATGTTTTGAGCTTGGCCCAGGAACAATTTGACGCCTTCTGGGCAGATGAGCGCGACAACCTATATGCGGGCAGTTATGAAACCGATATGACCCGCCGACAAGAGATGGTGAAAGCCTTCAAGGCCGATTACGGCGATGTCTTCGGGCCAATTATGTTGATGCTCACAAGCCAGGGGGTGCCAGGCGGGGGACTGGCGTGGGAACTGGCGGCGGCCGCCCCAATTGCTGTGGCTGCGCCACGGGCTATGCCCGGTGGTCGACGGCCTTTGATGCCGCAGATTGAAACGCGGCGAGATCTTAGTCAGCACACGATGGTCAAACGCCATGATCCACATACCAAGTCCGACCATTATGCCATAAAGCCAAAATCTGCACGCTTCGATGGTCAGGTGCCGGCTCGGTCTGAAATCATGAAGGTGTTATCGCAGGTAGAGTTGTCCAAGGCAGACCAAGCTCTGTTATCGACCAGTGCCAATAATCCAAAATTCAGCCACATCTTTGACCTTTTTACCACAAACATACACCGCCACCAGACTGTTCAACAGGTTGAACAGGCGATTGGTAAGAGGCATTCATGGGACAGATTTAATGCGGACAATGCCGTGGTGCCGTTAGAGGTTCGTGTTCAGGCTTTGCTTAAAGTTATTAAATATGAACAGGTTATTGAGGGGCTAAGTTCGTCAAATCGACCTGATCATAACCATTTAAGAAATCAGATAAACGAAATAAACTATAATCTAGGCAGTGTTTCTCGTATGGCCGAATCTTTTGAAAGTTTGCATCAAAGAACAAGTTATATACCAGAAACCAGTTATCGCCAACCGCGTCTAGATGATTTGCGTCGCCAGGCTGTGAGTGATTTTTCTTTGTCCTACGCCAGGAATTTGTACTTATCAATGGGCTTGACGCCAAAATCAGTGTGGGAAGCAAAAGACCATAGTTTCCGATATAATAACGTGACCTCATATGTTTACCACATTCAGCAAGTCAAGGGGCCTTCTGAGGTCACGAATATAGATTTGATCACTCAATAAGTGCACGGCACTGCAATTTAGAAAAAATCAAAGGCCTTCTGCTAGGGTCTCATCATGCGGATTTTGTCAATCATGATGTTGGGCGTGCTGTTGTCGGGCTGTATTACCTTGGGCCCACCCAGCAATACGCGCGACATTTGCACAATATTTGACGAGCAAGGCGGCTGGTATGATGATGCCAAAGACGCCGAAAAGCGCTGGGGCACGCCCATCCCTGTGATGATGGCGATTATGCACCAAGAATCGCGTTTTGTCGCCAATGCGCGCCCGCCCCGCAAGGATGGCTTTTTGTTCTTCCCCGGCAAACGCCCCAGTTCGGCCTATGGTTATGCGCAGGCCCTGGATGGCACCTGGGATTTTTACCAACGCAGCACAGGCAACTGGGGTGCGGATCGTGATAATTTTGAAGATGCCATTGATTTTATTGGCTGGTACACGGCCCTGACGCGGCAAAAAAACCGTGTGGCGGCCACGGATGCCAAACTGCATTACCTGAATTATCACGAAGGCTGGACGGGTTACGCCCGCGGCAGTCACAATCGCAAGCGATGGCTATTGGATGTATCCGGTCGCGTGGGGGCGCTGGCGCAGCGCTATGAGATGCAGCTCAGCAGTTGCCGCCACAAATTCGAACGCAAGTTCCTGTTCTTTTTCTAATTCTAACGCGACTATTCTGCAGGCAGATAGGGCGTGAAAATCGGGCTGGGGCTTTCGCCCATAACAGGGGCTTCGCCCTGGATGCGGATGTCCATCAGCGTGATATTGGATTTGTTCCAGCTCCAGTTGAATGTGCCCAGCCAGGTTTCGGTCAAACCCGAATAGGCCACGGGTGGGTTTACCTGCTCTGCACGTGTCGGATCCTGACTGACATATATAGGCCTCGATCTGTCCATACCGCGTCCAAAGCGAATTTCCAGGCCATCATAAGAGTTGGGAAATTGCAGGTAGTCGGTGCTTCTGTAGTTTCTGCTGATTTTAACCCCCACCTGTTCCTGGCTCAGGGGCTGCCCATTGGCATCAGTAATTTGAACATTTCGGGCCTCGGGCGCGAGCGTACGACCGGTGATGGTGAGCTGCTCCAGGCCTGGCTGGGATTCGTCCAAATCCCAACGCAGACTGTATTCGGGAACGAAAGAGGTCTCGACGGCCTCTTGATGAACGAAATAATGATCATCGGGCGCGTACTGTGGTGTTATGACGGTGCAGAGCCCAAGATCTTGATCACTGTGCTGCACCACCACCACGGGCACGTCTTCAGTCTTGTGAAAGGCATACAGTGGGGTATGCACCACCTTGCCCATATTCAGGCTCATCAACTCAGGCTGGCCATCGCCATCTTGATCGGGAATCCGCAGCAGATGCGTGCTATCACCATTGAGGTTATGATAATCTAGAACCCCCAGAGCTTTGCCCTCGTCATAGAGTGGGAAGCCCTCGCGGGGCAATTGAATCTCTTCCTCAGTTTGGCCATTGCGCACCTTAAATTCACCGGCACGGATCTGAATGATCTCATCTCCAGGGCCAAGGTCCGTGACATCCAGCTTGAATTCATAATATATATTCGAGGAAGATGGCGTAACGTTTGGGGGCATCATATCTGGTCCTCGCCTTAGTTCTGGGCGCAAGCCGCCAAGTGGGAACACGCCTTGCGTTTAACAAATATGTTTCACGTGGGCAAGAACAGGTGCTGCATGGACCCAAATGCCGTGGAAAACCCCGCGCGATACAGGCGCTGAAGGGATTTCGGGTTTGCCTGTAGGGCAAAACTGTTTTAGCTGAACCTATGAGCAAGCCGACCTCCGCCCCTGATCTGTTTTCCGATGGTGCCACCCAGGGCCCCTCTTCGCCTGCGCCCACGCCCAAAGCCAGTGTGAAGGTCACGGCCACAGATACGGGCTATTCAGCCAAAGACATCGAGGTCCTGGAGGGCCTAGAGCCCGTCCGCAAGCGCCCCGGCATGTATATTGGCGGCACCGACGAGCGCGCCTTGCACCATTTGTTTGCCGAGATCCTTGACAACTCGATGGATGAGGCCGTTGCCGGCCATGCCAAGCGCATTCAGGTGCGCGTGCTGGATGATGGCAGCGTTGAAGTCGAAGACGATGGCCGCGGCATTCCCGTCGATCGTCACCCAAAATATACCGACAAATCCGCGCTCGAGGTCATTTTGACCACCCTGCACTCAGGCGGCAAGTTTTCCAACAAGGCCTATCAGACCTCGGGCGGGTTGCACGGTGTGGGAATTTCTGTGGTCAATGCCTTGTCCGAGGAGATGACCGTCACCATTCGCCGTGACGGGGGCTGTTTCCAGCAAACCTTTGCCCGCGGCATGGCCACCAGCGGTCTTGAGCGTATCGGTGACGAGCCCCGCAAGCACGGCACCTGTGTGCGCTTCAAGCCTGATCCTGAAATCTTTGGTGCCTCGGCGGTTCTGAAGCCGCAGCGCCTGATGAAAATGGCGCGTGCCAAGGCCTATCTGTTCCGCGGTGTGGAAATCCGTTGGCACTGCGCGCCTGAGCGTTTGGTCGAAGGCGTCGAGGCCCAGGCCACCTTCAAGTTCCCCAATGGTTTGGCCGATTTTCTCTCGGAACAGCTTGAGGGTTGCGCCGTCCTGAGCCCCGAGCCCTTTTCCGGTCGGATCGAGCGTGACGATGGTACCGTGGAATGGGCCGTGGCCTGGTCGGCCAATGGTTTTGGCCAGCATGATGGCTTTTGCCATTCCTACTGCAACACCATCCCCACAGCCGCTGGCGGCACCCACGAAAACGGTTTGCGCTCGGCGCTAAGCCGCAGCCTAAAGGCCTATGCCGAGCTGGTGGGCGAAAAACGCGGGCCCAATATTACAGCGGATGATGTGATGATCAACGCGGGCGCTTTGGTGTCGGTGTTCATTCGCGAGCCGGAGTTCCAAGGCCAAACCAAGGATAAGTTATCGAGCACCATGGCCGCCCGTCTGGTGGACGCGGTGGTGCGGGATGCCTTTGATCATTGGCTGGCGAGCTCTAAAAAAACAGCGGATGCCGTGCTGGAACTGGCACTGGAACGCGCCGACGAGCGCCTGAAACGCCGTAAGGACAAAGAGGTCGCCCGCGCCTCGGCCACCCGCAAGTTGCGCCTGCCCGGCAAACTGGCGGATTGTTCGGAACGTGGTGCCGAGGGCACCGAGCTGTTTCTGGTCGAAGGCGACAGCGCCGGCGGGTCTGCGAAACAGGCCCGCGACCGCAAAACCCAAGCGATTTTGCCCCTGCGCGGAAAAATCTTGAACGTGGCCTCGGCCACGCCCGAAAAAATTCGCGCCAACCAAGAGTTGAGTGATCTGTTGTTGGCCCTGGGCGTGCAGTTGGGTCGGCAGTTCAATCTGGATGATTTGCGCTATGAACGCCTGATCATCATGACCGATGCCGATGTGGATGGGGCGCACATTGCCTCGTTGTTGATCACCTTTTTCTATCGGTTTATGCCGGAAATGATCCATGCGGGGCGCCTGTATCTGGCCCTGCCTCCGCTTTATCGCCTCAGCCATGGTGGCAAGACCGTCTATGCCCAGGATGACGAAGAGCGGCTGCATCACATCGAGACCACTTTCAAAGGCAAAAAAGTCGAGGTTGGACGGTTCAAAGGTTTGGGGGAAATGACCCCGCCCCAGCTGAAAGAAACCACCATGAAGAAGGACAGCCGCACTCTGATCCGGGTGACCCTGCCCCATGATGCCGATGACGCGGCCGATGATATTGCGAAATTGGTCGAAACGCTGATGGGCAAAAAGCCCGAGCTGCGCTTCAACTACATCCAAACCAACGCCAAATTTGTCGAGGATGTGGACGTTTAGCTAGGATTAAGTTCCTTACGCTATACGCCTTCGTTTAGCGGATCAAATCCCTGTAAAATGCCTTTGTTTCCTTTTTGCTCATTTTTCCGTCATCACCCGCAGCTTGACTGTATAGGATTTCAAGCTCACTTTGGGTAAGGACCCCATCGCCATTAAGGTCAAGTTTTTCAAATGCCCTGTGTGCACGACCTGATCCTTTAAATAAATCTCTATTTTCGTCCACAAATGCCCTAAGAGCAATCTGCTCTTCCTTAACAAAGGTTATTTCCTTTCCTTGAGCAATTGTGAACAGGGCGCTATCATAAGGAGAGGGGTATGTCGGGCCATTTTCAACCGATATTTTTTCATATATTGAAGGGTCATTAATATCGTGACCACGATCGCTTAGCCATTGCTCAATAGCGGCTTGTGTTTCCTCAGCTGTCATGCCCTCTATGATTGGCTGCCCTTTATCTGGATGGCCTAACAGTGAATTACCTGTCTCGCTCAAGCCAAATCCGCGGGACATTTCTTCGAACGAAACATTTCTTCTTGAACCACCAGATTTATCTGAATTCAGGGATCTGAAAAAGTCACCTGCAGCAAAAAGTCTCATTGGTATCTCCTGAGCTTCGAAAGCCACTACTTAGTGTCATGTATCCATTTATTGGATACTTATATTATGTCCTTCTCATGCAAAACTTTCAATGCACTAATTGAATAAAAATTCACACTTATTAACCATAATTAATGTACAATTTTTTTTAAAACATCACCTTCTAGGCGAGTTATATGAAGCTTATGCGTTTCAAATTACATGAACTTGTTTTTTTATTAGAAGCCATGATTTTTACGCAATAGGCTATGCGTTTCTGTAACGGTCGCTTTATTCTTGACAATTTAAAAAAATATTATTTATACATTATTATTGTGTCAGGAGGAATCATTATGGGCACACGCGCCACGGGACAACTGCACGGCTATGATGCCAACCAAGATCAACAGATTGATCAAAACCTTTATTTCGAGGTGACACCCAACGCGCCCGAGGGGCGAGTGTTTCAGGCCACAGGAAAGAATAAGGCAACAGATCTACCGGTTTCGATTCGCCAAGAGCCTGACTATCTTTCCTCTACGGGCGCGATTTACACACTGTCAGTAGAATTAGACGCCAGCCTGACCATCAACAACATCGAATGGCCTGCGGATGGCACACTCGATACGGTTACGCTGCAATGGGGGCCTGGCATGCCCGATGGCCGCATGATCGAGGATGTGACCTTCACGGAAGGATCCCCAATTTTTACGGCCTTGGTGCAGCAAGTTCCGACCTTGCGTCAACTTTATGAAAACGGCCAATCCCTGCAAGGCGAAGGCGTATATCTTGCTGAGGGGTTCAAACTGGATCTCGATGGCGATGGGCAGGATGAATATATGTATTTCGAAAGTTTGGGCGAGGCGCCCACCATCAGTTTGCGCCGGGATCGGCACACAAACGAGTAAGGGACCACTATGTCGTATACAGTCTCTGGACAGCTTGATGGCCTCGACGTCGCGATCCCGCGTGCGGATGGCACTTTGCAATCCTTTGATGGTGTGATCGATGATGTGCGCTATGAACTGAATTATTTCGATGGCACGGGTCGTGTTTATCTGGTGCAGCCCGATGGCACAGAAGTGCTTTTGACGGATCAAGTGGAGACCTTGGTGCGTGAATATGGCGACAAGGCAGACGGCACCTACATCAAAGACACAGAATATGTTTTGCAGTTCACCACCGACAGCACTGTGGATCTGGGCGTGCGGCAGTTGCCGTTAGATGGCGCTGCGGATGTGATGGTGGTCCGTTGGGGGAGCGAGCAACTGAGGGTCGGGCATATCGTTGAATTTGGCCAATACCAATTCGCCCCTGCCGACAATTTTTTCAAAACGATCGGACACATAGATGAGTTTGAAGATATTTATCATCAAGGCGTAGAAGGTATTCAGCGTAAGAACAATTCGGGTCACGGCATTGGCAAAGCCTATGATGTCAATGGCGATGGCGTGATGGAGTCCACGGGACTAGAGGTGACCGACAGCGACTTCCAGCGTGTGTCTCAGGCTCACCTCTTTGGTCTGGACGATCATCAACACGACAATCGCATCAATGCGCGGGTCAAGATTTCGCGCTATCGAGACGAATGGTGATTGTGCCGCCTTATACCCCCCAAGATCTAAAGGTCGACAAGGCTTGCGGGATGATGTAAGCAGCGCAGCATGACAGACACCACAAGTAAAACCCAAGACGAGCCTAAAACCGAAAACGAAGCCCAAAAGATCACCTTTGCGGATTTGGCGCTCGATCCCCAAATTCTCAAAGTTATCGAAGAGATCGGCTATACCCACCCCACCCCGATCCAAGCCAAGGCCATCCCCCATGCCCTTGAGGGCAAAGACGTTTTGGGCCTGGCGCAAACCGGTACGGGCAAAACAGCATCTTTTACTCTGCCGATGATCCATCGTTTGGCCAAGGGCCGGGCCAAGGCCCGTATGCCCCGATCGCTGGTGTTGGCGCCGACGCGTGAACTGGCAGATCAGGTGGCGCAATCCTTTGAGAGTTATGCCAAATACCACAAGCTCGACTGGGCTTTGTTGATTGGTGGCGTGTCCTTTGCTGACCAAGAAGCCAAACTGATGCGTGGCGTGGATGTTTTGATCGCCACACCGGGACGGTTGCTGGACCATTTTGAACGCGGCAAATTGTTGCTGACGGGCGTACAGATTTTGGTGGTCGACGAAGCAGACCGCATGCTGGATATGGGCTTTATTCCGGATATCGAGCGAATTTTTAAACTGACGCCCTTTACCCGTCAGACGCTGTTTTTCTCGGCCACCATGCCGCCGGCAATTAAGCGCCTGACCGAACAATTTTTGAACTCGGCCGTGACCGTCGAGGCCGAACGGCCATCTTCGACAGCCACCACCATCACCGCCAAGGTTTTGGAAATCCCCCGCAAGGATGACAAAGCCAAGCGCGAGGCTTTGCGCGCCTTGATCAAATTGGATGAGGTGAAAAACGCCATCGTCTTTTGTAATCGCAAATCTGACGTCGATATCGTGGCCAAGTCTTTGACTGTTCATGGTTTTGATGCCGCGCCCATCCATGGCGACCTGACCCAAAAGCTGCGCATGGACACGCTGGAGAAGTTCCGTAACGGTGATCTGCAATATTTGGTGGCTTCTGACGTGGCGGCGCGGGGGCTGGATATCCCCGAGGTCAGCCACGTGTTCAACTACGACGTGCCGTTCAACAGCGAAGACTATGTGCACCGCATTGGCCGCACGGGGCGGGCGGGTCGTAAAGGCACGGCCTATATGATTTCCACACCGCTGGATGATAAAAACTTGGGCGATATTGAAAAGCTGATCAAGGCCGATATTGAACGCCTGGATCTCGAGATTGACTATCCCCCTGTTCCTGAAAAATCAGGTCGCGGGGGCCGCAATGCTAAAAGTGGTGGCAAAGATAGCGGCCGTGGGGGCGCGCGTCGTGGACGACCGTCAGAGGACAAAGCCGAAAGAGCACCCGAGGATCAACCCTCTGAGGCCAAAAACAACGCGGATAAAAAGGCAAAATTACCCTATAAGCGCGATGCCAAATCCGATTCCGCCGCCAAAGGTGAGGCCGTGGTGGGCTTTGGCGATGCCGACATCCCCAGTTTTTTGCGGTAACCTCACGGTCTGTTCACCATAAAAAATCCCCGAGTATCGGTAATTTTTACAAAGAAATTTACCACGTGTTTCCGAATGAACGGTATGATCACAACAATAGTGATGCGTAACGTTTTTCGAGGATCATGAGCCGGTCAACCAACCTGAACACGGTCTTGCGCTCGTCGCAGGGATATGAACTCAGCCGCAAGACCTTGCAGCTGATGGAGCAGCATGGCGTTTGGCCAACCCCAGAGAATTTTGAAATCTGGCAGACCTATGCTCATGGTGAAAACCTGGCTTTGAAGGGCGCGATCGACAAATTGATCGAACAGAATACCCCCTTTACCGACGATGTGTGCTCGGACCTGGCCGAGAGTTATGGTAGCCAAGGCAAAATGAGCCGTCAGATTATGGAAACCGGCGGCGCGATTTCGCAACACCTCAGCACGGTGTTGGAAACCATCGAAGGCGCTGGTCGGGACACCGTAGCCTATGGCGAGGCCTTGCAGGGTGCCTCCGGCGAGTTGCGCAACGCCGACGCCAAAGAGGTCAAAACCATCATCGAGCGCCTGGCCCATGCCACTCAAGAAATGGAAGCCCGCGCCGAGTCGCTCGAAGAGCGTTTGCAAGCCCAAACCCAAGAAGCGACAAAACTGCGCGTGAATCTGGAGCAAGTGCGCCAGGAGGCCATGACCGATGCCCTGTCTGGATTGCCGAACCGTCGCCAATTTGATGAAAAGTTCGATCCCCTGATCAAGGAAGCCCACGAAAGCGGCGCGCCCTTGTGCGTGTTCTTGACAGATATCGACCACTTCAAGAAATTCAACGACACCTGGGGACACCAGACCGGTGACCAGGTTATCCGGTTTGTGGCCTCGTGCTTGAAGACCTTAAACAAAGGCGCTCGATTGGCGGCCCGCTACGGCGGCGAGGAATTCGTGGTCGTTCTTCCGGACACAGCGCTTGAGGATGCGCAGCAGGTGGCTGAGAATGTCCGCAAAGCCGTGATGTCGAAAAAATTGATGCGACGCACCAGCGGCGAGGATCTGGGCACTGTGACGATTTCGATTGGAGTGGCCCAACTGAAGCGGGATGAAACCCCGGCCAAGGTTCTGGAGCGTGCTGATGAATATTTGTACCAGGCCAAACGCTCGGGCCGGAACCGCGTGGTGGGTGAGCCCAGCCGCCAAGCCAATGTGGCCTAGAATGTGGCCTAAGATGATTTGGCAAATGCAGGCCAAGGCTTCTGCGGGTTCCAAATTCAGCTAAGCTATGACCATGAGCGCGCATCCTGATTCTCTTCCCTCTTCTCAGCCTGTCTTGATGCAAATGGATGGGGCTGTAGCGGTGTTGACGCTGAACGCGCCCGCGCGCATGAACGCCTTGTCCCATGAGATGCTTGTGGCTTTGGCCGAGGCGTTGGACGATATGGTGCTGTCGGATGCCCGGAGTGTGGTCATTACAGGCGCTGGTAACGCATTTTGTGCGGGGGCGGATCTGCAATCTGTCGACCCAAACACCGACAGCCTTGCGGACCTGGGCGCAACCTTTGATCTGTATTATCGCCCGTTGGTGGATCGCTTGCGGGATTATCCCCTGCCAACCGTGGCCGCCGTCAATGGTGTGGCCGCTGGCTTTGGCATGAGCCTGGTGATGATGTGTGATTTGACCGTGATGGCGGACGACAGTTATATGGCCGCAGCCTTTGCGCGCATTGGCCTGGTGCCCGATGGCGGCTGGAGCTATCTGGTGCCCCGTTTGATTGGCAAATCACGGGCCCTCGAGATGGCCTTGCTGGCCGAGGGCCTGCCGGCCAAAACCGCCCAGGACTGGGGGCTAGTGAACCGTTTGGTCCCTGCAAACCAGGCTCTTGCTGAAGGAATGGCCTTGGCCGAACGCTTGGCAGAAGGCCCCGCATCCCTAACAGGCATTCGGCGCCTGGTGTGGCATGGCCTCGACAGCACATGGGATGAACAACTGGACGCCGAAGCCGAAGCCCAAGCCGAGGCCGGCCATACCGTCGATTTTGGCGAGGGGGTTACGGCCTTCCAGGCCAAACGCCCGCCAAAATTTTTGGGGTATTAAGCCCGGGTTTAGGCCGGTACTGGCTGTGGATACGTGGCTTGAAAGTTCGCCTTGCTTTTGGCGGTTTTGAAAAACGGCACCAGACCCGGATGCTGGGCGCGCCAATCATAATCCGGATAACGCAAATCGATATACTCTAGCGCCACGGCCACTGCGATGCTGCCGATATGCCAATCGGCGGCAAAGGTCTCGACCTCATCGGCCCAAACGCCACAGGTGCGCGTAATGGCCAACCGCCAGCGCTCCGTCCAGCGGGCGTCGGGCTTGGTTTCGCGCAGGGCGATTTCAATGCGATTGTTGACGATGGCGTCCATCACGCCATCCGCCAGGGCCTCGAGGCGTTTGGCCGGCCAGCGCTCGTTTCCTGCTGGATACAGGTGTGCGCCCTGCCCGGTGGTGTTGTGTCCCAGATCCGCCAGATATTCGCAAATCAGATGGCTGTTCATCAGCACCAAGCCATCATCACAGACCAATGTCGGCACCTTATTCAGCGAATTGGCCTGGGCGAGCGCGGGAGGGTTATCCAGCGGCTGGGCGTGGGTTTCGGCCACCTGATCCAACAGGCCCGCTTCACGGATCACGGTGCGCACCTTGCGGGCATAAGGCGAGAACGGAGAGAAATACAGCGTCATCATCGCCTTAGTCCTCTTGCTCGCGATAATCTTTCAGCTCGGCCGTGCTCAGGGTCACGCTTTCGCCGCAGCCACATGCGTCCGTTTGGTTCGGATTGGTCAGAATGAATTTGGCATGCAAATCGCTGATCTGATAATCCAAAGTGCTGCCCAACAGGAACAACAGGGATGTGCCCTCGATGCCCACACGAGCGCCATCTTGCTCGACCATTTCTCCGCCAGCATCGAGATCATCCGAGATGTCAAACACATACTCCATGCCCGCACAGCCCCCCTTTTTCACGCCGATGCGCACAAACTCTTGGTTGCTTTTTTGGGCCAAAAGGTCCTTGACCCGCTCGACAGCGGCGAGGGTCAGGGTCAGGGCGGCTTTGGGGGCACGACGGGCGGGAGCAGACATAAGGCGCTTTCTGTTGAGCGGTTAAAACATATTGGTGGCCAGGCGGGCTTCGTCAGACATGCGGCTGGGGTCCCAGGGGGGATCAAACACCATATTCACCGTCACCGAACGCACACCCGGCACGGCCATCAGGGCCGTTTCCACCCATTTTGGCATTTCGCCCGCCACGGGGCAACCGGGGGCTGTCAAAGTCATATCCACCACCAGGTCCCGGTCATCGGAAACATCGACCTTATAGATCAGCCCGAGTTCGTAAATATCAACGGGAATTTCCGGGTCGTGAACGGTTTTCAAGGCCGTGACGACTTGGTCGGTGATCTCGGCCAATTCTTCGGGATCAAGCGCGGTCGGGGCCGCAGGCGTTTCGGGTTTCTGTGTCATATCCATTGTCATGCCATCAGTAAGGATTTGGCCTTGGCCAGACCTTTGATCAAGGCCTCGACGTCATCAGCCGTGTTATAAAGCCCAAAGGACGCCCGCGCCGAAGACGTCACCCCAAAGCGCGTGTGCAAAGGCTCGGCGCAATGGCTGCCCGCGCGCACATAGACACCACATTGATCCAAAATCTGCGCCAGATCATGGGCATGTACGCCATCGACCGTAAAGCTGATGATGGCGGCCTTGTCAGGTGCCGTGCCCAGAATGCGCCCGCCCATGTCCACAATGGCTTTGCTGGCTTGGTGGGCCAATGCGCGCTCATGTCGAGCAATGGCCTGGCGATCAAACTGGCCGACATAGTCAATGGCCGCCATCAGACCAACGGTTTCAATGATGGGCGGTGTGCCGGCCTCAAACCGCAAAGGTGGTGCCGCAAAGGTGATGCGATCTTGGCTGACGCTTTCGATCATCTCGCCACCGCCTTGGAAGGGCGGCATTTTGTCCAGATGCTCGGCCTTGCCATACAGAATGCCTATGCCCGTGGGGCCATAGAGCTTGTGGCCGGAAAAGACATAGAAATCACAACCCAGGGCCTGAACATCCACGGCCTCATGGACCACCGCCTGGCAGCCATCCAAAAGGCACAGCGCCCCGGCGTCATGGGCCAGGCGCACGATCTCGGCCACCGGGTTGATGGTGCCGGTGACATTCGAGACATGACCAACCGCCACCATGCGGGTTTTAGCGCTGATCAGACTCTGCAGATGATCCAGATCCAAAACCCCATCATCATCCACCCGCGCCCATTTCAGGACCACACCTTGGCGCTGGGACAACAAAAACCAGGGCACGATATTGGCGTGGTGCTCGGCTTCGGTGATGATGATCTCGTCCCCGGCGCGCAGGCTTTGGCCCCAACTGTGGGCCACCAGATTGATGCCTTCGGTCGCACCCTTGGTATAGACAATGGTCTCGGGGCTCGGCGCATTCAGGAACCTGGCCACAGCTTGGCGCGCATCTTCATAGGCCTGGGTGGCTTCATCTGCCCAGCGATAGACGCCCCGGTGCACATTGGCGTAATGGCTTTCAGCAAAGTCGGCCATCGCCTGCAGCACGGCGCGGGGCTTTTGCGCCGAGGCCGCACTGTCCAAAAAGGCCACGTCCGAGCCCGCGAATATGGCAAAGTCCTGCCGGGTGTTGTGGGCGTTAAAACTCATGCCTCAAATCCAAAATGCTGCCTGATCCATGGGGGGGCTTCGTCAAACGGCTCGCTCAGGAAAGCCGCTGTCAGCATGGTGCGGGCTTCGGCCTCGGGGATGCCGCGGGCTTGGGCATAGAACAGGGCCTGCTCATCCAAGGCCCCACAGGTGGCCCCATGGGCGCAAATCACGTCATCGGCAAAAATCTCTAACTCCGGCAGAGCATTGATTTCGGCATTTTCCGACAACAACAGGCCATGGTGGGCCTGTTCGGCCACCGTTTGCACAGCCCCCGGCGCCACATGCACACAGCCCTCAAAGGCCGCATGGCCGCGATCATTGGCGGTGGTTTTGAACAGTTCTTGGGTCTCGCAACCCGCTACGTGGTGATGCACCTGCAAGCGGATATTGGCATGCTGCGACCCAGCCAGATCCAGCGCCCCATGGAAGCGGGCAAACGATCCCGCCGCGCGATGGTCAACACGCCAATCGTGACGCGCCAAGCGGCTGCCGGTCATGCGACCAAAGCTTTCGGTCGCGGCTTTGGCACCGAGCGCAAACTGCACCCGCGCCCACAGCACCACCCCGTCCAGGCGGTCATCGATCACACGCTCAAGCCGTGCGCCCTCGCCCAATTCATAGATCACTTGGGTGGCCAGGAAGCTGTCGCTGTCCCCTTGATAGCGTTCCCGAATGCGCAAGTTTGCGCCCGGGGCGATCCGCACGCGCACCTGGCCGCAGGCGACCTGTTGATCATCAGGGGCGGCAAAGGTCAGGCTCAGCTCCTGCTCGCCCTCAATCTCGATCCGCTGCTCGACTTGCGCCAGGGCCGCATGAAGGCGCGCGAGGTCAGTGGCTTCAGGCTCTAAGGCAATGGCCTGAGGTTCGACAGTGGCCTGCCCTTGAGTTTCAATGCCTTGGATCTCAATGGTGGCGGGCACGGCCTGCAAATGCCCTGAAAGGGCCTTGCGCAGATCCGCATACTTCCAGCCCGGTGTGCGGCGTGTCGGCAGGCTCAGGGTGGGAAGGGCCACGCCGGTTTTGCTGGCTGCGGCCAGCAGGTCGGCTTCGGCCGTGGTGGGGGTGGAGGGATGCGCCGTCATGCGTTGGCCACCACAGAATCATAACCGTCGGCCTCAAGGGCCAATGCCAGTTTCGCGTCACCCGAAGTGACGATTTGCCCGCCTTGCAGCACATGCACGCGATCAGGACGAATATAGTCGAGCAAGCGCGGATAGTGCGTGATCACCACCAGGGCCTTATCAGGCCCCCGCAGGCCGTTGATGGTCTCGCCGATCAGTTTCAGGGCGTCGATATCCAGCCCGCTGTCGGTCTCATCGAGCACAATCAGGGTTGGCTGCAACAGCAAGATCTGCAAGGCTTCCATGCGCTTTTTCTCACCGCCTGAAAAGCCGACATTCAAGGGCCGCTTCAGCATTTCGTCGGGGATTTTCAGGGTGCCCGCCGCTTCGCGAGCGCGCTTCATGAACTCTGGCGCGCTCAGTTCTTCTTGGCCACGGGCGCGACGCTGGGCATTCACCGAGGTGCGCAAGAACGTCAAGGCCGCCACACCAGGAATTTCCACTGGGTATTGCAAGGACAGAAACAGGCCTTTGGCGGCCCGTTCATGAGGCTCGAGCTCTTGTAGGTCATCGCCATCCCAGCTGAGCTGATCGGCGCTGATGGTATAGCCATCACGACCGGCAAGCGCATACCCCAGCGTCGATTTGCCCGCGCCATTGGGGCCCATAATGGCGTGGACCTCGCCCTTGGGCACGGACAGGTTCAGCCCCTTGAGGATGGCTTTGTCGTCAACGGAAACAGTAAGATTTGAAATGGTGAGCATGATACGATCCTGTTAGGCCATTTTTGGCTGAAAGATGGTGGGGTGCGTTTGCGAACTGGGGGTCATCCGACACTCCCCTCTAGGCTGATGGCCACCAGCTTTTGGGCCTCGACGGCGAATTCCATAGGCAAGGCCTGCAAGACGGTGCGACAAAAGCCATTGACGATCAGGCCCACGGCTTCTTCTGGGTCCATGCCGCGCTGTTGGCAGTAAAACAGCTGATCATCAGACAGCTTGGAAGTGGTGGCCTCGTGCTCCAACACCGCGCTAAGGCATTTGTTTTCAATATAGGGCACGGTGTGGGCGGCGCATTCTGTCCCGATCAACAGGCTGTCACACTGGGTGAAATTGCGCGCACCCTTGGCGTTTTTATGCACATTGACCAAGCCGCGGTAGGTGTTTGACGATCGTCCGGCGGAAATGCCCTTGGAAATGATCTTGGATCGTGTGCCTTCGCCCAAATGCAGCATTTTGGTGCCGGTGTCGGCCTGTTGACGACCATTGGTGATGGCCACCGAGTAAAACTCGCCGACGCTGTCTTTGCCGCGCAAAATACAGCTCGGGTATTTCCAAGTGATGGCGCTGCCGGTTTCCACCTGCGTCCACATCACCTTGGATCGATCGCCCCGGCAATCGGCGCGCTTGGTGACGAAGTTATAGATACCGCCCTTGCCGTTTTCATCGCCTGGGTACCAGTTTTGCACCGTCGAGTATTTGATCTCGGCGTCATCAAGGGCCACCAGCTCAACGACCGCTGCGTGCAGTTGGTTTTCATCCCGCTGCGGAGCGGTACAGCCTTCGAGGTAGGAGACATAACTGCCCTTGTCGGCCACAATCAGGGTGCGTTCGAATTGACCGGTGCCGGCCGCATTGATGCGGAAATAGGTGCTGAGCTCCATGGGGCAGCGCACGCCCTCGGGGATATAGACAAACGAGCCATCGGAAAACACAGCGGAATTCAAGGCCGCATAATAGTTATCGCCCACCGGCACCACCGAGCCCAAATATTTCTGAACCAGTTCCAGGTGTTCGCGGATGGCCTCGGAAATTGGGCAAAAGATCACGCCGGCCTTGGCCAATTCGTCCTTGAAGGTGGTCAGCACCGAGACGCTGTCAAACACCGCATCCACGGCCACCTTTGGCGCACCCTCCACGCCCGCCAACACCTTTTGTTCCTCAAGCGGAATGCCGAGCTTTTCATAGGTGCGCAACAGCTCAGGGTCGACCTCATCCAGGCTTTTTGGCCCTTCTTTTTTCTTCGGCGCGGCATAATAGGTGGCGGCTTGGAAATCGATGGGCGGGTAGCCGACCTTGGCCCATGTGGGCTCGGTCATGGCCTGCCAGCGCTCAAAGGCGGCCAAGCGCCACGCCAGCATCCATTCTGGCTCGTCTTTTTTGGCCGAGATAAAGCGGATGGTGTCCGGTGTCAGCCCCGGCGGAGCCGTATCGGTTTCGATCTCGGTAACAAAACCATATTTATATTTGCCACCAAGGTCTTCGACCTGTTCGACTGTGCGGGGATCGGCCATTTATGCAAGCTCCATCACGCGGTTAAAAGCGGTTGTCCAAGCCTCGACACAGGCCTGGTAATCTTCGGGTTTTGTGGCCCAGCCACTGGTCACGCGGATCGACGTGCTGGCCAAATCGCCAAAGCCCATAGCCACCAAACCCGCACTGGGGCGCGGCTTGCCCGATGAACAGGCCGATCCGGAACCGACGCAGACGCCCTCAAGGTCTAGGGCCATCACTTGGGATTGCCCGGCAAAGCCTGGCGTGGCGATGCAGCTGGTGTTGCACAAACGCTCGGCTTGATCGCCAAAAATTTTCACAGGCCCGGCCTTGCGCATTTTGTCTTCGAAGGCGTCACGCCATTGCGCTAATTGGGTAAAATGCGGCAGATCGCGCTTGGCGGCTTTGCAGGCAGCCCCAAAGCCCGCAATGCCAATTATGTTGGCCCCACCGGCGCGCAGACCACGTTCTTGGCCACCGCCGACAATCAAGGGGGTCAATTTATTGCCCGGGGCCACCATCAACGCCCCCACACCTATGGGCCCCCCCAGTTTGTGGGCGGCGATGGCCAGGCTGTGACAGCCCAGGTCCTCAAAATCAATGTCGATCTTACCAGCGGCCTGTACGGCATCGACGTGCAAGCGGCCACCAACCTCGCGGACCAGACGGGCCACGCGTTTGATGGGTTGGATCACGCCCGTTTCGTTATGCGCCAGCATCAAAGTCACCAGGGGTGCGCCATTGTCTTGGGGCCACGCGCGCAAGGTGTGCTCCAGCCACTCGACATCCGCCACGCCGGAACTCAGGACGGGCCACTCATGAACCGTCAGTCCACAGGTGCGGGATGACTGCGCTACACACGGATGCTCGAGGCCCGAGACGATGATGTGTTTGTGTTCGGGCGCAGCACCTTTGATGGCCAGGTTGTTGGCCTCGGTGCCCGATCCGGTCAGCACCACCCAATCGGGCTGGCCACCAATTAGATCAGAAATGGCGCGGCGGGTGCCCTCGAGCACCATGCGCGCTTCGCGCCCGCCGGCATGCACGGATGCGGGGTTGCCTGTCAGCTCCATGGCTTGGGTGATGGCGGCTTTCACTTCGGGCCGCAGGGGTGCGGCGGCGTTGTTATCTAGGTATACACGGGTCATCAGGCAGCAGTCTCCTTGTTGGATGCGAACGCTGCCGTTTTCATCGCCGTTTGGGCGGTGTTGGCGCGCAGCAAATGTTGAAGATTGCGCGTGATAACATCCGCAAGGCTAACACGGTCAAGGAAATTATAAATTTCAAGCGTCAAGGCCGTCCACAAATCATGGGTCACACAGCGCTCGCCGCCAGACATACAGCCCTGTTCTTTCTGCCCACAGCGGGTGACATCCAGGGGTTCATCCACGGCCAAGACAATACTGGAAATCATGATGCGTTCGGCTGGTATCGACAGCACATAGCCGCCGCCGGGCCCGCGTATGCTCTTGACCAAATCGGCTTTGCGCAGTTTGGCGAACAATTGCTCGAGGTAAGACAAGGAAATGTCCTGGCGCGTGGCCACATCGGCCAGACTGACGGGGCCGTCTTGGACCCGGCTGGCCAGATCGACCATGGCCATAACGGCATAACGCCCTTTGGTTCCCAGTTTCATGTCATCGTCCTTCCGCTGTTCAGGAGAAAAACACTGCCAAGCCCCCGTTCGGCACCTGCTCCCAAAATCTTTGAGGGTCGAATTAAGTGGTGACCTGACCAAATAAGCTGTGCTATCTGGGCGGTCTCGCGCCTGAGATATAAAAACCCAGCACCGTAGTCAAGTATTGCGTGTGCAAAACTGATCAAAAGTGAGCCAAAGCCTATGCCCGATGTCATTTTCACAGGTTCCAACGGACGTTTGGAGGGGCGCTATCAGCCCGGCCCCGAAGCGGACAGCCCACTGGCCTTGATTCTGCATCCCCACCCCAAGGCAGGGGGCACCATGAACAACCCTATTGCTGTGCGATTGTACCACATTTTTGCCAAACGTGGTTTTGCCACCTTGCGGTTCAATTTCCGTGGTGTGGGCCGGTCACAAGGCGAATTTGATGGCGGTTTGGGGGAATTGTCAGATGCGGCAACAGCGCTGGATTGGTTGCAGTCGTTCAACACCAACGCCCGGGCCACCTGGGTGGCGGGCTATAGTTTTGGGGCCTGGATTGGGATGCAGTTGCTGATGCGCCGGCCCGAGGTGGACGGCTTCATTTCCGTCGCCTTGCCCGCCAATGTCTATGATTTTTCGTTCTTGGCCCCCTGCCCGTCTTCTGGACAAATTATCCACGGGGGCGCGGATACCGTGGCCCCGTGCGAAGACGTCGAACGTGTGGTCAGCAAGCTGCGTCTGCAAAAAGACATCACCATTGATTATGACATCATCGACAGCGCCAACCATTTCTTCAACAACGAAATGACCGAGCTGGAGCAAGTGGTCAATCGCTATTTAGATGCCCGCAAAGCTGGTGCGCCCGCAAGCACGACACCTGAGCCGGCCACGCCCGAGGCGACTCAGAGCGACGCTTGACGGCCACCAGGGTCAGGCGCTTTCGCCAGTTGCCCGCCACGCATGGGCTTATTGACACCCGTGGTGCCAGGAAACGAGATCGGCAAGCCGAACACGGATCGCGCCGCCATATAGGCAAAGGCTTCGGCCTCGAGGTGATCACCGCGCCAGCCCACATCCTCGGCAGTCTGCACCGACAGGCCCGCTTGGTCGCGTAAGCCCGCCAACAGGGTGGCGTTGTGCCGCCCCCCACCACAAACAATCATTTGGCTGGGGGCCGTGGGCATCAGCCGCAGGCCTTCACACACCGACCACACCGTAAAGGCCGCCAGCGTTGCCAAACCATCTTCCAGGCTGAGCGGCATGACAGCTTCCAAAGAAAAATCATACCGATCCAGGGATTTGGGCACAGGCTTTTGAAAATACGGGTGGCTTTGCAGCGCCGCCAGGGCGCCATCATCCACGCGCCCGGCCTGGGCCAACAGCCCATCGCGATCATAGGCCCCGGCCCCATGGTGGCGCATCCAACTGTCCATCAATCCGTTGCCCGGCCCCGTATCAAAGGCCAAAAGGTCATCCCCCTTCACCAAGGTCAGATTGCCCACACCGCCCAAGTTCAGAACCGCAACCGGGCCCTCAAGTCCGCTGTTCTTGACCAGGGCACGGTGATAAACAGGTGCCAATGGTGCCCCCTCGCCGCCCGCGGCCACATCGGCACTGCGGAAATCATGCACCACATCAAGCCCCATCATCTGGGCCAGCAGCTCAGCGTCCCCCAATTGGATGGTACGGCCAGGCTGACCATCAAGGGGTCGTTCATGCAGCACGGTCACGCCATGAAAGCCCACAAGGTCAATGTCTTGTGGGGGAATGTTACTGGCGGCCAGGAACTCTTCGGCCGCCCTGGCATGGGTCTGGGCCACCAAACGTCCCACCACATCAAACAACGGCGGCCGTGGGGCCGAACGCGGGGTCACACGAGCGGCGGTGATGGCGTCCTCGAGGCCATTGCGCACGACTTCGGGCATGGGGGCGAAGGCATTGGGGCCGGGGCGTAAAATCTCTTTGCCATCTGTTTGCAAAATGGCGATATCTATTCCATCAAGCGATGTGCCGGACATAAAGCCCAAAACGGTCAGAACCTCGGTCATAGAGGGATCATGCCAGGGTTTGTGCCGGGATCAAAGAGTCAATTCCCTGCCCCCAACCCGGCAGGATTCAATCAAAGGCCAAGTGTATGTCCGAGTTCAAATCCGAGTTTTTGCACGTTCTTAGCAGTCGGGGGTTTATCCACCAAGGCACCAACCTTGAAGGTCTGGACGCGCAGCTGAAAGACAACCCGGCTATGATTGGCTATGCGGGCTTTGATGCAACGGCGGGCAGTTTGCATGTGGGATCATTGGTCCAGATCATGTTGCTGCGGCATTTGCAAAATTGCGGCGGCAAACCCATTGCCCTGATGGGCGGCGGGACCACCATGGTGGGGGATCCCTCGGGTAAGGATGAAGCCCGCAAACTGATCACCGAAGAGGATATCACCAACAACATCCAATCCATCAGCACGGTGTTTCATACCCTGTTGGATATTGGTGAGGGCGCAGACCAAGGGATCATCATCAACAATGCCGATTGGTTGAAAACGCTGGAATATATCAATTTCCTACGGGACACGGGGCGGCATTTCAGCGTCAACCGTATGCTGACCATGGACAGTGTGCGGCTGCGGCTGGAGCGTGAACAGCCCCTCAGCTTCCTAGAATTCAATTACATGCTGCTGCAGGCCTATGACTTTTTGCGCCTGTACCAGGAATACGGCTGTAAGTTGCAATTGGGTGGCTCGGATCAATGGGGCAACATCGTCCAGGGCGTCGAGCTGGTGCGTCGGGTCGAGGGCGCCGAGGTCTTTGGCGTCACCACCGGTCTGATCACCACCGCATCGGGCGCAAAAATGGGCAAGACGGCGGCGGGGGCCGTATGGCTGAACGCCGATCATCTCAGCCCGTATGATTATTGGCAGTTCTGGCGCAACACCGATGACGCGGATGTCGGACGGTTCCTAAAGCTGTTCACGGACATTCCGCTGGATGAGATTGCCCGCCTCGAGGCTTTGGAAGGCGCAGAAATCAATGAGGCCAAAAAGGTGCTGGCGGATGCCGCCACCGCCATGCTGCATGGCAGCGAAGCCGCCAAGCAAGCTCGCCAAGCCGCCGAGCAGACCTTTGAACAGGGGCAAATGGGCCAAGGCTTGCCTGAGTTCCAAATCGCCCCGTCACAATTGGGCACGGTGGTGCAAGCTTTTCTGTTGGCGGGCTTGGCAGACTCGAAATCTGAGGTTCGTCGCCTGGCCAAGGGTGGCGGCCTGCGGGTGAACGACAGCGCTGAATCCGATGCTGACCGGCCGTTGACGCCTGATGATTTCAAAACGGACAACACAGCCAAGCTCAGTTTTGGCAAAAAGCGTCACGCCCTATTGAAACTGACAGATTAGCTACCCGTGTGCAGAATTAATCCGCGTCGCTCTCGATAGGCTCCATGGCAACAGTTGGCCTGCTGGTGGGCGGGTTTTGAGCCTCCTCTTCTTGTGCGGGGGCCGGTGGGGTGGTCTGTGGGGCCTCAGACTCGGGGGCTTTTGTGTTCCCCTCTGGAACGGTTGTGCCGGGGGCATCCGGCGTAGAAAATTCGAAAATCCGGCGAAAGACACCCGGGGTCAGAACCGACAAGGGGTTGACCACGGCTTGGGGCGAGCGAATAGGCCCTGTGAGTTTATAGGTAAAGGCGACAATGCCCTCGCCTTTGCGACTGACCAACAGATCGCCCAAAAGGGGGATGTTCCCTAAAACCGCGTTGATGCCATAGGCGGGGGCCAGCGATCCAGACAAGGCCAGGGTTTTCTGGTCTGTGCGCACCAAACCGGTGGTGGTGATCCCCAATCCCGGCCCTCGGGCCCGGGCCTCGCCCACCTCCACTACCCCATCATGTAAGGTTAAGGGCAGCTCCACACGATCAAAGGCCAGGCCTTCCCCGCTCAGGGCGTTGCCCAGACCTCGGATCGAAGCCACGGAAATCAGCGTGGCCAAGGCGGGCACATCACGGACCTTGATATTCCGGCCGTCCACATTTAACGCCAAGGGCCCGTTTTCTGGCCATGTGCCCTGCAATCGGGCTTGTCCGCCCTGCACACTGGTGATGCCTAAAAATGTCGACAGCGCCAGACCCGCATCATCAAATTGACCGGTGAGCTGGCGAACGCCATCCTTGGGTGTGACAGCCATGGCCCAGGTCTCGTTTTTTGAAAGCTGTCCCTCAGCGCGCAAAGACCTCAGCCCCCCGTCAAAGCGCGATTGCAGCTGGACCTGTTGCAAGATTTTCTCATCGCTCAGGCGCAATTGGCCCAGTCGCGCCTCTAGCCGCAAATGTCGGTCTTTTTTCTCGCGATCTCCGGTCAATATGGATTTCAACCAGCCCCGCCCATCCAAATAATTGCCCGTCACGCTGATATCCAAAGGCTCGGTGGCTTGGGCGCGGGTGGCACTGACAGTCAAATCCGCGGTCTCGGGCACGCGCAAGATCGGAAACGCGGCGCTTAAGACCTGTCCACTCTCGGCCAGCTGGGCCTGACCATTCACCCGCAAGCCCGCCGCATCGACATAGATGTTGTGGAAATCCACCCCGCCCTGGGGGCGGCCCTTAAATTCTATGGTGGCATAGCCGGGCTGGCCCATGGTTTTGGCCCAGGCTTGGCTGCCGGTCAGAATGCTGGTGTCTTCTAGGTCCACCGAAACACGCCCCGCCACCGGTTGGCGATTTGTCCAGTTCAGATTGACATCGGTTTTGGCGCTGCCATCCACAAACCCCTTCAAATTATAGCCGGCTTTGGCCAGGGTTTCTGGATCCACCAGGCCGGAAAGTTTGACGGTGCGATCGGCATAACTGCCTTTAAAAACCGTATCAAAGGTCAAATCACCACGAATGGGACCGTACAATCCGAAGCCTGTGATGCTGAGGTGGTCTTGGTCACCTTTCAGGGTCACGGCTGTGCTTTGGGCATCAAAATCACGCCAAGCGTGTCTGAGGCGGGCGTCCTTCATGCGCACGGTGTAATCAAGCTCCAGATCCTCGTAGGTCACCTTTTTCTTCAAGGGTCTGGTCATTTTAAAATCAGTTGTGACCTGGCCGGATAAACGCTCCGGCTGGATTTTTGTGCGCTCTGCCAACCGAAGCCCCCCACCATTCAAGGCCCGAAACAACGGCTCGGCGGGCCCGGCGGCGGTCAAGGACAAGGTCAACCGCTCGCTGGGATCGGCCATTTTGGGGATCCAGATTTCAGCATCCCGCAACTGCCCCCCACCCCAGCGCCCAGATTGCAAGTCAATTTTTAAGGTCCGGCCGGTCATTTTGCCGGACGCGGTGATCTGACTGATGGGCTCCACATCGCGCATGAATTGAAACCGCCCATCGCGAACGGCAAAGGTCAGATCAACGTCTTGGTCTTGGATCTTACGATCTTGAAAAACGCGTGTGGGCAGATTGATATCAAATTGAGCATCGGCAATATCGCCACCCAAAACCGAGCGGTCTAAATACGCCCGTGTATTGGGAAAGAGCGTCCCTGGCCAAAACCGCATCAAAGCTCGCGCCGGCAGGCTGTCGGTAATTTCTCCGGAAACCTGAACCTGCAAATCATCCATTAAGTGATCTTGGCCATAGCCAATGGTGGCCGAGGTCTGCAGCCGCCCCCCACCGGCGGCCAGGCGCAGTTGTCTCAAGCGCAGATAATGTTGCGCCCGATTCCAAAGCCCAGTGGCCGAAAAGCCACTCAGGCGCACTTGCCCATCAGACAGGGTCGAAAGATTGACCTGCCCTTGGCTGTCGATCTGAAAACCAAGGGCTTTCAGGCGACCATCTTGATCAAAGTCTGGCTGGAGACGGCCTGTGCCGCCAATGTTCAGGTCCTGGCCTGTGATGTCAGTTTGCAGGGCAATGGTCTGGCGATCATCACTGAGGGTGGCGGACATCTGACCACGAGTGATGGCTTGCCTGCGCTCGCCCATCACCACATCCCCTGCCCCCAAGGTCATGGAAATGTCGGCCACATTCAAAGTCTCGAGGCCAACATTTTCGATCCGACCCTTCACCGAAACCGGCAAGTCCAGGCGATGGAGAACCTTTGAGCGCCCATGGCTGGGTACAAAGGCACGAGGTCGAAAATCATCAAGTTTTACATCCACCAAGGCCTCGGGCGAATCGGCCGCCGAGAATACGGACAAAGCAAAATGGGCGGGCCGAACCTCGGGCGCTTTCAGTTCAATTTCCGCGTCCATACCGATGCCGCTTTCGTCCTTGAAGGTGCGAATGGCGGGCACATCCGCCAGCCAGGAAATTGGGCCATCGGTTTCATGAAAACTGATGCGAGCGTTTTGCAGATTCACTGATTTCAAAAAGCTCGAGGGGTATCGCCGTGTTTCCGGCCCCACCAAGCCCAAAACAAGGTCGCTGACATTGATCACACGTGTGGGCGCCCCATAAAGCGTATGCCCCAAGCCTACGCGTCCTTCAGATGACATGGTGGTGACGGCCCGCAGGTTGCGGGCTGCCAAGTGACCAGGCGTGACCTTCAGGCGCAGCAGTCCTGGCAAGGAGACCCCCACCGCCACATCCTGAGCCCGCAGCACCAAGCGGTTTTCGGCATCCAAGGCCGATAAGCCATCAATCGCCAAGCCCAAAGACTGACTTTCCCGGAACCACTCCAGGCGCGTGGGGCCAAGGCTCAGGGTCTCGACCTCCATTTGATTGGCCAGCATCCGCGACAGCCCCGGACGCACGGTCTCCAGCGACATTGGCCCCTGCGCCAAGCGGAAAAACAACACCGCCACAATGGCCAGAATGATGGCCAGAACCAGGGCCACCACCTCCAGCGTGTGCAGGGCAGTTTGCAAAATCCAACGGCGTCGGCGCTTGATTGGGGTCATACCTATGCCTTAAGACTGTTCGTGTAAGAGCAACACTATAATCAGGGAGACCCCACATGTCTGAATTAAATCTTGGTGATAAAGCCCCGGCTTTCAGCTTGGAAACCGATACTGATGGCACGGTCGGCAACGACACCTTCAAGGGGCAATGGCTGGTTGTCTATTTCTATCCCAAGGACAACACGTCTGGCTGCACCAAAGAAGCCGTCTCCTTCACCGAGCACGCCGCCGATTTCCAAAAGCTGGGCGCGAGCATCCTGGGCATTTCCAAAGACAGCCTGAAATCTCATGGCAACTTCCGTGAAAAGCACAATTTGTCGGTTCTGTTGGGCTCGGATCCTGAAGGTCAGGTCTGCGCCGCCTTTGGCGTTTGGGTGGAAAAAAGCATGTACGGTCGCAAATATATGGGCATTGAACGGTCAACGTTTCTGATCAACCCCGATGGCAAGCTCGTGGAACAGTGGCGCAAAGTGAAGGTGCCAGGCCATGTCGAAAAGGTTCTGAAAGCGTTGCAAGAGGCTCAGGTCGAGGCCTAGCGCCGGTCGCGCATCCGGTTTTCAATGGCGTGAAACAGGTCCCGTCTGAGTCGCCAGTGATAGCGGCGCGCGATGCGGGGTATATGAAGTTTTTTCCCTGTGTTCACAAGGGATCCTCATGGCAATGCCATAGAATCTTCACTTGCCACTTGCTGGGCATTTCCGTGTTATGGTAGCCATCATTCTTTCTGAGAGATCAAGGGGAGCGCAGGATGTTCAACAAATCGCCAAAACCATCAGCCATGCCAGACACCAAGGCGGAGAATGGTCCCCCGGCGATCCCCATGCCGAACACAAAACCGGCGGCCCCGAAAGCGAGCACCATGTCAAACCCACGCGCGGAAATGATTTCACCGTCCGTGTTCAGTTCCGACATGTCCATCAAGGGCTCGATCATCACCAATGGGGATGTGCAGATCGATGGCGTGGTCGAGGGCGATGTGCGTGCCGGCAAACTCAGCATTGGTGACACCGCGCAAGTTTTTGGCGAAATCACCGCCGAAAGCATCGAGGTGCGCGGCAAGGTCATTGGCTCGGTGCGCGCGCGCAAGGTCCACCTTTATACCAATGCCCATGTCGAGGGGGATATCATCACCTCGGTCTTTGCCGTGGAAAGCGGGGCCTACTTTGATGGGCGCTGCAAACATGACCAGGACCCGATCAAAGGCCTGATTATGAGCCACGAGGCCGAAGATGATATGGACATTCCCGCCATGTCCTTCAGTGGTAAAAGCAAATCTGCTGGGACGGCGCCGAGTTCGGCCTCTGTCACGCCACTCAAATCTTCGGCCGAGCCCGTGGACGCAGAACTGAACGAAGACAGCAAACAAGCCGAAAGCGCTTAAGGGCGCCAGACCCAAAGATTATAGACAACGGCCGCAGCGGATATCCTCTGCGGCCGTTTTGAGTGTGTTGATTATGCCTCTTCAGTCGGCGCGCTGTGTGCCCACACGCTCGGCCAGTGCCGCCGCCATAAAGTCATCCAAATCGCCATCCAGCACCCCTTGGGTGTTGGAGGTTTCAACGCCCGTTCGCAGATCCTTGACCATTTGATAGGGCTGCAAAACATAAGATCGGATCTGATGCCCCCAGCCGATTTCGGTTTTGCTGTCGGCCTCGGCTTGGGCGGCGGCCTCACGCTTCTGCAGCTCGGCTTCATATAGGCGGGCTTTCAGCATATTCCAGGCCGTATCGCGGTTGCGGTGCTGCGAGCGTTCAGACTGACAGGCCACCACGATGCCGGTGGGCAAGTGGGTGATGCGGATGGCGCTGTCAGTTTTGTTGACGTGCTGCCCCCCGGCCCCTGACGCCCGAAAGGTATCCACCCGACAATCGCTTTCGTTGATTTCGATATCAATGGTGTCATCCACAACCGGGTAAATCCAAACGGATGCAAAACTGGTGTGTCGCCGTGCGTTTGAATCATAAGGCGAGATGCGCACCAGGCGGTGCACCCCGGCTTCGGTTTTCAACCAACCATAGGCGTTGATGCCCTTGACCATCAGCGTACAGGATTTCACACCCGCCTGCTCGCCAGGCGTTTCTTCGATAACCGTCACTTTATACTCGTGGGCTTCGGCCCAACGGGCGTACATCCGGCTCAGCATTTCGGCCCAGTCTTGGCTTTCGGTGCCACCCGCGCCCGCATTGACCTCGACATAGCAATCGTTGCTGTCGGCCTCGCCGGACAACAGGGCCTCAAGCTCGGCGCGCTCTGCTCGGGCTTGGGCTTTGGTCAGGATGGTGCGGGCCTCTTCGATCAGGCTGTCATCGCCTTCCATTTCACCCAATTCAGCGAATTCCAGGCCTTCTTGATGTTTGGCTTCAAGGGCGCGGACTTGTTCGATTTGCCCGGCCAGATGTGTGCGCTCGCGCATCATGGCTTGCGCACGGTCAGGGTCGTTCCACAAATCGGGGTCTTCGGCCTTAGCGTTCAGTTCATCCAGCTGTTTCAGACTGTTGTCCCAGTCAAAGACGCCTCCGCAGCAGAGATAACGACTGGGCAATGCGATCGGCGGCCGCTTGAATATCTGGACGCATGATTTCCTCCGACTATCGTATCAAAGCAGGCTGTCTAAAGGGTTCGCCCGGTTTTGTCTATGGATCAAAAACCCAGCGGCCCTAGTAAACGCCCCCCAATCCGGTCTCGGGTTCTGATGCTACAGGCGGCGGCCCAGGACGAGTGTCTTCACTGGGGCCCGGTTCGGCAGATGTGGTCTCGTCTGATGTCCCCTGTTCACTTGGACCAGAGCCATAAAAACGGTTTTTGTGATACCGCTGCCCAGCCGCAGGTGCGCGGTCCTCGTTGTAGTCAAACAACAAGGGGTCATCGGCAAAGGGATCATTGAACATCAGATTGCCGCCGATGTATTCGGGCGGCACCATACCGGGCTCGGTGCCAGGTTTGAAAAACTCGAGCCGGCCATAGCCCTCGATCGTGGGCAGGCCTGTGGTCTCTTCTATCCAAACGGGAATGGCTTCTTTTGGCGGCGTGAACTCGGACTGGGGAACGCCACGCAGGGCCTTAGACATAAAGCTTGTGAACACAGGCGCGGCCATACCGCCGCCGGTGCCGCCCTTACCCAGGGATTTGGGATTGTCATACCCCAGAAAGACGGCAGAGACCAAATCCTGGGAAAACCCTACGAACCAGGCGTCTTTATAATCATTGGTGGTGCCGGTTTTGCCCGCGATGGGCTTGCCCACCTGATTGACCACCGTGGCCGTACCCCGACGCACCACATCACGCATCATAGATGTCATTTGATAAGCCGTGATGCTGTCCATCAAGCGGCGTCGATTGTCTTGTGGTCGTGGGGTGAGATCGGGATCAAAACTGTCATTACAATCGGTGCAGATGCGATCATCCAGTTTGAAAACGGTGGTGCCTTCGCGATCTTGGATTCGTTCGATCAATTGTGGGCGCACCTTCAACCCGCCATTGGCAAAACTGGCATAGGCCGCAGCCATCCGCGCCGGTGTGGTCTCCAGCGAGCCCAAAGACATCGACAATACCGGCAGCAGCTTGGGACTGATCTCGAAGGGGCGAATGAACTTGGCTGTGGTCTCGAGGCCCACATGCTGCGCCAGGCGCACGGTCATGGCGTTACGAGATTTCTGAATGCCCACCCGCATAATCAAGGGACCCAGGAAATTCAAATCATAGTTTTCCGGGCGATACATCTCGCCTGTGGCGGTCTCGGCGGCAAAGGGTGCATCCATGACAACGGTTGCAGGCGTATAGCCGTTCTCAAGGGCCGCGGCATAGACAAAGGGTTTGAACGCTGATCCGGGCTGACGCCAAGCTTGGGTGGCGCGGTTGAAACTGGAATCGTCAAAGCTGTATCCGCCCACCAGCGCCCGCACGCGGCCCATTTCCGGCTCTAGGGCAACAATCGCCCCATTGATCTCCGGCACTTGACGCAAAATGTGCCCCTCCGGCCCCGGTTCGGCATAGATCAAATCGCCAACCTTCAGGCCCGTTCCCGCCTGTGCCCACTTCATCGATTCCATGCTGAGATTGGACACATCTCCATCATCCAGACCCAACACCACGCGGCCACTGGTTTTCAGCACCACGGCCACCTGCCAGGCTTCGTTGGGTGTGATGTCGCCACGGGCCTTCAGCTGATCATACCAGCCATAGGAACTGTCTGGTTTGTCGTCTTTGAGTTTGATCTGATCAAATCCGCCCCGATACGGCCCCCGATCATGGGTCTCTAAATGCTGGCGCAAGGTGTCTTGCGCCATGGTCTGAAGCTCGGGGTCCAAGGTGGTGAACACCATAAGGCCATCTTTATAAACCCGCTCTTCGCCATAGGTTTCGATCAGCTCTCGGCGCACTTCCTCGACAAAGTAATCTGCGCTTTGGATGCTGGTTTGCTCGGCGCTCAGGCGGGTAACCAAGGGCTGCTCTAGGGCCAAAGCGTGCTGCTCTTCGTTGATATAGCCGTTCTGCAGCATGCGGGTGACCACCCAATTGCGCCGGGCCAAGGCGCGATCATGGTTGCGCGTGGGATGATAGGTGGACGGGGCCTTGGGCAAAGCCGCCAAATAGGCGACCTCGGCCACCGACAGCTCATCCAGCGGTTTGTTGAAATAGGTTCGGGCCGCCGCCGTCACACCATAGCTGCGCTGGCCCAAAAAGATGGCGTTCAAATAGAGCTCCAGGATTTGTTCTTTGCTGAAATTCTGTTCAATCTCGCGGGCCAAAATGGCCTCGCGCAATTTGCGTCGAAAGCTGACTTCATTACTCAGTAACAGATTTTTGGCCACTTGTTGTGTGATGGTCGACGCCCCTTCCAAGCGCCGCCCCTGGGCCACGTTGCCGACATTGGCAAAAACGGCCCGGGCAATGCCCTTCATATCCAGGCCTTTGTGGTCATAGAAATTCTTGTCCTCGGCGGCCAAAAAGGCATTCACCAGACGCTCGGGCATGGCATCGATGGGCGTGAACACTCGTTTTTCCGAGGCAAATTCCGCAACCAAATTGCCATGGCGGTCAAACAGACGCGTGCTGACGGCCGGGCGGTATTTCGCCAGGGCTTCGGCGTCGGGCAAATGGCGTGTGGCCTCGTAAACAAAATAGCCAACAGCAGCCCCAACGGCCAAAACGCCCATAAGGATAACGGCCAGCAGGCTCAGAAGAATACGTTTTTTCGTGAGTTTGCTCATCACATCTGTCCGGCCTGGCCGCCCTTAGAAATGTCGAAAGCCACGACTGGAGACGGGAAACGGCTGCCCATGAAGGTTACAGACCACGCCCTGCCCCGGCCAGACGCGACCAATGGGTGTGACATCAAGATCCACTGCTTTGGCCGCCAAGGCAATATTGGCGGCCTCACGCGCAGGTGCCGTGAAGACAATTTCATAATCGTCCCCACCGTTGACCACTTGACCGAAGGCCTCGACGGGGTTTTCAGCCAGCTCGACCCAGTCCTTGACCGTGGTGCTGATGGGCACGCGTTCGAGATCAATTTCGATTTTCACTTGGCTGGCTTCGGCCAGATGCTCAAGGTCAGCCACCAAACCATCGGATACGTCAATGCTGGCGCTGGCCTTTCCGCGCAGCGCCTCGATCATCTCGGTGCGGGGTTGGGGCTTTTGATAGCGGTCAATGACATGGGCCTTGGCCTCATCGCTCAGACCATCAGGCAGTTGGCCCATCAGGGCCTTCAGGCCCGCCATGGCATCCCCAATGGCTCCTGTGACCATAACCACATCGCCTGGCTCGGCGCCGCTGCGGCGGATGCTGCCACCCTCAGGCGCCCAGCCGATGGCGGTCATGGCCACCGAAAGGGCACCATCTGTTTTGGCTGTATCGCCTCCGGCCAGGCGAATGCCGAACTTGGCTTGATCCGCCAGAAGGCCCGCGCAAAAGGTGCGCATCTCCTCATAGGTCACAGTCTCCGGCCAAGCGATCGAAAGAAAATAAAGATCCGGCGTCGCCCCCTTGGCCGCCAGATCAGACACCGCCCGGCGTAAACAGCGTTGCGCCAAGGCGTCATAAGGCTCGTCAGCCATGGCATGACGGCCCACAATCATCTGGTCCGTGGTGATGACCTGTTCTTGCCCTGGGCGCGAAGTGACAAAGGCGGCATCATCCAGCAAACCCGCGGCCTCGGCACGGCCACCGGTCAGGGGCAAAAACAAAGTTTTGATCAGGGAAAATTCATCGGGAGGTGTCGTGTCCGCATCCACCAATTTGGGCTGATCGGCCATTAAGTCTGGGCCTCTGTGCGCGTGGCCTTGACGATATGATCTAGGGCCGCGTTGACAAAGCCCACATCTTGGGCCTCGACGAAGCCTTTGGCCAGATCCAGATAATCATCGATCAAAATCTCATGAGGCGTATCCGTAAAGACGATCTCATAGGTCCCAGCGCGCATCACGGCGCGTACGGTGGCATCCAAACGGCTAAGCGCCCAGCCCTTGGCCAAAGCCTCGGAAATGTGGCGGTCGATGGTCTCGTTGTGCTCCACGGCACCTTCAAACACGCGCGCGAACAGCGGCATGTGGACATGGCTGGTGGCGATGACTTCGCCTTCGATTTCCGTGCCGTGTTCTTGAAATTGGCTGACGATGGTCTTGCTGCCTGCGCCGGTTTGTTCAGCTTGGTACAGGGCTTGGACGGCCATCAGACGGGCACGGGAATGGGTATCAAAACGCTTCACAGTCTCTCCGAACTCAGTACTGGCCCATTCGCATGTTTTGTCGCAGGGCAATCATTTCCAAACAGGTGCGGGCGGCATCGCCCCCTTTGTCCCCTTCGCTCATCCGGGCGCGGGCCAGGGCCTGGGCCTCGTTCTCACACGTCAAAATGCCATAGCCAATGGCCAATTTGCGGTCGGTGCTCAGGTCCATCAGTTTGCGGGCCGACTCGCCACAGACATAATCATAATGGCTGGTCTCGCCCCGGATCACGCAGCCCAGCGCCACATAGCCATGATATTTGATGCCCGCTGCCGTTTCGGCAAAAAAGTCGGCCAAGCCGACAGCATGAGGGATTTCAAAGGCCCCCGGCACCTTGATCATGCGCACCTCGGCCCCGGCATTATCCAATGCTGAGACAGCGCCCTTCAACAATTCGTCGGTGATTTCAGGATAATACCGAGCGTAAACAATCAGTACGCGTGGTTTGTCTGACATCAGGCTCATGGTCCCTATCCCCTTCTCTTGGCCGCCATCGGCTAAACGCCTTCCCGGTCTATGATGCGCAGGCCATAGCCCTCCAGCGCGGCCAAGCGTCTTTCTGATCCACTGAGAAGGATCATATCCCGCACCCCAAGATCAAGCAGAATCTGTGCACCCACACCATAGGCCCGAAAGGCTTTCTCGCTGTCCGTTGAGGGGGGCTCGAGAGCCTGCGTGATGGCATTGGGGTTTGGATCGCGCAAAAACACCATAACGCCCCCGTCTGGGTGGTCTTGGATTTTGCGCATCATCTCTTCAACGTGTCCGGACCCCGCCCCTATGATGTCATGCAACATGCTGACGCGATGCATGCGCACCCGCGTGGGTTTGTCTTGTTGAATGTCCCCACGCACCAGGGCCGCGTGCTCGGCCCCATCCAGACTGTTACGAAACACGGTCAACCGCCATCCCGGCCCCACACGGCTGTCGAAGGGCTGTTCATGCACACGGGTGACAAAGCGCTCGGTGCGCAGGCGGTGGGCGATCAAATCGGCAATGGTGCCAATTTTCAGGGCATGCTTTTGCGCAAAGCTGACAAGGTCCGGCATCCGGGCCATGGTGCCGTCGTCTTTCATAATTTCACAAATCACACCGGCGGGATTCAGACCCGCAAGCTCGGCGATATCGACGGCCGCCTCGGTATGGCCGGCACGGGCCAGTACCCCGCCCGTACGCGCCGTCAGGGGAAAGACATGGCCGGGGCTGGCGATGTCTTCGGGTCCGGATTTCGGATCAATCGCCACCTGAATGGTGCGGGCGCGATCCTGGGCGGAAATGCCCGTGGTCACCCCTTCGCGCGCTTCAATTGAAACCGTAAAGGCCGTGCTGTTGCGTTGGGTGTTGCGCCGGGCCATGGGACTGAGGTTCAGGGCCTGGGTCCGGGCCTCGGACAAAGCCAAACAGATCAACCCCCTGCCATGGGTGGCCATAAAGGTGATGGCATCCGGCGTGGCCATTTGCGCCGGGATCACCAGGTCGCCTTCATTTTCCCGATCTTCGGCATCCACCAAAATGAACATGCGGCCGTTGCGGGCCTCTTCGATGATCTCTTCGGCAGACGACAAGGCCGCCGTGAAGTCCGTGTGGGGGGCGGTGTCTGTTAGGTCGGTCATAGAATTCTCAATCTTTCGCGGATCCAGGCATTTGCCAATCCATTTGCCGTCTCAGATACCGTGCAATCAGATCAACTTCAAGGTTTACGGCCTGGCCCGCCCGGTAACGCCCAAGGGTGGTGACCTCGGCGGTATGGGGGATGATCATCAACTCGAAGCGATCATCATGGGCCAAATTCACGGTCAACGAGACGCCATCCACCGCCACAGACCCTTTGGTGGCGACATAGGGCATAATCTCGGCAGGCGCGGAGATCACCAGGTGCCAACACTCATCTTGCGGGGTGATGCTTTCGACCTGACCGAGGCCGTCGACATGCCCCGTGACGAAATGCCCACCCAGCTCATCACCCACTTTCAAAGACCGCTCCAGATTGACCTTTTGGCCCAGCTGCCAAGTCCGCATTGTGGTTTTTGACAAGGTTTCTGGCGAGATTTCCACCTCGTGCCAGCCATCATCCCAATCGACAATGGTCAGGCAACCCCCATCATGGGCTACCGAGGCCCCGAGGCTGAGATCAGATTTCTGCCAATCCGTTTTCAAACGCGCCCGCACCAGACCCTCACCGCTGAGGTCCGTCACAGTGCCTTGGGCTTCGATCAAGCCGGTAAACATTCGTCCCCTTCCTCGAGGCGTTCATACCGCTCCCACAGGTCTTCGCCCAAACTGGTCATGGCGGTCCGGCACCAAACTTGGGCCTCAGACAAGGCGCTCAGAGACAAATCTCCAAAGGCCGGGCGGCCATCGCCACCCAGGATGATGGGGGCGCGAAACCACTCGATATGGGTGATCAAGCCGGCTTTCAGATAACTGGCCACCAGCGTCCCGCCCCCTTCGATCATCAGGCTTGTAATGCCTTTGTCTTGTAAGGCCCGAATCTGTTGGTCGGGCGTCATGTCGGGCAAGGTGATGACCTCAAGGCCCAGGTCGTGCAGTTCCGGCCGCGTTTGCGCCAAGCTCAGGACCCAGACAGGCCCTTGGTCAGTGCTTTGGGCCAGTTTGTGATCAGGGCGCAGGCGCAGGCGACCATCGGCCACCACGCGCACCGGTTGGCGCTCAACTTTTACCTCCCGAACGGTCAGCAACGGATCATCCGCCATCACAGTCCCCGAGCCCACCAGCACCGCATCATGGGCCGCGCGCAGATGATGCCCCTGTTTGCGGGCATCCGGCCCCGTGATCCATCGACTGTCGCCATTGGCCAAGGCGATCCGCCCATCCAAACTGGTGGCACATTTCAAGGTGATGCGCATCAATCGTCCGCTTGGTTTGTGTTGTCTGTGTTGACAGGGCCGGCGCCGCCATCACTGCCCGTCTCGGGGCCCGACAGTTGCTCCTCGTCAATAAAGCGCTCAAAATCTCCCACTTCGCGAAAATTCTTATAAACACTCGCATAGCGCGTATAGGCCACGGCATCGACCCCAGACAGGGCCTCCATGACAAACTCGCCGATTTGCTGCGAGGGGATCTCGCTTTCGCCCAATTGTTCCAGACGGCGCACAATGCCGGTCACCAGCTTCTCCACCTGATCGGGCTCGACGGGGCGTTTGCGCAGGGCGATTTGCACCGATCGCAACAGCTTCTCCCGGTCAAAGGGCGCGGTGCGGCCGGTGGATTTTTTCACCAACATTTCCCGCAGCTGCACCCGTTCAAAGGTGGTAAAGCGTCCACCACAGGCCGGGCAGAACCGCCGACGACGAATCGCGGCGCCCTCTTCGGCGGGGCGGCTGTCTTTGACCTGGGTGTCTTCGTGATTGCAGAACGGGCACCGCATCTTGATGCTGATCCTTTCCTACAGATCCGGATAGATGGGATAACGCCGCGTCAGCTCGAGCGCTTTGGCACGCACAGCGGCTTCGGTATCCGTATGACCCTCGGGATGCTGGCGCAACATATCGATGATCTCGACAATCATCTCGCCAATGTGTGTGAAATCCGACTCGGTAAAGCCACGCGTGGTGCCCGCCGGGCTGCCCACGCGAATGCCCGAGGTCACACGCGGCGGCAAAGGGTCATTGGGAATGCCGTTTTTGTTCAGGGTGATGTTCACGCGTTCCAGCGTTTCTTCGGCCGCTTGGCCATTCACCCCCTTGGGCGTCAGGTCCACCAGGGCCAGGTGAATATCGGTTCCGCCCGAGATGATCGGCAGGCCCGCAGTGTTCAGGCTGTTGGCCAGGGCCTGGGCGTTTTTCACCACCTGCTGGCTGTAGGTTTTGAACTCGGGCCGCAGCGCCTCGCCAAAGGCCACGGCCTTGGCCGCGATCACATGCATCAAGGGCCCGCCCTGTAGACCGGGGAACACTGCCGAGTTCAGTTTCTTCGCCAGTTCAGGCTCATTGGTCAGAATCATCCCGCCCCGCGGCCCCCGCAGCGTTTTGTGCGTGGTGGTGGTGGCCACATGCGCGTGTGGGAATGGTGAAGGATGCAGGCCAGACGCCACGAGGCCCGCAATATGGGCCATATCCACCATCAAATAAGCCCCGACCTCGTCGGCTATGGCGCGGAAGGCGGCAAAATCAATCACGCGTGAATAGGCCGATCCGCCTGCGATGATCAATTTGGGCTTTTCGGCTTGGGCGATGCGGCGAACCTCGTCCATATCAATGCGGTGGTCATCGGGGCGCACGCCATAGTGCACCACATCAAACCATTTCCCCGAGACATTCACTGACGCGCCATGGGTCAGGTGCCCGCCCGAGGCCAAATCCAGGCCCAGAACCTTGTCACCCGGCGTCAACAAGGCCAGGAAAACCGCCTGGTTGGCTTGGGATCCCGAATGGGGCTGCACATTGGCGAATTGGCACTCAAACAGGGCTTTGGCGCGTTCCCGGGCCAGATTTTCCACCTCGTCGACGATGGCACAACCGCCATAGTACCGACGCCCGGGATAACCCTCGGCGTATTTATTGGTCAGGATCGAGCCCTGGGCCTCCAGCACCGCCTTGGAGACGATGTTCTCCGAAGCAATCAATTCAATATGGTCTTGCTGGCGGGCGAATTCTTTTTCGATCATCGCCATCAGGTCGGCGTCTTGATCTTTCAGGTTCTGGGTAAAAAAGGCCTGGGTCATAGGTTTGGACTCATTTGTGTTGGGGGCGTGAGCGTCCATTGGGGGCTCCTGATTTTTGCTACGAGTGGTGGGGCAAACCTAAACCTGTGCTTGGGCCAGGGCAAGGACCATTTCCATACTGAAAATTGATCCCCCTTGAAATGGTATCCGATAGCGCGTACACAACCGAGGACTTTGGAACGTCAAGATGACGACAAGTGATCACCAATATGCGCAATATTGTTTTTTGATCGTCATCTTTTAAGCAGGAAACAGACAAGAGGACACCATGGACGCCAATACACACATGACCGCCGAAGATTTTGAAAACCAAGAATTGTTGCGCCTGACCGCTGATGTTGTGGCCTCGTTTGTTAGCTATAACAAAATTGACGCGGATCACGTGCCTGATTTGGTCAAGTCCGTACACAACACCATGACCAAATTGGGTCAAGAGCCTGAAAAAGCCGAAAAACAAAAGCCTGCCGTTGCCATTTCTCGCTCGGTGAAGCCGGATTATATTGTTTGCTTGGAAGACGGCAAAAAGCTGAAAATGCTGAAACGTCACCTGATGGCGGTCTATGGCATGACGCCTGATGAATATCGCGCCAAATGGAATCTGCCCTCAGATTACCCTATGACGGCCCCCAACTATGCCAAAAAGCGTTCAGAGTTTGCTCGCAAAATTGGCTTGGGCAAGACCACCGGTGGCCGCAAGAAGAAAGCCAAGGCCTAGGCTGGTATAGAAAAATAAAAAATCAGATCGTGAAGCCAGGCCGCGTGCCTGGCTTTTTCTTGTGGTTCGGATCCAGATGCTGCTCAAGCACACGCATCAATTTGCGCTCACCGAGTTTTTTCAGCTCGTACTCCGAGGCCGATTTTGGACCCACAGCCACGACCTCAAGACCTGTTTTGACATCCACCGTGGCCACGCGCACATAGTCGCCCACCACGATCATTTCAAAGATGATTTGCCGTTTGCCCAAATCGCTCATGGGATCAGATTGCCCTCAGCCCGCACAAAAGCAAAGTCGGAAACGACAAGCGCCTGCATTTTTTATAAGAACCGGATCGGTCGGGATCAGCCGCTAGAGCTGGTACCGCACCTGGTCGCCCCAAAAGCGTTCCAATTGAAACAGCTTACTCGACAGCTCTTCCAAGGTCTCGGCCGTAAAGCCATAGACCTGATGCATCATATGCAGTTGCTTGTCGAAAATACTCTGCACGACGCCCACAACCTCGCGGCCGGCTTTGGTCAGGCTGATCAGGGTGGCGCGGCGATCACTGTCGGACCGGCCTTGCTCGATCAAGCCCATCTGGGTCAGCTGTTTGATGTTGTAACTGACGTTCGAGCCCAAATAGTGACCCCGGCGCTTCAGCTCGCCAATGGTGAATTCCTGATCGCCAACGTTATACAAAAGCAAAGCCTGCACGCTGGTGACCTCGCGGATATTTTGGCGTTCCAGGCCATCCTTGATGACATCCAAAAGTTGCCTGTGCAGCCGCTCAATCAAGCTCAGAACGCTCATATAGGCAGGGGCCAGCAAGGCACTGGTCTGGGGATCTTCTCGTCTCGCGGCTTCCACGTTTTTATACCCGAAGTTGTTATGATTGACTTCACGGTATCAGGTCGACGCTAAAAAACCGTTTAGCGGCCTCAGGTATTCCAAAACGACAGACATAAACCCCTGAAATCTAGAACGTGTCTAGTTATCCAGGGCCTCCAGGCGACCGGCCAGCATGGCCATAATGCCCGAGAAATCCTTGTGACCATAGCCCAAGCCATCAAACAGCGCATACAGACTTTCGGCTTGGCCACCCAGTGGGGTACTGGCACCGGCCTTGGCGGCGGCCTCGGCGGCCAGTTTCAGGTCTTTCAGCATCATATTGGCGGCAAAACCTGGCGCATAGCCCTTGTTGGCTGGGGATGTGGGCACAGGACCCGCCGCCGGGCAATAGGATGTCATCGACCAATTTTGGCCTGAAGACACCGAGGAAATGTCAAAGAACTGCTGCGCATCGAGCCCCAATTTTTCAGCCAGCGCAAAGGCCTCGGCGGTGCCGATCATGTGAATGGCCAGCAGCATATTGTTGCAGATCTTGGCGGCCTGCCCGGCCCCATGATCACCGGCCCGGATCACGGCCTTGGCCATGGGTTCCAGCACCGGTTTCACCGTGTCAAAGTCATCCGCTTGGCAGCCCACCATAAAGGTCAACGCCCCACCCGCAGCCGCGGCCACGCCGCCCGAAACAGGCGCATCGGCAAAACGAAAGCCACGGGACTGGGCCACGCCGGCAACCTCGCGCGCGGTGTCGACATCAATAGTCGAGCAATCGATCAGCAACGCGCCGTCTGCGGCGTTATCAAAGATACCGTTTTCGCCCATATAGACCGCCTTCACATGGGGCCCGGCGGGCAACATGGTGACCACGGTTTTGGCTTGGGCTGCGGCTTCGCCCGCACTGCTGGCGCGGGTCATGCCCACAGCCTCGGCGGCCTTCAGGGCCTCTTCAGAGAGGTCAAAGGCAATGACCGATCCGGCGCTGGCCAGGTTCTTGGCCATGCCGCTGCCCATATTTCCCAAACCAATAAAGGCGAAATCATGCATTCTGTTCGTCTCCGATCAATTTCAGTTCATTCTCACCCAAGCTCTCGAAGTGGGCGGCGACGGCCTCATCACTCACGCCAGCCAGGCTGTCGGGCTTCCAGCGGGCTTTGTTGTCTTTGTCCACCAACAGCGCCCGCACCCCTTCCGAGAAATCATGGCCCTGCATCACCCGCCAGCCCATGCGATATTCCCTACGCAGGCATTCGGCCAGGTTCAGATGCTTGGCTTTGCGCAGTTGTGCCAAGGTGATTTTCAAGGAGGTTGGCGACTTCTTGGCCAGGGTTTCCGCCTGTTTGTGCGCCCACTCACTGCCGCCTTGCAGGCTGGCCATGATCTCTTCCATGGTATCAAAAGCAAAATGCTGATCGATCTCGGCGCGATGAGCCTCGAGCTCTGATGGCGCGGGCACAGTGGCATAACCGCGCAAAATCTCATCAATATCGCTCAGCGGGCGGTTCAACTTGGTGTGGGCCAAAACCTCGGCCAAAGCCGAGACAGATGACGACTTGACCGCGTGCGTCATCAGCCCCAGCGCCATCACATCGGCGGTTTTCAGCCGGGCACCGGTCAGGGCCAGCCAGGTGCCGGTTTGCCCCGGCATACGGCTGAGAAAATGACCGCCCCCCACATCCGGGAACAAACCAATGCCCGTTTCCGGCATAGCCATTTTCACGTTTTCACCCACCACGCGGCGCATGCCGTGCATGGAAATGCCACACCCGCCGCCCATGATGACGCCGTCCATCAAACAAACATACGGTTTGGGATAGGTCCCGGTCAGGTGATTCAGGCGGTATTCCTCGGCAAAAAAGGTGCGGGCATAGGTGTTATCGCCCTCTGAACTTTCGGCGAGCGCCAAGACGTCACCACCGGCGCAAAAGGCCTTGTCGCCTTCGGCGGTGACCACGACGGCGCGCACAGCGGGATCGGTTTGCCAAGCCAGCAGGGCCTTGGTCATCTCCTGCACCATTTCGAGGTTCAAGGCGTTCAGGGCCTTGGGCCGGTTCAGGTGCACACGGCCAATTTGGCCATCGATACGGCACTCTATGCCTGTTTTGTCCATCACGTCCGCCATCCCTGTTCTCCCGTTCAGTTATTTCAAAAGATCACGTGAAATGATCACGCGCATGACCTCGTTGGTGCCTTCCAAAATGCGGTGCACCCGCAGATCGCGCAACAAGCGTTCAATGGGATAATCGCGAAGATACCCATAGCCACCATGCAGCTGCAAGGCCTCATCAACGATCTGAAAACCATGATCGGTGGCAAAGCGTTTGGCCATGGCGCAATAGCGTGTCGCATTGGGATCTTGGTTATCGAGGGCACTTGCGGCCCGCCACACCATCAACCGCGCCGCATCCAAATTGGTGGCCATATCCGCCAAACGGAATTGGGTGGCTTGGAAGTCTGATATGGCTTTGCCGAATTGCTTGCGGGTCTTGGTGTACTCAAGGGCTTGATCCAAGGCCTCCGAGGCCCCGCCCAGTGAACAGGCCGCGATGTTGATGCGTCCGCCATCCAAACCCTTCATGGCGATCTTAAAGCCGACGCCCTCCTCGCCCAAACGGTTGCCAACGGGCACCCGCACATCATCCAGTTGCACTTGGGCGGTGGGTTGCGAGTTCCAGCCCATTTTGCGCTCGTTGGCACCAAAGCTCAGGCCCGGTGTGCCTTTTTCAACCACAAAAGCGGAAATGCCTTTGGGGCCCCCGTCACCCGTGCGCGCCATGACGACATAGAGATCATTGCCCTGATCGCCCGCGCCCGAGATGAAGGCCTTGGTGCCATTCAAGACATAATGATCGCCATCCCGCACGGCTTTGGTGCGCAGGCTGGCCGCATCCGAACCTGAGCCGGGTTCGGTCAGACAATAGCTACCCAATAACGACATCGAGCACAAATCCGGCAGCCATTTCTGGCGTTGCTCCGCCGAGCCAAAACTGTCGATCATCCAGCTGACCATATTGTGAATGGTCAAAAAGGCCGTCGTCGAGGGACAAGCCCGCGCCAGTTGTTCAAAAATCACGGCGGCGGCCAAACGGCTCAGGCCCGACCCACCCACATCTTCGCGCACATAGGCCCCCGCAAAGCCAAGGGCCGCTGCCTTGCGCAAAACATCCAAAGGCAAGTGTTTGTCTTCGTCCCATTTTTCAGCATGGGGTTTCATTTCGCTGTCTGCAAAGCTGCGGGCGGCGTCTTGAAAGGCGATCAAGGTCTCATCAAGGCTGATGTTCATGTCCATTCTGGGTCCTCGTCAACTGAAGTCATCGGAAGGATTACGGTTTTGTATGGGCTTACCGGCTTTGCGCTTGGGTTGCAATGCGCTAAGGTGTGGCGTCTTTGTCACCCAGGGAAGGGCTTGGAATGTCACACGACCCCGTCAGTTCAAACCGCGTGCGTCCCATGGGCACGACGGATCCAACCGTGCCGGTTGTGGTTTATATTCTGTTTTTGCTGAGTTATTTTATGGCGCTCGTGCCCGCTGTGATTGGTGTCATCATCGCCCATGCCGCAGAAGGTGGTGCCAGCGAGCCGTCACGTTCTCACTTTCGCTATCAAATTCGTATTTTTTGGACCGGGTTTTTTATCCTGATCAGTCCGATCCTGTTGATCCCTTTGTGGATCACCATGGTGCCGGCCATGATCATCCCTGTCATCAATGCCGGTGCGATTCTAACCTTCATTATGTCTTTGGGCTGGTTGATGATTTTCCCCATCGCCTGGTTTGTCTACACGCTGGTGATGACCATCAAAGGTCTCATCCGCGCCGTTAATGGCGAATACGCCTAAGCCCATTTGCCATTTCACAGGAGTTTCCCAATGTCTGAAGCCACAGTTGATGCTCATGATCCCCGTCCCGCCAGCAACGAATCGTCGTTGGCGGCCATTGTCTATGCTCTGTTCATCGCTGGGCTGTTTTTGGGCTTTATTCCCAGTTTGATCGGCGTGATCATTGCCCATGCCGCCGCCAACAGTCGTGATGATTTGATGCGATCGCATTTTAAATATCAGATCAGAACCTTTTGGATTGGCTTCGCTATTTTTGCGATCTCTGTCATAGCTCTTGGGTTTGGTCTGGGAAAAATGATCGAGACGGGGCTGAAAACGGTCGATAGCTCTGTGCAGGTCACGGAAATCACCACACCAGACAACAGTACCGATATGGATGTCGGCACCCAGATGGAAGATGCCGTCGAGCGCGCGATGGCCAATCTGCAAATGGGCAATTTAAACCTAAATGTTGAGGTCGAAACTGAAGAAACCGAGGATGGAGCCACGGTCTCCATTCGCTTCAATGATAAATCCACGAAGATCACATCGGTTGAAGGTCAGGCCACAGATCCCGCCCAGGATGCAGCCGCAGTGGTTGAGCATTCAGAAATGCAGTCTGATGGCACCACCACCACACGCAAATATGTGGTCAAAGCCAAAAACCCCGATGTGAATTGGGAAGATGAAAAAGAGGCCTGGGCCTTTTTCACCCAAGTTGCTCCGCCCTTTGGTTTGGGCATGGTGGGCTTTGCGCTGGCGTTCTTGTTCGTGTTGATCCGCTCGATCATCGGCCTGGTGCGTCTGGCTCGTCGGGATGCGGTCTAGTTTGCTCTGGTCTTAAAGGCCTCCAGCCGTCGCAACAGGCTGGAGGTATCCTGCCGCCCGCCTCCCAGCGCTTGGACCTCGGCATAGAACTGATCCACCAAAGCCGTCAGCGGCAGCTGCGCCCCCGCGCGGCGTGCGGCATCAAGCGCAATGCCCAGGTCCTTGCGCATCCAATCGACGGCAAAGCCAAAATCATATTGCCCTTCAACCATGGTGGGCCAGCGGTTGTCCATCTGCCAGGATTGGGCCGCGCCTTTTGAAATGGCGGCCAGCACCAAATCCGGATCCAGTCCGGCCGCTTTGGTAAAATGCACAGCCTCGGCCAAGCCCTGCACCACGCCGGCAATGGCGATCTGGTTGGCCATTTTGCACAACTGCCCCTGACCACTGGAACCAAGATGCACGATATTGGCCGCAAAACACGCCATCAGCGGGCGGATCCGCTCCACAGTTTCAACCGCACCGCCCACCATGGCCGTCAGCGTGCCCTTTTCGGCCCCGGCTTGCCCACCCGAGACCGGCGCGTCGACATAATCGAGACCCTTATCCTGGGCCTGTTGGGCCAAATTTTCAGCCACATGGGCCGAGGTCGTGGTGTGATCCACATAGATGCTGCCGGCGCTCATGCCAGAAAACGCGGCCTCGGCGCAGGCGCGGGCATCATCGTCATTGCCGACACAGGCAAACACCACATCCAGATGGGCGGCAACGAGTTCGGAAATGGTCTCGGCGCGCTGGCCACGGTGTTGTTCACACCAGGCTGTCGCTTTATGCGCGGTGCGATTGTAAACCCAGACCTCGTGCCCCGCTTGGGCCAAATGCCCCGCCATCGGGCCACCCATCACCCCCAGGCCAATAAAGCCCACACGGGCCATCACACCGGGGCCTTCAGAGTGTGATACCGGCCACGATAATAGCCCAGCATGTCTTTGTCATGGGCCGTAAAGTCAAGAACCTCGCCCACCAGCATCAAATGATCCCCCAGGCGGTGTTTGTCGAACACACGGCAATCCAGGCGCACAGCCCCCACCGGCAACACCGGCGCGCCGGAGGCATTGTGACCAACCGCGTCTTGGGTCAGGTCTTGGTGACTGTAGTCGGCAAAGCGCTCGGCAACGGCCTGTTCATGCGCCCCCAGTATGTGCACACAAAAGGCGCCCGAGGTGGCAAAGACAGGATAAACCCGCACACCTTCGTCCACGCACCACGAGACCAATGGGGGCTCTAGCGAGACTGACGTAAAGGAATTGACCGTGATGCCCGCTTTGCGGCCCAGGGCCTCGGCGGTAACCACACAAACGCCGGTGGCATACTGGCCAAGGGCGGCGCGATAACTCAGGGCGTTGTCTTGTGTATTCATAACTGTGCCATATCTAACCTGATTTTAAGACCCTTCCCCCATACTGACCCAGCTTGTCAACCACAAGCACAGCTCAGAAACCTGGGGAAGATCATGTCAGACGGCGCGGTCATTATCAAAAAGATCAAAAAGGGCGGCGGTGATGGCCACCACGGTGGCGCCTGGAAAGTGGCCTATGCTGACTTTGTGACCGCCATGATGGCCTTCTTTTTGTTGATGTGGCTGCTGAACACCACAACCCCTGAGCAAAAACGCGGGATCGCCGACTATTTCGCCCCCGCCAGCGTCAGCCCGACCAATTCGGGCTCAGGCGGTATTCTGGGCGGGACCGAAATGGGCGAAGTGGGCGTGAAACAAAAGGGCGCAGCCGCCATCGTAGAACGTCTGTCGCCAGAAAACCCACGGGTTGCGGAAACCGAGCAAGCCACCAACGACCCGCAATCTGCCGAAAACCCAGAACTCAGCGATCCCAGCCACGACGCCATGCAAAAGGCCCAGGCCATGCGCGACAATGCGGCCTTCCAGGCCGCCGAGCAGTCGATCCGCCAAGCGATGCAGGAAATGCCCGAGCTGGCCGAGCTATCGAAACATTTGATCGTCGACCAAACGCCCGAGGGCCTGCGCATTCAGGTCATCGACCAAGAAGGCCGCTCGATGTTTGAGCCCGGATCGGCGGTGCCCAACCCGCGCGCCAAGGCGTTGTTGCGCGTGGTCTCGAAGGTGTTGGCCAGCTTACCGAACCGGATCACCGTTTCCGGTCACACGGACAACACGGCCCCACCCCCAGGCCTGGACAACTGGGTGCTGTCATCGGCCCGTGCCAACTCGGCCCGCGCCATTATGCAGGAAAGCGGCATCACCACCGATCGGATCTATCAAGTAGCCGGTAAGGCGGGATCAGAGCCCTTGTTCCCCGATGACCCCACCATGCCCGGCAACCGCCGCATTTCGGTGATGTTGCTGCGCGAGGCCCCGGTGCTGCCGCCGGATCATACACTGTAGCATGGCCTTTTTTCTGTCCGCCCACATAAAATCACGCTATAGTGGGGGACGGTTATGACGCATCCGTTCTTGCAAAAACAGCTGCGGTTTTTTCTGACGGCCCCTGCGCCCTGCCCCTATCTGCCGGGGCGGGAGGAACGCAAGGTGTTCACCCATCTGCAAGGCCCTGACAGCGAAGCCCTGAACGATGTGCTGACTCAAGCCGGCTTTCGCCGCTCGCAAACCATTGCCTATCGGCCGGCGTGCGAGGGCTGTGACGCGTGTCAATCGGCGCGCATCCGGGTGACGGACTTTGTGCCTTCGGCCTCGATGAGGCGGACTTTGGCCCGCAACCGCGACCTGGTGGCCGAACCCGTGGCAGCGGTCACCACCCGCGAGCATTACGCCCTGTTACAACGCTATTTGGACAGTCGGCACAAAGATGGCGGCATGGCGGACATGAGCTTCTTTGACACCGTCGCCATGATCGAGGAAACCAGCGTCAACACCCACATGGTGGAATATCGCCTCCCAGGGGAAAATAACACGCCTGGGCAACTTCTGGCTGTGGCCCTGGTGGATGGGCTGTCTGATGGGCTGTCGCTCGTCTACAGTTTTTTTGATACCGACGCCGCCCACAAACGCCGCAGCCTGGGCAGCTATATCATTCTTCAACATATTGAGGCCGCCCGCACGCGCCATCTGCCCTACGTTTATCTGGGCTATTGGGTGCCGGGCAGTGACAAAATGGCCTACAAGGCCCGCTTCAAGCCCCTTGAGATTTTACAAAAACATGCGGATTGGCGCGATCTGACCGAGGCCGATGAAAACCAGCCGCCGCCGCCCATCCCGAAACGCTGAGCCACTTCCTCAGATTGGGCGCTCTAGCCCCAAGGTCCAGGTTTACGCCCAAATGTAGGCTTTTCCTGATGGGGCTGATCAGTCGCCGGTTTCGAATCCGATGACCGCGCATCTGATATCTGTTTGTCTGACGGTTTGGCCCAAGGGTCGTAGCCATCGGGCAAGGTATAATCGGGCTCGGGCACCTTCCAAAAGCCAGACACGGGTTCTTCAGGCTGGGAGGCGCCTGGACGCTCGGCTGGCGTTTTGAAGGGAGGGCCCGATGGCAATCCCTCCTGGCCGCCCGCGTATTCCTTTAAGGCATAAATCCGACTTTCGATGGGCGGGTGGGTGGCGAACAGGCCCATGAAGCTCGATTTGGGTTTGTTCTCCAGGAACATACCTCGCACCTCGTCCGGGGCCTTAATGCTCGTATGCCCATCGCGAATGCGCTCAAGGGCGCGGATCATGGCATCCGCGTTTTTCGTCAGCTCAACCGCCCCCGCGTCCGCCATATATTCCCGCTTCCGCGAGATCGAAAATCGGATCAGGATCGAAAGAATATAAGCAATGGCGGCAATGGCAAACGCCACAAAAATGGCAGCACCTGCGCCCTTGCGGCCGCCACCACGGCCACCCAAACGGCCATAGATCAGGCTGCGCCACATCAGCTCGCCTACAAATGAGATGATGCCCGCAAAAATAATGGCGATGACCATCATGCGCACGTCTTGGTGGCGAATGTGGCTAAGCTCGTGGGCAGCGACGGCTTCGACCTCCTCGCGATCCAACGATTCCAGCAGACCGCGCGTAAAGGTCACACTGTACTGACCCTCTTTCAAACCGCTGGCATAGGCATTCAGGGCATCGGTTTCGATGATGCGAATATGGGGCGTGGCCATCCCGCGCGAGATGCACAGGTTTTCGACCATATTATAAAGCTCGGGCTCTTGCTTGCGGCTGATGGGCTTGGCACCCGTGGCCATATCGATCAATTTCTGATGAGAAAAATAGGCCACCAGATACCAAACGCCTGCGCCGATGATGGCAAAGGGTATCACACGCGGCATGGACTGGGCCGCTTCGGCCGCAAACACGGGCAAGGGCTCGGCACCACTGTTCAACGCCGTAATGGCCTCGGGCGAAAAGGGCATCACCCCCACCGCCAAGGCCATCATCATCATGGCATAGACCAACAAGATCAACAGCAACGGAAAGCCCAGCAACAACAAAGCCGAGACCGTCTGGTTGCGGCGCTTGTGGGTCTTTAGCCCAACGGGGGACATCAGTCCCGCTAGCATCAAAGCCCCCTAGAAACTGACGTTGGGGGCCGTGTCTAGACTGGCCCGCTGATCATCACCCAGGTCGAAATAGGTGCGCTCGGTAAAGCCAAAGGCCCCGGCCACAACCACCGCCGGAAACTGTTCGCGCCCGGCGTTGTATTCCGCCACCGCCGAGTTGAAAAAGCGCCGAGCGGCCGCCAGCTTGTTTTCAATGTCGCTGATTTCCGCCTGCAGCTGCATAAAGTTTTGGTTGGCCTTCAGGTCGGGATATTGTTCGGACAAGGCGAACAACTGGCGCAAAGCCCCCGTCAGGAAATTTTCTGCCTGGACTTGCTCTTCGACATTGCCAGCCGAGGTCGCCATATTGCGGGCTTGGATCACGGCCTCTAGGGTTTCTTTTTCATGGGCCGCATAGCCTTTGACGGTTTCCACCAAATTGGGGATCAGGTCATGGCGCTGTTTCAATTGCACATCGACATCGGCAAAAGCCTGGTCGCAGCTGGTGCGCAAGGTCACGAGCCGGTTGTAAATGCCAATCAACAGAACGGCCAAAACCGCCAAAACAATGACAATAATCAGGGTGGTGCTCATGGGATGATGGTCTCCTTGGGCCGATCAGGGGCGGATGGATGTGGGTTAGGTAAGACATAGATGTGACGCCCAGATCCTTTTGACAAGGTCTGTGTCAACAAGCGGTTAAAGTTTGTCCCTAGGCCTTGGGCGTAAAGCGCTTGGCGGTAGGAAAGCCCCGTGGCGTCAGCTTGCCCACCTGGGCGCGTTTGCCTTGCCAGGCCTGCCAATCGGTCCAGTCATGGCGACGGCCAGCGGGATCGAGCCAATAGGCCCCGTCATCCGTGGCAAACATCAGCACATCGGAAACTTTGGCCCCTTTCAGGTTCATAAGCTTCACGCCCTTACCGCGGCCCATTTCCGGCAGTTCGGCGTGGGGGAAGATCAACACCCGCCCCAGCGTGCTGACCATGGCCAGCTGGTCGCCAACCATGGGCGTGATCACGGCGGCTTCGTCACCACCGGCCACGTTCAAGACCTGCTTGCCGCCTTTTTTGCTGGCGATCATGTTCTCGTCGTCAATGACAAACCCATAACCTCCACGACTGGCGATCAGGCGTTTTTGGCCGGGCTCAGCTTTCCATAGGGCAATGATCTCGGTGTCATCGGGCAAATCAATCATCAGGCGCACGGGCTCGCCAAAGCCGCGACCCGATGGCAGTTTATCGCCACCCAAGGTGAAACAGCGCCCATCACTGCTCAGCAACAAAATCTTGTCGGTGGTCTCGGCGGGCACGGCAAAGGCTGGGCTGTCGCCGTCTTTGTATTTCAGCTCGGCAGGATCGGTGACCTTGCCTTTGACGGCCTTGATCCAGCCCTTTTCCGACAAGATCACGGTGATGGCTTCACGGACCACAAAGGCCTCAATGGGGGCGTCTTTGATGTCCGGCGCCTCTTCGAAGGTGGTGCGGCGCTTGCCCAATTCAGTATCCGGGCCATAGGCTTTGCGCAGCTCGCGCAAGTCCGCCGTCAAACGCTTGGTCTGGGCCTTGGGATCGGCCACCAGGGCTTGCAGTTCGGCTTGCTCGGCCTGCAAGGCTTCATGCTCGCGCTTCAGCTCCATTTCTTCAAGCTTACGCAAGGCCCGCAGGCGCATGTTCAACACGGCCTCGGCTTGGGTGTCCGTCAGTGCGAAGGTGCGCATCAGCTCGGCTTTGGGCTCGTCGCTTTCCCGGACAATGCGAATGACCTCGTCCAAGTTCAGATAAACGATCATAAAGCCCGATAAGATCTCGAGTCGGGCGGCGATCTTGCCCAATCGGAAATTGGACCGCCGCAACAGCACATCCCGCAAGTGATCCAGCCAAGCTTGCAACAAAGCCTTCAGACCCAGCACTTGGGGGGACTTGCCATCCACCAGCACGTTCATGTTCACAGACAAGCGGTTTTCCAGATCCGATTGCCGGAACAAACTTTCCATCAGGGCCTGGGGGTCGACATTGCGGGATTTTGGCTCCAGCACGATGCGCACATCTTCGGCACTTTCGTCGCGCACATCATCCAGCAAGGGCGCTTTTTTATTTTCGATCAGGCTGGCCAGCTGCTCGATCAATCGGGCCTTTTGCACCTGGTAGGGGATTTCGGTGACCACGATCAGATAACCACCCCGGCCCGCTTCCTCGGTGGACCAACGGGCGCGCAGGCGAATGCTGCCCCGCCCCGTGTCATAGGCCGTGTGCAAAGCGGCCTCGTTTTCCACAATGATCCCGCCCGTGGGCAGATCAGGGCCGGGCATGCGGGCGCGCAGATCCTCGGTGGTGGCGGCCGGACGCGCCAGCAACACCAACGCCGCGTCACAGATCTCGGACACATTGTGGGGGGGAATGGAGGTCGCCATGCCCACAGCAATCCCCGCCGCGCCATTGGCCAACAAATTGGGAAACCCACCGGGCAGCACGATGGGCTCGGCGTCCTCGCCGTCATAGGTTTCGCGGAAATCAACGGCATCTTGATCCAGACCCGCCAACAGGCGCATGGCCGCATCCGTCAGGCGACTTTCGGTGTATCGCATGGCGGCGGCGTTATCGCCATCCACATTGCCGAAATTGCCCTGGCCTTCGATCAGCGGATAGCGCTGCGCAAAATCCTGGGCGAGACGCACCAGGGCATCATAGACAGCCTGGTCGCCGTGGGGGTGATAGCGACCGATGACATCGCCCACCACGCGCGCGCATTTTTTATAACCACTGGCGGGATCGAGCTTGAGTTGCCGCATCGCATACATCAACCGGCGGTGCACGGGCTTCAGGCCATCGCGGGCATCCGGCAAGGCCCGGCCCATAATGGTGGACAAGGCATAAGCCAAATAACGCTTCGAGAGGGCTTCGCCCAGATCTTCGTCAATCAAGCGGCCGATATCATCAGGCATAACGCATCCTTTAAGGGGTTTTTATGATCGATACGGCGTTTCGAGGCGCTGTCAACTGCTGGCGGCGGTTTTCTCTTGCCAGGCCTGCAAAAAACTGTGGCGAATATCTGGAATGGGCTGATGCACGCTGGCATACAAACGCCGCCCCAGGAAAAAGCCGGACAGCTGAAAGCCGGCTTCGATATCCTCGGGCGTTGGGGCGATTTGCGAGGCCAACAAAAAGGGCGGTAAGGGCAACAGCTTGTCGTGATAAGGCCGTCCCTGGTCGCGGCTGACGGCCCGGCCCGTGCGCGGACTGACATAGGCCAAGTCATCATCGCCCCCGCCCGCACATTCACTGAGATCCAGGCCATAGCCCATGCTGGCCAGCACCCCCAGTTCATAACGCACCACCAGCGCGGGCCAGGCCCCCTCGCCGCCCAGGCTGCGGGTCAGAACCGCGAGCGCCTCATAGACATTGGCTTTGGGCTCACGTTCGGGCAGCACCCGGCTGAGGGTACAGACATACTGCAAAGCCAACAGGGCGGCGCGATCATCCAACACATGGGCCGAAGGCGTGTGCAAACTTTCAACAGCAAAACTGCCCAATTGATCCTGTAAACGCGCGCGCCAATGCAGGCTGAGGTGATTGCCCACCTCGAAATCCGCCCGCCGCTTGCGCGAGGCCCCACCCTTCACAAGGCCCGCAGCCCGGCCATGGTCGGTGGTCAGACACTCCAAAATCACATCGGTTTCGCCGAACAAACGGGCGGACAACACAATGCCGGTGTCTTGCCAATCGTGCATCGAAACCTCTTTTATGTTCCCTCTCTTATGGGGAGAGGGTTAGGGTGAGGGGGGCGAGAGGACACCCTATACGTCCTACCCCTCATCCCGTGCCGTGCTGCACGGGCCTTCAAGGCGAAGGATATGACCTAAGCCGAATAATCCAAACCCAGCCGCGCGTACAAACCGCGATCATCTTGCCAGTCTTTGACCTTCACCGTCAAAAACACATGGGCGGGCGTGCCCAACAGCTCGGCAATGTCTTTGCGGGCCTGGCTGCCGATGGTTTTGATGGTCTGGCCTTTGTCGCCCAAAATAATGGCCCGTTGGCTGGGGCGTTCGACATAGATGGTCTGTTCAATGCGGGCGCTGCCGTCCTTCAAGGTTTTGAAGGTTTCGGTCTCCACATGACTGACATAGGGCAGCTCGTCATGCACCCGCAGCATCAGCTTCTCGCGGGTGATTTCAGCCGCCAACAAGCGCATATTGGCATCGGCAATTTGATCTTCGGGGAAGTGCCAGGGCCCGGGCGGCACACGGCCCGCCAAAATGGCCTTCAGATCCTCGACGCCGGATCCGCTTTGCGCCGAGAGCATCTGCACTTCGTCATAGATTTCCTCGTCATAGATCTGCTCAATGACCGGCAGCAGCTCTTCTTTTTTTACGCTGTCGACTTTGTTCAGCACCAAAATGGCCTTGCGTTTGGCCTGTTTCAGTCCGGCCTCAACGCGCTCGCGGTCGGCGCGCATTTTGGGGTCGGCGGGTTTGGTGTTTACGCCCTGGTTCAGGCGCACCTCGGCCCCCGCATCCACCACATGCAGCAAAATATCGGCATCCTCGCCCGATTGCCAAGCCGCCGCTGTCATAGCCCGGTCCAAACGGCGTTTGGGCTGAAAAATCCCTGGTGTGTCAATGAACACCAATTGGGCATCCTCATGGGTGCTGATGCCGCGCAACGGCAGGCGCGTCGTTTGCACCTTGTGGGTGACAATGGCCACCCGCGCCCCAACCAAGGCGTTCAACAGGGTAGATTTTCCCGCGTTGGGAGCCCCCAACAGGGCCACAAAGCCACAGCGGGTGACGCCAGCAGGGATCAAAGGGTCAATCATTCGGCATCTTTCTGATGGTTAAGGCCCGCCAAGGCGGCCTGTGCCGCCTTGCGTTCTGCGGCCTGTTTGTTACGCCCGGTCCCTTTATAGGTTTCCGCGCCAATGGTCACCGAAACCGTGAACACGGGCTCGTGATCCGGTCCGTCACGACTGGCCAAGGTGTAAGTGGGAATCTCTTGGCCGCGCCCTTGGACCCATTCCTGCAGTTCGGTTTTTGGATCCGCAGCCAAAGTCACAGGAATATCGGCCCAAAAGCGCCGATAAAAGGCCCGCACAGCGGGCAAGCCGCCATCTTGGTACATGGCCCCCAGCAACGCCTCGCAGGCATCGCCAAGGATTGAGGTTTTGTCCCGCCCGCCGGATTTGGCTTCGGACCGAGACATCCGCAAAGCCTCGCCCAAGCCACAGGCCCGCGCCACCTGGGCACAGGCCTTGCGATTGACCAACTGGTTCAGGCCCCGCGCCAGCGGCCCTTCGCGTTCTTCGGGGTAGGATTCAATCAGATATTCGGCCGTCAGCAGGCCCAGGACCCGATCCCCCAAAAACTCGAGGCGTTCATTGTCTTGGTCCGGTCGCGTGCCGTCGGCGTGGCTTGAGTGGGTCAAGGCGCGCTCTAGCAGCCGTTGGTCTTGAAACTGATAACCAATGCGGGCCTGTAGGGCCTGAAGCATATCGGGAGATGGAAAACTAGACATAACGGACGATCGCATCATCACGGAATGTGATGGAAGAAACGGTTGCCCCGCAGGCTCATGACCCAGCTGATGGGGTTCCACCAGGTCAGACTGTCGGTGTTCGAGAACATCACCACCTCGGCCTTGCCCACCATATTTTCAATGGGCACATAGGCAAAACCATCGGCCTCAAGACGGCTATCGCTGGAATTGTCGCGGTTGTCCCCCATCATGAACACATGGCCCTCGGGCACACTATATTCCATGGTGTTGTCTGCGGCACTTTCGTTGATCATATCAAAGGTAACGTAACTGGTGCCATTGTCCAAAGTCTCGCGCCAACGGCGAACCTTGCGCAACTCGCCATAGGGGCCGGTGATGGTGCCCATGCTAAGCTCTTCGCGCTTCACGGGTTTGCGATTGATATACAGCTGTCCGTGGCGCATTTGCACCCGATCCCCCGGCAGGCCAATAACCCGTTTGATATAATCCCGCCGGCCATGGCCCGGCGCCTTAAAAACAGCCACATCACCCCGCGCAGGCGTTTTGCCAAACAGACGCCCCTCCCCCACCGGCGGCGAAAACAGGATCGAGTGTTTGGAATAGCCATAGGCCCATTTGGAGACAAAAATATAATCCCCGATCAACAGGTTCGGCAGCATCGAGCCTGAGGGAATGTGAAACGGTTGCACCAACACCGTACGCAGCACCAAGGCGATCAACAGCGCGTAGATCACGGTTTTGATATTCTCCCACAAACCGCCCTCTTGTGGGTGGGCAGTGCTGTGTGAATGTGCGTGTGGAGGGGTCATGGCGTTTCAGACGTCAACTGCGATTTGCCTTGCGGCGTGTGGTCAGGCAAAGCCTCAATCATGACTATGGCTTGCGCCATCCCGGCGTCATCCGTCAAGGACAAATGCAGCCGCACCTGGTGCGCAGCAGGCACAATGTTGCTTAAATGTCTCAAAGCCGCACCATGAAGCTGCAGGTGCGGGCGGCCGTGCTCGTCAGGGACCACTTCAATCTCCTTGAAGGCCCCGCCCTCGCCAATCCCCTGCCCCAAAGCCTTGGCGCAAGCCTCCTTTGCGGCAAAACGGCGGGCTAGGGTTTCGTCTTTTTGTGCCGGACGGCTGAGCGCCAGCTGTTGTTCTGCTGGGGTGAACAACCGATCCAAAAACGCTTGGCCCCATTTTTCGTGTAAATCCGCAATGCGCGCGACCTGCACCATATCGAGGCCCACACCCAAAATCATGAGCGCGACGCCTGCATCTGTTGCCGCATTTTGGCGATTGCCTCGGGAAGGCCCGTGAAAATCGCTTCGCCAATCAAAAAATGCCCGATGTTCAGCTCGACCACTTCGGGGATGGCCGCCACCGGCCCCACGGTCTGATAATCCAGGCCATGCCCGGCATGAACCTCAAGGCCCAGGCGATCCGCCAATTTCGCCGAAGTTTGCAGCGCTGACAGCAAATCGGTTTTATCAGCCGCCAGGCAATAGGCCCCGGTGTGCAATTCAATGACATCAGCGCCCAAGGTCTTGGCCATGTCCACCTGGCGGGTATCCGGCTCGATGAACAATGACACCCGCGCCCCAAAGTCTTGGCAGGCTTGGATAAAGGGGCGCAGGCGATCTTGGTGCTGCATCAGGTCCAGGCCGCCTTCGGTGGTGCGCTCTTCCCGCTTTTCGGGCACGACGCAAACCGCTGGTGGGCGGTGGTGTCGGGCAATGGCCAGCATGTCGTCGGTCATGGCCATTTCCAAATTCAAATGGGCTTGGCGCTCGCGACACAAAGGCATCAAGGCGTTCAAGTCTTCGTCGCGAATATGGCGGCGATCTTCACGCAGGTGAACGGTGATCCCATCGGCACCGGCATCGAGCGCCAGGGTCGCCGCGCGCACGGGATCAGGATGTTGCCCCCCGCGGGCGTTCCGCACCGTGGCCACGTGATCGATATTCACCCCCAATCGCAGCTCCCGCCCCATGCCCCTAGGCCTTCAGGCGGCGGCTGCCAGGATCGGTGACCGGCACGGCGGCCAGTTCCGGCGGCAATTGATCGGCGGGAAAAGCAGGAATTTTCAGTTCTGCCAAAGACAACAACGGCGCGCCGATATCGGCCGTGCCACCGGATCTGTCCACCACGCAGGCGCCGGCTTTGATCTCGGCCCCGTATTTGGCGATACAGGCCAAGCATTCGCGCGACGATAGGCCCGTGGTCACGATATCTTCGACCATCACCACCTTGGCGCCTTCTGGGATTTGGAAGCCCCGGCGCAAGACAAATTCGCCTTCGGCCCGTTCGACATAAATCGAGGGCACGCCCAGGGCGCGCGCCGTTTCATAACCCGGAATGATGCCCCCGACGGCTGGCGAGACCACCAGATCCACAGGACCCACTTCAGCCAAGATCTTGGCCGCCAAGGCCTTGGCCAGGCGCTCGGTACGCTCGGGGTGCATAAAGACCAAATTCTTTTGCAAAAACATGGGGCTGTGCAGGCCGGACGACAGCACAAAGTGACCTTCGAGGATGGCACCACAGGCGCGGAATTCGTCCAAAACTTGATCTTGGGTCATCTCATGCATGCTGGGTCTCCTGATGGGGCTATAGGTCTTGCTCTTCACCACGGGGGCGTTCGACGGTCTCGACCTCGGGGCACGCCCTAAGGGCTGCTGAAATGTTGGTCAGGTGTTTGCTGTCCACCACCTCGATATCAAACGAAACCACGAAGAAATCTTGCTGGCGCTGTGTCAGGCTGAGGTTGACAATGTTGCCATTGTTTTCCCCCACAATGGCGCAAACTTGGCCCATCACACCGGGGGCGTTGCGCATCGTGGTCAACACGCGACCGATAGAGGTCGTGTTGCGTTCGGCCTCGGGCGTCCATTGCAAATCGAGCCAAGCCTCATCGCCTTCGTCTTGCTCGACCAGCTTGGCGCAATCAATGGCGTGAACCATCACACCCTTGCCCGGTTCCATAATCCCGACGATGCGGTCACCGGGCATGGGCGTACAACACTTGGCCATATGAATGGAAACGCCCGGCGTCATGCCACCGCCGCGCACATAGAGCCACGCTTCAGGCCCACTGGTGATACGCTGACGGGCGCCAGCCATACGGGCACCGTCCTTCATGCCAGGAAAGACAGCCTCGATGAGGTCGCGGGCGGTGACCCGCCCTTTGCCCATCATGTCAAACAGCTCTTCTTCGTCCTCGATTTCCAGACGCACCAAGCCATCCCGCAACGACACATCCTTCAGATGATAGCCAATGCGCGTAAAGGCCTGCTCGGCGGCGGTGCGCCCCAGACGCACAAATTCATCTTTTTCCGTCTGTTTGATGCGGCGCTTGATCGCGGCCTTGGCGCGCCCCGACACCACCAAGGATGTCCAATCGGCCGGCACCTCGGCCCGGTCGCCGGTGATGATCTCCACCTGATCGCCATTTTGCAGCACGGTACGAAGGGGCTTGAGTTCGTTATTGATCTTGGCCGCAATACACCGATCACCCACATTGGTATGAACGGCATAGGCAAAATCCAATGGTGTTGCGCCTTTGGGCAGGGTGATGACCTCGCCCTTGGGCGTAAAGGCAAAAACCTGATCCTGGAACATCTCGAGCTTGGCATGCTCGAGGAAGTCATCCACATCCCCCCCATGCTCAAGGATTTGCAACAGGCTGCGCACGGCCAACAGCGGATCGGTGCCCGCGGCCTTGGCCGCCGCGCTGTCAAAGCCATAATTTTCGTCTTTATAACGCCAATGGGCGGCCACGCCGTTTTCGTTCAGCTCTTCCATCTCGAAGGTCCGAATTTGCACTTCGATGCGTGTGGCCCGCGGCCCCAGAACGGTGGTGTGCAATGAGCGATAATTGTTGGCCTTGGGCGTCGAGATAAAATCCCGAAAGCGATCGGGCATACAGGGCCAGGTTTGGTGGATGACGCCCATGACCTGATAACAGTCGCTGACGTGTTCAACCAAAATCCGAAAGGCATAGATATCGGCAATTTGATTGAAGGAAATGGATTTGCGTTGCAGCTTTTGCCAAATCGAATAGGGCCGCTTCACACGGCCATAGACGCTGGCTTGCAGACCGTGCTTGCCCAAAAGCTGTGTGATCTCTTGGGTGATGTGCTCGACGATATCCCCGTGCGAAGCCTGCATGTCCTCCAGCCGCTTTGAGATCGTGGTGTAGGCCGAAGGGTTCAGGTGTTTGAACGACAAGTCCTCTAGCTCGACAGCAAAGCCATCCACCCCAATGGAGCGCGCCAAAGGCGAGTAGATCTCGAGGGTCTCAAGCGCAATGCGTTCGCGTTTTTCCTTGGACTGCAGAAAATCCAGCGTGCGCATGTTGTGCAGACGGTCGGCGAGCTTCACCAGCAACACCCGTACATCCTGTGACACGGCGAGGATGAATTTTCGCAGATTTTCGGCCTGTTTGGTGCGTTCCGAGTCGAGCTCCAGGCGCGTCAGCTTGGTCACACCTTCCACCAAGTCCGCAATTTCAGCACCGAACAGTCTGGTGATTTCCTCCTTGGTGGCGTCTGTATCCTCGACCGTGTCGTGCAGCAGGCCCGTAATGATGGCCGCCGTGTCGAGTTTGAGGTCCGTCAGGATGGTGGCCACCTCGACCGGGTGCATAAAATACGGATCACCCGAAGCCCGCAGCTGCGTACCATGTTTTTTGACGGCATAATCATACGCCAGCGCCAAAAGCGCTTCGTCAGCGTGTTTGTCGTAAGCTTTGACGCGTGAGACCAGATCCAATGGTTCCGCGACATCCACGCCCGCATCCTGGGCGGGTGTGGGGGTTTTGGCCAGTTCGGATTTGTCCGTTGTCGTCTCGGTCACAATGGATCAGATGCCTGGGTTAGCCGCGCTGGCTTTCGCCTTCGCTTTGCAAGGCGCGCATCAAATCGGCCTCGTTCATATTTTCGGCCATTTGGTCGGTCAGAAGGGCGATGTCCTCTTCGGTCTCGTCTTCCTCGACGCGGGATGGCGCGCGACGCAGCGAGTTGATCATGTGCTCCTCAAGGTCTTCGGGCTTCATGACTTCCTCTGCGATTTCCCGCAAAGCCACCACAGGGTTTTTGTCGTTGTCACGATCAACCCGCAGCTCGGCGCCAGCCGACAGGCTGCGGGCGCGGTCTGCAGACAACAAAACCAATTTGAAACGATTGGGAACCTTATCGACGCAATCTTCGACTGTAACCCGTGCCATGGTGCACTCCGTAAATGTCTGTGTCTGGTCTGACCCCAGAAACCGTCAGAAATCCAGAACGAATGAGTAGGAATCTCGGGTGTCTAACCCCTTTGTCCAGAAAGCGCAAGCCCGATCTGGCCTCATGCCTGGTATACCAGGAAACAGAGTATCAAAAAAATCTGATGATAGCAAAACGAATACCCATGTTTTGGCCTCATCCTAAGGAAAAAACAGGGCGGCATTGCTTTTGCAACTCTAGGGGGCAAACGCAAGGAACTGTGCCAATGTCGAACGCCCCCAAAGCCCAATCCGACTTGATTGATGAATTGATCACCGATCTTGAAAACGAATACGACCCCAATGCGGTGCGGGAGCGCATGAACAAGATGACCCTGAAATCCGCCATCGAGAAAGCCATGAACGCCGATGGCAACGGTCAGGTCATCTTTCTGACCATCAACAAGGACGGCGAAATCATTGATTAAGCCGGACTGATGCGGTATGCCCCTGTTCACAATGAACCGGAGGCCACCCATGAGCACAACCACCCAATCCAAAATCGAAGCCCGCTTGTCTGAACTGGGGATCACCCTGCCGCCTGCAATGGCCCCCGTGGCCAATTATGTGCCGTATGTGCAGACCGGCAACCAGATCCACATTTCCGGTCAGATTTCGATGTCTGGCGACACGGCCTTTAAAGGGACCGTCGGCACCGAGGTCAGCTTGGAAGAGGCCCAAAAGGCCGCCCGCCTTTGCGGCATCAACCTGCTGGCGCAGCTGAAGGCCGCCACCGGGGATTTGGATCGCGTGCAGCGGGTTGTGAAACTTGGCGGCTTTGTCCAAGCCGGACCTGATTTTTATGATATTCCCAAAGTGATCAATGGCGCCTCGGATTTGATGGGCGAGGTTTTTGGCGAACAGGGTCGTCATGCCCGCTCGGCCGTTGGGGTTTATAAACTGCCGCTGAATGTTAGTGTTGAGGTCGACGGCATTTTCGAAATCGCCTAAGCTCCGGCACAGAACACAAAAGCGCATTCTGAACAGGCGCATTCTGAACATAAGGGCGCATCATGGACATTGAACCCAAAGCCACCGACTTTCACAGCCTCTACCCTGAGGGCGAGACCTATTTTTACATCCCGCCTTTTATTGCTCACCGTGGGCTGTGGTCGAAAACCCGGCCGGAAAACAGCCTGCCGGCCTTTTGGGCGGCGGCAGATGCGGGCTTGGGCATCGAGCTCGATGTGCGTTTGTCGGCTGACGGCGAGGCCATGGTCTTCCACGACAGCAGTCTGAGCCGGATGTGCGGCGATGATCGCGATCTGGCGGACTGTACGGTTGATGAGTTGCAAAGCTTGCGCCTGGCAGGGACCGAACACCACATCCCCACATTGCTGGAGGTGTTGTGGACCTTGGGGGCGCGTACACCTGTGTTGGTGGAAATGAAAGTGCCCCTGGGCGCGGAAGGGCCACTGGAGGCCCGTGTGGCTGAAATCATCGATATGGCCCCGGCCCCCGCTGCCGTGCTTTCATTTAACCCCCATGCCCTGGGCTTTGTGCAGGATATCGCGCCACATATTCCTCGGGGCCTAAATCTGGACAGCTGGCGCAGTCATGAGCGCGGCATCAAAAACGCCGCCCAGCGCCGCGCCTATCGCAACCTGCGCCACATCAACGATGCCGCACCACACTTTCTGTCGGTCAGCGCCGAGATCTTGCCGGACGCCCGTGTGGCCAGCGCCCGACAGGCAGGTTTGCCCATTCTGGGCTGGACGGCGCGCTCAGCCGCAGAACTGAATCGCTTGGCGCTTTATGCCGACAGCGTGATGTTTGAGGGTGTGTCCCCCGCTTTGATCGCCTAACGTTTTTCCCAGGAAGCCAAAGGACGGCCATGCCCCTGCGTAACGTCTATGACCCCGATAATATTTTTGCCAAAATCCTGAGCGGCGAAATGCCCTGTGTGAAGATCTATGAGGACGACGAGACCCTGGCCTTTATGGATATTTTCCCCCAATCCAAGGGCCATCTTCTGGTGCTGCCTAAGGCGCCCTCGCACAATCTGTTGGATGCCAAGCCTGAAACCCTGGCCAAACTGATGCCCACGGTGCAACGGCTGGCCCAAGCCGTGGAAACGGCCCTGAAGCCCGATGGCATTCAGATCAGTCAGTTCAATGGCTCGGTGGCAGGGCAAACGGTTTTTCACCTGCATGTGCACATCATCCCGCGCTATGAGGGCGAAGATCTCGATCGCCACGCCGCCATGCCCGCCGACATTGAAACCCTGCGCCCACTGGCCGAGCGCATCGCCAAGGCCATATCTTAGCGCGCGGGGCTCATCGACTGGGCGGGGATGCAAAACTGCTCGCCACTGGGCCGCGCCGCCTGGCTGGGGTCACAGGCGGCCAGCAGATCCTGAACAGATGCACCATGGGTCGGATGCCGCCAATCCGGCAAAACCTCCGCCAAGGGGCCCAAAACAAAGGCGCGCTGATGCAATCGCGGGTGCGGCAGGCTTAGGCCCTCATCCGTCAGGCAGCGGCCATGCCAATCCAGCAAGTCCAAATCCAAAGTGCGCGGGGCATTTTGATTGTCGTTTTGGCGCACACGGCCGAACTTTTTCTCAATCCGCAACAGGGTTTTCAAGGTCTCAAGTGGGCCAAGATGCGTTTCAATCAGGGCAACGGTGTTCAGAAACTCAGGACCGGATCCCAGAGGCCACGCCGGCGATCGCCAGCCCTGGGCCACCGCCAGAACGCGCAATTTATGCACAGGAAAATCATCCAATGCCGACTGAATTGTGGAGAAAAGACTTGCCTTTTCCGCAGATTTATTGCTACCTATTCCGATTACTATAGCCATGCAACTCGATGCTTTATGGGTTTTTGTTAGATTTTAAGCCGTCTATCTCGGCCCTGAAGGCATCATCACAACTGGGGATTACCTAATGACGTTTTATTCAACGGACAAGATTGCCTTGTTCATCGAAGGTGCGAATCTGTATTCCGCCGCCAAAGCGCTGAACATCGACATCGACTATAAAAAGCTTCTCGAGGAATTTCGCAAGCGCGGCATTCTGGTGCGGGCCTATTATTATACCGCCATCATCGATGATCAGGAATATTCCCCTATTCGCCCCCTGGTGGATTGGCTCGACTATAACGGGTTTACCCTGGTAACCAAGTCCGCACGTGAGTACACAGACAGCCAAGGCCGCCGCCGCGTCAAAGGCGACATGGATGTGGAAATCACCTGTGATGTCATGGACCTGGCAGACAATCTCGACCACATCGTGCTGTTCACTGGGGACGGAGATTTCCGCGAACTGGTGGCGCGCGTGCAAGCCAAAGGGGTCCGTGTTTCTGTGGTCTCGACCCTGAAAACCAATCCGCCGATGATTTCTGATGATCTGCGCCGTCAAGCCGATACCTTTATCGAGCTTTCGGATCTGGCCAATATGGTCGGGCGCCCCCGTCAGAACAAAGAGGACATGCCCCGCTTTCTGTCTGACGACGAGGACGAGGATCTGGACGAAGACGCCTAAGCCGTCTTCTCGACTATCCCGAATTCAGGCCAGCCGCGTGCTGGCCTTTTTTCTGGTCTTTTGCCCCCAAGCCTTTTAGGCAAGGAGGCATGACTCACATGACCACCCGCAACAACTCTGTTCCTGCCGAAGCCCCGGCAAACTGCCCGCTTTGCCCGCGCCTGGTGGCCTATCGCCAGGACAACGCCTCCCAAGAGCCCGCGTGGTTCAATGGCGCGGTGCCATCTTTCGGGGACCCGAACGCGCATCTGTTGGTCGTGGGTCTGGCGCCTGGGCGTACAGGGGCCAACCGCACAGGTCGGCCGTTTACAGGCGATTATGCTGGGGATTTGCTGTACGCGACCCTATTGAAATTTGGCTTGGCCCAAGGCGAATATGATCGACGCCCCGATGATGGCCTGACGCTCGCGGGCGCGATGATCACCAATGCCGTGCGCTGCGCGCCCCCACAAAACAAAACCACCACGCCCGAGGAAAACACCTGCCGCCCGTTCCTGCAGGCCCGCATCCAGGCCCTGCCCCAACTGAAAACCATTGTCACCTTGGGTTTGGTGGCCCACCGCAACACCGTCAAGGCGCTGGGGGCCAAGATCAAGGACGCCCCCTTCGGCCATGGCCACGAGGCCAAGATCGCGGGCTATCGACTGATTTCCAGTTATCATTGCTCGCGCTACAACACCAATACGGGCCGCCTGACCACCGAGATGTTCGAGGCTGTGTTTCGACAAGCTGTAAACAGCTAAATCTCAGCCCTTTTCGCGCATCAGGCGGGCTTTTTCCCGACCCCAGGCGCGGTCTTTTTCGGTTTGGCGCTTGTCATGGACTTTCTTGCCCTTCGCCAGACCAATTTGTAGCTTGGCGATGCCGCGGGCGTTGAAAAACAGTCGTAGCGCCACAATTGTGCGCCCCTCGCGCTGCACCGAGCCACTGAGCTTGTTGATCTCGCGGCGCGACATCAACAGCTTGCGCGGCCGCCGCGGCTCGTGATTAAAACGCGTAGCCGGCGCATAGGGCGGAATATCCGCATTGATCAGCCACAGTTCATTGTTTTCCGCCGACACATAGCTCTCGGCGATATTGGCGCGGCCATTGCGCAGAGATTTGACCTCTGTGCCTGTCAGCACCAGACCGGCCTCGAAGGTTTCCTCGATAAAATACTCGTATCGGGCGCGGCGGTTTTCCGCCACCAAACCGTTCGGGGATTTGGGGTCCTTGGTCATGACTAAAGCCCCAACTCTTTCAGGGCGGCGTCCACCTGGGCCTTGGCAGTGTCCGAAATCTCAACCAGTGGCAAGCGCACCTCAGGCGTGCACAACCCCAGTTGCGCCAACGCATATTTGGCGGGTCCTGGGCTGGCATCCGAAAACAGCGCTTTGTGCAGGGGGGCCAGGCGGTCATCCAGCGCGCGTGCGGTGGCAAAATCACCCGCCAAGGCGGCCGTCATCATCTGGGCATACAGCGCAGGCGCCACATTCGCCGTCACGGAAATGCTGCCCACGCCGCCATGGGCCACAAAGCCCACCACCGATGGATCATCGCCCGAAATTTGTGCAAAAGCGCGCCCGCCAAGTGCACCACGCGTCAACGCCAAGCGCCCCATATCGCCTGTGGCGTCTTTGATGCCCACCACCTGGGGGATCGCCTTGGCGATGGCGGCCACTGTATCCGGGCTCATATCAATGCCTGTGCGACCTGGCACGTTATACAGCACCATGGGCAGATCAACGGCTTGGCCCAAGGCCTGATAATGCGCCAAAAGTCCCGCGGGCGAGGGTTTGTTATAGTAAGGCGTCACCACCAACAGCCCATCCACCCCGGCGGCTTGGGCGGATTGGGCGAGCGCTATGGTTTTCGCCGTGTCATTACCACCGGCCCCAGCAATCACCGGCACGCGACCCTGGGCGACTTCAACGGTGATGGCCAGCACGCGGGCATAGTCCTGCGGCGTCAAGGTGACGCTTTCGCCCGTGGTGCCTGCGGGAATCATCACCCGACTGCCATGATCAATTTGGCGCTGCACGAGGTTTGCCAAGGCGGCTTCGTCCAATTGCCCATTGCGAAACGGCGTGACCAAGGCGGGCATCGCGCCCTGCAAGCGATCGATAAGCGTGCTCATAATCCATATCCTTAGAAGTTTGGGTCCAAGCGATACGGCATTATCCCTGAAATTCCAATGGCCCGCGCCTCGCACCTGCTAAAAAATTTTTAAGATTTCGACAAGGCATTTATGATTCGGTAAGGCTCTGGTATGATAAAATCCTATCATGAAAAAGCCTGCTTTATTTGCCGTGATCGCCGGTTTGCTGGGGGCCCCTGTTGCGGCCCACAGCACGCCTGACGCCAACACTTTGCGCAAGGCTTTAGACGCCGCCAATGATCGTCCTGATCGGGCCCAGTCTTATGCCGATCGTCTGGATCATGCCTTGGCTGAAAAATTGGTGGCCTGGCGGGTTCTGGATGCCAATCCCGAAGATGCCAGTTTCCGTGCGTTGAATGAGGCCATCACCACCTATGCGAGTTGGCCCAGTGTTTATCGTTTCCAGCGCGAAGCCGAGAAAAAAATCGACCAAAGCGGCCTGAACGCCCAGCAGATCGTGGCCTGGTTTGCCACCGAGCCCCCCAAAACGCCCGAAGGCACGCTGGCCTATGCCAAAGCCCTGAAAGCCACCGGCAAAACCACCGAGCTGAAAGCCGTGGTGCACACCGCCTGGCGCGAAACCTTGCGCGGGCCCGAGTGGCAAGCGGATATGCTGCGCCACTTTGGGGCCATAATCCCCGAGGAGCTTGACCAAGCTCGCGCCGAAATGCTGCGCTTTTCCAATTATGATGGCACATTACAGGAATTGCGCCGCAGCCGCAGTTTCACCGAAGACAACCGCCTTTATGCCAATTATGTCGCCGCCCGCCGCCACCTGAGCGCGGATGAGGCCACGGCTGCCGCACGTCTGTTGCTAAAAGCCCCACGGCCGAAATCCTTGGCTGTCGCCCACACCATGTGGACCCAGCGCGCCATCACCACCCGCAAGCTGATGAAACAGGGCCAAGGCGAACTGGCCTATGAGCTGGTGGCCGATCATGGCTTGTCCGAGCTGCATTCACGCGTGGATTTCGCCGAGGCCGAATGGCTGGCCGGTTGGGTGGCCCTGCAATATCTGAACAATCCCGTGCGGGCGGATCTGCATTTTGCGCGCCTGCAAGCCATTGGCACCACGCCCATTACCTTGGCGCGGGCGCAATATTGGCGCGGTCGGGCGGCCCAGATGCGCGGCCTGAACCGAGACGCCCAAAAGTTTTATACGGCCGCCAGTGCTTATGGCTCGACCTTTTATGGGCAGTTGGCCCAAATTGAGCGTAAGGACGCCTATCTGCGGCTGCCGCAAATGGCCGAGCCCGACGCTCAAGACTTGATGACCATCGAAGCCGCCCGTGTTTTGCCCATGCTGGCAACCGCGGGCGAAGAGGTTCTGTTTAACCGTTTTGCCTTGCATCTGGATGATGTTTTGGACACCCGGGAACAGCACGCGGCCTTGGCATCACTGGCCAATCGTTTGGGCAAGCCCCATTTGGCCGTGCGCATTGCCAAAACCGCTGACCGCAAGGGCTTGATGATCCCCAACATCGGCTACCCGCTGCGGGATGTGCCCCGTGTGGGTTTGAATGGGCGCACCGTCGAGCCTGCCTTTGCCCTCGCCCTGATGCGCCAAGAAAGCGAGTTTAATCCCACGGCCCGCAGCCATGCCAATGCGCGGGGATTGATGCAATTGCTGCCCTCGACGGCTCAGGCCACGGCGCGGAAGGCGGGGCTGAGCTATAGCACGCGACGTTTGTATGATGCGGACTATAACGCCCAACTTGGCACCTTGCATTTATCGGAACTGCTGCACGAGTTTGATGGCTCTTATATTTTGGTGGCCGCGGCCTATAATGCCGGTGCGCACCGCGTGCGGCAGTGGTTGGTGGATTATGGCGATCCCCGGGCCAGCAAAGACCCCATCGCCTTTATCGAGTCGATCCCGTACCGCGAGACGCGCAACTATGTGATGCGCGTGATCGAGGCGACCCAAGTCTATCGTGCCCGCATGAACGGCGGCACCGCCGAGCTGAAGTTATCCGACGACATCCGCCACCGGTTTGACTGAGTCTTTGCTCTCGATGTTTTGCCCCGTGATCGTCAGAATGTGATCGGCCTCGGGCCAATCGCCAGTGTCATGCACCGTCAGCAACACCGTGCGCCCGCTTCTGGCTTCGGCTTGGAATGCCTCCTGCACCAAGGCTTTGTTTTTCCGATCAAGAGCCGCTAAGGGCTCATCTAAAATCACCAAGGGCGCGGCGGAAACCAACGCCCGACCCAGAAAAACACGGGCGCGCTCGCCACCAGATAACGTTACCACCGCACGATCCAGAAAGCGATCAAGCGCTAGGCGCGTAAGGGCCCGCTCCAGACGTTGCGCCTGCAATTTCTGCGGCATATGCCCAAAGCCTAGGGTCAGGACCTCCTGCACCGTTGCGGTGGGGGGCACGGGACGATGCTGGGGCACATAGACCATCATCCGGGGCCAATCCCGTTTCGGCAGTGTGGGTAACGGCTCGTTTTGCCAACTGACATCACCGGTTTTGGGGCGATCAATACCCGCCAATACGCGCAACAAACTGGATTTGCCCGCACCATTTTCCCCCACCAGACCCGTCAAGGTTCCAGGGCGCAACACCACATCCACACCGCGCAGGATCGGCCCTTGGCCGTGGTCAATGGTGATATCCTTGGCCAGCAAACCGGTCATGGGCGCACCTCGCGGTACCTCAGGGCGATGACCATGAGTATCGGCGCGCCCAGCAGCGCTGTGATCACGCCCAATTTCAGCTCTGCGTCAGTGGGGATCAGCCGCACCCCCAGATCCGCCATCACCGTCAACCCTCCGCCCATCAGGGCCGCCATGGGCATAATCTGGCGCTCTGGCGGACGCACAAGGCCCCGCACCACATGGGGAGCAGCCAAGCCCACAAAGCCCACCACACCGGCCACCGCCACCGCCAAGCCTGACAAAATTGAGACCCCCGCAATCACCCACAAGCGCACCAGGCGAACCTGGACACCCAGACTGGTTGCTGTTTCCTCGCCCAAGCGCAACATATCCAACGGCCGGCGCAGCGCCATCAAAATCCCCAGTCCAACACTGGCCCCCACGGCCATCACCCCCACATGCCGCCAATCGCGGTGCGCCACCGAACCCATCAGCCAATTCATCATTTCGGCCGTGGTGACAGGTGTGGGTGACAGATTGAACACCAAGGCCGTGCCCGACCCCGCCAAGCTGGCCAACCCCGCGCCGAACAACACCAAGGTCACGGTTTGCCGAGCCACGCTGGCGGCCAGTACCAACACCAACCCGCCAATCGCGGCCCCCAGCACCGCGTAACCGCCAATGGCCCACAGCCCCGCCGCGCCCGCGCTGATGCCCAATGCTGCCGCAAAGGCCGCCACACCGGACACCCCCAGGACCCCAGGGTCCGCCAAGGGGTTTTGAAACAAGGCCTGCAAGGCCGCACCCGCCCCCCCCAGCGCCATGCCCATCAGCAACGCCAGAACCATACGCGGCAGGCGAATTTGTAAAATGACCTCAGAGATTTGCGGGTGGCCTGTCATCAGCCCCTGCCAAATTTCGGCCGGTGCCAGGGGCCAATCGCCCACCAACAGGCTACACAGGCCCGTCAACACCAAGACCATCAGCAGTACGCCAAGCCGCATCACAGGCCCCCTCGCAAACGCGCCACAGCATAGGCCGCGAACCAAGCCGGACAGCCGACCCATTTCGGGTTCAGATGCTGCATAGGTATCTCCTGTAAGCGCCGCCTAACCACGGCGTGTTGCCCCCAACTCCACTGTCCTTGGTGACCTTTAAAGTAACTGGCAACGACCTGCGATGGCGGGTTCTGCATCCAAGTCTCCAGCGACAGGGCGTGATAACCTGCGCGCGTTTCCATCAGTTGATATCCTGACGCCGCGATGATTTCGGCCGGTAAAGTGCCCGGACCCGAGGTGACCCCGCCCGGTGTGAGATAGGCAACCGTCCCGGACTGAGTCTGCCCCTGACGCAATAAACTGTCCATGTGGTTGATCAGCTGGCGGGCTGTGTTCGCTTGCCCCAAGCGCGCGGCAAACTGTTGGGTCACCTGACGGATCTCTTCAAACGTTCGCGGCATAGGCAGGCGCAGAACCTGGATACCCAGATTCTGAAGTCGCTCAACCAAAGCGCCATCGGCCCACATCGCCACGACCAGATCAGGGTTTTGCGCCAGCACGGCCTCGAGAGTTGGGCGCACACTGGGAAAATCTTGGGCACGGTGCTGATAAAAGCTGTCATCCCAAGTGGCCCGCGGACTGAGACCGGCAATTTGCTCTTCCGCCGCCAGGGCCAAAACATATTGATCGGCGCAACTGTCCAAACTCAGGACTCGTATAGGCGCGGCCTGTGCCTCCGGGGCCGTCATCAAAACCCCTATAAACAGGAAAAGCGGGGCGAGCACGCTCGCCACCGCCTTACTTTGTCTGCAGATATACTGGAATCTATGCATCAGTAACGCGCCGATACCCCCACAAAGAGCTCTCGTCCGGGTGTGCCATAACCAAAGACCTCTTGGTAGTGATGGTCCAACAGGTTCTCGAGACGACCATAGAGGCGCACACGATCGTTGACGTCAACCGCCCCACGCAGGCCCAAGACCACAAAGCCCTCGGCGGTGCCAAAGCTATCCCGGCTGCTGCTGCGGCCGCGCACACTGCCGCCTATGGACCACACGGCATCGGTGGGCAGATAATCGAGATGCAGATTGCCCTCATAGCGCGGGGACCGGGCCAGGCGCATATCCGCGGTCTGATCATCACTTTGGGTGAAGGTCAGGTCCCCACCCAGACGCCAGTCATCTTGCCACACGGTTTCACCGCGCAGCACGGCCCCCAGGGCGCGCACCTTATCGATATTGACATAGCGCCCGCCCATATAGTCGATCATATCGTCGGTTTCCTGCCAGAACAGCGTCAAACCGGCGGATGCCTGTTGCCACTGACCGCTCAGACCCAGATCAACGGATTCTGATTGCTCGGCCCCCAAGTTGGGATCGGGTATGGTGGCCCCACAGCAAAAAAATGTTTGCTGAAACAGAGTTGGCGATTTATAGCCCGTGGCCACGCGACCGCGCACGGACCACACATCAGCAAAATCAAACAGCAAACCCAAGCTGCCGGTGGTGTTGCCACCGAACTGCTCGTCATCGTCGTGACGCACCGCGACCTCCGAGGTCAGCTGATCGGTCAGATCACTGCGCACCACCCCAAATACACCCACGCGGGTGCGCTGCTGTTTGGTGTTATAGGTCGTTTCATAGGTGATTTGCTCGCTGTCGACACCCACGGCCAGACGATGACGATCAATGCGCTGCCGATAGGTTAGTTTGCCGCCGGTGCGCTGGCCCTCTGCCGAAAAGGTGATCGCGCCCGAGGTTGAGTTATCGCGCACGATCACACTGTGGTGACCATCAAACGCGATCTGCTGATTTGCCGACAGGTCATGTTCGAGGCCCAGACCAAAGGTGTGCTCCTCCACCCGAGCGCCTTGGTCAGCATCCATCACCCCCGTAGGCCCGCCGGAGCCATCTTCGTCGGTCTTGCCAATCTGCCCCAAATATTGCCCGCTGAGGGTGGTTGTGGTCGACAGATCATAATGGCCCCGCACCTGGGCGGCACGGTACTGATAGCCATCTTCCTCGGGGTTGCCATCCTTTTCATCGGCGCGGGATATGCCATCGGCATCACTGGCGGTGATGCTGGCGCGCAGGCCGCCGCGTTCGCCACCGGCGTTAATCCCGAGCTGCCCACGAATGGCGTTGGCCCCGCCGCCTTCAAGGTCAGCAAAGCCTTCGATGCCGCGCTGGGGGCGTTTGGTGATGATGTTGATCACACCGCTGACGGCCTCGGTGCCAAAGGCCGCACTTTGCGGGCCGGTCAGCATCTCGACGCGTTCGATGTCTTCGGTGCGCAGACGGCTAAAATCAAAACCACCCCCCGGCGAAGTCACATCGTTCACCGGCACGCCGTCAATCAGGACCAAGGTCTGCTCGGAAAGCCCCCCGCGCAAACGGGCGCTGGCAATCCCGCCATAGGGCCCCGACTGGCTGAGGGACACGCCCGGCGTTTGGCGCAGCGCCTCGGCCACCGTCTGGATTTGGCGGCGTTTCATCTCTTCTGCCTCCAGCACATAGGCCGCGCTCAGGCTTTCGGAGAGCGCACTGTCGATGGGCGGCGTGGTGATGACCACCTCCGAGACTGTGCCTGCCGGTGTGAGCGCATAAGCAGGCATGGCCATTAGCCCTGTTATTACAAGCGTATATATGGATTTTTTCATGTTGCACCTCAAGTGGTCTGCCGAACCAAAGCTCGACAGCTGTATTGAGTCGCAATTCGGAAGCCCGACGGTTGTCGGTCAGCCCGTGGTGTCTGGGTCGGCCCCGCCCCCCACCGCGCGACGGTTGATGACCGGTCTCCTGGCTTGTGGGTCGTCGCCCTTGGCCCCCTTCCCAAGCGAAATACCGCTCAGTGGGCTTTTGGCCTCAGGCTCGCCACATACAGTTGCGGGCGCAGCCCCGGACTGAACCCTTGCCCATCAGGCAAAGATCGCACCGGTGTTCCCTCCGGACCCCCGCACCATGCCGGGGTCCGGGACCCTCGCGGGTCATCATCAACAGGCGGTCTATAGGGAAAACACCACAGTTATTCAAGAACAAAGGCGGATGTATCGGCCACAATGCGGTTTTCCAAGCGCCCAATGCCGTCAATTTCCACTCGCACCCGATCCCCTACCACCAGATATTTCGGCGGATCGAACCACTGGCCGACACCCGCCGGCGTGCCCGTATAGAGCACATCCCCCGGCATCAAGGTCATGGCCTGGCTGAGGTAGGCAATTTGCTCGGCCACCGTGGCGATCATATCCCCGGTATGGCCGTCTTGGCGCAGCTCGTCATTGACCCAAGCCCGCACCCGCAGGTCTTGGGGGTCTTTCACAGCCTCAGCGCTGACCATATGGGGGCCAAACACCGCATGGCTGTCAAAGGATTTGCCCAAATGCATGGTGGGCGCGCGCTTTTGCCAATCGCGCACGGAATAATCACAGCCCGCGGCATAGCCCGCAACCGCCGACAGGGCCTTGCTGGCCGGGACATGCCGACAGCGGCGGCCGATGATGACCACCAGTTCACCTTCGTAATCCAAGGCCTTGGTGTTGCGGGGTTTGATGACATCGCCATGGGGGCGGTTGAGGGCGCTGGTCTGTTTGTTGAACCATACCTGACTTTTCGGTGACTCGCGTCCCCCTTCGCGGATGTGGTCTTGATAATTCAGCCCCAAACCCAGAATTTTTGACGGACATGGCGATGGGGCCAACAGGGTAAAACCCTGGGGCGCACATCTGCCGAGAACTCTGATCTGTGGCCCCGCGCGCCAGGCCGCCACCGCATCCGGCGCGTCTAGGATTTCGATTTCATCATCCGAGATCAAACGCCCGGCGCGTGGCTGGCCTTCATAAATCCCGCTGACGAGGCGCATCAGTTGCCCCCCGGCACAGGTCGGACCACGGGTGCCCGAGGACCACGGGGGGTATCCGGACCAGGCAGGCTGGGTGGAGGCACGGTTGTGCTGCTGTTGCCGGACCCATCCAAGATGGTGATGGTGGCCCGCGGCGGCGGTTGGCCACCGGGCTGCATCACAAAGGGCCGCAAGGTGCCGGGATCCGGTGTGGCATCCTGGAAACCCTCGCCGCCGATGCCGGGCAAGGCCACCCGCGAATAGGTGGGCGGCAACTGAAAATAGCTGTCCTCCTGCGGCATAAAGACAATGCGCTCGATCTGCATCACAGGATCTTTGCGGCCATCGGGGCGCAGGCGCAGCACCACGCCCTCTTTGGCGACACAAGCCTCGCCCGAGGTCCCCTGGTAATTCTGATACCGATACAGATCACAGGGCACGCCCGCGACATTGTCAGCGCCCAAACGCCGCAACCGTTCAGCAGCCATCAATTGGTGATGATCCAGTGGCAGCGGCACCACACCCTGGGCTGTGGGCATGGGAAACACATAAGCCAGCCGCCGCCCAAAACTGCCCATCAACACCATCAGGGCGCCATTTTCCCGATCCTCTACAAAGGTTTGCACCAAGGCATCGGTGGCAATTTCAATACGCCGTTTCTGGCCCGACTGACGGATTTCCAACAAATTGGAAAAGCCCGCCAGGCGCACAAAAGCCGCGAAATCTTTGACGACAATCTCAGGCTTTTTTTGCGGGGTCGGTTGTGTTCCGGCCACAGTGGGCGGGGTGGGCTTGGCCACCTGACCGGCGTCCTTGGCGGTTTTGTCGTCTTTGCCTTCGGTGATCACCTGAAACGGAATGGCCTGGCCCATGGGCACCCGCGTAGGCGTTTGGGCGCTGGCCAAGACCGGCAGGGCCACAAGGCCACCAGCCCACACCCCCACCACAGCCACCGCGGCCAAACAGCGGCGAGAGAAAGACTGCCAGTCGGCATAAAAGGGTCTGCGCATGCAAAAGTCTCCGTTCCCTTTTGTCTGTGCCTGATTCGGCACGATCCCGCTTCGGCAATCAGCCTAAGCCGCAAAAGATGAACAGCACCTGAGTCTGGTCTGTTGCAGGTGACAAAGCGGCGCTTGAACGCTACACCCTAGCCCATGAGCACCGACCAGCCCCCCTTGCGCCTGGATATGCGCGGCTACAAATGCCCCCACCCCAGCCTGCGCCTGCAAAAGGTGATGCGCGAACAGCCAGGGCACGTGGTTGAGATCTGGGCCGATGACCCCATGGCCCGGGTGGACATTCCCGCCCTGTGTCAGGAACACGGCTGGCACTGCGAACCGCTGGAGATCCTGGACGCGCGCGTTTGCAGCTTTCGCGTGATCAAAGAATCATCTTAGAAGAGTTTAACTTGATAGATTGCTGTGCAAATTACATACATATTGGGGTTTCGGCGCCAATCAGCTACTATATGTGGCAAAACTCCCTTGACACACGAATAAAAAGCTCGCATTGAGGAATATGACGATATTCTGAATAAGAGCCGTTGGTGGTCTAGACCAACGGCTCCGCTATCAGAGTATCCCTGCACCAGTTTAATGGGGGGCAGGAATGAGCCTCAAGCAAGCAGCACATCACGTCTGCTTTGGCATTTTGTCAACCCCCATTAGATCTAATCGAAAGGGAATAAAATGCTAAAGCACTACTATGTAAACAACAACGCTGACGACCGCGGAGATCACGAAGTTCATCATGCAGATTGTGCATGGTTACCTAACATAGGGAATAGGACGTATCTTGGGCTTTATAATCATTGTCAGGCAGCTGTAGCAGATGCGAAAAAAATTTACGCAACTGCAAATGGTTGTTATCATTGCTCAAGAGCGTGCCATACTAGTTAAATTCAACCCACCCAGTTTATCTGGGTGGGTTCTTATTTAAGCACTCACTTCTGGTTGCAGTTCCGGAATCTGCTGATAGGCCTCAAGGGCTTCGGGATTGGCCAGCGCGTGCACGTTTTTCACGGCCTTGCCGTGAATCACGTCGCGAACCGCGAGCTCGGTGATTTTACCGGATTTGGTGCGGGGGATGTCGTCAACGGCCACGATGACCTCAGGCACATGGCGCGGCGAGGCCCCGGTGCGCACCTGGGTGCGGATGCGGTCTTTCAGATCGGCCGTCAGCTCGGCCCCGTCTTTCAGGCGCACAAACAGCACCACGCGCACGTCATTGTTCCAGGATTGGCCGACACAGACGGCCTCCAGCACCTCTTCGATTTTTTCCACCTGGGCATAGATCTCGGCGGTGCCAATGCGCACGCCGCCAGGGTTGAGGGTAGCGTCTGATCGGCCATGAATGATAAAGCCGCCCCGCTGGGTTTTCTCCACCCAATCCCCATGCCGCCAGATGTTGTCATAGGTATCAAAATAGGCGGATTTGTATTTTTCCCCATCGGGATCATGCCAAAAGCCTATGGGCATGACCGGAAAGGCACGGCTGCAGACCAACTCGCCCGCGCCCACATCCAAGGCCCGGCCCTCATCATCCCAGATCTCGACAGCCATCCCCAGGCCGGGGCCAACGATTTCGCCGCGATGCACAGGCTCCAGCGGGTTGGCCAGCATAAAACAGCTGACGATATCCGTACCACCAGAGATGGAGGCAATCTGCGCCTGGGGGGCGATGTGTTCATGGATATAATCAAAACCCTCCGGCGCCAAAGGCGACCCTGTCGAGGCCACAGTGCGAATGTGACTGAGATCAAACAGCTTCTTGGGCTTCAGCGGCGTTTTGCGCAAAGCATCGATGAACTTCGCGCTGATGCCAAAAAAGGTCACCTGTTCCTCGGCGGCGAGTTTAAACAGCGCCTTGCCCGTGCGCCCAAACGGCGAGCCATCATACAGCACCACCTCGGCTTTCAGCGCCAAGGCACTCACGAGCCAGTTCCACATCATCCAACCGCAGGTGGTGAAATAAAACACCTTGTCGCCTTCGCGAATATCACAATGCAACTGGTGTTCTTTCAGGTGTTGCAGCAGCACCCCGCCCACCGCATGCACAATACATTTTGGCTTGCCTGTCGTGCCCGAAGAAAACAGGATATACAGTGGATCATTGAAGCCCACGGGCGTGAAGGTCAGGGTCTCTGGCTGGCCCGGCAGATGGTCGCTGGTGGTGATCAAGCCTTCGGCGGCCGTCAGTGGCTCATTTGCATGAAAGGCCGCTTGCAAGGCCAAGGTCACGCTGGGCAAACCCTGGCGCACAGCCGTCAGTTTTTCGCGCACATCAAAGGTCTTGCCGTTATAAATATACTGATCAATGCCCACAAAGACCTTGGGTTCAACCTGGCCAAAACGATCCAGCACCCCATCGACACCAAAATCCGGCGAGCATGAAGAAAACACCGCCCCCAATGACGCCGCCGCCAACATCACGGCAATGGTCTCGGGGCCATTGCTGGCCATCATCGCCACCCGATCACCACGCCCCACCCCGGCATTGCGGAAGGCTTGGGCATATTGGGCCACGCGGCCGTGCAGCTCGGCCCGGGTCATCTCGCCCAGTTTGCCGGGCTCGGACCACCAACTGATGGCCGGGCTGTCATCGGGCTCCCGCAACAGGTTTTCAGCAAAATTCAATTGCGCGTCCGGGAAAAACTTGGCGCCGGACATTTTATCGCCATCAACCAAGGTGCGTTCCCCCTTGCTGCCGATCACGCCGCACTGATCCCAAATGCCACCCCAGAAGGCTTCGCGGTCTGTCACCGACCACTGATGCAAGGTCCGATAATTCAGGGGCTGGCCCATGGCTTGGGCGAATTTGGCCATCTGGCTGTTGGCTTTGAAATCAGGGCTGGGTTGCCAGATGATATCGGTTGAGGTGGTCATGATCCCTGGTGGCTCCGCATATTTGTATGAGTATCTGGCCAGACCATGCCGCCGGAACCCGATAAAAACAAGGGGCCATTGGGGTCATGATGGCGGGATGCCGCTTTCCACGGGCATGTTTTCCTTCCTCGTGTTTTCCTCGGGCACTCTATAGCCTATAGTGAAGGCATGTAGATTCGCGACGTGTGCGCGGTTTTAAGCAAGGTATGGGATCAGGAGGCAGGATGCGCGCGCGCACCCTTGTTGTGGCAAAAACAGGCTCTGAGGTCTGGCGGGCATCGGCTGAGCTCGATGACGAGGGCTACCCGACGATTACCGCCGAAACCCATGCCAGCGCCATCATCGCCGCCAAGGATTTGCGCATAGACGCCGTGGTCATTGACGCGAGCTTACCGGAACTGGACCCCAGTGTGCTGTGCGCCAGCATCCGATCCCAATGCGCGCCTCGTCTGGTGCCGGTGTTGGTCATAGGCCCGCGTGATCGGGTCAGCCATCTCGATTTGGGCTCGGTGACCTCTGCGCTTGTCACGCCCGCCCACCCCAAACAGCTACTGAACCGGGTCAAAAGCCTGTTGCGCACCACCATCATCGAGCGGGAAATCAAACTGCGCGCCGAAACCTTCCAAGAGCGCGGCGTCAAACTGACCCTGCCCGGCAAGGAAATTTATAACGCGCCTTTCCGCATTTTGTTCTGCGGCGAAGCCAGCCCGGCCTTTATGGGGCTATCGGCGGCGTTATCCTCGGCGGGTGTCGAGGTCACGGCCGCCTTTACCGCCTATACAGCCTTTGATTACCTGCACGAACATGACTTTGACGCCGTGGTGCTGGGCGCAAGCGATAGCCCGAAACAGGCCTATGGCGTGGTCTCGGGCATGCGCCGCAATTCACGGCATTTTCATGTGCCGGCCTTGCTGCTGGCCGAAGCCGGTTTTGAAGACACGTCTGAAGCTTTCGAGCGCGATTTTGACGACATCATCAGCGCCAAATCCCCGCTAGAGGATATGCGCGCCCGCGTCCTCGAGCTCGCACGCGATTGCCGCCACAAAGCCGCTCTGAAAACGGCCTTTGAGGGCACTAAGACCTCAGGCTTGATGGATGCGGGCACGGGTTTGTTCACCAAAGAGGTTTTTGCCACCCATTTGCTGCGGCTGGTGAAAAGTGCGCGCACCAACGAACAGCCGCTGTCGCTGGTGACCATGCGGCTGGTGGAAACGCCGGCGGTGGCGCGGGCTCGGGCCAGTGGTGCGCTCGATCGCGCCTTGCCGCAGATTGGCCAGATGATGGGCCGCCTGTTGCGCACCGAAGACACGGCTGGGCGGTTGTCGTTTGATGTCTTTGCCATGGCCCTGCCCTCGACGCCGCTGTTGCCTGCGCGCTTGGCGGCGGATCGTGTGACCTCGGTGATCGACTGCACGGCCTTTGAAAACGCGCAAGACGAGCCCTTCCAGGTGGCCTTTCATATTGGGGTGGCGGAGCTTCTGCCGTCGGAAACCGCCGAGAAATTTCTGGCCCGCACGGTGGCCAACATGGGCCGCCGCGCGGCGGTTTAGGAAGCATCGCAGCCATATAGCCCTCTCCTGTTGGGAGAGGGTTGGGTGAGGGGTGATAGTGCAAAAGGGCAACACGCCACAGCGGTCATCACATAGGGATAAGTCCTATCCCCTCATCCTAACCTTCTCCCTAGGGGAGAAGGGACAACTGGCCAGTCCCCTATCCGTTCATCCCGGGCTTGATCTCCTCATCCGGCTCATACCTCACCACCTCCTCCCCGTGGGAGAAGGACTATCGATGGCCCACTGTATAAAAATCCTCTGCCTCAGAATATAATCCGCGATGGCGACAAATTCCATCAGCGCCCAGACCCTGCCAAAATCCTATCGTACTTGACTTGCGGGACATTTCTGCTATTTTGACTATTCTCATTCGTATTTGTGAATTTTTATGGAGATTGATTTATGACAAATATAGAAAAGACAATTGATATTAACGCCGTTCGTAATGGCACAGGCAATATAGAATACAATACCTTCGAAGAGAGTTGGCAAAAAGAAGCGTACGCCCTGGCCGACCCCACACCAGAAGATGGTGTCATTACGACTAAAGACCGTCAAGAAGCTGCCGATACCTTGGCCCGCATTGACGGCGAAGGCTGTTATCTAGAAGATATTATGGATTCGTATGGCTATACCCCAAATAAAAATTCTGACCTTTACCAACGTTCATGCATAGATGGAGAAATTAGTCAGAACGAATTTAGTGACGGAGGCAAAGAGGTACTGGAAAAATTAAAAGCCAGTCCCAAATCAGAATTGACACGAATTTATGGGCCATGGGATTTGACACCCATTAAAGATCAGTCATCGTCGCAATAAAGCCCACCCGAACCGCTCAGAAAAAACAATCAGAGCTGGCTGCACGCCAGCTCTTTTTGTTTACAAGTCAATTGCAATCCGCTGAGGCTTACAGCCCCGCCAGCTCGGCGATGGTGCCCAATAGCCCCTCGAGGCTTGTCAGGCGATGTTCGGGCTTGGGCCAGGTGCCTTTGATGACCAAGCTCATGTCTGGGCGCAGCTTATAGCGCTCTGGATGCTTGGAAACCAACTGCACCAAACCCCCAGGATTGGGGAAGGATTGATTGCGGAAACTCAGGACCGCGCCCTTCGGCCCGGCTTCGATCTTGGCCACCTGAGCCTTGCGGCACAGCGCTTTCAAGCCCACGATACGCACCAGGCTGGCGGTTTCCGGCGGCAACGGTCCGAAACGGTCGATCAGCTCGGCGGCCAAGGCTTCGCGGTCGCTGCCATCCTCGGCTTCTGACAAACGCCGATAGAGCGACAAGCGCACGTTCAGATCCGGCACATAGCTTTCCGGGATCATCACGCTCAGGCCCAGATTGATTTGCGGCGACCAGCCGGTGTCCGCCACAGGCCCGCCGCCCGCCTTCAGCTCAGTGACCGCATCCTCGAGCATCTGTTGGTAAAGCTCGACACCCACTTCGCGGATGTGGCCGGATTGTTCCTCGCCCAACAAATTCCCGCCACCGCGAATGTCCAGGTCATGAGAGGCCAACTGAAACCCAGCGCCCAAACTGTCTAGGGACTGCAGGACTTTCAGCCGGCGCTCGGCACCCTCGGTCAGGGCCTTTTTCGGGTTGGTGGTCAGATAGGCATAGGCCCGTTGTTTCGAACGCCCCACCCGCCCCCGTAACTGATAAAGCTGCGCCAAACCAAATTGCTCGGCCTTGTGAATGATCAAAGTGTTGGCGGCGGGGATATCGAGGCCGGATTCAACAATGGTGGTCGACAGCAAGACATCAAACTTGCCATCAACAAAATCCGACATGATGTCTTCAAGGGCCGTGGGCGCCATCTGGCCGTGAGCGGTCATGAAGCTGATTTCCGGTACTTGGGTGCGCAAAAATTCCTCGAGGAAGCCAAGGTCCGCAATGCGCGGCACGACAAAATAACTTTGCCCGCCACGGTATTTCTCGCGCAACAGGGCCTCGCGCACCATCACGGCATCAAAGGCCGCGGTATAGGTCCGCACCGCCAACCGATCCACCGGCGGGGTGGCGATGATCGACATTTCACGAATGCCCGCCAGCGACAATTGCAAGGTGCGCGGGATGGGCGTCGCCGTCAGGGTCAGCACATGTACATCGGCGCGGAAGGACTTCAGGCGCTCTTTGTGTTTGACGCCGAAGTGCTGTTCCTCGTCGACAATCACCAGGCCCAAGCGGTCAAATTTCACCTTATCCGATAACAAGGCGTGGGTGCCGATGACGATATCAACGGTGCCGTCCGTCAAGCCTTCACGGGTGGCTTTGGCGTCTTTGGTGGTCACAAGCCGCGACAGCATGCGCACCTTCAGCGGCCAGCCCTGGAACCGCTGCTGGAAGGTTTGGAAATGTTGGCGCGCCAACAGGGTTGTGGGGCAAATGACCGCCACCTGACGCCCGGACAAGGCGGCGACAAAGGCCGCGCGCAAGGCGACCTCGGTCTTACCAAAACCCACATCGCCACAAATCAACCGGTCCATCGGCATGCGCGAGGACAAATCCCCCACCACATCGGCAATGGCGTGCAACTGATCATCGGTTTCTTCATAAGGGAAGCGAGCGCAAAATTCATCGAACGCGCCGCCGGGACTGTCCAAGGGCTCGGTTTGGCGCAAGGCGCGCTCGGCGGCGATTTTAATCAAGCCCTCGGCCATGTCTTTCAGGCGCTGTTTGGCCTTGGCCTTGCGGCTTTGCCACGAGGCCCCACCCAGCCGATCGAGCTTCACCCCATCGCTTTCCGCGCCATAACGACTGAGGAGGTCGATGTTCTCGACCGGCAAATACAGCTTGGCCTCGTCAGCGTACAACAGCTCGAGACAATCATGGGGCGCGCCCGTGACCTCGAGCGTTTTCAAGCCCAGATACCGCCCCACCCCGTGGTCGATGTGCACAATCAGATCACCCGGCGTCAGTGATGCCGCCTCGGCGATAAAATTGCTGGCCCGGCGGCGGGGACGCTTGCGGTTCAAGCGCTCGCCCAGAATATCGGTTTCGCTGATGACTCGCAGGTCTGGCGTCTCAAAGCCCTGATCAAGGGGAAAGACGGCGCGCGCAACACTAGGTTTGGGCAAAACCTCAACCGCCTGCCAGCTGTCCACCGGCGTGATGCCTTCGAGGCCATGATCCATCAGCATCAGCCCCAGGCGCTCGGCTGATCCCTCGGAACTGGCTGTGACCATCACCCGCTTGTCGTGTTCGCGCCCCTCTTCGATATAGGCCACCACGGCCTCAAAGACCTTGGCGTTGTCTTGGCTGCGCTCGGCGGCGAAACTGCGGCCCAAGCGCGCGCCCTTATCCTGGGCCTTGGGCTCAACAAGCGGGCTGAGGCGAATGGGGCTGGCAACCTCGGCCAGGGCTTCGAACTCAGCGCGCGACCAATACAGCTCGTCGGGGGCCACGCCGCGAAAGGTTTGCCCCTCAGCCAAGGCGGCAACACGGGCTTGGTGATAATCTTCGATCTGTGCCAAGCGGTCCTGGGCGGCGCTTTCAGCCTGAGCATCGAGCACAACACTGGGTGTTCCCGGCAAATAGGACAGCACCGACACCGCGCCTTGGCAAAACAGCGGCAGCAGATGTTCAGCCCCCTGGTGGCGCTGGCCCGCGCTGATGGCGGCATAGGTCGGATCGTCGGCCGTGACCCCAAAACGGCGCAACCATTCCGAACGAAAATTCGAAACCATTTCCGGAAACAGCAACAGTTCTGACGCCGGCGACAGGGCCAAATCCGTAACCGGCTGGGTGGTGCGCTGTGTCATGGGGTCAAAGCGGCGCAAGCTTTCCAGCGTTTCGCCAAAACAATCCAGCCGCACGGGCGCCTCGGCTCCTGGCGGATACAAATCAATGACCCCACCACGAATGGCATATTCGCCGGGTTCAATGACCGTCGAGGCCTTTTGATAGCCATTGGCCAGCAACCAAGTCTCGAGGTCGGCAAAATTAATATCCTCGCCGATTTTGAACTGCTGGCTGTGCTGGCCCATCATCTGGGGCGGGGGCACCCGCTGGGTCAGCGCCGCCACGGTCGTCAGCACCAACGGCGGTGTATCCGCTACTGCCAAACGCGTCAGCGCCGACGCCCGCGCCGCCGCCACACCCGGTGACGCCCCCACACGATCATAGGGCAAGCAATCCCACGAGGGCAGCACAATGGGCTGAAGGTTTGGCGCGAAAAACGCCAAGGCCTCTTGGAAGTTATTGAGACGGCTGTGGTCCCGCGCCACAAAGACATGGGCCGTCTGTGGGTGATCTCGGACATGTTGTGCAAACACCAACGCATCATAGCCCCCCGGCACCGCGCCCCAGGTTTCAGCATTGGCAAGTCTTATGGGTCGGTCCGCCGCCGGTGACGGGCTCAGGTCATACATCACATCCGCCATGTTAGTGGTCCTGTTGTGGATCGGGGGCCTGTGCCGTTTTGTGCGCCCAGGCGGGTACACTGGCCTTCAAGGCCTGAAAGACAGGCGTGTCAAAGGCTGGATCCACAGGGGCCTTGCCCATGATCCAGGGATAAAGCTCGGCGTCCGGGACTTTCAACAAACGCTCGAAAGTCGTCAGCTCGGCATCGGTCATATCCGCCAAATGGTCTTGGGCAAATTGACCGATGATCAAATCCGCTTCGCGCATGCCGCGCCGTCCCGCGCGCCAGCCCAGGCGTTTCAGGCGGGCGTCACGATCGTTAAGGGGAGTGTCCTCCCCTTCGTGGGCATTGGGATGATCCGTTTCCATATGGCGCGGGACTATAGGACATCTGCGGGCTTTGTCTAGCGATCAGATCATGCCAATGTGGGCCATGCGCCCGTCTGTGCTCAATCCGCTGTTTGCCACCCAAACCACCCTGCCCGGTGTGGGGCCGAAGGTTGCCGAGAAATTGGCCCATGTGGTGGGTGGCAGCCGAGTCAAGGATCTGCTGTTTCGCCCCCCGCACCATGTGATTGACCGCAGCCATCGCGGCCAGCTGATGACCACCCCGCCGGACACCGTTGGCACCTTTGTCGTCGAGGTCACGGACCATCTGCCTCCGCGCGGGCCACGCCAACCCCATAAGATTATCGTGCAAGATGACAGTGGCTTTGCCCATTTGGTGTTTTTTCACAGCGCCCCCAATATGGCCGCGCGCTATCCCGTGGGGCGGCGCTATGTGGTTTCAGGCAAGATCGAGGTTTTTAATCACGAGCGCCACATCGTTCATCCCGATTATCTGGTGCCCGAGGCCCGTGCCGATGAAATCCCGGCCCATGAAGCCGTCTATCCCCTGACCCAGGGCTTGTCCGGCAAGGTGCGGCGCAAGGCGACCTTGGCCGCGCTTGGCCAGGTGCCGCAGCTGCCGGAATGGCTGGACGAGACCACTTTGCGCCGCGGCCATTGGCCGGCGTGGCACGAGGCCCTGCACAGCCTGCACCACCCCGAACACGAACGTGACCTGGCGCCCACCGCCCCCCATCTGGCGCGTCTGGCTTATGACGAATTGCTGGCCCATCAGCTGACCATGGCGCTGGTGCGGCAACATCACACCCGCGCGGCGGGCAACAGTTTCAAGGACAAACGCGAGCTTGTCAGCCAAATCACCTCGGTTTTGCCCTTCGCGCTGACGGAGTCACAAAAATCTGCCTGGCTTGAGATCCGCGGCGACCTTGAAGACCACCATCGCATGGCGCGCCTGCTGCAGGGCGATGTGGGCGCGGGGAAAACCGTGGTGGCCCTGCTGGCCATGGCGCAAGTGGCCTCTAGCGGGGCGCAAGCCGCCCTGATGGCCCCAACCGAGGTTCTGGCCCGGCAACACGCCGCCACCATCACCACCTGGGCCGAAGCCGTGGGCCTGGGGGTGGTGATCTTGACGGGGCGGGACAAGGGCAAGGCCCGCGCTGCCAAACTTGAGCAGATCAAAAACGGCGCAGACCTGGTGATCGGCACCCACGCCCTGTTCCAACACGACGTCGAATTCTCCAAACTGGGCCTGGTGGTGGTGGATGAACAGCATCGCTTTGGTGTCTCGGAACGCATGGCCTTGATGGACAAGGGCGGCAAGGTCGATCTGTTGGTCATGAGCGCCACCCCCATCCCCCGCACGCTGGAGCTAAGTTTGTATGGCGATCTGGATGTTTCGCGCATTTCCGGCAAGCCCCCCGGCCGCAAACCCGTCGACACCCGCGCCGTGCCCAACAGCCGGTATGATGATCTGGTGGCGCGGCTGAAAAGCGCCATCGCCGACGGGGCTCAGGCCTATTGGATTTGCCCATTGGTGGAAGAAAGCGAGCATGTGGACCTGGCCGCCGCCGAGGATCGATACCATGATCTGCAGGGCAAATTGGGGGCTGAACACGTGGCGCTGGTGCATGGGCGCATGACGGGGCCAGAAAAAGACGCGGCGCTGCAAAGTTTTCAATCCGGCGAGAAACAGGTGCTGGTCTCCACCACGGTGGTCGAGGTCGGGGTGGATGTGCCCGGGGCCACCTTGATGGTCATTGAGCACGCCGAACGCTTTGGTCTGGCGCAATTGCACCAGCTGCGCGGGCGTGTGGGGCGCTCCAGTGCCCAGGCCTATTGTCTGTTGATGTACGCCCCGCCGCTGGGTCAGGTGGCGCGCGCGCGGCTCGAGATTTTGCGCTCCAGCAATGATGGGTTTCGCATCGCCGAGGAAGACTGGCAATTGCGCGGCGGCGGCGACCCCTTGGGCCTGCGGCAATCGGGCCTGCCGGACTATCATTTTGTCGACATCTATGCCCATCGCGACTTGATGCGCATGGCCGCCGAGCACGCCCGCACCATCGTCAATGCCGATCCCCATTTGCGGCAATCCCAACACAGTGCTTTGCAGATGCTGTTGTATCTGTTTGATCACATCCACCGCACCGGCTGGCTGGCGGCGGGCTGAGCACCCAGCCGACGCATAAGCGTTAGACACAACCCCCGAAATATGAGACCTCTATGCCGATGACAGGCCGATTCACACTGTGGAAATGGGCGGCATTGGGTTTTTTGGTTCTGCTGTTGGCGGCGGCCTGGTGGTGGCGCGGCGACATTTTGCAAACCACGCTTGACCCCAAGGTGCCCTTCCAAACCTATTCTCCCCCTAAAGCGCCCAATTATGGCGATGAACGCGCTTGGCTGGCGATGCCGGATGACGACACCGAGATCTTAGGCACACGAGCCGATGTGTTTTTTCTTGCGCCCACGGCCTTTGCCGGTGGTGAGGATTGGAACGCGCCGCTGGATGATCCGAAAATGCTGTTGCGCCTGAACCGTGACATCTTGCCCAATTATGCGGGGCCGTTTGCCGAGGTTGGGCCACTTTATGCGCCACTTTATCGTCAGGCCTCGGTCTATACCTCCCTGACCACACGCGAAGACGCCCGCGAGGCCCGGATTTTTGCCTATCAAGACGTCGAGCGCGCCTTTCAGCTCTATCTTGATCAGCACAATATGGGCCGGCCCTTCGTTTTGGTGGGCATCGAGCAAGGCGGGCTGCATGCCTTGCGCCTGTTGTCCGATAAAATTGTCGGCACGCCGCTGCAAAAACAAATGGTCGCGGCCTATGTGCTGCAGCACCCGGTGCCGGTTGACCTGATGCAAAGTCAGTTGGCAGGGCTGCGAGTCTGTGAGACCTCGTTGCAGACCCAGTGCCTGATCAGCTGGGGTGAGTTTTTGCCCTCGGAGCGGCGTCAACGGCGCGAATTTTCCGACCGGGGGTATGTTTGGGATGCCAAGGGCAGCCTGACCAGCACCGAGGACCGCGCCCTGTTGTGCATCAACCCCATTTTGTGGACCCGATCCATCGAGTATGCGCCAGCCCGCCTGCATGCCGGTGGGGTGAACGCCACAGGCCTAGAGGCCGGGGCCAGCCCGCCCCCCTTGCCGGGTCAAACCAGCGCCCAGTGCGTGGATGGCACCCTGAGCATCGATGCCCCGCGCGCCCCCAGTTTGCAACGCACCGGTGGCTGGTTGGATCGGCACATGGTCCCCAGTTTCAATCTGTTTTACGCCGATATCAAACGCGACGCCGAACGCCGGGTGATGAATTGGTATGATGATCCCAACACGCCCAAGCCTGTGCAGACCCTGTCGGACAGCATCGAGATCGACGATGCCCCCATTCACACCATTGACTAAGGTCGCCTAACGATACCAATCCGGCTGGCTGAGGTAGGTTTGCACATAATCGCGCACCCCGTCCTCAAGACTGGTCATGGGGGCCTTGAAACCCGCTCTGCGCAGTTTATCCAATTTGGCCTCGGTAAAATATTGATAATGGGCGCGGATTTCGGCCGGGGTGTCGATGAACTCGACCTTGGGCTCTTGATCGAGCGCTGCAAACACCGCATGGGCCAAGTCCAGAAAGGTGCGCGCTTGGCCCGAGCCCACATTGAACAGGCCACTGACGCTGGGCGTTGCCAGCAACCAGTCCACCACGGCCACACAGTCCGCCACATAAACAAAATCACGCATCTGCCCGCCATCTTGGTAATCGGGATGATGGGAACGGAACAGACGCACCGGTTGCCCATCTCGGATGCGTTCAAACAGTTGCGCGGCCACGCTGCGCATGCCGCCCTTATGATACTCGTTCGGGCCATAGACATTGAAAAACTTCAGACCCGCCCACTGCGGCGGGGCCACGGCGCCATTGGCCACGGCCTGGGCCACCCAGATGTCAAACAGGGCCTTAGAGTATCCATAGGGGTTCAAAGGTCGCAATTGACGAAGATGCCCCAGGTCTTGGCGATCATCATAGCCCAAATCGCCGTTGCCATATGTGGCCGCCGACGAGGCATAGACAAACGGCACACCATGCACCGCGCAATGCTGCCACAACGATTTCGACAGGCGGAAATTGGTCTGGATGATGGCGTCCACATCACTGGCGGTGGTGGCCGAAATTGCGCCCATATGCACCACGGCCTGAAGATCTGCGCCATGCTCGTCCACCCAGGCCAAAACCTCATCGGGATGCACAATGTCATCCACCGGATGTTTGGCCAGGTTGCGCCATTTGCCACTGTCTTTGTCGCGCAGGCGATCACAGACCACCACCCGCGCCCCCGTTGCGGCAAAATGCGCCACGATGTTCGAGCCAATAAACCCCGCCCCACCGGTGACCAGGATCAAAGGTCTCATGCCGGGGCGTCCTGGCGACAGCGCGCGATGGCCGAAGTCGTCGAGCAGCCTGGCACCAAATCGACCAAACGCACCTCGCCGCCAGCCGCGGTCACGACATCACCGCCCACAACCTGGTCGATTTTATAATCTGAGCCCTTGACCAGCACGTCGGGTACCAGGCGCTCGATCAATTTCAGGGGGGTGTCCTCTTCAAACACACAAACGGCATCCACATCCCGCAGGGCGGCCAGCACTTCGGCACGGGCCACTTCGTCTTGCACGGGGCGGCTGGGGCCTTTCAGGCGGGCGACACTGTCGTCCGAATTCAGACCCACGATCAGGCGATCACAACTGGCCTTGGCCTCGGCCAAAAGGCGCACATGGCCGGGGTGCAGCAGATCAAAGCAGCCATTGGTAAAGCCCACACGCAAGCCCCGCGCCCGCCAGCGCAGCAGCTGTTCGTGCATCATGTCTTGGTCCATGATTTTGCCGGCCAAGGGCTTTTGCACTTCGGCGGCGCGCAGCAATTCCCCCGGTGTGACAGCGGCCGCACCAATTTTTTCCACCACCAGGCCCGAGGCCAAAACCGCAAACCCAGCCGCTTGGCTCATATCCGCGCCGGTGGCAAGGGCCACGCCCAGACTGGCCAGCACCGTATCGCCCGCGCCAGAGACATCATAGATCTCGCGGGCCTGGGCGGGGATCAGACACAGATTGTCATCATCATCCAAGAACGACATGCCCCGCGCCCCGCGGGTGACCAAAATCAATTTGGCGCTGCACAGATCCCGTGCCGCCAGCAGGGCAGCCTTGACCTCTTCGTCCGTTTCGGTGGGCATACGCGTAAACTCTGACAGTTCACGGGCATTGGGTTTGACCACATTCACCGGCCCATAACGCTGATAATCGACGCCTTTGGGATCCAGCAGAACGGGCGTTTGGCGTTCGCTTGCGGCCTTGGTGATGCTGGCCAGCAGGCGATTGGTCACGGCCCCCTTGGCGTAATCGGAAATCAGCACCAGATCCGCATCTTCCATCTCGGCGACCACAGCCTCGATCAGAAAGCTTTCCACCTCGGCGCTCAGGGGGGCTGGGTCTTCGTTATCCACCCGCAGCAGCTGTTGCGTGCCGGCCATATACCGCGTCTTGACTGTGGTGGCCCGTCCCCGTGCGGTAACGAGCTCGCCAATGATATTTTGCTCGTTGGCCACCAGACGTGTGGCCTCGTGGGCGGCATGGTCATCCCCCACCACACCAATCATGGTCACCTGCGCGCCCAAATGCGAAACATTGCGGGCCACATTGCCCACGGCCCCCAGGGTGGACCGCGTTTGGTTTTGGCGCAGAACGGGAATGGGGGCTTCGGGTGAAACCCGTGTCACCGATCCCGTGACATAGCGATCGATCATCAGGTCACCGACACAGACCACTTTCAGGGTTTTGGTGACGTCCAGAATGTTTTGTACGACAAAGGCGTCCATCATACGCCCCCTGTGCGCTGCATCTGCGCCTTGGCCAAAGTATCGAACGCTTGCAAGTCTTTGATCAAATCCCCAAAGGCCTGAAGCGGCACCATATTTGGCCCATCGGAGGGCGCGTTATCCGGGTCTTGGTGAGTTTCCATAAAGACAGCCGCCACCCCAATGGCCACCGCCGCCCGCGCCAAATGGGGCACGAACTGGCGCTGCCCGCCAGAGGCCCCGCCCAAGCCCCCCGGCTGTTGCACGGAATGGGTGGCATCAAACACAATCGGGCAGCCAAAATCCCGCATGATGGGAATGGCGCGCATATCGCTGATCAAGGTGTTATAGCCAAACGAAGCCCCGCGTTCGCAGGCCATGACATTGGCGTTGCCGCTGTCGGTGACCTTGGCGATGACGTTTTTCATATCCCACGGTGCCAAAAACTGACCCTTTTTCACATTGATCACCCGGCCAGTTTTGGCAGCGGCGATCAACAAATCCGTTTGACGACACAAAAAGGCCGGGATCTGCAAAACATCGACCACAGTGGCCACCTCGGCGCACTGTTCGGCCGTGTGCACATCCGTCAGCACGGGCATGTCGAACTGGGTGCGGATTTCGTCAAAGATTTTTAGGCTCGCGTCCAGGCCCAGGCCGCGCTCGCCGGACAGTGAGGTGCGGTTGGCCTTGTCGAACGAGGTTTTATAAATCAAACCAAAGCCCAGTTTTTCAGACAGGTCTTTCAACTCTGCGGCCATCATCAGGGCGTGATCACGACTTTCCAGCACACAGGGTCCGGCAATGATCCCAAGGGGCAAATGGTTGCCTAAGGTGATCTCGGATTTTGGGGCTTTCAGCCGAATTTCTGCATTTGGTTTTGACATGAACTCGCCTTATGTAATGGTGGTTCCTTCATATGGCCAAATTCAGGCTTAAAAACAAGGATGACTCTGGTGACTGCCCCTTGCATCGTTTGGTTTCGGCATGACCTGCGGCTTGCGGATCACGCGGCCTTGACGGCGGCTGTGGACCGAGGCGGGCCTGTGATTTGCCTGTATATCCTTGACCAAGACGGTGCGGGCACGTGGGCCCGAGGGGGTGCCAGCCTCTGGCGATTGCACCACAGCTTGCTGAGCCTGCAAACCCGGCTTCTGGACAAGGGCCAGAGATTGATCCTGCGCAAGGGCTCCGCCGAGGCCATATTGTCTGAGATCATTTCGGAAACGGGTGCCGAGGCGCTGTATTGGGGGCGGGACTACGAGCCCTATGCCATCTCCCGTGACACCGACCTGAAGGCGCATTTCAAAGATCAAGGCCTGGATGTGCAAAGCTTTTGCACGCGACTGCTGTTTGAGCCTTGGACGATCGCCACCCAAGCGGGCGATCCCTATAAAGTCTACAGCCCCTTTTGGCGGGCGTGCTTGGCCAGTGATGAGCCCGCAGCCCCCCTGCCCACACCCCACACCATCCCTGCGCCTGAGTGCTGGCCCCAAAGTGACACATTGACGGATTGGCATCTGCTGCCCACGCGCCCGAACTGGGCCCAGGATTTTGACCCCGAGACCACGGGCGAGGATTGGGCCCAGAGCCGTCTGCGCACCTTTTTGGACACCCGTGTCAGCGATTACAAAGACAAGCGCGACCTGCCCGCTGCCGAGGTGACATCTGGTCTATCAGCGGCCTTGCATTTCGGCGAGATCAGTCCGCGCCAAATTTGGCACAAAACCCAAGCCGCCATCGACAAGGGTGAAGCCCCGGCCAAGCCCGCGCAAAAGTTTTTGTCAGAATTGGGGTGGCGGGAGTTTTCTTATCATTTGCTGTATCATTTCCCCACCCTGCCGAGTGAAAATTTTCGCTATGATTTCAATTTGTTCCCTTGGCGGGATAGCACCGAGGATCTGAAACGCTGGCAGCTAGGCCAAACCGGATATCCACTGGTGGACGCGGGCATGCGTCAGCTGTGGCAAACGGGCGAGATGCACAACCGGGTGCGCATGGTGGTGGCCTCGTTCCTGACCAAGCACTTGATGCTGCATTGGCGTCACGGTGAGGATTGGTTTTGGGACACGCTGGTGGATGCGGATCTTGCCAACAATGCCGCCAGCTGGCAGTGGGTGGCCGGCTCGGGCGCTGATGCTGCGCCTTATTTTCGGATTTTCAACCCGTTCACCCAAGGCGAAAAATTTGACGCCCAGGGTCAGTATGTGCGCCAGTGGGTGCCCGAGCTTTCCGGCCTGCCCAACACCAAGATTCATCGCCCGTGGGAGGCCTCGGCCAGCGAGCTGGGGAACGCCGGCATCACCCTGGGCAGCACCTATCCTCATCCCATGGTCGATCACATGACAGCGCGGGATCGCGCCCTTGAGGCCTATGAGATCTTGAAATCCAAACGCGAGAAAAAGGAGCCGGCCGACTGATGCTCGGTTCCATAATGGCAGAAAATCGCCATTGTCGGCGCTGGGCAATCATCCTATTAACAGGATCCTAATGCAAATGCGTTTACATGGTGATCCCGTCCCCAAAGGCACATTCATGGCAAAAGCAAAAACAGATAAAATTGAAACCACGGTCACCCATCTGGAGATGACCAATCCTCCCATTCGCCCGCCCAAGCGATCGCCGCTGGCGCGTTTGATGCTGTTGCGGCTCGAGGAATGTCCCGTGCATTTCTATCGCTATTTGTACGATGCCGTGGGCCATGATTATCATTGGGTTGACCGCAAACGGCTGTCTGATGAGGATTTGAAAGCCATCATCGAGGCCGACAGCACCGAAATCACCGTCGTTTATGTCGATGGGGCCCCTGCGGGCTTTGGCGAGATTGATTACAGCGACCCCGACCAGCCGCGCATTGCCTATTTTGGCGTGATGAAAGAATTCCAAGGCCGTGGTGTCGGGGGATTTTTGCTGGATACTCTGGTGCGTTCCGCCTGGTCACGGGGCATCACCATGCTGTCGGTGGAGACCTGTACGCTTGATCACCCCAATGCGCTCGCCACCTATCAAAAAATCGGCTTTGTCCCCACCGCACAAGAAACACGCGTGATCGAACCCATTCGATAAATTTGATGTCAGCACGTGATTAGGCGTGCCGCATACAGGGTAAAAAAAGCCCGGGGACGCCCCCGGGCTTTTTTCATATATACAGCGCCTTGCTCATGGCAACGCTTTGCTCATGATCAGGGGGCTATTTTTGGTCTTCCAACTCGTCCTTGGAATTTGAATTCGAATTGGATTTACCAGGTTTCTTTTTGGCCTTGGTGGTTTTACCTTTGGCCTTGCCGGTGTCTTCTTCAAATTTGAAGTCGAGGGTGTCGTCTTTGACAATAACGGTAACCGCACCGCCCTTGGACAGTTCCCCGAACAGCAGCTGATCAGCCAGCGGCTTTTTGATGTGCTCCTGGATGACCCGCGACATCGGGCGCGCGCCATAAAGCTCATCATAGCCGTGCTTCACCAGCCAATCTTCGGCCTCTTCTGTCAGATTGATGGTGACATTGCGATCCGACAACAAGGCTTCGAGTTGCATGATGAACTTGTCGACCACCGAGCGAATGACGTCTTCGGACAGTTGCGCAAATGGCACCACCGCATCCAGACGGTTGCGGAATTCCGGGGTGAACAAGCGCTTGATGGCGGCCTCGTCCTCGCCCGTGACTTTGGTCCGGCCAAAGCCGATGGCGTTGCGCTGGTTATCCGAAGCCCCGGCGTTGGTGGTCATGATCAAGATCACATTGCGGAAGTCGACCTTTTTGCCGTTGGTGTCGGTCAAGGTGCCGTTGTCCATCACCTGCAACAGAATGTTGAAAAGCTCGGGGTGGGCTTTTTCGATTTCATCCAACAGCAGCACACAATGCGGATGTTGGTCGACGCCGTCGGTCAGCAGGCCACCTTGGTCATAACCCACATAGCCCGGAGGCGCCCCAATCAGCCGTGAAACCGCATGACGCTCCATATACTCGGACATATCAAAGCGCAGAAGCTCGATACCCAACAACGAGGCCAATTGCTTGGCCACCTCGGTTTTCCCAACGCCCGTGGGGCCTGAGAACAAATAGCAACCAATCGGCTTGTTAGGTTCACGCAATCCAGCCCGCGACAGCTTGATGGCTGCCGAGAGCTGATCAATGGCTTCATCCTGGCCAAAGACAACACGCTGCATATCTTCTGCCAGATTTTTTAACAGCTCGGTATCGGATTTGGAAACCGATTTGGCCGGAATACGCGCCATTTTTGAAACCACTTGCTCGACATCTTTGACGCCAATGGTCTTTTTGCGCTTGCTCTCGCTCAACAGTTGTTGTGAAGCCCCGGCCTCATCGATGATATCGATGGCCTTATCCGGCAGTTTTTTGTCGCCCATATAGCGGGTTGAAAGCTCAACGGCGGCGCGAATGGCCTCATTGGTGTATTTCAGGCCGTGGTAATCCTCGTAATACGGTTTCAGGCCTTGCAAAATCTTGATGGCATCCGCGGGTGACGGCTCGGCCACATCGATTTTCTGAAAACGCCGCACCAGGGCGCGGTCTTTTTCAAAATGCTGGCGGTATTCTTTGTAGGTCGTCGAGCCCATGCATTTCAGGCTGCCGGACTGCAAAGCGGGCTTCAGCAAGTTCGAGGCATCCATAGCCCCGCCAGACGTAGCCCCCGCGCCAATCACGGTGTGAATTTCGTCGATAAACAGAATGGCGCCGGGGAAGTTTTCCAGCTCCTTCACCACCTGTTTGATGCGTTCCTCGAAATCCCCACGATAGCGGGTGCCGGCCAACAGGGCGCCCATATCCAAAGAGAAAATGGTGCTGTCGCCCAAAACCTCGGGCACTTCGCCGTCAACAATGCGCTTGGCCAGACCTTCGGCAATGGCGGTTTTCCCGACCCCAGGGTCCCCCACCAACAGCGGGTTGTTTTTCGAGCGCCGACACAAAATCTGCACGGCGCGTTCGACCTCGGCTTCGCGCCCGATCAGCGGGTCGATGCTGCCCTGCATGGCCTTTTCATTCAGGTTCACACAATAGGCATCCAACGCCTCACGCCCGGTTTTGTTGGTGCTTTCCTCTTCCGAGCTCGCGCCCTTCACGGCCCGGGGCTCGCCCATACCGGCCTTTTTGGCCACGCCATGGGCAATGAAGTTGACCGCGTCATAGCGCGTCATGTCTTGTTCTTGCAGGAAGTAAGCGGCGTGGCTTTCCCGCTCCGAGAAAATGGCCACCAGTACATTGGCGCCTGTGACCTCATCACGGCCCGAGGACTGCACATGAATCACCGCGCGCTGGATTACCCGCTGGAAGCCCGCCGTGGGTTTGGCGTCTTCGTCGTCATCGACCACCAGATTGCCAAGCTCGCTGTCGATATACTCACTCAGGCTTTCTTTCAGCACATCCACCTCAACGGCGCAGGCCTTCATCACCGCCTGGGCATCCGTGTCATCGGTCAGGGCCAGCAGCAGATGCTCCAGCGTCGCGTATTCATGGTTACGCGCATTGGCATAAGCAATGGCCCGGTGAAGCGTTTCTTCGAGATGTCGTGAAAAGGATGGCATTCCGGTCTCCTAACTATTCCCGTTCCATCGTGCATTGCAATGGATGTTGATTGCGGCGAGCGGCGTCCAGCACTTGGGCCACCTTGGTTTCCGCCACTTCGTACGTATAGATCCCACACACCCCCACACCATGGTGATGAACGTGCAGCATGATATGGGTGCTTTCCTCGCGGTTTTTGTTGAAAAACCGCTCAAGAACGTAAACCACAAACTCCATGGGCGTGTAGTCGTCGTTCAACAACAAAACACGATACATCGACGGCTTTTTGGTTTTCGGCTTAGGGGCGGCAACAACGTCTGTATCCTGACGCTCGCCGGGTTCATCAACCGCTGGCCGTTTCGGGGGTTTTGGCTCACTCATAATTCAGACTATTCCACATCTTGGATGAACAGCTCCTTACCAGTTTGACAGATTCCTGGGGCTTCCAAGCTTATAATTAGTGACGGATCTGAAAAATGGTAGGGCAACCCTCGGGCCACGCCCCCTAAAGCCCTGTTTTCACACCACTAAGATTACCAACGCCCGAGGATAGGCGCGGCATTTGAGCGCATAAGCTCGTCAGACGTGTTAAAATGGTAAGGTGAAATCAAGCCGCAAGGCCAATTCACGCTCTCGCCAAGCCTTGAAGGATAAGTCGGCCTAACGGGTAAGTCAGAAAAACGGAATCGGAAAGGGCGCCCTTAAACCGGCCAGGCGGCAAAGGCAACGCTGGCAATGCTCAGTGTAAAAATCGCCACCCACATCATAGCGCTGTATTTTCTCATTTGGTCCTCTCCACTGCACGAAAAATATTCCGCTAACTGAATATTCCCACAGAGGTTAATAAGGCGTAACGATCAAGATGTATATAGAGAAATTATGCCTAGGCCCTAAGCGTCCAAAACATAAAAAAACGCCCGCCAAGTGGCGAGCGTTTTTCAAATTTTAGTCGATTATCGACAGAAACGCTTAAGCGACGCTTTTCATGCCATCAGCCATACGCTCGCTGACGGTTTCAAAAACCTCTTGCGCGACTTTGGTTTGCACATCACCGATTTTCTTGGCTTCGGCCATAAAGGTGCTGGCCATATCTTGCATCAGCTGCGATTGCAGCTCCATGGCTTCTTGAGCCGATTTGGCCGAGGCCAAAGATTTGGCGGCTTTCATGTTGCCTTCGAATGAAGTGCGCGCACTTTCCGAGGCTTGGGCCACGATTTTTTGGCCACCTTGCATCATGATGGTGCTGGCTTTCATCCAGGCGTCCATATTTTTTTGACCCAAGGCTTGCATGTCGCCCCAGAATTTCACATTCTGGTCCATGGTGTCTTTGAACATTTTGCTGCCCGACTCGATTGAGGTTTCCAGGCTGTCTTGCATGTTATCGGCAATGGCTTCGGCGGTTTTGGTGTTGGATTTGGTCATATCGCAGTCTCCTGTTGGCTTGCAGCCTCTCACTTAGTGTGCAGCGCAGCATTTGTCAATGGCAACATTGTGCATCACACAAAATAATCGTGTTTCAGGCGTTTTTTATCGCCTGACAAGCGTTTGGAGCAACCAAAACCTAACCTATATGAGAAAATGTCCCTCATTTCGGAAAAGATTAATGGGCATTAATCTCTGACTAAGAAAACCAGGTGTATACTTTAACGACGTGGCAAATTCGGATATGTGCAAGAGTATGAATCATAGATGGCAGGCATCTGTGGGCGGGGCGTTCGCTTTCCTGGCCTTGATTGTGTTGACCTTGGCCCCCAGCATGGGGTTGGCCAAGCCATCAGGCAAACCGCAATATTCCGCCATCGTTATCGAGGCCAAAACCGGCGAAGTGCTCTACGCCCGCCGTGCCGACAGCGAACGCTATCCGGCCTCGCTGACCAAAATCATGACACTCTATCTGGCCTTTGATGCGCTTGAAGCCGGCCAAATCAAATTGACCGACAAAATTAAGATCTCAAGAACGGCGGCCCGTCAGCCCCCGTCTAAACTGGGCCTGCCCGCAGGCCGTACCATTACTGTTGACCAAGCCATTCGCGCCATCGCTGTCAAATCTTCAAATGACATAGCTGTCGCGATGGCCGAGTTTTTAGGCGGATCAGAAAGTCGCTTTGCCGCCATCATGACCATCAAGGCCCGTGAGCTGGGTATGAAGCGCACGCGCTTTGTCAACGCCAGCGGCCTGCCTGATGAGCGCCAAATCAGCACCGCCCGTGATATGGCCATTCTGTCGCGGTCCATCATGCGGGATCACCCGAAATATTATGGCTACTTTTCCGCCCCGACCTTTGAGTGGCGTGGTGCTGAACTGCGCAACCACAACCGCTTGCTGCAAAATGCCGATGGCGTGGACGGTATCAAAACCGGCTTTACCAATGCCTCGGGCTTTAATTTGGCCGCCTCGGCGGTGCGTGAAGGCAAGCGCGTGATTGCTGTTGTGATTGGCGGCCGGACCTCGCGCACGCGTGATGCCCATATGGAAGAGCTGCTGGACAAAACCTTTGCCGTCCTTGATCGCCGTCAGCGTGGCGAGCGCGCGGCACAGCTGGCCACCATGGCGCTTGAAGAACCCGATGCCATCGGGCACCTGATTGATAACCCGATCGAGCAAGGCTCGGCGGAAGGCGAGGTGCCCCGTGTACTGGACCGCCGCCTGGAAGAAGGCGACGCCACACCTCGCCAATTCTTGCCGCACGCGCCGACATCTGGTCACAGTTTGGCCGAGGTCGCCGCCCGCCTAGAGGCTGAGCCCAAAATGGATGATGCGCCACAGAATAAACAACTGAATAAACCTCAGTCGGTGGCCTCACGCGGCCAAGGGCTCTACAGCATTCAAATTGGGGCCTTTGATACGCGGCGGGACGCGCAAAACCAACTGAGCCACATTCAAGATCGCCATCGCAGGGTCCTGGCCGATAGCTACAGTTTGATCATGCCTGTCCAGGTCAAAGGGCGAACTTTTTATCGCGCCCGCTTTGTGGGTTTTGGGCCATCAGAGGCGCGCCAGGCTTGCGAGCATTTGAAGGCCGAGAAACACAACTGTTTGGCCCTGGCCGCACAATAATTGTGCGCCCCCGACCCGTTTGCCCCTTTTTCAACAGTGTTGCCCATTGGCTCTTGCTCCGCTTATCCAAGGCGCGTAAAGCAAACCCATGAGCAGCCCGGCCCGTCCCAGCAATCCTGATCTTGATCACCTGATCATTGTGCGCACGCGCTCAACCTTGCGGGCACGGGTGGAAAACTGGCGTCAGGCGGGTTTGCGCATCGCGCTTGTGCCCACCATGGGCGCTTTGCACGAAGGTCATCTGAGCCTCGTGAAAATGGCCAAGGCCAATGCCGATAAGGTCATCGTCAGTGTCTTTGTCAATCCCCTACAATTTGCCCCCGCCGAGGACCTGGAACGCTATCCCCGCGACGAACAAGGCGACATGATCAAGCTGAACACCGTCGGGGCGGATGTGATGTATGTGCCCGACCCCGAAGAGATGTATACGCCGAATTTTTCCACCTCGGTGCGTGTGGATGACGTCTCGGAGGGTTTGTGCGGTGCGGCACGTCCGCATTTTTTCGGGGGTGTGACCACGGTCGTGACCAAGTTGCTGTTGCAGGCCCTGCCGGACATCGCCGTTTTTGGCGAGAAGGATTATCAGCAACTGTGCGTCATTCGCCGTTTGGTGCGCGATCTGGACATTCCGGTTGAGATTTTGGCGGCCCCGACCATGCGCGAGCATGATGGCCTGGCCATGTCCTCGCGCAATGCCTATCTGACTGATCATGGCCGACAGGTGGCAGGGCAAATGAATGTGGCCCTGAAGGCAGCGGCCAGCGCTTTGGCGGCCGGTGAAGCCGTGGGCCGCGTGGCCGATCAAGGCTGGCAAGATTTGATGGACGCGGGTTTCGACACCATTGATTATTTTGAAATTCGAGACGCGGAAACCCTTGAACCTCTGGGCACGGGGCCCCTCAGCGGCCCGGCCCGTGTCTTTGCTGCAGCCTGGATCGACAAAACCCGGCTTATCGATAACTGGGCTGTTTAGTACTCCGCTCATCCTCGCACTTGCTCCGAGGATCCATCCTGCCTGTGTCGACAGGCAGATAAGACTCTGTTCGGTTTGCGTCCGCAAACCTGATGGATACCCCGATCAAGTCGGGGTATGAACGGAGAATGAAATTACCACGCCCCGGCTTTGATAAGCTCATCGCGGATATGTTCGGGCAGATCACCTTCGACTGTATTGGCCAAATCTTTCGGAGCGTCTTTGCCTTCCAGATACCGCCAGCCCTGAAAGGCACGCTTGGGCGCGGGTTGCACTTCAATCACCTTCGGGGCCACCTGGATATAATGCATGGGCCGATCATCAAAATCTTGGGTGTCAAAGCCCATAACCGGTTGGCGTGCCACAATCTGTCCACCAATCACCCAATAGAGCGACCCACCGTCCAGAACCTCATCGATGCGTTTGGGTTTATTGCGGGTGTGAACCTGCAGGCCATCACGGTGACGCTTGCTGACAAGATCTTTCAATGTCGCCAAACTGTCCACGCCCACGCACAACTTCACAAGGTGCACGGTCATGCCGAGGCCTCATCCTCCAACGGGCTGAGGGTGACAAGCTCCACCCCCTCTTGGGTTTGCCCCCCATCACTGACGGCCACGCCAGTGACCTTAGCGGCAAAGGGTGCCGTCAGCACATGTTCCATCTTCATGGCCTCTAGGGTCACAAGCGGCGCCCCACTGGCCACTTCGTCGCCAACCTTAACCGAAACCGATAAGATCCGTCCCGGCATGGGCGAGACAATCTTGCCATTGCCCGCGCCATCCGCCCCGGCCTCGTAAGCCGGACGGGTCAAGGGCCACCACTGGCCCTGATGAAACAGATGACAAAAACCAGGACCCGTCACACAGCGGGCGGTCAGGCGTTCACCATCCAGCACCACATCAGGCTGTGTGCCGCCTTGGCGAATCATCAGGTCATGGGCGCTTTCCGGCAGCACAAAATCTCGGCCCCTCAGACGTGGGGTGAAGATCTGGTCGCGAATTTGAAAACTGGCCTGCACATGGGGCTGGCCCACCACCCGCAAGCCCGTCAGGCGGTCCCACGGATCCTGTCCAGCAGCATCGGCATTTGAGGGTAAATGTGCCGCCAGCGCCAAGGCCAAAACCTGGGGCGTTGGCGCGGCATCGGGCACCAGCTGGTCCAAATGCTGACCAATAAAACCGGTGTCGAGCTTGGCGTCTTGAAAGTCCGGGTGGTCCAAACAGCGCTTCAAAAAAGCCGTATTGGCCCGCACGCCCGCCACCGCCGTCTGGCCCAAGGCCTCAGACAGCTGGGCAATGGCCTGCTGGCGCGTTGGGGCCCAGGCGATGACCTTGGCCACCATGGGGTCATAATGGGGGCTGACCACGTCCCCTTCCTCGACGCCCGTGTCAATGCGCACGCCACTGGGGAAACGCAAGACCTCCAGCGGGCCGGTGCTGGGCAAAAAGCCAGTTTCCGGGTTTTCCGCGTATAACCTGGCCTCAAGGGCGTGGCCGTTCAACGGGATTTGGGCCTGCTGTAACGGCAGGGGCTGGCCTGCGGCCACGCGCAACTGCCATTCCACCAAGTCTTGGCCGGTGATGGCTTCGGTGACCGGGTGCTCGACTTGCAAGCGCGTGTTCATTTCCATGAACCAGATTTTGTCCGCCGACAAGGCGCCCGAGCCATCCGCGATGAATTCGATGGTCCCCGCCCCGACATAGTTCACCGCCTTGGCGGCATTGACGGCGGCCTGGCCGATGGCGGCGCGTACTTGGGGGCTCATGCCCGGGGCAGGTGCTTCCTCGATCACCTTTTGGTGGCGACGCTGCAACGAACAATCCCGCTCGTGCAAATAGACGCAGTTGCCATGGCTATCGGCAAAGACTTGCACCTCGATGTGGCGGGGGTTTTCGATATATTTTTCCACCAAGACACGGGGGTCGCTGAAACTGGCTTGGCCTTCCCGCTGGGCGGCCTTCAGGGCCTCGGGGAAATCTTCGGCGCGATCCACCTTGCGCATGCCCTTGCCGCCGCCGCCTGCAACAGCCTTGATCAGCACCGGATAGCCAATCTCGTCGGCCTGGGCTTGCAGGTGATCGGCGTCTTGGTTGTCCCCATCATAGCCAGGCGTCACCGGCACACCGGCCTTGCGCATCAATTGTTTGGCGGCGTCTTTCAGGCCCATGGCGCGAATGGCGCTGGCAGGTGGGCCAATAAAAACCACCCCAGCCTTTTCACAGGCCTCGGCGAAATCAGCGTTCTCCGACAAAAAGCCATAACCCGGATGGATAGCCTGGGCGCCCGTGTCGCGCGCCACGTTTAAGATCAGATCGCCCTTCAGATAACTTTCCGCCGATGGCGCGGGGCCAATGCGCACCGCCTCGTCGGCCATGCGCACATGGCGGGCCTGGGCATCGGCATCGGAATAGACCGCCACCGTGCGCACGCCCCATTTGCGGGCCGTTTCGATGATGCGGCAGGCGATTTCTCCGCGATTGGCAATCAGGATCTTATTGAACATATGGCTTATACCCAGCTGGCTTTGCGCTTGCCCAAAAAGGCGGCGATGCCCTCGCGGCCCTCATCGGTGGCGCGGCGGTGGGCGATGCGCTTGGCGGTTTCTTCCAATAGGCGATCATCAAAGGGCGCAAAACAAACGGTATCCACCAAATCCTTGGCGTCAGCAATGGCCCCTGGCGCGCACAAGGCCACCTGTTCCTCGATACGGCTCATGGCTTTTTGCAGGGCGGTGGCGTCTTCGACTTCCTCGGTGATGAGGCCTAAACGCAACGCCAGATCCGTCGAGAACACCTCGGCGGTGCCAAATAGCCAGCGCGCGGCCCGAGGACCAATGGCCTGTATAACATAAGGCGAGATGGTGGCGGGCGTCAGACCCAGACGTGCCTCGGAAAAGGCGAACTTGGTGCCCTTGACAGCCACGGCCATGTCACAAGCCGCCACCAAACCACAGCCACCGCCCATGGCCGCGCCCTCAACCAGGGCACAGGTCACTTGCGGCAGGTGGTAAAGATCCCGCAGCATATGCGCCAAGGCCAGGGCGTCTTGTTTGTTTTCTTCCTCGGTATAATCCGCGGCGGCCTTCATCCATTGCAAATCAGCCCCGGCGGAAAACACGCCCCCGGCCCCACGCAAGAAGACCAATTTCACATGATCCGCCGCCCGTAAGGTGGCAAACGTATCCTGCAACTGCTCGATGGTGTTGCCCGAAAAGGCATTGCGCTTTTCCGGACGGTTCAGGGTGATCACCGCCACACCACCAGGGGTGGCGGTCAACTCAACGGCTTTGGTTTCAGTTGTGGTGGTCATGACAGGTGTCCTTTTTCACTTACATCCGGAAGATACCGAATTTGGGCTCGGGCGTGGGGGCGTTTTGGGTGACCGATAGGCACAGGCCCAGCACATCGCGCGTGCGGGCGGGATCGATGATGCCATCATCCCACAGACGCGCCGTGGAATAATAGGGCGAGCCCTCGGCCTCGTAGGTCTCGCGGATCGGGGCCTTGAAGGCCTCTTCTTCCTCTGCGGACCAGCTGCCGCCTTGGGCCTCAATGCCATCGCGTTTCACCGTGGCCAGGACACTGGCCGCTTGCTCGCCCCCCATCACCGAGGTCCGGGCATTGGGCCATTGAAACAAGAACCGTGGGCTGTAGGCCCGGCCGCACATGCCATAGTTCCCAGCCCCAAACGAGCCGCCAATCAGGATGGTGATTTTTGGTACATTGGCCGTGGCCACCGCCGTCACCAGCTTGGCCCCATCCTTGGCGATGCCGCCGGCTTCGTATTTGCCGCCAACCATAAAGCCTGAGATGTTTTGCAAAAACACGATGGGGATGCGCCGATGGCAGCACAGTTCGATAAAATGTGCGCCCTTTTGTGCGCTTTCTGAAAACAGCACGCCATTGTTGGCAATGATGCCCACAGGGGCACCGTGAATCTGCGCAAAGCCTGTGACCAAGGTCTTGCCGTATAGCGCTTTGAACTCGTCAAACTCCGAGCCATCGACCAAGCGGGCGATGATTTCGTGCACGTCATAGGGCGCGCGGACGTCTTCGGGCAGGATGCCATAAATTTCAGACGGGTCATATTTCGGGGCCCGGCTTTGGGCCAGCACCGTGGTTTTGTTTTGCGGCAAATGGCTGACCACACGACGGGCAAGCTCGAGGGCATGGTCATCATTCTCGGCCACATGGTCAACAACGCCAGACTGGCGGCCATGCACCTCGGCCCCGCCCAGATCCTCGGCCGAAATCACCTCGCCCGTGGCCGCCTTCACCAGTGGCGGGCCGCCCAGGAAGATGGTGCCTTGGTTGCGCACAATGATGCTTTCGTCCGACATGGCCGGCACATAGGCCCCACCAGCGGTGCAACTGCCCATCACGACGGCGATTTGGGCAATGCCCTCGGCGCTCATTTGGGCTTGGTTGTAAAAAATCCGGCCAAAGTGATCCCGATCAGGAAAGACCTCGGCTTGGTGGGGCAAATTGGCCCCGCCACTGTCGACAAGGTACACACAGGGCAAGCGGTTTTCACGGGCAATCTCTTGCGCGCGCAGGTGCTTTTTCACTGTCATGGGATAATAGGTGCCGCCCTTGACCGTGGCGTCATTGGCCACCACCACACACTCGCGACCCTGGATGCGGCCAATGCCGGTGATCATCCCGGCCCCGTGGATATCCCCCCCATACATACCATAAGCCGCAAGGGGCGAGAGCTCCAGGAACGGGCTGCCCGGATCCAGCAAACGCTCGACGCGGTGCCGAGGCAACAGCTTGCCGCGCTTGACGTGCTTTTCCCGTGCCCGTTCCGAACCCCCAAGACCTGCGGTCTGCAGGGCGGTGCTTAGGTCCGACAACAGGCCCCGATTGTGGGCTTCGCGGGCTTTGGCCTCGTCCGAGGCCGGATTGTGTTGACTGGTCAGGATGCTCATACGCCTTCCTAACAAGGGGGGCACCACCCCGCAATTCAAAAATCTTGGCGGCGGGGAGGCAGGCCCGCAGAAAATCTTGGGTTTGGCCGTGGGTGATTTCATCTTCTTTCACCTTTGCGGCGCAGAATATCATTATGATTTCTCACTTGCCGCCCCTGCCTGACAGCCCTGTGGCGCGTCTGTTTTCCCGCCGCCATTTCAAATTGGTGGGCGAGGATGCGGTGTGGTTATCCCTGCCCGGGGGACAAACCCTGATGAATGCGGGCGAGGCCGCAGATATGGTCTATATTCTGCGCACAGGACGGCTGGGTGTGTTTCGCCACGACCCCAACGCCACCGACCCCGAAGATAAGGCCCCGCAATTTGTCGGGGTGATCCGCCCGGGCGAGCCCATTGGCGAGATGGCGATGATCAGCGGCATGCGCCACTCAGCCACCGTCAAGGCCATGCGCGACAGCGAGCTTTTGGCCTTGCCCCGCCGGGCCTTTATGCGTTTGATCCGATCTGACCCCCAGTTGATGGCCGATATCTCGCGGCTGATGGTCTACCGGCTGCGCACGTCTGGCCGTCATATCAAATCATCCGAGCCGAATGTCTATGCCCTCGTGAGCTTGAAAAAGGGTCTTGTGATGCGCGACCTGGCCGAGACCATTGCTACGGCCATCAAAAAAATGGGTTACAGCGTCAAGGTCGTGGATCAGTCCGCCGCCAGCCAACCGACGGAATGGTACAGCACGGTCGAGGCCCAGCACGACTACACCCTGTTTTGTGCCGAAGCTTCGGATGGCAGTTGGATCTCTCAGTGTTTGCGACAATCTGACCGCGCCCTCCTGTTCGGCCAAGGCGGCAGCCCCGCGCCCCAGTTTGCCGACCTGAAGTTCAACACACCCCTGGTGCGTCAGGGCTTTTTCGATGTGATCTTGGTCCACCCCGAGATGACCCGTATGCCCAGTGGTGGCCGGGCGTGGTTTGATAGCACCCTGCCCCACCGTCTGATGCACATTATCGACAAGCGCCCCGCAGACATTGCCCGCCTGGCGCGCACCATCACCGGCCACAGTGTGGGCGTGGTGTTATCAGGCGGCGGTGCGCGGGCCTATGCCCATTTGGGGGCCATCCGCGCGATGCGGGAAAGTCACGTGCCCATTGATTTTGTGGGGGGCACTTCGATGGGGGCGATTGTGGCCGCATCCGTAGCCATGGGCTGGAATGATGAAGAAATCGAAGACCGCTTGCGCCTTGCCTTTGTCGACAGTAATCCCCTGAGTGATATCACCTTTCCCATTTTGTCTTTGACCAAGGGCCAAAAGGTCGAGGAGCGCCTGAAGGCCCATTTTGGCGATATTGACATCGCCGACCTGTGGCGCCCCTATTTTTGCCTGTCATCCAACCTGACAAGCGGCAGCCCTATGGTGCACCGCAATGACCGCTTGCGCGATGCCTTGCGCGCATCCCTGGCCATTCCCGGGCTTTTGCCGCCCGTGGTTATGAACGACCAGGTCTTGGTCGATGGGGCCGTGATGAAGAACTTTCCCGCCGACGTTATGCGCCAGTTCCATGGGGGCGTGGTGGTGGGTGTGGATGTCACGCGGGCCAAGGGTGTCCAGCCCAAGGATCTGCAGGGCCCTGACAATCTGGTCTCCTGGATGATGTCCGGCCAAACGCACAAGGGCCTACCCATCGCCAGCATCCTGATGCGCGCCGCCACCGTGCGCAATCACAAGGATATGGCCAGTCGCGCCGACAATGTCGACGTGCTGATTCTGCCACCACTGGAAAACATCGAGATCCGCGACTGGAAGGCGTTTGATGAGGCCACGCAAGCAGGCTATCATTTCACGGTTCATGCCCTGCAACAACTGGAATGTGCCGTCACCCATGTGGCACGCAAGCCCACTGATCAAATCAGCGGCTTTGGCCTTTAGCCTGGAACATTGTCACAAAAACTGAATGATTTCGTTCGCCACTTGACGCATACCGTCCCTCGCCCTATGCTCCGGCTGCTTAAGGAACATAAGGGAGGAAACCTATGAGCACCGTCAATTTCAATTTCAATATCAACCACGACGCCCAACACAATGGCAACGAGCGCATCGCCTTTGATACCGCCACCAAGCAAGTGACCGTCAATGGCCAGGATGTCGACGAAACCGTTTTGGCCAATGGCGATGTGATGGTCGAGTTCACATTCAACGATGGTCATGGCTCAACCATCTATACGGAAACCGTCTTTGCCGCTGATGGCAGCAAAGCTACCTATAAAGAGGCCGGCATGATCAGCCCCAACTCCATGCCTTTGGACATGGATTATAACGAAGCCCAATTCCGCGGTGAGATGTGGGGCCACAGCACCACCCATGTGCACCCCTACGCTAAAGAGGCTGAGGTTTATACCCCCATCAACTAAGACATCGACACATTAAGAAAAAGCCCGGGCTCACCCCGGGCTTTTTTTATGTTTGGCGCAGCGACCTAGGACTCGCCGATCAGTTCGCGCCCGATCAAATAGCGACGGATCTCGGAGGTTCCGGCCCCAATCTCATAAAGCTTGGCATCCCGAAGCAAACGGCCCACTGGGCTTTCGTTCAGATATCCGGCACCGCCCAAGGCTTGGATGGCTTGTAACGAGACCTCGGTGGCCCTTTCGGCGGCAAACAAAATGGCGCCTGCGGCATCTTTGCGTGCCGTCTCGCCCCGATCACAGGCCTGGGCCACCGCATACACATAAGCCCGCGCCGAGTTCAGCGCCACATACATGTCAGCAACCTTACCCTGCATCAATTGAAACGAGCCAATGGGCTTGCCGAACTGTTTGCGCTCGCGCACGAACGGCAAGACCACATCGAGCGCCGCTTGCATAATGCCCAAGGGGCCTGCCGCCAGCACGGCGCGCTCATAATCAAGACCCGACATCAACACCTTCACGCCGCCGTTCAGCGGCCCCATGATGTTGTCTTCGGGCACTTCGCAGTCTTCGAACACCAGCTCACCGGTCAGCGAGCCGCGCATCCCCAATTTGTCAAGTTTCTGCGCAATGCCAAAGCCCTTCATGCCCTTTTCAATCAAGAAGGCCGTGATGCCCTTGGGCCCCGCAGTCGGGTCGGTTTTGGCATAGACCACCAAGACCTCGGCGTCCGGGCCATTGGTGATCCAGAACTTGTTGCCATTCAGCAGATAACGATCGCCCTTTTTCTCGGCCTTCAGGCCCATTGAAACCACATCAGAGCCCGCACCCGCCTCGGACATGGCCAAAGCGCCCAGATGCTCGCCCGAAATCAGTTTCGGCAGGTATTTGGCCTTTTGTTCGTCATTGCCCCAGCGGGCAATTTGGTTGATGCACAGGTTTGAATGCGCGCCGTACGACAAACCGACCGAGGCCGACGCCCGGCTGATTTCTTCAACCGCCAGGCAATGTTCCAGATAGCCAAGACCCGCACCGCCGTCAGCTTCGGGGACAGTGATGCCATGTAAACCTAGCTCGCCCATTTTTGGCCACAGATGGCGGGGGAATTCGTCGGTGCGGTCCACCTCCTCAGCCAGGGGGGCAATTTCATTTTGCGAAAAGGTCGCCACCATATCGCGGATGGCATCGGCGGTTTCACCCAGTCCAAAATTCATAAAGCTGTCGTTCGGGGTCATCGGTAGGGGCCTCCTGTTTCTCAGGGTCCCTTATAAAAGAAAAACGCCCGGGACCAAGCCCCGGGCGCGATTTTATTGATTCAGATTTCTAGCAAGCTTAGGCGTTGGCGGTGCTGCCCAGTTTGCTGTTGCGTTCGGTGTACTTTTGATAGTTCTTGAAGATGAAATACCCAGACGCTGCTAGCAACAAGACACCCAACATCAGGGGAATCACACCAGCAAAAGCCGAAGTGGTGCCCCCCATCAAGTTCTTCGTTCCCAACACGATGCCGCAGGCGCCCAACAAGGCCCCCACAACCGTATAGCGGCTGACATCGTCGCCCAGGAAAATGATATCATCCTGGCCCGTGTTAACGGGGGGCGCATCGTGAACAATGCTAAGATCAAAGACCTCGTCCCCTTCAAACATTGGCGCCATCAGACCTTCAGCAGGGATTTCCGCATCAGGGTCGCGGCGGATGACCTGAACAGGCTTTTTCTTGGGCGTGTCATCAGCGCGCGCATGGGCAGCGGGAACCAACATCGGGTCTGGTCCCTGATCCGCCCCTTTGGACATCGCCGGCACGGCGATCACCGACTCCTCAACCACCGTTTCCGGTTTTGGCTGGGTTTGCGGCTGTGGCGCAGGCGGATGGGCTGGCGAAGGCGTGACACCCTCAGGAATTTTGAAGCCTGATCCCGTCAAGGGGCGCACCGTATCGCTGACCGTCATGCTGACGGGCTTTTTTTCTTTGGGAGTATGCGATGCCGCCTTTTCCGTGCGAGAATCATCAGATTTTGGCGTTTCCACGGCTGGACTTTGCTGAACCGCAGACGGGGTTGGCTCTTTTGGTGCCTCTTTCGCCTCGACCTTGGCCACGCTGGCACTGGGGGCCTCCGGCTCAACGGCTTCCGCAACCGCCGTGTCAGAAGACTCCTCTTCTGAGTAGGTGGCAACCTTAGGCGCGTTTTGGGTCATTTCCCGAATGCGACGCACGATGTCCAAGATTTCCTCTTGGCTGGTTTCGGGCACCTCTTCGTCAGTGGCTTCGGTTTCAGCCGAAGCGGCCGTACGGTCCATGACCTCGGTTTCGCTGTCGGTCATGGTGGTCTTCGAGACGCCTGAGGCCAACGGCTTGGCTTCGCTGGACTTGTCGTGCAGGGTCACCACATTGTCTTTGCCTGCCGGCATGTCGCCTGTGGGCGCCGGGCTGATGGGGTCATCAAAGCGTGGCCCTTCATCCTTGGTGTCCTCAGACTTGACACTCTTGTCTTTTGTATCCTCAGTCTTGGCATCCGGGTTGCGGTCAGACGCGGGCTCTTTCTTGGCGGCTGTCTCTGCTGTTGTCTCTGCGCGGCTCTGATCCTCATCATCACGTTTGGCACTCGGGCTTTGGGTCGTGGATGCAGAGGTTTCAACGATGGGCTGGGCAGGCGCGGCTGGGGCCAGGCTGCCCTCAACGACACCGCTGTCGCGGCTCGGGGCTTCGTCCAAGTCTTCGGCTTCGATGTTCAGGTCCATGGCCGGACGCACTTCAAAGCTCGAGGCCGCACGGTGCCCCGCATCGGGGGTCAAGAACAAGGATTTCTCGGCGGCACGGCGACGCACCAAGGCATCGACAATCAACAGATCACCACCCACGCGGGCTTTGCGCCATTTCTCCATGCCCTCGGCGGCGCGCAGCACATGACCCTCGTTCAGGTTGCGCAGCACGTCTGATGTCTCAAAATTGGAAACGCCAATGTTGAACACAAACGAGACCAAAGCATCAAATTGGTTCTGACTGATCGGGGTCAAAACACGGGAATTGACTGCGTTTTCAATCTCTTGCAGATCATATTGCAACAAGGACTCGGCGTCGCTTTCGCTGACAGCCTTGCCTTCGTGGGCTGAACGGGTGTGACCATATCCCACAATCCAATTGCCATTGGCCAATTTGGTGGCTTGGGGGCGGAAGCCTTCAAACCCTTTGATAAGCTCAAGACCTTTGCGAGAGATTTTCAGTCGATCAGTCATAGACAAGTTTCCGTTTCTTAAAATTATGTGTCGGTTTCGACACATTGATACACGAATGTCAGGCTAAGCGCACATTATTAATCCTGTAACGCGAAAATTACAAGAGCATCAGGCTCGCCAGTGCCAAAAAAGCGAAAAATCCGACAATATCCGTCACTGTTGTTACGAATACCGTCGATGACACCGCCGGATCGACCTTTGCCCTCGACAACCCGATGGGGATTATCGCCCCCGCCACAGCCGCCGCAATGTGATTAGCCACCATAGCCACCGCGATCACAAACGCCAAACGTGTATCATGACGCCACAGGATCACGACCGCCGCCGTCAAGGCTGCAAACATAATGCCATTGATGACCCCCACCGTGGTTTCGCGGCCCAAGGTGCGCCAGGTGTTGGCCGAGGTCAGTTCCTTGGTGGCCAGGGCGCGCACCACAACCGTCATGGTTTGCGCGCCTGCGTTCCCCCCCATAGAGGCCACGACCGGCGCAAGGGCGGCCAAAATGGCAATGCGGGCGATGTCGTCTTCGAACCAGGAAATCACCCAGGCCGACAACACAGCGGTGAACAGATTGACCAACAGCCACCAAAACCGCGAACGCGTGGTGCCCAAAATGCTGACGTTCCGGCCGCTGCCGGTCACCCCCGCCATGGACAATGCCGAACGGCGGTTTTGCTCTTGCATCACATCCAGAACGTCATCCACAGTGATCTGTCCCACCAGGCGACCATCTTCATCAACAACACCGGCGGCAAACAGGTGATATTTCTCGAAGATATAGGCCACGTCGGCTTCGGGCGTGTTCACGCTCACGACCTGGGCGTCTTCTTCCAAAATCGCACTCAGTGGCGTGGCGCGGGGCTTGCGCAAGATCTGATCCGCTGAAACCGCACCGATCGGGTGCAGCTTGGGGTCAACCACATAGATTTCATAGAATTTTTCCGGCAGCTCCTCGCCGTGCTCACGCATATGATCAATGACCTGGCCGACGGTCCAGAAATCGGGGGCGGCGAAGATCTCGCGGCGCATCATGCGGCCAACCGAGTCCTCTTCATAGCCCAAGGCGCTTTCGATCACCGCGCGCTCTTCCGGGTCGACGGCCGCCAGAACTTCGGCGCGTTGCGCGCTGCCCAGATCTTCGACCAGCAGGGCCGCATCATCGGATTCTAGATCCTCGATGACCTCGGCAATCTGACGAGGCTCGACAAGGGCCAAGACCTCTTCTCGGACCCCTTCGTCAAGTTCGGGCAGGACCTCGCCCAGGGCATCACGATCCAGAACCGCCAAAACCTGACGGCGGTCGCCCACACTGATAAAGCCTAGCAAATCAGCAATATCTTCGGGATCAAGCGCCGACAGCAGCACATCTAGCCGCTGTTGATTTTCATCATACAGGGCTTGCTCAACGAGCTCGACAAAATCTCCGCTTAGGCCCGGCCCTTCAAAGCGCGCAATGGATTCGAGGGTTTCTGCCTCGGTCGGGCCCCGGTCGCCGTCCGCATTGGACACATTATCTGGGTCTGGCTTTTGGCTGTCGGGTTTTGTGTCCGTCATCAATCACCTGGGCGTGGGGGCAAAAGGATACATCATGGCTATACCACACCCCGCCCGGTGGCAAGCGCCGATCACGCCCGTAGCTTGCCAGGCTTACGCCGTGGCGCGCACGACTGTGCGTCGGCGATGAAGGCATTTAAGAAAAAGCATGTCCCAAGGGTGCGTGAGAATGGAAGCCGGTTTTCGGTTCGAAATGCCGAAACAAAATCAATCGCCCCCGTGGATACCCGGTGGAGGCCCGAATGAAATGAGGTGCCGCGAACACACATTGCCCACGGCAACGCCGTGGCGCGCACGACTGTGCGTCGGCGATAGCCGCCCCCGTGGAGGCCCGAATGAAATGAGGTGCCGCGAACGAAATAATGGTGCGGTCGAGAAGACTCGAACTTCCACGGGTTGCCCCACAGCGACCTCAACGCTGCGCGTCTACCAATTCCGCCACGACCGCATAGCCCTTGGCCAGAGGGTTAGGCGTTAGCAAACTTGCCCCAGCTTGTGAAGCGTTTTCTAGATCAGATGGGCGCGACTATTCCTGAGCGTAATAGTCATAGACATCGGCTGCGTCGGTGACGCTGACGGCGATGCGTTCGTTTTGCACAATCACGTCCCCACGCGCGATGGGGTGATTGTTGGCCAAAATCCAGACCTTGTCGGTCTCGGAGGTCTCAAGCGGGATCACCGCCCCACGACCCATCCGCAACAGCTGTTGCATGGGAATCATGCTTCGCCCCAAGACGATGGCGATTTCCACATTCACTTCATCGATTTGTGCTTTACCCATGGGTCCATTCTGTGGCCAAATCCGTTTCCTGAGAGTTAAAATATGCACCGAGACGATAAAAAATCAGCCGTCTGGCAAGCGCTGAGCGGCCACCAGCCCTATGCCGAGATCTTGGCCCGCATGCAGGCGCATGTGCTGGCAATCCAAAATGGCAACGCGCCCGAAAGCGTGTGGGTGTTGGAACACAGCCCCGTCATCACCCAAGGCATCACCGGCAAGCGCAGTGACCTGATCAAAACAAATATACCGGTCATGGAAACCGATCGCGGTGGCCAGCTGACCTATCATGGGCCGGGCCAGCGGGTGGCCTATGTGATGCTGAATTTGGCTGAACGGGAAAAGGATATCCGAAAATATGTCCAAACCCTCGAGGCCTGGATCATCGACACCCTGGCCCAGTTTGATGTGGTAGGTGAACGCCGCGAAGGTCGCATTGGGGTTTGGGTGGCAAAACCCGATGGCTCAGAGGCCAAAATCGCCGCCCTTGGCGTAAAGGTGCGCAAATGGGTCAGCTATCACGGCATCAGCCTGAACGTGAACCCTAACCTGGGGGCCTTTACCGAATTCGTGCCCTGCGGCATCCGTGATCACGGCGTCACCAGTCTGCATGATCTGGGCAGGCCCGTGACCATGGCCGAGGTGGATCAGGCCCTACGCCAAACCTTTGAACGTCATTTCGGCTCTGTCCAGACGATCACTTGACCAGCAACGGCGTCACCAGGTGGGTAACATCAGACTGCAAGTCTGACATATCCATTTGCAGATCCGTCAGGTCGATCACACCGGGCGAACGCAAAGGCGGATTGAGTTCCGCATCCGCTACGCCATCACGATTGTAATCCAGCCCCCGATCCGATTGCTCCACGGCACGATCGCGAGCCGAAATCGCACCAATTTGGGCTTCGGCCTTGGTCATCTGATGGTGACGACTGTGTCGGTTGTAATAGCCTAATTCACCATAGGATTTCCCCTCTCCCAAGCCCCTGGGCTGTGGCCCCATCGGAAGTTCGGGTATGGGCGGCGTAAACTGCACCAATGTGATCTCAGCCAGCCCACCACCATCCAGGTCAAAGGACGGGCTTACGAACAGGCCCTCGTCGGTCATATAAAGGTCGGGCGCAGTGGCATAGGGGTCGGCCGTGTTGAAATACGCATTGGTCAAAGGCCCCAGATCATAGGACCCGTCCTCGGTGGCCCGGCCATAAGCATATTGAAAGGTGACAAACTGCTGAAAATCATCGTTTAGGGTGACCCCATCATGGTACTGATCCGCCACCATGTAATGGAAATTGGCCACCACCAGATCCGGCACATCATCCCCATCCAAATACGCGGCAAACCCCACACTGTTCTGAGGCAGTTGCTCCGCCAAGTTTTCCAGGCTTTGGCCATTAAAGACGCTTTGATTAGCAATCTTTGCGTGTGTTCCCCCTGACATATCCCCTCCGTTATTTCGTGATCAATGGTGTGATTTTATGGGTTGTCGACGGCTTTATATCTTCAATTGAAAGCACAGTGCTCAAATCAATCAGACTGGGTGATAAGGGGGCGTCGACGGCTTTCAAGGACGTGTCCACCACACGATCACCGTTCATATCCTTGCCATTGTGCAGGGTATGCACCGGCGCCACGCCTGCATCCAGCACAGCACGAATTGTGGCCGCTGCCGGTTGGGTCTTTGGCTCTCCACGCATATTGGTATAGGCGGAATGCGAGATCACATCCTCAAAACGACCGGTGTGGCGGCTGGTGTTTTCATAATATTGATAAGAGGGCCGAAAGGCGATGGTGACCAGATCCTCTAAACCATCCCCATTCAAATCCAAACGCGTGGCCAGGTGATTTTCATATACCACACCCCCGGACAGTGTGCTCGGCCCCATTTCTGTCTCCAGTGTCTCCTGGCGCGGACCAAGGCCAATGGTGCCATTGGTGTTGGCCCGCCCCATGGCATAAGACATATCCACAAAGCCCGTGAAGGACGCGCCCCGTTTCATCTGTTCAGAACTCGGCATGCTGTGAAACGTGGCCACGTCCACATCAGGCACACCGTCGCCATTAAGATCCGCAGCAAAGGCCACAGAATTCTTGGGCATTTCATCACGCAGAGCGTACAAATCCCCGCGTACAAATGCAGAGTGTGGGATCGCGCCAGACATCGGGTCTACTTTACAATCACCGGAATGATCTCGTGGGTGGCGTACTTATCGGTCAACTGCTCGATTTTCAGGGTTTCGATATCGTAATGGGGGTCTTGGATGCCGTTGGGGTCCTGCAGCATATAATCTAGCAGGCCATCATGATTGAAATCCACGCGCTTACTCAGACCAGGATCAAAACCAGGATCTGAAATCACTTGGATCCGCGCCTCGGCTGGCACCGTGACATGCCCCGCCGTGGGATCAATATCAAGGTATCCACGCTCAGCCGCGAACTTTTCATCTGGTGACATATCATAGTACTGCGCAGACTCTCTATGCTCTGGGGCATGGCGCACGGAAATGGTCTCGGTCAGGCCATCGCCGTTCATATCCATTTCCAAGACCGTTACACCCGTTTCCATGGGCTGGAGGTCACCGGGATTATAATATTCAGGCGCAGATAGCGACACTTTGCCCTTTTCCGCCCTCGAACCCCAGGCGATTTCAAACTCGGCGGTTTGCTGCAAGCCCTCTGGATCCGCGTCTCGCAACTTAGCAATGACCAAGTCGGGTATGCCGTCCTGGTTGATATCCGCTGCAAAGGCCACGGCGTTCTGGGGCATACCCTTCGCAATGAGCTGCAGGTCAGAATTCACAAAATTCGAGTCCCGATTGATGGGTCCTGGCTGGGAAGGCAGCGTGTTCATAACAATATCCTCGCTTATCATATTTTATGAGGATATTGTGCATTTGTGGCGCTTTTATGTCAAGCGCGAAATATATAGAGCTTCCGCTTAGGCAAATTCGACCAGCACGTCGTCCGCCGCCACGGCATCTCCGGGTTTGACGTTGACCGCCTTGACGGTGCCGTCGTGCTCGGCGCGGATGATGTTTTGCATTTTCATGGCCTCGACGATGGCGATGGTTTCGCCCTCTTTCACCTCTTGGCCTTTGGTGACGTCCACATCCAACACCAGACCCGGCATGGGGCAGATGACAAATTTGGCCGTATCCAGACCCTGTTTTTCCGGCAGTTTGCTATAAAGTTCGGCCTCGCGCGGTTTCATCGCCGTCACCCGCGCCGTGGTGCCCCGATTGCGCAGCGTAAAGCCTTCGAGCTCAGGCTTCAGCGTGATCACAAACCCATGCCCATTCAGTTGGGCATGGAACAACGCCTGCCCTGGACGCCAACGGATATCGGTCAACACCAGCGTTTTGTCCTGATCTTGAACGCGGACCTCGAAACCCTCATCCGTATAACTGGCCAAGGTGCTGTGGGGCTCGCGGTTGATCATCACCGCCCATTCGGTTTGCTGGCGTTCTTTGTGCAAGATCTGTCCCGTCACACGCCGCGCACGGCGATCCAACAGATCTTGGGCGTAAACGGCCGCGGCCATCATCATCTCTGCCTGTTCTTCGCGCAGTGGACTGCCGCCGAAACCTTCGGGGTAATGCTCGGCAATATAGTTGGTCGAGATGTTGCCCGTGCGATAGTTTTCCTCCTCACACACCGCCGCCAGGAAAGGGATGTTGTTGCCCACGCCCTGCAAATGAAAGCGGTCTAGGGCATCCAGCAGACCGTCTGTGGCCTCGAGGCGTGTGGGCGCGTGGGCGATCAGCTTCGAGATCATAGGGTCATAGAACATGCTGACTTCGTCGCCCTCGCGAATGCCTGTATCATTGCGGATGGTGACGGTGCCGATGGTTTCTTCTTTCGGCGGCTGGCAGCGCACCAAACGCCCGATCGAGGGCAAAAATTTGCGATAGGGATCTTCGGCGTAAATGCGCGCTTCCATGGCCCAGCCGTTGATGCCGATGTCATCTTGGCTCAGGGTCAATTTCTGGCCATAGGCAACACGGATCATTTGCTCCACCAGGTCCACACCGGTGATCATTTCTGTGACGGGGTGTTCCACCTGCAGGCGGGTGTTCATTTCCAGGAAGTAGAAATTTTTCTCCCCATCGACGATGAACTCGACGGTGCCGGCGCTGTCATAATCCACGGCCTGGGCTAGCGCGATCGCTTGCGCGCCCATTTTGGCGCGGGTCTCGGCATCCAGAAACGGGCTTGGGGCCTCTTCTAACACTTTTTGATTGCGGCGTTGGATGGAACATTCCCGCTCGTTCAGGTGAATGACGTTGCCATGATTATCGCCCAAGATCTGAATTTCAATATGGCGTGGGTTGGTGATGAATTTTTCGATGAACACCCGATCATCGCCAAAGGACTTTTTGGCCTCGTCGCTGGCCGCCGCAAAGCCTTCGCTGGCTTCCTTGGCGTTCCAGGCTATGCGCATGCCCTTGCCGCCCCCACCAGCCGAGGCCTTCAGCATCACGGGATAGCCGATTTCGTCCGAGATTTTCACCGCCTCGGCGCTGTCTTTGATGATGCCCATATAACCGGGCACGGTGTTGACCTCGGCCTTGGCAGCGAATTTCTTGCTTTCGATCTTGTCGCCCATGGCTTCGATGGCGTGGGGGTTCGGGCCAATGAACACGATGTTTGCGGCCTTTAGTTGTTCGGCGAACTCAGCACGCTCGGACAGGAAGCCAAATCCGGGGTGCACGGCCTCAGCGCCCGTATCCTTACAGGCCTGTATGATGCGGTCAGCCCGCAGGTAACTGTCGGCCGCCGCCGCGCCGCCAATGTGCACGGCCTCGTCGGCCATATCCACATGCATGCCGCCCTTGTCCGCATCGGAATAAACGGCCACGGTTTGGATGCCCATGCGCTTGGCGGTTTTAATCACACGGCAGGCAATTTCACCACGGTTGGCAATCAGGATTTTTTTGAACATTGGGGGCCCTCTTCGCTACGCAACAGCCGACGGATTGGATGATCTGGCCATGCTTAACGAGTTGGTCCCTGTTTTGCAATTGCCTGGTACATATTGCGAAAACCCCTTTGAAAGGTCTGTGGTCTATGCTGCGAACTGGCAACCACGATACCAGGTGACACCTTGTCCCAAACTGACACACTGTCCACACCGTTTCCCGGTCGCGCTGGCCATGGCTATTTGCCGGGCTTTGACGGTTTGCGCGCCATTGCGGTGATGTTGGTGGTGGTGGCCCATTATGGTTGGGGCCATATCGTGCCCGGTGGGTTTGGCGTAACCTTGTTCTTTTTCATCTCGGGCTTTTTGATTTGCCGCCTGTTGTTGGCTGAACGGATCAAACATGATGGCATCGACCTGGTGGCCTTTTACAAACGGCGGTTTTTGCGCCTGTCGCCGCCGCTCTTGATGTTCCTGGCGGGATCGGGGGCGGTTTATGCCTTCCTCGAGGTTCAACCCAGTGGCCTGCACCTAGCGGCCGCCCTGACCTACACCATGAACTTCGTCAAGATGCACACCATCAACGACCCCAGCAATGTTTGGGGGCATTTGTGGTCCTTGGCCGTCGAGGAACATTACTATCTGATCTTCCCTTTTCTGCTGATCTTTCTGCTGCGCAAACGCCTCAGCCTGCCAACGGTTTTCGGTTGGATCTGCGTTGCAGCCCTGATCAACCGATTGCTGGGGGTGTATGTCTTGGGCCGCGAGCCCGCCACGCTTTATTATTCCACTGATACTCGCATCGACAGCATTCTGATGGGCGCGTGGCTGGCGTCTTTGCTGCATGATCGCGGCTTTGAGGGGGTGCGCAAATTCGTTGGCTGGCCCGCAGTTGTGGCCGGGGGGGCCTTGCTGCTGTTCAGCCTGTTGTTCCGTGACGAAATTTTTCGCCAGACTTGGCGTTACAGTGTGCAGAACATCGGCATCAGCCTGCTGATGATCAATCTGTATGCCTATGGCGCTTTGCGCTGGGGCTTGGCCATTTTGGAAACGCCGCCGATGAAATGGGTCGGCAAGCGATCTTATGAAATGTACCTGTGGCATTTTTGCGTGATGGCCGGTGTGCAAGCGGTGATGGGCATATCCCTGCTGAGCACGGCGATATCCCTGATGCTGCTGTTTCCAGTCTCTGGCCTGGCCTATAGCCTGGGAACACGCCCCTTTATGATTTGGCGCTCGCGGTTGCGCCCCGGCGGGGCCATTCGCCCGAAAGAAGGCCCATCAGTTGCCAGCGATGACCAACCCGCGCCAGTGCCCGCAACGGCCAACGAAAACGCCAGTACACGCGCTACCACGCCCAAAGTCGATAAGGCCAAGATCTAAGCTTTCACAACCTGGCAAGGCTGGACCCGGCCGCCGCACCACCGCGCGCGCCCGAGGCATACCAAAGTAACCTAAGACGCCCTACAAAGGTATATTATCGTGTTTTTTCCAGGGGTTTTCCAGCTGCTTGTTGCGCAGGGTTTTCAGCGATCGCGCAATGCGTTTGCGGGTGTTGTGGGGCCGGATCACATCATCGATATAGCCCCGCTGGGCGGCGACAAACGGATTGGCGAAGCGCTGTTTGTACTCCTCGGTCCGTTCCTCGATCTTGGCCGGGTCATCAGCCTCGGCGCGGAAAATGATTTCCACCGCCCCCTTGGCGCCCATGACGGCGATCTCGGCGGTGGGCCAAGCATAATTGACGTCCCCGCGCAGGTGTTTTGAGCTCATAACGTCATAGGCCCCGCCATAGGCTTTGCGGGTGATGACGGTGATTTTCGGCACAGTGGCCTCGGCATATGCAAACAACAGCTTGGCCCCGTGTTTGATCAGGCCGCCATATTCCTGGCGCGTGCCTGGCAAAAAGCCCGGCACATCGACAAAGGTGATGATGGGAATGCCAAAACAATCGCAAAAGCGCACGAAGCGCGCCGCTTTGCGGCTGGCGTCGATGTCCAGAACGCCGGCCAGCACCATGGGCTGGTTGGCGACAAAGCCAACGGTTTCCCCATCAATGCGACCAAAGCCACACAGAATGTTTTTGGCATAATCCGGGTGGATCTCGAAAAAATCTTCCTCGTCCGCCACCTTCAGGATCAGCTCTTTCATATCATAGGGCTTGTTGGGATCCTCGGGCACCAAGGTGTCAAGCGACAGCTCTGAACGGTCCAGGCTATCAAAGCTCGGGCGTACCGGCGGCTTTTCACGGTTCGACAACGGCAAGAAATCCACCAAGCGGCGGATCTGGGTCAGGGCCTCGAAATCATTGTCAAAGGCCCCTTCCACCACACCGGATTTGGCCGCGTGCACACGCGCCCCACCCAGGTCTTCGTGGCTGACTTCCTCGTTGGTCACGGTCTTCACCACATCGGGCCCGGTGACGTACATATAGGACGTGTCCCGCACCATGAAAATAAAGTCCGTCATGGCCGGCGAGTAGACATCCCCCCCCGCGCACGGCCCCATGATGACCGAGATTTGCGGCACCACCCCGGACGCCATCACATTTTCAAGGAAAATATCGGCATAGCCGCCCAAGGCATCGACGCCTTCTTGGATGCGCGCACCACCAGCATCGAACAAGCCAATGACCGGCGCGCCGTTTTTCACGGCCATGCGCTGGATTTTGACAATCTTTTGCGCGTGAGCCTGACTGAGCGAGCCCCCAAACACCGTAAAGTCCTTAGAGAACAAATAGACCAGCCGTCCGTTGATGGTGCCCCAACCGGTGACCACCCCGTCGCCTGGGATTTTTTTGTCCTGCATACCAAAGTCGGCGCAGCGGTGCTCGACGAACATGTCGTATTCCTCGAAGCTGCCTTCATCCAGCAAGATTTCGATACGCTCGCGGGCCGTCAGCCGCCCCTTGGCGTGTTGGGCGTCGATGCGCTTTTGGCCGCCACCCATGCGGGCGCGTTCGCGGCGATTTTCCAATTCTTCGATGATGTCTTGCATACTGAACCTCGGTCGGTGAACGGTAGGGCGTTAGCTTTGATCCGTCTTCAGATCATCAGCCAACGCCCGAAGGAACTGTGATAAAGCGAGAATCTCAAGACGCAAGCCCTGGGCGATGACTTTTGCCTCGTCATCATCACCCCAGGTTTCCGCCTGATAGATTTCATCCAGGCGAGCGATGGCATAGGCCTCCTCGCCTTCTATGGCCCCAGCCGCCACCGCCAGACCCAAAATTGTCGACCCCAAAAGCCCCACCAGCCGACCCAAAGCCGTGCGGGTATAGGGATCCAGATCACGGATATGTTGGGCGACGCGCCCGGCAACATCATTGGGCACGGCATCCACCGACATATCGGTTTTTGCGGTCAATTTGGCCTTGAATTCCCCGTTAAACCAATCGATCCAGGGCTGCCAGCGTTCAGACTGGCGCTTGGCGAGCGCCTCGGGCGCATCCACATGATAAAGCAGCAAGTCAGTCTCGAGGTATTTGGCGCATTGGGTCAAAATCTCGTCCCGCAGTTCCTCTTCTTTGTCGAGGGTGAAATTGACCAAGCGGTTCAGCATCATCACCTCGATGATGATTTCTTCTTTCTGGGCATCCCATTCCCGCGCCAACAGGGCCGTGGCCTGAGCCGTCGGTGTCACCACCAATTCACCCATGGGTGTGCGAATGCCTTTGCCATCCAGGATCACACCGAACTGGCCTTCGTGGGGGGCGATGCCCACCTCTTTGTAAAAGCGCTTGGGTCGATCCAGCCCCATGGTCATGGCGCGTCCTCCGTCTTGTTCATCACGCCCAAATGCCCGCGCAAATCCGCAAACGTATGGGCCAAATCCGTAATGCCGGTGGCCAACAACTCATCGGCCTGGTGAAAGCCCCAGGTCACGCCCACGGGCCGCACCCGGGCCGATTTGGCCATCATCATATCAAAGCTGGTGTCCCCGATCATCAGGCTGTGGTCACGATCGCAACCGGTGCGGCGCAGGACTTCTTCGATCATATGCGGATTGGGCTTGCCGGGCCCGTCATCGGCGCATAAGGTGGCGTCAAACATTCGGTCCCATTTGTGCATACGCACGATCTCGTCAACACCCCGGCGGGACTTGCCGGTGGCCAGCGCCAAGAACCAGCCCTCGGTTTTCAGATGATCCAAGATCTCGTGCGCGCCATCGTACAGGGGCTCGACAAAGGCGGGGTCCAGGCGAAAGGCACCAAAGCTGTCTTGGTAAACGCGCACCAGTTCGGCCAAATCCCGCTGCGGCAACTCAGGCGCGAGCCGGGCCAAGGCCTCATCCAGGCTCAGGCCCACCACCTGGCGCACCTCGTCGTAGCTCGGGATGGGCAGGCCCTGGCGATCAAAGGCCACCTCGGCAGCACGCTGAATGATCTGGCGGCTGTCCACCAGGGTGCCATCCACATCAAAGATCGCAAGCTTCAGCATGAGAGTCCTTTATCTGATCGGCCTTCGCCCCCAGAAAAATGGAAGCACGCATCGAGCCGGACATGAGGGAACACCTTGATCAGAACCGACAAGTATCCCCTCACCCCACCCCTCTCCCTATGGGAGAGGGCGCTCATATCCCCAACAGACGTCACGCCGGCACCACATCAAACGGCAGAGTGATGCGGGTGTCACCCTTGGTGAAGGGTTCGGTGCCATGCCACATATAAGACGGAAACAACACCAAGCGCCCAGGCGCGGGCCGCACCCAGTGCTCGGCGGGTAATTTGGGTTCGGTTTTCAGGCCTGGCTCGCCAAATTTGATCCAGCCTTGGCGTTCTGGCGTATCCAGCGCAGCCTCGGAAACATCCACATAAAAGGCCGATGAAATCCAGCCCTGGGGGTGCACATGGCTGACATGGAACCCACCGGGTCGCAACTTGACTGACCAGGCCGAACGGAAACGATAAGCGCCTGTGTTGCGCGTGCCCAAGGCATCAGCCTTATCCGTGCCCAAAATGGCCATATAGTCCCGCACCGGCTGATCGAGCGCTTTGAAAAATGCCTTTAGCACGGGATTGTCCGACGTCGACAAATCCCGCGTGGTTTGACTGCCATGGCGCAAGGATTGATCCAGGGGATGGACCTGAAACTTGTGCATGGCCTCGAGCTCGGATTTCAAATCCGCCAAAAAGGCCGCTTGGCTCGACCAGCCCGTGGGCACCGGCAAGTCATAGGGCTGCACCAAGCGTTCATAGTCAAATATCTGTTTATAGCGCTCATCGCCCAGCAGCCGCAGGGCTGTGGCCTCATAGCCAATCCAGCGCTGGTCATGGGGATACAACTGCCGCATGGAGGCAGCCAGCTGAATGGCATCGCCGCCGCGGCCCAGGGCCAGCAACGCCGCCATATGGCTGTCTTGCACATACACATCCGCAGGCAAGGCCTGCACCGCCTTGCGCGCCAGGTTCAGGGCCTCGTTGTATGCCCCCAAATCCAGTGCCAAGGCCGCCAAGGCGGCCTGAGTGTGCGGCAGTTCGCTCGCATCAGGAAAGGCTTCGGTCAGCACATCGCGCGCCGCCTCGGGCCGTCCGGCTTCCCGCAGCAAATTGGCGTGTAAAAAGGTCAGGCGGTGGTTGTCTGGTTGCTGGCTGCGAGCACGTTCAATGGTTTTGGTCAGCAACTGGGGCTTGCCAGTCATCCACAGCAAATTGGCCAGTTCCCGATGCGCCTGGCAATTGCCGGGGTCTTGGGTCAGGGCGTGGGTGTATTCCAGCGCTGCTTCGTCGTGGTTGCCAATCCCCATCAAAGCATGGGCCCGGTTGATGTGGGCCTGGGGGGCCGCATGGCGGCTGGTGCCGTACATCTCCAGCGCCTCAAGCGCCTTTTCGTGTTGCCCCAAATCATTCAAAGCCGCCGCTTTGTTGTGGTGGGCCACGCCATAATGGGCATCGAGACCAAGGGCCTTGTCATAGGCGACAATGGCCTCTTTTGATCGGCCCATGGCGCGCAGCACATCGCCAAACACACGCCAGACGCGCACGTGATCGGGATGGCTGCTGGTCAGGGGCGTCAAATAACTCAGGGCCGATTTCAGCTCGCCCATCTCCAGCAGCATTTCACCCAAATAAAGACGCGCCTCATAGGAGCCTGCATCTTTGTCCAAGGCCATAGCATAAAGCTTGGCTGCGTCGTGGACTTTACCGCATTCACGACGGACATTGCCCAGGCTGAGGTAAAAATCCGCCCGGCTGTCATCGGCATTGATGGCGCGCACCATGGCCTTGTCGGCGACCTCAAGGTCCCCCATAGCCTTGCGGGCCAAGCCAATCATCATCAGGGCGTCGGGCTGTTCAGGCACTTGGCCCAAAACCTCCAGGCACAATTCTTCGGCGTCTGCGGATTGTCCGGCCTTCAGAAAGGTCTGGGCGGCATCCAAGCTGGCTTTGATATTCTCCATCACGTCGGTCATTGGGTCCCCCTAAAACTCGATGTCGGGTATCTCGGGATTGATCGCATCATACCGCGCCAGCCCCGCCAAAAAGGTCTCGGACAGTGGTGCCCGCAGCTGCATACGATAGCCATCTGGGTGTTCAAACGCCAAGCTTTCAGCATGAAGCTGTAGCTGTAGCCCCTCGCCACGCTCTGTGCTGTGTTGGTTGCCATATTTGGGGTCAGCGACAATGGGGTGGCCGATGGCCTCCATGTGGACCCGCAACTGGTGCGTACGCCCCGTGTGCGGCCGCAACGCCACCAAGGAAACCTGGCCGTGATGTTGGCTTAGGACCTTGTAACTCGTCAAAGCCCCATCGCCTTTTTCATGATCTTGGGCCGGGCGCATGCGTTCGCGATCCAGGTCTGTGCCCTTGATCAGCGGCACATTAATCTGGCCGACCTTGGGTTTGGGCACCCCAGCCACCAAGGCCAAATAGGTCTTTTCCGTTTTCCGGTCGGCAAAGGCGCGGGTCAAATGCTTGGCCACCGCAGGGGTTTTGGCCACCAACAGCAAACCCGAGGTGTCACGGTCCAACCGATGCACCAAACGTGGCTTGTCCACCCCCGTGCCAAAGGCCGCCAACAGGCCGTCCACATGACGGCGGGTTTTGCTGCCGCCCTGCACCGCCAAACCACTGGGCTTGTTCAGAGCCAGCAGGTGTTCATCTTCATAGATCACCAGGCTTTTGATCAGCTCTTGGTCGGCTTTGCTGAGGGCATCGGGGGCTTTGTCATCAGGCAAGGGGTTGGTCACCTGGGGCGGTAAGCGCACCTGCTGACCGGGTTCGACCCGACTGTTGGGTTTGACGCGCCTGCCATCCACCCGCACCTGACCCGTACGGCAGAGCTTTTCAAGCTGTCCATGTTTGACATGAGGAAAATACCGCTTGAACCAGCGATCCAGGCGGCCTTCGCCGTCAGCATTGGTGATGGCCCGCAGTTCAATCTGGCTCATACCGCCCCCCGTGCCAGGCTATAGCCCGCCCAAACCGCCAACACACCGAGGCCCACACTGGCCAGCAGGTATCCAAGCCCCATCCCCAGGCGGCCACTGTCGGCGGCGCGCCAAAGCTCGAAGGCAAAGGTGGAAAAGGTGGTCATCCCCCCACACAAACCGACAGCAAAAAAGGCCCAAGCCGGACCCTGCAAAGCTTGACCGCGGGTGGCCATCCAGCCCACCAGCAGACCCAAACCCAAACACCCCAGGATATTGACCACAAAGGTGACCACGGGCAGCCCGGCAAAGCCTGCGCCCATCACCGCGCGCCCGACACCGAAGCGCGTCATGGCGCCCAAGCCGCCGCCCAATCCCACCAGCATCATCTCTTTCATGCCGGGGTCTCTAGCACGACTTGGGGGCGCGTGACCATCTCTGTGGGCAGGGTCAGCCCGCGATCGCGCCAGGCCGCTTGCAGATCCGCAGGCGGTGGCACCACGCCCTCAAGCGTCCCCCCGCCAGGGTGATCACAGGCCAGACGATACGCATGCAAATGCAGGCGCGCGCTTTCTGGCCAGATGGGGCCGCCATAAAGGGGATCACCAACGATGGGACACCCGGCATGGGCCAGATGCACCCGAATTTGATGCATACGCCCGGTTTTGGGCTGGCAGGCCAGCAAACTGAGCCCATCGCCCACCGCCAAGGTGCGATAGGTCGTGCGGGCGTCTTGTGCGCCCTCGGCATTCGCATCACACACCTGCATCAGATCCGGTCCGCCCTGACGGTTGTTTTGCCGCCGCAGGGGGTGATCCAGGGTGCCGGAAGGCTGCGGCAGGGTGCCCGCCACCACCGCCCAATAGGTTTTCTGCACCTGACGCCGAGCAAAAGCGTCGCTGAGGAAAGCCGCCGCCGGTTTGGTACGCGCCACCACCATCACGCCGGATGTGCCCCGATCCAGGCGATGCACCAGTTTGGGCATCCGCCCTTTGGATTTGGCGAAGGGCCGCAAGTGATCCTCAAGCGACTCGGTCAGACCCCGTCCCGCCTGCACCGCCAGGCCACTGGGTTTGTTGATCACAAGGACATGCGCGTCTTGATGGATCACCAGATCATCCGGTGTGGGGGTGGGAGTGTGGTTGGTCATGGTCAGTCCCCTGCCCGTTCGGCGCGAATGCGGGCGATCTGTTGCAAGCGTTCGGCAAGGCGGGCTTCAAAGCCCGCGTCCTTGGGCTCATAGAGCGTGGGCCGCGCGACGCCATCGGGGAAATAGTGCTGTCCCGATACGCCGCCTTCGACATCATGGTCATATTCATAGCCGTCGCCATAGCCCAAGGTCTTCATCATCTTGGTCGGCGCGTTCAGAATGTGCGCCGGGGGCATCAAGGATCCGGTCTGCTTGGCCAGTTTCCGCGCGCGTTTATCGGCCACATACACCGCATTGGATTTCGGCGCGGCGGCCAAATGCACCGCCACCTGCATCAGCGCCAATTCGCCCTCGGGCGCGCCAAGGAACTCATAGCAATCCTTGGCGGCCATGGCAGCGCGCAAGGCGCCTGGGTCGGCGAGCCCAATGTCTTCCACGGCCATGCGCACCAAACGCCGGGCCAGATATAGGGGATCTTCGCCGCCTTCCAGCATCCGCGCCATCCAGTAAAGCGCCGCGTCAGGGTCCGAGCCGCGCACGGATTTGTGCAGCGCCGAGATCAGGTTGTAATGCTCTTCGCGGTTGCGATCATAGGCCGGGGCCCGGGTTTGCAAGCGTTGGCCCAAGCCTTGGACATCCAGATGCTCTGGCGTGTCGGGGCCGCGCAACAGGTCTTCGGCCAGGCCCAGCAAATAGCGCCCGTCCCCGTCGGCCATATGGATCAAATGCGCCCTGGCCTCGGCGGTCAGGGGCAATTGGCGTTCGCATGTGGCCTCGGCGCGTTGCAACAGGGTCTCGAGTGCCGCCTCGTCCAGACGTTTCAGCACCATGACCTGCGCCCGGGACAACAACGCCCCGTTCAGGGCAAAAGATGGGTTTTCCGTGGTCGCCCCCAGCAAGGTGATGGTGCCATCCTCGACATAGGGCAGAAAGCCGTCCTGTTGGGCGCGGTTGAAACGATGGATCTCATCGACAAATAACAGGGTACGCTGGCCAGCGCGGCGGCGGGTCTTGGCGGCTTCAAAAGCCTTTTTCAAATCCGCCACGCCAGAAAACACGGCCGAGATTTGTTGGAATTGATGCCCCGTGTCTTGGGCCAAAAGCCGCGCGATGGTGGTTTTGCCCGTGCCTGGCGGCCCCCAAAAAATCAGCGAGGGCAAATGTCCGGCCGCGATCAAACGGGTCAGGGTGCCCTCAGGCCCCAGCAAGTGGTCTTGGCCGACGACATCCGCGACATGTTTGGGGCGCAGCTGATCCGCCAAGGGGCCTGCGGGGCCTTGGTCATCAGTCACCTGTTGGCTGTCAAAGCCCAAGCCTGCCTTTGCGAACAAATCACTCATGTGCCCTTATACCACAAGGGCCGCCACTGCCTAGGCGATACCCCTTAGAAGCGGGCGCGCAGACGGCGACCATTGCGAATCAGCGTCAGTTGCCAAGTTTCGGCCGATGTCAGTGCCGCGTTCAATTCAGCCGCCGAGGATATGGCCGCACCGTTCAAGCTTTCGATCACATCCCCCGTGCGGAATCCGGCCCGCGCGGCGATGCTGCCCCGGCCCAGCTCAACGATCACCACCCCTTGGGCAAAGGGATCAAGATCCAAGGCATCAGCAAGCGCAGGGCTGAGACTTGCGACCGTGGCACCGGCCAGGGGCTGTTGGCCATCCAGCGTCCGGTACTGGGACTTGGGCGTTTTTGGCAGGGCGGCGGCTTCCATCTGCACGCGCTGACGTTTGCCGTTGCGGGCATACACCACCTCGACCCGTTCTCCAGGACGTTTGACGCCCGCGCGATATTTCAAGGCGGCCTCGTCGTTGATGGCCTGACCATCAATGCTGAGGATCACATCCCCCCGCTTCAGGCCCGCTTTGACCGCTGGCCCTTGGGCATAGAGCTCAGAGATCAACAGGCCCTGTGGCCGATCGAGGTTCAGGCTTTGGGCGATGTCTTGGCTCACCGTCTGGCCCTTGATGCCGAACCAAGGCCGTTCCACAAAGCGTTCACCGCCGATGGCGCTGTCCACAACCCGTTTGACCATGGCCGCCGGAATGGCAAAACCAATGCCGTTTGAGCCCCCGCCACGAGAAAAAATCGCCGTGTTCACGCCAATCAGATTGCCATTGATGTCCACCAAGGCCCCGCCTGAGTTTCCAGGGTTGATGGCCGCATCCGTTTGGATAAAAAACGAATAATCCGTGATGCCTACATCCGAGCGCGCCAAGGCCGAAATGATGCCGGAGGTCACCGTTTGCCCCACACCGAACGGATTGCCCAGCGCCAAGACCAAATCCCCGACCGCCAGGTCTTCGCTGTCGTCGATGGCGACGGAGGGCAAGCCCTCGGCGTTTTCCAGTTGCAAGATCGCCAAGTCGGCCTTGGGATCACTGAGAAGGGTTTTGGCTGTGTATTCCCGCCGGTCGTTCAAAACCACCTTCAAGGCTGTGGCATCTGCGACCACATGGTGGTTGGTGACGACGATACCGTCCGAGCGCACGATGACGCCCGAGCCCAAAGACTGTTCCACCCGTTCCCGGGGCACGCCAAAATTACCACCAAAAAATCGACGGAAAAACGGATCTTGGATCACGCTGGCCTGGGATTTCACCACCCGCTGCGAATAGACATTGACCACCGAGGGCGCCACGCGGCTGACCACAGGCGCATAAGAAAGTTTGACCTCCTCATCCGACCGCGGCACTTCGCGCTTGGCTAGGCCACCGGATTTCAACCAATCTGGTGTCGCAAGCGGGCTTTGCTGTGTGGCCTCAGAGGGCGCGGCATCCGAGGTTTGGGGGGGCGAGCACGCCGCCAAAACCCAAGCCAAAATCATCCAAAACGAAAACTTTTTCATGACGACATAGATAGTCATGATTCCGGCCAAAAAAAGGCCAGAGATACAAGATGACGAAATAGAAATTTCGCGGCCCGGCCACAGCCCGTCCACAAAAGCCAAGATGTTCCCAGAGACAGAAAAAAAGGCAGCCCGCAGGCTGCCTTTGAATTCTATTGGCTCAACGCGCAACCGGTTTAGGCTTTCGCGCTCTCCATCTCACCGTTCTCAGCGGCCAGACGCTCGCGGTCGATACGGCCACGGGCCTCGACGTCGCGATCGACCAACTCGATGACGGCCACTGGGGCTTGGTCGCCTTGGCGGAACCCGGCTTTCAGAACGCGGGTGTAGCCACCATTGCGGTCTTTGTAGCGATCCGCCAGCACATCAAACAGCTTGCCGACGCGCTCGACATCGCGAACCTTGGCAATGGCCTGACGACGGGCGTGCAAATCGCCACGCTTGGCCAGTGTGATCAATTTGTCCATCAGCGGCTTCATCTCCTTGGCCTTGGGCAAGGTGGTGATGATTTGCTCATGCTCGATCAAGGACGCGGCCATATTGGCAAACATCGCCTTGCGGTGGCTGGTGGTGCGGTTCAGCTTGCGGTGTGCTTTTCCGTGACGCATCTTGGTGTTCCTTTAGGCAATATGGTCTTCGTATTTGCGGACCAGCTCTTCGACATTTTCAGGCGGCCACTCGGAGATTTCCATGCCCAAGCTTAGGCCCATATCGGTGAGCACTTCTTTGATTTCGTTCAGCGACTTGCGACCAAAGTTCGGTGTGCGCAACATTTCGCTTTCCGACTTCTGTACCAGATCACCAATATAGACGATGTTGTCGTTCTTCAAGCAGTTGGCCGAACGCACGCTCAGCTCCAGCTCCTCAACCTTTTTCAGCAAGGCCGGTGGGAATGGCAGATCGATTTTGGGCTCGGACGATGGGGTGTTGCCACCGGTCGAAAGGGCCTCTTCAAACGGCACCAGAACCTGCAATTGGTCTTGCAGAATGCGCGCAGCAAAAGCCACGGCGTCTTCAGGGGTGACGGTGCCGTCGGTTTCAACCTCAAGCGTCAGCTTGTCATAATCCAGCACTTGGCCTTCACGGGTGTTTTCCACCCGATAGGACACACGACGCACAGGCGAAAACAGGCTGTCGACAGCGATCAGGCCAATGGGGGCATCATCGGGGCGGTTACGCTCGGACGGCACATAGCCCTTACCCATATCCACCGTGAACTCGATGCGCAGGCTGGCACCCTCGTCAAGGTGACACAGCACCAAGTCGGGGTTCATGATTTCAATCTCGGTTGGCACTTCGATGTCCGAGGCCTTCACCACACCAGGGCCTGTGGCCTTCAGGGTCATGCGGCGGGGGCCTTCGGCGTGCAGCTTCAGGGCCAAACCTTTGATGTTCAGGATCAGGTCGGTGACGTCTTCGCGCACACCGGGGATCGAAGAAAACTCGTGAACCACGCCATCAATTTGCACCGACGTCACAGCCGCCCCTTGCAAAGACGACAACAGCACACGCCGCAGGGCGTTGCCCAAAGTCATCCCATAGCCACGTTCCAGCGGCTCGAGAATCACGCGCGCCAGGCGGGTTTTGTCACGGCCTGTCTCGATGACAGGTTTTTCCGGGCGGATCAGTTCTTGCCAGTTTTTTTCAATCACAGTGTTGATCCTTCTTTATTTGTTGTGCAGCCCGATCGGTACCAGTGTCGGGCGCAAAATCACCAATCCTCAGACGCGGCGGCGCTTGGGCGGACGGCAGCCATTGTGCGGAATGGGGGTCACATCACGAATAGAGGTGATGGTGAAGCCCACAGACTGCAAAGCCCGCAGTGCGCTTTCGCGGCCCGAACCTGGGCCCGAGACGTTCACTTCCAAGGTTTTCATGCCATGCTCTTGGGCTTTGCGGCCCGCATCCTCGGCAGCCATCTGGGCGGCGAATGGTGTGGATTTGCGCGAGCCCTTGAAGCCCATCATGCCCGACGACGACCATGAAATCGCGTTGCCCTGGGCATCGGCGATGGTGATCATGGTGTTGTTGAAGCTGGAGTTCACATGCGCAACGCCGGAAACGATGTTTTTACGCTCGCGGCGGCGGACGCGGGTTTTCTCTTTGGCCATGGTCTACCCCTTATTTCTTCTTGCCGGCGATGGCCTTGGCGGGGCCTTTGCGGGTTCTGGCGTTGGTGTGAGTGCGTTGTCCGCGCACCGGCAGGCTGCGACGGTGGCGCAAACCGCGATAGCAGCCCAGATCCATCAAGCGTTTGATGTTCATGCTGACTTCGCGACGCAGATCCCCTTCGACCATATAGTCACTGTCGATGGTTTCGCGAATTTGCAGCACCTCGGCGTCCGTCAGCTCGTTCACACGGGCGGTGGCGGAAATCTTGGTTTTCGCCAGAATTTCCTCGGCTTTTTTTGGACCAATGCCATGAATATATTGAAGCGCAATCAGCACCCGTTTGTTCGTCGGGATGTTGACGCCAGCGATACGCGCCATAGAAATTCTCCTTAACCTCGTCTCAAGACGCAAAAACGCCCCGCCGGTCGTATAACCATCGGGGACCGATATGGACTTGCGAAGCGGAGTGAATAGACATAGATCCCCTACGCCGTCAAGCCCATTTTCAAGAAAGGCGGGTCCAAGGCCACTGTTTTGTTAACCTTGGCCCGCCTTTTGTCATTTATGACAGCTGTTCGTTGGCAAACGACCAGTTTACCAGCTGATCAACAAAGCCTTCCAGGAAACTTTTCCGATCATTTTGATGGTCGAGATAATAGGCATGTTCCCAGACATCACAGACGAGAATCGCTTTTTTGCCATCTTCAAGCGGCAAATGCGCGTTCAGGGTGCTGTCGATTTCCAACTTATCACCATTTTGAATCAGCCAAACCCAGCCGCTGCCGAACTGCCCGGTGCCGGCCGAGATAAATTTCTCGCGGAAGGTGTCATAATCACCAAAGGTGGCGTCAATCATCTCGGCAATTTTGCCTGTGGGCTTGCCGCCGCCATCAGGCCCCATAGAGGTCCAGAAAAAATCATGGTTCCAGGTCTGGGCCGCGTTGTTGAACACACCCGTATCGCCGGATTTCGCGCTTTCCAGAATGATCTCCTCAAGCGACATCTCTTCGTATTTGGTGCCACCAATGGCATCGTTCAGCTTCTTCACATAGCCGGCATGGTGCTTGTCGTAGTGATAGTCCATGGTGCGCGCGCTGATCACGGGCGTGAGCGCATCTTTGGCATAGGGCAAAGGCTTGTGTTTGATGGCAACTGTGGTCGTCATGGTCATCCTTTCTGAAATTGAAATGAGCAGGTGATGTCTACGCCATCTCGTATCAAAAGGCCATAAAGATTTGAATTTGCATGCAATTGAGAACCGTTCTCAATTGCGAGGCACTTAGGAAACCGACGCCTCGAAGCGTTCCATGATATCCTCGATGCTGCGCGAGACCTCATCGATCGCGGCCATGCCATCAATTTCGAACAGTTTGTTCTGCTCGTCGTAATAGGGCAGCAGCGGTGCCGTTTGCTGACCATAGGCCTTCAGGCGCTTGGCGAAGGCCTCAGGATTGTCATCTGGGCGCCCTTCTTCAGCAAAGCGCTTTTCCACACGGTTCATCAGCTTCTCTTCATCCACCTTCAGGCGAATGACGGCACTGATGCGGGTGCCGCGGCGCTCAAGCATTTCATCCAAAGCTTGAGCCTGAGACAAGGTGCGGGGGAAGCCGTCAAAGATCGCTCCGCCACTGTTTTCGGCTTGGTCCAGGCGCTCTTCGATCAAAGAGATGACAATGTCATCGGAAACCAAACCACCATTGTCCATAATGCTGGCCACCTTCTGGCCCAGCTCGGTGCCCGCGTGGCGCGCGGCGCGTAGCATATCACCTGTCGAGAGCTGCACCATGTTGCGCTCTTGCACCAGGCGTTTGGCCTGTGTGCCCTTCCCCGCCGCCGGCGGGCCGAACAAGACAATATGCGTCGTCATTTACCGTGCCCCTCGACCCTTCCCACGCAGGCGGGTCTTTTTCAAAAGTCCCTCGTACTGCTGGGATAACAGATGCGATTGGATTTGGCCAACCGTGTCCATGGTCACACTGACGACAATCAAAAGCGAGGTTCCGCCCAGATAATACGGCGCATTCATGCTGGCGATCAAAAATTCAGGGAGCAAACAGACGATGGTCAGATACACCGCCCCAATGACCGTCAGACGGGTCAGCACATAATCGATATACTCAGCCGTGCGCTTACCGGGCCGAATGCCGGGAATAAAGCCCCCATGCTTACGCAGGTTTTCGGCCGTATCCTCGGGGTTGAACACAACGGATGTGTAGAAGAAGCAGAAAAAGATGATCAGGGCCGCGTACATCACCATGAACAAGGGCTGTCCATGCTGCAACATCACCACAACCGTCTGCAACCAATCCGGCGCGTTGCTGCCCGCCGAGGCAAAGCCCATCACGGTGACCGGCAATAACAAAAGCGACGAGGCAAAAATCGGCGGGATCACGCCTGAGGTGTTCAGTTTCAAGGGCAAGAACGAAGACTCACCCCCGGTCATGCGATTGCCCATCTGGCGTTTCGGATACTGAATCAGCAATCGGCGCTGGGAACGCTCGATAAAGACGATGAAGACGATCACAGAGACCGCAATGGCCAGCAGCAAAAGCACTTCAAAGACATTCAGTTCACCGACACGGCCGAGATTTAAGGTCTGGAACAGCCCCCTGGGCAGAACGGCAATGATCCCGGCAAAAATGATCAGCGACGCCCCGTTGCCAATGCCACGGGCGGTGATCCGCTCGCCCAGCCACATCAGGAACATGGTCCCCCCAACAAGGGTGATCACGGTTGAAATGCGGAAAAACCAGCCGGGGTCGATAACGACACCAGGACTGGCCTCGAGGCTAACAGCGATCCCATAGGCCTGGAAAGTGGCCAGCAGCACCGTCAAATAGCGGGTATATTGGTTGATCTGTTTGCGGCCTTGCTCGCCGCCCTCTTTTTTCAGCTTCTCAAGCTTGGGCGAGACCGCTGTCATCAACTGAATGATGATCGAAGCCGAGATGTACGGCATCACGTTCAGGGCAAAAATCGCCATCCGCTCGACGGCACCGCCCGAGAACATGTTGAACATGCCCAACAGGCCCTGGGTCTGAGAATTGAACGCATTGGCAAATGCTGCCGGATCAATACCCGGAATGGGCACAAAGGTGCCCAAACGGTAGATGATCAGCACCCCCAGGGTGAACAAAATTCTCTGTTGGAGCTCTGTCGCGCGCTTAAAAGCGGAAAAGCTCATATTCGCTGCAAGCTGTTCAGCTGCAGATGCCATAGCGCATCTCCTTGCGTGAGGGAATGAAGACGGTCTTAGGCGTCGCTTTTCTTAGCTTTATCCGCTTTTGCGGCTTTTCCCTCGTCCTCGGTCGCGGGTTGGTCGATCACTTTAACGCTGCCGCCCAATTTCTCAACCGCCTGAATCGCGGCTTCCGAGGCCCCAGAGACCACAAAATTGGCGGGCACGTCCAAGCTGCCCTTGGCCAGCAGACGCACACCATCACGCGAGCGACGCAGAACGCCAGCCTCGACCAGAGTTTGGGCGTCAATGGTTTTTTTCGGGTCAATCTTGCCCGAATCAATCGCCTTCGAGATTAGGTTCAGATTGATGTGAACATATTCACGTGGTGCAGGACGCTTAAAACCACGCTTCGGCAGACGCATATGCAAAGGCATTTGACCCCCCTCAAATCCAGCTAATGAGACACCAGAGCGCGAGCTTTGCCCCTTCACACCACGGCCGGCGGTTTTGCCTTTCCCTGACCCAGGGCCGCGACCCACGCGCATGCGCTTCTTGCGGGAACCGGGATTATCAGAAAGCTGTTTCAGGTCCATGGTTTTCACTCCAAATCGTAATTACGCCGAACGCTCTTCGACGATTTCCACCATGTGGCGGACTTTTGTTATCATCCCCCGGGTGGCAGCTGTATCCGGCAGAATGGACGTTTTTCCCAATTTATCAAGTCCCAAACCGACCAATGTCGCTTTTTGCTGGGCCTGGCGGCGCAGCGGACTGCCCACCTGCTTGACCACAAGCACCTGACCTTTCAGAGTTTTACGCTCACGTTTCGGGGCCTTACCTCGGGATTTGGGCGCACGGTTGTGCGCACGCAAAACTGCCGATTTTTGCTCCGCACCCTGAGCTTTCGCCGCAGGTTTGGCCTTGGCGGTCTTCGCCTTAGGCGCAGCTTTTGATTCGCTCGCCTTAGGCTTTGCAGCCGTGCTGGCTTTCGCCGAAGCTTTGGGCTTCGCGGCAGCCTGGCTATCGGTTTTGGCTTTCGCGGTCGACGTCTTGGTCGACTTTGCAGCGGCCGCTTTGCTGGCGGTCGCCTTTTTTGCGGTTTTGGTGTCTTTTTCCTCAGCCATCATCTGCTCCTACTCGCTTAGGCTTCAGCGGACTCTGGGGTGGCTTCCCCTGCCGTTGACTGACGCCGAGACACAATATCACTGACCTTTTTGCCGCGCTTAGAGGCCACCTGACGGGGGCTCATTTGCTGCTTCAAAGCCTCGAAGGTCGCACGCACCATATTATAGGCATTGGACGAACCGGTGGACTTGGCCACCACGTCCTGCACGCCCAAGGTCTCCAGGACCGCACGCATCGGACCACCCGCGATCACACCGGTCCCTGGAGGGGCCGAACGCATGATGATCTTGCCCGCACCCCAGCGGCCCTTGCCGTCATGGTGCAGTGTGCGGCCTTCACGCAGAGGCACGCGAATCATTTTGTTTTTGGCCTGGTCGGTGGCTTTACGGATGGCCTCGGGCACCTCGCGGGCTTTCCCGTGACCAAAGCCAACACGGCCTTTTTGATCGCCCACCACCACAAGGGCCGCGAACGAGAACCGACGCCCACCCTTTACCGTGGCCGCAACCCGGTTGATGTGCACCAGCTTATCGACAAATTCGTTGTCTTTTTCTTCTTGTTGTGGGCGACGGGCCATCTCAACACTCCTTAGAATTTCAGTCCGGCTTCGCGGGCGGCATCGGCCAGCGAACGCACACGACCGTGGTACAAATAGCCACCACGATCAAAAATCACATCTTCCACACCCGCTTTTTTGGCGCGATCGGCCACCAGTTTGCCAACGGTGGCGGCGGCTTCACGGTCAGTGCCTTTTTTCGGGCCCTCTTTTTCCAAAGAGGAGGCCGAAGCCAAGGTCACGCCCTTTTCGTCATCGATGACTTGGGCATAGATGTGCTTGGACGAGCGAAACACCGACAAACGGGGTTTGCCATTGGCCACTTTGCGCAACTGTTTGCGAACACGTTGCACGCGGCGTTCGGTGGCATTTAAATGACGACGGGTCATGATGACTTCAATCCTCTCAGATTACTTCTTCTTGCCTTCTTTGCGGCGGATGTACTCGCCGGCATACTTCACGCCTTTGCCTTTGTAAGGCTCGGGTGGGCGCATGCTGCGAATTTCGGCCGCCACTTGGCCAACTTGTTGTTTGCTCACACCACTGATGATCACTTCCGTGGGCTTGGGGGCTTCGATCTTGATGCCCTCAGGTGCGGGATAGGTGATGTCGTGGCTGTAACCCAGTTGCAAGTTCAGGGCGGTGCCCTTCATTTGCGCCCGGTAACCAACGCCGTTCAGCTCTAGAGTTTTCGAGAAGCCATTGCTGACCCCCTCGACCATATTCTGAACCAAGGTGCGGCTCATGCCCCACATGGCACGAGCCCGCTGGCTGTCATTGACGGGCGAGATCACCAGAGCGCCATCATCCATAGAGACGCTCACTTCATCCACCAGAGTCAACTCCAACTCACCTTTGGCGCCTTTGACCTTGATGGTCTGGCCCTCGATGGTGGGGGTAACCCCGCTGGGGATGGTGATCGGTTTTTTTCCAATCCGAGACATGGCTAATCCACCTTAGTCCGCTTGCTTAGTACACTTGGCAGAGAACTTCTCCGCCGACATTTTGTTCACGTGCCATCGAGTCTGACATCACACCTTTGGATGTGGACAGAATGGCGATACCCAGGCCGTTACGCACAGGCATCAAATCGTTGATCGACGAATACACACGACGACCAGGTTTCGAGACACGCTTGATGTCTGCGATTACCGGCACGCCTTCGGCGTATTTCAATTCGATATCCAACTCAGGGAAGGCACCCTCTTTTTCCACACGGGTATAGCCGCGGATATAGCCTTCCTCTTTCAGCACATCCAAAACCCGCTGACGCAGATTGGAGGCCGGTGTGATCACACGGGTCTTGTCACGCATCTGGGCGTTGCGGATCCGCGCAAACATATCACTGAGGGGGTCATTCATCGACATTTTCGTTCTCCCCTTACCAACTGGACTTCGTCATACCGGGGATCAGACCCGATGACGCCAACTCGCGGAGCGCAATACGGCTCATGCGAAGTTTACGATAATAACCACGAGGACGACCGGTCACCTCGCAGCGGTTGCGAATGCGCGACGGCGCTGAATTCCGCGGCAGCTCAGCCAACTTCAGACGCGCAGCCCAACGCTCCTCGAGCGGCAAGCTTTCGTCTTTGGAAATCGCCTTCAGCTTTGCACGCTTGGCCGCGTACTTTTTGGCCAGTTTTTTGACCATTTCATTGCGATTGATAGCACTTTTTTTCGCCATGATTGTCTCTCTTAGCTGGCAAACGGAAATTGAAATTCACTCAGAAGCGCCTTGGCCTCTTCGTTGGTCTGGGCTGTGGTTTGCACCACAATGTCCATCCCGCGCATTTCATCGATTTTGTCGTAATCGATTTCGGGAAAGACGATGTGTTCTTTCAAGCCCATAGCAAAGTTGCCACGACCATCAAAGGACTTGCCGTTCAAACCCCGAAAGTCTTTAACGCGCGGTAAAGCGATGGTCACCAAGCGGTCCATAAATTCGTACATGCGGTCTTTGCGCAGTGTCACTTTACAACCGATGGTCATCTCTTCACGGATCTTGAAGCCGGCGATGGCCTTGCGCGCCTTGGTCGGCACAGGCTTTTGACCCGCAATCAGAGCCAAATCACGCAAAGCGGACTGGATCTTTTTCGAATCACTGGCGGCTTCCCCGACACCCATGTTGATCACGATCTTTTCGATCTTGGGGATCTGCATATCGTTCTGATAGCTGAATTTCTCTTTCAGCTTGTTGCGCACAACCTCGCGGTAATGCCGCTTCAGACGGGGTTCATAATCAGCGGTCTCAGACATCGATGACCTCTCCTGATTTCTTGGCAACACGAACTTTCTTGCCATCTTTCAAAGTTTTGAAACCCACACGCGTTGGCACATTGTCCTTGGGATCCAAGATGGCCAGGTTGGACAGCTGAATGGGGGCTTCCTTGGTTTTGATGCCACCTTCGGGGTCCATTTGCGTGGGCTTGGTGTGGCGTTTGACAATATTCACACCACTGACGATTGCACGACCTTCTGTGGGCATAACCTTCAGGACTTCGCCTTGACGGCCTTTGTCCCGACCGGTCATCACCTGCACGCGGTCACCTTTTTTGATCTTTGCGGCCATTACAGCACCTCCGGCGCAAGGCTGACAATTTTCATGTGGTTCTTGGCGCGCAGTTCACGGGGAACGGGGCCAAAAATCCGGGTTCCAACAGGTTCTTGGTTGTTATTGACCAAGACGGCCGCGTTCCCATCAAAGCGAATGACCGATCCATCCTTGCGTTTGATGTCTTTGGATGTGCGCACCACAACGGCCTTCATCACATCACCCTTTTTCACGCGACCACGCGGAATGGCATCCTTAACGGAGACCACGATGATATCACCGACACTGGCATAACGACGCTTCGCGCCCCCCAGCACCTTGATGCACATCACGCGGCGGGCACCGGAATTGTCGGCGACCTCCAAATTGGTTTGCATCTGGATCATTCTGCACCTCCGGCGGCCCGCAGGGTTTCACCCAATTTGCTGGACACTTCCCAGGTCTTGGTTTTCGACTTGGGCGTGCACTCTTGGATCAAGACCATGTCGCCAATGGCATAGCTATTGGTTTCGTCATGAGCCTTGTACTTTTTGGTGCGCTTCACAGTCTTTTTCAGCAGAGGGTGCAAAAAGGTCCGCTCGACCTTGACCACGACGGTCTTGTCACCCTTGTCGCTGACGACTTCACCTTGCATTACGCGCTTAGGCATCTTCAACTACTCCTTAGGCCGGCGTTGCCGTCTTTTCCCGCATGATGGTCTTGATGCGCGCGATATCTTTGCGCACCACATTCATCCGTGCGGTGTTTTCCAACTGGGAGCTGGCCATCTGAAAACGCAAATTGAATTGCTCTTTTTTCAGCTTCACCAGCTCATCCTTCAACTGATCCATCGACAGGCTCCGCAAGCTTTGCGCGGTCATGTCGGTGTTCGATTTCGTTGCAGACTTTTTGGCCATGATTATGCCTCCGCTGCTTCTGCACCCATACGGGTGACGATTTTGGTACGGATCGGCAATTTCGCAGCACCAAGGCTCAGGGCCTCGCGGGCGATGTCATCAGCCACACCATCAATTTCAAACATCACGCGGCCGGGCTTGACACGAGCGGCCCAATATTCAGGCGAGCCCTTCCCTTTCCCCATGCGCACTTCGATCGGCTTCTCGGTCACAGGCAAATCCGGAAAAATCCGAATCCAAACGCGGCCTTGACGCTTCATGTGCCGGGTGATGGCCCGACGCGCAGCCTCGATTTGGCGTGCAGTGATGCGCTCGGGCTCCAGAGCCTTCAGACCATAGGCACCAAAGTTCAGGGCAAACCCACCCTTGGCGTTTCCGCGGATGCGGCCCTTATGAGCCTTGCGATACTTTGTTCTCTTCGGTTGCAACATATCTGATTACTCTTATGCCGATTGCAAACGACGTTCACGACCACCCGGCCCATCCGGGCTGGTCATACGTTTCTCGTGGGCCATGGGGTCACGTTCAATAACTTCGCCCTTATAAACCCAAACTTTGATGCCGATGATCCCATAGGTGGTATCAGCTTCGGCAAAGCCATAATCAATGTCCGCGCGCAGCGTGTGCAGGGGCACACGGCCTTCACGGTACCACTCGGTACGCGCAATCTCGGCGCCGCCCAAACGACCAGCCGCGTTGATCCGCACGCCCTGGGCCCCCATACGGGTGGCCTGTTGCAAACCGCGCTTCAGTGCCCGACGGAACGACACACGACGCTCCAGCTGCTGAGCAATATTCTCGGCGATCAAGGTGGCGTCAGTTTCCGGCTTACGGATCTCGACGATGTTCAACACCACCTCGTCCGAGGTCATGCTGGTGACCTGACGGCGCAGTTTTTCAATGTCAGCACCCTTTTTGCCGATCACCACACCCGGACGTGCCGAATAAATGGTCACGCGGCATTTTTTGTGCGGACGCTCGATGACGATTTTGGAAACACCAGCTTGCTTCAGCTGTTGCTTCAGAAACTTGCGGATGCGCAGGTCTTCGTGCAGCAACCGACCGTAATCACGCTTGTTGGCGAACCAACGGCTGTCCCAGGTGCGGTTGATGTTGAGACGCATCCCAATTGGATTGACCTTTTGTCCCATTAGGCGGCCTCCTTCACTTCACGAACGACAATGGTGATTTCAGCAAATGGCTTCAGAATGCGGGTAGACCGGCCACGGGCGCGTGTCGCGAACCGTTTCATAACCAGGTTTTTTCCCACGAAAGCCTCGGCCACCACCAGGTTGTCGATGTCCAGGTTGTGGTTGTTTTCCGCATTGGCAACAGCCGACTTCAACAGCTCGCGCACAGGGCGGGCCATGGCCTTTTTGGAAAACTCAAGTTCGTTCAAAGCCCGATCCACTCTCATGCCGCGGATCAACTGGGCCACCAGATTCAACTTCTGGGGGCTGCCGCGCAACATCCGCAGCTTGGCACGGGCCTCGCCGGGCTTGGTTCGGCTGGGGTTAGCTGTCTGTCCCATCCTTAGCCTCGTTTCGCTTTCTTATCTGCTGTGTGACCGTAGTATGTGCGGGTAGGCGCGAACTCGCCCAATTTGTGCCCGACCATATCCTCGCTCACTTGCACAGGAATATGTTTTTGACCGTTGTAAACACCAAAAGTCAGACCAACGAATTGCGGCATGATCGTCGAGCGACGCGACCAGGTTTTGATCACTTCGCGGCGACCACTTTCCGCAACAGCATCCGCCTTCTTCAGCAGATAGCCATCGACGAATGGACCTTTCCAAAGAGAACGTGCCATACCTTAGCCCTTCCGACTGTGACGTGAGCGCAAGATCAAACGATCGCTCACTTTGTTTTTGCTGCGCGTTTTGTGCCCTTTGGTCGGCTTGCCCGATGGGGTCACGGGGTGACGCCCACCCGAAGTCCGACCTTCACCACCACCGTGTGGGTGATCCACCGGGTTCATGGCAACACCGCGCACGTGTGGGCGACGACCTTTGTGGCGCATCCGACCGGCTTTCCCGAAGTTCTGGTTCATGTGATCCGAGTTCGAAACCGCACCAACCGTGGCCATGCAGGTATCCAAAACCAAACGCAACTCGCCAGAGCTGAGACGGATCTGAGCATAACCCGCATTGCGGCCAACCAACTGGGCAAACGTGCCCGCGGCGCGAACCATTTGGGAGCCTTTGCCAGGCTTCATCTCGATGTTGTGGATGATGGTCCCGACAGGCATACCCTTCAGAGGCATGGCAGCCCCCGGCTTCACATCCACTTTCTCGCCCGCAATCACGGTATCGCCAACATTCAAACGCTGAGGCGCGACAATATAGGCCTTCTCGCCGTCCTCGTATTGCAACAGGGCAATAAATGCAGAACGGTTCGGGTCATATTCCAGACGCTCGACGGTCGCGGGTACATCCCACTTGCGGCGCTTGAAATCAATTTTGCGGTACAGGCGCTTGGCCCCGCCCCCGATGTTGCGGGCGGTCACGCGACCTTTGTTGTTCCGGCCACCGGATTTGCGCAAACCCTCGGTCAGCGACTTTTCAGGCTTACCCTTGTGCAAACCAGTCCGGTCCACCAAGACCAAGCCACGCTGAGCGGCGGTTGTGGGGTTGTATTTCTTTAAGGCCATCGTTTGTCCCTACAGTCCCGTGGTCACATCAATGCTGTCACCCTCAGCCAGGGTCACAACGGCTTTTTTCACATCCGAACGCCGACCTTTACGACCACGGAAGAACTTCACCTTCCCTTTGGTCGTCAGGGTGTTCACCCCGGTCACCTTGACGTTGAACAAGGCCTCAACGGCGGCGCGGATTTCCGGTTTGGCGGCGTCTTTGCTGACCTCGAACACCACTTTGTTCTGTTCGGACAGAATGGTGGCTTTCTCGGTGATCACCGGCTTGCGGATGATGTCATAGTGGCGTGTGGCAGTCATTTCAGGCGTGCCTCCAGCTGAGCAACGGCATCCTTGGTCAAGACCAAAGTTTTCCGCCGCATAATGTCATACACATTGGCGCCAACGCTGGGCAGCACATCCACGTTGGGAATGTTGGCGACAGCGCGCTTGAAGTTCTCGTCCACGGACTCGCCCGTGATGACCAAAGCGTGCTCGGCACCCAGCTTTTGCAGTTTGCTGCGCAGATCCTTGGTTTTGGGCGCGCTCAACTTGGCGTCATCAATGACGATCAAAGATCCGGCATGGGCGCGTGCCGACAAAGCATGACGCAGACCCAAGGCCCGAACCTTTTTCGGCAGTTTGAAGGCATGCGAGCGCACAACCGGACCGAAGACCTTGGCACCGCCCACGAATTGCGCCGCTGAGCGGGCCCCGTGACGGGCACCACCGGTACCCTTTTGGCGATACATTTTCTTCTTGGTGCGAGCGATTTCGGCGCGCAGCTTGATTTTGTGCGTACCGGCGCGACGCTTGGCCAGCTGCCAAGTCACCACGCGGTGCAGAATGTCACGACGCACCTCAAGGGCGAAGATGCTGTCCACCAGCTCGATATCGCCGCCCTTTTTGGCGTCCAGGGTCATGATTTCAGACTTCATGACGCATCTCCGTTGCTCTCAGCTGCTTCGGCCTTGGGTGCGTCGGCATTTGCCTCGGCGGCCTCGTCAGCTTTTTTCTCGACTTTCAAGCCGGCGGGCTTGGGGGCGTCATCGGGCATCGCCACTTTCACAGCGTCACGAATTTCAACCCATGCGCCCTCGGAACCAGGAACGGACCCTTTCAGCAGGATCAGGCCCTCTTCGGCGTCCACACGCACCACTTCCAGGTTCTGGGTGGTGATGCGCTCGGCGCCATAATGACCGGCCATCTTTTTGTTCTTAAAGACCTTACCAGGGTCTTGACGATTACCAGTTGAACCATGAGAGCGGTGAGACACCGACACCCCGTGGGTGGCCCGCAGACCGCCAAAGTTCCAGCGCTTCATGGCGCCGGCAAAGCCTTTACCAATCGAGGTGGCGGCCACATCAACCTTTTGACCTGGCACGAAGTGCTCGGCCGACAGCTCAGCGCCCACATCCACCATCATGTCGTCCGCTACGCGGAATTCGACGACCTTGGCGCGTGGCTCAACCTTGGCCTTGGCGTAGTGACCACGCATGGCCTTACTGGTGCGCTTGGCCTTGCGGGCCCCTGCGCCCACCTGAAGGGCGGTATAGCCATCGCGGTCCAGGGTCCGCTGGCCGACGACCTGACAGCCATCCAGCTGCAAAACCGTCACGGGCACATGACTACCGTCGTCTTGGAAGACGCGGCTCATGCCCAGTTTTTTTGCTACAACTCCGGTACGCATCTTAGGCCTCAAGCTTAATTTCCACGTCCACGCCGGCAGACAGGTCCAACTTCATCAGCGCATCCAGCGTCTGGGGCGTGGGGTCAACAATATCCATCACACGACGGTGCGTGCGCATTTCGAACTGTTCGCGCGACTTCTTGTCGATGTGCGGCGAACGGTTCACCGTAAACTTCTCAAGCAAAGTCGGCAGAGGAATGGGCCCGCGAACATCAGCGCCGGTCCGTTTTGCCGTCGAGAGAATCTCCTTGGCAGAATGATCCAGCACACGGTGGTCAAAGGCTTTTAGCCGTATACGAATATTTTGGCGTTTCATCTTATCTCTTTCGCCTCACTCAAGAAAAGCGGGGGCAGCCTTAAGCAGCCGCCCCCATTTGGGTCGTTACTACTGCAGGATTTTGGAAACGACGCCCGCACCCACGGTCCGGCCACCTTCGCGAATGGCGAAGCGTAGCTTTTCTTCCATGGCGATCGGGGTGATCAATTCCACTTCCATTTCCACATTGTCACCAGGCATGACCATCTCCACGCCCTCTTTCAACTGCACAACACCGGTCACGTCGGTGGTGCGGAAGTAGAACTGAGGACGATAGTTGGTGAAGAACGGGGTGTGACGCCCACCTTCTTCTTTGGTCAGAATATAAGCCTCGGCGATGAATTTGGTGTGCGGGGTGATGGACCCAGGCGCACACAACACCTGACCACGTTCCACATCTTCACGCTTGGTCCCGCGCAGCAGGACGCCAACGTTGTCACCGGCTTCACCTTGATCCAGCAACTTGCGGAACATTTCCACACCGGTGCAGGTGGTTTTCTGGGTGTCACGGATGCCGACGATTTCGATCTCGTCACCAACGTGAATGATACCACGCTCAACACGACCGGTCACAACCGTACCACGGCCTGAAATCGAGAACACATCCTCGATCGGCATCAGGAAGGGCTGATCTTTGGGGCGCTCAGGCTGCGGGATGTATTTGTCGACTTCTTCCATCAGCTTCAGAATGGCTTCTTTGCCGATTTCAGGGTCACGACCCTCAACAGCAGCCAAAGCCGAGCCCTTAACGATGGGGATATCATCGCCAGGGAAGTCATAAGAGGACAGCAGTTCGCGGACTTCCATTTCCACGAGCTCCAACAGCTCTTCGTCGTCCACTTGATCAACTTTGTTCAAGAATACCACGATGGCGGGCACACCCACCTGACGGGCCAGTAGAATGTGCTCGCGGGTCTGGGGCATTGGACCATCGGCCGCGTTCACAACCAGAATAGCGCCATCCATCTGAGCCGCACCGGTGATCATGTTTTTCACATAGTCGGCGTGACCGGGGCAATCCACGTGCGCATAGTGACGGTTGGCCGTCTCGTACTCAACGTGGGCAGTGTTGATGGTAATACCACGGGCCTTTTCTTCAGGGGCCGCATCGATATCTTCATATTTCTTGGCCTGAGCACCGCCAGCTTCGGCAAGCGTCATGGTGATGGCCGCTGTCAACGTGGTTTTCCCGTGGTCAACGTGACCAATGGTGCCGATGTTGCAGTGCGGTTTAGTGCGTTCAAACTTTTCCTTGGACATGTTTCAGGCTCCTGACTGAACGGTTAGACAAACTTAAGCGTATTTCTCGATGACTTCTTGGGCGACCTGGTTGGGCACCGCTTCGTAGTGGTCATATTGCATGGTGAACTGAGCACGACCCTGTGTGGACGAGCGCAAGTTGTTCACATAACCAAACATATTGGCCAGCGGCACCATAGCGTTCACAACCTGGGCGTTACCGCGGGTGTCTGTTCCCACAATCTGCCCACGACGTGAATTCAAATCCCCGATGACGTCACCCATGAATTCCTCAGGGGTCACAACCTCAACCTTCATCACAGGCTCCAGCAACTTGGGCGCACCCTTCGTTGCCAGTTCGCGGAAAGCCGCACGAGATGCGATTTCAAAGGCCAGGACCGAGCTGTCCACGTCGTGGAAAGCCCCATCAACCAAAATCGCCTTAAAGTCAATGACCGGGAAGCCAGCCAACAGGCCATTTTCCTTGGCGCTCAGAAGACCCTTCTCAACACCTGGGATGAATTCTTTGGGCACGGCCCCGCCGACGATTTTACTCTCAAAGCTATACGGCTCGCCATCGGTTGTGGGCTCGAATTGAATTTTGACGCGCGCGAACTGACCCGAACCACCCGACTGCTTTTTGTGGGTGTAGTCAATTTCCACGGCCTTGCCAATGGTTTCACGATAGGCCACCTGTGGCGCGCCAATGTTGGCGTCAATTTTGTACTGACGCTTGAGGATATCAACCTTCACATCCAGGTGCAGCTCGCCCATCCCCTTCAGGATGGTCTGACCGGACTCGTGGTCGGTGGTCACACGGAACGAGGGATCCTCGGCGGCCAGTTTCGACAGAGCCAGACCCAGCTTTTCTTGGTCAGCCTTTGATTTGGGCTCGATGGCGATCTCGATCACCGGATCAGGGAACTCCATGCGCTCCAGGATGACAGGCTTCAGCGGATCACACAAAGTGTCCCCCGTGCGCGTATCCTTCAGACCAGCCAGGGCGACAATGTCACCAGCATAGGCCTCTTTGATGTCTTCCCGGCTGTTGGAGTGCATCAACAGCATACGGCCGACGCGCTCGCGCTTCTCGCTGATGGTGTTCAACAGACTATCGCCCGCTTCCATCTTACCGGAATACACACGGCAGAAAGTGATCGAGCCAACGAAGGGGTCATCCATAATCTTGAAGGCCAACAGAGACAGAGGCTCTTCGTCAGATGACTTACGCAAAACCTCTTCTTCAGTTTTGGGGTTCACGCCCTTAATGGCCGGCACATCCACAGGGCTGGGCATGTAATCCACAACCGCATCCAACAGTGGCTGCACACCTTTGTTCTTAAAGGCCGTGCCGTTCAGCACAGGAACAAATTTGCCCGAGATCGTACCCTTGCGGATCAGGCGACGGATGGTGGCCTCGTCAGGCTCGTTGCCCTCGAGGTACGCCTCCATGACATCGTCATCAAGCTCAACAACCATATCCAACAGATTGGCGCGGTATTCCTTGGCCTTATCTTGCAGATCGGCAGGGATCTCTTGCTCTTCAAACTTAGCGCCCAGGCTTTCTTCAAGCCAGACAATGGCCTTCATCGTGACAAGATCAACAACACCCTTGTAATCGGCTTCCGCACCGATAGGCAGTTGCAGCACCAACGGGTTGGCACCCAGACGATCAACGATCATGTCCACTGTGCGCCAGAAGTTAGCACCCATGCGGTCCATTTTGTTCACGAAGCACATCCGAGGCACTTTGTATTTGTCGGCCTGACGCCACACGGTCTCGGACTGAGGCTCAACCCCCGCCACACTGTCGAACACAGCCACGGCACCATCCAGCACGCGCAACGAGCGCTCAACCTCAATCGTGAAGTCCACGTGACCGGGCGTGTCGATGATGTTCAGTTTTTTCTCGCGCCAGAAGCAAGTGGTCGCAGCCGAGGTGATAGTGATGCCGCGCTCTTGCTCTTGCTCCATCCAGTCCATGGTGGCGGCACCATCGTGCACTTCACCAATTTTGTGGGACTTCCCGGTGTAGTAAAGAATCCGCTCGGTGGTCGTGGTCTTCCCGGCGTCAATGTGCGCCATGATCCCGAAATTGCGGTAATCTTCAAGTTTGTGCGTACGGCTCATAAATCACCTACCAACGATAATGCGAGAACGCACGGTTGGCCTCGGCCATGCGGTGCGTGTCTTCACGTTTTTTTACGGCGGCACCCCGATTGTTCAGGGCATCCATCAATTCACCAGCCAGACGCTCGGTCATGGTCTTCTCACCACGAGCGCGAGCCGCTGTCGTCAACCAACGCAGGGCCAAGGCTTGGCGGCGCTCAGGCCGCACATCAACAGGCACCTGATAGGTGGCCCCACCCACACGACGCGACCGAACCTCGATGGATGGCGAAATGTTGCCGACGGCATCGTGGAAAACCTCCAAAGGCGCCCGGCCTTTCATTTTGTCCTCGATGATATCGAAAGCGCCGTAGATGATTTTCTCGGCGACGGACTTTTTTCCATCCTGCATGATGCAGCTCATGAACTTTGAAACCACCATATCGCCATACTTGGGATCTGGCAGGACTTTTCTCGGCTCAGCGCGGTGACGACGTGACATCTAAAACCCCTTACTTCGGACGCTTGGCGCCATAATGCGAACGACGCTGCTTACGATCTTTAACGCCTTGGGTATCCAGAACCCCGCGCAGGACGTGATAACGCACACCCGGCAAGTCTTTGACACGACCACCGCGGATCAGCACTACCGAGTGCTCCTGCAGGTTGTGCCCCTCACCTGGGATGTAGCCAATGACCTCGAACCCGTTGGTCAAGCGCACCTTGGCCACCTTCCGCAAAGCCGAGTTCGGCTTTTTCGGTGTGGTGGTGTAGACGCGCGTGCACACGCCCCGTTTTTGCGGACAAGCCTCCATAGCCGGCGCCTTCGAGCGCGTGGGCTTTGGCTTACGCGGCTTGCGGATCAACTGGTTGATCGTTGGCATCACTAACCCTTCTTCATCACATGCAGCCCGACAATAGCCTATGGGCCGCGGCAAAATCCTCGTTCATTCACTTGCCTGTTTATCCGCAAAAACGTGGGCCCACCTGGTGTTTCGTGGGCCATCAAGCCAATCAAATTGTCTCGTTTCTGCGGACCGCGTCTCAGGGAAACCCTGACAGCCGGCCCGTAAAATGAGCGCGGACCATACTGCGTGATTCACGTATCGTCAACAGGCTTTGTCAGGAAAAATATGTTTTATGAAAATCATATCTGCAGAGGACCACAAATTGTCGCGATCATCTGCCCCCGGCCCCGCTTTTGGGCCCACGTGTGCCCCCTGTTTGCGAATCACATCAACGGGGACCGAAGACGCCCATTCATAAAAAAGGGGAGCGCAATAAGCACTCCCCCCTTTTCATGTGGTCTGGTGCGCCTTAGCTCGTGGTTTCTTCGGTCTCCACGACCTCTGGCTGCTCAGCACCGGGCAGGCTTTCAGCCGGCACAGCATCAACGTTCTGAGCGTTCTCGAGAGCCTCAGCCTCGTCTCGGTCAAAGGCCACACGTTGCAACTTGCGCAGCGCGCCCCCGGTCCCGGCCGGGATCAAACGACCGACTATGACGTTTTCCTTCAGACCTTCGAGTGTGTCGACCTTGCCATTGACAGCAGCTTCGGTCAGCACGCGTGTGGTCTCTTGGAACGACGCCGCCGAGATGAACGAACGGGTCTGCAGGCTAGCTTTGGTGATCCCCAACAATACAGGGGCCGATGTGGCGGGCTTGCCGCCGCGGGCCTCGGTGCGTTTGTTTTCGATCTCCAGCTCGACCTTATCCAGGGTGTCACCGGTCAAGAGGGTGGTGTCACCCGCGTCGACGACCTCCTCCTTCTGCAGCATTTGCCGCACGATCACCTCGATGTGCTTGTCGTTGATCGGCACGCCTTGCAGACGATACACATCCTGGATCTCGTTGATCAGATAGTTGGCCAAGGCCTCAACACCGCCCACACGCAAGATGTCGTGTGGATCGGGGTTACCATCGATCAGATACTCACCCTTCTGGATCAGATCACCCTCCTGCACAGCAATGTGCTTGCCTTTGGGGATCATGTACTCGGCGGGCTCCAGGTTCTCATCCTCGGGCACAATGCTGATGCGGCGCTTGGTTTTGTAGTCCTTGCCGAACTCGACACGACCAGAAACCTCGGCGATGACCGCACAATCCTTGGGCTTGCGGGCCTCAAACAGCTCGGCCACCCGTGGCAGACCCCCGGTGATGTCGCGGGTCTTGGTGCCTTCGGTGGGGATCCGCGCCAGGATGTCACCTGGCTTGACCTCGTCACCATCAGCCACCGACAAGATGGCGCCCACAGGCAGGTGTGAACGGGCCTCGTTGCCGCTTGAAAGCTTCACGAACTCGCCCTTTTTGTCCAACACCGTCATGGCCGGCTTCAGGCTGCCGCCTTTGGGATGCGCCCGCCAGTCAATCACCACGCGGTTGGAAATGCCGGTGGCTTCGTCGGCTTCTTCCCGCACCGAAATGCCATCGACCACATCTTCAAAGCGCACGGTGCCACCCACTTCACTGACGATCGGCTGGGTGAAGGGGTCCCAATCGGCCAAACGCGTGCCGCGCTTGATCTCTTGGCCATCCTCGACCGCCACCTTGGCACCATAAGGCACTTTGTGACTTTCGCGGATGCGACCGTCTTTTTCTTGGATCTGCACCTGCATCGACCGCGACATGACCACGAACGCGCCTTTGCTGTCTTTCACACCTACAGGGTTCAGATAGACAACTTTACCGTCGTTCGAGCTTTCGATGTGGGATTGCTCGGTCACCTGGGCCGCACCACCGATGTGGAAGGTGCGCATGGTCAGCTGGGTGCCGGGCTCCCCAATGGACTGGGCGGCGATGACACCGACAGCCTCGCCGATGTTCACCCGCGTCCCGCGTGCCAGGTCACGACCATAACAGGCCGCACAGACCCCGATCTCGCTTTCACAGGTCAGCGGTGAGCGCACCTGCAAGGCTTGGATACCGGCGTTCTCGATGATGTCCACCAAGGGCTCATCGACATAAGTATCCGCCTTGGCAAGGACCTCGCCCGTCTCCGGGTGTTTGACATCTTGTGCCAAGGTCCGGCCCAGCAAACGGCTGCCCAGGTTGACGATGATGTCCCCCCCATCGATCACCGAAGCGATCTCGATGCTTTGGGTGGTGCCGCAATCTTCCTCGACGATGATGCAGTCTTGGGCCACATCCACCAGACGACGGGTCAGGTATCCTGAGTTCGCCGTCTTTAGGGCGGTGTCGGCCAGACCCTTACGGGCCCCGTGGGTCGAGTTAAAGTACTCGAGAACCGTCAGGCCCTCTTTAAAGTTCGAGATGATCGGCGTCTCGATGATTTCACCTGAAGGCTTGGCCATCAGACCACGCATTCCCCCCAGCTGCTTCATCTGCGCTTGCGAACCCCGCGCGCCCGAGTGGGCACACATATAAATGGCGTTCAGGTTTTTCTCGCGCCCAGTTTCGTCATTGATTTCGCGCTTGGAAATTTCCGCCATCATGGCGTCCGACACGCGGTCGGTACATTTGGCCCAAGCGTCAACCACCTTGTTGTACTTCTCACCCTTGGTGATCAGACCGTCAGCGTACTGTTGCTCGTACTCGGCCACCAATTTGTGTGTATCTTCAACCAGCTGGGTTTTCTTCTCGGGGATGATGATGTCGTCTTTACCAAACGAGACCCCGGCCTTGGCGGCTTCACCAAACCCAAGCGCCATCAGACGGTCACAGAAGATCACCGTCGCCTTCTGCCCACAGTGGCGGTAGACGACATCGATCACCTGCCCCACGTCTTTCTTGGTCAGCAGCTTGTCCACCAATTCATAGCGAATGTTGTCATGCTGCGGCAGCAGGTTGGCGATCTTCATCCGCCCCGGTGTGGTGTCGATGATGCGGGTTTTCAACTCGCCATCGTGCATCTCGGTGAAGCGGCATTTGATCTTGGTGTGCAAGGTCACGATGCCGTCTTTCAGAGCATATTCAATCTCGTCCAGATTGGCGAAGATCTTGCCCTCGCCGGGCTCGTTGTCCTTGGCTTGTGACAGGGCGTAAATCCCCAACACGATGTCTTGCGACGGCACGATGATCGGCTTGCCGTTGGCGGGGCTGAGGATGTTGTTGGTCGACATCATCAGCACACGGGCCTCGAGCTGAGCTTCCAGGCTCAGCGGCACGTGTACCGCCATTTGGTCCCCGTCAAAGTCGGCGTTAAAGGCCGCACAGACCAAGGGGTGCAGCTGAATGGCCTTACCCTCGATCAATTTGGGCTCAAAGGCCTGAATCCCCAAACGGTGTAAGGTCGGCGCCCGGTTCAACATCACCGGGTGTTCGCGGATAACCTCGTCCAAGATATCCCAAACCTCGGGCCGTTCTTTTTCCACCAAACGCTTGGATTGCTTGACCGTGCTCGAAAGCCCCTTGGCGTCGAGGCGCGCATAGATAAAGGGCTTAAACAGCTCCAGGGCCATTTTCTTGGGCAGGCCGCATTCATGCAGCTTCAGCTCGGGCCCGACCACGATGACCGAACGACCCGAGTAGTCCACGCGTTTCCCCAACAGGTTCTGACGGAAGCGACCCTGCTTCCCTTTCAGCATGTCTGACAAGGATTTCAGTGGACGTTTGTTGGCACCGGTGATCACACGACCGCGGCGACCATTGTCAAACAGGGCATCGACAGATTCCTGCAGCATCCGCTTTTCGTTGCGGATGATGATGTCCGGGGCCCGCAGCTCCATCAGGCGCTTCAGACGGTTGTTCCGGTTGATCACACGACGATAGAGATCATTGAGATCCGAAGTGGCAAAGCGACCACCATCCAAGGGCACCAGCGGGCGCAACTCGGGCGGGATCACGGGCACAACGGTCATGATCATCCACTCGGGGCGATTGCCGCTTTCGATGAAGGCCTCGATGATTTTCAGACGCTTGGCGATTTTCTTGAACTTCAGCTCGGAGCCTCGGGCGGCTTCCATATCTTCGCGCAGCAGCTCGGCTTCTTTTTCAAGATCAATGGCCATCAGCATGTTGCGAATGGCCTCGGCGCCGATCTCGGCCGTGAAGCTATCCTCGCCATACTCGTCTTGGAAATCCATATATTCGTCTTCGGTCAGCAACTGGCCTTTTTCCAAAGGCGTCAGGCCGGGCTCGGTGACGACATAAGATTCAAAATACAGAACCCGCTCGACATCCTTCAGCGTCATATCCAGCATCAAGGATATCCGAGACGGCAAGGACTTCAGGAACCAAATGTGGGCCACGGGGGCTGCCAACTCGATATGGCCCATGCGCTCGCGACGCACCCGCATCAGGGTCACTTCGACGCCGCATTTTTCACAGACGACGCCTTTGTACTTCATGCGTTTGTACTTACCGCACAAGCATTCATAATCCTTGATGGGACCGAAAATCCGGGCACAGAACAGGCCATCACGCTCGGGTTTGAAGGTCCGATAGTTGATGGTCTCGGGCTTTTTGATTTCCCCAAACGACCAGGACAGGATCTTTTCCGGGCTCGCCAGCGCAATCCGGATTTGGTCAAACGTGGGCGCGGCCACGGTGGGGTTGAAGATGTTCAGGACCTCTTGGTTCATCAGGTGCCTCTTCTTTCAAAATTGACGCGTGCGTCGTTGGTATGCTGTGTCGTGATGGTGACTGACGCCCGCCTAGCGGGCGCCGTCATCATCAGCCGTGCTGCAAGTCTACGTTCAAACCCAATGAGCGGATTTCTTTCACCAGAACGTTAAAGCTCTCGGGGATACCAGCCTCAAAGGAATCTTCACCACGGACAATGGACTCATAGACCTTGGTGCGGCCGGCCACGTCATCGGACTTGACCGTCAGCATTTCCTGCAAGGTGTAGGCGGCGCCATAGGCCTCGAGAGCCCAGACTTCCATCTCCCCAAAGCGCTGACCGCCGAACTGGGCTTTACCCCCCAACGGCTGCTGGGTCACCAAGCTGTAGGGCCCAATCGAGCGGGCGTGGATCTTGTCATCCACTAGGTGGTGCAGTTTCAGCATGTAAATATAGCCAACCGTGACTTTACGCTCAAACGGCTCGCCGGTGCGGCCATCCCACAACTGAGACTGACCCGAGGTTTCAAGCCCCGCTTGGGTTAAGGCTTTGTTGATGTCATCTTCGCGTGCCCCATCAAAGACCGGCGTGGCGATGGGCATACCCTTCACCAAGTTTTGCGCCAATTCCTCGACGTCGCTTTGCTCGGACGGGATTTCGATCTTGTCGCCATAGATCTCCGACAAGGTCTTTTTTAGGCCGTCTTTGTTCTCGCCGGCGTTATAGGCCTCAAGCGACTCACGCACCTGACGACCCAAGCCCGCACAGGCCCAACCCAGGTGGGTTTCCAAAATCTGCCCCACGTTCATCCGGCTGGGCACGCCCAACGGGTTGAGGACGATGTCCACATGGGTGCCATCTTCGAGGTACGGCATGTCCTCGATGGGCATGATTTTCGAAATCACCCCTTTGTTGCCGTGACGACCGGCCATCTTGTCTCCGGGCTGCAGCTTGCGCTTCACAGCCACAAAGACTTTGACGGTTTTCATCACGCCTGGGGGCAGCTCGTCACCGCGCTGCAGCTTCTCGATCTTATCTTCAAAGCGGTTATCGAGGCGACGCTTAGCGGCGTCATAAAGGGCTTTGAGCGACTCGACCTCTTCCATGGCCTTTTCGTCATCCAACGCCACTTGCCACCACTGACCGCGGCCCACACTCTCGAGCTTCTCTTCGGTCACATCGCCCCGGCCAAAGCCTTTGGGGCCAGAGGTGGCCTTTTTGCCCATCAAAATCACTTTCAGACGGGCATAGATGTTGCGCTCAAGAATGGCGAGTTCGTCATCCCGGTCTTGGCCCAGACGTTCGATCTCGTCGCGCTCGATCGACAGGGCACGTTGGTCTTTGTCAACACCATGGCGGTTGAAGACGCGGACCTCAACGATGGTGCCCGAGGCCCCCGGTGGCATGCGCATGGAAGTATCCCGCACATCCGCGGCCTTTTCACCAAAGATGGCGCGCAGCAGTTTTTCCTCGGGCGTCATGGGGGTTTCGCCCTTGGGCGTCACTTTCCCCACCAGAATGTCCCCGGGGTGCACTTCGGCGCCAATCGAGACCATACCGGCCTCGTCGAGGTTGCGCAGGGCTTCCTCGCCGACATTCGGGATGTCGCGGGTGATTTCCTCGGGCCCCAATTTGGTATCGCGAGCCGAGATCTCAAACTCCTCGATGTGGATCGAGGTGAAGACATCGTCACGTACGATGCGCTCGGAAATCAGGATGCTGTCCTCGAAGTTATAGCCGTTCCAGGGCATGAAAGCCACGAGCACGTTGCGACCCAGGGCCAATTCCCCCAGATCCGTTGACGGCCCATCGGCGATGATGTCACCGGCTTCGATCACATCACCCGTTTTCACAATGGGGCGCTGGGTGATCGAAGTGTTTTGGTTGGAACGCTTGAACTTAGACAGGCGATAAATATCAACACCAGATTTGCTGGGGTCGACCTCTTCGGTGGCGCGAACCACGATGCGCTGGGCATCGACCTGCTCGACCACACCCTTGCGTTTGGCGACCACAACGGCACCAGAATCACGGGCCACAACCTCTTCCATGCCGGTGCCCACCAAGGGCGCCTCGCTGCACAACAGCGGCACGGCCTGACGTTGCATGTTCGAGCCCATCAAGGCGCGGTTGGCGTCATCGTTTTCCAGGAAGGGGATCATGGCCGCAGCCACCGACACCACCTGTTTGGGCGAGACGTCCATGAACTCGACCTGCTCACGCGGGGCCAAAGTCACTTCCGAATTGATACGGCACACCACCATGTCGTCGACAATTTTGCCTTTTTTGTCCAACTCGATGTTGGCCTGGGCAATGGTGTATTTGGCCTCTTCCATCGCGGTCAGATAGACGACCTCGTCGGTGATTTTGCCATCAGCCACGCGCCGATACGGGCTTTCGATAAAGCCATATTTGTTGACGCGGGCATGGGTCGCCAGAGAGTTGATCAGACCAATGTTTGGCCCCTCGGGCGTTTCAATGGGACAGATCCGGCCATAGTGGGTGGGGTGCACGTCTCGCACCTCAAAGCCCGCACGCTCACGGGTCAGACCACCGGGGCCCAAGGCCGACAGACGACGCTTGTGGGTAATCTCACTCAGTGGGTTGGTTTGGTCCATAAACTGGCTGAGCTGCGACGAGCCAAAGAACTCGCGCACGGCGGCCGCCACAGGTTTGGCGTTGACCAAATCGTGGGGCATGACGGTGTCGATATCGACGCTGGACATACGCTCTTTGATGGCGCGATCCATACGCAGCAAGCCAAGACGGAATTGGTTTTCCATCAGCTCACCGACCGAGCGCACACGACGGTTGCCCAGGTTGTCGATGTCATCCACTTCACCGCGACCGTCTTTCAGGTCATGAAGCGTCTGCAGAATTTTGATGATGTCGGCCTTTTCCAGAACCCGCACATCGTCAGCGGTCTCGAGACCAAGACGCATGTTCATTTTCACACGCCCGACCGAGCTAAGGTCATAACGTTCTGAATCAAAGAACAGAGACTGGAACAAGGCCTCGGCGGTTTCCAAGGTTGGCGGCTCACCGGGGCGCATCACACGGTAAATGTCCGACAGGGCTTCTTCGCGGCTGTTGGCTTTATCCACCGCCAGGGTGTTGCGCATATAGGGGCCCACCATCAGGCCATCGATATCAAGGACCTCGAGCGTGTCATACCCCTGCTCCAGCAGGCTCTCCACCAGCTCTGGCGTCAACTCGTCACCGGCTTCGGCATAGATCTCGCCGGTTTCCATGTTCACGAGATCACGGGCAACAAAACGCGCGTTCAAAGCCTCGTTTTGCACCAGCAGATTTTTCAGGCCGCCTTCGGCCAATTTCTTAGCACCACGAGCGGTGATTTTTTGACCGGCTTCGGCGACGACTTCGCCGCTTTTGGCGTCAATCAGGTCAAAGTCCGGCTTCACCCCGCGCCAGCTTTCGGCGATGAACGGCGTGGTCCAGCCTTTTTTGCTGTGCTTGAACTCGACCACATTATAGAAGGTGGTCAGGATCTCTTCCCCATCCATGCCCAAGGCTTGCAGGAAAGTGGTCACGGGCAGCTTCCGGCGGCGGTCGATGCGCACATAGATCAGATCTTTGGCATCGAACTCGAAATCAAGCCACGACCCCCGATACGGGATCACACGGGCCGCGAAAAGAAACTTGCCCGATGCATGGGTTTTGCCACGGTCATGGTCAAAGAACACACCGGGGCTGCGGTGCATTTGGCTGACGATCACGCGCTCGGTACCGTTGACGATAAAGGTGCCCTTATCCGTCATCAGGGGCACGTCCCCCATATAGACATCTTGTTCTTTGATGTCGCGCACGGACTTGGCGCCGGTTTCTTCGTCTTGTTCAAAGACGATCAAACGCAAAGTGGCCTTCAAGGGCGCGGCATACGTCAGGTCGCGCTGCACGCACTCATCGACATCGAATTTGGGATCTTCAAATTCGTAGGTCACATACTCCAGCAACGCGCGCTCGGAATAATCTTTGATCGGGAAGACCGATTTGAACACAGCCTCCAGGCCCTCGTCGTTGCGGGGCTCGGTGCGATTACGATCGCGCTGCAGAAACTGCTCATAAGATGACTTTTGCACCTCGATCAGGTTGGGCATAGCCACAACTTCGGGGATGCGTCCAAAAGATTTGCGGATACGTTTTTTACCCGTAAATGAATGCGCCATCTTCACTCCTCGTGCGGTCTAGCCGCTTTGATCCTGTTTGCCCCCAAAAGCAACACACAGTGCCCTTTTGAGGAAGCATGCAGGCCCGCGCGGGACATCCCGCACGGGCTTGCTGGGTGTTTATAGTCTGGACCCGTTGCCGCCTAACATCTTTCTGGATCCCAGATATACCCAACTGCGCTGGTCATTCTGGGATGATGCCGGGGGCCGCAGGCCCACGACATCACTTCAACTCGACTTTCGCGCCTGCGTCTTCGAGTTTCTTTTTCAGCTCTTCGGCTTCGGCTTTGGCAGCGCCTTCCTTCACAGGCTTGGGCGCACCTTCAACCAAGTCTTTGGCTTCTTTCAGGCCCAGGCCGGTAATGGCGCGAACCTCTTTAATGACGGCGATTTTGTTGCCACCAGCATCAGCCAGCACGACATCAAATTCGGTCTTTTCTTCCGCAGCAGCGGCATCGCCACCACCAGCAGCTGGCGCGGCCATAGCCACGGGAGCAGCAGCAGACACGCCCCATTTTTCTTCCAGCAGTTTTGAAAGCTCGGCGGCTTCCATCACGGTCAGCTCAGAGAGCTCGTCAACGATTTTTTCCAGTTTCGACATTTCAGTTTCTCCGATAAACGGTTTTCAAGATGAATATGTGCAGTTCTATGCGGCATCCATTAAGCAGCATCCTTGGCGCCATAGGCCGAAAACACCCGTGCAAGCTGACCAGCTGGCGCCTGGGTAACCCCAGCCAGTTTGGTCGCAGGGGCCTGCAACAGACCCACAATCTTGCCTCTGAGCTCGTCCAGAGACGGCAGCTCAGCGAGAGATTTCACGCCATTGGCGTCCAGCACCTCTTCGCCCATGACGGCCCCAATGATCGCGAGCTTATCGTGATCTTTGGCAAATGCCGCCACAGCCTTGGGGGCTGTGATCGGATCTTCTGAGTAGGCGATGGCGACAGGCCCTTTGAACAGGTTGTCACCGTCTTCCCCATTGGATCCGTCCAAGGCGATCTTCGCGAGACGATTTTTCACAACCTTCACGGCACCGCCCTGCTCGCGCAGGCGACCGCGGAGGTCTTCCATATCGGCCACACTCAGACCCGCATAGTGAACCACAACGACGACACCAGCCGACCCAAAGACGCCTTTCAGCTCTTCGATGGAGGCGGCCTTTTGGCTTTTGTTCATCGTGTTCTCCACTTTTGAACGTCCCATCCGGTTTCCCGAACAGACACCACCAAAGCCGGCGCATCCGACCCTGGCTTGTGCCCAAGACCACCGAAGCGATCTCAAACACTGCCTGCCCAAAACCGGTTCAAATCCGCAAACCGTTTTCGTGTCTCACAGTGGCCAAACCCTTTAAGCGCGATGCGCACCACTGATCTTGGACAGGCCAGCGACACCTTTGTGCCGCTGATCCCCCCGGAAAACCGGGGAAAATTCTTAGGCGTCCACCGCGTTGGCGATGTCGACCTTCACGCCGGGACCCATGGTCGAGCTCAGCGCGATTTTCTTGAAATAGGCCCCCTTGGCACCCGATGGCTTGGCTTTGTTCAGTGCGCCCACAAAGGCGCGCACGTTTTTCACCAGGTCATCTTCCTTAAAGCTCGCCTTGCCAATGCCGGCGTGCACGATGCCGTTTTTCTCGGCGCGGAACTCGACGGCCCCGCCCTTGGCATCCTTCACGGCCTTTTCGACATCCGGCGTCACGGTACCCACCTTGGGGTTTGGCATCAGACCACGGGGCCCCAAAACCTTACCCAGGCGACCAACAACCACCATCATATCCGGCGTGGCGATCACACGATCAAAATCGGTGAAGCCGCCTTGGATTTTCTCGGCCAGATCTTCAGCCCCCACAAGATCCGCACCGGCGGCCTTGGCGGCTTCGGCTTTGGCATCCTTGGCGAACACGGCAACGCGCACTTCGCGGCCCGTGCCCGATGGCAGATTGCACACCCCACGCACCGACTGATCGGAATGACGAGGATCAACACCCAAATTGACGGCGATCTCGACGGTCTCGTCAAACTTGGCGTTGGCGCTTTTTTTCAACAGGGCCACAGCCTCTTCGACCGAGTAATGTTTGGTCGATTCAATCTCGCCCCAAGCTTTTGTACGTTTTGCTACTTTCACCATCGCCCTTACTCCGCAACCTTCAGGCCCATCGAGCGGGCAGATCCCATGATGATTTTAGCGGCCTGATCCAGATCACTGGCGTTCAGATCCTTCATCTTCGCTTCGGCAATCTCTTTGCACTGGGCCACGGTGACCGTGCCGGCGCTTTCGCGACCAGGGGTTTGCGAGCCCTTGTTCACCTTAGCAGCCTTTTTCAGCAGAAAGCTGGCTGGCGGCGTTTTGATCTCGAAGGTGAAGGACTTGTCCTGGAAAATGGTGATGATGGTCGGCAGAGGCAGACCCTTCTCCATCCCTTCGGTTTTGGCGTTGAACTCCTTACAGAAGCCCATGATGTTGATGCCGCGCTGACCCAGGGCCGGGCCAATTGGCGGGCTGGGGCTGGCTGAACCTGCAGGGACCTGCAGCTTCAAATAGCCTTCGATTTTTTTTGCCATGTTTTCCTCCTTCGCGCTGGCCCGTCTGGCGTGACTGACCACCGAAGTCGCGGTCCGGGTTGCCCCTCCCGCTCAGTGATGGGGACGAGGTCCCCTTGAAAAATCAGCCCGAGACCTTCTCGACCTGATTGTAATCCAACTCGACGGGCGTTTCGCGACCAAAGATCGACACCGCCACTTTTAAACGCGTGCGCGCCTCGTCCACCTCTTCAACAGAGCCATTAAAGGACTGGAACGGCCCATCGATAACCTTGACGGTTTCACCAATATCAAAGGTGATGGTCGATTTCGGGCGCTCGACGCTTTCTTGCATATTGCCCATGATGCGGCCGACCTCGGCTTCGCTTACGGGCAGTGGGCGCTTGCCCGAGCCCAAAAAGCCTGTGACCTTGGGCGTATCCTTCACCAGGTGGTAGGCCTCGTCGGTCATGTGCATTTTCACCAGCACATAGCCGGGGAAGAATTTACGCTCGGCATTGACCTTGCGGCCCCGGCGCACCTCGATGACATCTTCGGTGGGCACCAAGATTTCCGAGAACACATCCTCAAGACCTTGGCTTGCGGCGCGCTCCCGGATGGCATCCGCCACCTTGTTTTCAAAATTCGAATAGGCGTGCACGATGTACCAGCGATGCTTGCTGTTGGCGGTTTTTTTCTCGACCGCCGCCTCATCACCCGTGGTGTTCTCGCCTGTGTTTGTGTCCGCCTCAGCCATTGCCCAACCTTATTGTTATTGTCCCAAGCCCAAAACGGCACGAACCAATGCACCCAGAGCCAAATCCACCACGAAAAAGAAGGTCGCCATAATGGCCACCATAATAAAGACCATAATCGTCGTGACGATGGTCTCTTTACGGGTGGTCCAGGTGACCTTACGCCCTTCCTGGCGCACTTCTTTCAGAAACTGCGGCATGGAGGTGCGCTTGTTTTTTAGTGTGCCCTGCTCGGCGGCCATATCGGACCCTCTGACTAAGGATGTTCGGAAGCTCAAGGCCCTTACGGCATTTGCCAACATCTTTCAAGGGGGCAGTTGGTAATTTTCTTAATTTTCATGCTCGATTGGCGGCATGTCACAAAATACCTGCCCAGGTCTGACAAAAATTCCTAGCCACTGCAACAAAGACAGCGACCGAATTGCCGCGAACCCTTTATCCGCTATTTCATCGCGGCGCGGGCGACGGCCCGCCGGCAATCCTTTGCCGCCCCGGTGGAGGCATGAGGCCGTTAGGCCGAATTGCTGTGAACCCTTTATCCGCTATTTCATAGCGGCGCGGGCGACGGCCCGCCGGCAACCCTTTGCCGCCCCGGTGGAGGCATGAGGCGGTTAGGCCGAATTGCCGCGAACCAAAAAATCGGAGGACTTGTCCCGAAAGATAACACAGAGGGGGTTCGGATCAGGCCCACGTTGGCAGGAGCGGAGGGATTCGAACCCCCGACCCTCGGTTTTGGAGACCGATGCTCTACCAGCTGAGCTACACTCCTACATGGGCGCAGCTCTCTTGGCAGATGCGCGGGCAAATTGCAAGCACCAAGACTCGACCATAGGCCAGATGCTCTCGACCATGGGTCATATGCCCTCGACCATGGGTCAAATGCCGGAGCTTGCCATAGTGAGCACCGCCGAGCCATACACCTCAGCGCCAAAGGCAATGCCCACAAACAGCCCGCATTTTGACATAAGTGACATAATCATGTAGACTGCGCGCAATATTTAACACATTACCCAAAAGGATCTTACGTATGGGCGGCAGCAACACCAGTTTGACCCTGACACAACATCCAGACCTGATCATCAAAACCGATGACCAACAGGACCCCAGTCTGTTCGCGCAATTGATGTCAAAAGCGGCGGAGCCTAACCAGTCTTTTCACAAAGCCATGGCCGTGGCCCTGGACCCCACACCAACGACACCTGTAACGGCCGAAGACGCCCTGGTCATTCAGGCCAAAATGCAGGAGATCGATCGCCAATATGACGATGATCATATTGAACCCTCTGGCCAAAATTTTGATCCTGACAATAAACAGCTGAGTCTGTTTGAGGCCCAAGCCTATTTCGAGGCCCAAAAGAAAAGTCTAGAAATAGACGTGGAACTGGCTGGGTTCGATGTGACGGCCGCCAGAAGAGAGTGGGAAAAGGCAGCAGCCGAGACTGACGACACCACTCAACTGCAGCCCCTGAGTGAAAAACAGTTTGAGGCCGAGACCACACTCTATGGGCACGAGCGCGCCCTCGCCCGAGCTGAAACCGCCCTTTCTCATCTCGATGATATCTTTCTTGCCGCAGACATAGGCATCCTTCAGGACACCGACAGCAACTAATTGACATAAATAATACGAATTCATGTTGACTTATGTCATATTGTCGATATTATAATAAGCATATTTAACATTCTTGCATTGAAAGGATAAGGCCATGGGCGGTTCACAACTAAGTAATCAGTACATTTTGTTTACAGATCCCAATTTGGTGATTCAGCACGGCGATGCCAGTGGTCAGCCCAATTTTATTGGCATGGCTCTTGAGAACGACCAAGGCACATACGAGCAATACCAAGCTGCCCCGGCCACAATGAAAAGCATTTTGGCCGAATACCTAGACCCCACTTTGGATGACGGCCCCATCATTGAGTATCAAAACGTGATTTACACCGAGTCCGCCGGCACCACCATTATCACCGCAGATGATGCGGCGCGTATCCAAGGCAAATTCGCAGAAATTGACCAGCAGTTTGATGACACTGATGTCACGCCTCCCACCTTGGAACACGGTCGTATGAACACGGATCCAAACAATCAGATGCTGACCTATTTCGAGGCGGAAGCTTTTCTGAAGTCGGAAGTGAGCCAACTGAAACATGACCTTCAAGGCCTGAAAGCCCAGCTGGAGCAGAAAGAAAGCCTGACTAAGTATCAGCCCTATGACAACGAGTTGCAGGATGAAATTAACAAGCTAAAGGGCCAAATCGGGAACGTTTCCGCACAACTGGAACGCGCTCAACAGGCCTTAACGGACTTGTCAGATTGGTTTGCTCAGGCAACGGCCTCAATCGTTCAAGATTAATCAGGCCGCCTTGATTGCATACAGGGTGACTGAATTTCACATAGAAACTTAGGCGCATAAGCTGGAGCGGGTAGACGGAATCGAACCGACATCCTCAGCTTGGAAGGCTGCTGCACTACCATTGTGCTATACCCGCGAAGGGTGCAACGTATAGCCGCCAAAACCGGCTGCTGTACACCCATTGTGCTATACTCGCGAAAGGTGTGCATGTAACCGCCAAAATCGGCTGCTGTACACCCTAAGCGCTTCTGGCACCCGACATCCGTCAGGCACCAGATTTTGCTGACAGAACCAGAATTCCCCTAAGCTTGCAAGCCGAAAGCGCGAAACCGGGCGATACGATCGTCATCTCTGAGCACTATTCAGCCGCCTCAGCTGCCGCCGTGGCCCCCTCGTCCGACATCTCGGCGCTGACCTCGGCGGCCACAGGCGCGGTAATCCCCCGCGCCGCCATCACTTGCTGAATAAAGGCCGAATTGAAACCCTTGGCGGCTTGCAGGGCCAAGGCCTCAAAGCGTGCGGGGTCAGCAGCCACCGTATACACCGAGCCCTTGCGGCTGGTCATACCGACACCCAAGGCGTTGGAAACCGCCACCGCCGCGGTGTTGTCGGTCGTTTTGGCCAAACTGGCGGTGGCAAAAGGCGTATCGACACCGTGGTCAGCTTTCAGATTCAAGGTCACCATGCCGTCGGCATAGCGCCCGCCTTTGGAATACAAGGCTGCAATCTGGCTGAACTGGTCCACGGAAAAACGCACACCCCCATCAACACTGGCTTTGCGCGAGAACATTTTCTGTCCACCACCCGCAGTCCAAGCGAAATCCAAAATTAAATTTGGGTAGACCACAACAGCATCCAGGGCATGACTGGCCTGATCCCCCACATTATAACCGCCAAACCCCATCACTTGCGAAAACGGCTTGATCACCCCCACATTGGGCATGCCGGCCAGCCGCAAGTGCTTCTTGCCGCGGCCATCCATCAGGGTTTTGGTCTGGGCCTCGCTCAGACGTGTGATCTCTTCGGCCTCGGGGGCGGCAAACAGCTCATGGGCCTCCACCACCTGGACACCCACCGCGTTCAAGCGCGCCACCAGATCCGCATAGCCCGCCGCCGCCACACGCGCCAACAAAGCATCGTCAACGCCCGCAAGCTCCATGTCCAAGCTGACGGCGGCCCCTTGCATGCGCGTGGTCGAACCCGAAATGCTGGCATCCATAAAGGCCCCAACATTATAACCCGCAATCGCCAGGGCCGGACGCTTGGCCAATATGTCCAAATCCCCCGACGCCTTTTGCAGCGGCACTTGGATTTCACTGCCGGTGATGGCGGGGGCACTGGCCAGCTCCTCGGGGCTGACGGCGCCGTTCACTCCGAACTCTTGTTCGCCTGCCAATTCCTCACCCAGCTTTTGGGCCCCGATTTGGGCCGCCGCCTTGGCCAATGGATTTGACAGCAAATCACCAAGCCCGCCGGCCTGCGCCGTCCCGGCAAGGGCGAAGGTCAAAATCGCTGCGGTGGTCATCAATTTGGTTTTCATGGTGGGCTCCCCTGCCTGATCTTGTGATCACACAGCCATATCATAGCCACCACGAGGCGCAAATCAGATTTATGGGATGGGCTGGATGCCCGTGACCACAAACTGGATATTTGGCCCGGTGAAGACACCGCTATGCCGTGCGGCCTCACCGATATCCACACGCGCTTCATAATCAACGCGATAACGCTGACCTTGAGATTCAAAACTACGGGTGAACGTGATCGGCTCACCGGCATTGGGCCCGCGACCCGCATTGATTTCACCCTGAATGTTACCGTGAATGGCCTGAGGGTCGGTGATGCGCTGATTGTCAGTCACCCGGTCACGGAATTCCAAATAGCGGCTGCGCGCCCGCCCATGCGGAACACTTACCTCATGCCACTGAATGCTTTGGCGAATATTGCGATCAATCTCGCGCACGGGTACATCCACCAAACTGGGGTCGTAACGATCCGTCGTCCCGTTGGCCACTGTCACCCGGAAAACCCCACTGCCACGATGAACATTTTCTCGGGCATAGCCTTCTTGATATGTCCTCAACCACGAAGGCACAACATCAACGCTCGTGATCGTCATTTCGTCCAAGGGCTCGGTTTGGCGTGTCGCACTGGCCTGTCGCGACACCCCACTATTGCCCTCAAAGCGGATGACATATTCACGCCCATCTTGATCGGTTGTGGATACGGACATTTCACCTGTTTGACCTGTGCGCACGGCCCTGGACGTCATATTGGCAAATCGCGTGGCCTCAGACTGTAACAGCTCGACCAACAAGGCCGAGTGCAGATAGGGCGGCGAAGTCAAATTCGGACTCACAAAAGCATGAACAGCCACACCATTTTGGCCGGTCAGCTGATATCCTGTGGGGTATAGGGTCTGAAAGCTCCGATACACAGCGCTTGTCGAAGCGCCCCCCGGTGCTTGGGCCGGCGCTTGGGCTTGAGGTTGTGGATAACCCAAGTAAATATCCGTGATGCGCACGGTCAAATCCGAGCCTTCATCCTCGACCCGAGGCAAGGGCTCGATGCGGTAGGATATATCCAACGTGCGCCCAGGCTGGGTGACAAACGGTATGCTGGTGTTATAGGTGCGCCCTCGCACACGGTCTCCATCTGATTGATGGCGTTGTATAGCCTCCTGGCGCAAAATCATCTGGCCAGATTCAAGACTACGTACCTGCTCAAGGCTGGTAAAATCAGGCAGACCCTGCACGCCCTGATTTAGGGTAATGGTGACATCGGGTCCTGAGGGAATCCCCCGTTCGATGTACAAACCAAAATCACCGGTGTAATCCCAAAACGCGGCTTCGAAATCTTCTGGCAATTGAGGCAACTGCACACCCGCCTGCCGTGTAATCGGGGCCTCCGAACCCAAGGCAAACAGTTGGGTCACCAACGGCGTCAAAGCATCACTGCGTACGCCGCCCATTTGTTGGTGTTGGGTCTGACCATCGTTCGATAAAATATACAGTGGTCGGCCGGTTTGAGGGTCTCGCGGCACTTGCAGATTGTTTACAGGATTGATGGTCACTTGGCGCAATTGCTCCAAGATTTCAGGCACAGTTTGCCCGCGCACATTCACCCAGTATCTTTGATGGTTCAGTGGGTTTTCCAGCACCACCAAGATATGGCGATCAAAATAGTCGGCGGGCGCATAATGGCCATCAGACAAAACTTCGGCTCCGAGAATTGTCGAGGAGAAATTATATGCACTCCCCGCCATGTTGGTGACGTCTTGGACTTGGTTGACGGCGGAGAGGTCGCCATTAAGGAGTTGGGTTTGCAG
>CAKZPF010000002.1 GCA_937138625.1 uncultured Caulobacteraceae bacterium | reverse complement strand
CAACGCTCACCCCATAACGGGCCGCAATCGTGCCCAAACGCTCGCTCGGGTATCCAACCTGAACCAGCTTGGGGGGGAGGCTGGGTTTTGCCTCTTCAGTCGAGCTCTCCAGCTCTGGCATTGAAAATCCCATGCCACTGTCTTGTGCATCAGGGTTTGGCCATTGCAGGGGTTGCAGGGTCAACAAGGACATGGTGATGGTCTCGATGCTAAAGGGATTTCATAAACTCAAAGCGGTCGTACATAATTCTCAACTCACCTGTCAACAATCATATAAAAATGATTTATGCTGTTGGTGTACGGATAAATCCAGCCAGCGGACGAAAAGGGAGAGCCAGAATGACAAAAAGCCCCTGAATGGGGGATGTTTTTGATGGTGGAGGGGGCTGGATGGGCTCCCCCAGGTCGCCGGTCTCTGCACCCTTCGGGTGCTCCGGCGCGAACCAGCTGGTTCGAATACATGATCTTCCCCATAAAAAAGCTCCCTAGCGGGAGCTATTTTTTGATGGTGGAGGGGGCTGGATTCGAACCAGCGTACGCTACGCGGGCAGATTTACAGTCTGCTGCCTTTAACCACTCGGCCACCCCTCCGCACCGGTGTATGGGCTTGTGATTTGATGAAAAGACGGTATGCCTGCCATCACACAGCGCCCTGGGGCCGTGAAAGCCGGAGGTATACTGAAGCCCATGTCAAAACGCAACCGTCGAAATGCAGGAAATCCACAAGGCTCGCGGGATCGTGATGCCAGCCCCCACCGCAGTGGCAGACCCTCCAAATCTGCACTCGCCGCTGCCAAGGGTTGGATCTGGGGATGGCATACGGTCACGGCCGCGCTGGCAAACCCTGAACGCCCAAGCCCGCAAAAGCTTCTGAGCCTGTCACCCCCCGATGAGCGCTGGGCCGCCGATTGGCCCCAACCCCAAATCGTTGAACGGCCCGAATTGGATGCCCACCTGCCCAAAGGTGCCGTGCACCAAGGCTTGGCCGCCCTTTATCCCCCACCCGACGGCGAAAGCGCCGACACCCTGCTGGCGCGCCCCGACAAACCCCTTGTGGTCCTCGATCAGATCACCGACCCGCAAAACATCGGTGCGATTTTTCGCTCGGCGGCGGCCTTTGGTGCCGGGGGCCTGATCGTGCAAGACCGCCACACGCCCGAGTTCTCGGGGGCCTTGGCCAAGGCCGCGGTGGGTACCCTCGATACCCTGCCCTTTGCGCGTGTGACCAACATTTCCCGCACACTCGATGCCGCCCGCGATCAAGGCTGGCGGGTGATTGGGCTCGCCGGCGAAAGTGATGGGGAGATTGCCGATATCCTGGATGCTCGCCCGACGATCCTGGTCATGGGCTCGGAGGGCAAAGGCCTGCGTCGCCTGGTGACCGAGCATTGCGACGTGCTGGCCCGCATTCCCATGGCGGCGAATGTCGAAAGCTTGAACGTCTCGGTGGCCGCAGGCATCGCGCTTTATGCGCTGGCGCAGCATCGACGCCCCTAGACGAGACCCAGCAAACGGTCTAAAGCCCCAAAATGGACAGTTTGCTTTCCCCCCACATGATGTCGCAGATCGTGGCCCTTGGCCAGGTCTTGTTGATCGACATTGCCCTTGCGGGGGATAACGCCATTGTGGTGGGCATGGCGGTGGCGCGATTGCCCGAGCGCGACCGCAAACGCATGATCATGTTCGGCCTGGGAGCCGCCGTGATCTTCCGCATCATTTTCGCCTTGCTGACCACGCAACTTTTGCAAATCGTCGGGCTGATGATCGCGGGCGGCATTTTGCTGTTGTGGGTGGCCTGGAAGCTGTGGCGGGAAATCCGCGAACAAGCCGCCGCCGTTGAACACGAAGCCACTGAGGTGCTGGAAGGCGCGCCCGATGACCCATCCGTGGGGTCTGGCCCCATTTCCACCCGCCAGGCCTTTTGGAACATCCTGATCGCCGACATTTCCATGTCTTTGGACAATGTGTTGGCGGTGGCGGGGGCCGCCAAGGATCACCTTTATATCCTGGTGATTGGCTTGTTGATTTCCGTGGCCCTGATGGCGGTGGCCGCCAATTTCATCGCCAAGCTGCTGCACAAGTACCACTGGATTGCCTATGTGGGCCTGGGAGTCATCGTCTATGTCGCCTTTGACATGATTGTGCATGGCTATTTGGATGTGGCGACCACGGTGGCGCACTAGGCTACGGCCCAGAAATACGCCTAGGCTTCTGTAGGCTCAGCCAATTCCTGTTCAGCGCCCCCAAATCTTTCCGTCCACTCGGCGACCTGTTCATCCTCGATTTTTTGGAACAGTACAGGTGGCGTGGTGATGCTGGCACCCGCCGTCAATGCGGTCAGCACATCAGCAGATGAGCCTGTAGGCCAGCTCAATATAGTTTTGTCACGTCCCAACGCCTGCAAAATCACCTGGCTGGTTTGGGGAATAAACGGGGCGGAAATCACCGCGAACAGGCCCGCCAGCTCCAGCGCCATGCGCACGACATGACCGGCGCGTTCGGGGTCGGTTTTCATGGCGGTCCAGGGGGCGGCTTCTTGTAAATACTCGTTACCCAGCACCCAAATGCCGCGCAGGGTGCTGGCAGCTTTGCGCATCTCCATGGCCTCGAGCTGTCGGGTCAGGTCCGCCAACATGCCCTCCAGCTCCGTCAGCATTTTGCTCTCGACTTCGGTGTGGGGGCCGTGCTCGGGCACCTTGCCATCAAGTTTCGAGTCGCAGAACTTCATGATCCGGTTGACGAAATTGCCCAGCACATTCGCCAGATCCGAGTTCACCGTGGACTGGAATTGCTCCCAGGTGAAGGCCGTGTCCGCGCCTTCAGGTGCATTGGCCATCAGGTACCAGCGCCACACATCCGCGGGCAGCAGATCAAGGGCCGTGTCCATGAACACACCCCGGTTTTCACTGGTGGAGAACTTGCCGCCATACCAGTTGAGCCAGTTGAACGCCTTCAAGACGTCCACACGCTTCCAGGGCTCGCCCGAGCCAATCAAGGTGGCCGGGAAGCTGACGGTGTGAAAGGCCACATTGTCCTTGCCCATAAACTGCACATAGCGCACATCCTCCGCGCCCTGATCGGTGCGCCACCAGCGCTGCCAAGCTTTATCAGGATCTTTTTGGGCCGTTGCTTTGGCCCATTCCTGGGTGGCGCCGATATACTCGATCGGCGCATCAAACCAGACGTAGAAGACCTTGTCCTCAAAGCCCTCGCGGTTCACCGGCACACCCCATTTCAAATCACGGGTGATGCCGCGATCGGCCAGACCTTCCTCGAGCCATTTCAAAGCGATCGAGCGCGCCAAATTGGGCCAATGGTGTTGACTATCGACCCAGGCTTTCAACTGGCCCTCGAGTTTAGATTGCAGCAAATACAGATGCTTGGAGGTGCGAATTTCCAGGTTTGTCGAGCCAGAAATCGCCGAGCGGGGGTTAATTAATTCAGTCGGGTCCAACAGCGTGTCGCAGCTGTTGCACTGATCCCCACGCGCCTTGTCGGAGCCGCATTTCGGGCAGGTGCCCTCGACGTAGCGGTCTGGCAGAAAACGGCCATCATCCACCGAAAAAATCATCTCGATTTCACGCTCTTCGATGTAGCCATTGTCCATAAGTTTTTGGGCAAAATGTTGGGTCAGGGCGTGGTTTTCCGCACTCGACGAACGGCCGAAATGATCATAACTCAGCAAAAAGCCCTCGCCCACCTGGCGTTGCCGCTCGTGTTGCTCGTCGCAATAGGTTTTGACGTCTTGCCCGGCCTTCAGGGCCGCCAGCTCGGCCGGTGTGCCATGTTCATCAGTGGCGCAGATATACAAGGTCTCGTGGCCCTGCGCCCGACAAAAGCGCGCGTACACATCGGCAGGCAGCATACTGCCCACCAGATTGCCCAGATGTTTGATGCCGTTGATGTACGGCAAAGCCGAGGTGATCAGAATACGCGCCATGTTGTTGGCCCCCTTGCGCCGAAGCGCCGCAAATTATGATATGATGCGGTCTTTCTGAACGCTTCTTTGGGGTCTTGCAAGTCCCGCGAAGATGCGTATGGTGCGCGAGCTTGCGGGTTGACACCAATCCGTAACCGTTTTGCGCTTTCATGGCGCGGTGGCCGGCTTAGCTCAGTTGGTAGAGCAGTTGATTTGTAATCATCAGGTCGCGGGTTCGACTCCTGCAGCCGGCACCACTCCCACAGGAACCCGCTCCTTTTTCTTTATCGTTCGGGAAGCTCTGCATAACCGCGACCGGTCTGTACACGTCATTATTCGCTCAACACCCTAGATGCACACCCGCAAAGCCCTTTGCCGCCACGGCACTGCACAGATCTGACCATTCGCAGCCCGCGCAGACCTCGCGGATCTCGCCTGCCGCAAAGGCCTGGCGCAAGCGCTCGATAACCGTTGGCGTCAAACTCAGGCGCGCGCCCACATCCAGCCGCTGGCCCAAGCACGCTGAAATCTGCTTCAACGCCATATCATCCCGGCGCGTGACCGATGCCCCTGTGCAATGCCCCTGACCACAACCCTCGTCTCCCACAAGGCCGGCGCAAATGGCATCGGGACCGGAAACAATTTCAACCTCAGGCTTTACATTCAAATCTTGGGCAATTTTATTGAAATTAAGGATGAATTCCTGATTGTATCCCTCACCCTGATAGGTCAAGAGACACAAAAGATGATGCCCCCGCAGCGGCAGGGGCATGGATGGTAATTTTGAGCTGTGCCTGCTCTCGGCCATAGCAATGACCGCAACCTGGGCCTAGCGCCGATCCAGACCCCGGACCACACTGGCCGCCAAGCCAGACTTCACCAGCATACCGACCATAAAGGGTACCACACCCGCAGCCACAGCGGCCTCAGCCCCGATCACAGCCGCCAACCAGGCCACGCCACCCATAAAGATCACGGCATGACCGGCAATCATGGTCCCGAAAGCCGAGAAAATGTTGCGCGTCAGGCCCTTTTCAGCCAACCAGCCCACCAACATGGCCGCCACGGGGAAGGCCATCAAATAGCCAGCCGTTGGCCCCACAAAGGGTGCGGGCCCACCAGCGCCACCCGCCAAGAACGGCAAACCCACAAAGGCTTCAGCCAAATAGGCCAAGACCGTGGCCCCAGCCAAACGCCAACCGCACAGGGCGCCGATCAGCACAATCGCCAAGCTTTGCAACGTCATGGGCACGGGCCACATCGGCACGCTGATCTGTGCTGATGCCGCCAAAACCAGCGAGCCCAAAACCACCACAAAGGCAGACGCCCCCAGGGATTGGGTTTGCAACGGCAAATGACCAGGTTTGGCGGATCCAGCTTTGGCGAATAAGGTGCTCATGATCGATGTCTCCATGAAACGTTGGGCACGAAACTGTGCAGAGTTTGGCGCTTTGTGCGATGAATTGGCGCAAATTGCAAGCCTTGCGCCGTTGGCCTCATCACATCCTGGCAAGAAGGGGCAAAATGCCACATGGCCTTGGTCCCAACCGCCCCCTAGGATGCCGCCAATTCTTTCCTGACCACAAGCTAAGGAGACCAAAATGACCATCCTGAATGCAAAAACGTTTGGCCTGTCCACGGCCCTTGTCACCGCCCTGGCCTTGACGGCTTGCGGACCCGGCAATACCCCTGCCGAGACCGCAGACACATCACCCCCTGAAGCCACCACGCCAGAAACCACGGCCGCCCAAACCGAAAACCAGGCCTCTAGCACCAATGCGCCCGCAGATGTGAAACAAACCGAGGCTGAAGCCGCACCCGCCAGCCAAGACATCAAACCCCAGGAGAGCCAAGAGAGCACCCCGACGGCCGCCCCGGCCGGTCCCGACCTCAGTGCCCTGCCCGCGCCCTATCATGAAGCTGACTATGCCAACGGCAAACGCCAGTTCAACAAGTGTAAAGCCTGCCACACCTTGGTGGCCGGCGGTCCTGACCGCGTGGGTCCAAACCTGCACGGCGTGTTTGACCGCGAGGTGGGCGCCAAAGCGGGCTTCAACTACTCAGAGGCTGTGAAAACTGCGGATTTCCAATGGACGCCCGAGAAACTAGACCAGTGGCTGGAAAATCCGCGCGGATTCCTGCCCGGTAATCGCATGAGCTTTGCCGGCATCAAAAAGGCCGACGATCGCCGTGACCTGATCGCCTATTTGCTGGTGGAAAGTGGCAAATAAGTCAGCACGGCAATAATGGTTGCCATGCGTGTAGCTTTTGTGTAGAATTGTAACGAATTTTACGCAAAAGCACGCCATTGGACATGACCTTTACACCCCAACAGTTGGTGGGCCGCGTTTCGGCCCCGACCTCAGACGCCCTGCTGCCCATCGCGCGCCAATTGGCCGACGCAGATGGGAATGGCAGCGTTGCACAGACCGAAGCCCTCAGCTTTGTTCAGGTCGCCGATAGCCAGCCCACATACAGCGCAAAAACCACATTCGATGGCAAGGTCGATACCTATGAAGCCATCGGCCTGCTGGAAACGCGCATGACCGCCATTGGCGATCCTGAAAGTCGCGATTTCAAAGCCTTGAACGCCCAAGCGGCGGGCCTGATGCAAGGCGGGCTTGAACTCGGCCACACCTTATTGGAAATGGACTTGATCACCCGGGGCCAAGCCTCTGGCCTTAAGGGCCAGATGCCTGTGGCGCGCTATGGCAACATTGTCTTTGCCGTCAAGGACCCCAAGACAGCCGCTGAGGCCGAAGCCTTCGTACAAGACTTTTTTGCCGAGGCCAGCCAAACCCGCACGGGCCGCTTCCTCATAGAGCTGCTGGTCAACCAAGATAACGGCCAGCCGATTGTGGTGACGCTGGACCCGTCAGAGTCCAAATTTGTCGATAGCGTCTGTACGTCTCATAACGCCATCACGCTTTATTACAAAGATCACACCATCAACGATCCGTTCACCATGCTGGTGCACGAAATGGGACATGCTGCGGGCTTTTATTGGGATGGCGACATTGCGCCCATGCAAGCCTTTTTGGCCGCCAATCCGTGGGTAGACACAGATCAAAACGGGCGTGGGGATGCCCGTGAAGTTGAGACCGTGGTGCGCGCCAAACGCCTGCATGAAAAGGACCCCCTTCATATTAAACTCTTTTTACACCACAACCCCGAAGCCACCTTCTTGGATTTTGACGCGCATGCCAATGCGCGTGGGCACAACGGGGGCATTGGCTGGAGTTACAGTGAACACACCGCAACCCTCTATGAACAAGCCTTTTTGCTAGAACGCGGCCTGCCCCTTGGCCGCAAAATTTATGATATTTATCACCACCAAGATCATCACCCGGCCCATGGGCATGACCCCTGGCCAGCGAACCCCCATCAGCAACGGCAACGCCAGCTGATCCCGGATTATTAACAGCTCAGATCCGCAGCGGCGTCCAAGACGGCATCAGGGTTCAGGCGGTACTTTTCATACAGGTCCTGGATATCACCGGTCTGGCCAAAGGCCTCAACGCCCAGGGCCCGCACGCGCTGCCCACGGACAGATCCCAGCCACGACAAGGCCCCCGGCGCGCCATCCAACATGGTCACCAACCCGGCATCTGGCGCAAGGGGGGCCAGCAAGGATTGAATGTGGGAAATATAAGCGGGGGTGTTCACATCCGACGGCGCAGCAGCAGGAGATAAGGGCGACGACGACGCCCCCTCCCCGGTCCAACGGGCCCGTCCAGCGCGCGTCCAGTCGTGATGCAACAGTCCCGGCGAAGTCACCGCCAACAGCCCAGCGCCGGGCTCGTCTTCCAGCAGCAGCTCATGGGCGGCGATGGCTTCGGGCGCGACCACACCGCTATAGACCACCGCGAGTTTCGCCCCGGGTTCAGGCGCTTTCAGCCAATAGGCCCCTTTCAGCGCCCCCTCGGCCCAGCTTGTGTCTTCGCGTTCCACCTGATCAATGGCGCGTGTGGACAGGCGCAAGTATGTTGAGCCCCCATCATCCGCCTGCATATGTTCAAAGGCCCAGTGCATCATCAAGGCCATTTCATCAACAAAGGCCGGATCAAAACTGGTCAGGCCCGGCTGCGACATGCCGATCAGCGGCGTATTGATGGACTGGTGGGCGCCACCCTCGGGGGCCAGCGTTAGACCCGAAGGTGTGGCCACCAACAGGAAGCGCGCATCCTGATAACAGGCATAATTCAGCTGATCGAGGCCACGGGCGATGAACGGGTCATAGAGCGTGCCCACAGGGAAAATGCGCTCGCCGAACACCGATGATGACAGCCCCAAGGCCCCCAGCATCAAAAACAGATTGCTCTCGGCGATGCCAAGCTCGATGTGCTGGCCAGTGGGCGACATTTCCCAGGTCTGGGCCGAGGCAATTTTGCGGGTCTTAAACTCGTCGCCCTTATCGCCACGGCGGAACAGCCCACGCCGGTTCACAAAGGCCCCCATATTGGTCGAGACCGTCACATCCGGCGAGGTGGTCACCACGCGATTGGCAAACGCGGCGTCCGATTTGGCGATTTCAAACAAGACCTTGCCAAAAGCCGCCTGGGTGGCCTGCTTCGCGCCCGAGGGCGCCGCAAAGGCCTCGGCCGGGATATCAAACTTCGGGGCCTCGTGGCGGCGGGTGACATCGGCGGCGAAGGGCGCGGCCTCAACAAACGCGTGCAAACGCTTGGCTTCGGCCTCATCCAAGCCAGCATAAGGCGTCCACTCTTGGCCCTCAGGCACGCCCATTTGGCTACGGAACTCGGCCATCTGGCTGGGGTTCATTAGACCGGCGTGATTGTCTTTGTGCCCCTGGAACGGCAGACCGCGGCCCTTGATGGTATAGGCCAGCATGAACTGGGGTTTGTCGGTTTGGCTGGCCTCGGTATAGGCCTCGAGGATGGTTTCAAGGCAATGGCCGCCCAGATTGGTCATCAGCTCATACAGGGCTTCGTCGTCCAGGCTTTTCAACAGACCGTTGAAGCCCGCATCACCGTGCACATCACGTTCAAGCTGTTTGCGGAACGCGGCACCCCCCTCATAGCACAAGGCCGCATAAACATCGTTGGGCACATCTTCGAGCCACGCTTTCAGCGCTTGCCCGCCCGAGCGGGAAAAGGCGCGGCGCAACAGTTTGCCATATTTCAGGGTGCGCACCTGCCAATCACAGGCATTGAAGATCTCGCCATAGCGGGCGAACATGCGCTCGGGCGTAATGGCATCCAACGACTGGCGGTTATAATCGACAATCCACCAGGTGTTGCGAATGTCGTGTTTGGCGGCCTCGATCAGGGCCTCATAGATGTTGCCTTCATCCAGTTCCGCATCCCCCATGAACGAGATAAAGCGGCCCATCTTGTCGTCCGCCACCAGCTCCCGCGCCCGCAACCAATCTTGCACCAAGCTCGAAAAGGCCGTGATGGCCACGCCCAACCCCACCGAGCCGGTGGAGAAGTCCACATCGTCTTGGTCTTTCAGCCGCGAGGGGTAGGACTGCGCCCCGCCCAAACCGCGAAAGCGCTCGAGCTGGTCTTGGCTTTGGCGCCCATAAAGATACTGAATGGCATGGAAAACAGGGCTCGCGTGCGGCTTGACGGCCACGCGGTCTTGGGGCCGCAGCATGTGGAAATAGAGGGCCGTCATCAAAGTCGTCATCGAGGCCGACGAGGCCTGGTGCCCACCGACCTTCAGACCATCGCGATTTTCGCGGATATGATTGGCGTTGTGCACCGTCCAGGCGCTCAGCCACAGAACCTGTTTCTCTAAGGCCCGCAAGGCGGTCAGTGTGTCGGTATCGGCCGTGATCGCGCCCAATTCTGTCTTGCCCATCGTCTGCTCCTCATAGATCCGTCCTTCATATGGAGAAATGACCAGGAATGCTAGGGGGTGACAACAAGATGGCGCATCAGACGCCTAGTTGTCCCCAAAGGGCCGCATGGGATTCATAAATTCAACGGCAATGAAGGTTTTCAACCGCGTCATCACCTCGGTCAAAGTGTGGATATGCATTTCGGCAAAACTGACATCGGAATTCTGTGTGGTGACCGGTCCGGCTTCCGAAGCCGATATCACCGCCCGAATGTGAAGTGCCGCATGTTCCGCCTCAAGATGAATATGTTTTGCCCCATGCACTTGTGGGCAGGTAAATCGCAAATTGGCCAGGCGGTCCAAGATGGGCAAAAGCGCGCGCAATTGATCAAGGTGATACACCTCAAGGTCACCAACCAGATTGATGTCATCATACATCCCCGCGATATCATCAATTCTTTGACTGATGGCCACTAGATCTTCGGGGCCAATTGTGGCCGTGCCCAGCTGTTCTGGGCTTTGGGGACGCGCCGCCAAGGCCCGTGCCTGACCCGTCGAGACGTATGTCGATGACTTTGGCTGAAACAGGTTTTTAAGGCTTGACTTTGGTGAGGTGATTTTCAGCCCAATCCCCAGCGTGCCCGCATTCACCAGGGTTGCCCCCAGGTTCAATGCGGCTCCTTGGGTTTGAATTTCACCTTCAGCGTATTGGCCGGTGGCGGATTTGAACAAGAATTCCAACAGCTGCCAAACCTGCGCCGCAGTCACCCCAATGCCAATCCCTGCCAGACCAGAAATGATCAGGGGCACATAACTGGCCAAACCCGCCACCCCCGAAACCAATGTGAGAAAAAGACCGACGCCGCCGATGGCCATCATCATTTGAAATATCGCCGTGGCGGTCTCAATGCCCACATCATCGGCAATGGCATCCCAGGCTTGGTCGAGGCCATCCCAAAAATTATCGGGAAATTTAGCCAAAGATCCCATGGCCTCCAGATCCAGGCTCAAGGTCTCATGGCCTTGCAAGGCGTTCGGATCCGCACCAGGGTTCCACATCACCAGCAATCGGTGTGTGGCTGTCAGTTCCTCGGTTGTGGGGGGGCGACCATACTGATCTTCAAACACGCGTCGCGCCAAGGCATATGGATTTTCTCCCGCTTTGGCCCGAACGCCCGCCGTGTAAACACGAAACACGCGTGGCAGCTGCACATGCTCGGGTGCGTTCATGCCCATGGCCTTGGCGATCCAGGGATTGTACGCACGCAGCTGGGCCACGGTCAGGCCTGTCTCTTGGGCCACATCGGCAACTGTGGGCGGCACCCCTTGCAAACGGATAATCGCCTGACTGCCGCCTTTTCCAGCCACACGGTCAGGCCGATAGGCTTGGTCATGAGCATAGGGTTGCGGGGCTGGCCCATCGAACACAAGGCCCGCTTCGACAGCCTGAACATCTGAAGACGCACCCATAAACCGGCCGGCCACCGCCTGCACGTCTGTTATGGGTTTCCATGTAAGTGTCATATATCACCTAGGCTGTCTGGATTTGGCCTGTCTGAATTGGATGTCCTGGGCGCACACCATCAATTGTTCTGAACCGGGCTGACGCGATGGGGAGCAAACTGAGCGTCCTCGATCAAATGAAGGCTCATGACCTCCTCAAGGCTGACTTTCAGTGTGACCACATGATTTTCCAGTTGGCTCAGCAACCGTCTGTACTGGTCTGTCATGGCCCCTGTGGAGGGGTTGGCATTATAAGCATTAAAGAGGGCCTCGATCTGCTGAACGCCCATTCGCGCCTGGGCAGGAATGCTATTGACCGGACTTCCCGCCGGCCCTGAGAAGGGCACTGTCTCCAGCCAGCGCAGAATTTGTAAGGCATCATCCAAACTGGTCATATCGCTGTAAACCAGGCTCTGACCATAGGTGAGCTCATCGAGGTAGACCGTCAGGTCATCCATATAACGACTGGCCGCCGCCACGTCATCTGCCGACCATACATGTATAGTTTCCGCAGATGGCCGCACCAAAAGTTCCTCGGGGATGAGCACCCGGGGTCGAGCTGAGGCAGATGCCGAAGACGAGCCCGCCCCGCCGCGCGATGATGCCGTTTGCGAAGGCCTCTGGCTATGCGGTATGCGCGCGGGCGTAGAAGCCCCAGCCGAGAAGGATTGTGTATAGGCCACAGCCCCCACGGCGGTTCCAGCAGCAGTGACAGCAAGATCCGCAAGGTTCAGTTTTGCCCCTTGGTCTTTGATTTCGCGGTTGCTCAGGTTCCCATTGGCAGCTTTCCACAGAAAATCCAGCACGCTAACAGCCTGTGCTGTGGTGAAAGCAAACCCCATACCCACCATAGCCAAGACAAAATTTGGCGGGATAGACGCCAACCCGCCAGGCCCCGCCAAAAAGGTCAACAGCCCCCCCACCCCAATGGCGGCGATCAGCCCATTGCGAATGGCCACCACCAGTTCAGGGCCAAAATTCTCGGTCATGGCATCCCAGGCTTTATTCAATCCGTCCCAAGTGCTATCGGGAAATTTCGCCCCCTGTTTGATGGCGGCCACGTCCACGCTCAGAACCTGACCGGCGGGTACATGGTTATGTGGACTGAGATTAAGATCCGGGTTGAACATTTGGATCATTTCTGCCGTTCGTGCCACTTCAGCCGCATTCGGAGTGCGACTGCCATCACCGCACAGACCAGAGTTGTCCTGCAACAAGCGATAGGCCAACTGATGGAGCGTTTCATAGGGCTTCACGGTAATCCCAGCCGTGTAAACACGAAACACGCGTGGCAGTTGCACATGCTCGGGTGCGTTCATGCCCATGGCCTTGGCGATCCAGGGATTGTACGCACGCAGCTGGGCCACCGTCAGGCCTGTCTCTTGGGCCACATCGGCAACTGTGGGCGGGACCCCTTGCAAACGGATAATCGCCTGACTGCCGCCACGATGGTCCGCCAACTGCAAGCCCATCTCCCCGGGGTCCCACTCCCCCACCATCATGGCGCTGAGCTTAAAGGGTTGTGAAGTCGTGGGAGCAAACTCTGTCCCAGCACAAATGGCTCCTGCGCCCATCCCCACACCGTTCATATGTTTTGCCCTCGTCCCCTCTGCACTGCCGGCGCAATTTAAGGATCCCGAGAAGATTCGTCAAGCATTTGTATTGTTTTTATTTTATATTCTTTGCACAGAACAATTTTCGCGAGCAAGCAAGGCCTCGCTAACTGGGTTGCTTAGGGCTCCTTGCCCTCAGCCTCGGCGATTTGCTGGGCCGTCCAATCCGGGCTGCGGGTATAAGGGGCCGCAAGCGCATACAAAGTCGGCACCATCACCAGGGTCAAAAACGCCCCCACCAGTGTGCCCACCACCAAGACGATGCCGATGGCAAAGCGGCTTTCCTCGCCCGGGCCGCTGGCCAGCACCAAGGGCACAGCCCCACCCGCTGTGGAAATCGAGGTCATGATGATCGGCCGCATGCGCAAGGAGGAGGCCTCAAGAATGGCCTCGCGCACCGACCGGCCTTGATCGCGCAATTGGTTGGCAAACTCGACGATCAGCACGCCATTCTTGGCCGCCACCCCGATCAAGATGATCAGCCCCACTTGCGAATAGATGTTCAAACTCGTGCCCGTCAGGAATAAACTGCCCAACCCCCCCAGCAAGGCCAGCGGGGCCGCCGTCAAAATCACCACCGGATGCACCAAGCTTTCAAACTGTGCCGCCAAAGCCATATAGACAATCAACAGAGCCAAGATGAAGACCACTGCCAGGCCTTGGCCCGCTTCTTTGAAATCCCGCGCGGCCCCATCCCAGCCATATTGAGCATCAGGCGCCAAGGCATTCGAAAGCTTCGTCACCTCCTCGACGGCCTCGCCCAGGCCAAAGCCCGGCACCAAATTGGCGGAAATGGTCACCGAACGCTGGCGGTCAACACGATTGCGCTCGCTGACATCGGCCGAAACCCGCATATCAATCACCGTCGAGAGCGGTATAAGCTCGCCCAAATTGGTGGGGATGTGAATGGTATCCAGGGTGGCGAAATCATTGCGCATCTCGTCGGGCGCGCGCATCAAGACATCATATTCTTCGCCCTCGCGCACAAAGGTGCCGGCCCGACGGCCGCCCAACAGGGCCTCAAGGGCGCGACCGGCTTGTTCGACCTCAACACCAAGACCCGCTGCCTTTTGCGGGTCGATGCGCACGATCAAGCGCGGGGCATTGGGTTCATAATCCATGCGCGGGCGAACAAAGCGCGGATCTTGGCTGATGGCCTCCATGATCGCGTTGGCCTGTTGCGACAAACGGTTGTAGTCATGACCCAGCAGCACAAAGTCCACCTGATCATTGCGCGAGCCCCCACGAAAGCCACCGCCCGAGGTTGCAAAAATACGGGCACTGGTGATGCCCATCACCTGGCCTTGCATCTGGGCGGCAATCTCGCGGGCATGGCGTTCGCGCTCGTCCCAGTGGTTGAGGACAATAATGCCAAAACCACTGTTGTTTCGGGTGTCGCCAAACATGGGCACAATGGCAAGATACCGTTTCACTTCCCCATTTTCGCGATAGGGCTCTAGAATCTGCTCGACCTGTTTCATGGTCTCGACCGAAGCTTCGAAACTGCTGCCCTCGGGCCCACTCATGAACATCATCACCCGTGATCGGTCCTCGTCGGGGGTCAATTCTTGTTCGATTTGGCTGAACACCAGCGCCACACCGCCAATGACCACGCCCACCGCTGCCAAAATCAGCACCGGGCGGTTGATCAAACGCTCGAGGGTGCGGCCATAGCCCTCCCGCGTGCGGGCCATAAAACGATTGAAGGTCACAAGCGCACCGCTTTGTTTGCGTTTGCGCAACAGCTTAGAGGCCATCATCGGCGTCAAACTCAGGGACAAAAACGACGAAACAATCACCGCGCCCGCGATGGTCGCCGCCAACTCGACGAACAAACGCCCGGTAAAGCCCGGCAGCATGAACATGGGCACCAGACCCGCCAGCAGCACGACCGTGGTGGCGATCACGGCGAAAAACACCTGTTTGGCCCCGCGATCCGCCGCCAGCAGCGGGTCTTCGCCCAGACCTATGCGGCGCTGAATGTTTTCGGTGACCACGATGCTGTCATCCACCACCAGACCCACCGCCAGCACCAAGGCCAGCAAGGTCAGAATGTTGATGGAATAGCCCAAAAGGGCCAAAATGGCGAACGCGCCCATCAAGGACAAGGGTGCCACCACCGTCGGGATCACCGAGGCCCGCAAACTGCCCAAAAAGATCAAATTGACCAACGCCACCACGCCAATGGCGATAAAGAGGGTGATATAGACCTCTTGCACGGACGCGCGGGTAAACTCGGCGCTATCATAGCTCATGACGAGCTCGGTGCCCTCGGGCAACAGTGGTTGGATGGCCGCGACCTCGGCCTGAACCGCGTCAGAAATGGCGATGTCATTGGCTTGGGATTGGCGCGAGATGCCGATGCCGATCATATCCAGCTGATTGCCGCGAAAAAACCGCTTGTCATCCTCGGGCCCCAGCTCGACGTTGGCCACATCCCCCAGGCGCACTACACCGCCACTATCGAGGGTTTTCAGCGGCAAGGCGGCAAAGTCCCGCGCCGTGCGATAGCTGCGATCCACACGGATGGTGAAATCCCGCACCCCCGTTTCAATGCTGCCCGCGGGCAGTTCAATATTTTGGCTGCGAATGGCGTCTTCGATTTGGCCCACTGTCACCTGGCGTGCCGCCATCGCCACGGGATCGAGCCAAACCCGCATCGAGTATCGGAGCTCGCCGCCGATGCGCACCTGGGCCACGCCTGGCAAAACCGAAAAGCGATCCAACAGCACACGGTCGGCATAGTCCGTCAGCTCCAAGCGGCTCATTTTGTCCGAAAACAAATTCAACCAGATGATGGGCTGAGCATTGGCGTTGGCCTTGCGCACGATGGGGGGATCGGCCTCTTGCGGCAAATTGCGCACAGCGCGCGAGACCGCATCGCGCACATCGTTGGCGGCCTCGTCCACATCACGGCTGAGGTCAAACAGAATGTTGACATTCGAGCGCCCATCCCGACTGCTAGAGGTAATGCGGTCAATGCCCTCAAGGCCACCCAATTGATCCTCAAGCGGTTGGGTGATGCGGGTTTCGATGACCTCGGCCGAGGCCCCAAGGTAATTGGTCGAGATCGAGACCTCGGGCGCGTCAATGTCCGGCAGCTCGCGCAACGGCAACTTCATAAAGCCGGCGATGCCGGCGATACAAATCAGGGCCGCCAGCACAAAGGACAGCACTGGCCGCCGGATGCACAGCGCCGACAGGGTCATGCGCCATCACCTTCTGACCGCGCCGGAGCCTCCTCAGGCGCCTTGGGGGACATGTTATCAACGGGCCGCACCATGGCACCGGGCCGCAACCGATTGAGCCCGCCGGAGACCACCAAGGTCCCTTCGGCTGGGCCGCTGATCACCTCGGCTCGGTTGTCGTTACGCACACCCAGCTCGACAGCGCGGCGGTCCAGACGATATTGGCCGTCCTGTTCCGTGGGCGCCAAGGTATAGACATAGGTGTCTGGGCCTTCGTAATAGATGCTGTCCTCGGGCACGGCCAAACGATCCCGGTCGCCCGTGCGGAACTGCGCCAACATGGTCATACCGGGACGCAAACGTCGATCTGGGTTGTCCACCACCACCCGCACCGGGATCAGGCCCGTGCCGGCCTCAGCCCGTGGTGAGATGTTTTCCAACCGGCCCGCAAAGCGCTCGTCGGGGTAAGCATCACTGAGAAGGTCAACCGCTTCGCCGGTTTTCAAGGCGGGCAGCGCACGCTCGGGCACATACACATCCAAGCGCAACCGCCCCAAATCATCCACCGTCACCAACACGTCGCCCGACCGGGCCAGATCGCCGGGGTTGATGGTGCGCAAGCCGGTCACGCCAGAAAACGGGGCCCGGATCACCCGGTCACCCGTGCGGGCCTGGATAGCTTGCAGTTGGGCGGCAGCCGTGTCACGGGTGGCCTGGTCTTTTTCAAGGCGTGCGGGCGAGTAGATGCCTTGCTCGACCAATTTTTCCGTGCGGTTCAGCTGCAATTGCGCCTCGGTCAGGGCGGCTTGGGCCGCGCCCAGATCTGCGCCCTCTTCCGAAGCATTCAACACCACCAAGGTTTGGCCCGCCTTGACGGCCTGACCACTGTCAAAGTTAACGCGCACGATGCGTTCGGTTTGCGGGGCGGACAAATCCGCGCTGCTGACGGCCTCGAGACGACCAAGGGCCTCAAACACCGTGCTGAACCTGGCGGGGCTGATGGCCACGGCCTTGACCGGCATAGCGGGCATACCGCCACCGGGCCCACCACGGCCAGGACCGCCACCAGCGCCTGCAGCGTCCGAGCCCTGGCCCCATATGAACCACGCCCCAACACCCAGGGCCAGCACAACGATCATGCCGATGATCAATTTTCCGAGCGGGATGCCCGTTCGTGACATGGTGCAACACTCCGGCCAAATACAGGATCACTTGCCAAACACATTTAGCTGTCTGTGTTTAGCGAATTAAAACCGATGCCAGAAGCCGAAAGATATTACAGTTTCGACAGGTGCCCGTTGCCGCCAGACCGTGCGCCCCAGCCCAACAGCCACCCGCGTCTGTCCGGGCAGCTCTATAGGCAAGTGCCGATCAAGACCTGTGGCGGCAATCGGCACGGCCACCGTCCATTTGACTTTGCCCACACCCCAGGCGTCGTGCAGACCCCAACTGTTCAGAAGCTGCCAATAACTCTCGACGGAAGCGGCCTGCAGACCTGCGGTCAAATCCAGTTTGATCTCCTCCGTTGACCAAGCGCGTCGAGCCCACTGCCCCTCAGCGGCCAAATACCCGTTAAGCGAGTGATTATGCCAAGACAAGTCCAAAGTCCGCGACACGCCGGCCCCTACACGGCTGGCCACGCCCCACAGCCCATGGCGGTCTTGGCCACCCCCTAAGGCCACCGCACCCCACAGACCGTGATGCGCATGCACATACCGATATTCCGCAAGGCTTTCCCAGCCCCCGACAGCGCCCTGCAGGGCGCGCACAGGCTCTTCTTGATACCACAGCGCACTGATGGCATGGTCATAAAGTTTGCCGGAAAACCTGACATCCTGGGCTGACGCCAGATCACCACCCTGGGTTGATTTCAATTCTGACTGAGCCGTAAACGCCTGCAGCACGAACGGCGGTGGCCTGTCGAGATTTGCCCCCAACGGCGCGCCCCGTGCCACCCCAAACGCAGTCACATTTCCGACACCAATCAAGAATAAAACGCACACTATTCGCAACATCTTGCCTGAATACCTGTTTTTTTCTGTGCCAGCGCCAGTTTTTTTCGCAAAAAAACCCATACAAATATCGAGGTTTACAGCCTAGAGCCAAATTTAGCGCAAATCTATTCAAACTTGTAAACCCCCGTTAAGCACATCGTCCTATAATCAAAACACGGTTTAGGAAAGAGTATTGCCATGAGTACAGCAGCATCTGAAGCCACCAAACTTCTCGATCTCGCACAATCCAAATGCGGAGAGGATCGAGATCAATTGCTTTTGACCCTGTCGGATATGGGGCATGCTCAGAATCAAGATCCCGCTGTTACGGGCCTCTTGTCCGACATCATGCTGAGATTGACCAAGCGTGCCGAGGCCCATGTGCGCACCATCCTCTCACGCCGTCTGGCCAGCAGCGCTTGGGCATCGAATGAACTGATTTTGTATCTGGCCAAGGACGAAACACGCATCGCCGAGCCCATCTTGCTGAACTGCCAAAGCCTGTCAGAAGATGACCTAATCGAGGTCATCAACGCCACGGGCACCGACCATCAAATGACCATCGCCCGCCGCCCCAATCTGGGGGAAAAGGTTTCGGGCCGGATCGTTGATCTGAACAAACCCGTGGTCACCGAGGCCCTGACCTGGAATCACAGCGCCAACATCAAGGCCGAAGATATGGCCAAGATCGCGGAAATGGCCAAGCTTTATCCCAATCTGCAGGCCTCGACGCTGGGTCACCCCTGCTTGCCGCAAGACATTGCCGCCCAGATGTACACCTTTGTGGCCGACAAGCTTAAGCAACAGATCCTCAGCCGCTTTAAACTGGACGAAGCCACTTTGCTGTCCGAGCTGGGGGCTGCTGCCCACGAAGCCGAAGCCCTGGATGATGACATCTTCCTGATTGACGAGAAAAAAGACGACATCGCCGATGTGGACTTGGCTTTGATCGAACGCCTGGAGCAAGCTGGGCGTTTGGACACCAAATTCCTGATGGCCGCCCTGAAAGAGAAAAAGCTCAGCATGTTCGAGTATACCTTGGCGCGCATGGGCTCTTTTGATGTTGAACTGGTGCGCAAGGCCGCCCGACAAGACAATGTTTATCATTTGGCTTTGGGTATGATGTGCGTGGGGATGGACAAGAAATTTATCCCCGGGGCCGTGGGCATGGTCTGTCAAATTCTAAACCGCACCATCGACCCCGGTATGAAAGAGCAGCTTCAGCGGGCTTTCAACTGTAAAGGTCGCGAAGAGGCCCGCCAGCTGTTCCTGAAAGTCAAGGACGCCTAAGCCTGCCCTTTTCCAACTCGGCTTGCGCCCCGGGGCCCCCTCGGCTAGCACTGAAGTATGAGCACGCTGAAACTCGCCTTTGTCGCCTCGCCCCACCCCAAAGCCCAAGCGGCCAGCGCCCAGTTGTCGCAAACCTATGGCGGCGTCGATAAGGCCGATGCCGATATCATTGTCGCGCTCGGGGGTGACGGCTTGATGTTGGAATGCTTGCACGACGCCATTGAACAGCCGCAAAAACTCTATGGCATGAATTTCGGCACCGTCGGCTTTTTGATGAACGACTTTCATGACGATGACTTGCATGCGCGCCTCGAAAACGCCGTCGAGGCCCATATCCACCCCCTGGAAATGCGTGTCACCGACATCCAAGACCGCCAACACGCAGCGCTCGCGATTAACGAAGTATCTTTGTTGCGCCAACGGCATTTGGCGGCAAAATTAACCATAGAAATTGATGGCCAAACCCGCATGCCCGAACTGATCTGTGATGGCGCCTTGGTGGCCACGCCCGCGGGTTCGACGGCTTACAATTTATCCGCACACGGACCCATCTTGCCTTTGCAGTCCAAGCTTTTGGCCCTGACCCCCATCAGCGCCTTTCGCCCCCGGCGCTGGCGCGGGGCCTTGTTGCCCCATGACAGCACCGTGACCTTTACGGTCCATGAGCCCGAGTTTCGCCCCGTCAGCGCCACCGCCGACAGCCGTGAAATTCGTCATGTGAAGCAGGTCAGTATCCAAGAAAACAGTCACGTCACCCTGACCATGATGTTCGACCCAGACCGCAGTTTGGCCGAACGCATCATCACCGAACAGTTCGCGTATTAACCCTATATTTGCTATCTCTTTGAGGTTTCTTAAGCTTCACCCTCTATAGTGTCCCTAAAGCAGAGCAAAGCTAAGGACATGAGTATGAGCGCCAATCCCGCCCCTGATGAAGAGCCCCAGATCATTCGCCCATCGAATAATCTGAAGATGAAAGTCGGCGGCAGCCTGAAAGGGCTGGATATGAAGGCCGTGGAAAAGGCCGAGCAAGCCCTGCAAGGCCTCAGCAGTCAATTTGGCGCCTGGCTACAAGAAGAAATTGACAAGCTGGATCGGGCCTATGAAGCCGTCAAAGCCACCGGTTTGGACGAAGAGAATGTCCAAAAACTGTATTTGTGCTCCCATGACCTGAAAGGCTTGGCGGCCACTTACGAATACCCTGTGATCACCCGTATTGCCGGCACGCTGTGCAAGCTGATTGACAAAGAGGGCAAGTCCGAAAAGGCCCCCTTGGTGTTGGTCGAAGCCCATGTTCAAGCCATCAAGGCCTGCGTGCGTGACAACATGCGCGACGAAAGCAACCCGGTCGTCAAGGTGCTGGTCGCCGAGCTTGATAAGCAAGTTTACGAACTGGTTGGGGATATCGACTGATGCCGCAGTCAGGCCGCAATCTTTCCACCAAGGATCTGAATGCCGCCTTTCGCAACCGGCAGTTCGAGCCCTTTTACCAGCCCCAAGCCGATATTCACACCGGCGAGATCGTGCGGTTCGAAGCCGTCGCCCGCTGGCGGCACCCACGCCTGGGCTTGCTGACCCCCAATCTGTTTCTTGATCACATACGCGTCCATGATTGTTTCTATAAGTTCTCCTTGGCGATCCTTGAGCGCGCCATTGAAGATTGCGCCAAATGGCGACGGGGACGCGGCAACATCAAAGCGGGCGTGTCGGTCAACGTATCCGGTCATGATGTCACGCAACCCAAGTTTGCCAATAAGCTGAAAGCGATGCTGGCCAAGCACAAACTGCCGGCCTCGCAGCTGACCTTGGAAATCCCCGAGCTCGATTTGATTGGCCGCAACCGCCAAGATGTCACGGTGGGCCTGCTGGCACTGAAAACCTTGGGCTGTGGTGTGGCTATGGAAGCCCGCGGGCCAGTGTTCGAAGCCGACGAGGAATCCAACCTGCCCCTGACCCAGCTGAAAATTGGGGGCGCGGCCGTGATGCGCTTTGCTTCGGCATTCCAGGACAATCGTGTAGGCGTTGTCCACCGCCGCCTAGCCTGGGCCCGCGCCCAGGGCCTTGATACGGTGGCCATTGGTGCGGAGACCGCCAGTGCCCTGCGCGCCCTAACCGTGCTGGGTTTTGACTTTGTGCAGTGCGATTATCTGGCTTCGGCCCAGGATTACAATTCCGTGCGCCCTGTGGGTCGACAAACCTTTTTGGATAAGATCGAGCATGCCGCCAATGGCCTAGAGTGTGCCCGCCAGGGCCGCGCCTACAAGGAAAAGGTCATCCAGCTTGAGGAAAAAGCCCAGAAAAAGGCCCAAACCAAAGGTGATGCCGAGGACCAGCCCTATTCAGCCCCCCGTCGGTTTGGCAATCAAAGCTTGGCTTTGACCTCCGTGGATATGGACGACGAGGTCCCAGCCGCCCAAACCCGCCGCAAAACGCGCAAAGCCAAGTCTACCAAGGCCGGGCGTCCCCGCAAGGCTGCCGTCCAGGCCAAAGCCCAAAATTCGTAAGCGAAAGCGCGTTCACGTCGCCTAGGCCGCTTCCCAGGTCAGGTCATTTGGGTCATGGCCCATGCGTTCCGAGATCTTGTCCATCTTATCCAACAGATAATCCACGTCATCGCGACTCATGCCGTTGGCTTGGGTCAGCACCCGCTCCATCATACGTTGGGCAAAGCGCTCTTGGTCACCGGCGCGGCCATCCATTTCCAGGCTGTGATAGACATCAACCGCTATCCGAAAGGCCGGATAGAGACGCGGCGGCAGATTGGCACGCTCATACACCGCTTTCAGGCCCAAGGGCCCGGCATCATGAATCATTAGCCAGGATCGGTGATGCGGCAGACCGCCAAGTTCGGCCATCGCCCACTCGAAAAACTTCATATGTCCCTGACACAGCGCCCGTAGAATCATTGACGGCGTCAACCGGCCATGACTGCGCAAATGGGCCACAAACCCCGGCATGTCGGTGGCCAGACCTGCCTGGGCAATCAGGTCAATGGTGGCGCGCTCACGCGTGCCCGTGGCGATTTCGAGCGCCATTTCCGGTGGCAACTCGTGGGCATTGACCAAATGGTCGCGCACCTGCTCGCTAACGAGTGTGACCAGCTTTTCCGTGATCTTGGCCGGCAAGGTCGGGCGCTGGGCCATAACGTCTGCCAGCTCTTGGTCACCGTTGAACCGCTCAAGGGCATGCGACAGCGTCGAGTCGACCATACGCGCGCCCTTGTTGCGTGTCAGGGTTTTAACGGTATCCGCGTCCCCCACCTGCACGATAATGTCCGAGATCTTTTCCGAGACCACTGGCCGCGAGGCCACGGCCCGCTGACGACTGGGCACTGCGGTTTGCAAAACCTCGATCAGGTCATCGTCTGTCAGCTGCGGCGAACAGGAAATCACCGGCAGTGCGATGCTGTCGGCATCCTTGGCCAGGCGTTTGGCCACATCACGAGGCAACTTTGGCGAATTGCGCAGGGTCACCGCCAGGGCACGGCGCACCATTTCGGCGGCATCCTGGGCGACAATGCGCAAGATCTCTTCGGCAGCCAGGCGTTCTTCTTCGGTCAGGCGGCGCTGTTCGATCTGACGGCAAATTTTGTGGGTGATGTTGGCGCGGTTTTCCGAGCTCTCGCCGCGCACAAGTGTAAAGATATCGTCCTGCGTGATCAGCCCGTTTAATACATTGCTGCTCATAACTCTGCCTCCGAATCCCTTGCCCTTCAAAGGATCACTATAGGCTAAGAGTGCGAAGGAAGTCTTAACAAAACCTTTCCAGCGTTAACCTTGGTTAAGGCTATCCAAACAGTTTTCGCCCACGCAGCAAACCATTCTCGGCTGTCAAGATTTGCGCCCATGTCGGCGACAAGGCCCGGTCAATCAGGCTGGCCAGCTGGCTTTCTCGCCCCTGCTGTTCCGAACTCAGCACCGCTTGCTGCAAACGTGACTGCGCATTCAAGGGATCGACCCCGCGCCGCGAGGCCCCACCACCGAGGTCCGCCAACATCATTTTGGGCTCGGAAACGGGTGCGGTATCAGCCGGCAAGGTGGGATAGGCCCCCTGCCCCTTACGGGTCAGATTCTCGTACAGTCCGGCCAAACTGACGGGCCGCCCCCTATCATAAAACAACGGCTTGTTGGCGCGAGCGGCCGCGGGAAACAGATCGGTGGCTTTCAGGTCCGGGTTGCGCTCGACGGCCTTGATCAGCTTCACGGCCCCACCCATACCCAAAAAGTGCGCGGCATAGAGCTCACCGCTATGAGGTTGCCGCCCTAACTTCGAGGCCATGTAACGTGCGTTGTCTTTGGAATGTTCAGCCGCCATCACCGCCGCCACGTGGCTGTCATGACGCAGGTTCAGGATATTTTTGCGCGCATCACGGTCAGGCACATAATAATGCCCGTTGCTTTTGCGCTGAATCATATCGGCATAGGCACTCAGGCCATGTTTGTCACCATGTTGCTTGATAGTGGCGAGCCAGGTTTGTTCGATGAACTGGAACATGCCAGCCGCCGAGGAATTCGGATTCTTGGCTTTGACATCAAAATTGCTTTCGCGTGCCGCCGTGCGCATCAGGTGGCCAAAGTCCCCACCCGTTAACCGTGCGGCATAGGCAATGGTCTTTTGGGCCGAGGTTTGACGTTGATGGTGTGGGCCCATCATCATCTGGGCCTGGATGGCATTGGGATCATATTTCATCTGCGCACACCCCCGCCAATGATCCAGCGCACCTTGGGCACTTGGCATTTTAAGGATTGAATTCCAGACATCAGATATCGCGATTGGTAATAGCCAAGGATGGTTTTGGGCTCACGCAAATTTGGGCGAGACTGTAGATCCAATTTCATACGCTTACTCCCCCGCTTTATACACCCTAGAGTTGACCAACATGCCTAATGCAAAGTTAATTTTCGCAGTTAAGGGAATTTTACCCTGTTTTTTCTAGGCTGGTCAGATCTGCGCACGCGCAAGGGGGAACCGGGATTATGAGTACACCACGTCTGGCCATGTGCATCAGCGGCGAGCCGCGCACCTGGCGGCATTGTTTTGAAAGTCAGTTTGCCTTCTTCAAAGCCTTTGATGTTGATGTCTATTTGCACTGTTGGGATGACGTTCCTGCGGATGAGATCGAAGAGCTAAAAGCCGCCTATCATCCCGTTGACATGATCATCGAGCCCCGCCCCGATACCGCCGAGCTGAAATCGATGATGGCATTGCAATATCCCGACAACCCACCACTGGGCGTGTTTGACATGGCGCACGGTCTATCTCGTGCCCTTCAAGCGGCGCTGGAGTCCGAGCAAACTTATGATCTGGTGGCGCGGGTTCGTTATGATTCGCTGTTTGATGGCCCCTATCCTCAAACCCGTGAACCTCATTGTTGGCTACATCTTTATCGTTGGGTGAATGGCAGCGGAATCAATGACCAATTTATGATTGGCACGCCAGAGGGCATGCAGATCGTGGCCAATTGGTCCGACTGGTTGCGCTCGCCGCCTTGGCCGGTTGATGGCCCCACGTTTCGGCCCGAGCAAATGTTTTTGCGCTATTTGATGGTGACCCAAGTGCCCTATTGCGAAGAGGATTTCCGACAAAAGCTGCTGCGGCCGCTGATGATTGGCCGCGAGTTTGACCATATCCGTGAGGACCATTTGTTCCAAGTGCGTAAAAAATGCGCCTGGGCCGAAGAGGCGGAAACTTCTGATGATCACAATTTGAAGGGCGCGCGTTTTTTTACAGGCTTCAAACCGCTGTTGGAAATTGAACCTTTGGTGCAACCCCTCCTTGATACGCTGAGCCCCGAAGACACCCAGGCCCTCTATATGGGGACTTGGTCCGAGCGCTACCAAATGACCGACAAGGTCATCCACATGATGTTCCCCAGTTTAGCTATGATGGACATCACAGACACCGACCTGCGCACCGCCCGTTTGGTCGTGACTTTGCTTGTACAGCGTATGGACAAAAGCCGAGATCAAGACATGTTTGCCACCGCCCTAATGGCCATCTCGGCGGCCCCTGACGATAACAATATGGCCAGAGATTGGGTGTTGGCCTTCCCCGAGCAGGCCCGAACCCTGGGCTCAAATCTGGATCTTCTGACGCTGGGGCCATGTTTGGGGTATATGCTGCAAGAGCTCACAAAAACACCGGCACCACCCCTTATGACCGCCGCCTCGGCTTAGGCCGAGGTTGCGGCCTCTGCTGTTGTCATCTGGGAAACCAAGTGATCCGCCACCCAGGGGGACAGCAAAATCCCGTTGCGATGCCCACCCAATATGGCCCAAACCGTGGGGTCTTTGGTGGGACCAATTTTAGGCAGATGGTCTTTGCTGCCCGGACGAATGCCAACTTTGTAATCAAGGATTGCCGCCCTCATCAGCTGGGGCCATAGGGTTTTGGCGGCTTTCTCCATCAAAGGCCTCAGCGCTTCCGGGGCACTGACAGGCTCGGCCACTCCCACCTCCATGGTCGCGCCCACATAGCAAACCTCGGCAGCCACGGGGCATACATACACCCCTTGGCCGCGCAAAATATGATCTGGGGCTGGGGCCTTCATCAGCACCCCTTGCCCCCGGATGGGCATTAACTGGTCTTGCCACCCATCCTGAAGACGCACGCCTGGGGGCACACGATGGCCCGTGGCCACCAACACATAATCAAAACGATGTCGCGTTTCATACACAACGATCTGCGCCTGAGATGCGGTGGCCTCAACCGCCTCGATCGGCGTGTGTTCGCGAAGGGTCACGCCCTGCTGTGCCATGTGGTGGCGCAATTGCCCGATCAAAACCGCCGGATCCAGACGACGATCATCGGGGAAGCGATAGCCCATAGGGACAAGCCCGCTGGCCGCCAAATCGGGCAGATCCGCCGACAGATCCTCGACCGGGCCCAATGCGGGCACAGCGGGGGTCAGCCATAGACTGCCATCGGCTTCAAGCGGCACACCCAAGCGCGCCGCCCATTTGGGCCACATGGCCGCCGCCGCTTTCAATACGCGATGCACCTCGGCGGAGGCACCTGGCGAACAACCCTCAACATCCGGACACAACATGCCCGCCGCGGCCCCTGTGGCCCCCGCGCCGAGCGTTTTTGCTTCGAACAGGGTTACACTGTGGCCAGCGTCCGCCAAGCGCAGAGCTGCCGAAGCTCCGAAAACGCCCCCCCCTATGACCGCAATATCCACAGACCGATCCCCTTCCGTGATCTTCCTCGGTGCCGTCATAGCAGACCCGGGACCACAGACGCTAGGCCTGCGGCTTTGCCGTCGTCATCTTTTGTAAAGCCCCCACAAGCGCAGCGCGTGGCGCGTGCGACTGCACGTCGGCGATAGCCGCCCCCGTGGAGACGCGAGTGAAACGAGCTGTCGTGAACTGATGTTGCCCACGGCCCAGCCGTGGCGCGCACGACTGTGCGTCGGCGGTGAGGCATTTCAGAAAAAGCATGCTCCAAGATCGAGCTGGGATGGGAACCGGCTTTTTCGGTTCGAAATGCCGAAAGACATTTGCCGCCCCCACGACCCGAAACAACGTGAAGGGAGGCGAGCCAACGCACGAGTGAAACGAGTTGCCGCGAGTAAAGAAACGCCCACGGCCCAGCCGTGGCGCGTGCGACTGCACGTCGGCGATAGCCGCCCCCGTGGAGCGTATGCGAAGCATACTGCGTGAACGAGCTTGATGACTATGGACACTCCTACGAACGCCTAACGCCCTGCCGCGAGCCATATTTGCCCACGGCCCAGCCGTGGCGCGTGCGACTGCACGTCGGCGACAGCCGCCCCCACGGAGGCACGAGTGAAACGAGTTGCCGCGAGTGAAGCCTATATGCATGCCGTCTTATTTAAAAACGGTAACGCCCTGCCGCGCAGCATAGCTGCTTTGCATTTTTCTCTAAAATTGATTCACTGGATCAATTTTGCGCCTTGAGGCGCCGCGAAAAATGGTACCGTCGCTCCGAATTGAACGGAGGACCTCCAGAGCCACAATCTGGCGCTCTAACCAACTGAGCTACGACGGCATCCTCGACAGGCGGGCACAATACGGAAAGGCACCGGCCGTGGCAAGACTGATTTTTACCGATTTACCAGCAGTCTTGCGGCCAAGACCCTAGGCATAGCCCATGCGCAGGATGTGTTGCTCGAGTTCACGGATGCGGGTGCCCTCGGCGGGGTGCGTCGACATAAACTCAGGTGGCTTATTGCCGCCTTGGGCCTGCATCAGCTTCCACAGCTCGACAGCCTCCATGGGCTTATACCCTGCCTTGTGCATATAATCGACACCAATGCGATCGGCCTCGAGCTCGTGTTTACGTGAATAGGGCAACAACACGCCAAAGGTCACCCCAAGGCCCAGGGCCTGGACGATCTCGTTTTTGTATTTGGTGTCGGATTGGGCCACGGCCACCTGCGCCACCGTGCCGCCCACACCGGCGGCGACCTGCTGGCTATAGCGTTCAGCGGCATGGCGCGCCGAGACATGGCCGGTTTCGTGGCCCAACACCGCGGCCAACTGATCGTCGTTTTTCACCGTTTCCAACAACCCGCGATAGACGCCGACCTTCCCGCTGGGCAGCACAAAGGCATTCAACTGATCATCATCAAACACCGCATATTCCCATTCGAGATCCGTACGGCCCGCAGCAGTGGTGATGCGTTTCCCCACGGTTTCCACTCGACGATTGGCGGCGGGATTAGCCCAGCGCTTTTCTTGCTTCAGCACATCTTGCCAGGCACTGGCCGAAAGCTGCGCAATCTGCCCTTGGTCCACCAACATCAACTGCTGCCGGCCCAAGCTTTCGTTATAGGCACAGCCCGCCATCCCACCGGCAAAGGCCACCACCGTGCCCGCCGCCAAACCTTGCACCAATTGGCGACGATCCATAGTTACAGTGCGGGTTTGGCCCGATGGGGCATCTTCGGATGTGTGGTCATGCAGGCACATGCGTCTCTCCTTTGTTATGTCACTCTTGTTATTTTCTGTTTTGTCCTTGCGATCAAGATGAACATCACCAAGATGAACACAGGCTGTACCACTCTCAATATCAAGGCAATATCATGAGCACAGAGAAAAATTCCGATTGGCCCGCCCATCTGGTGTTGGGGGCGATGATCATGGCCACCGCTCTGGTGGTCACGGGGTGGTTGGTCAGCAATGGCCTGAAAGACCTGCGCACCGGCGACCGCACCGTGATGGTCCGCGGCCTGGCCGAACAAGACGCCAAGGCCAATTTGGCCATCTGGCCCATTCGTTTTGTGGCCACCGGCAACAATCTGGCGGAAACGCAGGGCAAAATCGAAAGTGACCTCGAGAAGGTGCGGCAGTTTTTGTCAGCCGCGGGCTTCCCCGAAGAAAACCTGAGCTTGCAACGCCTGGAGGTCACCGACCGTCTGGCGCAAGGCTATGGCCAAAACAACATCCGTGAACGCTATATGATCGCGCAAACGGTGAATGTGCGCACAGACAACGTCGACCAAGTCCAGGCCCAAAGCCGCCGCCTGGGCGAACTGGTGAAACAAGGCGTGGTGCTGCAGGACTGGCGTGGCCCTGTCTATCTTTTCACCCAACTGAATGACATCAAACCGGATATGATCGCCAAAGCCACCGCCAACGCCCGCGAAGCCGCCGAACAGTTCGCCCAAGACTCAGGGGCCACGCTTGGGGGCATCAAACAAGCAAGCCAGGGCTATTTCAGCATTCAACCGCGCGACAACACTGGCGGCACCGACGAGAAATCCGAAATTCATAAACGGGTGCGGGTTGTGACCTCGGTCACCTATGCCCTCGACGACTAGGCCATAGATCACTCAGCTGTCTACAAAATAAAACCCCCGCCAATGGCGGGGGTTTTGATTTGCTATCAGCCGAAGATGTCCCCTCGCTTACCGCCCCGTGCGGGCGTTATAAGCCTCGACCGCTTTTTTGTATTTGCTGACCGAAACGTCATAGCTGTTCTTCACGCGGTTCATCTCTGCCAGCAAACAATCCATATAGGCATTGGCCTGGGGCACTTTGGTCTCGATTTCTTTGGCCGCTTCGCGCAGGGCCGCCGAGCTTGCGGTTTTCGCATCCGGAATGCTGGGGGCTGCTGGCGGTTTGTTACATTTCAGGGTCACATCAGCCATCGCCGAACCCGCCATCATCAAGGCCCCAGCCGTCACAGCCATCATCAGTTTGGTTTTCATCGTCCACTCCTTGGTCTGTCCTGTATACCAGTTTCGCCCCTGGGGCCTGAACCGGCGATTAATGATCATGTCAGTGTACCGCCCCCGCCCCCGATGGCAACAAAAAACCCGCCACAAGATGACTTTCTTGGGCGGGTTTCTGGGATGTTAGCCTTGGGATTAGAAGTCCAAATCAAACCGGAACGGAATGATCACATACTTCGCCACCGGGACACCGTTTTCCATGTAAGGCTGCAACTGCGAGCCGGCAATCCCCCGCAGAACCGCTTGGCCGAAACCATAGTTCTTGGGGCTTTCCTGCACAATCGTACAGTTGGTCACCCGACCATCCGTTTGCAGCAGGCACTGTGCTCTGACACGACCACTGCGACCGCGCTCGCTGGCCTTGGCCGGCGCCTGGATCTTCGGTTGCACGGTCCATTTGGCATTGGTCAAAGTGACCGCATCCCCAGGGCGTGGGTCCGAAGCCTTAGGCGGATCCATGGTCGCCGTGGTTGTGGGCTCACCCTCGATGGGCTCCTCCACAGGCGGGATCGGCAAAGGCGGCACCGGTGTGGGCGTTGGCGGTGGCGGGGCCACACGCGGCTGCACACGCGGAATTTCAATTTTCTTCGGTGGCGGCGGCCGCTCTGGTGGTGGTGGCGGCGGTGGTGGCGGTGGAGGTGGCGGTGGCGCCAAATCCAGGACCACTTCTTCTGGCTCTGGTGGATACCGATCTGGGTCGAAGTCCAAGGCCCCTTTCAGGAACATGAACCCGGCCAAATGGATCACCATCGACGCACCCACATACATCAGGAGCTCGTCCAGAAATTTGGGATTGCCGCCAGAAGGCAGATTACCCCCCGAGAATGGTTTTTCGCTGTTCCAGCTCATAATGGACTAGAATTCCCTGACGTCTTCCGCCACAAGCCCGACACGATAGAAACCGGCATCCTGCAACGTATTGATCAATTCCATCAGACGACCGTACATAAGATCCTGGTCAGCACGGACGAAGATACGCTCTTCACGATTGCCGCCAGTCCGCTGTTCCATCACACCAGGCAAAGCGCCCAAGGTGACAAGATCGTCTCCGATGTACAGCTTCCCATCCTTTTGCAAACTGAGGAAAATGGGCTCAGCCGGGTTGGGGGTGGGCGCTGCGTTTGAGGGCGGAAGGTCAACCTTGACGCTGACGGTTGCCAGTGGTGCGGCCACCATAAAGATGATCAGCAACACCAGCATCACGTCTACGAACGGGGTGACGTTGATTTCAGAATTCTGCTCAACGTCGTGTTTCCCACCGCCACCACCGAGTTTCGCACCCATGGCTTAGGCTCCTCTGTCAAGCTGACGGGAAATGGCGTTCATCAATTCGGCAGAAAAACCATCAGCCCGCGAGCCAAAGTTGGCGATTTTCTGCTGAAACAGGTTATAGAAAATAACCGCAGGAATAGCCGCGAACAGACCAATACCGGTGGCCAGCAGGGCCTCGGCGATACCTGGCGCCACAACCGCGAGGTTGGTGGTGTTGGTGTTCGCAATCCCGATAAACGAGTTCATAATCCCCCACACCGTGGCAAACAGACCCACGAACGGAGAAATCGAACCCGTGGTGGCCAGCACCAGCATGCCGCCACCCAAATTCCGGCCCATTTGGCCTTCGGCAGCGCCCAGCGCCTGACGCACACGTTCCATCAAACGTCCGCGATACTCGCCCGACATCGGCACACCGGCCTGGCGGCTCAGCTCAAGCTCTTGCAACGAGGCTGCGGCCATATCCGCCAACGGATTGCCCGCCATAGATTTGGCTTTTTCAGCCAAATCCGGCAACGAGCCTGCATTGCGGAATTCGTTCAGGAATTTGTCCGAGCTGTTCTTTAGACCTTCGAAGTGGATCAGCTTTTGGAACAGAATGCCCCACGTCACCACCGAAGCCAGCAGCAGCATGATCATCACCGATTTCACAACAAAGTCGGCTTGTTTGAACATCCCGACCACAGACATATCGTGCGCCAACTTGTGGGGCTCTTCTGTGGTTTCATCCTGCATAGGGGCGGCGGGGGCCGCAGCCGGCGCTGCCGCTGGTGCTGCCGCAGCTGGAGGCGGTGCAGGAATATCAGCACTCACAGGTGCCGGCGGATTTGTCTGAGCCTGAGCACCAACGGGGGCCACAATCATCAGCCCCAAAATGGCCAGTGCGGTCAGGGAAAGCATGTTAAAGGAATTGCGCATGAGCTTGATCCTGGTCTTCCTCTCTTAGATGTTTGGGTTTTCACACCCCAAACCCAATTGAATACGTGGTGGGCTACACAGATTATGAGCCTGCGTTATACCCGAAACCGGTTAAAAAGGTGTGAGACAATGAATGTTCCACGACCGTTTCGGTCCGAGTTTATGCAAGGCGCGTGCCTGCGGAACGCCATCCTTCCTTCTGAAGGCGAAGGCTGATCACTACTGAACTGGGGCACAATGTCAAGTCTTTGTGACGGCTGGGTGCAAAAACTCGTCTGTAGCGGGAGGAAAACCCGTCTGAGACGAGAATTAACCATGCCCAATATCCCAGGTCCAAATAGGGAGTTTGCCACATTTGGACAGCTCGACCTTGCCCGCATCAGAATGACACAGACCTGTTCACATGGATCGTTTGTAACCAAGAGATCAGGACGCCAAACCCACTAGAGGTCGATCAGCCGCAAGGAATGGAATCTGCCCACAACATTTTGATCACCATCAAAGTCCCAATATAGCCGCAACTCCATGCGCAGGCCCTCATAAGCCCCTGCCGCCGGTGGCCCATTAAACTCCATGATCAATTCATTTTGGCTTTCGCCAACATAGGTACAGGCTCCGTTCATATGCGCCCATAAATTGCTGGTCAGAATGCCTTGGATCAGATCGGGGTCTATCAGTTCCGTGCCGAATACGTCTTCCCACATCGAAGACGGGCTTTCATGAAACAAAGTGCGCTCATGCAGCTCCAATATTTTTTCTACCGGCATCTCAAGACGCATATTTTCAAAAATCATTCGAAGTTCATCGGGGATGCCCGTATAGCGAAAAAAATTCTGCGGATTGCGATCGCGGGCCGCACGGGCATCTCTAAATCCGTCTCCCAGATCGCCGGCCAGGTGCTGGCCAAAATTCCGAATGTAAAACGCCGTCTCCACCCCAGCGTTTTGTTGCAGCAAGGCCCCAAGATACGAATCTGGCAAGGCAATGGCCTCGGGGCTGCGTTGCAGAAACAATTCGTGCACTCGCCCATAGGTTTCTTCTGCTCGGCTGATGTCAGATGTAATCCGGTCAATCCCCCCCCGATAGGTTCGGTAGGCATAATCAACGATAACCCGCGCATCCGAAGGGGTCATCACCGCAGACAGGTTGATATAGGCCAGCAATGAGGGCGGCAAATAAGCCTCGAGGAGCGCGATGGTGCGCGCACTGACAAAAATGGTCTCGAACTCCGAGGTCATAGAGTTGAGCTCGGTGCTCATATGCGCAATGCTGCGCTCGAGCTCGATCAAGGCCTGATACTGTGCATAAAAATAATCAACCACAGCGCGCAGCTCTGTGTCCGTGTAACGCTGAGGCTGTTCGGTGAACGATGGCGCGGTCTCGGCGTTAGGCACGCGGGGCACACCATGCCGATCCACCTCACCCTGGCTCCAAATCATACGATATGAACCCGTCCCCGTTACCGCTTCCAGCTGCGCTAAGCGATCAAAGACCTCGCTGGACCGTCGTGAACTGCGGACGGGCGTATCGAGGCTGTTCGTTGCTTCCATATATGCACGGGCCAGCTGCAGACTCACGCGCGGCTCGTTCTCCGCCATATTTTGGATATTGGCATTAAGGACGGCGGAAAGGTCGCCTTGGTTGAGTTGGGTTTGGAGGCGATTGGCTTGGGCCTCGAGGCGGTTGGCTTCGGCGGTGTTGCCGGCGTTGCGGGCGATTTGGGCGTCTTGGCGAAAGCCATCGATCAGGGCTTGCATGGCCTCGCGGGCACGGGCGGTGTGGGCCTGGGCGTTGTGCGGCCCTGGTGTTTGGGGTGTTGGTGGGTTGGGTGGCATTTGTCTGACGGGGGCGTGGTCGCGCGCGCCGCCGGGTGTGGAGGGCTGTTGTCTGCCCGCCAGGCCGGGGGTGTTGGCTTGGGTGTTGGCTTGGCCCGGCTGTTGTGCGGCGGTGGCCACGGGGCCTTGGGGGCTGTTGCCGACAGCCTCATAAGCGCGCAGGCTGGGGTTGCGCGGGTTGCCGGGCTGGGCGCCGGGCACCACGATTTCAAAGTCCACGGCATACACTGGCCGCCCATCCAGCGCGGTATGGCGGCCCGCATCGGTGGCGCGCAACTGCGTGCCCACAGGCAAGGTCGTCTCGCGGCCATTGGGCAAAGTGATCTGTTGCGGCACAGTCAGCTCGCGCACCATCACGGGCCGTGCGCTCCGGCCCCCTGGCACCAAGCGCCCCACGCCCATCATCGACAAAATCGTGCCCGGGCTTGCTGCCTCGCCAATGGCGTGGTTCAGCTCGGCCGGCTCAAAAAACCGCACCACACCCGACAGCAGGCCAAAATTCTCATTAATCTGATCGTTATAGCGGCGGGCCAGCGCCTGCTGGCGCATGCCATCAACCTGGGCGTCCGGCAGGCCGATCGTGCCGCTGGCCGCATAGCGCTCCGCGTACAGCCGGTCCGCATCCTCGATCGCAGTTTTGTACTGTGACCATGTGCCTGACTGGGCCGGCGTTTTCTGCGGCACCACCCAGAAATCCTGCGCATCCTGATGCGGAATATAGCCCTCACCCGCCTTGGGGCCCACCAGCACCCCATCCCGGTGGCTTGAGACATTCAACCAATCCGGCACACCAAAACGGTTCTCAAATCCCGCCTCAGGCTTGGTGAAACTCGCCCCACCATCAAACAGCTGGCGCGGGAAGTTCTGACCCTTCGTCAGGCGGTTCGCCTCCAAAAACGCCAGCCAGCTCACGCCCTCGGGCGCGGCCACGCGCTGATAAAAACTATACAAATCCTCGCCCGGCTGCACCATATACGGCACAAATGACCGATAGCCCTCGCCCCGCAAATCCCGCGCACCCGCCTGCGCCCGATACGGACCCACACGAGCCAAACCCAGCGCATTCCCCAATTCATGATCACTGCCCGGCACTGGCCCCGGCTGCGCGTGAACGCTTCGGGTCGCATCGTCTGACAACGGTGTCTCTGGTGTGCCTGATGACCAAGAATAGGAATGGCTCGTATGGGCCATTCGGGGGTCTTGCGCATTTTGAAAGCCTGGAGCCTTTGGGACCAAACCGATAGCAGCCTGCGTGGGCAACGGCTGGTCAAATCGCGCGCTGGGCCCCAAACCTGCCCCCAGCATCACGGTCTGCAAAATGGTTTCGTAATCACCAGAAAACATAGGATGATCCTGCAAACCCTTCGGCAAATGCGCTCGCTGAGAGACCAGAATCGAGGCCACCTCGTCCGCCGTCACACGCCCACTGACCGTGACATAAAATAACCCCGCCTCGTCCTGGCGTACCTGAAACGCGCCCCCCAACGTCCGAGTATCAAACACCACACGGTCGGAGAACGAAGAGCCCCGCGAGACAAAAGGAGTCACGGTCTGGGGGCGTGAGTGGTCAAGTGTTGGCATATTGTCCTCCGGCACAAAGGACAAAAAAGCTAACCTTCAATCAATTGTCAAGAATGATTTATGCGGCAGCGCTATAGGGATGCTGATAATCTTGCGCCAATTGGATCATGCGCTGGGCACGATTTTGCCACATATGCCGGGCCAGGACCTTGGTTTGCCCTGCGGCGGCAATTTGCGCCAGCTCGTGAGGGCGGTCGAGGTAAGCCCGCAAACGATCCCCCAAACCAGGCAAATCATCCCAAGAATACAGCACCATATCGACACCGTCTTGGAACTCATCCAAATAAGCCTTCGAGAGATCACTGACCACTGCCGCTCCACCGGCCATGGCGGCAAAGACGCGTTCATGCATGCCTTCGACAAAATTGGTGTTGGAGTTCAGCACAAACTGGCTGCGGCGGATCAGGCCCAAGGTCTCTGAGAACGAGCCCACACCGCCATAGGTGAAACTTTTGAACTGACCCGCCAGTTTGTCAAAGCCATGACCATAAATATGCACCGGCAAGCCCGCCTCGTTCAGGGCCTGCAGCACCAGGTCACGCCGCATGCCGTGCAGATAGCTAGACAACCAAAAGCTCTTGGTGATCAGATCACTAAACAGCGGAAACGAGGAATCAATCCCGCCTTCTCGCATTACAAAATACAGCGCATCATCCGCCGAGACCAAGTCATCAGAAACCGCGACTTCAAGTGCCGCATTGTAGATGTCTTTGAACATCTGGCCGGCATCCCCCTCGAGCCGGTTCCACTCGGGCTTAATTTTGCCGCGATAGGTACCGGTGAACAGAATGGGGATGTCGCGATCTTCAGCAAAGCTTGCAACATCAACCGGCGCATTTTCCGGCAGCACATTGGCCGCAGGCGGCAGAAACTCGACCACCGGGAACGGATCTTTGACAAAGCAGCGGTTGATAAACCGCGTATGGGCGTGATCAAGAGTCAGAAAAATCGTGCTTTGGCGGGGGCTTTTTTGCAGACGCGGCAGGTGCCAGCCGGGGTGGTCGACTTGCAAACACACATGGGGCGCATCCAGAATTTCAGCCAAGGTCAGCCCATCAAAACGGATCTCGGTAAAAATCGAGATGGAAAAAATCATCAGCACGTCGTCTTTGGCGGCTTCGGCCAACACAGGCCGCCATTCATCGCCACCAAAATCCAGCACCAACACCCGATAGCCCATGCCCAGAAAGACATCTTCCAGCTGATCGATATGCAGCGTCAAAGCCCCATATTGGGACATGCCCTTGACTAAGACAACAGTTTGCTTTTGTGCCGCGCCTTGGATCATGCCCGTTTGCGCTCCGGCGCGGGTTTGACATTGGCGGTGACGGCGCGCCCCTGACAGGCAGCAAAATCCTCGACTTGCTCGGGCGTGCCCAAGCAGAACACCGCATCGTTGGGCACCTTGGCGGCGCGGATCTCGCGGCCCTCATCAATCAAGGTTTGGTAGAGCGGCGCCACATAGGCCTCGCGCGTGGGCCACAGCCGATCAGACTGATAGGTCGAGGCATAGGCATGGGCAAACAGGGCCTGAGATTTGAAGGCATAAAAGCCAATGCTGCACCAGTCGGAAATCCGGTCTTTCTCGGTGACCCGCTGCACCAAGCCAGCCGCGTCGGCATCAGCAAAGCTCCAGCCGTCGCCTTCGGCCTCAAAGCACGCCAGCCAGCCATCACCACGGATCATCTCAGGTGTGATGGCATCGGGCGCCACGCCGGTGTCGATGTTAAAAATCACCAGGGGCTCTTGGGCTTCATGGGCATGCAAAGCCATCAGCGCCGTCGTGGCCTGACCATTGGTCAGCTGATCGAGCTCGATGTGGTCATAATTCGCAATCCCCAGACGCGCGCATTCTTCCTCGAGGAAGGTGGCAGCATTATCCGTGCGCAAACTGACAAAGGTGAATTTCCAGCCCGCATCAATAAAGGCCTGCAAACCGCCCACAGACCAGGCGAACAAACTGCGTCCCGCAACCTGAATGCGATACTTGGCCATATCATAACCCCGCGCCCGAAAGCGCGAACCCAAACCGGCCATGGTGATCACAACTCTGCTCATACGGCGATACTCCTGTGTTCAGCCTTCAGGGATACGGGTGCGTCCCTTTCCGAAACCTTACCGGCTGTCTGCCCCCGTCCCGTTAGCCCCAATTCCGCCTTAGCCGCCGCATACAACCGCAAGCCATTGGCCAAAAATCCCAACTGAGACCTGGGTTTATCGGCGTGCAGCGGCGTCATGCTGAGGAACAACAAGGCTTCGATCAATTGAATGCGCCCCATGTCCGCCCCCGCTTGGCCGTCCAACCAGCCCACGAAGGTGTCAGAAATGTCCTGGTGGTGACGCTCGGCAAAGACCTCGAGCGTGATCTCCTGGCCCTGCAGGCGCACATCAAACAGCCCATTGACGATAAAATCATAGCCGCCGGAAAAACTGTGGCTCAGCTTGGCCAGATCATACCGCGGATCCCCCGACAGGCTGTAGCTGCCGAACTGGCCGCGAGGGTCAATGAAACGCACGAAAGCATTTTTGGGGTCATAGAGAATGTTGCTGGCACAGCAATCGCCATGGATGACACAGAAATTCGGACCCGACAGCAGGCCGGCGACCTCGACGATCTCGGGCAACTCTTCGCAAATTTGCGGCAAGCTGGGCACGGCCTGGCCGTTGACCTTTGGGGTGCCCTCACACATGGCGGCAAAACGCTGATCGCGCACGATGGGCTCGAGGCGTTCAAGGGTTTTGTCCAAGTAAATTTCGCGCCGCGCCGCGGTCATCCGATCTTGCTCTTCACCGGGGCGGCTGTGGGTGCGCATGGCCTCGAGCGCGAAGCCAACGGCGTCAAAAATCCGTGTCCAGGCCCCCACATCCAAACGCCCGAACAAAAATAAATCGTTCAGCGGCGGGTAGCCATAAAATTCCATCTCAACAGACGGCATGTCATGACTAAGGTTGGCGCGAAACACCCGTGGTGCCAAAAATTGCAAATCTTGGGGCAGGTCTTGGTACCAGCGGATTTCATTGCGCAGCTTTTTGGCGTTGCGACTGGATTTGACCATCACCCCGCGGCGATCATCAACATCAACAGCATTGAATTCCCGTGGCCCCAGGCCCACACGGCGCTTGGCCGTATAATAATTGTCCACATGCCCCAGATCGCGCCAACAGGTGGCGTATTGCAGGACGCGGGCCTTGGGGGGGCGCCCATTGAAATACCGCTTCAGGGCCAAGAAAAACGGATCAATACCCGCACCGGGCATCTCGGCGGCCTGGGCCAGATCCGCCAGGAAGGCCTGCGGATCCGCGAATTGAAACACGCCGACAAAAGCTTTTTGCTCTTGGGCCTTTTGCTCCACCGCCTCAACACCATCCGCGGTTTTGGGCTGGTCCCGCTCGATCATCGTGCCAATGCTGCCGTCATAATCGGCAAAACTGGTCCAGCGCAGCAGATCAATGGGCTGGGCCCAAAAGATCACATCATCCGCCGCGGGCGTGTCATCCAGCAATGTGTCCGCAAAATGCACCGTCAACCGATCATAGCCCGCACCGTCACCGGCCGCACGCAAGATAGTCTCGGCGATGCTGTCGGTGGCGCCTACATCCACGGCATGGGCGCGAGGCTCGCGTTGGCGGCGCAAATAGGCGGCGACGTCTTGCCCGGCCTGGTGAATGGCCACGCAGATATCGGCCTGGGGATAGGCATCGGCAATCCATTCCAGAGCCGGGCGGCCCGCCAGTGGGATCATCGCCGGGGCAACGGGGCCAAATTCGGCCTGCATCGCTGGGGCCACAATGCGCGCAGACGGTATGACCACCAAATGGCTCATGAGGCCATCCGATCCGGCTTATATCCGCTTAGGTCTTTGTCGGCCTTCAGCCGGGCCTGGATTTCAGCGGGTGTCAGCTCCAGAAACTCACGGGGGCGAATGGCGTTATCATCGATGTAAAAGCCCCCGCGCCCGTTCCACGGCTTGCCGAAATGCAATTCATCATAGGGAATGCCATGGCGGTCCAGCCAATCGATGGTGATCTTGGCGGTTTTGGCCGTGATGCGCCCGACATTGCCGCCGTGGGTGCGCATGGTGCGCGCCGTTTGGATGATGATGGTGTAGCCCTCGGCCTGATAAGCCAGTAATTTTTGGCGCATAGGCTCATAGACCGGCAGTTCGGCGTACTCTTGATCCGGCCGTTTTTCCGGGCACAGGGTGCCGTCCAAATCCACAATCAAACATTTTTCTTCTGTGATCATCCGTTCGCGCGATTTCTGGCGGTGACGCCCGTTGAAAACCCCATATTGTGCTTAAGATTGACCGCTTCGGGTAAAGAGGTCGTAAAGGAAAAATGCCCCCACGCACTGGACAGCGGGGCAAAACCGTGGTGTTCCCAACGTGGTGATCCTAAGGGCACACAGGCGCAAACGCCGAAAACCACACCCCCCAGGCCCAAAGACGCCGCGACAACGGCGGGCGACTCGAGCTATAGGGGACACGAAGGAGCAGATGATGGGGCAGACGGACAATACGGAAACCGACCTCAAGGCCGACCGCGAGGTTCTGTTGGCTATGGCCGAGCGCTGGTCGGGGCAAGAGCATATGCGCACCTCGCGCCACAACGCGCTGTTTCATTTGCAAACCACCGTGCACCGCCTGGACAGTCTGTTGGCGGAATTTATCGGATTCGACCCCGTGCCCACCCTGCCCGCCGATGATCTTGCGCATTTGCCGGAAGACACCCCAGAATAAGCAACCGCCATGCCTGGCCTGACCCTGTTGCGTTATCCCGACCCTGGTTTTGCCCAGGTCGCTGTCCCCTTTGACACCATTGATGATGATGCCCGCCAGCTGGCGGATGATCTGTTGGCGGTGATGTATGCGGCCCCAGGCCTGGGGCTGAGCGCCTGTCATGCCGGGGTCTTCAAACGCCTGGTGGTGGTGGATTTGGGCGGTGCTGAGGGCGGGCCCAGAGCGCCACAGGTGTTTTTCAACCCGGTGATCACATCACGTTCGGATCGCCCGCAAACCTTTGACGAGGGCAGCGTCAGTATGCCCGGGATCACGGTCAAAATCGGCCGCCCCGACCGCATCGAGATGCGTTGGCTTGACCGCCACGGTCAAGCGCAATCCGGCCCCTTTGATGGCTTTCTGGCCACCGTGCTGCAGCACGAGATCGACCAACTGGACGGTGTGTTTTTCCTAGAGCGCGCTTCGAAACTCAAGCGCGACCGGGCACTTGCAAGGTGGAAAAAGCTGGGTGCCGAACAGAATTCATAAATAACGGCCTTGCCAATATCGCCCGCGCCATGTATAACATTTTTGCGTATTTATTTTATTTTTTCAATATCAGGAGTGTTTCCATGGGCAGTTCGCCAGTTTCCAATTCCAACGCACACAATCCACGCCAAACCAGTACCGAGGGCCTGCAAGTGGTCCCTGAAGGTACAGAGGTTTTTGCCACCCTTGAAATGGGCGGCGACACCAGCAACGTGACCACCAGATCCGATCAGGGCGGTATCGGCCTTGGCGTCAGCCATTCCATCGGTGACAACACCGAAGTTTACGGCGCGGCCTCAACAGACTTTTCCATCTATTCAACAGATTTTTCACGTAGCCAAACGGGCTTGGTGAATGACTTAGAGCTTGCAGGCGGCATTCGGCACGTTGAAATGCCGGACGGCAAAGGCAAATTTGGCTATTACGCCGAAGCCGGGGCGGCAACAAACTTGGCAAAAGAAAAACAATTGCCATCCCCCACAAACCCTGATCCTGACGGCACCACACCGGTTGTCGGTCATGTGGCAGCGGGCGGTATTGCCCAGGTCTCGAATCACTTGACCGCCACTGCCGGAATAGAAGGCCAAATGAGCAATGTCTCCATCAAAGACTCCATGGCTCACGGAGAAAACATCAACATTGCCGCCACAGGCAGTGTGCAGTACACCTCGGAAAATGGCCTTACGGTCTCGGTATACGGCAAGCAGGGCCTGCTGGATCAACCCCTCCACCCGAGCCCCAACCCAAAGCCTGGTCCTGTACCCCCAACGCCATCTGATCTAACGGGTCGGTCTTCGCAGATGGGCGTGAAGGTGACCTATGATGCCAATGAAAACCTGCAGTTGAACCTGGGTCAGGAAACCACGATTGGCCCCAATGGCAGTCGCTTTGGCGCCTTGACGGTCGGTGGCACCTATAAGTTCTAAGGCAACCCACATGCGCCAAAACAAAAGCCCCCACCCGGGGGCTTTTTCGTGTTTGCATTTACAGAAATGCAGAAGTGCACCTCTGCCGTTCGTCAGCTGGCACATCTGGCTCAATATAACGCGCCACGTGCGCGTCATATTGCATGTTGGGGCTAGGTTGTAGATGGTTTTAATCGCGCCCCAGCGCCTTTCTGAGCGCACTTAACGTAGGTTTGAACGAGTGTCCTGACATACTCAGGTTCAAGGGCAATGGAGGACCATTTCTGACCAACTTCTCTTCAAGTTGCCAAGGCGTATCATGGTGGACCACAGAAATCCCAGCATGATCTTCCATCCAAGCCGTTAGCTTATCCTCATACGCTTTGCCCATGCGCACACGGTTACGATTATCACGGAAAAATTGAAAGTTGAGCTGATCCCTAAGCAACGCCGCCAGTGAAAGGCGTAGTGTTGAGCTGCGAACAGATCCATAGAGATGATTGCGCCAAAGGCGTCTTTTCATTGGTGTGGCTGAACCCAGTCGATTTGGTCGATCTTTAGGGGGCGCAATACCAATATAGAGCAAATGCCTGCCACAGATCTCCAGACATCCACCACTTGGCACATTAGATAACTCATGGTCGAACCACCAACCATAAAGGCCGTGTGCGATCTTATTCTCTTCTATGTAAGCCAATATGTCAGTAGGCCTCAGAAGTTTAGTTGGCTCCAGTACCTGCCTTGCCTCTTCACTTAGACTATAAGTCAAGTCGCAAAGCGCACTTATTCCCTCTTTCTTCATACAGGCCCACCACCGATGAATTCAAAGCTTCCATCAGTCTAGCCACTTTATTACTTATAGTCTATGGTCTTGATTGGGCTGGCCGTGTACCATTCAGCACATGTCTGTGCAGAAACGTGTCTCCAAAAACGTCCAAAGAATCAGGCGCGAAAAAAGGATTGCCTTAAGAAGAGGTTTCTCATCGCGCCGACATTCATCAGACCTATCTTAGTGCCGTGGAAACAGCCAGATCCATCTAGCCTTGTGTTGAAACGCACAGCCAAAGCGCTGTGAATAGATATTTCAGAAATCTTCTAATATTGATTTTACTAGTGCGACTCAAGCGACACTAATCAAACAACCATATGAAATCATTTCAAAATAATGGTGCCTGGGGGCGGAATCGGCATTTTTGCCCCACTGCGCTGACCTGAAGGTCAGTCTTGTGGGGTCCCTAAAAGCGGCCCTCTCCCCTACCGCAAAACCATAAAAAAAACGACCCCATTGGGGTCGCTATTTTAATGGTGCCTGGGGGCGGAATCGAACCACCGACACGAGGATTTTCAGTCCACTGCTCTACCCCTGAGCTACCCAGGCGCACCATGGTGTTGGCACAGATCGCAAACCGCAAATATGCGCCAGAAGCCGCGCTTATAGCGACCAGCGCCGCCGCTGTCCATGCCCGATTTGCCTAATTGGAAAAATCTTGCTCGGCGGGCTGTGCGGGCGACACATCCTCGGGCGGTTCAGCTTCGACGGCAGGCACGGCGTAGGCACCCTTCAACCAGCGCCCCAGATCCACATCGGCACAGCGCTTGGAACAAAACGGGCGGTAAGCGGCCTGCGGTGCGGCATCGCAAATGGGGCATGGGGCGGGTTTGGTCATCGCATGTCATCCTTGGTCATCTCGCGCACATCATAGGCAGAAACCGTCGCGTCTTCCACCACCGGCATAGCCTGCAAAGCCTCGTTCTGCGCCTGCGCGCGCAGAAACGCCGCCATCACGGATGGGGCCAGATGCAGCCGCAAGCGCGTGCCAGGCCGCGCCGCACCCTCCCGCTGCCAGGCCACACAGGCCGCTTGCACCGTCACCTCGGGCCGCAAGCCATAACCCCAGCCCGTGGGCTGCAACACAACCTCGTCCACCGCCAAGCCCTGGCGGGCGCGCGTCATGGCCATCACACCCAAACGATCCAAGCGGCCCACCGTCAGCCCCAGATCCGCCTGCAGCACCTGATCCCGCAGGGCGTTTTGGCCGTCTGAATCCGGCACAAAGCCCACCATCATCAACCCCTCCAGGTTCAACAGCCGCACCCGGTCCAGCACACTGGCAACGGCCTGGACGTTGGCCTGGCGACGATTGGCGCCTGCGGTATCGACATCAAAACAATGCCCCGCGGCTGTGGGTTGCCAAATCACCCGCCCGCCACAGGCCAACGGCCAGACCGGCTCCAGAGCCTCCGCAAACACCTCCCGCAGGTCATAATGGTCAAATATAGGCACCCGCGCCGTGTGGTGATCCACCTCAGCCTGGGGGAACAGAACGCGCAGCGACGCCAACAGATCGGCCCTATTCACAGTGACACGCTCGACTGACCCCACAGCACGGGCCACTTCCCCTACCCAGCCATGCGGGGCGGCCCGCATCAGCCCCACCGCGTCGGCCGCCACGCTGGCTGGGCGCAAACGCGCGCGCTTGCCCGGCCGTGCTGGGCTGATGACCTCGGCGGCAACGATGCGCCCTTCCGGATATTGACTGAGAAAATCTTGAAGCTTCAGCCCCTTGGGCCGCGTCAGAAAGCCTGAGACCCCATCGCCCATCTCAACGACACAGCCATCGGCCCCACGCACATGCGGCCCCATGCGCACGCCATACAGATCACCAGGCCTTGGCCCGCGTGCAAACGGTTCGGCAAACAGGCGCTCGGGCCCGTGATCGCTCATCAGCACCGCTTGGGTGTGCACAGGCCCGGCCGCGATCACCAAATGGTTCATGAGACCGTGGAAACGCCGACCGGATAGCCCACGCCGCGCAACAGACACGCCGCTTCATACAGCGGCAAACCGACAACGGCGGGATATGAGCCAACAATCTGCTGCACAAAGGCCCCGGCCCGACCCTGGATGCCATAGCCACCAGCCTTGCCCTCGCCTTCGCCACTGTGGGCATAGGCCGCAATTTGATCGGGCGACAACGGCGCAAAACGCACACGCGTTTCCACCACCCGATGACGGGTTTGCCCATCTGGCGTGCACACCGCCACACCCGTCCACACCCGATGATTGCGGCCCTGAAGCTGGCGCAAACAGGATGCAACCTCATCAGGATCTTGGGCCTTGGGCAGGATGCGCCGCCCCAAGGCCACCACCGTATCCGCCGCCAAGACAATCGCCTCCGCGCCCGGATATGCCTCGGCTTTGGCGCAGGCCAAACGTCCCGCCAAATCGCGGGGCCGTTCTGCAGGTTTTGGAGTTTCATCGAGATCCGCAGCCGCGATATCGTCAGGCGTGACGCCGATTTGCGCCAACAGATCCCGCCGACGGGGGCTTGCGCTCATCAGCACCAAACGCGCAGGCGTGCCGAGAGGCCCCGTCATCGGCTTATTTGTAACGATAGGTGATCCGCCCCTTGGTCAGGTCATAGGGCGTCATTTCCACCAACACCTTGTCCCCGGCCAACACACGAATGCGATTCTTGCGCATCTTGCCGGCGGTGTGGGCAATGATCTCGTGGTCATTGTCGTCTAGCTTCACGCGGAACATGGCATTGGGCAACAGTTCCACAATCACACCAGGAAATTCCAGAAGTTCTTCCTTGGCCATACTGTCTCTTTCTTGGGCGTCCAACCCGGTTGTCATTGTATCTGGAGGCATCACGCCACCCAGCCCCAAAACGCGCTTTTATCTGTCTTTCCCCCCAAAGGCAATGGGGGCAATGCCGACACCGCTTTACAAGGTGCAGATCAAAGCAAACAGACGCCGCGCGGTTTCAAAATCCATGGCCATGACGTGGGCCAAGCGCTGTTGCAGCGCCTCCGCCCCTTCGTTGTGCACGCCCCGGCGGCCCATATCGATGGCCTCGACCTGTTGGGCGCGCGCGCCCTGCACCGCCTTTTGATACTGATCACAAATCAGATTGTAGTCTTTGATGATTTTGCGCACACCCGACATCGACATCAAATGGCGGCGCAAGACCTCCTCGTCACACGACACCTGCCACAGCACACGCCCGTGCTCCAGGCCCAAGGTCAGACGACACACCTCAACGGCTTTGTGTTCCACCAACATAAACTGGTTGGCCTTCAGGATATCGGTGATCAGACGCCCCCGTGTGCGGGCCACATCATCAGGCACAGGCCGCGAGCCATGGGGCAACACGGTCACCGCCTCCAGACGGCCGGTCAGCTCGGGGCTGTCACCGTCTTTGGTATTGATGCTCATATACTACTCATCATGCTGGGGGGGGCGCTTGGTGCGCCAGGGCGGTGACAGATCACAGGCGATGATGTCGATCTCTTCAATCTTTAGGCGCAACTCGACATCCTCGGCACAAATCAGGCGCAGTTCTGGATCATCACCTTCTGTGTGCAACAGCATATCCAACAGCATATAAAATGAGTTTTGCCCTTGTGTGTCTTTCGCCTGAACCAAACCCTTGGATTTCAGGCCCAACACCTGGCCCACTTGCAGGGCACTGATCACACGTTGCCCCGCGTCTTCACACTCGTGACAAAAGCGATTGAAACGTATGGTCAAGGTGCGGGCCTGGGCATCGAATTCCAGGTCTTGGCAACGAAAAAGGCCATCTTGGAACAAAGCCGCCAAGATCTGTACATCTTCGGCATCACAGGCGCGCACTTTCAAAGGCCGATACTCGGCCATGGCTTAGGCCTCCTGGGTTTGGCTTTCTTTCATACGTTCAATCTGTGCGCCACAGCCGGTTAATTTTTCTTCTAGATTCTCAAAGCCCCGATCCAGGTGATAGACGCGATTGACGGTGGTTTTGCCCTCAGCCACCAATCCCGCCAGCACCAAGCTAACAGACGCGCGCAGATCGGTCGCCATCACCGGCGCGCCCTCAAGGGTGCGCACACCGCGCACCGTGGCCACGGGCCCCTGCACATGAATATCCGCCCCCAGCCGCATCAGTTCGGGCGCATGCAAAAACCGGTTTTCAAAGATGGTCTCGGAAATATGGCTCTCGCCATTGGCCACCGTCATCAGGGCCATGAACTGCGCCTGCAAATCCGTGGGAAAACCTGGATAAGGCGCGGTTTCCACATCCACGGCCCGCAACTGGGTGGCATCGGCCTGAACACGAAAGCCGCCTTGGGTCTGGGTGATGGTCACGCCCGCCGCCCGCAACTTGTCCAAAAAGGCCGTCAGCAAATCAGTGCGCGTATTTACAAGCTCCACATCCCCGCCAGTGATGGCGGCGGCGATGGCATAGGTGCCGGTTTCGATGCGATCGGGCACAACGCTGTGGGTGGTGCCCAGCAACCGATCCACGCCCTGCAACGTCAGCGTGCTGGTGCCCAGGCCACTGATCTTGGCCCCCATGGCGTTCAGGCATTCGGCCAAGTCGGTGATTTCTGGCTCGCGGGCCGCGTTCTCAATCACGGTTTCGCCCTTGGCCAGCACCGCGGCCAACAGCGCATGTTCCGTTGCCCCTACCGAGACCATGGGAAAGGCAATGCGACCGCCCGACAGCCCCCGTGGGGCCTGGGCATAAACATAGCCTTCGTGCAAATCGATATGCGCCCCCAAAGCCTTGAGAACCTGAAGGTGCAAGTCCACCGGCCGCGCGCCGATGGCACAGCCCCCCGGCAACGACACCTTGGCGTGACCTTCGCGGGCCAACAACGGCCCCAACACATTGAACGTCGCCCGCATTTTGCGCACCAAATCATAGGGCGCAAGCGCCGAGACCACCTCGGGCACTTGCAGGGTCATGGTGTGGGGCTCAGGCCTTTCAACAATCGCGCCCAACCGCCGCAGCAGATCCGCCATAAAGCGCGTATCCGCCAAATTTGGCATGTTATCCAGGCGCAACTCGCCATCCGTCAGCAGGCTGGCCGCCATCAGTTTGATAGCCGAATTCTTCGCACCAGAAATCGGGATTTTCCCGACGAGTGGCCGCCGCCCCTCGATGACAATTTTATCCATATCTATGCCTTTGTTTGGGATCGAGCGTCTGAGGCGTGTGTGTTTTCGGGCTCAGCCCCATCATCCGAAGGGCTCTGCGCCGCTTTGCGCTTGCGCAAATTCGCCCGTAGTGCGGCGCGCAAGCGGGCGTTTTTGTCCGATGAAGTCTTGGAGGATGGCCGTGATAACGTCATGCTGAAAATCTCAGCAGATATCGCCCGGGTCTGTCAAATGCTTATGAACGCGGCATACGCCCCCGCCCACACTCTGCAACCTTAATATTGTGACGGCTTCCCCTTTGGGGCCACGTATTCCACCGCCCCATTGGCATAAATGTCGGCAGCCATCTGTATGGGTTCAACGCGGTATTCACCTCCGACCAATTCCGCTGGATACATCAAGGGGATGTGCAACACCGCCTCGTGCCCTTCCGGCAGATTTTCCAACTCGAAGTGCTGTGAAGTGGCGGCTTTGCGGGCCTCGGTCAGGTCATGTGGCATAGGTGTCATCGCTGACGAAGGAGAAAACGCCCCATACACCACTTCATAATAATAGGTCTCACCACCAACATCATCGTAACGGCGGTTGATGGTCACTGCATCTGGTTTCCGGTCCAAATCGATATCCGCAACAAAGGTATTGATCGTTTCCACCTTGCTGCCCTCACCTGGACCGCCGCAGGTGGCCACCCCCAGGTCAAACTCCGGACGGACAGGGGCGTCGTGGACAGGGATATTATCGGAAAGAGTCAAAGGCGTTGGCGTGTTCATATTACGAATCTCTATTGATGAAAATTTGACTTAGCATAGCATGTTTTTCGAAAATGTCCAGATATTATGTAGAATTTAATACAACTTATTTTGCCGCAGCCAGACAATTCGACACCCTCTGGCCCATACGCCAAACTTTGGCTTGATTTCACACCGCCCCTGGTGTAACCCGCTGGCCTTGTTGCTGCTGTAGCTCAGAGGTAGAGCACTCCCTTGGTAAGGGAGAGGTCGAGAGTTCGATTCTCTCCAGCAGCACCACCCCTTCCCAAGGTCTATGTTTGATGGGTTTTCGGACGCCGCACCTAGCGTTGCGGCTGAAAACCCTATGGGTAAGGGAGAGGTCGAGAGTTCAGCCCTCTCCAGCAGCAGCATTATCAGTTCACGACAGCTCGTTTCACTCGCGCCTCCACGGGGGCGGCTATCGCCGGCGCACAGTCGTGCGCGCCACGGCGTTGCCGTGGGCAACATCAGTTCACGATAGCGCGCTTCACTCGCGCCTCCACGGGGGCGGCTATCGCCGGCGCACAGTCGTGCGCGCCACGGCGTTGCCGTGGGCAACATCAGTTCACTGTCGCTTGCAAACAAAAAAGCCGGCGAAGCCGACTTTATGTATAGGATGAAGTTTTTGGTTTAGTAGATTGATATAACTACCTAAGATGACACCACTCTGATGGTACCATCCGCATTTAAACCAATGCTGCCTTTGAATTGCATACTGCCAAAGCGCATCTCTTCCAATTTCGGCTGATGACTCACAGCCCGTTCAGCCTGAGACAAAGCCTGACCAATGTGAACCTGCTCGTCAAAGCTACCGTCATCTTCCGGCACTGCAATCGCAGGCAACCGCCCATTCAACAGATGATGGACACCGTGATCATTCATGCCATGAGAATTCATTGCCGCATCATGTGGCATAGCGATCCCCTTTCATTGTATTTCGCGCCCCAAACCCTAACAAGTTCTGCCGCAAAAGTCAACGAATTAAGATCTCGTTAAGAGAATCTCTTCAATTTATTTTGTCTTGTCTTTAGAATGCACTAGCGCCCGATCACCGAACCACCACAGGGTCGCGGCCGTGGCCGCAAAGGTGATCGTCTGGGTGATCTGAACGCGCAGGCCCGCGTCCTGTGTGGTCAGCCAAACACCCGCCGCCAACAGCCACAGCACGCCGGTCAAAATGGGCGTGTCAGCGCCCGGACCGCATTCACCCAAAGATAACTTTTTCCCACGCGTGCATCGGCCTCCAACGAGGCTGTCAATCCCTGCCACCGGCCCTCGGTCTCGAGAACCTCAAGGGCATGTTCCTGCTCTGCCAGCTGCCGGTCTTGTTGCATGGCCAGCAATTTCACCTCGTGGGCCCAACGGGCCTTCTCATGGGCTTGGCTTTGTTTGGTTTCGAAATACTGCGCCACCCGGCCCGCGACCGTGCCCAACACACCGAACAGCCCGCCACCGGCCGCCGCCCCCATCAGATCAAGGATTGCCATCGTGCTCGTCCCCCTTTGCCAGAAAACCAATACCGCGGCCGCCCCCGATCGAGGTGCAGCCAAGTGCTGTAAAAACCAAAGCCCGTAAACCCCTCAGCCCGCGCCAGGCCCAACAGCTGCCCGCGCTCAGCCGTGTTCAAGCCCCGCGTCGACAGGTCCACCGCCATCTTTTTATGGGCCGACAAGGGCGCCCCGCCCACCGCCGCATTGTGAAGATCGCAGCGATGGCCAGAATTCACCACCAGCGGCCGCCCCCACCGGCTGCGCAGCGCTTGCAAGGCATCCAGAAACCCGGGGTCGTGCCAATACTCCGCCTGGCAATAGCGCCCACACCGACAGGCCAGCTCATGGGCCGTGAAGTTCGGCCAACGGGCCCCGTCCCACACCACATCAAAGGCCGAGATCAACACCACCCGCCCCCTAAAACAGGTTCTGCCAGGCGCTGCCATCATAACAGCGCAACTTACCCAGCGTGCTGTCGAAATAGACATCCCCCGCCGAGACCCCGGCGGGCGCACTGGCCAAAGGCACAAAGCGCACCGACCCCGTGGCGCGCACATGCACCCGCTCGGCTGTGGAACCATTGCCACCAGAAAACAGTGACAAACCATCGCTCAGCAATTGCACCCGCGCATCAAAATCATCAGCCGCATCGTCTTTGAAATCCAAATAGGCCCCGCCAGCGCTGCGCACGATCTCCAGGCTATCATCCACCCGGGCGGAGCCATTGACATGCAGCCTGGCCCCCGGGGCTGTGGTGCCCACGCCCAGATTGCCCGCCGCGTCCACGCGCAGCCGCTCGGTGCCGCCGGTGTGCAGACTGACGCGGTCCTCAATGCCTTGGTATTGCAAAAACGAGGTGACACCGCCGCCCGTCAAACTCTCGAAGGCCACAAAGCCCGCCTCACTGCCCGCCGTGTGCACCAACTGCTGGCAAACGGTTTTGAAATAGGTCTTGTAGGCGCTGTCGGAGTTCAGAGCACAAAATTGCTGATTGGCCACATATTGGTTGCTGCCACCCGCCCCTGTGCGCCGGTAGTAGGTGAACATCTCACCCGCTTGATCGAAATACACCTCGCCGCCGCTGGTGTGCAAACGGCCCTGGGGCGCCGTGCCCACACCCAGATTGCCCGTCATGGTGTCCCCAGCTTTGGCCACCCGATCGTCAGCATGATGGCCCCAGCCTGTGTTGGGCTCATAAATCTTCAGTACGCCCGCATCGCACACAAAGGCCCGCCAGCCGTCCCGCGGTGTGATCTGCACCCAGGCCCCATCGCGATAATGGGCGATGGCGTGATTGCTCATGCCCCCCCAATCGTCCCCCGTTTTTCCTGGCGGAAAAATATAGAGATCACCATCATTGGGACTGGTGGGCTGGGCGCTGGTGCTGTCGCTTTCCACCGCCGTCTGCACCATGGCATCCAGCTTCAACAGCCCTTCATTGACGGTGACGTGCTTTTGCGCCTGGTTGGGCATGACATAGGGCAATTGCAAATTGGTGGTGCTGTCTGACATCGGGTCCCCCGTTCACATTTCAGCCCCCAGCCTGGCACGCCATGGGGGCCTATAGGATTGATCCCGGGCGCAGAAAGCCTTATCCCCTACCCTCAATGGCCACAGCGGCCCCAACGGTTCTAGACGGAGGTCTGCCCATGTCAGACACAGGCACAGACACAGGTACGCCCGCATCCCCATCACCCGACGCCCAAATGGCGCAATGGCGCCCCCTGGCGGAAAAAGCCCTGAAGGGGCAAGCGCTGGAAAGTCTGACGCGCCAGACCGCTGATGGCTTGCCGGTTTATCCCCTGTATGTGAACACGGATATGGCACACCCCAGCGCACGGGGAGATCTTAGCCCGCGGGATGCCAAACGCCCCTGGGACCTGCGCGTCGCCATTTCCCACCCCGATCCCAAAACCGCCAACGCCCTGCTGCTGGAGGGGTTGATGGGGGGCGCGGCCTCGGTGCACTTGCAAATTTGCCCAGCGGGGCAAAACGGCATCGCCGTGCAATCGGCCCAGGATATGGCCACAGTCCTGAATAATCTGGATCTGTCGCTGGCCCCCCTTAGCCTCGAGGCCGGATGGCACACCCCCCAAATGCTGGCCTGGGCCCGCGAAGCTGCCGGCGATCAGGCCCAGCAAATCAGCAGCCTTTTTTCGCCTGTGGACCATTGGCTGGCCACGGGCACGAGCCCCGGCCCGCTGGAGGGGCACATTCTGAAATTGGCCAATCTGACCGCCAACGCCCATACAGCCCATGCCCCCGCCCGCCTGCTGTGCGCTCATGCCCACCGCGTGCACGAGGCCGGAGGCTCGGAGGTTCAAGAGCTGGCCACCATCCTGGCCACCGCCCATCTTTACACGCAACATCTGATCCGTGCGGGCCTGAGCCCCGAGGATGCACTCAACAGTCTGCCCCTCTCAGTCAAGGTCGATAGCCATTTCATGCTGGGCATGGCCAAACTGCGGGCTCTGCGCACACTTTGGGCTGGGTTATGCGGGGGCTATGGTGTTGATCTGCCCGCCCCTATCGTGACCGTCAGCAGCGATCGCATGCTCTCGGCCCAAGACCTCGAGACCAATATTTTGCGCCTAACGGCCGCCACCTTTGCCGCTGGCGTGGGCGGAGCCGACAGCGTGATCACCGCGCCCTATACCGCGCCGCAACAGTCACCCACCCAGCACCCGCACGCCCTGGCGCGGCGCCTTGCCCGCAACACCCAGCTGATCGCCATGGAAGAAGCCCACCTGGGCCGCGTGGCCGATCCTGCCGGTGGGGCTTATGCCCTTGAGGCTATGACCCAAGAGCTGGCCGAGGCCGCCTGGCAAACCTTTCAAGACATCGAACGCCAAGGCGGGCTGATCACCTTCATTCAATCTATAAGGTTTTCCCAGGAAATATTTGATAAGAAAACAAAATGGACCCAGGCCATTCAAGACAAACAGCGCAAAATTATCGGTGTGACGGTCTATAAAAACAGCGCCGACCCCAGCGCCAAGATGCAAGATGTGGCCTTCAGCGCCCCTGCCCATGCGCTTTCCGCCAAACTGCCCGGACCAGACAGCCGCTGCACGGCGCTTGACGCCATCACCGTCGATCTGGCTGCCAACCCCCAATGAGCCCCACCATGACCAAAACCCAGAACATTCCCAATTTCGCCGAAATCGACCTAAAAACGGCCCTAAATGGCGCCAAAACGGGCCAAAATGCGCCAAAACCGGCCTTTTTCACGCCCGAAGGCATCACCGTCCAAAGCCATTATCAGGCCCAAAGCTTGCCCCACCTGCACACCGTGCCCGGGGCCGCGCCCTTCCTGCGGGGGCCCTATCCCACCATGTACACCCAGCGCCCCTGGACCGTGCGCCAGTATGCGGGCTTTTCCACCGCGGAAGACAGCAACGCCTTTTACCGCCGCAACCTAGCCGCCGGGCAAACAGGCCTGAGTGTGGCCTTCGATCTCGCCACCCACCGGGGCTATGACAGCGATCACCCGCGTGTGGCGGGCGACGTGGGCATGGCGGGCGTGGCCATTGACAGCATTTACGACATGCGCACCCTGTTTGATCAAATCCCGCTGGGGGACATTTCGGTCTCCATGACCATGAACGGCGCGGTGCTGCCGGTGATGGCGCTTTATATTGTCGCCGCCGAGGAACAAGGCGTGCCCACCGAACAGCTTGCGGGCACCATTCAGAACGACATCCTGAAAGAATTCATGGTGCGCAACACCTATATTTACCCGCCCGAGCCCTCGATGCGCATCATTTCGGACATTTTCTCTTATACTTCAGAGAAGATGCCGAAGTTCAATTCGATCTCGATTTCCGGCTATCATATGCAGGAAGCGGGCGCGACGGCGGACCTCGAGCTCGCCTATACCCTCGCCGATGGCCTGGAGTATGTGCGCACGGGCATTGCCGCCGGGCTGGATGTCGATGCCTTTGCCCCGCGCTTGTCGTTTTTCTGGGCCATTGGCATGAACACCTTTATGGAGGTCGCCAAAATGCGCGCCGCCCGCCTGATTTGGGCCGAGGAAATGGCCAAGTTCAAGCCGAAAAACAGCCGCAGCACCTGCCTGCGCACCCACTGCCAGACCTCGGGCTGGTCGCTGGCGGCCCAAGACGTTTATAACAATGTGGTGCGCACCGGCCTCGAGGCCATGGCCGCCACCATGGGCGGCACCCAGTCGCTGCACACCAACGCCCTTGACGAGGCCCTGGCGCTGCCCACGGATTTCTCGGCGCGCATCGCCCGCAATACGCAGTTGTTTTTACAGCTTGAAACCGACCTTTGCCATACGGTTGATCCCTTGGGCGGCAGTTATTACCTCGAGGCCCTGACCGACGCCCTGATCACCAAGGCCCGCGAACACATGGCCGAGATCGATGACCTGGGCGGCATGACCCAAGCCATCGCCGCCGGCCTGCCCAAACGTCGCATCGAAGAAGCCGCCGCCCGCACCCAGGCCCGAATCGACACCGGCGACCAAACCATCGTCGGCGTCAATGCCTATGAACCGGCCGAGGATGACGGCGTGCCACTGTTGAAGGTGGACAACACCGCCGTGCGCACCGCCCAAATCGAAAAGCTCAAACGCCTGCGCGCCGAACGGGATGGGGATGCGGTGGAAACGGCCCTCGCGGCCCTGACCCACGCCGCCGAAACCGGCACTGGCAATCTGTTGGATCTGTCGGTTCAGGCCGCTCGCGCCAAGGCCACGCTGGGGGAAATCAGCCTGGCCATGGAACAGGCCTTTGGCCGCCATCAGGCGAAAATCGAGGTGATATCCGGCGTTTATGCCGACACCGCGGGCGACAATCCGGCCCTGAACACCGCCCGCGAGCGCACACAAAAATTCGCCACCGACAAGGGCCGCAAACCCCGCATCCTGATCGCCAAAATCGGCCAAGACGGCCACGACCGCGGCCAAAAGGTGGTGGCCAGTTCATTCGCGGATATGGGATTTGAGGTGGTGGTCGGCCCCATGTTCGCCACCCCGGCCGAGGTCGCCGATATGGCCATCGCCGAGGCTGTGGACATCGTCGGGGCCTCATCCCTGGCCGCCGGGCACCTGACGCTGGCGCCCGAGCTGATCAAGGCCTTGGGCAAACGCAACCGCAGCGACATCACGGTGATTTTCGGCGGCGTCATCCCGCCCGAAGACATCGAACCGCTGAAAGACCTGGGCGTCGCCGCCGTCTTCACGCCGGGCACCAAATCCCCGGCCGCCGCCATCGAAGTCCTGGACGCCCACGACGCCCAAATCGGGCATAACCGTAGGAAAATGGTGGGGGCGAGTGAGGAGAGCGTGGGGTGAGTACGTGTGAAGATGTTAGGAACTTTATGCAAGAGTTCCGAGATTACATTAATGACAACACTCACAATAATTCATTGGGTGATAACGCACGCTGGTTAGAATTTTGTAGCCATATGGATGTCATTGAAGACTGCGCTGAAGCCCATATGTGTTATCTGTCTTTGTGTGCAGGCGAAAGCTCGATTGGGTCTATATATTTATACGCATACGGAGCACTTGACTGCATTTACATACAGCAGACGGCTGTAAGAAATATTATTTCCATTGCGTCTGGTCAAAAATTTGACCTTTACGAGACAGTCCACAAAGCAAAAGAGATATGCGATTGGAGGCATAGGATTATTCACGCACCTAAAAGTGATAACAAGAGCAGCTTCATAGTTAGACACCTCTCAACACCTTATAGTATAATGATCCACACATACGATAAGAATGAAGACCACAACCCAACAGTAACATCCCTTAATATTCGCGATCTGATTGCCGAAAATAACGGCCTTATTATATCAACAATACAGAATCAAGTTTTAAACTCCTCACCCCAAACTTGATTTGATACTCTTCCCCGTTCATCCCGCGACTTGATCGCGGGATCCATCATATTTACCCCTCTCCCTTGGGGAGGGGGCGTAGGGTTTTGCGGAGCAAAGGCCCGTTAAATTCATAAAGAGGGCGTAGCGAGGGGTGAGGGGTTACCTGGCGTACAGAACAAAGCGCCACATCCTGAAAAATCCCCATCCCCTCATCCTAGCCTTCTCCCCAGGGGAGAAGGAACTCTAGCCCCCTCATCCCCGCACCCGCGTTCGCGGGATCCATCATATTACCCCTCTCCCTTAGGGAGAGGGAAACGAGCGTAAGCGAGGGGTGAGGGGTTACCAGACCAATGGAACAAAGCGCCCCATCCTGAAAATTCCTCCCCCCTCATCCTAACCTTCTCCCGATGGGAGAAGGAACTCTAGCCCCCCTTCATCCCGCGACGTGATCGCGGCATGAAGGGAATCACACACCCGCACCCAAAAAAGAAACCCCGTGGGCGAACCCACGGGGCGGACTATGTATATGAGGACATGTATCGTTTCTGTCAGGACCGATCCATCCTCGATTTGTTATCGGCCGGATTGCCCCGGTGACCTAGGCTGCCTAGGCCTTGCCGCCTTTGGCTTTGGCGCTCGCGAGGGCTTTGGCTTGTTTTTGCCACTCGTCACGCTCCATGCGATCGGGGTAGCCAATGTGGTCTTCGACCCAGGCCACTTCGCCCTTTTTCAAATCGCGGACCTGAGCAAAGTGGAAAATGCCCAGATCGTTCAATTGCTTCTCAAGCTTGGGGCCCACACCGGTAATCTCCTTCAGATCATCGGCTTTGCCGCCCTTGGGGGCTTTCAGGCCCTTGGGTTGCTTGGGGGTCACCGTGCGCTTGGCCGCAGCTGTTTTCTTTGCCGGGGCTTTGCTGGCGGTGGTTTTGGTTCCGGTTTTGGCCCCTGCCGCCTTAGCAGATGGCGTCTTGGTCGATGCCGTTTTGGTGGCCGCCGCTTTTGCTGCCGGTTTTTTGGCGGCTGCCTTTTTCGCTGTGGTCTTTTTTGCCGCAGGCTTTGTGGTCGTGGTTTTGGTTGTTGCCGCCTTAGTTGTTGTCGTCTTGCGCAAGCGGCTGCCGGCGACCGGGACAGACGGCTTGGCGGGCTTGCTGGCCGCGGTTGTGGTCGTGGTCTCGGCGGGCTTCGCCTCGCTTGCAGCTTTTGGGGCCTCAGTCTTCGAAGCGGCCGGAGTGGCCTTGGCCGTCTTTGTCGTTTTGGCCTTGCTTGGTTTGCTGGCACTGGCCGCCGTTGCGGCTGTGGCCGTGGTTTTACGCAAGCTCGGCTTCTTTAGGCTTGGTTTCTTCGCCGCAGCAACAGGTGCCGCACGCTTTGCTGGGGCTGTACTCTTGGCCGGTGCCGCACTCTTGGCCGGTGCCGCACTCTTGGCCGGTGCCGCACTGGGCGTCACCGGACGCGGTGTGACCTGAGGTGTAGCCGCGGGCGTGGGGTGGGCCATGGCGCGCGCTGCCGCCAAATGTCCCTCGAGTTCGGCAATACGCGCCTTAAGACCATCAATTTCCTTCGACCGATCTTCCACAGGCTCGGCCTTGGCGGCCACGGGGGCGGCCTTGGGCGCTGCCCGCAGGCGAGTCAATTCGGCGTTCACCGCCGCATGTTCGCTGCGCAGTTTCGACAAACTGCCTTCCAAGGATTTGACCTTGGCTTTGGATTCTGTGTCCGGTCCGCGCAACCACCAGCCCAGGACGATTCCCAAAAATGCCGCCAACAACAGCAACAACCACATTTGATAGATGAGAAAACTCACGATACCGCTCCCCTATTCGTCCTGAACACTATGCTTGACCCGAAACTCTATACGCCTATTCAACGCACGCCCAGCCGGGGTTTCACTCTCGGCTATGGGATACAGAGATCCGTAACCCGTGGCCGTCACCTTGTCAGAGTTTACGCCTTTCTCCAACAGATAAGCAACCACCGCATCGGCTCGATCCTGAGAAATTTTTTCATTTTCAGCCTCATCGGCCAATCCATCCATGTGGCCCGCCACCTCAAGACGCTGCACGGGGCACGAAATCATCACCGCTGCCACTTCGTTCAACAGCTCGAAACTGGCCACCGCCAAATCGGCTGTGCCCGCATGAAACACCACGCTGCGGCCAGCCACCGCTTGGTTCAAACGGTCTTGGCACTCGACCTCGGCCTCGGTGATTGGCCCGTCAGCATCCAAAGCCGTCAGGCCATTGGTGATGTCTTCAACCGGGCGGACTTTATAAAAGCCCACGAAAGGATCCGTCAGTCCCGCGATCGCCGATGCCAAATGCCGCTCAGCCTCGGCCACGTTCAGGGCCCGGCCAGAGACATTCAAAACCATTTCGTTCAAATGCGCCTCACCGCTATCCAGCACACTCAGGCCATCCAGCGCAATTTGCGCCGCCCCCAGCCAGTTGCCACTGGGAGCCCCTTCGGCGTTGATCTCTTGTTGATCGGCAACACCCTCGGGGAAATAGCGCTTGGCCGCGCGCACCAATTCATTGCGCGCCACTTCAGACGGCACCATACCACTCAGGACAGCGGCGTTATCCTCGATGCTGACGCGCCACAGATAAGGGCCTTCGGTCTCGACGATGGCCAGATTCAGAACGCGCGTGACCCCGCCATTCCAGGTGCCGCCGATACCATATGCCCCCAAGACCAACTGCTCGGCCTCGGAACGGGCCTCCTCGGTAGGGGCTTTGCCCTCTATGGTGGCGCGTTGACCATCAATTTTCACTTGGGCCCATTCATGCCCGCTGGCCTTCAAGGCGTTGTCGGCGGCTTCTTGAAGTTTGGCTTGGATTTGCGGTGCGGTGTTCATGCCACCGATATTCAGCCCGCTCCCTTGGATGCCCACTAGTCCCAAGACGATAAAGACGGCAATGCCGATGCCCCATTTCAGTCCGCGGCTCATTGGCCTGACCTCCCCATTTGTGGATGTGGCGCGTGTAAACTGACCAAGCAACCGTCCTCCACAGTAAACGCAATCGCGCAGATCAGACCCCAGCGCCAGAGATTCGGCAAGGGCACATCTGGATTTGCTTGTGGACAGTTTCCCCAACGGGAAGATTCGCCCAATAAGATATACAGATTGGGCAAATCAGGAAAAATGTCTTGACTTTTCCGTGAAAGCCTGTAATGTGACCATATCCGCACGGTGGGCCTTCGGGCTATGATCAATTGTTTTGCGGGCTTTTTCCAACAAAATGGATCGCTACCACCCGTGCGAGTCACGTGTCGATTCCCCCGACAGGCGCATTTCGTTCGCCCCTCATCCCCAGAAGAAAGACATTTTGTTTGATCACAAGCCCGCCGCTGTGCTAAACTGATGGAACAAAGCTATGACGACGAACAATATCAACGGACCAAATATTCCCAACACCACGCCTGGTGTCTCAGGAGCGGCGCGCCCGTCTCAGGCTGGGACGGTCGCGCGTTTCAATCCGGCGCAACCCGGACGTGATGTGGGTCCTGATGCGAGACAATCGGTCATAAGTGTATCGCAGCAGATTCCCCAGGGGGTCGAGCTCGATGGCCCGCCCCTGCCCACGGCTGGGGCCAGTATGGCCGCGGTGGTTACGTTACCCAAAGGGGCGATATCTGCCGATGACGCCACCCTTTCTGGGGCTGAAATCTCAGACGGAGCGTCCGCAGAATTATCTGAAGATTCAGAGGTTTTGACCGCATCGGCCGGTGAACACCCGCCGGTTTCCGGCACATTGCCCCAGGGCGCGGTGATCGGCTATTCCGAAGCCGTGATGATGGGCGCCGGCAAAGTGATTGCAGGAGAAATGGACAGCTAAAGTTCTCGTTTGGGGGGAATTTGGCACGAGCGTTGCATCGAATGGGGCAAACAAGGCATCAGACCAAATTGGATCATGGTGCCAGCAGGAGACACGGGAACAACTGTATGATCAACAAAGTGACACTGGTGGGCCGCCTGAAAAAAGACGCCGAGATCTTCACCTCGGCCGAGGGGCAACCCTTTGCCTCACTCAGCGTGGACACGTGGCACAGTTGGATGGATCGGGACAGCGGCAAGCGCAAGACAAAGCACGAAATTCACAATGTCTTGACCTTCCGTAAAGACCTGATCGGGTATATTGAACGTAACGGCCACCAAGGCAGCCATGTCTACCTTGAAGGCTCTTTGGGCAGTGTGAAGCAAGAAGTCGAAGGCTCACCCGTGCCCGTCAAAATCGCCGCCGTTCTGGTGCATCGTGATGGCACCGTGCGGTTTTTGGAAAAGGCCCTTGATTTGGCATCATCGGATACCAATATCCAAGGGAACAGTACAGACAGCTCATCAGCCTCGGTGGTGGATTTGCCGTCTGTCTCAAGATTAGGATCGTAGAGGTCAAAGGAAACAATGAACTTGTGCCGCCGCATCATCAGTAACCCCGGAGGGGGGTCATGACCGACAACACTCTGTTGCTTTTTGATGTTGACAAAGAACTGGTTAACGATTATTCTGGGTATAACGTTAATCGCATACTTAATGAACTTGGCGACGCACAAGCCAATTGCAAAGCTGCATTAAACTCAGGTTTGCCATTGGATGACGCAAAAAAAATCGAGATGGTAGAAAAAGCTTGCGCTGTAGCGATAAATATCCTGCCAGATCTCAAAACACAGCTACAAAGCGCAGATGGGACTAATTAGGAGGTAAAAAAATGGCAACCACAGGTGGATCAGAAGCCGCTCAGGCGATCTCGGCCATGAACCAGCAGAACCAGGAATTTATGCAATTCCAGGCTGGTATGGCCCAAATCACCAAAGAGAAGAATATGGTCGACGCCTTCATGAACTTTGTCATGGAAGAGCATAAGAGCATGATGAACGCTTCTAAAGTTGGTGCAAGACAGTCATAAGGCTGATTGTTATCAACCATGCAAAAAACAGAAAGGTTGCACCCAAAAGGTGCAACCTTTTTTCCTTTATTACCTCCTGAGCAGCAAAGGCCTTTAGCCTACCATTCAAGTATACGTTATGTGTAGATAAAGGACACACATAGCATACGAGGCCCTTTTCAGATTTAGGGGTGCTGATTGCATTCGATTGCTTTAAGTTTAGACCAGCTTATACCCTCTCGGTATAGACTACATGTTTATTATCGCCGGCGCTTTCTATACCGTGGATTTTAATTTTAATGTGGCCATTGTCATATACTTTGGATGAGTCTTGGTTTTCCTCGTAGTCCGCGACAGCTTCAGCCAAAAATTTATCCATTTCATTAGCACCATCAGCTGTACTGTAGATAAACGGTGTCAACAAAGACTGCTCTGAGCCATCCTCACTTAGCTTCAGAATCAATTGATCAGGCACGCCATCACGGGTGATATCTGGTGCATTGGCAGTAACAAATATCCCGTCACCATAAATCTCTTCTAATTTTTCCTGACTTGGGTGCTGGCCTAGGTTTCGATAGGCTTGACCATTAATTCGGACAAGGGGGTCGCTAACGCCATCTGAATTGACATCGCGATCCTTGTATTGGTCCTGGAAAACCCAACCCATAATGGGGTCATTAGCCACACGATTTATGTTCACAGCAATCAAAACATCACCCATCTTAATGGGCTCAGCGTCTGCCTCAGCAATAGTAAGTGCCGTCGTACTATGAAGATCTTGAATTAATGGCCCGCCGATATCAATGGCTTTGGTCTGCACATTAACATTGGGCACCTGGTCAATAGCCCCCTGTTGCGTTTGCCCCAAAATTGGGCTCTGCTGCCCACCGTGCCCATTGCCGGGCTGGGATATCAGCCCCTGAGTGAAGGGCAAAGAGGAGTACAAGAAGTTTTCACCGTGGAAGCGGCCCATCTGGTTAGGAAAGGCCCCATTACCTGATGTGGGCCCCATACCCGGTACAGAGGTTGGTAGCATAACGCCCTGGGGCAGCTGTCCTTGACCGGCAGTCTGCTGCGCCAGGGCCGCGTTAGGATTTCCAGCATTTTGCATATAAGCACCAGCCCCATTGGCCATTGGATATGACGTTGGGCTGGCTGTCGGCGCGTTGTAACCCTGCTGGCGGAAAGCCAGAGCCGGATTGCCCCCCCCGGCCCCGCCGGGAATGGATGTGGGAAAGACCACACCAGATGGGCCCGTGCCTCCCCCTTGGCCTACGGACGTGGTGCCAGGATAAACGCCCGAGCCCGTATAGCCGGGATTGGGACTGGCCACATAGCCCTGGCCATTTTGCATGTAACCGGCTTGAGGCGTGAAAGGTTGTGAGAACTGCGTGTTACCACCAGGTATATTTGTGGGAAACTGCACACCGCCGGCTGTGCCCATCATAGAAGGCCGATAGCCCGCCATGGTGTTCGGTACACCAGATGACATCATGCCGGGCGTTTGCGCACCGGTGTAAAATGGATAGCTGTTATTGATGTAAGCTGCTGTCAAAGGCGGGGAATAGCCACCCTGGAATCCCGCATTCACCAATCCCGTTGGCTGACCATTCCACCCTGGACGCGAGACTCCATTGGTCATCGCAAAGGGCTGAACGCCCCCATTCAACATATAGGGAGGCGTATTGGGGCGAAACTGGTTATAGGTTTGGGGGCCAAAGGTCAGACCCGGCTGCGTGGCATAGGCGCCCATCATGCCATTCCAACCCGTCATAGAATTGGACCCATAATGCGGGGGTAATCCCCCCATACCATTGGGTATTGTACTGGGAAATGTGGGTCCGTAAGCCACTAAAATACCTTTAAAACACGTGTTTAGAATTCAAAAATCAAATCACAATATAACAGACTATGATCCCACAAGCAAACGCCCACCCCAAATCTTCACAAAAAACTTTTAGGGGATCGTTCAGCTTTTTTTGCCCCGTGTGGCCGATTCACGCAATATGAAGAGTTATGGAGAAGCGGGGCACCCCATTTTTGCTGACAGTGAAGTCAGGGCTGCACGCGGGCGTGGTCCAAGAGCTACCGCCCGGATCTTATGTTTTGGGCAGCGGTCAGACCGCGGATGTGGTCTTCTCCGATCGGGGCCTTCCGGCGGAACAAACAGAAATCACACTGAAAAACACTTTGTTTGGCCCACAAGCAGTCGTCAAGGCCTTGTTCCCTGGCGTTTATGTCAACGGCCAACTGGTGGCCGACGCCACCCTCACCCGCACCGCCCGCCTGCCCGCCGAGGTGCGCTTTGGCGATGTGCGTGTGGGCTTCACGGGCGGCATGGAACCGCCCCTTTCGATTCCCGTTCTGGGGGGCATGGCGGCGGCCTTGGCCGTATTGGTGACGGCGGCCATCATCCTGATTATTGGACCCGAGCCCAGCTTGCCCGAGACCACGCCCGGCATTTTGGTGGCGGAAGCGCCTGACGCCACCGAACCTCGAGAAACCTCGCTGACGGAAACGATTTTGGGCGGCCCCACAGCCCCGATCGAAGGCGCCAGCCCCGGCGCCGAGGTGGCGCTGCAGGATCTGCGTACCCGCATCCAGGATGTGGGCCTGGCCTATAATGTCATCACCCGCCTGGAGAACAACGCCATCATCGCCGAAGGCACGGTGGGCGGCGCCGATCGCGCCAAGTGGGAGGATATTCGCTATTGGTACGACCAAACCTATGGCGCGGATACACCCTTGCTCAGTCAAGTGAAATTGACAGCCAAACCCGGCGACAAGGGCCTGATGATCGCCGCCGTGTCGCTGAATGCGCCACGATATATCATCAGCCCTGATGGGCAACGCCACCAGGTGGGCTCGCGGCTAACCGGCGGCTGGAACGTCGAGAGCATCCACGATGACCACGTCGTCCTGGCCCGCGGCACAGAAAAAATGACCATCGAGTTTTAGCACGCGGGATATCCCGACGTCGTTTCTGACAGCCATGGCCAAGCGCGCCCAAACCATGACGGAGGAGGATCCGCTCGCATCCCTTCCCAACCCAGGATGCACCCGTCAAAACCCGAGCACGAAACCCCGGGATAAGATTTTTGGTTGTCTGCTCATCCCCCACCCACGAGGGGGAGAGGTTTCCAACCCGTTCATCCCAAACTTGATTTGGGATCCAGTGGACGAGTGCTTGCAAGCCAATACACAAGCCTATAGCCCCCATAAATACAGGCTTGCTTGGATCCCCGCCTGCGCGGGGATGAGCGGGATACGACTTCCATCTCCCGCAGTGCGGAATAAGGATAAACTTGCGCCGGAGTTTACGCTCACGACAGCTAGGGTACAGAAGCGAACGGAAATAACTGCCGCGCAACAGAAAATGGTTACCCGCCATTATTCTTAATGCAACCATTTACGGCCATACTGGCGTGTATGTCATGGGGTCCAAACCTATGATAGAGTGTACAGTTCGAACTTCGAGAGACCATTGGAACGCTTAAATCGCCTTCTGACCCTCGCCGGGCAACGGCAGGATGTCGTCTTTGTCAGCGTCATGCTGATCATTGTGGCGATGATGGTGATTCCGATCCCGACCATCATTGTCGACATCATGTTGGCCGGCAACATGACCATCACCATCCTGTTGCTGATGACAGCGATTTATCTGAAGTCGCCCTTGGATTTTTCCACCCTGCCCGCCGTGGTTTTGGTGACGACAATTTTCCGATTATCGCTATCCATCACCACCACCCGCCTGATCCTGACCAAGGCCGATGCCGGTAACATCATCGAAGCCTTTGGTCAGTTTGTGGTCTCGGGCAGTGTGGGTGTGGGGATCATTATCTTTCTGATCATCACCATTGTGAACTTTATGGTGATCACCAAAGGGTCGGAACGTGTGGCCGAGGTCTCGGCCCGTTTCACCTTGGATGCCTTGCCCGGTAAGCAAATGTCCATCGACAGCGACCTGCGCTCCGGCGATATCGACAAAGACGAAGCCCGCAAGCGCCGCAGCACCCTAGAAAAAGAAAGCCAGTTTTACGGGGCCATGGACGGTGCGATGAAGTTCGTCAAGGGTGATGCCATCGCCGGCCTGATCATTGTGGCCGTCAACCTGATCGGCGGGATCTCGATTGGGATCCTCAGCAAAGGCATGTCCTTTGGCGAAGCCACCCAGGTCTTCTCGATCCTGACCATCGGTGACGGCCTGGTGGGTCAGATCCCCGCCTTGCTGATCTCGATTTCGTGCGGCGCCATTGTCACCCGTGTGACCACCGAGGAAAGCCGCAACCTCGGGGCTGACATCACCCGGCAAATCTTCCGCGACCCCAAAGCCATTCGCATTGCTGCCGTGGTGCTAACGGCCTTGTGCTTTGTGCCCGGCTTCCCCTGGCCCGTGTTTATGGTTTTGGCCGCAGCCTTTGGCACGGCTTCGTTTATGGATTTCCGAAAAGACCAAGCCGAGAAAAAAGAAAAACAAGAAGCCAAGGAAAAGGCCGAGGCCGAAGCCAACGAACCCAAACAGGCCAGTGCCGAAGAGGCCAAGCCCAACCCCGGCGATATCTTCGTGGCACAATTGGCTCCGGGCTTGTTCGACAGCCTGGACATGACGGCTTATGCCACCCACAGCCAAGACCTGCGCGAAGATATTCAGGCCCAGTTGGGCGTGCCCTTCCCCCGTGTGGGACTGGTGCGCAATGCGGCGCTTGAGGGCCGCCAGTTCCGCATCGACGTTGAAGGCGTGCCCGTCTTTGAAAGCAGCTTGCCTGCGGATATGGTTTATTTGCGTGATGGCAAAGCCTCGGTGGCCGATATGGGCCTAGAGGTCAGCGAGCATCCGCCCGTGCGCGGCAAAGGGCCGAGCTATTGGGTCTCCACGGCCCATGATGACCAACTGACCGAAGCCGGTGTCAGCGTTCTGAGCGTCTCAGAAGCCTTGGCGGCCTCGGCCATTTCCGTCGAGCAGCGCTATGCTTCACACATCCTGGGCCTGCAAGAGACCCAGGAGCTGCTCAATCAAATGCAGGAAACCCACAAAGACCTTGTTGGCGAGGCCCGCAAACTGCTGAACCCGCAAAAATCGGCGGATGTCTTCCGCCGTTTGCTGGACGAAGGCATTTCGCTGGGGAATGTGCGCACCTTGATGGAAGCTGTAATCGAGTGGGCCCCGCGCGAAGAAGACCCCGCCATGCTGACCGAATATATCCGCTCAGCGCTCAAGCGGCAGATTTCCCACCAATATGCCGACAGCAACAAAGTTATCCATACCTATCTGTTGGAAGGCGACGCCGAGGAAGCGGTGCGGCGATCCGTGCGGCGGACCAGTGTGGGCAGCTATTTGGCGCTGGATGAAAACTCGGGGCGGGTGCTGCTGTCGAACCTCAAGGCCGTGATGGACAAACCTGTGCCCGAAGGCGTGCAGCCGGTAATCTTAACGGCGCTCGATGTGCGGCGCTTCGTGCGCAGCTTTGTGCAAAACAACAATTTGGGCCTGCCGGTGCTGTCCTACCAAGAGCTGTCACCGGAATTCACCGTCCAGCCCTTGGGTTCTGTGAATATGCGCCCACCGGACGCCGAGGCCGCCGCCTAAGGGCTAATGCCGCCCGTTTGGGTCAATCACACCCCGGTTGATCAATTCTTGGCGCAGGGCCTCTTGCTCCCCTTCAAACGTAGGGCCCTCCACAGGCATCCCACTGCGCATCATCAAATAGCGGGTGTGCAGCATAGAGGTGGGTGTGCCGCGATACCGATCAGTATACTGGGCCTGCCAGCTTTCGATACTATGCGTACTCCGCTGATGCAGCGCGGCCTCCAAAGCTTCAACCTCGCCAGCGAAAGCTTCGCGACCAGATAGGGCATTGCCGTTTCGCACCATTCCCAGGCGCTGAGACAACTCCGCGCTAGAGACATCAGTATATCCGGAAAAATAATGATCCAGCCATATAGCCTGGCTTTCCGTAATCCGGCCGATCTCCTCTGCGGGGGGCATGGGCAGCTGTCGGCCCAGAACCGCCTCGGAAGCTTGAATTTGACGCCGCGCCAAAGCCTGATAGATTTCGAAGACTTCATTGCCAAACGCGGCTCGTGTCCCCTGAACGCTGCGTGCCACACGATCTGCGCGGATCGTCAAAGTCAACGACGGCACCCCATGATATCCAACTGTCCACTCATCAAACCAATTGTGGGGCCATTGCTGGGGGCTTTGAATACGGATCTCAGCCTGCAGAACCTCCAGTTCTCCTGGAAAGGCTTCTGGCAATCCTTGTTGTAGCCAACTGCGCCGATTGCGCAGTTGCCGCAGGCTTTGCTCCTGGTATCCGTTCTGATAATGTCTCAGCCAGTTTTGTTGGGCCCGAGTGGTGCCCTCTTCTGGCTCTCTCAGCGCGCCTCGCATCCGTAACTCATGTTGAAGGGCCTCTATTTCCCCAGAAAACGCCTCGGTATACCCAAGGTCTTCAACCTGGCTCAGGCGCTCTTTTATCTGTGCCGTTGAACGGCCTTGATAACCACGTTCGTAATACACGGCCCAATCCTGAGCGAGATTGCGAATCTCCGCTGGACTGAGCCGTGTAAAAGTCTGCCCCGAGGCGGACATCGGCTGCCTCAACCAGGGTTCCTCATATGCATTTGATACCGATGCTGCTGCCTGCGCAACTCTGCCCGGGTAAACACGAATCTCTTGTTCTTGTCTGTGTCGCAAACGAACCCGCAAGACATCTTGGTCAACCAAATAGGTCCGAAACATCTCGACCAATTGTTCATCCCGCGTGTACTCACAAACCACCCAACCAACGCCATCCACGTGGACTTCACAACTTTTTAGTGGGAAATTTGGTGACACCATCCCCACGACCTCTTGGACGTCTGCGAGGGGTTGGAAGTTTCCATTAAGGAGTTGGGTTTGCAGGTCTGTGGCGCGTTGGGTTTGGCCGGAGTGTTGGGCCTCGGCGATCAGGGATTG
>CAKZPF010000001.1:5000-21956 GCA_937138625.1 uncultured Caulobacteraceae bacterium | reverse complement strand
GATCGCCATAGCCAGACGACAGGCTCGGGTTCAGCTCCAGCAACGTCTCAACGCTCACCCCATAACGGGCCGCAATCTGACCCAGCGTTTCCCCAGCGGCCAAAACCTTGTGCACTTTTGGGCGGCCATCGTCCGCTGATGGGGAAACCATCCCCATAGTCCCCACCAACCTGTTGTGAATATTCAACACGTACGCACCCCTTGCCACCTTGGCGATATGGGATCTTACACCCCTGCGGAACAGAGATTTACATATACTACACAAATAATCAAACTTTGTGCACGTCCCCTGCCCCTCCTGAGGAAATTAGTTTAGCGCCCCTGTGCGCACCAAGACCTGTGCCACCTTTTCAAAATAAGCTTGGGGTATGAATTGCCCTTTGGGCGCATCTTTCAAAAGGCCCGCCGCCAAATCATCGTCGCGGTAGAGTTTACGTCCCAAATCCTCGGCGATCCCGGCGATTTTTCGACCGTCATCGCCAAAGCCTTTGGCCACCACCACCGGAGCCGGCGTTTCATTGCGCACAAAACGCAAGGCCACCACCGCCCCATCGCCGCCAATCACCACCACGCTGGCATTGTGGGCCCCCATTTTGGTGGCGCTTTGTGAAATTTCCCGCGCCAAGCGTTTGCGCGCACCGCGCACTTCGGGCGAGCCATACATTTCTTTCATTTCCCGTTTCATCTCAGAGACGGTCATTTTCTGATCGCGCTTAAACAGCCAGCGTTGGATGATCAGGTCGAACATCGCCGCGATCAGCAGCAAGATGATAAACAGGATCAACAGCTGTTTCAGCAGACTTTCAAAACTGTGGGTGACACAGGGCTCGCGACAGGTGGGGGTTTGAAAAAGCGCGTTCATACCCAGCATAATGACAATAATCGCCACGATGGTGAAAACCGATGTTTTCACCAAGCCCTGTATCGACTCGACCATGCCGCGCACACCAAAAATCCGCTTAAAACCCTCAGCAGGATTGAGCTTAGAGAACTCGGGCGTGATGGGTTTCGTAGAAAACACAAAGCCCTTCAAGTCCAATATATTGACCAGAATGCTGACCACCATCACCAAAATCAGTGCCGGAATGGTGGCCATGATCACCGTGCGCATGGCCTCATAGGACATGGTGTTGGATGTCAGCTCGAAACTTTGGGTCTGTGAGACGGTAGCGTTGAAAATCAGAGCCTTCAGCTGCGCCTCAAGATCCGGCCAAACGATCCAAAAAAACACCACTGCGGCAATGGTGGACGCCGCCGAGATCAGCATCGGGGAGTGAGCAACATTCCCATCTTCCCGTGCTTTTTGCAGTTTTCGCTCAGTCGGCGGTAAGGTTTTTTCTTCGCCTTCGTCAGCCACCCGTTATCCTCCCCACACGGCCGGGAACCAACCCCGCACACGGTCCACAAGCGACGTGGCGATAGCCAGTTCCGGCTTGTAATAGGTTACGATAAACATAGCATAGATGGGCATCAAAAACACATAGATCACGCTTTTGATGGCTGTTGAAAGCTCGTGGACTTGGATGCGTTGCCCCAAGCGCGAAGCAAACGCCAATGAGGCCTCGGCCAAAAACATGGCGATCACAATCGGCGCGGCCAGAATAATTCCACTTTTGAGAAACTGGTCAATGATTGCCCCCATTTTCGAGGCGGAATAGAAGGTCAGATCTGGCCACGGACTCATAGGGGGCCAGAATTCGTAACTGGTATAAACCGCCCCCAGCACCAAATCCATGCCACCAGAGATCATAAACAGACAAATCATGGTCAACTGAAACAGCAAGCCGGACACAGGTGAGTCCACCGCCCCGTTCGGATCAAACAGGTTCGAGGCCGAGGCCCCCCGATAGGTGTCCAACATTTCCCCCGCCGTCAGCGCCGCCCAAAACGGTAAGGCCATAAACAAGCCAATCAGACAGCCAATAAAGGCCTCTTTGCCCATCAACGCCAACATTTCAAAGGATACACTCAGACTATGCGTCGCCATTTGGTCTTGGATGAACGGCACCATAGGCAGGGCAAAGGCAATGGCGATCGCATTGCGCACCAAATTGGCCTGACCAATCCAGTTGAAAATGGGAAAAAACAAGGTTAGCCCCAAAGTCTTGGCAAAGGCAAAGGTCAGGGCAAACAGCAACCCTTGTAATGGGCTCAGAATATACTGCAGCGGCTCGACAAAGTTTTCCATCTATTCCATCAGATAGAATTCTGTGAACAGCTTATCCGCGTGCTGAACCAAGGGGATGGTCAAAACCCCACCAAACATCGCGAGCGAAATGGCCACCACGATCAGCTTGATGATTTGCGGAAAGGACTGGTCCTGGATCTGAGTCACGGCCTGCAAAATGGCGATCAACAACCCCAAAGCCGACGCCACAATCAAAGGCGGCCCCGATAACACCGCCACCGTGATCATGGATTGATAGAGCTCTTGCGTTAGGATTTCTGAATCCATGGTCAGCCACCGCCCGGCACGGCGTAGGACAACACCAAGCCATTGACCATCCGTGTCCAGCCATCAACGATGACAAACAAAAACAGCTTAAAGGGCACCGACAACACAACTGGTGACACCATCATCATGCCCAAGGCCATCAGCAAATTGGTCACCACCAAATCAATGGCCACGAAGGGCAAGTAAAGCAAAAAGCCGATCTCAAAGGCCTTGGTCAGCTCGGCGACCATAAAGGCCGGCACAAGAACGATCAGGTCTGTAGATTGCGGCAGGCTGTGGGCGCGATCGCCCCAGACCTTATCGGCCGAGACTATAAAAAACTGCCGTCCTTTGGGCGTGGAGTGATCGGTCAAAAAGGCCCGAATCGGTTGCGAAGCTTTGGTGTAGGCGTATTCAAAGTCCTCAAAGGTCTGATAGCGATCATGGTCTTTGATTTCCTGATAGGCCTCAGACACCACCGGCGCCATGATATAAAGCGATAAAATCACCGCCAAGCCATTGAGTGCCAGGTTGGGTGGCGTTTGCTGCACGCCCAAGGCGTTGCGGACGATGTAAAACACCACCACAATCTTGGTATAGGAGGACATCACCACCGCCAAAAGCGGCAGGACGGCCACCGTCGTCCCAATCAGGACAACTTGGAAAAAGTTAGCTGGCTGCTCCATCGTTGGCGAATAATCTACTGATTCGAACGCCAACGCTCTCACCAACTCGTACCAATTCACCGGCACCGATGCGCCGCCCGCTGACAATGATATCGACAGGGTGCGTCAAAGACCGGCCCAGGTTGAAAACATACCCGTCCGATAAGGTTCTGAGCTCTTTCAGCTCCATCTCCAGACGGCCCAGCTCGAAAACCAACTTTACCGGCAGTTCGTCCACCGACGCCTCGGGCACGGTTGGGGCCTCACCGGGCTCTCTTTGGCCCGTGTCCGCTTGAGCTTCATCTGGGTTTTGGGCCTCATCCTCTGCCATTTTCGATCGGGGCTCCCGTTCCCCCAGGCGGTCATCCACCTCGTTGGCCGACGACAAAGCGTTTTGCACGACAATGCCGCCAGTGTTGTTTAACCGTGCCACCAAGCGCCAATGGGCACCGACGGCAATATTGACATAGCCCTTGGCCACGCCCGACTGATCCAGCAGCACCGTATCGCCCGCCGCCAAGGTTTGCAATTCCTCGGTCGTTAGGGTGGTCGAGCCCACCTGAAACGACAAATCAATGGTGGGCTTGCCATAATCGAGCGGATCAAACGGCTGCGCCAAAATAAACTCGGTCAGCAATTTCTGATCACGACGATCGAGCTTCAGAAAGGCCATGTGGCTGCCCACACCGGCAAACTGACAGGAAAAAGCCGTAAAACCCTTGGCCGCCAAGGGTCTGGCCACGAACGAGACCCCCAGAAACTGCACCCCCACGCCGGCCTTATCTTCCAAAACCTCAAGGGCGGGCGCCAAAGCCATCTCAAGAGCCCAAGCGGTGGTTTCTTCATCCAGCGCATTGATGCTCAGCCCCGGCTCAATGGTCTCGAGGATACGATTGACCAGAGAGACCGGCACACGAAATGTCCCCGGACGCCCATCCAGCGCCAAGGTGATATCCAGCCGATCATCGCCTTCGATCACCGCGCCATCGGGGATAGTCACGTGTCGAATGTGCAGATCATGATCACCGATTTTGGTCTCGAAAGGCTGGCGACGGCGGGCCAAACGCGACAGGTCCTCTAGCCGCTCGAGCGTGATTTCCGGCAAGCGCAATCGCCCCCCCAAAGGTGTGGTAGGGTGCTCGGAGTCTCGATACAGGTTATGGGCCTCAGCCATTTCGGCGGTGCGCTCCCGACAGGTTAAAACTGTATGGTGGGGGGCTTACGGTCGCCCGCCACCTCTTCGATTTCTTGTTCTTCAGCCCGTTCTTCTTCGCGGGCCAGTTCCTCCAGGATCATGGATTCCAGATTTTCAAGACGGATCTTATCACGATTGGCTTTCAAAAACTTTGCTCTTTCAGCCTGAAGGGCCTGTTCGGCCTTATCAACCTCGCCTTTCAACTCGCGCACCTTGCGCATCTTGCTGATGACCTCTTCCTCGATGCGCTTGACCACCTGTTTGTGGTTTTCAAACTCGGAAACCGACGCGCCCGTTTCCATCATCTCGTCGCGCCGTTTTGCGACATAATCCAACAGATGCTGGCGGTGGCCCAGAAAGTCTTGATAGCCTTGCTGAAATGTGGCCTCGGCGTTGCGTTTAACCCGCAAGGCGGCCTCGAGGGCGCGACGCGCCTTCTTCTCCCGCTCTTCGCGGATGACCAACAGCCGTTTCATGTCACTGGGGTCCATGACCTAGCCCTAACGCGCCAAGGCCTCAAGCCGCGAGACCGTTTCCTCGAAACTGGTGAAGTCTTTGGTGCCTTGTTTCAGAAAATCCAAAATCATATCCCGCTTGGCCACGGCCTCGTCAGCCTCGGCGTCCATGCCTTGTTGGTACTCGCCAACCTGGATCAGCAATTCGAGCTCTTGGTATTTGGCATAAAGGGCGCGCACCTTGTCGGCAGCGGCCACGTGCTGGCGGCTGGTGACCATGTCCATCACCCGACTTCGAGAGGAGAGGATATCAATGGCCGGATATTGGCCTTTGCGGGCCAATTTCGCGCTCAGGATGATGTGGCCATCCAAAATCGAGCGCGTTTCCTCGGCCACGGGATCACCCATACCGTCACCTTCCATCAACACGGTGTAAAACCCCGTAATCGAGCCCTTGTCGTTCAGGCCCGCACGCTCCATCAACTGCGGCAAGGTGGCAAACACAGACGGCGTAAACCCGCGCCGGGTTGGGGGCTCGCCGGCCGCCAAACCAATCTCCCGCAAGGCGCGGGCAAAACGGGTCACGCTGTCCATCAACAACAGCACCTTTTTGCCTTGGTCACGGAAATATTCCGCCACCGCCGTGGCGGTATAGGCCGCCATCATCCGCTCCATGGCCGGACGGTCGGAAGTCGAGACCACCAGCACAGATTTTTTCATGCCCTCTTCGCCCAGGCTGTGCTCCATAAATTCGCGCACCTCCCGGCCCCGCTCGCCGATCAGGCCGATGACACAAACGTCGGCTGAAGCGCCCCGTACGATTGAAGACATCAGGGTCGATTTCCCGCCGCCCGCTTCCCCGAAAATGCCAATCCGCTGTCCCTCGGCGCAAGTCAAAAAGCCGTCGATAACCCGGATGCCCATGCTCATATGGCTGGAGATCAAATCCCGCGTCAGCGAATCCGGCGCTTCGCGCTGCATCGGATAATAATCTTCGACATCAGTGGCTTTAAAAGCGCTTTGGCCAATGGGCCGACCAAGGCCGTCCAACACCTTGCCCATCAAGCCGGGGCCCACCGCCACCTCTAGACGACGACCGGTGGGTATAACCTCGGTCCGCGTAGACAGCCCGCGCATGCCGCCCATAGGGCTGAGGATGGCCACGGTTTCCGCCAAGCCAATGACCTCGGCCATGATTTCCGTGCCCGTCACAGGATCGCGCAAGCGGCAGACCTCGCCGACCTCGACGTCTTGGACAATGGCGTGGATCACCGTGCCCACCACCTGCTTGACCCACCCCTTAACGGGACGGGTTTCCACGGTTTCCACCTTGCGCTTCAAGCGCTCGGCCGCAGCCTTGAAGGCCCCACGGTTGATATCGACCTTGGCCATCAGTTCAGCCCCAAGGCCTCTTTCAAGGCCCGCAGTTGTTGTTCCAAGCCAATTTCCACCAAGCCAAACTGACTGACAATCACACAACTGTCGCTGCGCAATTGGGCATCACCCTCGACGGTGCGAATGGCGGTGTCATATTGCGGCCCCAGCAGATCCCGCAGAGTGGCCTCCATTTCCTCAACGCGATGAGGCACCACACGGATGGTCAGCCCCCATTCGTGTTGGCGCTCGGTAATGGCTTCACGCAAGGCACGAGCCATCAGATCGCGGTTGTCAAAATGGCCCAAGACCTTTTGCACGGCCTCCATAGCGATCTCGCCCAGGACTTGCTCCATGGCCGAAAGTTCGGTTTGCAACTTGAAGCTCGCATCCATAACAACCTTGGCGGCTTCTTCCGCGCCCGCCCGTTTGCCCTCTTCAAAGCCCGCTATTTTGGCCCGCTCATAGGCCCCCTGGGCTTCTTCACGTATGGCGGAAGCGGCCTTTTGAGATTCCGCCAGAAACTCGGCGGTTTGGTTCAGAACCTTGGTTTCTTTGGCGCGGATCACCCGGCTTTGGGGCTGGTACTGAAAACCAGGCCCCTTGGGTTTATCCGCTTGTCCCTGTTGGGGTTGACCTTGTGGCGTTTGGCCCTGTGGTGTTTGGGGCGCTTGGCCTTGCGCGGGTTGCCCCTGTGGGGGGCGCGCCGGCGGCGGGCCTGGCTGAGGAGGCCCTGGTTGCGGTGGGCCTGGCTGCGGCGGTGGACCACCAGCTTGCCCCTGTGGCGGCATGCCTTGGGGCGGCGGTCCGCCCTGCTGTGGCGGCCGTTGCATCATCTGGCCCGGTTGGCCCTGTGGCGGTTGCCCTTGGGGCGGTGGGCCGGGTTGGCGCTGCATCGGTTGCCCCGGTTGCGCCCCCGGCGGTATTTGTCCCGGAGGCATCTGACCTGGGGGCATTTGGCCAGGGGCCATCTGGCCCGGCTGGCCTGGTGGCGGCCCGGGTTGGCGCTGCATCGGCTGGCCCGGCTGTGCCCCAGGAGGCATCTGACCTGGTGCCATTTGACCTGGGGGCATACCCTGCTGTGGCGGTCGTTGCATCATCTGTCCCGGTTGGCCCGGCGGCGGCATACCTTGCGGTGGCGGCCCGGGTTGGCGCGGCATCGGTTGGCCAGGTTGCGCCCCCGGCGGCATTTGACCAGGAGCCATCTGGCCTGGGGGCATGCCTTGAGGCGGCCGCCCTTGCGGTGGTTGGCCCTGAAGGGGGCGACCCTGGGGTTGGCCTTGCGGGTGCTGGCCTTGTGGGTTTTGGCCTTGGGGCGGGTTTTGGTTGCCGGCACTCATGCGCCCACCTCCGCCATGGCCGCTGAAACAATGCGAGGCGCCCGCGAAACATGTTCCGCTGTCACCTGGGCGGGCCAAAGCTCGGGCGGCATCATCACATGGATGCGCGCCAAATAAACCGGCAGCCAATCCCGGGTCCACACCGCCAGGCACGCCGCCCCAGCCCGGTCCAAGGTCAGCAACACATTATCGCCCAACGGTTGCGGCATGCCGCTGGGGGCCAGACTCAGGTGCTTGAGGGCAAAGGTCATCACGCCTTCACCCAAAATTTCATCCAGTTTTTGGCGGTCCTTGGCCATCACCACCTGGCGGAAATTGTTAGCGTACCAGATGGCGCCACTCAGGCGCACAATGCGACGCACATGCTCGCGCCCCTTAGCCAACAAAGCGGCCAGGGGGTTGTCTTCATAGACTGACACCGGTTGCAAGCGGTAACGCTGGCCGATTTTCAATGACAAGCGTTCGGCAAAGCGTGGGTCCGCCATCAGACCCTTCAGCACCGTCGGGGGCACGTTGGGAAAGCAGTCACGTACGCGCACAGGATCAGCGTAACTCGCGTGCAGACGCCCCAGCTTCAAAAGACGAAGACGGCCCTGAGTCTTCAAGGCCGTTTGCTGACGATTGGACAAGGCGGCCGGCAACTGCGTCATGAGGACTCCGAGCTTCGGAATTTCATCATCCGTTTGGCGACAATGCTGGCCAAATAGCCGCCCACCACCAAGGCCAGCAAAATGATCACCCCCGCCGCATATTTCACGGGGTCGGCCTCGCGGGCCTGTTCCGCCACGGCCGCGGGCCCCAACGAGCGCGCCCCCACGCCTGTGTCCACCGGAAACAAGGCCACCGAAACATTGTCATAGGTCATGCCCTCGACGGCATTGGTGACCAGCATTTTGATCTCGGGCGTCACCGCCGAGATGCTGACATCCTTGTCATAACGAATGACCACCGAGGCCGAAGAGGCTTCCTGTTCAAGAGCCAAGGGGTCACGCTCGGGTACCGAGACCATCACCCGCGCTGAAACCACGCCGTCAATGTCGGAAATGGTATGCGACAGCTGCTGATTGATAGCATGCAAAAACTTGGCGCGCTCTTGCATAGGCGTGGCCACCAGACCTTCGTTGGCAAAGACTTGGCCGAGATCCGAGAACTCTTCCTTAGGGTAGCCATGACTTTTCAGGATTTCAGTGGCGTCGGCAAAGCGCTCCTCATCCACCTCTAGGCTATAATTCCCCGCCCCTGTGGCATTGCGGGACACACCAATGTCATAGCGCATCAACAGCGCCGCCATCTCGTTGGCTTCTTTCTCGCTCAGGCCCGTATACAGCACTTCCTTACACGCACTCAGGGTCAGGACCAGCAAACAGCTGATCAGCACCAGGCCCCACCGTCGTTTGAAGTGCCCCTGAACCATCAGATCGTCATCCCACTCCTCTCATAATCCATGGCTTATTGACCCTGGAACAGGGTACGGAAGCTTTTCACAAAGTTGCTAGTCACCTCGGCAATCGCCGATGTGGTCTGCAGCTTAATCGACAGATTGGTGTACTGTTTTTGGCTATCAATATACTCGGCGTTGACCTCACGCATTTGCGAAATCACGGCCTGCGGGTCCGAAAGGTTGTTCATTTCGGGATCCATATTTTTGCCAGGCGTGTCCCGCCAGCCATCGTAATCTTTCATGTACGGGTTGGCACCACTGACGTTGCCCCCGCTATCCGCGCCATATAGCCCTTCGATCCGTCCGACAGAACCAGCCCCCTCCGAGCGCTTAAACATCGGATCATAGTCAAACTTCGCAGTAAAGTTTTGCAGATCAGCGGAGCCCTGGATCGCCGTATCCAGTACATCTCGAAATTTATCTCCGAGATCAGGAAACGAGCCTTGCCCTTCCCCGTTCATGCCTTCTATCGGTCCTGCCATACAGTCACCATTCCCAATCTTGAGTTGCGATCCTATCTGAACATGATTAATATTATGAAAACCATGATCTTATGCGATCAATGCTTGAGGTGGTTTTCTGCCCGCCGGAAATCAAGACAGTCTACACAATATTAAACACATCATCGTGGCAGCTTCACAATACATTCGCGACATGCTGAAAATTGTGTTTGTTTATGTCGCATAAGGCAATCGCTGCTACACTGGCGATATGATTCGTAAATTGTTTGTGTTGGCTATGGGCTTGGTCACGGGTTTTGGTCTGGCCATTGGGTCCGCTTATGCGGATGCTGATCTGTTCCGCCAGCCGATCAACAGCTCTTTCGGAAACTGGCAATCCCAACGCGTGCATTATGTAGCGATTGACCAATCTGTTCCCAACTTTTTGGATGAAATGGGAAAAAATCTCAATGTTCGTGTCGATGTCAGCCGACAAATCCGGGGACGACTACAAGACAGACGTTTCAATGCCGCCGCCAGTCAGGTTTTGGATTCTTTATCCGATGAGTATAACTTTCAATGGTATTTCGATGGTGCAGTGCTCTACATCACCTCGGAAACAGAAGCCGTGACACGACTGATTCCCCTGGGCGGGCTAAGCGCTTATCGCATTCGCGAGGAGCTAAGCGGCCTTGGGCTTTATGACAAACGTTTTACCTTTCGCTTCAGCCCCACATCCCGTATGATCATGGTGGCAGGCCCGCCACGTTACGTGGCCACCATTGAAGCCGCCCTGACCACCCTTTCCGACAGTGGCAACCGGCAACCCTTTACAATCATTCGGGGGGGGCGCATCGATCAAGAACGCGTAATTCCTTTACAACAATAACCCTGTATGAACTTGGTACAACACATGCATATTATTGAACTCTTAGTGGTTCTGTGTTATTATGAGGCTAATTATGAGCAAAAAAACATTAGTTGAACCCAAAACAGTTAAACTGCTTTACGAAATCGGTTTGTCCGCAGCAAGCCGCGGCTTTGGCGAAACAACGCGCCCCATCTTTGATGCCTTTGCGCAGTGTTTCCCCCAACATGCGGGTGCCGCCATTGGCTATGCGATGCTGTCTCTCAGCCAAGGGGATACAGATTATGCTATCGAGATCTTGAAACGCGATGGCATCACCAAACAGGTGTGCGCACAAGAAGCCAAAGGCTTACTACTGGTGGCTTATAATATGGCCGGTAGACAAGCGGAAGCGCAGGCCCTGCAGGCGGAATTGATGCAAACGCAAAATCAGCAGACCCAACAGCCCCCCGAAGCCTACCCAGGCTCTGACTTGTATCATTCACAGAATGCTGGTATATAATAGTTCTAAGGAGCAATCATGACCACGTCCGGAACAAGCAATTCAGGTAACATTTGGATACCCGAAAACTCTTCGGCCCAGACAGCTATGGATGCTGCAGGAGATACTGAACAGGTTTTAGCGGAAAGCTTTGATGCCGCTTTTACTAATGCAGCCTCTGGTTTGATGATGGCGCACTACAACGCCCTACAGAATAACTTCAATCAGATGCAAAAAGATGCTCAGAAGAACGCACAAAAGCTGAAAGAGAATTTACGAGACGGTTAAGGCTAGTGCTTAGGATGGCAAAAAATTAAGGGCTCGAAATCGAGCCCTTTTTTAATATAAAGAGCATGCGTTACTTTATATGGCCCACTGATCTCAGACTGCCTTACACATTAAGTGATTTTGGTATTTTGTCGCGCCAGCTCAATGGCCACCGGATCATTAAGACGATCAACGGTTTCCGCACGTTGACGCTGTGCAATCAGCTGCGCGGTAAGGTCCTGGTCTACATCTTCTGCCGACTTTTTGCCCTGGCGTGAAAGCTGATCAGCCGCCTTATTGCGCACATTATAATAGCCTTCAGCAGCCGAAACATTCATTTCCGACCAATTGATCATTTCTTGCATGAACAACTGGGCCTGATGATCCGTCATGGTATCGATTGAAGACACCACAGCCTGCGCCCTGTTATAAGTTGAAGTGGCCATACTGTTTAAAGCATTCGGCATGGTCACCTGAACACCAGGCATGTAATTACTGCCCAGCGACCCTGCAACAGAACGCAAATTTTCAGCCAGGGCCAAAGTTTGCTTTGCAAACCGAACAGCGCCCAAAACATGAGCAGATGGGGGTCTAGGCACCACAACTTCAGGCAGGGTGCCGCCATCATAAACGGTGTCGTCCTCAGACGCGGCCTCGGTTTGGGCTTGTGTCTGTGAATTGTCTGTTTCTGGCAATGGCTCAGTGACGCGTGCAGTGGTACGGCGCGCCAGATCTGCAGCCGGGGTTTCGTCTGCCCGATGCGTTGTGCGAGGGGCTGCTTCCGTGGTGGCAGTTTCTGACTCCGTATCCACTTCTGCCTGTGGTGAGACCTCAGATCCCACCCCTTCAACAGCAGCGTGCTGCCCATCCGCAGACCTTGCCGCATGCCCCTGAGGGCCAGCATTAGGGCGTGTGTGCGTGGCCTGAGCGCCCCCATCATTAGCATCTGAACGCATGCCATCTGAGGCAGCGCTATCCGCTTCCCCCACCTGACCCTCCGCCTCAACACGACGCTGACCGGCCACTTGGGTGTTATCGGCAGGCGGTGTGCTGTCATCTTCACCAATTTCAATGGCTCCAAGGCCATCACTGGCATGACGAACTGACGCTTCTGGGGGTAGTGTTCGGGCGGGTGCCTGGGGAAGATCCAAGGTTTCAGGCGCACGATCGGCCGCCGCCGTTTCGGTGGCATCATCAGGGGTCGTCACTGTCTGTGTTTGATCAACCTGTGCCGTAGCCATTGTTCTTCAACCAAAATAAGCGTTATTTACATCAAAACGAGTGGCGCAAATCTGCACCTAAACCTATTAAACAGCTCAAAGTATAGTTGAGAGATCATGAAAGGTCAATATTCATATGTGTAGAAACAATGAATTTATTACACAGAAGTCACAACACAAAACCGCACAATTTTGCCAACGCCGAGCTTTTCATTTCCGCAGCCTGCGTTAAGTTCCTCACATGACACACGCAGACTCAACATCCCCTAAACTGAAACGCCACCCCCTGCGCCATGTGGCCGTTGTGGGGGCCAGTGGCGGCATTGGCCAAGCCCTGCTGCAACACCTGGCTCACGAGCCTAGCATCACAACCCTGTGGGCCTTATCGCGCACCGCGCCAAAATCAGTGCCCGCACAGGCCACGCACTTACCGATTGATATCACACAAACCAGCACCATTAAGACCGCCGCCGAGCAGATCAAAACCCATGGCCCTTTGGATATGGTGATTGTCGCCACGGGCCTTTTGCACCAGGGACCAGACCTACAACCGGAAAAGGCCATTAAGGACCTTGAGGCCAGCAATATGGCCCAAGCCTTCGCTGTGAACGCCACAGGACCCGCATTGGTAGGCCAGCACTTTCTGCCTCTGCTATCGCGTGATCAGCGTGGGGTTTTTGCCTGTCTGTCGGCACGTGTGGGCAGCATATCCGACAACCAAATTGGGGGTTGGTATGCCTATCGGGCATCGAAAGCGGCCTTAAACATGATTTTGAAAAACTTTGCCATTGAACTGCGGCGTACCCACAAACAGGCCATCGTCACCGGGCTGCAACCCGGTACTGTGGATACCGACTTATCCAAACCCTTTCAAAGCCATGTTCCAGATGGAAAATTGCTCAAGCCTGATGTTTCAGCGGCAGCCCTATTGGAAACCTTGGATACCCTGGCGCCCGAGGACAGCGGGCATCTCTATGATTGGCAAGGCCAGCGTTTTGCCCCCTAAGCCCCTGGGCGTGGAAAAGATATACATTGCCTTTTGGGAAAAAGTGCGCTTATACTGTCCACGAGTTGCGTTATGTTCATAGACTAAGGATGTGACTTCTATACATCAGCAGACTTTTTGACGAACATGACGTCGACGACCTCCTGATCACCGGAAGCCACAAATCAGCCTCACTCGCGAACGGATACGAACTCTACCCCCGTCGGGAATCCTCGATGGATCAATAACCGTGTTGCGAAGGAGCAAACGACTATGAATACCAACGTCCGCCAAACTGGCAAAGTGAAATGGTTCAACGGCACCAAGGGTTACGGCTTTATTGCCCCTGATCAAGGTGGCAAAGATGTGTTCGTGCACGTCACCGCCGTCGAGCGCGCTGGCCTGCCCCCTTTGACCGAAGGTCAAGCCATTTCTTATGAAATTACCAGCAATCGCGGCAAAGATTCTGCTGATAATCTGCAACTGGCCTAGGGCATCACGCCTTAATCCATTGCCATTGGCAAAAAGAAACCGGCAGCTGACGCTGCCGGTTTTTTACATCTGTGGGTTGGCTAACAGCACTAAGCCGATTGCGGCAATGGCTCCTGGGCTTTGACACCCTTTTCAAAGGTCTCATAGACGATGATAGGCACGCCTAGGTGCCCCAGGTGCTCGGCGATCAAGGGGGCAACCTCGGCCCAGTTCAAACCGCCAACCCCCGTTGCCACCCGCGGCAAAGCGACCGAGGTGATCTTTTCTTTCTCGATCAACTTCGCCAAGGCCTTCAGGGCATGGCCCACATGTTGTTGCGTCGCCTTGCCGGGATGGGCACTGGCGGAAGGTGCTGGATCCTGCGTCATCAAATTGATGATCACTTTCTCAGGCCCCGCCCACAGCCATGCGTCACCCGGTTTTGGGTTCTGCTGATGGCAATAATGACGGAAATCTTTGGCCATAGCGGGGAAGCGCTCCCGCAATGATAAGGCCAAGCCCTGGTTAAAGTGGTCATGGGGCGCAATGCCGTGGGCAATGGCCTGCGCGCTGGTTTCTAAGATATCGCCTGTGACTTTGGTGATCATGGATCTTCCCCCTGTTTGCCTATTGAACGTCAGGCCCAGACTAGCGCCCTATGCCGAAGAACACAGCCGTCATATTGCCGCAGGGGGACGGACATTTCTGTTCAGAAGATCAAATCGCATGGGGCTTCAGTCTTGGACTTGGTCGCTCAGCACCCGCTGCAAATCCTCTATATCAAAGGGTTTGGCCAGATAATCCGTGGCCCCGGCGTCCAAGCATTTTTGCTTGTCACCCGTCAGGGCGTTGGCTGTGGCCGCCACCACGGGCAGCGGAGGCAGATTGTGTTTGCCCTCATAGGCCCGCAACCGTTTTAACACCTCATAACCGTCCATCTCGGGCATACGCATATCCAGCAAAACCAGATCATAGCGATCACGGTTCTTGACCATTTCGTCCAGCGCCGCTTGGCCGTCCATGACGGTGTGAACATCACAGCCCACCTCATCGAGCAGCAGCTTGGCCACCAAGATGTTGGCGTCGTGATCTTCGACCAACAGCACTGATCTTTCCCTTGCGCCCTTGGTCGCGACAGGCTTCGTTTGGCCCGCCTGGGATGGCGAGGTTACAACGCCCCCCTGAACGGGGGCCAACGGCAAACACACCTCGAAGGTTGTGCCTCGCCCCTCCTCGCTGCATAGGTTGACCAAGCCCCCCATGTTTTCACATAGGGATTTGACAATCGACAGCCCGAGCCCCGTGCCTTCGTATTTGCGGGCGCTGCCTGTATCGGTCTGGGTGAATTTTTCAAAGACCATGCTGTGCTGCGCCGGCGCAATGCCGATGCCTGTGTCTTCGACCGTGATGACCACTTGTCCCGCATCCGATCGGGCCCGCAAAATCACGTGCCCCGTGTCTGTAAACTTGGCGGCGTTGCTGGCCAAATTCAAAACAATCTGGCGCACGCGGCTCTCGTCAGAGCAAAAGGTCAGCCCCTCTATGGCTTGCGTATCCACCACAAGCTCAACGCCCGCCGCCAATTTCGGCCGCACCATATCCGCCACACCGGCAATCACATCCGCCAAATTGAAATTCACAGCTTCCAGTTGGATTTGACCGGACTCAATTTTGGAGATGTCCAACAAATCATTTAATAACGACATCAAAGCCTTGGAACTGCTGCCCAGAGTGGCATACAACTCGTGACGTTTTTGCGCACTGACCGTTTCGATGTTTTCTAAAATCTCAGAAATCCCAACGATGGCATTCAAGGGCGTGCGAATCTCATGGCTCATCATGGCCAGGAATTCCGACTTCATGGCGTTGGCACGATGGGCCTCGGCTTCGGCCTCCTTAATCTGGGAGATATCGACAACCGCGCCTGTAAAATAGCGATTGCCATTTTGCTGGATACATACCCCTCGGTCTTTGATCCAGGCCACCTCGCCCGAGGGTTTGATGATGCGCAACTCGGCTTCGTAAGCCTGATTGTTTTTGATGGCCTGATCAATCTTCATCAGCACATCATCACGATCATCGGGATGCACGCGCGACAAAAAGTCCTCAAGCGGTTGTGTGGTTTCGCGGGCAGGCAGACCCAAAATCTCGTTTAGATTGGCATCCCGTGTATCAAGTTGGGTTTCAAGATCCACGCGCCATGTGCCCATACGCGCCGCCAACAGGGCCGCCTTCAGCCTGGCTTGGCCCTCTTTGATTTCCGCCTTGAAACGCGCATTTTTCAAGGCGTTGGCCAAAACATTGGCAACAGCCGTCATGAAGTTCACATCATGCTGGGTGAAATGGCGGCGTTGTGTGGTGTGCACCCCCAAAACCCCAATCGGGGCCCGTGTTCGACCAATAATACAACTCATACCACTGACCACCTTATGGTGGATCAGCAAATCCGGACCATTGAAACGCGTTTCTGTGCGCAGGTCCTCGACAATCACCGGTGTCTTATTTTGCAAGGTAAAGCCCGCCTGGGAATCATAGGCCGCGGGAACAGTGGCGTGGCCAACCAATCCGTCTTGCCAACCCACACCAGCCAACAGCAACAGATTGTCATACTCAGGCTGATATTTCAGCACCTTGCACATTTCCACATTTAATATGGCAGCCACCATCTCCACGGCCTCGTGGATCAAATCGGTGGGGCGAGCCCCTTCCAGAGCCTTCATGCCCAAATGGGCCACGAACGCCTGCTGACGCTCGCGCACCGTTTCCATAGCCATTAAGTCCTGGTCAAAGGTTTCGGGCATGACAATTTCCTTATATCCGCAATAACAACAATACCCTCTTAAGTTGTCCGTGCAAAAGGAATGTAAATTTGCCAAAAATTCCTATACATATGCGCTCCCTCTGTTGCGCTGAACCGAAAATAGCCCCGAATCATAGCCAGGCTTCGCTCCCCTTGTGATAGGGTTTCCTGTCATCACCTATCATCACTAGTCAGGTGTGCATAAATTTTCGAGGGGGAAGCAATGTCCCATCACCACTGCCACCACGACACCCAGACCATGGGCGACCGCCGGCTGGTTTTGGCCGTGGCGGTCAATGTGGGCCTGACAGCAGTGCAGGTGCTGGGCGGGTTGATGTCAGGCAGTTTGTCGTTGGTGGCCGATGCGCTCCACAACCTGAGTGATGCGGCCAGCTTGGCCATCGCCCTGGTAGCGCGGAAAATTGGGCGCAAACCTGCCGACGCACATAAGACCTTTGGCTATAAACGTGCGGAAAACATCGCGGCCTTAATCAACCTCGTCAGCCTGGTGATCATTGGC